>NZ_SLUI01000003.1 GCF_004339805.1 Anaerospora hongkongensis | reverse complement strand
TCTTATGTAGTAGGACATTCCAATAATAATCCTCTCGTTTTTAGAACACTAGAATTGGCTTTGAAAGCGACCCCTGGGGCTACCCCTTTGCTGCACAGCGATCGTGGCTTTCAATATACCTCGCTACGTTTTAAAAAGCGGATTACTTCGAACGGGCTGACTCAAAGTATGTCCCGAGTCGGCAAATGCATTGATAATGGACCAATGGAAGGCTTTTGGGGCACATTGAAATGCGAGAAATATTATCTCCATAAATATCATACATTTGAGGATTTAAAAAATGCGATTGAGCAATATATCTATTTTTATAACTATGAACGTCTGCAAAAAAAATTAAACAGCCTTAGTCCGATGGAGTTTCGAACCAAGACTGCTTAAACTTTTCTTTTTTGCTCTGTCTACTTGACAGGGGGCACTTCAAGCTAGGGGCGGTTATTTCTTTTTTATAATCAAAACAACGAGTGTTGCAAATGCAATCATTAGATACATTGCCTCAAACATTGAAATCATCATACCACCCCCTTTCTGCAAGGGAATGGCTAACCGCTCCTCAACAACTTGTTACGGTTAATATAGCATATTTTTCCATCATCAAAAAAGGGACAGAGCCTAACTATGATGGACAATATTAATCGCACTATGCATTAATACACAATTGACAACACTAAGTAAGATCGATTTCCTAATACCGATTTTTCTTATGTTCCTAGCAATTTTAAATCGTACTTATAATAGCGTTCAAAAAGCTAATAGATTGTTCTTCCGCCTCTTTACGCCTAATTAAATCAGGAGTGCTATGATAATTCCTGAGTTGCTGATACAACGTAATAGCGTGTTTACAAGCAGTTGCACACCCTGCTGCATCATGAGTTGAAAGTGTCTCTATAAATAATGGCATCTGCTCTGCAGCATCCCGTTCAATATATCGCATTCCTCTAGGAAGACATCCATTTTTCATTAAAGCAAGTGGTCCAAGGACTGTCACTCTAAGAAAAGAAAGCATTTCAATAGCCTCAAAAATTTCTCCTCGCCCAAGTTTGGTTCCGGCATAATGTATCCACACCCAAAATCTGTCTTCAATCCACTGCAAGCTTGGCCGAGGGTAGCAAGAATCTTCTTCCTCCATTTTTTTAGACAATGCCGCTCCTCTTTCCCAAAGAATAACTGGCTCTTCTACCCGGTGCGCAAAGTCACTCAATGCTACAAATTTTAAATCAACATGAAGCAGCGGCTCCCCATACAAACAAATAATCAAACGTGGTTCTCCCACATGCTCACCAGTAAATCCGGACAATAAGCTTCCAAACTTCTCAGCAATGACCAGCCGATCATTCGAGATTTCCCCTTCATGGTTGGAGTCAATAACGATCACTAAATCAATATCGGAAAATGCATCCATTGAATCTGCAATCCAGGATCCACCTGCTGCAATTCCCAAAATCCTCGCATCGTCTTTAAGGACAGCTATCACTCTATTCACAAATTTTAAATGTATAGGTAATGGCATATCGATCCCCCCATGAAATTATTATTATAGAATACAATGTGCTGCAACATCTTGTCAATCATTTCATTGTGGATCACAGCCGGATATAAAGATGGTGAATTGCTTTGTGTACATTCTTAATGAAGTGGTGCCTCATGATCGGACTCTTTTCTGGCCGCGGGATATCCTGTAGACCTGCTGTTTTTACAGTAAAGGCTTCTTCTGCTACAAACGACAAAAAAAGCTTTACGAAATCCTCGTAAAGCTTTTGATACCTAAATGGCGACCCCGGCAGGATTCGAACCTGCGACCTTTTGATTCGTAGTCAATTTCGGGCTCAATTTTTCGTTTTTAAAATGTCATGAATACTTGATATTGCTAGATTTTCATCACAGACCGCCACGAACCATTTTCACGGCATTGTTGTACTGTTGCTGTAATACAACAATGCTTGAATAAAGCTAAGTTAAGGCCATATGCTCTACTTTTTGAGCGTTTCACTGAGCGCTTAGCTAGTATAACTCATCCGTTCTACCTTGCAAGTGTCCTCTAACAAAGCACATTCCTCCAGGTCTGTTATTTACCACCACATTAATTGTGGTGATTTTTTTATATCGACCTTTTGTTCATATTATTGCGTTCCTTACAATCTTCGCAAAAGCATTGGAACTTTTTACGGAACGTCAATATAAAGTTCTCCATCGCTAGTGTATCTTGGATATATACCTGCTATCTGAAATCCCTGCTCTATAATCTTTTTAATATCGTCGAAGGCATCAAGGGAATATGGCGTTTCTCTATGAATGGACTTTTGTATCTCTTCCAATAACTGATCGATAAGTGTCCCCCACTCATTTGATATTTGACTTACTCGATCAGTGAATTCACGGTTATGCCTCCCATCGTCCATCGCATACATAAAACCGAGTGTTCTACCGAGTTGATTAAATAATGTTGACATTCGTTCAGTAGAAATTAACCAAAGCTTAGCTATATCACCATGCTTCCTATAGCTTTTAATTTCATCTTTAATAGAATTGGTACAAATTCTTAATACTTCTTCGCCATAGGACAGTCGCTCATCAAGCTGCTCACTCTCAAAGTATTTTGCAGCTAGCGCCTCGGCGAAAAACTCACCTCTAAGAGTTACGCTTATATACTGTTTGATACCATCCCAATCTTTTATTGTGGGGATTCGTAAACAGCCACATTCACGTTCAAAGTAATAATCATCATATACGTGAGCGCATTCATGAACTAGAATGCCTTTAGCTATAGGATGTCCTAGCACTAATCCGTTACCGACCCAATCAGGCAAGATTATAACGGCATAGGTAGTCTCATAGTCACCACTTCCCCACTTCAACACCTTACCCGAAACCTCTCCACCATGACCGCTAGATATATTTTCTGGTTTACCTAGTTCTCTCTGCCAACGAAATACTTCCTCTTCAAAATTTGAGACTACCTCAATTAGCCTTAAGGGAGGGCAGAAAATATCATCTTTGACAAGATCGGCTATTATTACTTGAATCTGACTCTGTAGTTTTGCAGCAAACTCGTTATCCCCAACAGCAATGTGCAACTGTACTTGCCCCGGGGAGATATCCTCCACTGTTTGTTTTGAAGGGATGTTCATTTCGGCAACCTCCTCCTAGTAGTGGCTATCGCCATCGGCGCATTACCCTTTACCAAATTCTTTGCGCCTGTCTTTATTAGTGCGTGTTTTGCAGCAATATGCTGGAGATAAGCGAGATCAAATCTCTTAAATGCCATTCTAATTCTGCCTTAATTTTTCCTATTCGTACCGCACTCATTTCACTTTTGCAATCTCTGCTAAGACATTAGCAAAATAGTTGGTGTTAACAGATATTTTTCCTGTCGGCGATATTTTGAGGAAAATATCTTTGTCACTACGAGTAGTCAAAACTTTTCGGCTCACCAAATTATTATTTATTTTTATCTTCTCGTCATTTGTCCGAGCAGTATACCACGGTGTGTTTGATATCCCTTCATTTTTCTCGTTCAATACTTCGTCGGAAACTACAGAAAGCACCGGAGAGCTGCCAAAAGCGTCAGACATATCTTGTGAGCAGGCATTTTCTCTTCCATGATGTGGTACCTTTAAAATCGTTGTACTTTTAACAAAGTCTTTAAACTCTTGTACTCTTTTAGAGGCAAGTATTTTAGATACCCCCGCCGCCGTTAACCCCCCCCCCCGCAAAGAGTATCTTTTTCCCTCTGTATTTAATATATGTAAGTCTGCTAATATCATTTAAATCTATGCCATCTTCGTATTCTAAAAAATGTTTAGTCACCACTTCGAACTCCGGCTTACCTGCGGCAACTCTATCAAGGCTAGCATTATATTTCCCATTGCAACGTTCTTTTCAAGGTCGATGAATTTCTGTGCAGCAGCTTTACCCCGCTGTCGAAAATCAATTCTATCAATAGCAATCTAATGATATCGCCATATCCATAAACGAACAGAAAGAGGCCTAATTTGTCATTCACATCTATGATATCACTCAAATAATCCCCGTGCGGATGGGATATAACTAATAATTCACGAACCAACAACTATATACCAACTTTCAAGTCCTTCTTCTTTCCATTAATAATGTAAGTTTCTTTTTCTTCACCACAAAATACAATATTTAACTTTTCAGTTTTTATAAAACTTATCAATATCTCATTATCAATTTTTAATTCCGTAAAAATCCGTTTTAATTTCCGATAACCCTCTATAGCCTGAACAGCAGAAACTAATACCGTAAAAAAATAATAAAGATAATCCATAGGATTAATTGTGTGACTCAAATTTAAAGCAGTATAAACAATTGTTATAACTAATGCTCCACTCCATAGACGGAATTCCCATTTTGCTTTACTTAAGGATGCCAATTGATTATCTTCACTTAAAAGCGCTAACCTAATTACGAAATAAACAATTGAATGCGCTAAAGCGATAATTGATAATAAAAACAAATTATTGACATCTAAGTTAATTATCATTGAACCAAAATAGTTTTCAATAACTAATCCGGTTAGATAAATGTTGAAACCAATATAGATAAAATAGCAAAAGATTTCTATTATACTTATATGTCTCCATGCAAACCAAATGGTATTTACAAGATTTAGTATTGCTGTTGAGAATGCAAAATCATGCTTTCTAATATTTACTAATATAGGAATTAAAAGTGGAGGAACAAAGAGCGCTGCTATTCCCCCACTATTCATTACCACATGGCTTACAATGAATAATATATATATCGGAACAGCCATAGTTCCTAGAGATATTACCCTGGCATAAATCAAATTCCCTTTACTAAGCCATTTTCTTTCTTCTTTTTCTATCAATTTTAACACTTCCGCTAGTATGTCCCAGACCACTATCATATAAAATACAACTCCTTCAAGCTCATAACTAAATATCCTCTATGTTTATAGGAAGTATTAGTTTAATAAAATAAGGGGGGCGTTTTTCGATTTAAGTATTATATCAATAAAAATTTTTCAATATTTAAGATACATAAAAATTATCATCATTTTGACCGTTATCTTGTATTTTGAACTCTTGCATCACCAATGTCTCATACTGAGCGTGGATATTTAGTAGAACCGCCCATAATCGCATCTGTCCATAACACCATATTAATAAGTCTCTTCTTTGACTATCTCCAATACTTTTTTTGAAAATCAACCAAGCTTCTTCTTCTGAAATACTTCTGCCTATTTTTGTCATCGCATAAACAAAGGCAATTTCATCATATTGCTTCATCTCTTCTAATCTTTCAGGAGCTTCTAGCGCGATGCGCTTAAATAATTTCTGATATTGAAAATCGTCTAAAACCTGCAACAGCTCATCAATTCGTTCCAATACTTGCTCGATTTTGAAATTGGTAATAATTAACATTGCACACCGATTATCATACCATTTATTCCAAGTCTGCTCGATTAGTGATATATACCTGTTATCCCATTCTTTAGAAAGCTTTTGATAGACTTTTTCTCTAATTGATGCACTTTTATAGAAAATATAATGCTCAACTAACCTTTCCTTATGTCCCTTTGGGAGAACATCAAATATATATAATAAAGCTGAAGCTCGTTTAACCTTTTCTTGATAAGGCATGGATTCACTTTGACTTTCTAATATCGATAGTAATCGTTCATGGTGTGGTTTTAAGTCTATTGAAATATCTTGGCAAATCTTTCTTAATACAATTCTTCTCTTAACATGATCTTGGAATATTTCCATTAGCAGATCACAGGTGTCTTTCGAATCTAGGCAATTTACAAAAGCAGCAAATACTGTTCGATTGGAAGAAAAATAATCAATCGGTGGGAACTTTTTTAAGTAGTCCAGTTGATTCATTATATGCTCCCTTCTGATTTCTTAGTTTGACCATAAGCTTCACCTATAGGGAGTCGTGCAGTTAATATTTTACCATCTCTTTGAGTAAGTGCAGCCGCCACTTGCATCATAAGGTTTGCCTCCAAATAACTATCTCTATTGAAAACCTAACTCCCCCACCTACAAACAACACCTTTTGAGTTTTCACTGCTATCGTCCAATCCTATTAGTCATATCCCTAATGTCACCTATACGATTTTCATAAAGCACGTCCCAGACATTTAAACATAGATTGGCGATTTCCGGATTACGTTCTTGCGCTTGCTCGTATAAGCGCAGCAGCAATGGAGACAAACCATGTATCGACCGGCCAACTCTCGGTAGACTTTCTTCAGATGCACTACTATAGTTTGCTACTATTGCTCTGCAAGCATTTAAAATAATGTTAGAAAAGGGAATAAGCGATTCCTTATAGTGCTCTAAACAACGAAATAATCCATATGCTCCATCTGCAAAAGCCTCGGAATTTACATAGCTCTCCATAAATATAACGTTTTCTGAAATATCAAGTATTTCAACTTTAAACATTCGATTTACAATTGAACGTACTTCCTTGTCAGGATCATTCATTAACACTGCAATATACCCTCGGCATGTTTCTGCATATTTGGGTTCCTCAATATTGGCTGTTGCAGTTTTTGCAATACCGGCTCTTTGACTGGCTGATCCCGCCATACAATGATTTACTTCCTCGGCAAAAAAACCGTAAAACAAATTGAAGCTGCTCACCATATGCGCACCTAATGTTGCACTTTCCTGATTGTGATCGTTTATCATCTTTTGGATTACCGGCATTAAATCATCGGGAAATTCCTTAATCGTATACCCAATAAAGTGACTACCGTAATGGGATGCCGACACACGGGTATCCCGTAAAGCGGCAGTAGTAAACCAAGCCACAGCTTGAGGTTTATCAATATTTAATATTGGATTTAAGATCCCCGTTGTTGCGATGAGAACAACCGGGTCTTTTTCATTTATATTTAACTGAATGGTTGATCTAAACCGGGAGAATAAGTCGCTGTGCTTCCATAGTAAATCTGCAATTGCATTGCAAGCAACACCGCGGACACAATTTAAAGTAGCTGTCAATAAATCATGAGCAGTATCCCGTTTTTTATAGCCCCGATCTGATTCAAGATCATGTGTAGCTAAATAGGCAACCGCATCTAACACGAAATCTGGCCAGATCTCTTCTGCACGAGCTTCTACTAATCTACAAAATTCAAGGGCTATCTCGTTATAAATATAATGCTTAAACCTCTGTAAAACCTGAGTAATAGTACTAATCGAAGCCGACTCCCACTCTATTTTTTCTTCCCTCAATACACGATCATTAGGCTTCGTTAATGCTAATGACGAAATAATTGCTGCGATATATCGGTAGTCCGTATCTATTGGGAATCGAAGTGCTAACTGGCCAAATCTTTCAGGATAAGCCTCCGCTATATATTGAAGGCTACGTGCAAATTGCGAAACAGAAGTTTCAATGATATGATCATCAAAATATTGCTTCCAATTTACCATACCTTCTATTGGTATCGTTTTATTCTTAACAATTTTTAACCATGAAATATCTCTAATACGGCCCAAATCTTTATTTAACGATGATCCTACCCAGCCGCCTTTTATCTTGCCTGACCGTAAAAAGCGCTCTGTAGAATAATCTTTAAATTTTCGTTTGAGTACTTTAACAAGTTCGAGTGTCGATTTCTTACAGCGTTCTTTACACAAAGCTGGTAAAAGAAAATATTGAGTACGTCCCCAGTAATCAAACCACCCTCCATATTTCTGCCAAATGTCAAGATGGTATTTAGCCAAAAACAATTCATCTGGATCATGATAATGGACTAACTTGTTTTCCAACTGCTCGAACAATTCTTGAGAGCAATATGCCGATAGCGCTTCAATTAAACGAAAAGCTGACATCCATTCCGGCTCGTTATAACCATTCCCTAACCTAAATCTTTTAAGATCCTTTACTAACCATCCAATACCATCATTTGCGTATTGGGATGGGAGACAGGAATATATTTCTATTAATATATTTTGTAAGATCGAAGGCGTACTTTCTTCTATGCTCTGTGTCCGTTCAAGCAATAAGAGAGGAGTATTCTTAGCAATTACTTGTCCAGCAATAATAAGGGAATCAACTGCTACCCGTTCTAAATTTCTCTGCTCACCATTTAAACTATCTTTTTGCCAACGCAAGACACTCGGGTCATATTCTGCCTCCGGCAACTGTGAAGTAAGACATTGTACTATCGGCATTAATAAATCCCATGCCTCCACTGGACATATTTTTGCCGCCCCTCGCAATGCTTCAATTTCATGATCGTAAAACTGTTCTATCCTGCTACGCTGATGAGAAGAATCGCGCGTATCAGAACTATTCGACAATAACGATAAAACAATTGAAAAAAGGCGAAATGCTCGGATTGCATATTTTTCACATAGTTCTTTCCAGCCTATAAAATCCGCTAAAATTCCCTTTTGTGCCAATTTAAGCCGCATTTCAAATATTGCATCAGAATCTTTGTCCACCTCCCAACCAATTGTATCTAAAACCCGTTTTGACCAATCTTCATTTACGTCACTCCAAGGTACTAAAATCGATACAACTTGATCAGGTATCTTGTATAAAACTGAACTTAATAAATTCAATGCTTCTTGACTTTTATCTATTTCTGCGGAACATAAGGCAGCAGCAATTTCATTCTTTTCAATTAGTAATAGAACCCATGCTTTACTACCAGAAAAAGTGGTCGTAAGTATATGTTTATGCCAATAGCCGTCTTTATACAATTCCAACATGTATTCGACAAGCTGACTATTTTCCACTATATCATCGAATTGCCCAATGACCTCCAGAACTAGATGCTTCATATGAAATCGAATATCTCGCGAAGATAACACTGCCTGTACTACATCGCTAAAGTATTCTGGCGCTTCATCTGCCAACCAAGATAATGCCTGCCTAAATTGTTCTCTGCGAAATAAAGTTTGCTTTTCTTCCGCCCCTAACCATTGCAGGATGCTCCCGCCAGCAAAAATTTCTAATATTAGTTTTTCAGCAATAAGATAATCTAAATAACTCTGATGGCAAAAACTAATAATTCTATTCTGTTCCTGAATTATGCCATGAGATTTAATTGCATAAAGGGTATGAGGGGAGTAACGAGATAAAATCAAAACAGGAGCCGAAATTTTTCCATTTGTTTCCATCCACAGGGTTAAAGTATCGATGACTCCATTGATATCATCGATGTTAGCTACTCCAGCTAACGCTGTTCTTTTTGAATCCCAGAACATTTTCATTAATTCAATGTTGGATTTAAAGGCTACAAGCCGACCTTCTTGTTGAAGATGCACCCACATTGCTAAGTTTTGGGGACTAGCCAATATACTTGTCTGGCGACCTGTCAAAGTTGTATATTGTTCCCCAGCTATTTGTTGCACAGCAATTGGTGATAACGGGCGAACTTCAATTTGTTCCCATTTTTCATAGACGCTTTTGTTTTCAACCCATTGTTTAATTTCAGGATCATGCTTCAAGTCGAAAGTACGGCAAGCTACTACAACACTAATCTTTTTGCCCTCACGTCGAAAAGCAAGTACTTGATTAATGATTTCACGGCACACATCTAAGGAGTTTGCAGAATGTACACTAGTCCACCGGATTGCGTCTAATTGATCTAAAATAAGAACACAAGGGCGACTACCTGCTACTGCAATAAGGCAATTCACTGGGGAATCGGGTAGTCCGACATCAATACCATACTGTGCTGCGTTTTTTTCTGGAATACGGCGATCAAGCCTTAGTGGCAAATAAGGAGTTCCATTCGTGTGTAATTTGTTAACCACTTCAAACAGAACTCCACTTTTTCCTAAACCAGCGGGACCGTGAAGGATAATAAGGCCTTTCTCGTTTTGTAACAACTGCACGCACTCAGTTGCTTCTTCACGGGGGATAAGCACACCAGCAACAAGACCTGGCTGGATAGAGTTCTTAAATTCTTCCTGCAAACGTTCGATGCAGGGCATGATGCGTTGATCGTATGCGAGTTTTCTCGGAAACATCTCTTGTTCTTTAAGATATGCCCATAACTCGTCTGCATAGATCGGCTTACCGAGACTATCCGAGTTTTCTGCATAGCTGAGAAGTGTCGATATTATTGTTTCTGGGGCCCCCGTAATAAGAAAACCTGCTTGAGCTTTTAGGTCAATCCATGCGGTTTCATCATCCGAATAGCAATCTACTAGTAAGCGGCGCAAATAATCAAATGCCTTGTTTCGATCATCACTGACAGTGTGGTGAAGCCCCATACCTTCACAAAATTGACGAAAGATATTCTCTCGAGACGCACCTACGATTTGATGCATGTAAAAATTCTCCGGATCTTGATTGGAGTTTCGCGCACTATCGCAAATATCAGCTAAATTCGAAAAAGGAACTCCACTTACAAATTTAAATTCGATCTGCGAGCTCCTATCTAGCTGATAGCGAAACTTGTTTAAAATATCTCTTGTCTTAAAGTCGCTAATCGACCAAGCTTCCTTACTTTTATTTCTACTCTTGCATTGTTGAGCCTGTCGCGCCCCGTCCTTCTGAACAATCCACAAGTCTACTCCATATTCGTCGTCACCGATTGCCTCAATAGTTATAGATACTATTTCTTCAGTCAATAGCCGCAATAATTGCTTAGCCACCCATCGCCCTTCGTACCGATTACCAAGCTTGTCTGCTCGTCCTCCTGTTTCAAAGCTCATATTCACACTCCCTAGACGTCACATTAGGAAGAAATATATCCGATCACCAAATCACGTAAATGAAAGGAAAGATCACGAACAAATTGGCGATCATACCTTTCTTTGGCTGATATTCTCAATCATCGCTAATAAAACAATTGCCCAGAAATCATGCCATTATAGCATGCTAATTACCTATAAATTGGGGTATTAGCTATTAACAGACCTGGCTTTGCGCTGTTGTTCCATAATTCTTTCAAAAACATCTATAAACTCCCACTGTTCCCTTTCAGGATGATACTCAAGAAAAATCTCATGTTGGGAAAATCTATTTTGTTTCTGAAATTTTTCAATTTTAATGATTAAATCTTGCTCACAGTCAGGCTTAATAAATTCTATAATTTTTTCGACTGCTACTACCTGTACATCAGCATCCAGCGAATTATATAGTAGAAATTTTAAGCGCACATTACCCAATTTATAATAAAAGTCTAACTTTCTCGTTTCTGTCTGCTTATTGGTCGTCACACAATAACAAAACTCATTCTTTAATTTAATCTTCCTAACAAACTTTTTTAATGAGCTCTTGAACAAGTCATAAGCATCTTTGCCCGCTTCTGTAAAAAACGCCTCAAAAAACGGTTTCGTTAAATATACTACAATTGCCGAAGGCATTAGCCATTCAAGCATATTATAAATTCCACTAGGACGTTCTATTACTTCAATACATTGATTTTCATTAATAAATTCATCAATTTCTTCGCGCATATACTTATTTAACGTTACTATTCTCATATTTACCCCCTATGCCGCTGTGTCAATGTCCATAACCTGTTTTCATCAATAGTCTCATAATTATGGGAATTTATATATAATTTGACAATTCATCGAGTATCGTTCTTTTCCTTCATTCGGCCTTTAACAAATAAAAATCAACCCTCGGCCTAGCCGGGGGTTGATTTTTCCTCCATGGTCAGTTAGCTAATATCAACTTTCGTTTCAAGCTAATATACTTTCGTTTCAAGCTTACACAGTTTTCTAAGCGTTCAATACGTAAGAACCTAAATAAATTCAGTTTTCTACGCTATAAACCAAGAAATTCCGTTTCAAGCTAATAGTTTCTCATTTCAAGCTCCCGGTTATTTTGAAGTTGCCATTTCAACTAGTGAGTAATATTGTTGCGGATCGGTACTTGCTGACGCCGTTTTCTGCAACAAGCTGCGCTGTTCTAAGCCTGTCAATATCTTTCGTGCATAAGGCGCACTTCGATCAAGCAGTTCCGCCAAATCGCGTGTTGTCATTCGGTCTTTACTATAAGCCATCTCCAGAGCCCGTTTTTCATCGGCTGATAAACTTGACCATTCGGCGCTAATTAGCGCATTGATGCGTTCCGTCCGTCGCTTACGTCTAGTCACAATATTATTCTTCAGCACCAGCAATACCGACTGGTTTGGTTCATCATAAACCGGTTCATCCAAAAAATACTGGTTCATTTCCTTATAAATACGCTTAACACCCTCATTAAGCTCCCTTACCCAGCCCATTTCAGTTAAAGCTCGGGCAATGCGCGGATTCCGGGAATAGCGGACTTCGCGTATATTATTTTTATTAACCACATTAGGAAATTTCCCCGGACTTAAAATCTCCAACCGATCATCAAACATTACAATACGAATATCTTCACCATGAATATTGTAAGCACGATGCGTCACAGCATTGACAACGCCTTCCTGCCAAGCGAAGGGAGGGTATTCCGATATAGAAATAAATTTCCCATCCAACGGATTCAAAGCCGTAAATGTTCGCAACTGTGCCCCAACAATATCCTTTGCTCGGTTTAATAATTTGGTAAGCGGCCCTTCGATATATTCCTGCTTGATCACATCCATGGCCGTTCCAACTTCGGCATGACTGCCTTCATAACGAATAAACCGAATACGTGCACTGGGCAAGAAGACGGTCGGATTTTGCGCAAATAACAATACACCGGCCGCGGTAATACGGGGTCCACTGTCACTTCGCCGGGCAAAGCCCCTGGCATATAATAATTGCTCCCACTCTTGACCCGCAAATTCAACCGCTTTACCAAACTCAGTCAGTGCTTCTACATCAAGGTCATCCATGCGGCAATCAGCAATGATTTCATCCTCATACAGCCGGCTTCCTTTATCATATTCTAGACTAAGCCTTTGCTCGTAATTCAGCCTTTTGCTTTCATCACCTACACGCAGAAACACTTCGCCGCTTTCCGTCTCATGAACCCGTTCCTTATCCGCTTCGATATGCAGAAAAAGAATTTGATCAGCCTTGCCATTGGGCTTGGTAACGTCAGCAAATTCATATGTAGATTTTACGGATGGCCGGCATTTATCAAAGCCGCATTGGATAAAATCATTGATGCGGGTATTCCCCTGGGAATTGATACCCTCAAACTGTTTGTCTTTTATTCCAATGGCAATTGTGCCACCATCTGCATTGGCAAATGCCACAATAGCCTCCGCCAGTTTAGCGAGAGCAATTCCTGCGGACTTACGGTCAAAATATTGACTCTCCATACCCGGAGCTAGTTGAAAGTCAGTCGTCAATTTTGCGTTATACTTAGATAATGATACCATACCCATCAGTTCCTTTTAGCTTCATTTTTTCAAATACAGCCCTCGGTTCTTAACTCCACCCCGATGAAAATATACTTACAACAATATAGGTATTTGTGACGTAGGCGATGATGATTAAATCCTACGTTAAATTACATTAAGTTGATCTAATCAATCAATAATCTGCTCAAATTGTTTTAACGCTTTCATGATTTTATCTAAATCAAAGGAAATATCGGATATTTCTTTCAGTACGAACTGATTCATATCGTCTTCCACCAATTCATAGAGCGTATTTATAACAAAGCCAGGGTGACATATTATTTGTGTAGTATTAATTTTCTGTCCAGGATCTAGCGGAAAAAAGGCAATATTTTGTTTACCTTTATTATCATTTTTCAGTTGAGAAACTAACCATTCCTTTGATTTGTCCATACCGTATTCATCTTTGTTGTAAATAAGAATTATTTTGATCAGTGGGAGCATATTAATTAAACTCGTTAAATTATCCTGCAAAAATTGTCTCATATGAGGAGAAGCAATTACTAGTTTCTGAGGCTTATATTCATGGCATTCACGGATAATATCTGCTATTTCTCCGTCAAGGAGATATCGATCTGAATAATAATAGGATTCTATTTCCTGTGAAGAAACCTTTAACTTGGACTTCTGCTGTATTAACGACAGAAGCTTATTTCGCGCTTTATCTTTATCGACGTCAATCTCATGTCGAATAGATTTATTCTTAGCTATAAACTCTCTATTGCTCTCAAATAACCATTTAATACTATTTGTTCGATTATTTATTTGTGATTTTGCAATGGTTGAGTAAACAGATAATTTGTCATCATCAAACATTAATAATAACGATGCAGTTTCCTCATTCACAAATACAAAGCAAGAGATAGACATATATTTAATCTTTTGGTATGCAATATCAAGAATTCGATAGAGGGAAGTTTCTCCTCGTGATTTTTTCACGAAAATAGATTCTTCTTCTTTGTCCTTCTCATATATTTTTTCTACACTTGAGAATTTTTCTCTCAAAAACTGTATGTCAAGGTCAAAAGTCTGATCAAAATACATATACCCCGGAATTGGTCTATCGTAGTATAAACAATTACTGTAGCTTTCTATTTCACCAGTTATCATATTAACATAGAGTTCGTTAACTTGATTTTTTTTAACAGTGACTTTTTTTAGTTCTTGAAGTGCGATTTTACCTTTTGCGGTTAATATTAAAGACATTTCGGATACGACTACAAGGTCAGCTATTGCCATTTCAGCTATGATTTCTTTTAAAATATCGTACTCTAAACCTAGTACGTTTACCATTTCCTCAACATTACAGACATCTTCTGCCAGTAATTTTAGGACAGTTTCATGAACAAAAGATAATGGTATTTCCGATCTTTCAAGTACATTGATCCCAAACTCTTTATAAGGAATAAAAACTTTTGTTCTTTTCACCAAAACATACCCGACGTTTTCAGGTGGAATATACTTATGAATGGATTCGATTACATGCTTCATTATTTATCACCGCCATACTGAATAATGTGACATGAATCTTTATGCTTAAGCATATATTCGATAATTTCAGGGAACTTATTCATTGGTATATTAGGATTATTCAGGAATTCCATATCACCAATAATAACAAGTAACCGCTTAGCCCTTGAAAATGACACGTTAATTCTTGCATGCTCTCTCAGAAAACCAATTCTGGGAAGGTCACTGCTTCTAACTGTGGAGTACAGAATAATATCTTTTTGGCTTCCCTGAAAAGCATCTACAGTATTAGCTTCTACAGATATATTCTTTAGTTCCAATAAAGCAATTTCTCTCTGAATTCGGTTAAGTTGTGCTCTATACGGAGTTATTACTCCTATCGAATATCCTTTATCACCAATTTCCAAGTCAAGCTTCTTAATCAACTCAAGTAATATGCTAGCTTCTTGATAATTAACATAACTATCATCGCCGTTTTCATTAGATATTTTGTGTTCAAATCTCTTGCACCCAGGCAAGCTAGATGTGGACATCCAGGCCATCGCATAATTTTTAAAAGAAGGTAAGTCTAACTCCCTCTCCTCGGCACCCACACCATTCTGAAGCTTATTTCCATAAAAAATAGATCCTATCATTTCTCCGATAACTGGGTGCATTCTATATTGTGTGCTAAGGACTTGCTTGCAAGCCTCAGGCAATATATTAAAGATCCTTTCAAAACTACCATTCTTTAAATCATCAATACTTATTTTTGTATCGGCTCTACTAATTGCCCCCTGGTCAAAAACTGGTGGTAGTTGCATATGATCTCCAACTAGCACAACTTTTTTTGACTTCACTAAGGAAACCATCATCTCTGGTAATGTGGCCTTTGCAGCTTCATCCACTATAACATAATCAAAAATTGTATCGTTAACGAATGGATTCGCAGCAAATCCTGAGCAAGTGCCAACTACGATTGAAGCATTCCTTATGAAATATTCCTCAATATTATTTGTTTCAATTAACTGCCGCATCCAATTTTGGATGATTATTAATCTACGGAACTCTTTGTCGTTTTCTCCAATTTTGTACTTTTGATAAAAATCAGAGATTATATTGGTGTTTGCAGTTTCTTCTTCAGCCGTACGATTAGAAATTTGTAGATCATCAAAAGCAATCATAAACTGCTCGAAACTTGAAAAATCTATCCCCCTGTTCATTAACTCATTTTCAAGATTTTTTCTGCTTTTACAAACAATATTTTCAACCCAAGTTTTCTTTTTATTATCTAGGCTATACTTTTCTCTGGATAACAAAGATATTTTTTCTTCATAGCCGATTCTAATAACATTTACATCCTCGACATAAGGATCAAGGTCTTCTAGTATTTTGTCAACAGCGGCATGGGACTGAGACACAATAAGGACTTTTTGTGATACTGTTGGATTTTTTTGATTATGAGCCCGGATCTGTCGAATAAGTTCAACGATAACGTTGGTTTTTCCAGTCCCTGGCGGCCCCTGTATTAATACTATATCTCGTGCATCTAGAATTTTTCTTATAGCCATTTTTTGTGCATCATCTAAGTTATGATCAAAATATTTAATTGTTCTCGAATTAGGGAAAATCTCTGGCGCCTCTAAACCCACAAATATACTTTTCAAATTGCCATGGCAGTTATACTCTTCTCTTTGGAATTCATCTAATGCTCGTTCTTGTTTTTTATATTGTGCAATTTCCATGCGGTAATCAGCACAAAAATATCCTGACCGTGGCAATCGGCGAATTTCACTATTCCTAGTAGGCTTTATGACCATAATATTTCCGTCTTCAATATACTTCTCAAAAGTACCGATTTCTTTTAGGGAAATATCATTATTAGTTGCTGTTTCGCAAATCAGCACACTAATTGTCGATAGACTCTCTGCATCTATATAAGTATCTTTATTTAGTGTGAAATATAACAGGTTATTTTTATATTCATATCTATCATAATAAAATTTAGCTGCCCGTTTTCGAACATCCTCTTTCATTATCTTTATAAAATCGTACCAAAAGCCATAATTATTAGTATATTCGATATTGATATTTTTCTTCGAACGTATCGCATCAATATGGTCCGAGATTCGATTCAAAAGTTGATAATTATTATGATCCCAAGATTTTGCTGAGAATGAATTCTGAAAAACAATAATCCCCGATACTGCCATATAAGTCTTTTTATTTCTCTCTCGATAGAATGCCTCAATTCTTTTGAACTGTAAAACTTTGAAAAGTTGAGAGGCCTCATCGTAGTCACAATGCATACTGTAATTTATACCATCAAAAATATATACTACTTGGTCAACGCGTTTTTCCATAAACACTGTGGCATTAGTGAAGTTGGACGAGATATCCTCTTTCATCAATTGATCATTTGTTTTACCCGCTTTGACGAGATTATTTTTTCGTAGAAATTCAAATTTAGCAGAATCTATGGTTACACAATAAGCCTCATTGTTATTAAGGTATTTCTTATAAAGCGGCGATAGACTAATTTCTAAGTCGATCATATTTTCAAATCTATTAAGGGGATTGATCGATGTCATGCGAATAAGTACATCTTTAAGTAACGGATCAATACCACTAGCACTTTTAATTGCAGTCGACATATTATCAGGAACAGTTGGCTCATTTTTAGTGAACATAAAATAAATTACTGATCCTAGCGAATAAATATCACTGCGCTCTGTCGCATTTTCACTGTGATAACCAACTTCTGGTGCAGCATATTTATTTGTTGCATATCGAAAAGTAGTACCTTTGATAGACATTCCTTTAATCTTGCAAATTCCGAAATCTATCAGTTTTACTCTTCCATCCTCTGTGACCATTATATTCTTCGGATTAATATCTCTATGAATTATCCCACTTTCATGAGCATATCTTAATGCACTAACTAACTGCTGAATAACATTAAATTTATCACCAATATTAATTATTTGAGAACATTTATTTTGTAACGTATCGCCATCTACATACTCTAAGAAAATTCTTCCTTCAAAAACTCCTGTTTGGCTACTTTTTCCTTGTTTATAATCAAGTAATTTAACAATGTGTTCGGATTGGCGTAACTTGTAGAGTGCGCCAATCTCTTTATCAAAAATAGCTCTATGTAATGGATTATCAAGCCCGATTATACGTTTAATGACAAACTCCTTACCTGTTATCTTATCCCGTACCAATATAACCTTTGAGTTGCTATGAGGGTTTTCATGTAAAACGTCTAGTATTTCATATTGTGCGCTCATGAGTTATCCTCCCATTAGTTCCCACGCAATTTACTTTACCTTAACTAAAATCGGACTTACGATTAAGAAAAAACTCTCACTCCATTATCTTCCATGTCTATTTTAACATTTTCACACAATACCTGCCTAGTTTTGTCAGATAACCCTAAATAACTACTTATATATAGTAGATAGAGCCAGGCTAGCCCATCTACCGCCCACCATACTGGAAGAACCGAATAACACTCCCCACTAGCATCAAGCCTCCCACAAAAACAGTAAAGCAGAACACCGATACCAATAAACTCTTCTGCGCGCAATACTGATAGCTCACCCGGTCTCCCCGCCTGAGCGAATCAAAGTAGCACATAAATAAAGCAACCTCTACCCGCCACCAACGAATAAGCCAATCCAGCATTGCCCCCGCCTCCTTCTGTGATCGTCGGCCTATCTGCCGCCGTCACATACAAAAAGAGCGCGGGAATAAAGCTTCCTATTATATGTACACCTTGACGCGGCACGCCGGGTCACCGGAGGGCGCAGCGCAGCGGAGCAGGCTTGCCTTGACCGGCGTGATACAATGAAAAGACCGGCGGCAGGGTGCGTCCCTCGTATCTTCGTCATCTCCGTACCAACCAAAAAAAGGGCCCAAGCCCTCAATCCTGAATGAAACCGTAACAAGTCACTCGGTCCATGTAATATTCAAGCTGTGCCCGGGTTAAGCCAACCCGTATCCACTCTGCCCCGTCCGGGCTGGTCACGAGCCTGCCGTATAGTACCCGCTGGCGCCGTAGCCGTGCCTTAACCTGCTTGATCGTCAGCATGTGTGCCGCCTCCTCCGTGTCAGCGGCTTCCCGCCGCCCTCACAGTAAGATGGAGCGCGGGTTAAAGCTTCTTATTATATATAACATGGACGCGGCACGCCATGTCACCGCAGGGCGCAGATGCACGGAGCAGGCTTTGCCTTGACCGGTGTGATACAATGAAAAATTCGGCGGCGGGACGTTGTTCCAGCTTCCCCGCGTCACCCTTGCGGCGGTCGGGCCTGCGCTGCCGACAGTGTGGCGATGGGGTTTCGCTGCGCGCCGGCTCGTGCGGGCCCGATGGGGTATGCGCAGTGCGGTCGGCCAATGGTTTTCTGGCCGGGCATGATGCTGTATGCCCCAAGCCGCCGTAACCCTGTTAGCTCCCTCCCCTCCCGATTTCATGCGCGGGAGGGGTCAGGGGGTGGGCACGATAATCCCGGAGCGAACGGCGAAGGTCCCGCGACAGCGGTGGTGGACGTCCTATAACGTCCTGTTTATGTCCAGGCTTTGCCGTCCTGGCGTGCCAGGGAGGACATAAAATACGCTTATAGGATGGCCGCCTCCACTTCCATGACTGGAAGGGTTAGGGATGGTTGACCGGCGGTGGTGAGGCTTTGCTCACGACCGCTGCTTTGTTTTGGCGGAGCATGACGCTGCTTCCCGCAGGCACGAGGACAGGCGGCGTGATGGTCCGCCTTCCCCCTTTGGGGGTTAGGGGGCATATGTTCCCCCAAAGGCTGGGTGATAGGGGTTTGAGAGGAGCCGCCCAACCTCTAGACCTTCGATAGTATGGCGGCCCGTACCGATTTCCGATAGGCGGCAGTAGGTGATGCTTTTTCACTTGCTGCTGCCCATGTTTTACCTCGGCGGTCGTGGTGCGAGTGAAAGGAGCGCTCTGGCCTCCTCCCCCTCCTCAGACAATGAAACGCCACCCAGCAGGATACGACTGCAAGCTTCAGCGGTGGTTAGCCGGGAGCGGATGAGTATAGTGGAGATGAGCGAAACGGCGCAAGGGGCGGACGGACAACCATGCAGTGGTATCCGTTGCGAAAGACACTGAGCGGAGCGGCCCGAGGACGGCATACGAAAGCCCGGCCAAACGAAATGGCCGGGCTGCAGTGCCGCCCGCAGTCTATTCCTAGTCGAAACAGTTCCTTTTAGAACCCTGAAAACTGAGGTTTTCTTTTTTCGACGAAAGCCTGCATGCCTTCTCTTTGATCTTTAGTAGTGAAGCACATACCAAATGCTTCGGCCTCTAATATAGCTCCCGATTCGATATCCACTTCCATCCCACGGTTGATAGATCGTTTCGCTTGTTGTACTGCATATGGTGCTTTAGATACAATTTTTCGGGCCAAGGCCTTGGCTGCATCTAATAATTCTTCATGAGGAACAACCATATCGATCAGGCCGATTTGTAGCGCTTCTTGAGCACTGATAATGTCGCCAGTCAAAATCAATAATTTGGCTTGACCCTTTCCTACTAGTCGGGGTAGTCGTTGGGTTCCCGCAAATCCTGGCATAATGCCAAGATTAACCTCCGGCTGCCCAAACCTGGCCTTTTCTGAGGCTACGCGGATATCACAGGCCATTGCCAGTTCACAGCCGCCGCCCAAGGTAAATCCACCACAGGCTGCAATGACGACCTTAGGAAAGTTCTCAATTCGCGAAAAAACCAGTTGGCCCGATCTAGCCCATTCCTTAGCCTTAATAGGTTCCATTTCCACCATGGACGTAATATCCGCTCCGGCGACAAAAACCTTGTCATTGCCGGTGATGATTACGGCGCCGACGGCAGCGTCTTTTCCCAGTTCCTGAAAAGCAGTGTCAAGTTCGTCGACTGCCTTCGGATTTAAAGCATTCATCTCTTGGGGACGGTTAATGGTGATAACCGCTACACCGTTGCTTATTTCCACAATTAAATTATCAAACTTATACATCGATTAGCACCGCTCCTAATTCGAAAGATACGCACAGTTGTGGCCTGAGTTTTCCATTATGCCGCATGTCTTCTTAATGCCCAGACTGACTCGCTGACGCTATCATAGGCTGTAGTTGTAGAAGCCTCTTCCCGACTTACGGCCAAGCCAGCCAGAATCCACATACTTACGAAGTAGCGGACACGGACGATATTTGGGATCCCCGTAACCTTTATACAATACATCCATTACATTTAAAACAATATCTAACCCGACCATGTCTGCCAACTCTAGCGGTCCCATCGGATGATTAAATCCAAGTTTACATACTGTGTCAATATCGTCGACGCTTGCTACCCCTTCCATTAACGCGTATACCGCCTCGTTAATCATTGGTACTACGATCCGGTTCCCACAGAAACCCGGAAAGTCTTCGACCGTTACAGGGGTTTTCTTTAGTGCTAAGGTTAGCTCCTCAGTAATGGCAAAAGTCTCTTTAGAAGTAGCCAAACCCTTAATTAATTCCACAAGTTTCATCATCGGCACTGGACTAAAAAAATGCATACCAATTACTTTTTCAGGGCGCTTGGTTACGGCAGCGATTTGTGTAATCGGCAACGAGGACGTATTACTGGCAAGAATGGTGCTCTCCGGGCAATAGGTATCGAGCGCTATGAAGATTTCCTTCTTGATGGAAAAGTTTTCGGGCGCAGCTTCAATCGCAAAGTCTGCCGACTTAGCTGAATCCGCAAAGTTTACCGAACCACTGATTCGCCCGATAATCATCCTTTTGTCTTCCTCAGACAATTTTCCCTTTTCGATAAGCTTAGCAAGGTTGTTCGCAATTGCGTTTACTCCACGATCAACAAAGTCTTGCTTAATGTCATATAGCACGACCTCAATTCCCGAACTGGCGGCAACTTGGGCTATCCCGCTGCCCATAAGACCAGCACCAATAACCAGCAGCTTATTGATATGCATGTTCTTCCCTCCCATAAACATTTCGTCAGATATTCTCAATTATTGCGGCAATAGCCGGGCCACCGCCCACGCAAAGAGTTGCAAGTCCATACTGTTCTTTACGCCGTTTTAGTTCGTAAATTAGTGAGACGATAATTCTGGCTCCGCTACAGCCCACCGGATGACCTAACCCAATACCTGAACCATTAGTATTTACCTTACTCATATCTAGCTTTAACTCCCGGTTTACGGCTAAAAACTGGGCGGCGAATGCTTCGTTTATCTCATAATAACCGATGTCTGATGCTTTAAGTCCGGCATATTCTAATACCTTCGGCACACTGTACACTGGTCCGATGCCCATTACTTCCGGGGAAACCCCTACATTTGCAGTAGCCTTAACTCTAGCAAGCGGTTTCACACCAAGTTCACGGGCTTTGTCCATCGTCATCAACACCATAGCGGCAGCGCCGTCGTTCACTGATGATGCGTTGCCAGCCGTCACCGTTCCGTCCTTCCTGAAGGCAGGTTTCATAGCAGTAAGTTTTTCCAACGATACATCAGCTCTGGGGTGCTCATCGGTATCAACTATAACAGGGCCTTTTTTTGTTCTAACACTTACCGGCACTATCTCTTCTTTGAATTTCTCATCCATAATTGCCTTAATAGAGCGTTGGTGGCTAATCACGGCGAGTTCATCCTGCTCGGCACGGGAAATACCATATTTCTCGACTAGGTTTTCCGCCGTAACCCCCATATGATAGCCCTGAATTGCGCAGACCAAGCCATCGTATAGCAACGAATCGTGAATCTCACTATGCCCCATCCGATAGCCTTCACGGGCACTTTTGAGAATATAAGGCGCCTGGGACATACTTTCCATCCCCACAGCCAAAGCAACATCGATTTTTCCCAACAAGATAGACTGAAAAGCCAGTTCAAATGCTTTCATGCCTGACCCACACTGCTGATCAACAGTGTAAGCGTATCCTTCTATAGGCATTCCACACCGAAGCTGAAGCTGACGCCCGGGATTCCCTTTATTACCGGCTTTGTAAACCATGCCGCAAGCCACCTCAGTGACTAGATCTGACGTAATTCCGGCTTGGGCCATTGCCCCATTTGCAGCAATAACTCCTAATTCGATTGCGCTAATATCTTTGAATGATCCTAAAAAATCGCCTATCGGAGTTCGTTGCGCACCGACTATGACGACATCACGCATCCTCTTCACCATCTCTTTCTATTTCTGGTATGTAGAAACTTGTCATCTTTCCAATAGGAGCTTTCCCTGCAGCCTCGCCTAAGGTGGCTGGCAGGAAAGCTCCTTACTTATTAATATAACAGGCCGTATTTCTTCGCATCATTCATCAATTCTTCGCGGAACTGCGGATGAGCGATAGCTACCAGTGCCTTAACTCTCTCGGGAATACTCTTGCCCCTAAGGTCTGCAACCCCGTATTCGGTCACAACATATTGTGTATCGGACCGCGGGGTAGTGACTACCGAGCCCGGTACAAAAGAAGCTGTGATTCGTGAAATCAAACTGCCGTCTTTTTGTTCGGCAACTGAGCGAAATGCAAGGAATGACTTACCGCCCGGTGCTAAAAAGGCACCTCTAACAAAATTCAGTTGTCCGCCTGTTCCACTAAATTGATCAAAGCCAATCGATTCGGAACATAGCTGACCGGTCAGATCGCACATTAGTGCATTGTTGATTGAGACAAACTTATTATTTTTTCTAATTATCTCTTCATTAGTTATATAACTGATAGGATATGTTCTGACCTGTGGGTTATTGTTCATAAATTCGTACAGTTTTTGTGATCCGATTCCAAAGCTGACCGTCATTTCGCCAGGATGCAGTGTCTTTTTACTGCCATTGATTATACCCTTTTCTGCAAGATTCACCATCGAATCGGTGAGCATTTCAGTGTGAACACCCAAATCCTTATGGTTTTCCAAAAAAAAACCGACTGCGTTGGCTACGCCGCCAAGGCCGATTTGGATCGTAGACCCATCCTCAATATATGGAACTATGTACGAAGCGATTTGTTTCTCAACATCCGAGACGGGCGGCTGTTGCAGTTGGGCAAGTTTATGATCTTGTTCGCAAATATAATCAACGTCATTTACATGAATGAAGGAGTGGGATTCCCCGTACACGTAAGGCATTTCTCGGTTGACCTGAACAATAACAGTATCTGCAATTTTTGCTGCCGTCTCACCATTGAAAGTACCTATTACACCATAGCTCATGTAACCATTCTCATCAGGTGGCGACACTTCCGCAATAAATACATTGGCATCGATCCGATTTTTCGTTATCCAGTCTATATCACCGAATTGGCAGGACGTTACTTCAATATTACCTTGCGGCATCACCTTACGCTCAAAGGGGCCCAGGAACACTGTGTGGTGACTAAGGTGGTCTTTGTACTCCCCCTTAAGATACTCGAAGGGATAGAGCGGAAGCGCTGTGGACATCTGAACGTTTTCCAATTCTTTTGCCCTTTTGGTCAGCGCCTCAATTATACTTACCGGGGCACACCCAGCAGGCGGGTACCAAACCCGGTCGTTGGATTTGATTTTTTGGGCAGCTTCTTCAACTGACACCAGTTTCTTTGCATAAGTCTCTTTCCAACTCATTTTAAACCCTCCCAAATAATAATTTTCTACTACTTGCCCTGAAATACTGGTGCCCGTTTAGCCTTAAAAGCTTCGACGCCTTCCTTGTGATCCGCAGTCTGCATGCAAATGCATTGGAGGTCTGCCTCGTATTCTAAAGTGCTTTCAAGATCAAGTTTGTCGCTGCGAGCCACCATGGATTTAATCATGTCGTAGGCAATAGGCGGCCCGTCAGCCAAACGGGCGGCGAATTTGCAAACGCTGTCATCAAGCGCTTCGTCATCGACAACTTTATTGACTATACCCAAGCTCAGCGCTGCTTCGGCGTCAATAACGTCTGCTGTAAACATCAATTCTTTCGCTTTATGAATACCTACGACCCGTGGCAACAGGTAAAACCCGCCGCAATCGGGCACTAACCCGACCTTGGCAAAACTTTGTGCGAAACGCGCTGACTTTGCGCAAAACACTATGTCGCAGGCTAACGCCAGTTGAAAACCGGCTCCTGCAGCAATACCATTGACCATGGCAATCACAGGTTTCTCCATGTCCATGATCAGTGAGATGATGTCCCCTGCTTCCTTAATAAAATTGCGGGCGACTATTGGGTCTGAGAGCGAGCGGAGATAGAACAAGTCCCCGCCAGCGCAAAATCCCTTGCCTTTTCCGGTTAGCACCACCGCCCGGATTTCTCTGTCCTCCCTCGCGCTTGTCAGCGCCGCCATAAGTTCGACAACAAGGTCTTTATTCATCGAATTCATCGCATCAGGGCGATTAAGAGCAATAGTCGCAACCTTTCCTTTCTTTTCGAATAACACCGATTTTCCTAACATAACGTCTCCCCCCTTTTTAATTATGAGCATAAGTAATACTTATTTGCGTTACTTTAACGGTCATTTTTCGCCATGTCCATTAGTTTTTGTCCAACCGATCTTACCCCTTCCAGCATGCGGGTTATTTCTTGCGTGGCTTTAGCTTGTTCTTGTGTTATGATGTTGCCTTGTTCAATGTTTTTCAAAACCTTTGAGTTAGTATCACGTAAGAGTAATAGCATATCGCCAATATCTTTAGCTGAACGACTGGTTTCGTCAGATAACTTACGCACTTCATCCGCGACGACAGAGAATCCACGTCCATTTGTACCGGCTCGAGCCGCTTCAATCGCTGCGTTGAGTCCCAATAGATTGGTTTGCTGAGCCACCCGTCGGATGACATCAAGGATATGCGAAGTTCTACCCATTCTTTCCTCCGCTTCTTTTGCAAATTCAGCGGATTCCTGGCTTGTCGCCGCAAGTTCCTCGGATGCGGCAGACAACTGCTCTGCCGCCGCGACAGCCTGCTCCAATGCATCATATATTTCGATCACACAAGAATTAAGTTGCCTGTTGCGCTCGTTATTGCGCATCCGCACAGCTTCCTGTGCCTGTGAGATTTTGACCGCTTCGTTTATAGCTCTATTGATCGCGGAATGCCCTGCATCTAGAAACTCAAACGGTATCTCATATTCTTTTGTTACCTCACGCCCCACGCTGTGGGAGACCAGTCCGCCAATTCCCAATTTGAGAAGTCCTGCGGTCTGCTTGCGCATGTCCTCGTCCGTTTCACAAGTACGCAAGTAAACGGTAATATCGCCCATATCAATATCCTGCGATGCTTCAGCGATGAATGTTGATTGCACGACGATACCAATCTTCGTTACCCCAAACTTTGCAAGTTTACTTACAGGAATTAATACATCGGTTATTGACGCAGTGAACTCGACCACAGTTTTACCTGTTAATTTTTTGAGCTGAGTAGCTATTCCGCCTCTCGCAATATATACATCTGTGTCAGGATTCCTTTCGATCAAACTAGCTACTTGCTGAACATTTGTTATTATTTCGACACAAGCATTCACTCCGTTTCTTGAAATAATATTGCTGGCCATTTCAGCCATTGTATCGGTTTGGGTAATAAACATAATTGCGGGCATCATAATCCCCCTAGAATAATTACGGAAAAACCTCGGTTGTCCGTATGAGCGAATTTGCTTTAACTGTTATAAGAGCAGCATGTATCCTGCTGCTCTTATATAAAATCCAGTTCCTTTTTTAACAATTACTGAACAGTTAAATACCCTGTTCTTTTTCTTTTTTAAGAAGATTAATTACTCCCCCGCAACTTAGCAGATTACTAAACTCTTCCGGAAAAGGCGCGAAAGGCAACGTTTTTCCGGTAGTTATATTTGTAATACTACCTGCTGCGAAATCAACTTTAGCTTTATCACCGTCTGCCAAGAATTCGGCAATTCCTTTAACTTCGATTGCAGGCAGTCCGATGGATACTGAGTTGCGGAAAAAAATAGCCGAGAAAGACTCTGCAATTATACAACTTAACCCCAGTTCCTTGAGACGGTCCGAGGCAGGTCGACTTGAACCACAGCCACAATTTTTACCTGCCACTAAAATATCGCCCGGAACTACGCTGGAAGCAAATTCAGGCCGGTTGGCCTCCATGCAATGGTCCTTCATTTTTTCTTTAGGCACCTTACCATGCATTACGGATGCGGGCATCATTAAATCGGTGCTTAAATCATCACCGAATTTCCATACCCGTCCTTCAACTACATTAATCATAAGTCTATACCTCCTTCAAAAAGGGTCTAGGATCAGTAATATATCCTGTAATTGCCGAGGCAGCTACGGTCGCAGGCGATGCAAGATACACCCCTGAGTCAGGGCTTCCCATCCGGCCTTTGAAATTCCTATTTGTACTCGATATACAACGTTCGCCGTCACCCAGAACGCCCTTTCCGCTGCCAGCGCAGGGACCACAGGTTGGCCCATCAACAATAGCTCCTGCATCTATGAATATTTCCAGTAATCCTTCCTTTAGCGCCTGTTTGTATATCTGCATTGAAGCTGGAATTACAATCAGCCTTGCTCTGTCTGCAACTTTCTGCCCTTTAAGAATACCTGCTGCGATGCGCAAATCTTCAATCCGTCCATTGGTGCATGACCCGATAAATGCCTGGTCAATCGCAGTTCCCTCAACATTTGAAACAGGTACGCTATTATCCATGTTGTGTGGGCATGCCACATATGGTTCGATATCTTCAACTCGGATATTAATAACCTGACTGTACTTGGCATCAGGATCACTTTTTACAGGAGTAAATGGATCATTCGCCTTGCCTTTAACATAATTAATTGTCAGTTCATCCGCTTCGAACAAGGCAAACTTCGCGCCTAATTCAATACCCATATTCGCGATAGTTTGCCTTGCTTCTAAAGAGAGAGCGTCGATAGCCGGGCCAACAAACTCTAAAGATTTGTAAAGCCCAACATCTGTACCATATTTCCCTGCAATATAAAGCACAAGATCCTTAGAATAAACACCTGCGGGCCAAACTCCATCTACGACGATTTTCACTGATTCGGGAACCTTAAACCATAGCTTTCCATGCTTTAGCACATACAGCGATTCAATCGGGCCTATGCCCCGCGCAGCTACATTAAGAGCTCCATAAGTAGTCGTATGGGAGTCATGTGCAACTACTAGTTCACCTGGGCGAGCGAAACCCTCTTCAACAAATAAGACGTGACAAACTCCATGACGCCCGATTTCATAAAAATTTTTAATACCATACTTTTGGGCAAACTTCCTGGCTGCAACGTAACTATTCGCATCTCCAACGGTAGACGGCGGCACTTGGTGTTCAATAGGAAGTACAATACGGTCAGGATCCCAAACCTTGTCAATACCTAGTTCTTCAAGATGTTCACCAAGTTCTCCCATTTCACCAAACACAATATCCACAATCCGAAACCGATCCACTTTGGCCATTACCATCTGCCCTGGGATAACCTTATCTAAACCTGCATGTGCGGCTAATATCTTTTCGGCCATTGTCATTCCCATCGCGCAACCTCCTTGTACATTTCTGCAATTATGCAAATTTAAAAAAGTCCAGTAGTATTCTCATATTTTTTCAGTTCTTCAGCTGGAAGAAATTCTTTTTCAAACTCTCGTATCTGCGGCCCACCAACAAAACTTTGCATTGCTTTCATGTCTCCTAATGGACCTGCTTTTAACTCTTCAAGAAACTTTGCCGAAAAATCCATATCTCCCTCTAACATGCCTTTTGCATAGTGCCACATAGCAGTCCCAGCAGCACGCATTGTAGACACCGCATCGCTTGCCATGATAACACCCATCTCCTGCAATTGGGTCAACGGAATCAAGGGGGATAGCCCGCCACCTGAACGATTATAATGAATTGGCGCTTTGACTTCCTCAACTATTCGTTCTAATTCCTCAACAGAGACCAAGGCTTCTGGGAATACCATATCCGCACCAGCATCGACGCAAGCTTTTAGCCTGTCTATAAGCGCATCGACACTACCACCGGATACTCCCCTTACGTCGGATCTTGCAATAATAACAAAATCTTTGTCGAGTTCATCTCGTACCTTAACCGCAGCCCTAATTTTTCCCACCATTTCATCTCTGCTGACAACCGTCTTTCCTGTGGTATGCCCGCAACGCTTCGGAAATTCTTGGTCTTCAATGTGAATAGCCGCAGCACCGGACATGATAAACTCTTCGGTAGTTCTCATAGTGTTTATGGCGTTTCCAAACCCAGTATCAGCATCAGCGATAAGTGGAATTTGCACAGCGCTTGATATATACTTACTCGCCCTTACAACTTCACTCATGGTAGTGAGCCCAACGTCGGGCTTCCCAAGTAGTGCAAAAGAAAGGGCAAAACCGCTCAAGCCGATAACCTGAAAACCCGCCTTCTCAAGTATCATTGCCGATAAGGCATCATAGGCCCCTGGCTTAACTACTGTTTTTCCAGCCGCAAGAATCTGACGTAGACGTGTTGATTTTCGCAATTAAATTCACTCCATTACATTAAATATTGTTCCTAATTGTGGAACTAGTTCCATTTATTAAGCGTTTTTAATTACTCCAGTAGCCCAATAAGTATCAATTATAAAATATTGAAAATAACCAGACTAATATACTCACTATTAATAATTGAACTGGAGGTAAAACAAATAATAGCTTCGGGAAGAGTTCCTTCCTCGCTGCGTCATTAGGGCAACCAGCCAACGTTAAACTTCCTCCTGTTGAGAAAGGAGCCATACCAGTTGCAAGACTTCCAATTAAAACAGCTTCAAAGAGTATTACAGGCGAGACACCCGAAGCCGAAGCAAGTGCTGGAACCATGGGATATAGAGTTGGCAATACTACGCCTAAAGTACTACTGAATACCGAGAATATCCCTGAAACTACAACTAAACAAACTGCCAGTAAATATCCTGGGACGTTACTCCCAATCCAACTTTCTAATATTTTCAAAGTTCCAGCTTTTACAGCTATATCAATCAATATTCCCACGCCACATAATAAGATGATGAGATCCCATGGCACTTTTTTTAATACTTCCTTTTCATCGCCAATCTTGAATAAAAATGCCACTACTGACGCGAGGATCGCCACCATACCAATATCTATCTTACTTTGGAGCAGCTTAACAAAAGGAGTCTTCCCGACAATCAAGCCAGCAATTGAAGGAGCAAGTACCGCCACCATTACGGCGATTATCAAGTACAAATTGATTTTTTGTTCTCTTGTAAAAGGTTCCGGTTTTTCAATGGTCTCACTCGAAACTTCTAGCTTCCGTCTAGTGAATAGATATATGCCGAAGAGCTGAGCGAAGGATAAAAACAATGTTATGACAAATACCGTCATACCATAAGAAGCCGCTTGTTCGGCATAACCAGCTTTAATAATAAGCTCTCTCACTATTACTCCACTGACGCTAGTTATAAAGTATGCCCCTCCTATAGCACCCATACATACGGCCATCGCTCCCAAAAGGCGGCTCATGCCTGTTTTTTCACATAGCATCATTGTCAAGGGGCACATGAAGGCAAGTACTGGATACATACCAGCGCCCATGCCAGACATTAGCATTGACACAAAATAAACAACGAAAGGCAGTGACTCCGGATATTTTCTGCACCTATAAAGGATATTCATGGCTAGTTTTTCTAAAGTACCGTTGAGAATAGCAAAGCTATAGAATAATGTGACTGCGAAGATTATAAAGAAAATCCTGAGGGGCCACATCGCAATAATATCGTTCACCTTAAGATCCATTACAAACGCTCCCACTACATAGGCAGCGGCAAGCGCATAGAAACCAATGTTAATTTCAGTAAAATAGCCGAGTACAATTGCGGCTATCATTATAAGCACTATCAAAAGAGCTATGCTCATTTACAATTCCCTCCAAATTAAAGTACGCGGTAGTCTCGTTACTTTTCGGCGACAGGATTAGTACCGCGTACTTTCCAGACTTATAATTTAACGTGAATCATAGTGTAAAGTATCTTATCCTCTGGAGCTCCGCTATTTACGAATTTTAGATCTTGGTAATCAATATTTGCTACAATGTTCTTAGCAAGAACATACTGATAACTGAACAGCCATCCTTTTGTATTGTCACTACCGTCTAAAGCATTACCATTGAGCTTATACGTTGGAGAAGCAATCCACATTGACCTTAGAGTACCCAACCCGTTCGGAATTGCTCCCATTTCTGTATAGCGGTATGATATAACAAGTGCATCTGTATGCGGTTTGTCATATTTAACAACGACATCCTGGGAAGGGTATATTTTTCCTGGATTGTAGATTCCGTTAGTAATCTGCAGCGCATACGCCTTAGGATGTTCTTTCACGGCACCTACTCCATTGTGAACCGATGTGGAGACGTATTCGCCGGCCAGTGTCCACTTCCCTAGTTTATGAGACAAGTATAAATTATAGAGTTGAGTGTCGTCGTAACCATAGTTGAATGGCGAAGATGACTGCCTTACGAATCGATTATTATTCAAAAACATCCCGCCTACAGTGGTTTCGTCGCTAAGTTTCTTCTGTAACACTGCATATTGCACTTCTTGCGCATCACCAGAAAAGTTCCCAACAGCGGCAGGTTCTGGGCTAGCAATGAAAGCACCGAATTTAAAGGTAGCATCATCTCCTAGTTTTTTCGAAAAAGTAACCCCATCATTACTTCCGCTTTTATAGGCTACGAAACTTCCAAGCTCGCTAAAATTAAAACGGCCCCACCGCACCTCATCGAAACCTAACAAGTTTTTTGTTGTAAAGAAGAAGCGGTCAAATTGGGTAGCAGTCCCAAGGGAAGAACTAGAGGTAGTCGCACCTGCGATATTTAGGCTGGTCACCAGCCGGGCTGTATAAGATGTTTTAGAGTTAATATCGCCAGTGAAATACATACGATTACGCCAGCGCCACGCATCGTTCCCATTTATTTTGGGCGCACCGTCAGGTGGATTATCTTTCGCCATAATAAACAAGCTATCAAATCTTACCTTCAAGTTGGATTTGTTGTAGTTCTCAAGTTTACCAACTCGTACACCTAAATTTTTCAGCTCAGTCTCGAATTCATTAGCCAACTCATCAATCAGCGTTTTATTTGCTGCGTCGGCTTTATCTGATCGTTCCATAGCTTTCCCGACAATTATAGCCATTTCATAACGAGTTATAGTTTTGTCGCCGCGGAACGTTCCATCGCTATAACCGTCAATAATACCAGCCTTTGCCAATTTGCTAATAGCATCGTACGACCAGTGTTTCGCAGGTACGTCGGCGAACGGGCCGGCAAAGGCAATACCAGTGATGCTCAGTACAATGACAAGCACCAAAAGAATACATAGAGTTTTTTTCACTAATTTCCCTCCTATATTATACTATTCTAATTTTTCAGAGCTAAAGATGCGTAGATTGAGTTACCCTGTTGCCATAATCCGTATCCCTAGCTCATATCTATCACTTACTCACACAACGGTAACTTTTTTCGCCGCCCTTCTCCGTTAGTTGTTTTGTTTTCAGTGAATCGCCCATCAAATACAAACTAAACCGTCAATATGTATACTGGTGTCAGATCTTATGCAGGGGATTACAAAGCACCACTATGACCCTGCCATCCGATCACTTTAAATCTCCATACAAGATACGAGAGCACCCTTCACTGTTTTTCCGCAATACGAAACTAGTTCCATTATTATTCCATGCAAACACCCATGTCAAAGAAGTAGAAGTTCTATTGTTCCGTAATCCGGAACTAGTTCCGTTTTTTCTTTCCGACAATGACAATTCTGTTTTTATTTTCTAATTCCTTCTTAGAAAATAGTTTTTTTAAATTTTTAACGTATTCTGTCTCTTATTGTATTTATAAAGTAGTATTTTAGCGTTTCCTTGACATGTCGATCTCACAGTGTATAAATGAATGCTTACTCCTAAATTGAAATGTTCAAAATTATATATATGCTTACACAAGCAGTCTTGGATTACATCCTAGTAATAGTGACGCTTGTTTTACAGCCTTCAGAAGGAGTTGCTTATTTGTCTCAAGTAATTCTTCATTATTGTACATGTTTAGTCCCGCCATACTAATATTTGCAACTACTTCGCCTCTATGGTCCCTAATTGGTGCTGCAATACTCCAAACTCCTTCTAATCGCTCGTTTTTGCTATAGTAATAACCTTGCGCTCTAATGTTCCTAATCTCTATCATAATCTGGTCAATATCTGTTATTGTGCTTGGCGTGAGTTTTTCAATGTGTGTTGTATTTAAAATTTTTATGATTTGATCGTCAGGTAAAGAAGCAAGTAAAACCTTACCTGAGCCAGCATAAACTGGTAGAAGGGACCCTAGAGAAACAGAGTGTTGAATTTCGCGTTTAGAATCTACTTTGCCAATACATAAACGCTGGTTGTCAACCAGAATGTTGAGCGTAATAAATTCACCAGACTGTTCTCCTAGTTGTTCCATAATCGGTCTCACAACTTTGTGCAAGTTATTATTTTTTGAAACTAAATTTCCTAAAATAAATAATTTTATGCCCAGTCGATACTGTTTAGCTTCTTCTGCGATGAATCCATGTTCAATCAAGGTCTGTAGCATTCTAAAAGTAGTACTTTTAGGCAAATCGACAGCATGCATAATTTCAGTAAATGTTAGTGTTTCCTTATCTCCGTTAAAAGCCTCCAGGATTTGTATCGCTCGCTCTACAGATTGAACTTTGTCTTTCATTGCGTTCTCCTCAGTTTCATCTTGTGGAATTGAAATTACTGTGTTGAGTAGATTTTTCTATACTTTTTTTTTTATTCCTTCTTACATTTACCTTCCGCTGAACAATAGAGGCATTTGTGTGATCTCAGAGAGCCACTCTATGAATGAAATAGAGCCATAGTGGTACTAAGAGAGCGACTCACTGCGGTACACCTCCTTATATAATTGAATTTATACACTATTTAGTGTAAATAATTCAAAATAACTAATTGCAAAATCTTAGGTTCTTCGAAAAGATTTACCTACTACCAGAAAATCCCGATTGTGAATATATTCATAGGGAAATGATCAAAAGTAGCGTGACACTAAGTCTTTTATGGGGCGAATACTGACAGCAGAGCTCCCTTAGTACCAATTTTGCCTGATTATCGTAATGTCAATACAACTAAGACGGCCATGCATATAGCCGAGTAAAAAACGATATTCCATTTTGCGGCTTCGCCGTAGCACACTGCTCATCTCCCATTTAAGATTAAACCCGATGTAGATTTTGGATCAGACCGTAGACAAACGATGAACATAAATTAGCAAGCTGCTTTTGCCAAAAATTTTGGCGTTACCTACAAAGAATAATGGCCGAAACAGCTCCTACGAGCATTTCAGCCATTAAAAAGTTTCAAGCCTGCGTTGCCATCAATGCCAAGCTTATATTCTATTACTATTCTTCCAGATTTTCATTGTCTCCGCTTGTTTGATTAAATCATCCCTAAAATTTGGATGAGCGATACTGATAATTCTCTCAGCCCGCTCCCAAGTGGAGCAACCGGCAAGGTTCACCTTTCCCCATTCGGTAACCAAAAAATGAATTTGGGTTCGAGGGTCAGTCACGATTCCGCCCACTGGCAGCGTTGGCACAACGCGGGAACAAACCTGCCCACTTTTTTTGTCAGTGAAGGACGATTGAAAACAGATAAAGCTTTTTCCGCCTCTTGCTAAATAACTCCCTGTAACAAAGTCGAGTTGTCCGCCTGTACCGCTAATGTGCCTCATTCCTGCAGTTTCGGATGAAACCTGCCCATATAAATCAACTTCCACACAATTATTCACAGATATAAAATTATCAATTTGTGCAATTATTGCCGGATCGTTTGTGTAATCAACAGGATAGGATGCTAACAACGGGTTACGCTCAACCCAATTATACAAATCCTTTGTACCGGCACAGAACGTCCAGGCGCCCTTATATTTATCCACTGATTTGCATTTATTTGTCAGCTTTCCTTTTTCGTACATTTTTAGATAGGCATCCACAAGCATCTCTGTGTGCATGCCGAGATCCTTAACATCAGATTCCGCAATCAAATTGCCCACTGCATTTGGCATAGCCCCTATACCCAACTGGATTGTTGCTCCATTAACAATCTCCTCGACAATTAGCCTTGCAACTCGTTCATCATTTTCGTCAGCATCCGTGATTGGCAGCTCGGGGATATTTATGCAGCCAGCTTCGACGATAAAGTCGACTTCTGATATATGGATACACTCCTCACGTCCGCCAAGTGAATACGGTAGTTGCTCGTTTACCTCCACAATCACAGTTTTTGCTTTTTCCAGTATAGCCCTGGTCGCGGAGTTAGATAGTGAAAAGTTAAAATATCCCTTCCCATCTATAGGGGCTACGGAGATCATAGCGACATCTACATCTAAATGATTTCGATAAAACCTGGGTTTGTTTCTATAAACCATAGGAATATAATTGCACAAGCCACGGTCATGCAACTTTCGCTCATATCCACTGAAATGCCAGCTTGAATAAGTGAAGGTCTCTCTTTCCGGGTCTGCCTCAACAACCTGCCGTGACGCCAATGCTAGAGCCCCGCGAATTTTTATATCTTGAAGGTCTTGCTTTCTGCGAGCTAATGCAGCATCTAATAACATAGGTTGTCCTAGTCCAAAACCATAGTCAATCCAATCCCCCGACTTTACAACTTCTACCGCATCACCTGCAGTAAGCAATTTCTCCTTATATTTGTTATAAAACATCGTAACATCCCTTCATTTTTTAAATACATCATTATTTTTTAGTAACAATCCCGCTAACGATTAACTTTAGCGGGATTGTCTATGGTTTAGGACTATTCTTTTATCAGTTCAATACCTAATTGAATGGCCTTTTGGTTTACTTCTTCCGTTCCTTTCGGAACACGGGCTAATACGGCTTTAGTTAGCGATTCTATGGATACCACACCCGTAATTTTGACGATAGCGCCCAGCGCAACGATGTTGGCAAACAGAGCCTTGCCCAGTCCCTCTTGGGCCGTTTGGGTGATCGGCAGTTCATACACCTTTTTATACTTTTTCTCTGGCACCTGTTGTACATACAGACTGTCTGTTATCAGTACGCCATCTTCCATAAGGTCTGTCGTATACTTCTTGCAGGCTTCCTGGCTCATCGCTAACACTACGTCCGGTTTCGTTATCTTGGGGTAATGTATCACCGTGTTTGAAATTAAAACTTCGGATTTACTTGAACCGCCGCGTGCTTCTGGCCCATAGGATTGGGATTGAACAGCCAGTTTTCCGTCCATTAATGCGGCCTCAGCCAAAATGATGCCCCCCAGGATTAACCCCTGACCGCCAGTTCCGGATAAACGAAGTTGCTGCATGTTATTTCGCTCCTTTCTGGGCTTTTGCTATTACTTTGTCATATTCCGCCGAGTACTCGGGAGCTAACTTCTTGTATAAAATACCGATAGGGAACTTGTCCACTTTTTGTTCCTCCGGTAGTTTATCATAGGCAGCAAGCATTACACCATGCTCCTTTTGCCATTTCATCATGTTAGGAGCCGAACCCATTTTATTCTGGCGCCCAAACGAAATCGGGCAGGCCGTTACGGCTTCGATAATACTAAAGCCTTCATGCTGTATACCTTGTGCGATGACATCCGACAACAGTTGGGTATGAAAGGTAGTCGCACGGGCAACAAAGGTTGCACCAGCGCCTCTGGCGAGTTCAGTTACATCAAAGGCACGATCTACCGTGCCATATTGAGCAGTTGTTGCTCTGGAATTGGTTGGAGTCAGCGGGGAATACTGTCCACCCGTCATTCCATAAATATTGTTATTATATAAAACTACGGTAATATCGATGTTGCGACGTGCTGCATGAATAAAGTGGTTACCACCAATTGCAGTAGCATCGCCGTCTCCGGTGACTACAATTACTTTGAGCCTTGGTTCGGCAAGCTTGATGCCAGTGGCAACCGGCAGTGCGCGTCCATGGGCTGAATGCACGGTATTGAAATCAAGATACCCGGAGGCGCGGCTTGAACAGCCTATGCCAGAAACTACCGCTATATTGTCTTTTTCAATGGCCAGCGTATCAACGGCCTTCACTATTGCACCTGTGACTATGCCATTTCCGCAGCCCGGACACCAAATATGGGGGAGCCGCCCTGCACGGAAATATTTATCAATCATTTGTTCCATTTCCATCTGCTGAATCATCCTCCTTACAAGCTTTATTTCAGTCCTTCAATCGTTGCCAAAAGTTCAGCCGGCGTAATGGCTTCGCTGTTATATTTAGCATGTAGCGTCACCGGCACTCGGCCTTGAACGGCGCGCTCGACTTCAATCACATACTGGCCGTAATTCATTTCCGCCACTATGATTTGTTTAACCTTACCAGCGATTTCTTGGATTTGTTTTGCCGGGAACGGCCACATGGTAATCGGGCGGAATAGGCCAGCCTTAATTCCCTTGGCTCGTGCTTCATCAATAGCAGCATAGGCTGTACGAGCAGTGCCCCCGTAGGCAACGATAGCTATCTCGGCATCTTCCATAAGGTAATTCTCATAAAGGACGATTTCATCCAGATTGTTATATATTTTGTCGTGTAAACGGTCAATGCACTTTTGAGTAGCGGCAGGCGATCCATCCGGGAAGCCGTACTCATCATGGACCAGGCCTGTTACGTGCCAGCGATAGCCTGTTCCAAACGGGGCCATCGGCGGAACCAGATTGGCATCGGGCTTGTAAGCCTTGTATTCTGAAGGTGAAACCTGGGGAAGTTTCCTCTGTGGCTTAACTACCGTATCATAGGAATCAGGAAGATCAATCTTCTCACGCATGTGTCCAACAACTTCGTCAAGCAGGAGAATGACGGGAGTACGATATTTCTCTGATAGTTCATAGGCCTTAATGGTCAGGTCAAAACATTCCGGGACACTACCGGGTGTAAGCGCTATAATGGAATGATCGCCGTGCGTTCCCCATCGCGCCTGCATAACATCGCCTTGCGCAGGTGAGGTGGGTTGACCGGTGGAAGGGCCCATACGCTGTACATTAACAATAACCATTGGAATTTCAGCGATACATGCATAGCCAATGAGCTCCTGTTTTAAAGAAAAACCGGGGCCACTGGTGGCGGTCATGACTTTCTTGCCTGTGAGGGAAGCTCCAATGATAACGCCAATACCGGCGATCTCATCTTCCATTTGAATAAACTTGCCTCCAACAGCGGGTAACATTTTCGAAAGGGCTTCCGCTACTTCAGTCGAAGGCGTGATTGGATATCCACCAAAGAATGTCACGCCAGCAGCAATAGCGCCTTCAGCGACAGCCTGGTTGCCCTGCATAAGTTTAACTCTAGACACTATGGTTCACTCCTTTGTTATTTGTGTACAAAATATGGCGAAGTCAGGGCAGCGCATCTCGCACTGGCGACACGCGATACAGTCTTTCTCACTTATAACTTCCACTTTCTCAACTTTGTTTACAGTCAATATTTTCTTGGGGCAAAACTCTACGCAAATACCGCAGCCCTTGCAGCGATTGGTATGTACTCTTAAGCTCATCTTGCTCACCTCACTTTATTATCTATATTGAAAATTATAACTGTTCTGTAACAATGCGTAAAATACCATATAACTCGGTTTATTATATCAAAAAAGTATAATACAATTGACTGGAATGTCTCTCATAGAGTATTATGCTACTTATAAAGAACCTGGGAGTGGATACGAAATGGATATCAAAGATATACAATACTTTTTGGCTATCACAGAAGAGGGCAATATATCAGCTGCGGCCAAACGGCTGCACATGGCGCAGCCGCCTCTCAGCCGACAGATCAAGCAGTTGGAAGGACAACTAGGCGTTCAGCTACTAGAACGAGGCAAACGCAAGGTAAAACTAACAGCTGCGGGACACTTATTTAGAACACGGGCCGAACAAATTACCGAACTTCTTAATACGACCACAAAAGAACTTCAAGATTTTGATAACGGAATACGTGGCGTTCTTTCCATTGGAGCGGTTACAGCTTCAGGAGCTACCTTATTGCCTAACCTTATTAAAACCTTTCGCAGTCTTTATCCTAATGTAACCTTTAGAATACGAGAGGGAGAAACCAGTCGCATAACCGAACTGCTAGACAGAGGAATTGTAGATTTAGGAATGGTTCGTCTTCCTTTTGATACGAATATTTACGAATCGATCAAACTCCCCAACGAACCACTAGTAATTCTTTACAGTCCTGAGCACCCTGGCATCACTAGTAAATCATCAGATACGATTAGCCTAGTCGACTTAAAGAACAAGCCGCTAATGATTCACCGTAAATTTGAAGAACAACTTGTTTATTACTGTCGTCAAGCCGGCTTTTCTCCCTATATTCTTTGTGAAAGTGATGATGTAATGCCCTTACTTGCTTGGGCTGATGCTAATATCGGCATTGCTGTTGTCCCACGGTCAGCAATTGGCTTGATTCCCCGAACAAATCTAATTGCCAAAGAGATTACAGATCCTCATTAGAAACGACCGCCGCGATCATATGGGTTCGAAACCGCTACATGCCAGCAACGGCTCTTCACTTTTTGAACTTGTTTACTGCAACGAATATCACTAACTCTACTTGCCGCTAGCGCCTCCGAATGCCTAGTATAACTAAAGGCTGTGGCAAACTTGAAATCTGTATGTTCCCATGTGATGTGTTGCATCGTCATCGAGTCTGATTGGCCTGGAAATACAAGGAGCGATGGCGATATTCGTGTTAACCTCAAAAGGATCGTAAAGCTGATGGGGCAATAAGGCGCCTCTTCAGTACACAAAAACCTTGAAAAGACGACCCTTCATTCCAAATAGGTGAATGAAGGGTCGTCTTTATTAATGTGCCTATTTCCAGCTACCTGTGAAGGCTATGTTTTTCAGCGGCCTCTCGAAAAGCTTTGGTGTTTTCTAGCCACGTTCAGGGAAACATACACCATTATTCCCACAGTCCGTGAACCCATGCCCCATCTGGTTTCACGGGCTGTGTTTTTTTCAGTAAAACGCAACACTCCACGTGATACGTCTGAGGAAATATATTCTTCAACGTACCGAATTCCAACTGCCCTGGCAGCGTCAACCATGGCTGAATTCCCCTGGCATACCATATATAGGATTGGGTCCACCGCTTTGATAGCATTAACTCTAGCGAAGTCAATGATTATTTCCGAGCCATACGGTGAATCAGGTCTCGCTTTTCTTCAATCTCACTCGCTATACCCTCTATTCGTACCACAGCCCCCCTCCTCATTCCTATCATGGTGCAGCCCCCTTGTGAGGGGGTGCCGCGTCAGTGTTTGTCGATACTTTTACATCAAAGGCCTCCATTAGAGATGTTTGATAAACTAATAGCCTTTTACTTTCTTTATACCGAACCTTGCGCCTTCATTGCCTCAGCGACTTTAATAAATCCGGCAATGTTAGCGCCGACAACCAGGTTGTCCTTGTAGCCATAATCTTCTGCTGCCTTGCTGGCGCTTCTATAGATATTGAGCATAATCGTTTTGAGTTTCACATCAACTTCTTCAAAAGACCAAGCCAGTCGCATGCTGTTCTGGGACATCTCGAGGCCCGAAACGGCCACACCACCAGCATTGGCAGCTTTAGACGGCCCAAGATATACGCCGTTCTCTATGAAATACTCAATTGCATCGTTTGTACAAGGCATATTTGCTCCTTCGCAAACAAATTTCACCCCGTTCGAAACAATTTTCTTGGCATCGTCAATAATGATCTCGTTTTGAGTAGCACAAGGGATAACGACGTCAACTTTAACTCCCCAAGGCTTTTCACCCGGATTGAACATCACACCGTATTGGTCAGCATAATCCTCAACCCTGTCACGGCAGGATGCTCTCATTTCTAGCAGATATTCAACTTTTTCCCCAGTGATACCGTCGGGATCATAGATATATCCGTCAGGGCCTGAAAGTGTAACTACCTTACCGCCTAATTCATTAATCTTTTTTACTGTACCCCAAGTTACATTCCCAAAACCGGATACAGCAACGGTTTTACCGTCAAAGGACGTTCCTTTGGATTTCATCATCTCCTGGCAGAAGTATGCGATCCCGTAGCCAGTAGCTTCCGGGCGGGCTAGGCTTCCGCCATAAGTAAGTCCTTTTCCCGTCAAAACGCCATTTTCATAACCGCCTTTTATTCTCTTATATTGCCCGAAAAGGTAGCCAATCTCCCTACCGCCAACGCCAAGATCACCGGCTGGCACATCTGTATTCGGGCCGATATATCGATACAGCTCCGTCATGTAACTCTGACAGAAACGCATCACTTCGGCATCAGATTTGCCTTTGGGATCGAAATCGGAGCCGCCTTTGCCACCGCCCATAGGCAAACTTGTCAGTGAATTCTTGAAGGTCTGTTCAAAACCAAGGAACTTGACGATGCTGACGTTAACTGACGGATGGAACCGCAAGCCGCCTTTGTAGGGACCGATTGCACTGTTAAACTGAACTCGGAACCCCCGGTTTACTCTTACCTTGCCCGTGTCATCCATCCAAGGTACTCGGAATATAAATTGTCGCTCCGGCTCCACGATCCGCTCAACGATTCCCAGTTCAATATATTCAGGATTCTTATCCAGAACAGGTACCAAAGAACTAAGTACTTCCTGCACTGTTTGGTGAAATTCCGGTTCGTTCGCATTTCGTTCGACAATTCGGCGATAGAGTTCGTTACAATACCTCTGTGCATTTGTAGCCATGTTACTATCCCTCTCCATTTTTATGTTTTCATTATTAGCCATTCTATTGTCATATTTGTTTGCTTACATAAAATGATGTCTGGGTGGTGTGTTTACGAGTTGACTCTTTATAGAAGCTAACTTGACCAGCTACTATATAACCTAGAGCTCTTAACTCTGGAGATTTAAAGGTATCATCGTAAAAGTGTTCGTTATTAGGAGCGCTTGTATATACCATATCGCGTCGCTATTACTCCTGCTAACTAATTTACAACCGAGTATATTGTTTTTGGCCCTCCTCGTAATAGTTGCGCCCTTCGCTATCTATAACGACAATAGCCGGTAAATCTTCGACCGTCATTTTAGCAATCGCCTCGGCCCCCAGGTCAGGATAAGCAATAACTTCATAGGTTTTTATCGTTTTGGCAATGAGTGCCGCCGCTCCGCCGGTGGCGGCAAAATAGACAGCATTGTGCTTCTTCATGGCTTCCACGACTTCCGGTGTCCGATATCCCTTGCCGATCATGCCTTTCAAACCTTGGTCGAGCATCCGGGGCGTATAGGCATCCATGCGGCCGCTGGTGGTCGGCCCCGCCGAGCCTATCGGCCGACCAGGCTTGGCCGGTGTCGGTCCCACGTAATAAACAATCTGCCCGGTAAAATCTACCGGCAGTGTTGCGCCCCATCCGTCATCCGGCCAGTCTGATAAATTACTAAACACAAGAGATTGCCCGAAAAATGGTTCTGGTGCACAAGTTCACAAAGTCAAAGGTACACCTATCTTTAGTAGAATATTAAGCTGCGATCTCCATAATTTTATTAAAGATTTTAACCTCAGCAATGGCAGATGGAAATACTTTGATTATGAGTTTATAATAGTATGCGCTCACTTATATCCTCTTGAAGCCTTATGTCCATCTCGTTACCGCGCCATTTCTATAATGCTTTCTGATGCACGAATGATGTCGTCTTTGGTCACATCATGATGTGTGACCATTCTAACTTTGTACTTTCCATATTCGCTCGCTCTAACTCCGCGTGAAACTAACCTTGCAACAAATTCGGCAGCGGTTAGCCCTAAGGGATATGTATCACACATTACAATATTGGTTTTCACTGTTTTCAGATCAATTTTAAGTCTCGTATTTTCAATAGCAATAGCGAGCATATATGCGTGTTCATGATCCTCATGTAATCGGTCAATCATTGTTTTCAATGCAACAATGCCTGCAGCAGCGATAATTCCAGCTTGCCGCATTCCGCCCCCCATAATGCGTCGATGTCTACGTGCGTTTTGGATGAATTCTTTACTGCCAACAAGTAATGATCCCACTGGTGCACAGAGTCCCTTAGAAAGACAAAACTGAACTGAGTCAGCATACTCGCATAACTCTTTAGTGTCCACATTTTGCGCAACAGCAGCGTTAAAAATCCGAGCACCATCCATATGTACAGGTAAAGAGTACTTATCTGCAACTTTCTTAATTTCTGCCAACTCAGCGACTGTATAAAAGGTGCCTCCAGCATGATTACATGTATTCTCAACTGTGATTAGAGCCGTACGTGGAGAATTAAGTTTTTTAGGTCGTATAGCATCTTCAATTTGTTCTGGCTTAAGTTTTCCAAATTCAGTAGTTAAAGGACGAGCTTGCGCACCGGAATGCGCGCTAATTCCTCCACCCTCTGATCCAAAAATATGGGCATTGGCGTCGCATATAACCTCATCACACTTTCCTACATGCGCACACACAGCTACTTGATTACCCAACGTCCCGCTCGTTACAAATAATGCAGCTTCTTTACCTGTGATTTCGGCCGCTAATTTTTCTAAGGCATTAACTGTGGGATCTTCACCATATCCATCATCTCCCACTTCTGCGTTATACATTGCTTCACGCATCTCTCTTGTAGGTTTTGTAACCGTGTCACTTCTCAGATCAATCATTTTTCTATTCTCCTAAAAATAACATAACTGTTTCTACTGATATATTAACTACCAACCTCGCTCCTGCATTCTCTCATTAGGCGCAATGGTCGAGATCTCAATGCCCACCATGGGCTCACCTAAATCTTTAGACACATCGGTCAAAACTTGGGGATCGTTATAATAGGTAGTAGCAGCAACGATGGCTTTAGCCCTCTTCATTGGATCGCCGGATTTAAAGATGCCCGAACCGACGAATATCCCATCGCAGCCCAATTGCATCATCATAGCGGCATCCGCAGGAGCGGCGATACCACCGGCGGCAAAGTTTACTACCGGCAGGCGTCCTAATGTCTTGGTCTCCAGAACCAGTTCGACGGGAGCGGCTATATTTTGGGCAAAAGCAGCTACTTCCTCGTCCGGCAGATTCTGTAGTTGACGAATTTCGCTCATCACCATGCGGATATGCTTAACCGCCTCCACAACATTACCGGTTCCCGGCTCACCTTGGTCCGGATCATAGCTGAACCCTCCCCTATGCGCCGATGGGCTTCCCCTAGGTTTTTTGCGCCACAAACAAATGGAACCTTGCTGAGATACTTATTAATGTGAAACTTATCATCTGCAGGTGTGAGAACTTCGCTTTCATCAATATAGTCAATTCCCAGGGCTTCTAGTATTTGAGCTTCAACAAAATGCCCAATCCGCGCCTTGGCCATGACAGGTATAGTTACGACCTCCATAATCCGCTGAATAATTGTAGGGTCAGCCATGCGGGCCACTCCTCCTGCGGCCCGGATATCAGCGGGTACCCGTTACAGAGCCATTACCGCGCAAGCGCCTGCCTCTTCGGCGATTTTTGCTTGTTCAGGTGTAGTAACGTCCATGATTCCCCGCCTTTAAGCATTTCTGCCAATCCAGCCGCACCCGATAAGTACCTTGTTTCATAATAATTCCTCCTGTCTACATCTCTTTTTATAGCCTATCTATTCAACATTTCTCATATATTCAGATCTAGCTTTGGCTTGAATTTTCTGTCCTAAATCCAGTCAAGCTTTTTTAGAAATTTCTAATCTCGTCAATTCAATCTTTCTTTTCGTACTGCCCCCTAGTCCATTACGCTGTGGTCCCTATTATAATTATTCTTTGTCCAATTTTCCCAGTTAGTTACACGAGCTAGAACAGCATAATCATTGCTACAATGGTGGCGATGACCATTCCTGGTGCATTTCTTTTTGCAAGATCAAACGGATTGACTCCGGCCAAACCTGCACATATAATTGTTGACCCTCCGATGGGAGACATTTTATGTCCTATTGCCCCAGCCAAAGTCGCAACACTGCCCATGTTAGCGATTTTTAAGCCGAATTGTTCAGCTTGTGGCGTGATAGCACCGTTAAATGCAAACCCAGCCGCATCGCCTGATCCCGCTAAAACTGCTAGCAAAAATGAACCGAATCCCGTTGCAACTTTTACGATGCTGGTCGAATGTGTAAGTATCTCTGTAAATTTATCCACCAGTCCTATCGCAGTCATTCCCGCTACGAAAACACCTGCCGAAATGATAATTCCAAGAATGCCTGAATAGGCGGAGCCCATACCGTCAAAAAAGGATTTGGATACTTCTGCCGGGTTTTTACGCGTCAATAATACGCCTATAACTGATCCAATGAGCATTGCCTGGGGGACTCCAACTTTAAAGCCTGGTATTAATTTGGCACTTGCAATTACTAATAATGTCAGGGGTAAAAGAGGCACCATTGCATATAGTGGATTTACGTGAAAACTTGATTGAGCTCCACTATTTTCTTCTAAAATATCGACTTTATCTTCTTTTAAGATTTTTGCGACAATCGTAAGGGCCAATGCTGCAGTAATTGCCGTTGTAATAACTGTAGTGTGGTGAATTGCTATAACATCCATTACGCCAATATTGGCAATTTTTGCAATAAACGGATTATGTGGATTCCCTGGATTTAACAAGCTCCCCCACAGACCAGATAATATGGCTGCTCCTGCTATAGCCGGATGTATTCCCGCTGAAATTAGAATAGGTATAAGAATTGCTCCAACGGCTGCTGCTGTTCCCGCTGCACTCGGAAGCGCCATGTTTACACAGAAAGTCGCAATCACAGCAGCCGGAATTAGAATGGGCCTTACACGAAGTAGAACTTTAGCCAATAAATGAATTAAATGCTTATCGCATTCTGTCAATTTCATAACGTAGGCAAACCCCATAACAGAACATATGGTTTCAATACTGCCGCTCATGATCATATTTTTGGCAAAGGCATCAAATCCCGCGAAGAATTTTCCTGATAAAATTGACATAAGGAATCCGGACGCGCATAATATCATTCGCGTTTCATATTGCTTTATAAGTAAATAAATAGTAACAATGACAATTATTAACCCAATGAAAATCAACATATTGCTTTCTCCTTTCATTCGCTTCCAGTTCATTGCTTCAGATTGACTTTAGGATATACCCACAAACCCAATTGATCTTCTACTTAGGGCCTGCTACCATTTCCTACGACGGAACCTAGAGTCATTGCTAGAAAAATCTTATTGGCCAATTTTATTTTTCGATACCAATCAATATTTTTGCCAATCCGATTTATGGACGAAACGAAATTCTTTGGCATCCAGCAACGGTTCATCCCGCACAGGGAACCCGAGAACAACGGGATGATCGAACGCTATTTCCGCACAATAAAAGAAAGTAGGTTTGGCAGCAGAACTTTGAAAGTTCGCTCAGGCTGAGTAGGCAATCACTGAGTGGATCAAATTTTACAACGCGGAGCGTATCCACTCCGCGTTGGTGTACAAGTCATCTATCAATTCAGGCAAACACTCCGGAGGTTTGTGACCTAAATCCGTCTTATTTGCCGGGGGCATTACGGCAACCTCTCACCCTGTTGCGCCGCTTCCCCTTCGCAATCTCTACTAACGCTTATGGCGATTTTTCAATTCGCCTACAATCTTCCCAGGCTAGCCTTACCAATTCTTGTGCCATTAACCTAGTCGGATCAATTGGCCCCATGCCGCCCATTATTCCTATTGTCAGCATTTTCTGTCGCCGATTCTTTCTTATTAACTCCATTTATCCAAACAGGCTATCCTCCATTCTGGAAAAACTCCGGAGTACAGCCTGCAAGGATATTTATGTTTTTGACTCACCTAATAAATACTAAAGTCGGAAAACAACCTACTAGGAAAAAACCGAACTTGATATGTTTATCTGATATCATCAATTGCCTTTAAGACATTTACCACATCGTCCATGTTGTTATATACATGGAATGACGCTCTGACAATATCACCCCGCAAAGACAACTTAATTTTTTTCTCAGTCATTTGTTCCCACACGTACTTTGGATTTTCCGGCATAAAACTTACTATGCCACCCCGCTCCGCCGTAGTGATAGGCGTAAGCACTCTATATCTTCTCTTAACCAATTCGTCGATTAATACGCCGCTTAATCCTAGAACCTTTTTTTCTATTTCATTGACACCGATGCTCATCAAAATATCCAGACAAGTATCCAAGATATAGAGACCCATATAGTTATAGTTGCCGATCTCAAACCGCCTAGCTCCTGTGGCGTAAATGATCCTATTCGGGTCCTCCTGTATAAACTCTCTCTTATCCTCTGCTGCCACGCTAAATTTTGCCAAAAAAACCGGGACAAGTTTTTCGGCAAACTCCTTCTTGCAGTACAGCACGCCCATACCATAGGTTCCCATCATGCCTTTTTGGATGCTGCCGGCCATGGCGTCGACGCCTAGTTCGGTCATATTCATGTCGATGATGCCGAGGGACTGAGCCGAATCGATGAGCAATGGCACGCCCTTCTTGTGCAGGATGTCGGCAATTTCTTTGATTTTGACTCGCGCCCCGGATCGGAACGAAATGGAGGATAAGCATACCAACCGTGTTTTCGCGTCCACTTGGGCGCATATTTCTGAGATATTGTAGTCGTATCCGGGCGAAGCGACATCGCGTATCTCTACACCCCTGGCCCGGAGATGGTTTAAGGCATACACCAGATTAGGATGCTCCAAGGCAGATATAAAGACGATATTGTCACCCGGTGCATAATCAAGCCCGTTGATAATGATGTTGAGTCCTTCCGAAATGTTCTTGGTAAAAGCGATCTCATCGGCTGTTGCCCCCACGAATGCCGCAAATTTAGCCCTGACCTGCTCCACCTTGGCGACCCATTCGTCCTTCCTCGCCCCCTCGTTCTGACAAACGCTGACAAACTCAGCGATCGTTGCCGCTACCGGATTGGACATCGGACAACGGCCTGACACATCGACATAGGTATAGTTTTTGCAGGCGGGAATTTCATTCCTTATTTTATCGATCATGGTTATACATCTCCTTTGTAATTAACTGATTACTCCGTCATGCGCTTAGACAAGCTAACATTTTCATATCTCAATTAGCCTTAAAGACAACGACTGCCCTACTACCTATTTTGACTTGTTGAGTTCGCCCTTTACTATTATTACTTTCACATCTACCATTCCACTACGTCCAATAGCATTGCCTTAGGCTCAGGAGAATGAGAATAATATACCAGCATGTTCAACTAACCCATGTTTGACAATGTTTCGGTATTCTTTTCGAATTTATCAACAATGATTACACCAGCTACATCTCCTATAACATTCAAAGCGGTAGTCCCCATATCGAATAATCTGTACAAGGAACCTACGATAGCTACAATTTCTAATGGTACATTAAACGCTTGTGCAACAATCATCAATTTGACCACGCCGGCTGCCGGTATCCCGCCACCTCCCATGGAAACCACGACCCCCAATAATACCATTTGGATCAAGTGTTCCGCAGTGAAGTCCATCCCTACCGCTTGCATACAGAAACCTATTACCACCGCGAGCATTATTGCGGATCCGTCATGATTTATCTGTGTGCCGAACGGTATCATGAAGTCAGCAGATACGTCTTTAACTTTGAATTCTTCTTTTGCGATCCTAATATTAATTGGAATGGCAGCCGTGCTGCTGCAAGCGCTGATCGCAAATACCAACGATTCGTTCATCCGTTTAAGGAATTCGATCGGGGACCAACTTGCGAACAACCAAACCGTGGGAATATAGACCGCAAATGCCTGGACTGCACACGCAACATAAAATGCTCCGATAAGTTTGGACATTGTCCCCATGAACCCTAAACCGTATGTCCCTAACGCCGATGCCATCAAGCAGAATATTCCTACCGGCGATATGTCCATTATTACGCCAACTACTGCCATGAACAATTGGCTCATAGAGTTAAACCATGCCCTAACTGGCTGTCCCTTTTCTCTAGGCATAAACACTATGGCGACACCGATCAATATTGCAATTACCAGTACCTGTAAGATATCTCCTTTTGTAAAGGAAGCAAACATGTTATCAGAAAACATCGCGAGAAAAAATGTCTTGAAATCTACTAACTTAGGTACTTCAGCTATTTTTCCGCCCTTTTCGAAGACAAAACCGAGACCCGGTTGCATAAATTTGGCTACGCCGACACCTACCAACACTGCTAAAGCCGTTGTAATTATATAATAACTTGTAACTCGAAACGCCATGCGGCCTAATGCTTTGGGACTCTCCATGCTGGTTATGCCTTGAACGACGGTAAAAATGACTATCGGCACAATAATCATCTTAAGCATATTCAGCCATATATCGCCGATCCATTTTAGCTGAACTGCAACTGGACCTGCTACCATTCCTACGACGGAGCCTAGTATCATTGCTAGAAAAATCTTATTGGCCAGTTTCATTTTTCGGTACCAATCAAACATAATCTATCACTCCTTCGTATTTCTGCTATCGGTTATGCTCTGCGCGCTGCTATCGGTCAAATCGATTTACGATTCCTTGGCGAACCATCTACATATGGTCGAGTACCGTCAGGGATTGTTCGAATGGAATTTTTCTCCGCTTTTGATAGGTCCCATCCATAAAAATATAAGAACCCGCTTGGACTGTTATATTTGTTTACTGGAAATCTTAGTATCGATATCGAATGACCATGCCTGACCAACTGGAAATTTATACCTTTATACCTACTCCGGCAACCGCTTTCACTCCTGTACAATAAGCTCCGAGGCCATCCGCCCTTGTTTTGTTCTTCCTCCCGTTCAATAACATTTTGAAGGGATCCTCTATACCCAAACACACCTTTTGATGTTGCGCACAAAAGCAGCGGTATCAAGTATCAGGGCAGGCGTAGGTAGCTGCTCAACTGTCAACCAAGATAATTATCGGCTCATTATCCCTCCTATTTCCGTTATATATCTATTTATTTCAAAAAGTTGGCCAACTTTTCGTTTGTGAATCCACTTAATTATGTTAGGGACCACTATTGAACTTTTCAATCCCTTGCAAAATTTGTTTATTGTATCACGTCAGATTATCGTGTACTCATTCTTTGCAAATATTTTGCTGACTGAATTGCAAGCCAAGATCGGAGTATAAGCTCCGGTACCTAAGCCAAGTGGTACGCTACTAAAATTATAGTAAATCACCAAAAATATTGATAATATGAAATGCTGATCCTCAGCATAAATAATTAAAATATTTGCATTTATTGGACAAAACAAAGACCTACTCACATTGGCCTTTGCGCCAACATGGTAGGTCTAGCACTTTCTCACAAACTTATAGACCGAATATCCAACCCCTTCACAAAATCAACGAATGTCTTCACCAACGTGATTTTCAAACTGTCTTCGTGGTAAAACATCCAAGTCGGACGCTTCAGTGGTTCCCCCTGTCTGTCAATCATCTTAATTTTATATGCCTTTTCAGTATAATCCAATACCCCTTCTGGCAGAAAACCATACCCCAATCCTTTCATAATCATTCTTATACAGGAATCCACCGTATTTACTTCCATTCCGACATGTGGCGGTTGGGAAAAGTTGTCCTTCCACCAGGTATCCAGCATATCCCAAATAGGCTTACTTGTTGTATAATTTATCCATGTGGTTTTCGGAAGATCTGCAACCCTAATTTCGTTCGTAGAAACAAGAAACATGTTCTCTTCAAGAAGCAAGTCCTCCATACCAGACCACTCAAATTTCCCGTGGACGAAACAGACATCAATATCATGATTAATTATAAGATCGACAATTTTCCTACTGTCATTGGTGACAACTTTAAATTCAACATCTGGGTACCTCGCCTGAAACTGCCGCAGCAATTCCGGTAGTTTATGCCCGGTAAAATAATTGGACGCACCTATTCTTAATAGCCCCTTAACTTCATTCCTCATTGTCCAAATCGCGCCTTCGATAATATGCATCTTCTGCGACATTTCTCGGGCGCGTTCGACCAGATACTTACCTTCCGGAGTAAAATGCACTCCCTTTCTACCGCGTATTACAATTTGCGCTGCGAATCTGTCCTCGATTTGCTTTATCCGTGCGGTTAATGCTGGTTGCGAAATGAATAATACCTCAGCCGCTTTCGTAATACTTTTCTCTTCATACAGCTTTAGCAATATAGCCCAATCTTGTTCGTCCACTTTCTCACCTCCATAACCTCAAACCCACTTCGAAATCCACAGTCAACACTATTGGCCTCCTCGATACTGCCTGCACGTCTTTGACAAATGATCTGAAATATCTGTCCGTAACGTATTTTGTGTATCATTGAGAATGTTCCTAGGTTTTGTTGATTTAGTTCTACGGTTTTTCAAAAGAAATTAGATTACTGGCTAGAGCAAGCCTCACCCCCACGTCGACAGCCCGTCAGGGGCGACAGTGCCGACGTAATCGGCCCATTTACTGGTAAAGGCGAACGATACAATAATTCCTTAACTGAGCGGCTTCACTATGTCCCGCTGTTGACATGAAGGTTAATCTTACAGCCAACCTCCATAATATTCATTGACCAAATCTGTTCTAAAAATACAAAAACACGCCAGATGAAGTAATCATCACCTTTTAACGAAAAACCTCCCCGAGATATAATTGCGCCTCCATCCGTCATTCCTCCATTCTGTTAAATCACTAAACACTTAACTGCCGGAACCATATTTGACAAGACAAGGAGACCTCTTCGCACCTGATTTGAAGTCGCATGGCACTTGACTACAGCCAAGAACGGCATTGTTCTACGATATGCTTTGTGTATCGGGTTAATAAGAAGGAATAAAATTGACTCAGTATGCCCATGAGGACTGCTCCTATAAGGCACTTGTTATTGAAATGAATAAGGGTTTTAGGTTCTTGGCTGCGAGAGCGATGATGGTTCGATATATTGTCCTGGCCCAATCTATCTGGACAAATGCGTTCATTTACAGACAGATTGCTTTTTCAATATCTTGATTACGGTAGTACGTCTACAGGCCCTAAACCGAAAAACTTTAAAACAGCTTTAATTGTAACAATGAATGTCAGTGATGAAATTTATGTTGAAAGAGGGTTTAAAAATACTTTAACTAATTTTGCGGGAATTATGGGCCGCCTTGGGTAGTTGTGAACTACTAACTTTAACAAATACCGTTCAATTTGACGATTATTCAAAGTACGTTTATCTGATGCCGGATAAAGAAGAAAAATCTAATCGTGTCGAAAAAATATCGGCTGACGATTTGCAAAAAGCATTTGAATTAGGAGTCAGACTTATTAAATCGTAATTAACAATCTCTATCAGGACCTTCAGAACAAAAGGTATTCATGAGAATCGGCAGCCTCTTTTACCCTTCTTGGTCGGATGAATTACAATTTCATCCGGCTTTTATGTTGCAAGGACGGCCATTTTATATGAATGATTGTGTATACCTATACGGAAAATAAAGTCACTGGCACTAACCGACCACCCCGTAAACATTATTTAATAAGTTAATCTAAAGGATTTTGCTGTATTATCAAGATAAACCACCACCATCAACATACAAATATAATTTTACGATCCAGAAATCACAGAATATGTTTTGTCAAATAACTATTCGATACCATTTCTTCTTCCCCTCCCGGTTTACCTACATGACGTGATACGTCTGCGGAAACCTATTCTGCTTAGACTTCAAAAGACCTGACTTTGTCTTTAAACACTCCCCAGTGTATTTGAGCTGCAGAAGCCTAGTAATAAATGAATTATTTTAAGCCGTCGCCTGATACAGAAAAAAGAAACGATCCGGAGCGGGTTCTTATCATAAAGCTCAGTTAGGTTATATTCAGATCTCAGCATCATTTTTTCGTAATCGCCATTCTTTCAACGTAATTAACACGTTTGGATAATTGCATTGGTAAGTTCAATAAGATCTTTTTTACTACATTTCTCATGTGTCATTTAATTAGGCATATTTCTTGCTTATATATTTAAAATAGGCGTTATTCTTCAAATTTGCCTTTCTGTTTCGTCAGAAGCCCGGCGCCCAGAAAACGAGGTGATATTAAAGTATACTCTACAACTCCTATTCACTTATATAACTAATATTCGAGCAGCTGTCGCGGTTACCAATGGAACGCGGTATTTTAAAGGTATACCCTGATGCGAAAACAAAATTTCTTTCGCCATACAAGGATCTCATTATAAAACTAATTCATAATAAGCGATGTATCTTTCTTAAGGAAGCTACAACCAGGCTATGACGAATACTTAGATCGGGCATGTTGAAACAATGGCGCGGCGAAACTGGATTAAATAATGAAAGCACCCCGTTTTTTCGGGCGTGCTTCATTATTCATAACGTATTCAATTTGCGAACTGTTAACACCAGTCCGAGAATATCTCGGATAAATTTCAACCGTTCGGGATGCTCTTTGTCGATGTCCTCCGGCAGAGCGTCCAACACCGCATCAATAGTGACCAGCAGTATGTCAAGATTCACGCTTGCCCAACTCCTTTCTTCCGGCGCTGGGCTTTGCTTCAGGCGCGGCAGCTGCTATCTCTTCTTCTTCCCGGATGCCGCTATCCATTTCCAGATCAGTAGCTTCAATCCTCTCCTCGTCAGCCGGCGGCGGGCCATAGACTGTTTTTAACATGACTTGTTCGCGACCTCCATCCTCTCTACGCAGTAGCACATTGTGTTTATACCGTCGGTAAAATCGGTCAAGCGTTTTTCTAACCTTACCAGAAGGAATAAAGCCACGATCATTGGGAAAACCGTAAGTCGCCGCCTGGCGCGCCATTTCTCCCATGTCGCGACCTCCTTTACTAAGCTAATTCGGTAATGCCAGTTGGCGGATTTGCGCCTCTTGGGCGACCACTAGATCACCGGTTGGTACTAGTAAAAGCGTTTTTAGCAAGCTGGTATTCATCACTGCATGTACTTTCGCTAAGGTGAGGCCATTTTTTTGTTCCTTCACGGCGACCGTCACCGACTTACTGCCCTGGTTTGAATACCATTCCAGTGTTTTCGTATTGGTATCAGCTAGCAGCCTCTTTTCTATTTTTGTGAAACACTACATACTTAGCGTAAATAGTGCGCAACGAGGTAATTATTGCCTTTCGAGCATCACCTTGGTAATATACACTAATACTGTTTACTATCTCCCCTATTCCATTCATTAAACTATTTCCAACAAGTAAACTTGCTATAAAATTTCTTGAGAGCTGGGTCAACACTGTGTACTCCACTTCAACGATTTCGCCCGATTGCATATCAATTAGGACAACTAGCGAAATATATTTATACTTTTTAAATGATGCCGTATCTACTGGCAATTTTGCTGATCCGGAAAACAGTACTATATTTTTGTTGAACATCTTATTATCCCTTTCATATAAAAATGGTACCAGCTAACGCTAGTACCAATACAATATAAAACCTTGACCAAGGATCACCGCTCGATTAACGTATAAAATTGACCTTTTAAGTAAGTGTGCCGTAATTTCTCCAAATATACTACTCGTTAGGTTCTCTTCACTAAACTTAGCATCTCCTCACTGATCTGTTGTAAATCGTTTATCATGTTTGTAATGGATTGAGTTGCAACAGCCTGTTCCATAGTAATTGTCGCCGTCTGCTGCGTATTTTGAATGACTAACCCCATAGATGATTTCATTTGATTTAACAGTTCACTTATGTTTTTAACCGATTCACTACTTTGCACCGATAACTTTCGGACTTCATCAGCGACTACAGCAAATCCTCTCCCTTGATCACCAGCCCTTGCTGCCTCAATGGCAGCGTTTAACCCTAGAAGATTTGTTTGACTGGCAATTTGTCGAATGGCATCCAATATTTGGTGAGAATTATTAACATCAAGAGAAGCTTGACCTGAGAGTTGCTTTACCTCCTGCATAGTTGATGCCAACTCTTCAAGCGAAGCATTGAGCTCTTCCACTGTGGCAGCTACAAGAGAAACCGAGTTGTTTATACGTTGGGCATTTGTTAATAGAATTTGGTTTAAATTTTGATTTTGAGCAAATGTAATGACTTTCTGTGCCATGCGGCTGATTGTCTCTGGCGTTCCTTCTCGGGGAGGGCTAGCTATTACTGTTACCTCATGCCTAAGCATCTCGCCATATTTTGTATATAAAGTCCTTCCCTCCGAAACATGCCCTTCATATCCAATGATATAGTCAGTGCTGGATATGTCTTCTTTGACTTGTTCTTCATTATCTTCCTCAAAGGCTGTAATCGTATATGTCACGTGAGTAAGCTGATATTCCTTCAAAAACTTCAGCATTACACCCGCACCATCATGATTATTGTTAAAGATTACGACCTTGTTACCAGCTGGTATTCGGGAAATCTGAATAAAGAAAGAAACCGGTGGACGCATCTCTAACGCGCAAACTCTATCCGCTCCGTATTGGCTCTCAAATTCTTTTTTGCGAGTGTTATAGCACACGTATATATCAGCAGTAAGTTTAGTATAGTTTTGTAAAGTAGCCTTCTTGCAGGTAACCATGTTTCCTAAAGTATTTACAACTACACTTTCAAGCTCTTGCGCAGCTATTTCATTGTTTCCAACTAAAACAAGTTCTATTGCCAAATTATATTTTCACTTCCTCCGGGTATCATCATGTATAGTCAGCACCTTCCAGCCTTTTGAAAATAAGCCATTGCCACTTCAGGAAACAGTGCATAGGATAAGACGTCCTCAATAGGCGGGCTTGTATATCCTTTGTCGATCAGTTGCGCTCTCAAAGCTTCCATCTGTGGTGCGATATCATCCGCAGGACGATGTGTGATTATTGTTTCATTACCAAGCATAGCTTGGCGTACTTCCTCCGATATCGGTGCCGGCGTACGCCCATACTTTCCTCTTGCTAAATCCTTCACTTCACGCGGAACAATCTTATATCTACCCAACATTTCATTAAAGGCAGATGCTGAGCCCACTATTTGGCTAGTCGGAGTAACCAGCGGCGGATAGCCTATTTCGGCCCGAACTCGCGGCATTTCTTCAATAAGCTCAGGGTACTTATCAGCCATTCCCTGTTCTTTCATCTGGCTGAGCAGGTTGGATAGCATGCCGCCGGGGATTTGGAAGGTGAGTACTTTCGTGTCGATATCGATGGCTGTATTAAGCTTAAATGTTCCAGCCAATTCTTTCTTAACGCCACGAAAATAATCGGCTATGGGATAGAGAGCTTCTTTTCTCAGGTCAGTGATGCAGGCATGGCCTTCCAGGGAAGCGACAATAGCTTCCGTAGCCGGCCGGGAGGTGCCAAGAGCAAATGGCGACAGGGCGCAATCTACAATGTCCACACCGGCTTCTATTGCCTTCAGATAAGTCATTGACGCCATGCCACTCGTGTAGTGAGTATGCAATTGAATTGGCACCGGGATCTCGGCTTTTAATGTTTTAACCAGCTCATATGCTGCATACGGTGCCAAAAGACCGTCCATGTCTTTAATGCATACGGAGTCGGCACCTAACTGTACAATATTTTTTACAACCTCTAAAAAGGTTTCATTAGTGTGAAACGGGCTGATAGTATAAACAAAACAACCTTGAACAAGAGCGCCTGCCTATTTTGCTGCACGCATTGCTACTTCCAGGTTGCGCACATCATTCAACGCGTCAAAGATGCGAGTGATACCAACACCATTCTACTGCTCTGTTTACAAATTCCCGCACGACATCATCGGCGTAATGGTTATATCCTAAGATATTTTGGCCTCTAAGCAGCATCTGAATCGGAGTCGTTTTTATATATTTCTTCAAGGTTCGAAGCCTCTCCCATGGATCTTCGTCTAAAAAGCGCAAGCAACTGTCAAAGGTAGCTCCCCCCAAGCCTCCAGTGAGGCGAATCCGATCTCATCAAGTCGTTCAAGAGCAGGTATCATTTGCTCTGTTCTCATTCGTGTCGCTGCTCAGGATTGATGCCCGTCTCGCAGTACGGTTTCAGTAATTTTTACGGGAATAAACATTTTGCAACTTACCTCTCTGTTGTCGTTTCGTTCTTGAAGCAGTTCGTATTTGCCACCAATACCTAGGGTACTTACGCCTTGCTATAAATCTGTGAAAAACATACGCAGTAACGACTAACACAATACACCCTGCTAGTAAAGGCTCTATAAGGAAGAACCACGAGTTTTCACCTTTCATTATAAGTAAAATTGGGTTTGACGCAGCCGGTGGATGGGTACAATGAGTAATTTGCATCATCAATATTGCAGTCCCAACTGCTATTGCGTATGACCACCAGACTTGGCCAAAGCAGACCAAGCATAATAAGCCAAACAAGCCTGAAATAAAGTGTCCAGCAATGATGTTGCGCGGTTGAGCATAGTCACTATCCCAACATGTAAATACCAGCAAGCACGTCGCTCCAAACGGAGCTATAAGCAGCGGCTGTTTGTTGGCTGAAGACAGGAAAGCAAGAATAGCCATTCCCCAAAAAGCTCCAAATGCCGGTTCTTTATAACAAAAAACTATCTTTCTGTTCATTGCTGCGAAAAAACATCTTGTATCTAACTCCATTGTGGCTCCAATTTACTCATGCTGTTTTCTACTAATTTGCACGTATATTTAATTCCATTCAATCTATATACTCACGCATTTATTCAAAGTGCTTTATCTTTTCCCAGTCCCAAATAATCCCGTGACCTGGGCGTTGAGGAGGCACTGCATAACCTGCTTCTATTGTCAGAGTCTCTCCAAGAATGTCATTAATCAAAGGAAAATGCTCAATTGAAACACAATTGACCGTAGATGCCGCTAAATGAACGTGGAGCTCAGGCAAAAAGTGAGGACTGACTACAACACCAAACCCCTCTGCAATAGTAGCGATTCGTCTCCACTCAGATATACCGCCTACCAACGGTGCATCGGGCTGACAAACAGTCGCAGCTCCTTTTTGCAGATATTGAACAAATTCAAATCTTCCTTGGAGATGCTCACCCACTGCAATGCTTAATTTTAACTGTTCAGCTAACCGACGATGCCCCTCTACATCGTCTGAGATGAGCGGCTCTTCCATCCAGTAAATGTCTAGTTGCTCCAGGTGTTTTCCAAACCACAAGGCATCCGTATAATTAAATCGTTCGTTACAGTCTATCATCATTTGGAGGCTAGGAACATGCTCACGGACTGCCTTGATTCTTGCGAGGTCGTTATTAATCCCCAGCGCTCCTGCTCGCAACTTGATAGCTTTATATCCTTCTTCCTGGTAAGAAATAGCTCCTTCGATTAATTGCTCAATACTCATTCCATGAGTTGCACGGCCACTTCCATAAATTTGGATTTTCTCTTTGTGTGCACCCAATAGCTCATACAAAGGCTTTCCTTGTTTTTTCCCCCGCAAGTCCCAAATTGCAATATCTAGGGCAGATAATGCAGGCAGAGCAACGCCTCTTCCTAATCGATGAGTTTTATCCCAAATTTGATACCATATCATTTCCCACCGTATTTCTTGTTGCCCAATTACCAAAGGTGCTAACATATCTTCGATGATTTTTTTTATTGCACTTCCCCCTCCGGTAAGGGCATAGCTAAATCCTGTTCCTACTATTCCGTCATTTGATACGATTTCCACTAGTATAACCTCTACTTGCGTAGCTCCTGAGCCACCTCTTCCTGCACCTAGCGGAATTGTAACTAGTCTCGCATTGATTGATGACAGTACCATTTTCACTCACCTTTTGTATTATTCTAAAACTTGTTTATTTGTCCTTACCATAGCCCAATCACTTTCCACCATGCAACGCCGATAGTTCCCCAAACCAAGATATGAACTACGGATAAAATAAATCCTAAGCGCCACCAAGTAGCTTGATCCAGATATCCCGCATTAAAGTATATGGGGGCCGGGCCGGTTGAGTAGTGGGTTAGAGTAGTAAACAAGCTGGACAAATAACCCATTGATAGCGCTGCCAAAAGACCGGGTGCCCCCGCTGCGACCGCAACTGCAATAAAAGCTGCGTACATAGCGGAAACATGCGCCGTAATGCTTGCAAAAATATAATGTGAAAAATTGTAAACCAAACATAGACCAACCAGCGCTAAAGTCCAGCTAATTCCGGTCATTGAAGCAGCAACCGTTTTGGCAAACCAGGGGATTAGGCCGAGTGAAGATAGGTTAGCTGCCAAAGCAGTGAGTCCCCCCATCCATATCATCGCATCCCATGCTCCTTTTTCTTCCGTAACATCCTGCCAAGTGATAATCCCCGTGACTATCATAAAACAAACACCTGTTAGTGCAACTGCCGTTGCATCCAAATTAGTAAGTTGAGCAGTACTCCACAATAAAAGAGCCCCTATGAATACAATACACATTAGCTTTTCTTCTCGACTGAGCGGCCCCATCTTTTCAAGTTCTTGAATCGCTAGTGCTTTGGCCTCTGGTGTCTTCGTAATTTCTGGCGGATAAAGCTTATAGATAACAATGGGCACCAGCATCAGCGAAATCAGACCCGGCACGATACCTGCCAGCGCCCACTGACCCCAGCTAATATTTACATTGATTGTCTTCTGAGCTAACAACACAATCAGTGGGTTAGCTGCCATTGAGGTTATAAACATAGCTGATGTTACGCAATTTCCCTGGAAACTTGTTTTCATTAAATACGCACCAATCCGTCTGGAAGTTTCTCCCGGCTCCGAGTTAAATGCAGAGCAAAGACTACGCACAATCGGGAACAGAACACCTCCACCCCTAGCGGTATTTGATGGCGTTGCCGGACTGATTATTAAATCACTAATCACTAACGCATAACCCAATTTCAACGAACTGTCACCAATTACTTTCATAATCATATAGGAAATTCTTCTACCTAATCCGGTTTTAATAAAACCCTTTGCAAACAGGAACGCCGATACGATTAACCAAATAGTAGTATTAGAAAAGCCGCTCAGTGCTTGAGCAGGGGTGATCACCCCAACTAACATAGGAAAGGTTAAACCAATTAATGCCATAGCGCCAATAGGCAACGGCTGAAGTATTAAGCCTGTAATAGTTGCAACAAATATGGAAAACAAATGCCAAGCCTGGATTTTAACTCCCTCAGGTGCAGGAATAAACCATAAAAAGGCGCCAAAGAAGACCACTATGAGCCCGCGAATCAACTTGCTCATTTTTTTACTCCCCTTTCAATGATATCAAACTGCCTTACTAAATCCTTGCCGGCAAACTTGTCTACTACGGATATCCATTTACAGTGTAGCTTTTAATCCTATAAATGAAAAATTCATATTCATAATGGTATAATGAATATAAACTATACAAGCTGGAGGTACTATGGATTTACGCCAGTTAGAATACTTTCATTCAGTTGCTAAGCTTAGTAGCATAACTAGGACTGCTGAACAGACCTATGTTTCACAATCTACCGTTACTGTAGCAATTCAAAAGCTTGAGGAAGAATTAGGTGTCGTATTACTTGACCGAAGTCAAAAACAGTTGTCTCTAACTAAGGAGGGTAAAGCATTCGACAATAAAATCACGGATGTTTTATCCCTATTACAGGATGCAGTCGCGGAAATTCAAAGTTACCGCGAATTCCAAAAAGGTTCACTTAAATTCGGAGTGCCTCCGATGCTTGGACCGTTTTTACTGCCAAAGATATTAGAAGGATTTACAAAACGCTACCCGGGGTTAGAATTATCTACGATTGAAGACGGCTCATTTAACCTCCGTCAATTACTTGAAAAGGGCGAGCTTGACCTTGGAATTGTCCTTTATCAACCCTCACCGTTACTTGAAATGCTCTTCATTTCTAAAGAACAATTCATGGTGTGCCTTCCTCCAACTCATCCTTTAGCAAGCTGCCCTACTATCTCACTTGACCAACTGCGTGACGATCCTTTTATTATGTTTAAAGAAAGCACCTACGTTCGCAAAGTAATCCTTGAAGATTGTCAAGAATACGGTTTTAGTCCAAAGATCCTACTGTCCTCAAACCAGCTAGAGACTATGAGAAGATTGGTGGCAAAGGGATCCGGTGTTTGTTTCCTGATTGAAGGAATCGCTCGTAAAAGCGAAGGGTTAGTGGCTATTCCCCTAAAAAACCCTCTGTACATCGAATTTGGTCTTGCATGGAAGAAAGATCGATATTTGTCATTGGCAACTCAAGCCTTTATCCGTTTCATTACCGAATTACTGGGCCAGCCTTCGTTTACCAGTGAGAAAAGCTAAAAGCAACCAAATCTACTAATAAAAAAAGCCTACCATTACGATAGGCGAATAAACTTCGTTCAAGCACTATTTATCTTAATTACTCTTGTAATTCAGCAATTATCTGACGTAGTCTTCCAATTTTTACTCATATACTTTTCGAAACTAAGTACTCCAGGACGTCGTGAAATCACTCTAGACACTCCTGCTTTAAGCTAGACCTCATTGTTAAAATCTGATTCTTTTGGTAATTAAGCACTCCGCGCCTTAATTTTCCCCAGCGTAGACAGCGTCAAATCCTTGGAAGTTTGTCGCTGTCTACGCTTTTTATCAAGAACCTGACTCGATCCCTAATATTTAAAACAGCATTGAATTGTGAGTGACTTAGCTGCAAGCACAAATTTATCAACGACTAAAATATTCTTGCACAGTGTCCCAAGCAATTTCTTGCAAATGTCTGGCTACAGATTCATCAAGCCCCCCACTATATTTAAGACCAACTGGGGATTTTTTAAATATAGTAGCATAGATCGTCGCTCCGGCGAGATAAGATCCTGCAACGCTGGGATGGCGTTTGTCAGGAGCCCACAGATTGATATCTGGTCTTAGAGTGATAGAGTTTGCAAAAGCCAAACCCGCCGGAATCACTAGTACGTTATTATCATTGCCAGCTTGTGTATAGGCAATTTCTAACTGTCGTGTCATTTCAGGCTTATCGGCATATGCCCAGGACATAAAAAGTACTGGGATAGTGCTATACCGGCGCACTGTATCACTATGTTTCTTGGCATATTCCTTGAACACATTTTCTAACTTAGGGTGAATTGGACCTTGGCTTGAATCAATCATGATGGCCACATCAAACAGTTTCTGATTAGGGTCATTAAAATTAAGATTATTGTTACTATCAAATGAGTATGTACCTATAGCGTTTGGTCTAAAGTAAGAATTGACATCATGCCAATCTAACCCAGAGCCACCAATGGTAACAAGGGTGGAACGTAATCGATGCCCAGGTATTCCTTCCTTTATCATTCCGTCAACAAATCTGTGTATGCCATTATTAAAGAAGAAGAAACTATTACCAATATAAATCATTGAAGCGGGACCCTGTGAGCCTATGTCTTTGATCTTTGGCGCAATACTATTTTCTTGAGCCAACGCTAGCCCGGACATAGCCCAAGTCAAGGTGAAGATGACCAGCAAACATACCAATAGTACCGACGAATTAGCTTTTCTCATGATTTGCCTCCTCGATTATTTAATACAAAAACAATGAGTTACATGAGGTTAGAAATACAAATCCTGCCTAAACAAACATGAGGATTGATAATACATTATCACCTATTTTATGACGCACTCTACCTCCTTTCCCTGAGGTTCGGCGATTAAACTATATCTAACGATTGGTCTTCCGACTTTTCGTATTCAATTTTTTTTACTCAATATGCTTTTAGAAACCAGGTAACGTCGTGCGTTCACTCTAGACACTTCTGCTTTAAGCGCAACCTCATTGGCGTAAAAACCTAATTCTTTTGGAAAACAATCAATCCTCGCCCTAATTGTTCCCAGGGTAGTTTCGCTCAAGCCTTTGGGAATTTGACATTGCAACGTCTTTTTATCGATAAAAAGATGTTGCAACTCATTATGCTGCAGCATGCAAGTCTGTTGCTCCATATTTAATTTCAAATATCTCTTGCTTTCCAGAATGCGAACAAGGAAAAGCACCTTATTCTGGGGCAGCGTCAGCCTGCTGCATAACTCGGATAATTCTAATTTCGTTCTATTTAAAGAAAGATACTCAAGTACGTCTAAGGCTCTCTCAACAGCCTGAGCGTTGTCCATACAATTCCCCTCTCTTACCAACACTCAGCTTTTATAATAAACCCGGCATTCACATTTCTCTAAAGAGTATCCATTGCTTGTTAAATCTGGCTAAACGGATCATCCTAGGTACAGAATATAGCGGATGCTCCTTAAATATTTAGTTAATTAGGTTCAATTTTTCGTGCTTGCCGCTAACGCCAATAAATTTTCTCCAACCCTCCGCAATCCATCAAGCATTTCAGCTATTTCTTGTGTAGCTTTTGCTTGTTCCTGAGTAATTACATTACTTTGTTCAACATTGCTTTGAACTTGTTCAACGGAATCCCTGAAGTTATTGAGCATCTGATTGATAACACCCGCCGATTTATTACTTTCGTCGGCTAGCTTGCGAACTTCCTCGGCCACGACCGCAAAACCCCGTCCATGGTCACCAGCCCGGGCCGCTTCAATTGCCGCATTTAGGCCCAGCAGATTAGTTTGTTGGGCCACGCGTCGAATAATCCCTAATATTTCTGAAGTCTTTTCTACTTCTTTCGCGGCATTTTTTGAAATACTAGCTGTCTCCTGACTTCTCGCTGCAAGTTCTTCTGATGAGGCAGTCAACTCTTGAATGGCGGCGACAGCTCTTTCTAGAGCAGTATAAATTTCAGTCACGTTTTTGTGGATCTGTTGGGTTTTATTTCTTTCTCGAACGCGCTCAACTTCCTGAGCTCTGGCTAATTTAACAGCCTCGTTAATCGACCTCTTTATTGATGCAGCCCCTGATTCGAATGCTTCAACGATCAACCCATACTCCTTGGCTATTTTCGCGCCGGTATTATCCCCGACAATCCCAGCAACCCCTGTCTGTGAAAGCTGCCCCATCAGTTGCCGAAGCTGCTCAGCATTTTTCCAAGGTCTTATAAAAATCTCAATATTCCCCACACGGAGATCTTGCTCGTTATCTTCAAGTACGCTATGGTTGGCAACGACCCCTACTTTGTTAATCCCATTAGCGGCTATCCGGTGAACAGGTTCCAAATAATCGCTTACTGCAGCTGAAATTTCAACCACCGTTTTTCCAGGAAGTTCCTTTAAAGCTTGAGCTATCCCTCCCCTACTGATATAAATCCCAATCTCGGGATAATTAAGGGCAATATTTTTTGCCTCATCCATCGTGCTTATTTCGATATATAAACTCACTCCCATTTCCTTAGCAACTAAAGAAGCCGCATCCGCTATCGCCTGAGAAGGTGCAACAAAAAGTATCGGATCCATTTACCCACTCCTCAACCGTTTAATACTTCCAGAACATTCTAAAAACAACTGCCGCCATGCTACGCGACTTAATAGCAAAAATAAACTCGAATATAAATGCTGTATTCGGTAGTAGATTTCTTATTGTGCTCTTTAGGAAACTACACACGGAAGGCTATCCACGCATGGATAACCCTCCACATGAAATATAAATTACATTTCTTAAATCATATGTCAAATCCCGTTTATGCCTGGCTCTCCAACTGTTTCTTGATCATCGGCTTTATCCCACCGCTGGCAAGTATATGCATTGTATAGTCTGAGAAAGGTTGCGCTTTGAGTGTTGCCCCTGTCGTTTCATTAGTTACCTTACCGGATAATATATCGACACTCAGAACGTCGCCCTTCTTTACAAGCTCACTTATGCCCGGGCAGACGATGACCGGTATCCCTAAATTAATTGCATTTCGGTAAAAAATGCGGCCAAAGGAATCCGCGAGAATTGCTCCAATACCTACCGATTTTAGCGTTACAACGGCATGTTCTCTGCTAGAGCCGCAGCCAAAGTTCGTTGAAGCAACAATAATGTCTCCCGTTTCAAACTCTTTAACGAAATTCGGATCAGCGCCTTCCATAGCATGTTTCGCGACATCTTCAGGATCAGTTAAATCTAAAAAGCGTCCTGGATAGATCTGATCGGTATCAATATTTGCACCAAATACGAAAGTCTTACCCTTAATTACTTTTTCCATCTTCAAGCACTCCTTAATCTAGATATTGCGAGGGATCAACAATTTTTCCTTCAAGCGCAGCAGCCGCTACAGCAGCCGGAGAACCTACATAAATCCCCGCCTTGCTGTGTCCCATACGCCCGGGGAAGTTTCTGCTTGAAGAAGTAATACAAGTTTCACCAGAAGCTAGCATACCTTGATGAGTACCGAGACATGCGGCACAACCCGGAGTGACGAAAGTGGCCCCGGCCTCAACAAGCGTCTGCATATATCCCTTAGCCATAGCTTCCAATAAAACATTCTTAGACGCAGGAACGACCAGGAAACGGGTACGCGGATTTATTTTCTTACCGGACAGTATCTTGGCCGCTATGGCTAAATCCTCCACACGCCCGCCTGTACAAGTCCCTAAAAAGGCCTGATTGATTGGTGTTCCAATAAACTCACTAATATCTGCTACATTGTCCACACTATAAGGTGCTGCGAGTTGCGGGTTTAGGTCAGACACGTCAAAAGTATGTTCGGCAGCATATTGGTAGCCAGGGTCCGTCGTAAAGATTTCATATTCGCGGGTAACTTTATCTTTTAAGAAATTCAAGGTAATTTCATCCGGCTGGATATAGCTTGTTTTTGCTCCCATTTCGGTGGTCATATTACAGAGAGCCATTCTTTCCGACACGCTTAACTCTTTAAGGACCGGACCTGTAAACTCTACTGCCTTGTATACCCCGTAATCTGCTCCTAGCTTACCAATTACGTGCAGAATAACATCTTTTGCAAAAACGCCGTGCGGAAGCTTTCCCTCAAGATTGATGCGAATAATTTCTGGCACCCGGAACCATAACTGTCCAGTAGCCATAATGATCGCCAGGTCGGTCGCCCCTACACCCGTGCCGAATGCACCAAAAGCCCCGTGGGTTGTAGTGTGAGAGTCGGTTACAACCAATACCTCACCAGGATAGGATAATCCCTTATCAGCCAATATTTGATGACAAACGCCTTGGTCAATGTCCATTAATAGATCGATGCCTTGATCCCAGCAAAACTCACGAAATTGCTTTTGATTATCTGCCTGAGTAATGGTGGAAGCCGGAGCATAATGGTCCAAAAAGACAATCACCTTGCTCGGATCATGTACCCTTTTACCACCCATTTCAAAGAAGGAACGTAACGTTTGTAGATACAAGTCATTGATACCAGCCATATCAACCTTACAATTTACGATTTCACCGGTAATAACAGTTTCTTTTCCTGCCGCTTTGGCCAATATTTTTTCTATTGCGTGCATGACAATCCTCCTAATATACTACTTCTATTCGTTTAGCAATAAACTGCAAATCATAGGACTTTTAATAATCCACTTAAATCGTTACATTCAAAATCGGGCTTATATATGGGATCTATCGGGAAATCGTGGAAGCGGTTTGACCATATACAAAGCAATCCTTCCGCCTTTGCTCCCATCATATCGAAAGGAGAGCCGGCAACATGCAAAACTTCTGCCCGTGCTAGTCCAAGTTTATCAAATGGAAGCTGATAAATTTTCGGGCTTGGTTTATACGCCTTTGCCTGCTCCGCACAAAAAATATAGTCAAAAACAATTCCTGTTGATCCCTCCAGACTTTTCAGCATCGCTTCATCACCATTCGATAATATAGCAATCGGATACCCCCTGCGTTTAATTTCTAAAAGGGTAGTTTGGGCCTCTGGCCATGCCGATAAATGCGACCAGGCATCGACTAGTTCCTCCCGGTTTGCCTCCGAACAGGTCAGGTCAAATTTTAGCAGCGTATAGTCCAGCGCGCATCTTGTTATATACCGGTAGCTAAGAAACCCTTTATTCATGGAACTGCTTAAGAGCACATAGTCCCATTGCCGTGTTCTCCACATTGCAAAAACAGCCGTCAGGTCTTTCCCACTCACATCAAAAACCTTTTCCAGGGCCGGTACCAAGCTACCTTTGATATCAAGTAACGCAGAATATGCATCGAAAGTTATGACTTTGTATTTCATTTACGTCCTCATCCCGTTTCAGTATTTCATATACCGCTTCAAGCTTGCACTCTGAATACTAGCGAGGAGAGATCATCCCGTTAGGATCCATGTGAAGATCATACTCCGCTTCAGTCACCCATCCGGTTGCCAACGCGGCCTCTTTTAGTGTTATTCCCTCATTCATAGCCGTTTTGATGATCTGGGTGGCTTTGTCATACCCAAGTAAAGGAACAAGCGCCGTCGAAACCATCATTGTCTGATTAAGGAAAAATTCGATTCTGTCTTTACGTGGGGTAATCCCTTGGGCGCAGTTTATATTGAACGATTGAATTGCATCTGCCAGTAGGCGTATGGACTGAATAAAGTTATAGGCTATAACAGGCATATATACATTCAATTGCAAAATACCCTGACTTGCTGCAAATCCTACCGTCACATCATTACCGAATATTTGTACGGCCACCATCGTCAGAGCCTCGCATTGCGTGGGGTTTACTTTTCCTGGCTGAATTACGCTTCCAGGCTCATTGACCGGGACTGCGATCTCACCGATTCCGCAACGCGGTCCACTGGCCAGCAGCCGGATATCATTCGCGATTTTCATCAAATCTGCTGCAAGTGTTCGTAGCATACCGTGCACTACCGTAATTTCGTCTTTGCTTGTTAATGAATGAAAGAAATTCTTGGCAGGCCGAAGTTTAAAGTTTGTCAGCAGGCTGAGTTCGTCAGCAACCATATCGGCAAATCCAACCTTGGTGGTAAGACCTGTACCTAGTACCATTCCACCAAGTGCGATGTCACGAAGGTATTCTACTCCCGACTCAATAAATTCAATGTTTCGCTCCAGCATTCTGGCCCAGGCGCTAATCTCCTGTCCTAAGGTTAAAGGAATGGCATCCATTAAGTGAGTTCTGCCAACTTTTACTATATCGGCGTATTCCTCGGATTTTTCAGTCAAAGTTATCTGCAGGGCTTTCATTGCCGGGAGAAGCTGATTGGTAATCATATCAATTCCCACCAGATGCATTGCAGTTGGAAATAAGTCGTTGGAACTCTGAGACAAATTGACATGGTCGTTCGCGTGAACGGATACGGTTTCGTTGTTTTCCTTAAGAATTTGGTTCGCCCTGAAGGCGACAACTTCACTAACATTTGAATTGAACTGGGTCCCGCTTCCTGTCTGCCATACAGCTAATGGAAAATTGCCCGTTAGTTTCCCCTGCTCAATCTCTTCACAAGCTTGTATGATTGCCCTGACCCTTGTTTCATCAATTAATCCTTGCTTAGCATTTACAGTGGTACAAGCTTTTTTCAGTGTAGCGAAAGCTCTTACCATTTCATCAGGGATCTTTTCGGTCCCAATCTTGAAATTTTCAATACTCCGCTGCGTGGACGCCCCCCACATTTTATCAGCAGGTACTTTCATTTCACCCATTGAGTCTTTTTCAACACGAAAGTCCATTCGTTTTCCTCCAGTGTAATTTTAATTTTGGGCATACGAATCGATTACCACAGTCCGAGAACTTTCCACCAAATAGCACCGCCACCAACCCAGATAATCATGTTGATTACTGAAACGATAAATCCAAGTTTCCACCATGTACCCTGTTCTACATACCCTGCTCCAAAGAGAATAGGAGCTGGACCGGCAGCATAGTGGGTAAGCGACATACAAAGGTTGGACATAAACGCTAACGCTAAAGCAGCCAGGTAAGGTGGTGTTCCCGCGGCAACAGCAACAGCTACAAATGCGGAATACATCGCGGTAATATGAGCTACCAAACTTGCAAATCCGTAATGCGCGTACATATAGACAATAAGCAATACCACGAAGGCCTGTAACCATGGCACTCCCGCCATATTGGCGCTGACAGCCTTGGCAAACCATGGAATAAATCCAAGCTTCGATAGGTAATCGGCTAAGCCAATTAAAGCTCCCATCCAGATCAGTGTATCCCAGGCGCCTTTTTCATCAAGAACATCTTTCCACTCGAGAACTTTGGTAATCATCATAACTGCAACCGCCAGCATTGCAACAACAGTTGCATCCAGCTTGGTATACTGCGATGTGCTCCATAAGACAAGTGCACCCACAAAAACAGCAGCTACGACTTTCTCCCCGAAAGACATTGTCCCCATCTTATCCAGTTCTTTCGCAGCAATTTCTTTGGCCTCAGGCGTATGAGTTATTTCTGGTGGATAAAACTTATATAAGAAATAAGGAACTATGACTAATGATATTAGACCGGGAACGATAGCTGCGAGGGCCCATTGCCCCCAGGTTATATTAATATTTAATGCTTTTGCCGCTAGCAAAGCAATGAGTGGATTACCTGCCATAGCCGTCATAAACATCGCTGAAGTTATGGTGTTTCCTTGATAGGCGGTTTGCATTAAGTAGGCACCAACACGACGCGCTGATGAGCCTGGCTCTGAATTAAAGGCAGAAGCAAGACTGCGTACAATGGGAAATAGAATGCCTCCTGCCCGGGCTGTATTGGAAGGGGTAGCAGGACTGATGATCAGGTCGCTAAGAACGATGGTATAGCCAAGCTTAAGCGTGCTGTCCCCCATTTTTCTAATGAGCACGTACGCAATCCGGCGACCTAAACCGGTTTTGATAAAACCTTTAGCAAATAAGAAAGCGGATACAATTAGCCAGATTGTACCATTACCAAAACCAGACAATGCTTCCGCTGGTTTTAGCACGCCCGACAGTGCACTGAATGTAACACTGATAAACGCAATAGAGCCAATTGGCAAAGGTTGCAGAATAAATCCTAAAATCGTAGCCACAAAAATAGCCAATAGCTGCCACGCTGCCGGTTTCAAACCGGAGGGAACGGGAAAAAACCAAATTGCAGCTCCAACTGCAAGAACGATAAGCCCCCGAAGCAAGTTACTATTCAACCTACTCAACCTCCCCTATTTATGTTTGAAAATTCCTCTACTGTTCTTTGCATTTTCCTATTTTACGAAAATACTTTAACGCGACATCTGGAAACAGCGCGTAAGATAAGATATCATCCATTGCAGGGTTCGAATACCCTTCAGCGACTAGATTTTCCCGCAGCGATTGTAGTTGTGGAGCAATGTCATCCGCGGGGCGGTGATCGATGATCGGTACATCACCTACAATCATCTTTCGGAATTCCGGATCAATCGGGGCCGGGGTGCGGCCATATTTGCCTCGCACTAAATCCTTGATTTCCCTCGGCACAATTTTATACCGTCCCATCATCACGTTGAACGCTGCCATAGAACCGGTAATCTGACTGGTAGGAGTTACTAGCGGCGGGTAGCCGAGTTCGGCCCGTACCCGAGGCATTTCCTCAAGTAGCTCGGGATATTTATCTGCCATTCCCTGCTCTTTCATTTGGTTGAGCAAATTAGAGAGCATACCGCCAGGAATTTGGAATGACAGCACTTTGGTATCGATATCAATTGCCGTGTTAAGCTTAAATGTCTCTGCCAACTCCTTTTTAACACTCCGGAAATGATCGGCAATGGGAAAAAGATCTTCTTTCCTGATAACCGTATCATAGTCAGTCCCTTCCAAGGCAGCGACGATAGCCTCGGTAGCAGGCTGTGAGGTACCCATCGCAAACGGGGAAAGAGCGCAATCAAGAATATCTACCCCAGCCTCTACCGCTTTAAGATATGTCATAGACGCCATACCGCTGGTGTAATGGGTATGGAGTTGAATAGGTAGACTAATTTCTGCCTTCAATGCCTTAACCAAGTCATACGCAGCATAAGGAGCTAACAGGCCGGACATATCCTTAATACATATGGAATCGGCGCCGAGCTGCACAAGTTCCCTCGCCACCTTCAAGAAACTTGCCTGATCATGATAAGGACTTATCGTATAAACAAATGCCCCCTGAACGTGCGCACCTGCAGTTTTTGCCGCCTGCATTGATACTTCCAGATTACGCACGTCGTTTAACGCGTCAAAAATACGAATAATACCGATGCCGTTGTCAACAGCCCGATTAACAAACTCTTGCACAACATCATCAGCGTAATGATTGTAGCCGAGAATGTTTTGGCCCCGTAAGAGCATTTGAATCGGTGTCTTCTTTAAATACTGCTTAAGGGTACGCAGGCGCTCCCAAGGATCCTCGTCCAAAAACCTTAGACAGCTGTCAAAGGTGGCTCCTCCCCACGCCTCAATCGCGTGAAACCCCACATTGTCGAGCTGTTCAAGCATTGGGATCATGTCTTTAGTGCGCATGCGTGTTGCGGCCAAAGACTGATGCCCGTCCCTGAGCACTGTTTCAGTTACTTTTACAGGTTTAGTCATAACGCTCTCCTTTCATTAATCCTTCGGCACTGAACTAAATTAACGAGCACCTCCTCATTCAATTTGCACAATTAAATTTATGCAAAAAGTGTGCCAACTCTCCAACCAGCCGCCTTGTCTATCACTGGGCGGCTTACCTGTTGCATTTTCATCAAAAACGTTCTATAATGGCAAAAGATCGTTTCATTTTGTTTCAAAGAAGGTGAAGGAGTGTCACTTATAGCATTTTTGGCTCCAGACTCAATCATGCTCGATCGCGCTCGCGAACTATTCAGGCATCAGCATAATGACATACATATTGAGAAAGGATTGCTCAGCGAGGGAGTAAAAATAGCCGCTTCCCTCGTCAACAAAGGTACGGAAATCATTATCTCTCGTGGTGGAACCGCATCTGCCATAAGGAGTGCAGGGATCAACGCAATAGTCGTCGAGATTCCCATTACTGGGTTTGATATCATTCGCACTATTGAAAAAGCAAAGTTGCACGGACGTTGCATAGGCGCTGTTTCTTTCCCATCCATCCTGCATGGAATGGAATTTTTAGGTCCCGTGTTAGGAGTAGATATTCGACACTACCCCATACATGCTGAGAACGAGGCTGAAGGCCAGGTCCAACAAGCTATCAAGGACGGTGCCGACGTAGTAATCGGCGGTTTCATCACAGGTAAAGCAGCTGAAAAGTATAACCATCCTTTTGAATTAATTGACAGCGGCGCGGAAGGCATTCTCCAAGCTGCCCAAGAAGCCAAGCGAATAGCATTGGCACGTAATCTTGAAAAAACAAAGACCAGTCTGTTTCGGGCGGTCCTAAACTACGCTTACGAGGGGATTGTTTCAGTTGATAGCGATTACCGGATCACCTTTTTTAATCCAATCGCAGAGCGTATCACAGGTATTGACGGCAGTAAAGCCACCGGCAAACATATTACCAGTATTTGGCCAGAGCTTAACCTAGAAAAAGTCATGCTTACAGGAAAAGATGACATTGGTCACATGCTAAGAATTAACGAAGTTGATGTCCTTTGCAATAAAATCGCGATTATTGTAAACAACAATGCCGTAGGTGTTGTAGTGACATTTCAGGATGTTACCCAAATCCAGCAAATGGAAGCTCGTGTTAGACGTCGCATTTACTCTTCCGGACATGTCGCAAGTTTTCGCTTTGATGATATTATCGGCACAAGCAAGGTGCTGAACCAAACAATAGGAATGGCTAAAGAATACGCCTTGACCCGTTCCTCTATAGTAATTCTTGGAGAAACAGGATCCGGCAAGGAAGTATTCGCCCAAAGCATTCATAACTATAGCGAGCGCCGCCAAGGTCCTTTTGTAGCCATAAACTGCGCCGCTTTACCCAGCCAGATACTGGAAAGCGAACTATTCGGGTACGTGGGCGGGGCTTTTACCGGCGCCAACCAAAAAGGGAAACCGGGACTATTCGAAATAGCCCACGGCGGAACCATTTTCTTAGATGAAATCGGTGAGATCGAATATGTTACTCAGGGTAAACTCTTGCGAGTTTTGCAGGAAAAAAAAGTTATGCGCCTAGGTAGTGACAGTGTTATTCCAATTGAGGTCCGCGTTATTGCAGCTTCAAATAAAAATTTATGGACACTGGTAAATGAAAATAAATTCCGGTCTGATCTATACTACCGTTTAAACGTCCTGCAGCTTCGAATTCCTACTCTCAGGGATCGAAAAGATGACATTCCTTTATTAGCTGAATTTTTTTTAAAGGAAAACACCGGCATCATAAAACGCCACCTGAAATTGGCGCCATCCGCCGTTCAAGCACTCACCTTATATTCTTGGCCAGGCAACATAAGGGAATTGCGAAATGTTATTGAACGGGTAATAGCTGTTCACAAACACGAAAGTATTGATGCAGATATAATCAACCTGATGATCGGCGATCAACCTGATATCGGCATCAATGCCAATATAATACCTGATGAACTAGAAGAAATACGCAAAGCTCTTTCTTTAACAAAAGGAAAGTATGCTGAAGCCGCAAATATGCTTGGCATAAGCCGCTCTACCCTATGGCGCAAGCTAAAACGCTTTGGTGTAAAATAAAGCATTTTTTACAAAAACCTCTTAGACGTTCCCGCTGGAACCTTTGTAATAAGAGTTGTAGTTCTGTGATAAAATTACATCCATTAAAGTATTTTTACTATACTGAAAAGCCCCTACTGTCTTGTAAAACTGGCAATAGGGGCTTTTTGTCTAAAACGCTACCCGCAAATATATTTTTGGCATATTTCTTGCATTAGGTGTTCTTAATATCCGCTCTATTCTTCAAAAAAATCACGGGTTATAGTAAAACATTTGAGAAATTTGCCTATTTCAGTCTAACGGCGTTTTGAAGGGAGGATATTAATGTAAACTTTCCGCTAAATCAAGAGCTAGTTTAAACAATAATTGAATTGGCATACAGACAATAGCATCAGAAGGAGGAAGTAGCGAAAGCACACCGCTTCGGTGTGCTTCCATCCTTTATCCGTATGCAGTTTGCGAATTGTAATCACAGTCCAAGGACATCCCTAACAGCTTTCAATCGTTCTGGGTGCTCTTTGTCGATATCATCCGGCAGAGCGTCCAAAACCGCGTCAATAGTGACCAGCAATGTGTCAAGATTCACGCTAGCCCAACTCCTTTCTTCCGGCGCTGGGCTTTAGCTCCAGGCATAGTTTCTGCTGTCGCTTTCTCTTCCCGAATACTGATATCTATTTCCAGGTTAGTAGCTTCAATCCGCTCCTCGTCAGCCGGCGGCGGACCATAAACCGTTTTTATCATGATTTTTTCGTGACCTCCATCCTTTCTACGCAATAGCACATTTTATTTATAGCGTCGGTAAGGTCGGTCAAACGCTTCTCCAGCCTTACCAGAAGGAATAAGGCCACGACCATGGGAAAACCATAGGTCGCCGCCATGCGGGCCATTTCTTCCATGTCGTGACCTCCTCTTACTATGCTAATTCAGTAATCGCCGTCTGGCGGATTTGCGCTTCCACAGTGGAAACTAAATCGCCACCGGTGGTAGCGAAAATATTCTTGGCAATGATGGTATCCATCACCGCTTGTACTTCCGCCAATGTCAGTCCGTCTTTCGGCTCCTTCACCGACACGGTTACCGACTTACCAACCTGGTTTTGGAACACCATTTCCAGTGTTCGTGTAAGGGTATCAGCCATGTGCTAACCTCCTTTCCTGTTTTCTCTGCGCTCTTTTGTTACGCGTTGAGCATGTCGGCAGTGTCAATCCTTTGAATAGTACTGACCGCATACTTCTGCAGTCCGCCCAAGGCGACAGCCACATCAAAGATGTCCTGATCCGTGGTGGCCGGTTTGCAGGGGTAGTTTCGGGTCGCATAAACGGAGCTACCAGTGGCGCTAATGCCCGTCTGCACCTTAATCGCAATATTGCTTTCCTGGGGAACTTTTTGTACAGCCATAGTTATCCTCCTCCTTTCCTCGTTTGTTGCCAACGCAAAAGGCACACCCCGGGGAGGTGTGCCTTCTACGCCTGGAACGGTTTATGACAAGCGCGGCCTATGGCCACGCGGGTCACCAGTTGTTTGCCCGTTCCAGGAGCAAATATTTCATTATGCACTTATTATATATTCATTACGTAATATTTGTAAAGTATTAATTATCAAAATAATCTTGAATGCCGGCGACAATAGCCGTAGCTGCCGCTAATTGGCCCACATAACACATAAGCAGTCTACGCTCCTCTTCATTGGACAAAAAAGCAATCTCCACCAACGCCGCCGGGCAATCTGTTTCCCTCAGCACCTGGAAATTGGCATCCTTCACGCCCCGGTCGGTGGTTTTGAGCTCTGCCACCAGCCTGTCCTGAATGCAGACAGCCAATCTTTGGCCACGCACGCTCCCCGGATAATAGTATACTTCCGTGCCATGTGCGGCGGGATTAACAACACTGTTAGTATGAATGCTGACAAAAACGTCCGCCTGGTTGGCATTAGCCAATTCCGCCCGGAAAGCAAGATCATCTGTCTCAATATCGCCGGCCCGAGTCAATAAGACCTCGTGACCTTGCTCATATAAGCACTCCGCCAGTATTTGGCCAATTGATAATACGATATCACACTCTTGGATGCTACCGGCGCATGCTCCCGGTTCTATTGGTCCGGAGTGGCCGGGATCTATGACAATTTTCATTTTCCTTGCTCCTCTCTCTTGTGATGTGATTACACCTTATTTGCTAACTGACACATAGGCAAGGCCGCTCCGCTCAATGCCAACCAGTACTCCTAAAACGGATACCGCTCTATGCCCGGTCGTCCGCTGCTTGCGGCGTTCCGCTAACGCTGCACTCTCCTCATCCGCTCCCGTCCAGCCACCGCTAGCGCTTAGAACCGTATCCTGCCTGGCTATTATTCACCAGTCTGGCAGGGGAGCAGGCCAGGACACTCCCTTTACGCGCGCCCAGACCTGCTGCACAAGCGGTACCGGCCGCCTCCAAAAAACAGAAATAAGGTTGGCGGCCTGATTGTATCACCCATCCCTGCCCCTTCCCATCAAGGGAAGAGAAGCGCAGCCATCCGATAATATTGCCTTATGTCACCAGGGCCGCGAGGCGAAACACCTTAGCAGCGCAGCCGCAGGTCATTCGCTTATCCCGCCACCCTGCCGCCCTGTATCGGTCACCGCCTCCGCCAATATCCCCGCTGCAGCCGCGCCCGGCACACGGCTGTGACATAAGGACATTATCCGACGTCTGCGCACCGCTTGCGCGGCAGCGTCGCCCTGGCTCCTTATCCACCGTGCCCACCCCTGCCCCTCCCGTGAACCGGGAGGGAAATATTACCAACCAGGTCTGGCCAATCCCGGCTTGTCCAAAAACTCAATATCCCGGACCACCACTTCGGTTACCTTCTTTCGCTTCCCATCCGCTCCCTCAAACTGCCGCGTATGTAAGCGTCCCTCAATTGCTACCCTTCGGCCAATTTTTCCCTCCTGACCAATGAGCTCTGCCAGCGTATCCCAGGCCACGCAATCAATTGCATCCGTTTCCTCCCGCACCTTGGTTTTAAAAGCCACCGTGAGCGAAAAGAAGCAAACCGCTTTGCCACTTACGGTATACCGCATGTCCGGGTCCGGAGATAAACTTCCCACCAGAAAGACCTTATTCATGCCAACCCTCTCCCTTGTTATGTACATTGTCACATGCTCTACTACTATTATTGGTTTACGTTTAGAATCGAGTTTACGTTTAAATAATGTATTCAACTTGCCAATCATAATGATTGGCAAATCCGGTTTTGCCATTCCGCTTGTCATTCATTATGATTGGCAAAATGGTTTCACCAATGCCAGGCGTGGCTTATCCACAGGGTTATTAACAGTTTTATCCACAGGCTTAGTATTCATGGGCTGCAGTTCATAATATGGCGCTAACCGGCCAGGGCGGGGCGTATGAGTGAGCAGTCCGGCCGTTATCAGTTCTGTCCGTGCCCGAGACAACGTAGCATAGCTATAGCCCAAAAGCCCTAGCAGTGTGCTGGCAGCTACCGTTAACTGAGGCGGCCAACCGGCCCGGTTAAAAAGATGCATGAGCACTCCCCACAAGGCCTGGGCTTCACTCGATAACGGCCGTACCAGCAGACGGGCGTAAAAATAATTGAGCTCGGCAATGTAATTCACGGCCCCGCCCACCTCCACCGGTCAAAGACAACTTTTTCTTGTTTATCCCGGCGTCCCGGGTTCATGGCAGGATGCGCTTTAAACTGGCCGTATCCACGCCCACCTTGGCGCTGGTTCGACGCCGCAGCCACTCATTGGCGGCTTCTACATGGATTAAAAAACGGTTACCTTCTTTGGATGCCGGAAAATCCGGCAAATAGCAAAACTCCCGTACTCGGTTCTGACCGATGCCGGTCATGGCCGCAAATTCCTTGACCGAAACTACCAGTTTGGTGTTTGTCATAGAAGATCCCTCCCATAAAATAAATTAATGCAATACAATCATTGCATTATGTACTAATTATAGGAGATGTTTTTCCATTTATCAATACATTTTGTACTTTTATATTTACAAATCGCACTTTTAGATTTACAATGTGGGTAGTAACCCTTTTACAGATGTGTGCAAATTATTGAAATGGTGTGTGAAATATGGGTAATAAAGAAATAGGCAAACGCATCCGCGCCGCCCGCCAGCAGCTCCATATGTCCCAGGATGATCTGGCCAAGGCGATTGGCGCTGGCAACCAGTCCACAGTGGCCAGTTGGGAGCGTGGCCGTACGGAACCGGACGGTGACACACTGGCCCGTTTGGCTGGCCTTCTCAAAGTCTCGACCGATCATCTGCTTGGCGTCGACTCGGACGTATTGTCCTTGCCGGCTGACGTGACCGACCTGGCCAAAGACATTGCTAACCTGTCACCGGCTGACCGTGCCGTCATTGAAAAGTTTGTGGCGGCCTTGAAAGCGGATGATAAATCGAAAGTTGTCCCTGGTTAACCGGTGGATTCGTAATTATTGGTATCCCGGCGGTAAGAGCCGGAAATAGAAAAGCGGCCGAGTGGCGGCCGCTGATGTAACTGCTGGATGAAAAAGACTAAAGGACGGTGTGTGAACATGGTGCATGAGGTCAAATGCCTGCGTGCCTCCGGAACGCCGCCTTAATGCGGCGATATGCCCCGGACCAATCATGACCAAAGGAGGTGTGTGAACATGAAAAAAGGCAATTATGGCAATGGCAGTATCTATCGTCGTCAGGACGGCCGCTGGGTGGCTGCCGTCTGCAGCCGCGACCCCGCGACCGGGAAATCCATCCGTCGCTATGGCTACGGTAAAACCAAACTGGAAGCGCTGCAGAAGAAAATGGAGCTTCTCGTCATGAGAGAAGAACCTCTCGTCACTTCCGGCCTGATCGTCCGATTAATCTAGGCTGTGCCAGTAATTCGTTGCAACCCGCATGCGGTGGCAACGGGTTATACAACAACTGCGCGCAGCGGCCCTTGCCACCGACAATACTGTAAGGTGGTGTGTGCTCATGGCTAAACGGGCCAATGGCGAAGGAACGATTTGTAAACGTAAAGACGGTCTGTGGATGACAGCCGTCGTGCTCGGTCGCGATGCCGAAACCGGTAAACTGATCCGTAAATATTGCTACGGCAAAACCAAAGGAGAAGTGCAACTAAAAAAAGAGGCCCTGCTCGAACAGAGCAAAGGACCTGTCTTTGTCGATGCCGACAAGATCACGGTCGGCCAGTGGGTGGAAAAATGGCTGAACATCTATGCCAAGGCCAGCGTCAGGGCCAATACCTTCATTGGTTACCGGTCTGTGGTAAAAAACCATATCCTGCCCCATCTTGGCACTATTAAACTGCAAAAGCTCAAAGGCATCGATATTCAGAATATGGTCAATGAGATCAAGGCCAACGGCGGCGGACCACGCCTGGCCGAACTGGCCTTCACCGTACTACGCATTGCTCTCAACAAAGCCTTTAATGAGGAAATTTTGCACCGGCTGCCATTTAAAACGGTAGCCCTGCCGAAAAAGCGTAAGAAAGAATTTAAACCACTGACGGAAAAGCAGTGGGCTCGCCTCTTCTACGAGGCCCGAGCAGACGCGGAAATGTATACCGCCCTATTGCTGGAATGGGCCACCGGTATCAGTATCTCCGAACTATTGGGCCTACAGTGGCCAGACTTCAATTACATGGCTGATAGCGTCAGAATTCAACGAGCTGCTATTATCACCGATAACGGACCGGCCATCGACGACACAAAAACGGCTGCCCGCCGGCGCGTCTTGCCGCTGCCGGAAGTCGCCATCCTGCAAGTGAAGCAGCACCAGGCACAGCAAACCGCTACTATTCAAGCTAGCAGCCTGCCCTGGGAAGATAACGACCTGGTATTCCCCAATCCCTATGGTAAATTGCAGGACCCGCGTAGCTGGTCCAAAAAGTTCAAGCGCGTCGCCAAAGCGGCGGGCATTGAAATTACCTTCCATAAACTCCGGCATGACCATGCCAGCCGTCTATCAGAAAACGGCGTCAGCATCAAGGACGCCCAATATCGCCTCGGTCACAGTACCACACAAATGCTTCTCAATGTCTACACCCACAGGATGTCCGGCGGACAGGAAAAAATCGCCTCATGGCTCAATACCTCCTTTCCTGCCGCAACGATTGAACAGGAAGCACCACTTAATTAGTGTTTTAAAAAATGCAGTTTCCGCCGCGTTGTTGTACGGTTGTTGTAAAACTGCTATGAAAACGAAAAAAAGAGCTTTACGAATGATCGTAAAACCCTTTACATAATTGGCGACCCCGGCAGGATTCGAACCTGCGACCTTTTGATTCGTAGTCAAACGCTCTATCCAGCTGAGCTACGGAGTCATTTATTATGTTGTCTCGCTCGGTACTCATTTAGTATACAACTATATCACTACTATGTCAACTAGGTTTTTTAAGTTTTTTTCAAAATATCACTGATCGTTACACATTGATACCCTTGCGCCTGTAATTGAGGTATCAACTGTCCTAATGCAGCTACGGTATTTGCGCCATGCAAATGAAAAAGCACAATCGAACCGTTCGTTATATTCCGCATAATGCTTTCCACCATTTGTGAACTCCCGACTCCTGTCCAGTCGCGGCTGTCAACATTCCAGAGTACCATCGCCTGATAGCCCCGCTCTTTGAGCACATCACTTGTGGTACTGTTAAAATCGCCATAAGGCGGACGAAAATAAGGTTTCATTGGTTGTCCGGTGCTTTGCTGCAGTGCCTCTTCACATGTCTGGATTTGCTGTTCGACTTCACCTCTGGTCATCCGGGTCAATTGGGGGTGACTGTAGGAGTGGTTGCCGATTTCATGCCCTTCATCGATGATCCGCTTTGCCAGTTGTGGATTGGCTTCCATCCAGTTCCCTAATAAAAAGAAGGTGCTTTTCACGTTGTACTCACGTAATACTGCCAGCAGGGCAGTAACCTGTGCTGTGTTTCCGCCGTCATCAAAAGTAAGCGCTACTGCTGGCCGCGGAAGTGCCCGGAAATACAGGATCTGATAAGGAAGCACCTGTACTTTGGGCGGTACCGGCTCCTCCTTTTTTACTTTGCTTAACATTTCGCTGACTGTCACAAACCGGTAACCGGCATTTTTCAGCTCACCGATGATCGCAGGCAGGGCTGCAACAGCTGCTCTGGCCTGCATGTTGACATTAATAATGCTGCCATTGCCTGCTGAGCTGAGCACCCGCTCCAGAACAGCCTGCGGCGTAGTCAGCATCCAGTCGCCTGTATCAATGCCCCGCACAACAGTTGCTTCCGGCTGATAATCAGCTGCTGCTCGAAGAAAATTGTCTTCATAATAACCGAAAGGCGGTCGGATCAGCTGCGGCTTACCCCCCAGTTTCGCAATACTGTCGCCTGCGCTGATTAACTGCCGCTTAATTTCGGCCTCTGGGCTATCCCCCCAGTATAGGGGCTCTAAACCATAATTGCCGAGTTCATTGCCTGCTCCCATTAGGGTACGCACTAAGGTCTCATTTTCTATTGCAGTCTTGGCGGGAATAAAAAAAGTCGCCCTGGCCCCCTGCTCTTGCAATATCCGAGAGGCCTGGGCGACTGTATCCTGTTCCTGCGCATTTTCAATCGTCAAGGCAATCAGCTTTTCACTGGTCGGAATTTGATCCACTACTGCTCCGGCAAATACAGGACTGCAAAACCATAATAGATAAATAACGCTGATAACCACTAGTCTCACGCTGCCATCTCCCTTGAGGAATTTGTCCTTTCCAGTTTATGGCACGCGTCTTTAAAATAGACCTTAGATTTTTATCCGTTTCAGTCTGAGCGCATTGGTTACAACCGAGACAGAGCTGAACGCCATCGCTGCCCCGGCCAGCACGGGCGATAAGAAGCCGGCTGCGGCAACCGGTATTCCCAAGGTGTTGTAGAACAACGCCCAGAATAGATTTTGCTTAATATTCGCCATTGTTTTGCGGCTCAGTCGTATAGCCGAAACAATCCCGTTCAGGTCGCCCCGCATTAAGGTAATATCGGCCGCCTCAATGGCAATATCCGTTCCCGTGCCGATAGCAAAGCCCACATCAGCGGTCGCCAGAGCAGGAGCATCATTAATACCGTCCCCCACCATTGCCACAATTTTGCCCTCGCGCTGCAGGGCGGCCACCTTATCTGCCTTGTGCTCCGGCAGCACTTCCGGCAGTACATGTTCAATACCTACCTGAGCAGCGATATAGCGGGCCGTCCGTTCATTATCACCGGTAATCATCCACACTTCCAAGCCCATTTTTTGCAGTTCTGCCACTGCCTGAGCGGAGGTTTCCTTCACCGTATCGGCAACTGCCAGCAATGCGGTCAGCAAACCGTCAACCGCCATGAGCATCACCGTTTTCCCCTGTGCTTCCAGCTTGTTCATCACTTCACCGTGTTCCTCATAGGCCACGTTGCGTTCCATCATTAGCTTGCGGGTACCGATCAGCAATTGCCGGCCTTTCACCACAGCTTCCACACCGTGTCCGGGAATTGATGCAAACTGCTCCGGTTCTTCCAGCTTGATCCCCGTATTTTTACCATAGTTGACTACGGCCTGGCCCAGCGGATGTTCGGAATTTTTCTCGGCCGCCGCTGCCACCTGCAGCAGTTCTGCTTCTGTCATGGTACTGACCGCAATAATATCGGTGACTTCCGGTTCGCCTTTGGTTATTGTACCGGTTTTATCGAGTACAATAGCGGTCAGCTTATGCGTATTTTCGAGGTGCTCAGCGCCTTTGATCAGAATACCGTTTTCTGCCCCTTTTCCTGTTCCAACCATGATGGAGGTAGGCGTGGCCAGCCCCAGCGCACACGGGCAGGCAATGACCATAACTGCCGTAAAGTTAATCAATGCCCGGGAGAAATTGCCCGGATCGAGAATAAAGTACCATGCCAAAAATGTGACCGCAGCAATAGCAACTACGGTTGGCACAAAATAGCCGGAGACAATATCCGCAAACCGCTGAATAGGTGCCTTAGAGCCTTGCGCCGCCTCAACCACGCGGATAATCTGCGCCAGGGCCGTATCTCTGCCCACTTTTGTAGCAGAAAACTTAAACGTGCCAAATTTGTTGATCGTTGCTCCTATGACACTGTCGCCTGCTTTTTTATCTACCGGCAGGCTTTCCCCTGTCAGCATCGATTCATCCACTGCCGACATCCCTTCGGTAATAACGCCGTCGACGGGAATCTTCTCGCCAGGCCGTACAATGATAATATCGCCTGCCAGAACTTCCTCTACCAGAATATCCAGCTCCTGCTCTCCGCGGACTACTCTTGCCGTTTTGGGCTGCAGTCCAATCAGCTTTTTGATTGCTTCTGAAGTTCGTCCTTTGGCAACAGCCTCCAGCATTTTTCCAAAGATAATGAGGGTGATCAGAATTGCCGAGGCCTCAAAATACAGCTCATGCACGCCGCGCAGCAAATTGGCTACGCTGTAAAAATACGCTGCCGAGGTACCTAATGCAACCAGCACATCCATATTGGAACTGCCGTTTTTCAGCGCCAGGAAGGCCCCCCGGTAAAACTGCCAGCCTGCACCAAACTGGACGGGAGTAGCTAATGCCAGCTCCACATAAGGATTCAGCATGCCTGTAAGGTTGGCCGAATGCAGCAGCATTGCCGCCAGCAGGGGAAAGGATAGCAGCGCTGAAAAGATCAGCCAGAACCGCTGCTTCTTTACCTCCTGCTCACGCGTCTTCTGCTCCTGATCCTGTTCGGCCCGGCTGGCGACATTGTGCGCACCAAAGCCAATTTTTTCAATAGCAGCCTTAATCTCAGCCGGCGTCACTTCCGCGCGGTTATACAGGACAACCGCTTTTTCCGTAGCCAGATTTACCGTTGCCTGCACAACGCCCGGCAGCTTTTGCACGACCCGTTCAATCCGGCCTGAGCAGGCGGCACAATGCATCCCGGTAATAGCAAATTCGGCCTTATCGGTAATGGCCGAAAAGCCTAATGCTTCTATTTTTTCAATAATAGCGGCAGTTTGCACTTTGGCCGGATCAAAGGAAACCGTCACTTTCTCTGCGGCAAAATTAACCGCCGCACTGTCCACGCCGTCCAGCTTCGCCAATGATTTTTCAATACGGTTGGCACAAGCAGCGCAGCTCATACCGCTTACCTTCAGCGTTGTTGTTTGTTGCTTGCTCATAATCCCCCCACCTTATTTCGAAAATTTACGGACCACATCGATCAGCTCGCCAATCGCATCATCCGCCCGATCCTCTTTAATCGCATTTACAACACAGCTTTTCGTATGACTTTCCAGAATCAGCAGGGAAACCTGATTCATAGCCGCTCTGGCTGCCGTCAATTGCTGCAGAATATCCACACAGTACCGGCCATCATCAATCATTTTGTCTATTCCATTTATTTGACCGCTGATTTTTTTCAACCGCAGCTTTAATTCCTGTTTTTCTTTCTTATTGAGCATAAAAACCCGCCTCTCATTCTATACTGGGGTATAGTACCATAGTAATTCTATCACTCTGATTTGTCAACTCTTCAGCAAAAAAAGAACTGTCCGTAAACCGGACAGTCTCCTAGCCTTGCTTATGGGGGCAGCCGCAGGAGCCGCCTTTATTCTTGCCGCAGCTGCAGCCGCAGGACTTTCTGCCGGTCTGGGCCTTAGCCCATTCCTCGGCTTCTTCAGCACTGGCAAATAAGCCGCGGCCTTCCTGGGCCCGTAATTTTTCCGCAGTCTCGGGCCGGTATTGAGTCAAGTCTATCTGATCCACATGGTAATCGGCAAAGGAACCGTCTTCATTGACGGCAAAGCTTACCATCCATTTCCATTCAGCCATACTTACACGCTCCTTGCAGCATATTGTTATTCCTATTGTGTTCGAACTGGTGTTAATGTATCATAAAATCTGAGGTGTCAAGAAAATGGTAACGATCTATCATACTGTCCGCGGCTACGGCCAAGCGGAGCTGGAGATTAATAAGTCACGGTTTATTGCTTATGTGGACCGTGTAACAACTGAAGAAGCTGCTCTGGCTTTCATCGAAAAAATCCGCAAGCAGCATTGGGATGCAACCCACAATTGCGCCGCCTATATCACCGGCGAAAACGACCGCCAGCAGAAAGCCGACGATGACGGCGAACCATCCGGCACTGCCGGCAGGCCCATTCTGGAGGTCATAAAAAAATCAGCACTGAGTAATACGGTAGTGGTCATTACCCGCTATTTCGGCGGGATTAAGCTAGGTGCAGGCGGTTTGGTACGCGCCTATGGCAAGAGTACTACCCAAGGCCTGGCGAAAGCCGGGATTGTGCAATGCCAGCTGCATACCCGCATGGCCGCAAGCTTTGATTATGCCTTGCTTGGTACAGTGGAGAATAACCTGCGCAATCAGCAGGTTCAAATTGCCGACAAGCTTTTTACCGAACAAGTTACCCTGATCATTCTGGCTGCAGCCGGTGAGGAAGATCAATTAGCAGCAAAATTGAATGACTGGACAAGCGGCCGGGTGAAAATCGAGCAAACCGGTAATGAATACGTGGAAACAAATGTATGTCTTCCTGGCCTGAACGGCTAGGAAGACCTTTTTTTACAACCATTTAATTTCATCCGGCAATACCGGACGGCCAAACAAATAGCCCTGCATTTCAATACACTGCTGCTGCTTAAGAAAAGACGCCTGGTCCTGAAGCTCAACACCTTCTGCCACAACTTTTAATTTTAGATTCTGCGCCAGAAAAGCAATGGTGGTGACAATGGCTGCCGCATCAGGGTCAGAAGTAATATCGCGAGTAAAAGACCGGTCAATTTTCAGCTTAGACACAGGAAAATACTTTAAATATCCAAGAGAGCAAAAGCCGGTGCCGAAGTCATCAAGGGCAAAGCGAATGCCCATCTCCGTCAGTTCCTGCAGTGTTTTAATGGTAAATTCCACGTTCTGCATCGCAATGCTCTCGGTAATTTCTAATTCAAGCCAGGCTGCATCCAGCCCGGTTTCTGCCAAAATCCGTTTGATGTCTGCAACTAATGTCGGCTGCTGGAACTGCCTGGCGCTTAAGTTCACCGCCATGGTTACTGGTTCCAAACCTTGTTCCTGCCATTTTTTGTTTTGCCTGCAGGCAGTATACAGAGTCCATTCGCCTATCGGCACTATCAGGCCGGTCTCCTCGGCTATGGGAATAAACTCATTCGGATATATCAGGCCTTTTTCGGGGTGATTCCAGCGCAATAAAGCCTCTACGCCAATCACCTTGCCTGTGCAAATATTGACTTGCGGCTGGTAGTGAAGCACAAACTGGTTTTCGGCCAGGGCCTGGCGCAGGTTCGCCTCCGTCTCCAGGCGGTACAGTGCGTCAGCATACATCGCCGGAGCATAAAATTGGTAAGAATGTGTCCCTTTCTCTTCGGCCCGGTGCATGGCAGTGTAGGCATTTTTGAGCAGTTTTTCCGCATCATCCCCATGATCAGGGTACATAGCACTGCCAATAGTCCCGCTGATATACAAATGATGTCCGATCACCACCCATGGCTGGCGCAACTTGTCCAAAATCTGTTCGGCAATTTGGGCAACTGCATCAGCAGTAATGTCGGTCAGCAGCAAGGCAAATTCATTTCCCCCGACCCGGGCAAGAACATCCTGTGCCCGCAGGTTCTCTTTCAAGCGGTCCGCCACTGTATGCAGCAATTGATCGCCCACATTATGGCCATAAGTATCATTTATGTTTTTCAACCTATCCAAATGCAGGTAAAGCACGGCTACCATTTGTGATTTATGCCGGGCCTGGGCAATCGCCAGGCGCAGATGATTGAGGAAAAAAGTGTGATTAGGCAGGCCGGTCAGCAAGTCGTAAAACAGCAGCTGCTGCACCCGCTCACCGAGAACCCTCTTTTCCGTAATATCACGAAGGGAGATTAACTGGGCATCTTCTCCCTCCCAGGCAGAGCCGGTTACCCTGAGTTCCGCCACTCTTGCCTGTCCGTTGGCAAGCTGAATTTCGGCTTCCGTCACGCCCCCCTGATGAACCACGTAGGTAAAAGGATTACCAATCAGTTCTTCCCGTAGTTTCCCTAGAATAGCTTCTGCTGCAGGATTTAAATACCGGATGATTCCTGCACGGTCAATTACGACGATTCCATCGGCGTTATTCTCAATAATATTAAAAAAACGGGCTTCACTGCGTACAAGCTCATAGGTACGTTTTTCTAATAATTTTTCAACCGCCGTTTTCCTTTTTAGCATACATCCGCTCTCCTGTCAGCAAAGGTTTTTGTTGATGCAGCAATACTCCACTTATCGATCTATAAGCCTGCATTGTAAAACACCATTGGCTTCAACCTTGCTGGCAGCAGCAGTACAACAACAGCTACTGCCTGATAGAGATTTGCATTAACCCGTATATCCTAACACCGCATTACCGGCATATTATTCTATATTGTAACTTCTCCTCAGGTGGTTGTAATTCCTGCACTGCATTTTCCCGCAATCGAAATAAAAGAAAACTCCATAGCCAAGCATCGCCATGGAGTTTTTTACCAATTTTTTCTTTATTTGTGGGTACCGCCCAGCATGGAGGGGCCGATGACGACTCTGTCTACCATGCGAAACCGTGTATCCTCCAGAGCTTGCAGCGCTTCTTTCAGCAAGCGCAGCTCTTCTTCCAATACACCTTGCGTATAACCGTATCCACTGAGCTTATGAATGGCTTGCTCAAGCTCATTAATCTTTGCATTAAACTCTTTATGCTGCCGTACGATCTCCAGACCTGATTTAATATCCATAACGTTCACGATCCTCCCACGCCATGTACTAAATCTAATGTGGTTGACTTACGGCATTCTTATACACTAATATCGATCTTTCTAGCCATATTAGTGAATTGCTCTCTTTTTCACTCTGCCGCCCAGGACATCATGCACTTCATTGATTGTCACAAAGGCATGCTCATCTTTTTCATAGATAATGGCCTTTAACTTCGCTACTTCCAGCCGGGTGATCACCGAATACAGCACCTTCTTCGGTTCCCGGGAATAGCCGCCCTCACCATGCAGAATGGTAACGCCCCGCCCCAGACGGGCCATTAATGCATCCGCTATTTCCTCAGGGTTATCAGTAACAATCATGACTCCCTTTGATTCATCAAGACCTTCAATGGTAATATCAATAACCTTGAAGGCAATAAAGTAAGCCACCAGGGAATACATGGCTTTGTTCCAGCCAAATACCAGCCCTGCGCTGCCAAGAATAAACAGGTTGAAGAACATAATAATTTCACCGACAGAAAAGCCGGTTTTTTTATCGAAAATAATTGCCACAATTTCCGTTCCGTCCAACGATCCGCCGTAACGGATAATGAGTCCTACTCCCACACCGATTGTGATCCCGCCGAATACGGCTGCCAGAAACAGATCATTCGTCATCTGCGTTACCGGCCGCAGCACCGCCACCCAGTAGGCTAAGGAAATAACAGAAAACAAAGTCGCTATGGTAAAGCTTTTGCCGATCTGCATATACCCCAGGTATAAAAACGGCAGGTTTAAGACAATCAAAAAGGCACTGAGCGAAAAACCGGTAATATGGCTCAGCATAATAGAAATACCGACGATTCCGCCGTCAATGATTTGATTGGGCACCAAAAATTCTTCTACGCCAACAGCAGCTAAAATAGATCCTAAAAACAGCATTACATATTTGCTGATAAGCATGGTAACCTTATTGCGTTTCTGTGGCATAACATCGCCTCCTCCTCCAAAGTTATATTATTTGCACCACCTCTGCTCAAGCAGTCATGGATAATATAAGTTGCGCAGCCAAATTAAAGCTGCCTTCAAGAGTGGTTTTATGAAAAAGCGTAACATATATGCGAAGAGAAGCTATTGGGCTCAAAAATAAAGAAAAGAGCTGCCGCATGCAACTCTTTTCTGTGAAACTTCACTACTTTTTTCTAACGTGTCTGACCACAGTCATTACCAGTACAAGAATCACCAAGCCGTCCAGAGTAAGCTGAGACCACTCTCCCGTTCCCTCTCGTACCAAAAAGTAAAGTAAAGCCATGCATACAAACAATATATCTGACATATTCTTTTGAACCTCAGTCCATCATTACTTGCCCCGTCCACTCTTTCTCATCGGCATTTTATTATTGGACGTCGTTTTCATTTTGCCTGCTTTGGCAAAGTTTTGTTTATTATTTTCATTCGCTTTTTTCTTCTTCTCCAGCAGTTGCGCTAAATCCACCTGGTATTCCTCCTTTTAGCTTTACAAACACTATGGGTCGTGTACATTATTTCGCCGTTTCTGTATTTCTATCCTGCAATTCGTTCCTGCACTTTCGCACAAATCATAAAAAAATATAATTTACCATAAAGACAACCGGCATGGTAAAATTATTCTTTGGACAATCACCAAAATCCCCTCGTGCTACATACCATACAGTAGTTAGATATGAAGGAGGTTATTGTGATGAGGTTTGGCGGTTGTGGAGGAAACAATGGCAGTTGGGTAATTATTGTGATCATCATCATTATCCTGCTGCTCGGTTTTGGCGAAGACGATACCACTTTCGATTAATAGATACGACAAAACATATACATGCAAAAGCACTGCCGGTTTAACGCAGTGCTTTCGCTTTTTAAAGCGTCACACCCTTTACTGCCCTTGAATAGGATAGAGGAGGAGGTGATTACCATTAGTGAAGCAAGACCGAAAAAACATCCCAAGCCCACCCCGGAACGAGAAAGTAACAGCCACGTGCACATGTTTATTACCATGACAGATGTCACGTTAAAACACCAGCACACGGTTGTCGGCACAACCGGGCCAGCTTTAAAGTACCGTGATTCCCATGTGCACCGCATTAAAGTCCGGACATCTTCCGCGCCTGAGAGCTACAACTGCCACTGGCATTATGTTGAAGATACGACCGGTCCGGCTATGGAAACCCCGGACGGTAAACACACGCATTATTTTAGCGGTGAAACCAGCCGCAATGACGGGCATAAGCATTGCTACAGCACGGTAACGGATACTTCGCCGGACTGTGAGGACTGCGAAGAAGACTATGACGACAATGAGCATGACTGTGATTGCGAGTGTGACTGCGACTGTGATAAACACCACCATCGCTAACAGCAGCCAAAACCCCTTAAGACCACGGGCCTTAAGGGGTTTATTAGTTGCATTTATTTAGTTCAATAGAGAAAATACCGAATGACCAATACTATAAATAGTTAAAATTGCCGCGATCAATACGATCGGGTATTGGAGCACATTTTTCACACGAAACACCTCAAATAATGTTATTGCACCAGAGACATAAACAAGCACTGTATCTATATTGTGGATTTATTTGTAAACTTGTTGGCTTTATTATAACTTAACCACAGTAGTTTGTAAATATATTTTAATACTCAATTGTAATTTTTATTCATATATGGAAAATATTTGAATATACTTATGTATAATAACAGATTTTACGCAGTAGCGTCAATCTTTTCTTTGTAAAAAGCACAGCTGAGCAAAACTGACTGGGGCATAATACTTACTATATGCTGCAAATTGAGAATATGACTCATTTTTTCGTTAAAAATGCAAAAAGAGGGTATGAGCAAACGCTCATACCCTGCTTTTATTTGAACCGGATACCGAAACCGGCTCCGTAATGTTCGCCATTCGTTGTGCTGCCAATATAGCCGGTAAGTGTATTGGTAAAATTCCTCTTAAGCCGTATTTCGCTGCCATGGTTGGACCAGCCTAGCTCCAGTTCATTGGGCTTATCCAGGTTCGCTTTCTCCACTGCCCATTTCAGGCGCTCCTTCTCCAGCTCAGCGTTCAAGCGCTGGTTGAACAACTCCGTCAGGTCTACCTTTGCCTGCACTTCCTGCGTAACCTGGACAGTGCCGTTTTGCCCCAGCGTGACTTGCGATGTGCCCGAACCTTTCAGTTCATATTCCTGGCTGTTGACGACTACATAGACCTTGTTATCCCGGTTGACCAGCCGGGTAACCTCACCGGGCTGCTCCGGTTCTACCAGAGAATATTCGGCTTGATTTTTCGTTTCGCTTTTCACCTCAAGCGGCGGCAGCTGTTCATAGGTTACTTTTGTCTCAATACGGGGAAAGAAGCAATAAATCAAGCTGGCCCCTGCCACACAGCCCAGTATAAAGCAACTAAGCACTCGCCAGTTAATCATCATACTGCTCCAATTCATTGGCAGCAATTGTTGCGCTAATATCCCTGGCATAGCGGGGATTAGTCGCATAAATGGGCGCCATGGTTTCGACAAAAGCCTCTCTTGAGGAACAGTCTACATTATTGACATACACCGGCTCTTCCGTCAGCAAGATGCACCAGTCCTCAATGGCTTCCTCCAACGAGTTATATAATTTAAATTTATCGACAATCGTGACCAATTCATCATCGTAATATTCTTCCGTGACTACTTCGGTGAACAAGTCACCATCAACTGCTTTCCTGCCAAAAATATTATAGTCACCGATCGTATAGCGGCCCCAGCCGCTTTCGATGGCCGCCTGAGCAATGCAAACACTGGCATACAGCCGGTAGCGGCTGCAGATTGTCTGCGCCGCCGGTGCCAGCCAACTGACAAATTCTTCTGGTGTCATTATTTCAACCCTCCCAGCTTGGACCGGATGAAGACAAGCAGCGGCTCCAAGCTCTGTACGCCGGAGTCGCGCAGGTTCTCGATAATACTGACTGCCTCGGTGGCAGCAAGGTAATACCAGGCTGCCTTCAGAAAAATTCCCTCGCCGCCTACCATAACATCCACATGGACGACGGCGGCAACTAAAATCATATACAAAATGATTTTCCCGGCAAACTTCGTTTTCATCATCTCCGACGTGATGTATTTATGATTAAAGGCATTAGTCATACTCCGGGCGCATTGCCAGAGACCGGCCTGTGCCTCACATACTCCCTGATCGAGCAAGTAACGGTAGGACAACGCCAGCCACTTTGTTGCCAGATCAATCAGAATCAGTACCACAAACGCCATCAGCGCGGTGCCGTGACTGCTGAAAATAACGGCCAACAAACCTGCCACAGATATTTTTGCCAATGCCACATCGACAAGTGAGTGTGCAGCTCCCTTAGCTGCTTTGAAAACGCTTTCTGCTATTTCTCCCAAAAATATCCCTCCCAATAAAAATAGAGCCCCGAGGGCCCTATTTAATACCAGACTCTAAAAACATACGCCCATTTAGCAACTGTCAATACCGCTATTGTCCCCGTTGCTTTATTAAAGGCTCTAATACCCCCATTGTTTATTTGTATTGTTGATGTTCCCAGGGCAGGGGTAAGCGGGGCATAAGCCTCAGAACCTGATCCTAATGTACATATATTTATTGCATAATCGCCTACAGAATAGCCAGCTTCCGCATTTATGCATTTTAAAAGCACATCACACCTGCATTTTAAAGGGTCTATTGCCAAACCATGACTAACTATCATTGATGTATTAACTACAGGTGTATACTCTCCTGATACCCACACCTTAGTACCATATCCACTATCTGCTTTATCAATTTTGGTATTTATCTGGTTTGCTAACGCAGTAACATCAACTGCGCCTTGGTTAGTTGCGACACCAAATGCTTTTACACAATAGAGCATAGCTACGCTTTTAGGCCGAGTCTCATCTGCAGTTCTTGCAGCACGCGAAAGATCAAATCCTATTAGTTCGGGACCAGGAGCACTATGATCGGATGAACCGCCACTGTTTGGAACAATTGCATAGAATGGACCTGTTGGTGTATTATCACCAGCTGCTTTAGCTCCAAATTGGCCTATAACATTTTGCATTGCATCCTCTTGCCAGGCTCCAGGCGTTCTAGTAGCATCTGAACCACGAACAAAATCTACAATTCTCGGCAATCGGAATGTTGTGCTTCCATCCCCACTAGAATACGCTCCTACTGAAGATTGTGCTGCCGCTTGCGCTTGCCACGCTGTTTCAGTTATTAGTGGGGCATTCGCTTGTACCCACGTCCATAAATCGGGATAAGCAGAACGACTAACCAAAGATCCTTGATCTATCCGCAGGCAACCTGCTGGTGGTGTATTAGCCAAAATCGCAAAGGTAAATCCAACGGGCATACCTGTTGTGACAGTAGTTGCTATAGAAGCGTTTCCCGATCCATCAAAGGTTGTTGCACCTGTAACATCACCTGTTAGGGTAATTGTTCTTGTTGTCGCCAATTTAGTCGCTGTTGCAGCATTACCTGTACAGCTATCTGCCATAACAGAGGTAACAGGTATTGTTATATTTCCACTGCCGTCGAAACCTGTTGCCGTTCCCGTAACTTTTCCGTTTAAAGCTATTGTCCTGGCAAAAGCCAATTTAGTTGCTGTAGCAGAATTGCCAGTGCAATTTGCCGCCGTAGTTGCGCTTGTTGCATTTCCGGTACAAGCTGCGGCCGTAGCAGCAGCCGCCACAGTACCGGTCACCGCGATCGTCACCCGGTCATTTGTCGCATCCGGTGTTAAACTAATGTTATTTCCAGCTACGAGTTCCAAAGTATCGGCAATATTATCAGCCTGTATTGTTGTACTACCAACCAAGACATTACTAAATGCATTTTGGTTGACTTGAGCACCTGCAGCAATTCCATCTAATTTAGCCTTGTCCGTATTACTCATAATTCCATTACTTGATGTAGTTGCGATATTATGTGTATGGCTAGCAGAAGCAAAAGCGCTTGCATCCAGCCCATCCAGCTTATCAGCATTTAAATTTGTATTGACTGTTCCATTTGAAACCGGAATCTTACCAGATGCATTACCAGCAGAAATGCCATTCAGCATTCCTGCATTCACCACTTGCCCGGTTGCGAGCCCTGCTAATTCATCACGAATATCTGCCGGCCCCTGTGCGATTGTCTGCGTATCGGCCGGTTTAAGTCCTGTATATCCCAAATTCTTCACTCCCTATCTAGAACATCTCCTAATCCTGTAAAGCACTTGTACCTATTATTTTTCTTTACTAATTTCCTGGCCTGGAATAAACCCTGCAAACCGTGCCTGAACGAATTCCTACTACTAAAGCAGCATTGCTGCCACCGTTTGTGCTATAAAATGTAACAGAATTCCAAGCGGAGGCCGTAATTTGATTTGCTGACATATAAATAGCATTTGTAAAACCGTAATAAGAATCAAAGGTTGGCATTAATTGCATTTGTGCATAATTATCTTTCGTTACCCAGGCGCAAATTGTTCTTCTGCTAATGCTCTTATTTTCTGGTGGATACTCCGAATTGTACAATGTACCACATATTAACGTGTATCGATTACCTTCTCCTTTTCCCGAAGTAGCAACATATCCATAATCAGAGGTATTTGTTTGTGTCGTTGTATTCGGATAAACATATAAGTAATATCCTCCTGTTGACGCATACGCACATCCTAAAGTATCAATTTGGAACATATATTCTTTACTAGCCATATCCAATTCGGAAATAGTAAAGGATGCCGTATCGGCACCAATCGTCACTTTATTGACAAATTGCCACCAGTCATTCTTAATATCCAGCGTATTTGCAGTATGCTTATGACTATCATCAGCAACAGTGGCCGATATAACAATATTGGCAGAACCATCGAAGGAGGCACCCCCTGTCACATCACCTGCTAATGATATGTTTCTACTTGATGCAAGTCTCGTTGCCGTTGCTGCATTACCAGTACATATCACTGCTGAAGAAGCAGTAGCTGCATTGCCGGTACAAGTATCCGCAGTAATCGCTGTAATAGGTATCGTGATGTTGCTGTTCCCATCAAAAGCTGTTGCTGTTCCCGCCGCTTTGCCGCTTATTGTTATCGTTCTAGCAGTTGCTAACTTAGTTGCAGTAGCTGCATTACCTGTACATAAACTTGCCATCGTGGCTGTTGCCGCATTTCCGGTACAAGCAGCTGCTGTATCGGCGATTGCGGCATTAGCAACCTTACCGGTCACGGCTATTGTCACTCTGTCATTCGTTGCATCCGGCGTTAACGCAATATTATTCCCCGCCAATAATTCCAGTGTGTCAGCTGCACTATCTGCTTGGATGGTTGTACTGCCCACTCGTACATTGCTGAAGGTATTTTGATTTACTTGAGCACCAGTGGCAATGCCATCAAGCTTCGACTTATCAGTAGTACTCATAAACCCACTGATTTCCGTAGTTGCCGCATTATGAGTATGTCCGGCAGCAGCAAAAGCACTTGCGTCCATTCCATCGACCTTGTCGGCATTTAAATTTATATTAAGCATTCCATTAGAAATCGGTATTTTACCGGCTGCGTTACCGGCAGCTATCCCGTTTAATAGTCCAGCATCAACAACTTGTCCTGTAACGAGTCCTTCTAGCTCATTACGGATATCCGCGGGTCCTTGGGCAAGCGTTTGAGTATCTGCCGGTTTCAGTCCTGTATATGCCATAATCTTCACTCCTTAAAATAAAAAAGGGCTACTTTTTAATAGCCCTTTACCCGCAAATCTACTATACCACCTGTATCGGTGCCCGTTACCGTGCTGAACACCTGTAACCTCACATCCGACTTAGTTTTTGCTGACCAGGTAGCTCTACTGCTTATTCCCTCAGCAGTAGGAGTTACAACAGGCACTTCATAAAACGTATAACCATAAGATGCAGTAATTCCGCCTACAGGTACGGTAACAGTTCTAGCAATATCCTTATCTGGTACATCCATACGGATTATCAATTGATTAACTTCCGGAGTTTTCGTTGTATCCTGCGTTACTAAAACAACCCGGAAATCGGCATAGCGAAAAGTTGCCTCTAATGGCTGAAAAGGCTGCCAGTCTGTCCAAGTTATGTTATCCCGCGACAACCGGTATTCCAATCCGGCTGCCGTACCTGCGGCATATAGAACACTTGGCTGAAATACAGAACTAATATTCGCCGTAATAACTTGCCCGATATCCTTCCGGGCGCATGTATAAGTACCCGTTTCCTGATAATGTCCATTCTTTTTTGCAAGCGTTAGTACAGTTGCACCACCGATATCCGAAAACTTGGTGTCTGGATAGTCACTAAAGCGCCCTGGCAATGTGGCAAAGGTAATCAAAGAAGGTCCGAACTCGGTTCCTGTATGCTCCCCTGTTTGTAACTCAATCTCATCAAATGTCTCAATAACGTTTTTTGGAGGCAAATCCGTTACGGCGATAGTTGCTGTTGCTGCCAAGCGGCTATAGCAGCCACTGCGATTCATTGCTTTAATGTGAAATCTGCGCAATATTTCCGTATCTACAGTAAGCTGGTATTGAGTTAGTGTAATACCGGTTGCAATAACTACACCATTGTCAAAATTACTACCTTCCCGCAACTCATACCCTACCACATCATTTTCAGGTACTTTATCCCAGACGAATGCTAACCTTTCGCCGTTCTGAAAAATCCGGAATCCGCTTACATTGGCTGGCTCCAAGGTCACATATAAGCGGGCACTTGCCTCATCGGAATAATAACCGGCAGCATTTAGTGCTTTGACCATTATTTTTACATCTCCAGTTTTCTCCGGCCGGTATGTCCAGTGAATTTCTTTGGTTTCACCGATTTTCACCGCATCTTCCCAGACGTATCCTACCCGCAATTCATAGTTTGCTAAATCACTTTCCGGTGTGGCCTCGTAGGTAATATTGACCAGTGATTTGTCATTGATGTCCTGCATCAATTGAATATTAGTCACTGCCTTCGGGCGCAGACTAAAGATGCCATCATACTGAACGGCATTTCTACTGTACCTGCCGGCTACCGTAACTGCCTTAATCCAGTAGATATGTTCTCCTTCTTTAGAAATAGTCGTTTCGTAAAATGTTCCGGTAACACGCTTGTTAATTATTGTTCCGGCATCCCAACTAACTCCTTCACGAATCTCATGGTATGCCACATCTAAGCTGATCGGATTATCCCACATTAGTCTGATCTTCGTCCTGTCCGCCATGCTCTGTACAGCTGTAAAGCCACTAACATCGTCTGCTTCTACCATTGCCGATACAAACAGATTAGCCACATTCGATAAATAACCGGCAACTGTCTTTGCCCGAATCATGATGGTAAAACTGCCGCTTTCCGCTATTGCATACCGGTAAGAAGTCTCCCGTGTAATATCAATCTGCTCTGCCATATCCCAAATAGTTCCACGGCGAATCTCATAACTATCAATGTCTTTACCAGGCGAGGCTGACCAGGTCAGTTTTAGTATACTGCTGTCTCTAATATCCTGAATAGCTGCCAGGTTTGCCGGTGCGTCGGGCCGCAATATCACTTGTTTGATTTGTACTGCAGCATTGGCACTGGAATGACCAGCTAAATTAACTGCTTTTATCAGGTACGTCTGACTGCCTTCTGCTGATAACTGATATAAGAAAGATGTAGCTTTTAGCTGAGTAGCAATAATTTGCGCAATAGTCCAATTAGCTCCTTGCCTAATCTCATAATAAGAAATATCTTTTTCACTATTAGGCTCCCAAGTTAACAACAGGCGACTTCGATCAGTCTCCTGGACTGCTATAGAAAAGCCGGCCACATCGGCAGGCTCAACTTTTTGCGTTATTAAAACACTTGCCGGAGTACTAGAGTAGTTATTACTGTTATCTGCCGCACACACCAGGAAATTATACGTACCGCTTGCCGGCATAGCGAAGGTATATTGATTATCGAACACGGTATCACTAATAACGGTGCCGCTTTCCCAGACAGGTCCATATCGAAGACTGTAGCGGTTCAAGTCTACATCTTCTGCCTTATCCCACTTCAAATTTACTTTTGTACAGTCGAGAGGATCGATGGCAGCCGAAAGTCCAGTCACATTAGCAGGGGGATTATCCTTACCGGTTACAAAGATAGACTGGGAGATAGCCCCTTCCGATCTACGGCCCACACTATTTTCCACAACAAGCTTCACTAAATATGCCGTCATCGTTCTCGCATTATGAATAACAAAATGCTCATTTGCCGTGTCTCCATAAAATACCCACGTGTTGCCGTTGTCGATCGAATAATACACTGCTACCTTGTTTAAGTAAGGATAGTTAGGCAGCGTACAAGCGCCGGCTATATCGGATACAATAGTTCCATCCCTTTGTTTATAAAAAGTCTGCGTCAATTGAATTTCAGACACGTCTGGAATAGTATCTGTCAATGCATTAGGTAAATTCGTATAATTTTTGACTTCAATCTCAGCTAAATAATCATCATCGTATACACTTTCATTGTATTCCCTGGCCTTTATTTCATAAACGCCCTTTTGCTCCTGTATTTCTACAATACGAAAGGGCTTATCACTGAAATAGTTCCGGTAAGAAACAGTAACAACATCACCAGGCTCTAAATGAGCTGCGTAGGTGCCGGTGCTAAATTCAATAATCAAACTGCATAGCTTATTAAGATTCTTATTTAGATTCCCAATGCGTTTAGCTTGCGTCTGCCTGATAGTCCCCTTTAATTCAATATCTTTTTCAATTATTTTTCCCCGTTCTTCCTGTTCTACCGTATCTTCGATTAGAACAGGAACTGCAGTCCAGTTAGCCAGCGGATCAATGTATTTAATGATATACTTATTGGGAGTATCTTCCAACGAGGTCTGCGTAAAAGATACGGAATCCCGGACAATTGTATCATCGGAAAAATGATAAGAAGCAGCTGTTGACTTTTCAATCCGCAGGGAAATTTTATTGTTGGCTAAGACCAAAAAGCCGCCGATATTAGCAAACATATCTTGTAGATTTTCAATAGCATTCTTCTTTTCCGTTAGAGCAATATCAAGCTGCAATCTTTTTTCCTGACGGATTTTCCCGTCAACATCTTTGAAAGAGATAAGCTGATCACAATAATCAGCCGCTTCCCGAAAAGCAGCTTCATCCAGCATAGTTGCATCGATCCATCGCCCTAAACCATATCGCTTATTTAATAAATAATCCCGTACAATCCAAGCTGGATTATTAGACCATTCAAACTGCCAACGGTTATCGCGATACACCCATACCTTACTGCCTTTTGCTATGGCCGTAATTGTCGGGTTTCCACCTTGCAATTGATCGGACTGCTTTAGCGTTGCCCTAACATAGGCCATGTTCTTATAACTGCCTGTCTTCAAATAATTGTTAGGTGGCAATTGATCTTTTGCACCGCTTTTGAAAACATAAGAACAGCTCGGCAATCCTGTCGTTTCAACAGCAATAGGATTGTTATAGCAGTTCTTCCCGCTATAAAGAATAGTTTCATTTCCTTCACTATCAGTTACAGTTGTCGTATTTGCTACCTGCAGAATCTTACTGGGTGCCGATTCTACATGAACGGTGTTGGAAATTACCCATCCTTTTGCTTTAAGTCCATTGCTGTAACCATATTCCGTCAAATACTGAATCAGCTTTGAAATGGTACAGGAATAGTCATTGGAGCCATCTGATTTAAGACTATTTTGATCCAGCAGGGCAATTTCCGCTGTGGTGCCATTGGCTTTCAGCTTCAGCTTCTTGTTGCTTATTTCAATAGTCGCATCCTCATAAAGGCTATTATGAATGGAAAATACCGAACCTTGCGAAATCAGCAAGCTGTTAGCCGTTGCTCCGTATATTGACGCAATCTCGCCTTCAGCCAGCAAAACATCTTTAGTCAGCGTTTTACTATCCGATGATGTCTGGTGATATGTTTGCAGTCCCCCGACCTTCCGTGTACCATATACGACAGGAATCACTGCATCTGACGAAACTTCATTCATATATTGATCAAAGGGAGTTTCCGTAGAATAACTTGGCGGCTTTATCGGGTTCGTTATTGACCATAACGTAGAAGCCATGCTCATACCGTATAAGCCTGCCTGTAGCGAGCGCCCTGCTAATCCAAATAGTTTTTGCCCTGCTCCACCGGCTCCCAAAAAGAATCCTGCAATACTAAATAATATCTTACCTTTACTTTTACCCATAAGCGACCTCCTTTCCTAAAATCAGCTGCGAATAATCATTTCCCACGGAATGGCTACGAAGCCGGAAAAATTAGCTCCATTATTAAAGCGGTTAATGCAAGTGGACTGGTTTTTATCACAACCGCGGCTAATCTCATACTGGCCCTCAACAGGAATGAGAAACGGGTATTCAACCTTAACTGAATTACCGCTGTTGCTTTTGATTTTCCGTGTTTCAAAGCCAACAGTGATATGACCGTCCTTCCAGTAGTCATCTGATTTGATTTGTTGAATAACGACGGTATGACTATTACTGCCACTTTGAACAATTCCTCTTGTTAGCTCTTTTGCCATACCGCAATCATCAGGATCGGCAAACACCGCGTTGCAAGAAAGCATCGTGGTCCTTCCGGTAGGAATTGTCGGAATCCCCGCCCGGCAGGTTACTTTAAATACCCCTTTGCCGCAGTCTAGGGATGGACTATCCATATCGCCAACAAAAACATAGCGATACTCACCTGTAGTTATTGATGCTGGATAGGCGATTTCCAGTAATTGTATCTGCTTTCCTCTAAAATCAAAAGACTGAAATAAGGCTAACGAAAATTCGTCACCGGCATTGCTGATAGTCAATTCCACATTATCAATCTTAGAGTCTACCCCTGTTTTTTTTGCACCTATTTCCACGGGAAATGCAGTGTAATGCTGACCGTCAAAAAATATATCCTGATCAGCTATTGCCAAATACAAAGGCTGAGGCTGTACCAGCACCCGGAGCAGTGTTATTAGAAAAGGGGCATCCTTTTCCTTTTCGGCAGCTAACGATACCGGAAGTATTTGCATTTATACCACCTTCTCCAGGATAATTTCTGCCTTATAGCCAATTGGATCATGTAATTCTCTAATCAAGGTAATGGGCAGCTTATTTTGCGCAAATCTCACAGTTTGCTGGACCCCGTCCGGGTCAGTCCAGTAAAATGCATCAGCATTTCCGTAGTGTCTGTCAAAGAAAGCTTCTAACTCCAGCCGGTCTTCATTCAAGCCTGCTAACTGAAACTTCCATTGAACTTGTGGAGTCATTGCTATTTTTTGAATTTGTTTTTTTGAAGACTCGAACTGTATCACACGATTAGCGAACTCAGTTCCTTTTTCACATTCACCTTTATAGTTCCAAATAAATGTTTCTATGATCATTCACCCGCTTTCCTACGTTTAAATCCGCAAACAAAAAACTGTCCCCAATAGGACAGCCTGTCTATAAAACTATATGAAGTTACAGTAGCATTCTTAGGGGGAAATGTACTCAAAAACTTATCATATTCCAAGTATATACCAGTATGATGCTCACCATAAACTTCAAAAAGCACGATATCGCCATATTCTAATGCCGCAATGCTGCGAGTCTTCTCAAAGTATTTAATAAAATACCGCAGCATGCGATATTTTTCTTTTACAAACCATTCCCTGTCAATAAGCTTGCCATCATCAAATGAAGGCTGCCACTGATGGGTTTTATAAAATTCCACTAAAAGTCCTATGCAATCGACACCGCTATTCTTATCACGCCCATTAAACTTCCATGGAATACCGATGAAATTGTTATCTTGTCTCACCATTGTAACCACGCATTAGTACCGGTAGCCATAACGCTTCATTTTATTCAGCATGGCTGCGAGTTCATCCATCGACATCTGCTGCTGCATAACAATCGGCTGAGCAACAGTGGTTTGTCCGTTAGAACCATCAGTAACTAATTGGAAAATCATCTGATTTTGTTGAATCATCAGTTCATTCTGCCGCTGCAATTCCTGAATATGTTTTTCCGACTGCTGTACCTGAAGGCTCATTGACGAACTTTTTGCTAAAGCAGGATTTTTGAGATAGGGTACAACATCTGTACCGCTTCTCATAAAAGTCTCAAAAGCTTTATTGGAATCGACTGTTAAGACTCTTTCTCCTACTTTCAGCTTTCTTATTACCTCATCTTCCTTAATGTCTGGCTTGACCATTCCGCCCTCATGCATTAGCTGAGGATATTTAGTCACTACACCGCCATAATGATAACCAAATAATTTGAATATCCGGCTCAGCAAAGATGGTTCCTTGTTTTCAATACGAAATAAAGATTTAATAGCATCCGTTTTTAACCCATCGAGCAAAACCTTCCATTTATCTTTTATATTTGCCCCTTTAACAAATATATCAGTACTTAGCACTGAAAGTTCTTCTCTAATTTTTTCCCATTTGCGTTTTTCTCCACTGCTTTCTGTGGTCTTATCTTTATCAGCAGACTTGCCGGTCTCCTTTATCTTATCTGGTTCGGCAGCTTTAGCAGTGTTTTCTGACTTAACAGGAGTTGCGGTCTCCTCTTTTGTGTCCTTTTCCTTTTTACCACCAAATATCCCAAAAAGTCTGCTCAGGAATGATGGATTATTATTTTCGACCTTAAATATTGATTTAATAGCATCTTCGAGTAAACCATCTAATAAGGCCTTCCATTTAGTTCTGATTTGCTCACCTTTTACAACGATTGCAGATACTATTTCTGAAGCTTCTTTTCTAATTCTTTCCCATCTTTCTTTTTCTTTTTTATCATTGTCATTTGCCAACTTCACCAACTCCCTGTTGTTTTTAGCGATTATGACGAAACCCATAAAGATTTGATTAGAACTTACCTTGCATTTTTTGTAGTGCTTGGATCGCGTCAACACCGGTCAGTTGTTCTTTAGCTTCCTGCTGTTTATTATTCCTATTAATCCCTTCAATAGTGGCTTCGATCTCGGGAATACTCATTTGTTTAATATCCTGCAAAGTCAACGATGTTTCCTGTATTAAAAAGGCAATAAGCCTGTTCCACTCCGGCTCTTTCTCCTGCTCACTGCTGCCCGTTCTTTTGTAGTGTGATACATCCAGAAAGACATCAATGATTTGTCTTGCCGTTCGCAAATCAAGCCACCCTCGAATTTCTTCCTTGGTTTCTTTTTTGTTTACCGCAAGATAAATCATTTCCAGAATCGCCTCATAGCCTTCCTCACTATACATCCTGGAAATACTGCCATCGTGATTGACTTTAGATTTTAAAATATCGTAAGCTAATATATCAGGATAATCCAGTTTCTTCATAAAGTAACGAATTTTATCTTTCCACTCAAGCATTGCAGCATAAATGAAATGCTCGTTGCCATTGCGGTCTACAATGACTTCAAACGCCGTATAAACATCAGCCATAGCTGCCTCCTTAACGAATAAAGAGGGGCTTACGCCCCTCCCTTAGCTTAATCTACATATTCCGTAACATTATAAGAAACGACGCGTTTATCAGCCCGGCCGGAATCCAAAATTTCAAATTCAAGCTTTGGAGCAAAAGCAGCGCCACGTTTTGCATCATATGTATATGCGCCATTTGCTTTACAGCGATAAGCACGAATGTCAATTTTATAGCGCTTGCCATCATCCATCTGGTCGGAAATAAGGGTATGCCGGAATTCAGCCACTTTAGGAATATCATTTTCTAAATGATGTACGGCTTGTCCGCTCGCATCTGTATAATAGTAAGAGAATTCCACTGTTTTACCATTAAGCGAAGTATCAACAGTTACTACACCGGCAGCACTAACCTTAAACTCATTCGCAGCAGGAGTACCGGAAGTCTTAACAAGCGTCACTCCCGTTTCGACTACATTTGCTACTACCGTATCCAGCAATAGATTGGCCGTTTTGTTTAGTGTGCAAGTTCCGGTTGCGATTGCTTTCTTATCTGATGTTACCCATACTTCAGCACCTGAAGTAATAGTTGATCCGGTAGCTGCTTTAATCCCTTCCAATTTAAAAACAGCATCTGTAATAGTCAGCTTTGCAGTTTTTTCACTGGCAAAAGTCAGCAGCGAGTAGAGTGAGTCGCCACCATTTACTTTCTGCTCGGTTACAGTGGCTGCAATCTGCAGATCCTGCGATTTATTGATATTAACAAAAGAACCATCGGTAAATACTAATTGACTAACGCCAACTCCATGAAAAATTAAATCAGGCATCATTACCATTTTTACATCCATCCTTTATTATTAATTTATATAACTGCTAGTTATTTACCAGCGGTTGATAGCGAATACTGTATTGGAATACATCCCAGGGATCTGCATGCTTCTGCCCCTCTGTGATAATAGGCATGTCCGGAAAACGGGCTTGCAACACTCTTGTTACTTCTTTGTGCACTGCAGCTGCTTCATTACGGGTAGCTGCATAGATACAAATCTCCAGCGTGGTGTTATTGCGAAAATAGTTTTCTACTTCCGGTTTTTCCGGTCTGAATACAAAGCTCAGAAATGGTAACTGATCGGCATCAATTGCTACCGGCATAGCCGCAGTTCTACGGAATCGCTTATTTTTGCTGTCGTCATCTGCCGGATTACTCACTAGGGTCATTAAAGCCATATCATGAGTAAATTCACGAAAAATTTTATCCTGTACTTCAAACGGAGTAATAAAACTCACCTCCTCATTCTCTGGCTCGTCTTTCTGAGGTTATACACCCATGCTCTTCACCTCCTCGTACACAAATCCTCACCCCAGTCCGTACCGCAAATCGGACAACAGGTTTTGGTATCTTTAAATGAAGCATGTAATTCCTCGGGCACCTTACAAAGAGTTTGCGAAACAAATTCTTTACGACCATCACGTCTTATCTTCCAGCGACCATTTACAGCTATATGCTGTAAATATTCATGAATAAGTCCCACTGTCAGGCTGGGACTCTTTGCTGTTTGCTTTGATGCTCGGGAGGTTAAGATGTCCTTCACTATATACTTATTTTTTTCTGCATATTGTAACAGCTTCTTACGAATTTTCATTAACCTCCGATGGATTTGCATTTTGTAAGTACCTTGTCGTTTTGCGATTTGCTCAAAGCTAAACTTCTTCACGGTCCACAGATAAAGCAGCTTATATTCTTCCGGCAGTAATATTGCTTTAATATCCGCAACAAGCTTAAGCATTTCATTTAAATTCTCTTGTTCAATCAGCATTTCATCAGGCATTTTTCCATATATCCCAATATAGCTTTCAACAAGAACAGCCCCGCGCCGCATCAGCAAAGTATACTGCTTTGCATCAGCTTTACTATCTTCACTATGCGCTTCCAATTGAAGAATATGAATACATTCTTCCTCACTAATCATTCCATCTGATAAATCCCTCAGTATTTTTTCCAGCTTATCTATTTCAACACACCTCCCTATGCCTTTTATCTGCGGCATAATTTAATCGCTTAGTACGGAGACTGCTAATCATATCAACAACAAAGAAAAAACCACGGATAATACCACAATCGAGCTTTCTTTTTCCCTTTTCATGTCGTTTTATTGTTTCTCCGCTCTTTATATAGCGAACATCATTGCTGCATTTGCACAGATACACTTCTATTTCTTCTTTTTCCCCTTCAACCGCAATACGGCCATATCTACCAGAATTCCTATAGTTAATGAGAAAATAGTGGATTGTCATACGATCACCTCATTTAATTTATGCGATTCATTTATTGATACATTTTGTATCTAAGATCATTTTAACGACACATTTTGTATCAGTCAAGTCTTTTTGAAACATTTTGTTTCCATTATTGCTTAGATACGTTCTGTTTTTTATAATAGAGACAAGGTGGTGTGCTTATGATCAAACCGCAGTATGCATTACGGCTTGCCGAGTTACGTAGCGCACGGGGGTTAACCCAACAACAACTGGCCGATTTAACCGGCTTAACTAGAGGCAGGCTCAATAACTACGAGCAAGGGACACGCGAGCCCGATCTTGTGACCTTGCAAAGCCTTGCTGATTTCTTCCAGGTGACGACCGACTTTTTGCTTGGCCGCACCGATACCACCGGCGATTTCACTGCCGAAACGATGAGCAAGATTGATCAGGCCCTGGATGAAGATCCGGAGCTGCTTGCCTTTTGGCTGGAAACAAAAAAACGCCCTGACCTGCAGTTATTCTTAAAGCAAGTCAAGAGCGCATCGCCGAAAGCCATTCGGCAAATGATGACAATTATTAAAATGATTGAAGAGGAAGAGTCTGATGAAAGCTGATCCTTCCTCTCCAACACTCCTGCAAGTTATAAGAATACGACCAGAAGGCTGGTATAACTATGCACAATTACGAAATGCTCTACTGTCTCTTTGAACCGGATTGCAACATTGAGGAAGTATTACGGTCTTACAACATTCGCACTAAGGTACTGCTGATGGACGGTGCAATCCATGCTTTCGTCTGGCACAGCAGAAAAGGCAGATATTACATCGTTGCCAATGAATGCCTCACCCCTTGTGCCCTGCGCAGCGTTTTTTTTCATGAAATCAAGCATATTTTAGAGGATGCTCCGCTGATGGGGTACTGGCTGGGCCTTGATCAGTACCGTCACCCTATTGAAGAAAAAGCGGATGCCTTTTATGAGATTGCCGCCGCTTATGTAACAACAAATAGAAGCAACTGAGGATACGGCATATGACAGCCGTTTTAAATTGCCGATTTTTATCGAACATACGTTCTAGAGAGGTAAAAAAATACAGCGATGGTAGGTACCATCACTGCGTTTATCAGCCCAAACTATTAGTTTCTTCCTTTATGGTTATTCGTACCGCAAGGCTTCGATCGGATCCAGCAAAGCGGCCTTTCTGGCAGGATAAATGCCAAAGAACAAGCCAATCGCAACGGAAAAGCCGAAGGAAACCAGAATGGAGAGTACGGATATTACTGTGTTTAAACCGCCAATCACCGATATGGCATAGGCAGAAGCAATCCCCAGTAAGATTCCGCCAATACCGCCGATCAGGCCAATAACGATTGATTCCAGCAAAAACTGCAGCATAATATCGCGGTAGGTGGCACCCAGCGCCTTGCGGATGCCGATTTCCCGGGTTCGCTCGGTTACTGACACCATCATAATGTTCATAATGCCGATACCGCCGACAAGCAGCGATATGGCGGCAATGCTGCCAAGCAGCATGGTAATGGTTCCTGTTGTTTCTGTTGCCATTTCCATGATACTGGTCAGATTGCGTACGGTAAAGTCGTCTTCTTTCGTACCGGTAATTTTATGCTGCTGGCGCAATAACGTTGTGATCTTTTCCTGGACGGCATCCATTGCTTCCATTTTGGTCACTTGTATATTGATAGAATGGACATAGTTAATGCCGATCAGCCGCTCCTGTGCCGTCGTCAGCGGAATCATAACAATATCGTCCTGATCCTGCCCCATTGTCGACTGACCCTTGCTGTCCAGCACACCGACAACCTGATAGGGCGTATTGTTTATCCGGACGCTTTGTCCCACAGGATTAACGCTGCCAAACAGATTCTGCGCAACGGTAGCTCCCAAAACGGCGATCCGGTTGCGGGCCGTAATATCCCGATCGGTAACAAAGCTGCCGCTCCCCACCGTCAAGCTGCGAATGGCCATATAATCGGGTGTTATTCCCTGGACAGTGGTTGTCCAGTTCTGATTGCCGGCAATCAGCTGGTACTGTTTGCTGACAGAAGGTGCCACATAATCAATACCTGAGACCGTTTTCCGGATATAGTCGGCATCACCTGTAACCAAGGTTATACTGCTGCCGGAAGCAGACCGCACCCCTTGCGAGGAAGCGGCTCCCGGTGTAACAATCAGCATATTGCTGCCCAGGCTGGCAATGGAATTCTGTACTTTTTCCCGGACGCCCAGACCAACGGACACCATGGCAATAACCGCACCAACGCCGATAATAATTCCCAGCATGGTTAAGATCGAACGCATCTTATTGCTGAGCAACGCACGCAAAGCTATGGTAATGCTTTCTTTAAACATGATTGGACTCCTTTGTCTGGTCACTTAAGATCAAGCCGTCCCGCACCGTTATAACCCGCTTGGCATATTCAGCAATATCCGGTTCATGCGTAACCAGAATAACCGTCCTGCCCTGCTCATGCAAAGAGCTGAAAATATTCATAATATCCACACTGGAGCGGCTGTCCAGATTGCCTGTCGGTTCGTCTGCCATAATAATGCTGGGATTGTTGACAAGCGCCCTGGCAATTGCCACTCTTTGACGCTGTCCGCCGGATAATTCATTCGGCAAATGATTTTTCCGTGCTGCCAGGCCAACCATATCCAGCAGCTTGGCGGCTCGTTCAAGGCGTTCTTTTTCCGGTAGCCGGGCATAAACCAACGGTAAAGCTACATTGTCCCAGGCCGATACCCGGGAAAGGAGGTTAAAATTTTGAAACACAAAGCCAATGCGCTTGTTCCGGGTTTTCGCCAATTCATCATCATTCAGAGTAGCTACTTCATAGCCGTCCAATAAATATGAACCGCTGCTGGGCCGGTCCAGGCAGCCCAAGATATTCATCATTGTCGATTTCCCTGAGCCTGAAGGGCCCATAATCGCTGCAAATTCGCCATCATTGATCTGAAGGGAGATATCGACGAGTGCAGAAACCGTTTCCTCCCCCATTTGGTAGCGTTTTGTTACATTCTGTAAGACAATCCCCACTGTTCATCAACCCCTTTGCCCGCTACATCGGTGGTGGACCATTGTTCTGTTTCGTTGTAGTTTTGTTTTCTGATTTGGTGTAAGAAATAACAAGCTTATCGCCTTCTGTAAGTCCCTGGGTGATCTCAACCTTATCACCGCTTGTTATTCCTACCGCTACCGGTACGGTCTCAGTTTTGCCGTTATCCCGTAAAACGGTTACAGACTGGCCGCCGGTGGTCGTCTTTAAAGCTGACAGCGGTACTAACAGCACATCTTTTTTCTGATCAATGCTAATTGTTACCCGGGCCGTCATTTCCGGCTTCAGCAAATTATTCGGGTCTTGAGCTTCTAAGGTCACGTAATAGTAAATGACACTGCTGGTGGAAGAAGATGAGGATGACGAAGACGAAGAGGTGGACGTATTAGTAGTCGTTGTAGCTGTAGAAATCTGTCCGATTTTACTGACCCGCCCCGAAAAGGTTTGGTTTTGATAGGCATCTACCGTAAAGGACGCTTCTTGTCCTACTTTAATCCTGCCAATATCCGTCTCATCTACCTTTACCTTAATGATCTTTCCTGACAAATTGCCAATCATCATGACAACCGTTGGATCATTAACGCCTGCGGTTACCAGTGTGCCGACCGTGGCCGGTTCACCCATGACAACGCCGTCAATCGGCGATACCAGCACCGTTTCATTCAGGCTGGATTTGGCCGCATCATAGCTTGCCAACGCTGTCTGGTAATTTAGCAGGGCATCTTCAAGGTCAGCGCCGGATTTTGCGCCAATGGAATGCAAATATTGGAGACGTTGATACTTGGCACCGGTATTATCCACCTGGTACTTGGCCTTTGCCAGTGTCGTTTCCAAAGTGGTGTCTTCTAAAATGGCCAGCACCTGCCCGGCTTTAACGGTATCATTCTCCTTGACCTTCAACTCTTTGATCAAACCGGCAACCTTTGAGGAAATATCAACAGCTTCTACCGGTTTGACAGTACCGGTAGCCGACACGACAGAAGTAATATCCCCTTTGACTGCGATTGCGGTTTCCTGTGCAGCACCCGCTGTATTGTGAACAGTTTTCACATAATACGCATAGCCGCCGCCGGCTATCCCTGCTAAAAGAACTAACATAATGATCCACTTTTTAGCATTTGTCTGTTTCCACATAAGACGTATCCTCCCAGTTAATTCATCCCCATACCATTTTCCAGTTTGGCCTTATAATCCGCATAGGCATATTGAGCTGCAATATAGTTGTTTTGCGCAGTTGTCAGTGCAAGCTGTGCATCAATAACATCCAGAATTACACCCTCGCCGACGCGATACTTGGCAACAGCGATCGAATAATCTTCTTTAGCCTTGCTGATCGCCAGCTGGGTAGTATCCCGCCGTTTTTCCGCTTCTTTCATATTAAGATAATATTCCTTGACCGATAGCTCGATTGCATCCTCCTGCGATTCCAATTCCAGACGGGCAGTATCTACCGAGCTTTTTGCTTTTTTAACTTTCGATTTTGTTACCTGACTGTCAAATAAATTCCACGAGGTTGTTAAGCCTACATAGGCATCTTCGCTATTTTCACCAATGGAGGCATCACTCCAGCTCATTCCCGAAGTGAGCGAAATCAACGGCTTGCTGTCGGCTCTGGCAACAGAGACACTCTGCTCAGCCGAATGAACTAAAAGACGGTATTTTTTCAGTTCCGGGCTATGGGCTTTGGCATAAGCCACCGACTCTTCCATCGTCATGGTAAAAGGCACATACTGAAACTCTTCTACCAGCTCCAGTTCTCCCGCCTCCTTCCAGCGCAATTGTTTTTTCAGCGTATTAACAGCTACGGCATAGGCATTTTGCGCCTGCAGCAAGGTTTGCTGCGCATCCGCCAACTCAACCTCAGAGCGCAGTACATCGGCTTTGGCCACATTGTCTACACTATATTGTTCTTTCACATTGGTTAAATGCTGTTGATAGTTATCGACCGTTTCCTGCGCAACCGCCTGGGCCTGATGGGTTTTAATGACCGTTAAGTAATCCGAAATTGTGTTGCTTTTCACATCCAGCTTTGTCTTGACTGCATTCAGTTCCGCTTTTGTCACATCCGTCTCGGCGATCTTAATATTCCCTTCGTTCTTGCCGCCGCTGTACAGCGGCAAGGTAAGCGTCATGCTGCTGTTGCTGGCATCTGTTGAGCTGCCGGGCTTTTTCAAGTATGTATTGTTGGAAGCGGCAAGAGACACACCCTTGCTGCCTTTGGCGCTTTGCAGCGAATACCGGGCTTCTTGTTCCTCGTTGGCAGCAATTTTAATATCCAGATGATTTTTTAGAGCCATTTCAACAGCCTGATCAATAGTCAGCGGAGCGGCACTGGTTATCGCCGTTAAAGCAAACATGCACAATCCACTGAGCAGTGCTATCTTTCTTATGTACCTCATTACAAAATAAGCCTCCTTTTGCGACAACAGGTTCATCACAACGCTTATTTTACACATCAATTTTTAGTTTTTTATTTGAAAGATAAACAATTAATAATTTTTGATAGCAGGAACATCATTATTTATATACTTTTATTAAAAAATCCTTAAATTTTAAAACAAAAAAAGAATGAAAAAGCCACAGGCATAAGCCCGCAGCTCTTCCACTCTCTGCTATTTCATACATTATCTCGTAACATTCACCCGTTCTTGCATTACCTGATTGAATACCCGTTCAAAAGACGGTTCCTCTTTTTTGCCGGCATTGCGTGCAGCTTCACGATATTTATCCTGTAAGTTCACATAAGGAATACGAAATACCGGTGCAACCTTCGTAACTTTCACCGCAATCACCTTCCATATTTTCCCTATTCGTTATTTGGAATAAAATTCCTTTTATTTCTTATTTAAATATATTGTAAAATTTTCTTTTTAGAATTTATTTAGAATGCATGAGCTTTGCGCTTCTCTTAGATATGCCCAGGAGATTCAGCTAATTATATACAAACAAATGATTACTTTTTTCTCAAGATGTGCTACGATATAATAAATTCCATAATATTCCACAATTATCCTAAATTATCCAGGAGGTAACAAAATGCGAAAAAATGTTATTACATTCACAGTAGCTTGCATATTCGTTATTTCGACTATACTGGGAGGGTGTACAAGCATGCAGAGTAAAGAGTCAACTACGAGCAAAAAATATCCGAATAAGCCAATTACTTTTATTGTCCCCTTTGGCGCTGGCGGCGCTCTAGATGTTGTAGCTCGAATGCTGGAGAAATCATCGGTAAAACATTTAGGTCAACCCCTGGTTATCCTCAATAAACCCGGTTCAGCAGGAGCTCTTGGCTGGAATGAACTAGTCACTGCTGCTCCGGATGGCTACACAATCGGTATTTCATCGTCCGAACTTTTTTTACATCCGCTTTATGGTAATTCAAAATACAACTATCCAACTGCTTTAGAGCCATTAGCCCAAATCTCATCGACTCCGTTTATCATGGTAGTACAGGCTAATCAACCTTGGGAAACTGCTGCTGATCTTGTCAAATACGCCAAAGAACATCCCGGCGAATTAAAATTTGGTCATAGTGGCATGGGCTCGATCCCACATGTAGTAGGAGAAGCCTTTTCTAAGTCGGCCAGCATTACACTAGATCAAGTTCCCTTCCGCAGCGCAGCAGAGGCAATAACTGCTTTATTAGGCGGCCATATCCAAGTAGTACTTATTAATCCCGGTACAGCAAAAGAATATATCAAAAGTGGTATGTTAAAAACCCTGGCCGTAACAGATGCTAATCGTTTAATTGATCCAGTTTTTTCTAATGTACCTACCTTCAAAGAGCAGGGTTTTGAACTTTATTATGGCAGCCGCCTTGGTTTAGTTGCACCTAAAGATATGCCTGCTGATGTAAAAGCTAAACTAGTCGAAGGTTTAAAATCAATGCTGACCGATCCAAACTTCAAAAAAGAACTTGCGTCTATGGGGCTACAATATGAATATTTAGATGATAAACAAACTCAAAAACAATGGATATATGAGAATACAGGATTAACTAAAGCTGTTCAGGAATCCGGCATTGTCGAACTTATTAAATCACAAAAACAATAACAACTCAGTAATCAAAGCTGCTGGGCATACTATCCCTTTCATGATCTGCTAAACTCATAGTGAACATAAAAAAGCCAGTCTCCCAAATCGGGAAACTGGCCTTTAAATTTACGCGGCCGCACCATATGACCTAAGGAGTTACGCATTATCTTCCAGGTTTTCTGGAATGTCTATAACTAAGAATACTAATAATAACACTGAAAAACGAGCAATGTTTATCTTGACTCATCACTCTTATGTATTTATGCCACATTACCTTCATTAACTAATTTTTTTTGCTTTTCTAATTGTATATGAGCAGCGAAAGACTCAATAGCCGGATAGCCCAACGGCCCTCCACAAATCTTTCTGAAGTTACTCAAAGCGTTACAACCATTGGCATCATTAAACAAAAACGAAAATTCTGCTTCAATAATTTTTCTATTTGCAGCGCTATACTGCCAAGCCACTAAAATCGATTCAAGCATATTCAAATAAGTTAAAACGAGCCATCTTAGTTTAGAAATTTCCCCTTCACTTAACGTTATATTTTCTTTGTCATTGAATTCGTCTTTATTCTTTTCTTTCCGCTTCTCTTGTTTTTCTTGTTTTTCTTGTTTCCTTTGCTTCTTTTGCTCTTTTAGTTTTTTATACGCCCTTTTTTCCTCTTTATTCATTATTTCTAATATAAACTTATGTTGTTTTTTATTTACCTTAAAAACTTCTTGATTAAACAGGCTTTGGCATTGTTCAAAAGAAAAACTTTCAACTGCTTTTCTAGCTGATGATGTTTCTTTCTTTACCGAATTATTCCATGCTAATAACAAATCAACCGCTTTTTCTCTTCTACCACGCTCATGCTCTGCCTTTATTTGAAATCTTAAAAGAATAACGCCAAGTACTGCACAAGCATTAACAATCGTAGCAACTTTTACCCAGAAATCAACTTCTTTCCAAGATTCGCCAATCAATGTAAAAAAAAATATAAATAGTTAAAGTTAATATCCCGCCTATTATCATAAAACTAATTTCTTTTTTCCCTATATTCATCTGTATTAATTCCACTCCTTATAGTTACATTTGCTTGATAACGTTATTAATCAGTCTTTGTCCGGTCTCAAGCATCTTATTCGCTTTAAATACCGTAATTATTACATATAATACCATAAAATGCGCTTTTTCCCTATAAATAAAAAAACGGGTTTTCTCCCGATTTAACTGCGATAGATTAAAATGTGCGACATTGCCGGCGACAAATCAAATAAAAGACAAAAAAGAGGCCTAGCATTTATCGCTAGACCCCTATTCTTCTGGGTTCATATGGCGTCCTGGAAGGGATTCGAACCCCTGACCCACGGCTTAGAAGGCCGTTGCTCTATCCAGCTGAGCTACCAGGACATATAAACATAAAAATGGAGCGGGTGATGGGAATCGAACCCACGCAGCTAGCTTGGAAGGCTAGGACTCTACCATTGAGCTACACCCGCACGTTTTATTATTATGAAATTGAAATGGTCGGAGCGGCAGGATTCGAACCTGCGACCCCCTGGTCCCAAGCCAGGTGCGCTACCAAACTGCGCTACGCCCCGTTAACACAAGAATCATTATATCACATTCGATGTTTTAATGTCAACACATTTTTCAACATCTTTTTTCAAGTTAGTGGCCAGAGCGCTTACTCCGGCCACTCTTGAAGACAAATATTATAATAACAGATGTTTTATATTATGTCAAGCAGCATTTGTGATATTTTGGTTTATTTGCCAAGTTTTACACGGGCAGCAGTCTTAGCACGGATAATCTCCGGATCAACCTGGATGCGGGCTACGCCGGTTTCAATCGCCGCTTTTGCCACCGCAGCCGCTACTGCAGGGGCTACCCGGGGATCAAATGCATCAGGGACAACAAAATCTTCCCGCAGTTCATCATCAGCCACCAAACCGGCTATTGCATAAGCGGCGGCGATTTTCATTTCTTCGTTTATCTGGCGGGCACGCACATCCATAGCGCCGCGAAATACTCCGGGGAATACCGTAACATTATTGACCTGATTAGGGGCATCGGAACGCCCGGTCCCCGCCACTACCGCTCCGGCAGCTTTTGCCTCATTATACATGATTTCCGGCACAGGATTCGCCATGGCAATGACAACCGGTTCGTTCATAGAAGCAATAATTTCGGCAGTAAAGGCTCCCGGTGCAGACACACCGATGATCACATCAGCACCCTTGGCGATTTGCGCAAAGCTCCCTTTCACCTTCGCTTTATTAGTAGTGCGGGCTAATTGTTCCTGGACGCGGTTAAGTCCTGGCATCCCTTCATAAAGAGCTCCCTGGATATCGACCATCGTTACATTCTCAGCACCTGCATTGACCAGCAAGCGGCCAATAGCACTGCCTGCGGCACCAGCGCCGTTAACAACGATCTTTGCTGTTGCTAGTTCTTTCTTTACATAACGGAGCGCTCCCAAAACAGCCGACAAGGCAGCTATTGCCGTTCCATGCTGATCGTCATGGAATACAGGAATGTCCATGATTTCCTTCAAGCGGTCTTCAATATCATAGCATTTGGGAGAGGCGAGATCCTCCAGGTTAATACCGGCAAACGTCGGCTGCAAGAGCCTTACCGTTTCAATAATTTTGTCAGGATCTTTGGTATCAAGGCAGATTGGTATGGCATCAACATCACCAAATACTTTAAACAGCACCGCTTTGCCTTCCATTACGGGCATTGCCGCTTCCGGACCAATATCCCCCAAGCCTAAAACACGGGTGCCATCCGAGACAATTGCCACCATATTGCCGCGGCAGGTTAAGGCAAATGACAAATCCTTGTCAGCCTTGATCTCCTTGCAAGGCTCGGCAACTCCCGGTGTATAAGCAAGACTGAGATCTTCCCTTGTAGCCAGGGGAACCTTGCTGGCAACTGCCAGTTTGCCCTGATTGTCTCTGTGCAGCTTCAAAGCTGCCTCTCTTATATCCACGTATATACCCCTCTCATGATGCGGCAGACAACCGTCACCTAATGTATATTGTAGAGGAAACATAGGGGGATAAGCAAGACGACGAAGCGGAAATAATGCGATTATTCCCGCTTCGTCGTCCTAATTTTTAATGTCTGGTATTATTTTGCCGGATGTTTGCCAGAACGGCAGCCGCCTCGGGTGAAACCAGGTAGCGGTACGTACTGTCAGGCACCAGCAAGCGAATGGACTCCCAGTCGCCCTGGCGGATCAGCTCCCGCACGCGGGAAGCACTCACCGCTTCCCCTGCAACCGCCAGACGGGGCATTACCTTTACTGCAATACCGTTAGCAGGCAAAATCTCCTGCAACGCCTGATTATAGGCATTTGTTACCGGACAATACGGCTCATCGCCTACATAGCGGACCGCAATCCCCAGTTCAGGTGCAATACGGGAAGCAAAAATTGTGGCATCCAAACGGGTTTGGGCCGCAACGGTCTGCTGTCCCTTGGTAAAGTAACCGGGAAACGTAGCGGCCGAAACAATATACTTCCCGCCAGGAACTACAGCAATATTGGAATAACCGGCTAAACCTTCCTTGATCAGCTTCAGTCGCACATCAAAGGGAAATAAGGATTTGTCCTCACTTACGACCAAAACAATGACAGCTGCATTTTCCCGTGCCGCTTTCGCAATAACAGCCTGATGCCCCAATGTAAAGGGATTACAGTTTACCACCAGAGCAGCCCGCGGTCCTGCCGGCAAATGAGCGGCATATTTCGCACTCTCGCGGCAGTAGCTGTTGATTGATCCCAGTCCCGTTTCCAGCAGCGCAGCGTAATCCGCCTGCGCTACCAGTTGAAAGCCCAGCGCAGTGAACAGGTGCGCTTTATCCGGCTTTGTATACAGGAAATAGTGATATCGTCCCCGCCGGGCGGCTTCACTCATCAAACCGCTTACTACCTGCGATGTCAGCCCTTCCCCTTGCAGGGTTTCATCAACAGCAATATTGCGCAGCACTTCCCCCTGTAATGATCCGGTCGCAACAAGTACTTCGCCCCGGTAAAAGGCAAGCGTATAATCCATTTCGCCCTCAAACGACAGTTCAAACCCCTCCAAAAAAGAGCGGATCTCTGCCACTTCAGCCGCATTTTTCAGGTTAACTACCCGTTTTTCAATATTGCTCCATTCCATAGTTACCTCCTTGTCTGGCGAACAACGTCAATGATTGTACCGTCACGATATTCAATAACGGCTACAACCTTTTCTCCTGTAACAACCGGAGCCGGAACCCCGGAAATCTTTTCTGCTAACTGTTTTAATTCAACGATCTCTTTTACCGGCAGCCCGGCAGCAAGCAGCTGTGCTTTCAGTTCAGGCCGGCGCGGATTTACCGCCACTCCCCGTTCGGTGACCAGTACGTCTATTGTCTCTCCTGGCGTTGTTGCCGTCAATACCCGGTCCATAATAATCGGCAGTCTGCCCCGGATTAAATTGGCGACAACAATCGTGATTCTCGCCCCGGCAGCAGCATCGCTGTGCCCGCCGGAGCCGCCCATAATGACGCCATCCGAAGCGGTAACAACATTGACATTAAAGTCAGTATCGATTTCTGTGGCGCCGAGAATAACGACATCCAGCTTGTTAACAGCACAGCCCTTGTTATACGGGCTGGCATAAAATCCGGCACTTACTTCCAGATGGTTAGGATTGGCAGCAATAGAGCGAATTGCCTCCAAGTCAAAGCCCTGTACGTCAATCAGCTTTTTAAACAAGCCCTGCTCCAGCATTTCCACCATATAGCCGGTAATACCGCCCAACGCAAAGCTGCCTGTTACGTTAGCCTCTTCCATCATTTTCCGGACAAAGTGAGCAGCAGCCAACGAAGCCCCGCCCGCACCGGTCTGGAAGGAAAAACCATCCTTGATCATACCGGCAGCCTGGATAACCCGTGCTGCCGTAGCAGCAATTTTAAGACCTACCGGATCTTTGGTAATCCGGGTTGTGCCTGACACAATGCCTTTAGGGTCGCCTACCTGATCAACAGTGACTACATAATCAACCCGTGTCTGCGGAATCGATACCGGCGACAACGGATATTCTACCAGATAATCAGTGACGGCAACCACACAATCGGCATATTCGGCATCGGGAAGGCTATAGCCCAGCGATCCGCAGGCAGCCGGCCCCTGTACCCCGTTTACATTGCCATATTCATCGGCAGCAGGTGCGGCAATAAAGGCCACATCGATTTTCAGCTGCCCGCATTCAATCGCTCTGGCACGTCCGCCATGAGTCCTGAGCACAACCGGCTGTTCGAGTATTCCTGCCGAAACAGCCTCGGCTACCGGCCCGGACATATAATTGGTATCCAGTGCAGTAACCACGCCATTTTTAATATGGTCAATCAGTGGCTTATGGACTGGGAAAATGGAGCTTAAGGCAACTTTCAGGTTCTTTATCCCCAGCTTAGCGGCAACAGCCAGTACCTGGTTAACAACACCATCACCATTGCGGAAATGATGGTGAAAAGATAAGGTCATACCGTCGGTGACGGGAATCTTTAGGAATACTTCTTCCAGCGAGGCAAGCAGCTTGCTCTCACCGGGAATGATGCGTTTCACCGGCGGAGCCTGACGACCCATATCCGGCGCGGTAGCAAATGCACCGGCGTAGGGTTTGACTTTGCCATAGCCTGCGATAGTTTCCGGTATTTCGCGGTTTAACGTGTTCTTCATTCCTCTGTCCCCCTCCTGAGCCCAAGCAAATCAGCTAAATACAGTGTCCGCTCCGCCCGGTTGACAATCGGCGCATCCACCATCTTGCCATCTAAAGACGCTACACCCGACCCTTCAGCCTCTGCCTGCCGAATCGCCAGCATCACCCGCTCTGCCCAGTCAATTTCTTTGCTGCTGGGGTTAAATACCGTATGAATGCTGTCAATTTGACGGGGATTAATCGTCAGTTTGCCTTTAAAGCCCAATTGTTTGGCAAAAGCCGTGTCCTTTACCAAGCCCTCTTCGTCATTTACGTCTGTAAAGGGAGTATCGATCGATTGTATCCCGGCAGCTGCCGCCGCATTAACCAATGCCGCCCGGGCACTTACGATTTCCGTGCCTTCTTTGGTACGCTGCGCCCCCAGAGAAGCCGTGTAATCTTCAGCTCCTAAAGCCAATGCCAGGAGTCGGTCACTGGCCGAAGCAATGGAATAAGCCTCTGCCAGACCGCGCGGTGTTTCAATCAGCGCAATAATGCCCACAGGCGCTTGCCCTGCCTGTTCGACAGCAGCAATCTCAGCGGCAACTGCGCGGATATCCTCAGCACTCTGCACCTTAGGAACGAGCAGCGCATCCGGGCGGCAGGGAACAATGGCGCGAATATCCTGTTTACCGAAAGTATCCAAGGTATTAATGCGCACTACTTTTTCACAGCCGCTGTAATCGACTTCCCGCAAGGCATGAGCTACTAACAGGCGGGCCGTATCTTTCTCAGCAGGGGCCACAGCGTCTTCCAGATCCAATATTAGGGAGTCGGCACCAAAAATCCCGCCATTTTGCAGCATTCCCGGGTTGTTGCCCGGTAAAAACAGCATTGTTCTGCGTAAAACCGTCATACTAGCGCCTCCTCACCTATAACACCGGCCCGAGCCAGAACAGCCAGCAGTCTTGCCCGTATCGTGCAATCCAGGGCTCCCCGGTCAACGGCTTTTATGTAAATATCAACCACACTCTGCTTGGCTACTGTCTCAGCGATTGTCTGACGAATGGCAGCACCATACTGTGGCATAACAATACTGTCCAGTTCCAGCACCATACCGCTTCCGGCCTCACCGGGAGCAACCGTTATCATAATATCATTCGATTCCAGCGTACCTGCCTGCGCAGGCCGTAGTAGTTGTACCATAGTTTTCACACCTCTCTTGCGATATAGAGAAGGCTGCCCCGAAACGAGGCAGCACAATTAGCAATGCCCAGAAGCCATTAATGTCAATCCGGCAAAACCATCTAAGTCATCTTTCAGCGTACCGACCAGGCCGATAATCAGGAAAGACTTTGTCTTAGGATCATATTTATATTCATACAGCAGCCGGAAATTCTCAATGTCTTCCGTGTTTTTCACATGAGTCCGCGGCCCCGAGCAGGACCACATATCGGTTCCAATACGAATGTGTGTTTCATCTGCATAGCAAATATCAACGCCATCATCAATCATCGCTCTAACCTTTTTTTCCACTTCCCGAAGATCGGCATCCAGCTCGATGGGATATTCCAACACAAAACCATGATGGACATCACGATGGCTGAAAGGCAGGAATGCCTGATAATCATTAACCAAAATCCGGGCAGTCAAATCTTCCGCCGTATGCGCCATCTTGCGGTAACGCAGTGTCTTGGTCACGACTTCAATGAGTTCTTTGGGAAAAGGTCCGAATACCGTTGGCCGCACGACAATCACCTCGCCGCCAACCCCTAACAGCACATCAGCATTGCGCCCTAAAACAGGATAGAGCAAATCAAAATGCTCGACAATTACCCGTTTCTCCTGCGCTAAAGCTTTCTGTACCGCTTCGGCCAGTACATGAATCTGTGTAAACGCCAATTCAAAGCGGATATCCACATGATAGGTATGGCTGGAAAAAAAGCCTTTATCGATATTTTTTAACAGCGGCAGCGGACGAATATTCACACCATCGTCATCATTAGTCAATTCCAAGCCGGGAAACATCCCCCGTACCAGCGACGATTTCCCCGCTCCCGACTCACCGATAATCCCGATCAGCCTGTCAAGCGGAGACAGATAGCGACCGCTAAGCTGCTGCCCCAGAATATACATACGGTTGCGCCCCCGGGGAGCAAAGTAGCTGGAATACATCAATTGGTCGCTAAGTCCGGGTGATTTCATTTTTTCCTCCGTTTCTACCGGCGTGCCTTCCGCAAGGACAAAATACGGCTCATTTCGTTATAGACAATCATCAGGCCTTCGTCAACACCCATGCCTGGCTTGGCCAGCATTTGCACAGGCTGTGTAGCCATAGCGATATGAACGCATACTTGCGCGGAACGGTCGGTCTCATTGCAAGTACCGCCCTGGTAAGCACCGATACCTTTTTCTTTACAGTATAACACTGCTTCGATAATGTTGTTAATACCGCCAAGGTCAGGAGTTTTAATTTGCAGCATATCACCGGCACGCTCATCAGCAAACAGTTTAATGTCGGCCAGGGTATTGCACCACTCATCGGCAACAATTTCAACATCAATGTTTTCCTGATGAAGGCGGGCAGTGATTTCTTTCAGCACCTCAATCTGCTTATCCCGGTCTTCGACGTCAACCGGACCTTCAATGCGCAGCTTTAAGGGAGCCGCCGCTTTTTCCAGTTCACGGAAATACGCGATCATCGGTTCGATTTCATTGTTAAAGGCAAGACCGAACGTACCATATACGTCGATATGCAGGGTAGGCTGATATTCTTCACTGGAACGGATCGCCAGGATACGGTTGCGCAGCCACTCCACATATTCCAGCAGCAGTTCGCCTTTTTCGCCCAGTTTTTCTTTCACGTTATTAATCAGGGCATGCGGCAGCACCTGTGCTTTTTTAATGATCATTTTGTCAGGATTCAAATAGCGGTCATCACCGGATTGAGCAAAAACAGGGATCTCCCGGTCGCTAACCACCGTATTGTATTCATCAGCAATTACTTCGCACATCAGTTGTTTTTTTGCTTTGGCAACAGCATCCAAAATAGCCTGCGTAACACCGTAGCGCAGCGCCGTGTGAATTTGCTTGCCTGTACCGGGATCAACCAGATTATCCACTTCTTCAGCCAGCGTTTTAAAAGAATTCAATTCGCGGTTAACAAGCTGCGGTTTGATCAGGTTCTCAACAACCGGAATGAAGTCATCGGCAAGGAAAACAGGATCCCGTCCGCCGGCTCCGCTGTATTGTACGGCAGCGCAATCGCCATAAGCAACTTGTCCGTCTTCCAGTACCAGCATAACCGATACGGATTCGCCGGCCTGGCGGATAGCGGTAAAGCCCGGTGTAACTGGCTGACCCACATAGGTGAAACCGTCATGTCCGGCATTGGCTTTAATCGCCCGTTGATCATCGAAGTAAAAACCGGTAAGACCACGGGATGCTACAACATCAATAATTTTCATTTTTTCTCCTCCTTAACGCGGACGGCCTACCAGGCGGCCGTGTGATATGGCATATATATCGTCAATAACCATTTGGAAGCTGGCATTACGTCCTTCAAACTTGGCACGCTCATCAATTTTGGCACGGTGGAAATCAATGATATCCTGGGTGAAGGGCAGATTACCCACTTCAAATAAGCGGACTGCGCCATTATTATCACGGGCAGGCAGAATTTTATTTAAGTTAAATTTGCTTGGAGCAAAGGGAACGTCGATGATACCGGCGGCAAAAGCCCGTACGGCACCAACTGCGAAGTCGCCGTCGCCCATTTCAAACACCTTGTCAAGAATGCAGCGGGTTTCTGCTTTAATAATGGCAATTTCCGCATCAATTTCAGCAGTAGCCGGGAAGGCCTGATCACTGAGCATGTTAATTAACTGCTTCGTTGCTCTGAGTCCCTGAGCATTGGCCTCTTTGGTCGGAATGCCAAGTGCTTCATGAGGAGTCTTAACGATAACTTTGGTCGCTTTCGCTAAAGCAGCCGCTGCCGCACCCCAGGAAATAACCGAGAAGGCTTTTGCCTCATCCTGCGGGAAGCCGCCCATCCATTGATGGAAAACAGTTGTCAGTACGCAATCACCGTAACCGTGCTTCGCTAAGTATTCTTCGGCTAATTGTTCCAGCGCTTTAATCGCGGCGATATCCTGGAACAGATTACCGCATTGGCCGTAACCAAGGGTAATATTCTTAACGCCCTGCTCGGCTGCCAGAATCCCTTCAATGATTGCTACCGAATGAGAAATGCTTGGCGGAACCAGCGTACCGGTCAGAGGACCAAAAGGCTCACGGTTGATTTCAATTCCCTGCTCGGCATAATAGCCAACCAGACGGTCGCAATACTGCCAGTCGTAAATAGTTCTTTCCAGGGACACACTTTTTGCATAAGGAATATTGTACGAAATACCGCCGCCTTCATAAGCGGTAAAACCACCAGCCAGCGTAATTTCGGTCAGCAGACGGGCATCAGGAGTGCCATGCCGCACTTGCAGCGGGCCATTAACACTTTCCACAACTTTGCGGACACCGACTACACCATGATTAACAGCGGGGAAGCCATTTAACAGGGACCGGCCTGCTTTAAGGCTTTCATCAATGCCGTTTTGGGCTTCTTTGTATTGATTTTGACGGGTATAGCTGTCAATGGTGGAAGGCAGCAAGTCAGCTTCGCCTTCGCTTTGCAGGAAGTTCAGCAAATTGATGTGCTCATCAATCAGCGCCACACCGGCACGGGGCTGGGTAAGAGTTTCCCCTTTTTGCTTAGCCTTAACCAGGCGTTTGGCAAAATGCTTTTTCGCCGGAATGGTTTGATGATATTGAAACGCCTCTTCCAGATTGACTTCCTTGCCTGTAGCCCAATGGGTAAGTACATCTTCACGCATGCCAAAAAACTGATCAAGGGTCCATTTTTTATTTTTCAGTTCCACGTTTATTCCCTCCGACAATATACTTTTTCATCATGCGCACAGCCGTATCGGGATATTCTTCTCCCAACAAGCCCATTGCAGCCATGATATAGGATTCATCAATGCGATATTCAGGATTGCGGGGCTTTAAAACTTGCGGATTGGCCTCATCAAAAACAACTCCCTGCAGCACACTTGCCGGATAGCGATTGTTAATAATGACGCCGCCGGTACCAATCACGGTTTTTACTTCCGTCAGATCTTTCCCTACCTGACTGTAAGCGGTCCCAAATGGGGTAAAGTAGGTTTCCAAATAGCCCGTATGGCGGTCAATTCCCAGCGCCGTACAAGCCCGAGCCATGGCAATCTCCACTTGTTCCTCTTCCGGGGTCTGCGGCAGATATTCGATATTTGCCTCTACTTGGGCAGCATAATCGATTACGGTCTGTTCTTCAGTGCCTGCCCACCGGGCAATCGCAGCCGCTCTTGCCGCCTTGACCAGAGGTGCTGCACTATAGCGCATCCCGAGATCGCCTTCCACCGTACGCTTGGCTTCCGGTTCAGGCAAGCCATGCAGTGTTACGCTACTCTGCGTGGGATCCCCTTTGGCAATCGAATAAATATCGGTGGTGGCACCGCCAATATCGACGACAATAATATCACCTAGCCCCGGTTCTCCTGCGCTGCCCCGGCTGATCAATTCAGCGGCCTTCAAAACAGCTGCCGGCGTTGGCATAACCATGCGGTCTACGAGCTTATTTGCTTTATGCAGGCCCTTGGCTTCCACAATTTTCTTCAAAAAGATACTGCGGATCATTTGGCGGGCTGATTCAATATTTAATTCATTCAGCCGGGGCATGACATTCTCGGCATAAACCACTTCTGACATGGTTTCGCTTAAAATACGCACCACCGCAGGTGTTACCGATTTATTGCCGGCTACCACAAAAGGCACATCCAAGCCAAGCTGGGACAGCATGTGGGCATTATGCAGAATGACTTGCTTATTGCCGCCGTCAGTTCCGCCGGCAAGCAGGATGATATCCGGCTGCAGCGCTTTAATATCGGCAACTTCATATTCACTTAGTTCATGGCAAAAGACACCGAGGACTTTCGCTCCCGCGCCTAATGCCGCCCGCTTAGCCGCCTCAGCGGTTAACTCAGGCACCAGACCGACGGCTACCATTTTTAAACCGCCGGCAGCACTGGAACAGCCTAAAACACGGCCAAATTCCAATTTGCCTGTCTGGAGAAACAATTGCTCCAGGGCCTCATTCAGCCCTTGGGTAATATCGGTGGTAACGGTTGTTATACCTCTGGCAGTTCCTAAAACGGTTTCGCTTTCGACATCAACTGCAGTTATCTTCGTGTAAGTACTGCCAAAATCGATAAGCAGGACGGGTTTCACGCGCAGAATCCCCGCTCTTTCATGTCTTTTTTGAGATCTTCTATTACTTCTTCCGGCAAAGTGCCGGGAGCATATACCCGCTCATAGCCCATAGCGACAAACTTGTCCTTCACGGCTGTAAAATCTGTTTTACCGACAACTAAATTGCCGCCTACATATAACAGGATGTCGCCAATGCCAGCCTCATGGCAGCGGTCGCGCAGTCCACGGCAGTCAATCTCGCCATGGCCATACAAGGATGCCACTAAAATAGCTTTGGCATCTGTTTCGATAGCAGCATTTACAAACTCTTCCTGTTTTACCAGAACACCAAGATTAACTACTTCAAAACCGGCTGATGAAATTGCATGTTCCAGAATTCGATTGCCGACTGCATGGCAATCGGCACCAATGACGCCAAGAATGACTTTAATTTTGTTTTGCATTCGGTAATTACTCCTTTAGTGCTTTATTAAAATTTTGCATTCACATGAATTACTGGGCTTGGATAACAAGCCGGGCCATAAGCTGGTTGATTGAGCCCTGATCAATTTCATAGGTGAAGACGATAATCTCCTGGTTATCGCCTGCCAGCTGCCGCACAGCCGCCTCCATTTCTTCCGAGACGACCAGAACAGAATGACTGTCGACAAACCGCCTGAGTGCTTCTTTCTCCAGTGATGAAATTGGTTCAAGCTGTAAGGCACCTACGTTAATGCGCGACAACAGCCGTTTGATCGCCCGGAAATAATCATTGCTTTTAGCAATAACGCCAACTGCCTGATTATGCGAAATACGGGCCAGCTGAATAACCGCTTCCAACCGGGGTATGGCAGCGATCGCCATCAGCTTATGATCTACGGCGTGCAGCCTGAGCAGTGCAGCATGGTGTTCCATCGTCGTTACGACTAGGTCACAGGCCTGTAAAAGCTCAATTGGCACTTTTCCCTGTTCTACATCTGCCAGCAGCACTTCTTCACAATGGACGGCAATATGCTGACTGATTTGAGTGGCAAAGCGATGCGTAAATTCGGCCGTGCAATCCACTATTGCCACACGTAATGTCCGGACTGCCATTGTCTTGATCTGAGCCCGGATATGCGTAATAGCTGCAAATTGCTCTACAGTAAAGCCTAACTCACTCGCTTTCGCCATGGCGTCATCGATTATTTTTGCCAAGCGATCGCGTTTTGAACCGGCAACGCTGTCATCCTCCGAAGCGGACGATTCAGCTTTGACAAAAGTTCCCCGGCCCTGCCTCGCCTCAAGCACACCTTCCAGCAACAGCTCTTTGTAAGCAGCACTTACCGTATTGCGGCTGATGCCAAGTTCTGCAGCCAATTCTCTTTCGGTCGGAATTTTACTTCCTGACGAAAAATCGCCTGCTTTTATTTTGTCCAGGATATGCGTTTTCACTTGCAAATAAATCGGGATACCCATCCGATGTAGAATCATCGCCTTACCTCACATTGGCTTAATCCATTAATCCAATTTATATTGGTACTACTATTATCTCATAGGATGTGCGGAAAATCAACAAATTTTCACACAAAAGAAAAAACGGCTCCGATGAGCCGCTTTAGAAAATTAAGTTTATCTCTTTATTATCCACAATTGTTACTAATTCAACCGGTCCGCCCCAGAGGCTGGCAATATATTTTAATGTCTCCTTGGCATAGTTCAGCTCCAGTTCCCTGCCATCAAAGCAGTGGCGCAGAATCAGCTTGCTGCCTTCTACGGCTGCGGGAACAATAACAGGAATGGCAGCAATACCGGTGGCATTCGCCAGCGAGTCACGAACTGCTTTCCAGCCCTCTTCATCGCTGACATCGGTAATAACCAACTCATCCCCCTGGGCGGCATAAGCAAAAAGGTGAAGTTCCTCGCACAATTCCCGGGAAAGATAACGGCGCAGAAAGGATTGATCCCGCTCATTAGCCCGGACTTCCTTGATAAAATCAATTCCCTGTTTTTGTTCCAGATACTCAAACATTTTAAAACCGACAAAGTACGGATTCAGTCGTCCGGGATGAGGCCGTATCACCAAATTGTGGCGCTGCAGAAACTCGAGATAGAGACCTTGTTCAAGCTCCAGCTGCTGCAGCAGTTTATAGTGCCAGAAGCTGGCCCAGCCCTCATTCATGATTTTTGTTTCCATCTGCGGAATAAAGTACAGCGTTTCGTCCCGGACAATATGCACCAGATCCCGCTCCCAGTCCGTTAACTTGCCCCGGTCGGCCAGGAAAAGCAGCAAGTCCTGCTGATGCCGCTCTGCGATCCCGGCACTATCTGCCACCGTAAGCTCTCTCCTCCCGGCCGGTTTACTAATACCGTTGCGCGCGGTTTGGAAGCGCAGTCCATGGGCAGCATCCAGAATTCGCTCGACCTTCTGCGGCCCAATGCCCGGACTTTGCATATATTCTCGTACCCGGTCGGCATGAGCTTTAAAGGTTTCTACCGTTAAATCAGCCCGGGTATCACGGCGAAAGAGGCGGTTATTTTTAAAAAAGTCATTATGGCCATACACATGAGCCATCGTAAGGATTTGCAGCAGCAGCGTGTTGTCCCGCATCAGATAGGCAATGCAAGGATCGGAATTGATTACCATTTCATAAGGCAGTCCGGTAAGATTATGCTGATAAAACGTTTTCTGTCGTTCGTAGGTTTTGCCATAACTCCAGTGGGGGTAATGGCTGGGCATACCGACATAAGCCTCATAGCACAGCATATCCTCATAGCTGCAGACCTCGAAGTGCTGCTCATAACAATCAAGTCCATTTCGCTTAACCAGCGACTCGATTTTTTCATTCCATTCCTCTAACTGCCTGAGGCTGTATCCTTCCACTATTCACCGCCTCCTTCCACCTTAGCCAGAATGTTTCTGAAGGCCGGCCAGACATCTTCCTTGGCCGTGATGGTGGCTGTAACAAAACGGTCCGAGCGAATTATTTCCCGGAAAAGCTGCCCAATTGTTTTCTGCCAGTAGCCGTCAGCGGCTACTTCACCATAGCCAAACAAATTGCAAACTTCACAGAGTTTCTCCGCCAGTGCCATTGCCCGGGGATTATCTTCCGTCCAATTATCGCCGTCCGAACAATGAAACGCATATATATTCCAGACCTCGGGATTATAGCGCTGTTCAATGATTTCCAAAGCTTTGGCATAACCGCTGGAAATGAAAGTGCCCCCCGATTCACCTTTGTGAAAAAACTCCTGCTCGTTTACTTCTTTGGCCTCGGTAGTATGGGCAACAAATACGACTTCCACATGCTCATAACGATAGCGGACAAATTGATACAGCAGGAAATAAAAACTGCGGGCAAGATATTTTTTTGTTTGATCCATCGAGCCTGAAGTATCCATAATGCAGATCACTACCGCATTGGATTGACGGCGCTGCTCTTCTTTTACCCGGAAGTACCGCAAATCCTCTTCTCTGAAGGGCTGCCGCTCTTCAAGGGCAGCACCGGAACGCTCAGCCGATTTAGTTCGCTTAATTTTTTCCATGACAGATTTTTTCTTTGCCAGGCGGGGAGGAATGCCTTTCCGCTGAAAGCCGGACTGCTTATAACGCCGGGCGGCCTCAATGGAGGCCAGTTTTTTACGTTCCATATCCGGAAGCTGCAAATCTTCAAACAGGTATTCTACCAGTTCATCCAGCGTAATTTCCGTCTCAAAAACGTCTTCGCCAGCCTCGCTTCCCGGCCTTCCCGCCCCTTGTCCCTGAGTTTCTTCACCATCAGTCTTGCCGACGACCTGACCCCGCTGTTCATTCCCCTGGCCCCCGCTGGCACCAGGGGTGTTTTTCCCATAAATAAACTGATATTCCTTGATGCCTTTTATCGGCACTTTAATCTTTTTGTCACCTTGCTGACCAATGATACTTTCTTCGGCCACAATATTACCGATATTCTTTTTAATCGCCTCTTCCACCAACTGACGATGACGCTTGCGGTCCCATTGAGAACGGTCAGACGGGGTAAGGCTGCCATCCTTGAATACTGCCATGACGCATTTCTCCTTTCTGTCAGCTTCGGATATCAGGCTGGTTCAATCGCGCCATAAATTATTGGCAGCATATTTCAGGACAACATTGCAGCAGTGATCACAATAACCATTCCGCTTCATCTCTTCCACCATAGCATTAAATTTGCCGTCCTGTTCACCGTCACGGACACGAGCCTTGGTAATAACACGGGATAGCTCTTTGACGGAGACGGTCAATTTTTTCTCAATCGCCTCTTTCAACGGTTCATAACTCTTGTAATCAATCTTACCGCCGCTGCGCAGCAGGGAAAACATATAGGCTGTTACATCCTGCCGGAAACCGAGGGCCGCCGTGCCAGTGATGCCGATCTGTTCTTCAATGGATTGAAGAAACTTTACATCGCACTCCAGCTCCTCACCGGTACTCTTGTCTTTGATTTTGGCCGAATTGACAAAAGCCTCCGAATGATCGAGATAATTATTGAACAAGCTTTCGGCCTGCTCCTGATAGCCATAAATGAATGCACGGGTAACCTCTTTCTCCAGCAGCTTGTTGTATTCTTTTTTCAGCGTATCCTGGAGAAAGCCCAAATAGCGTTTCTTATCGTCTTCGTTAATTACCATTTCCTTGACAGCCTTGATGAGCGTATCCAGCACCGTTATCGGGTTAATACAATTGTGCTCGGAATCAGACAACGCGGTATCCAGCGCCTTCATAATAAACCGGGTTGATATGCCAGTCATACCTTCGCGGGCAGCCTCTTCCCGCAATTCATTGATATCCACTTTTTTCGTGGACCCCTTCTCCACAATTTCCTCACCATTATAAATTTTAAGCTTGGTAAAAGGATCAACCTTAGCCGATGATGCCAGCCGCGATAAGATGGCAAACATCGAGGCCATTTCCACAGTATGCGGAGCAATATGAGCATTAAAAGCACTATTGGACAGCATTTTCCGGTATATCTTCACCTCTTCGTCCAGTTCTAAGCAATAAGGCACTTCCACTTTCACGATGCGGTCCAAAATTGCCTCATTCGTATGGTCTGATTTGAAGCGGTTCCATTCGGCTTCGTTGGAATGAGCCAAAATAATCCCGTCGAAGTAAATCATAGAGCCTTTACCGGGCGAGGGGATGGATTTTTCCTGGGTTGCCGTAATCATGGTATGCAAATACTCTACGTCATTTTTAAAAACCTCGATGAACTCAACAATGCCGCGGTTGCCAACATTAAATGCTCCGTTGAGTGACAATACCCGGGGATCGTCTTCAGGATACATGTCCATTTTTGAAATATCTACTGAGCCGGACAACACCGAGGTATCCTGATTATTAGGATCTACCGGCGGGACAACCCCCACCCCTTTGCGGGAGCGGACAGAGAACTCGGTTGTGGTAACCGGTACATTTTCAAATTCCCCCTTATATTCGTGCTTCAGGCGCCAGCGGCAGACCGGACATAAGTCGCCTTCAATTTTTACACCCAGCATTTTTTCAAAGTTTGGCCGCAGATGCTTGGGTATTAAATGCAACGGCTCTTCCCGCATTGGACAATCTTTGATTACGTACATGGGATGAGCCATTTCCAGCGCCTTCTTCAGCGCTTCCATCAGAGATGATTTACCGGCACCTACCGGGCCTACCAGATACAATACCTGCCTGGCTTCCTCCCCCCGCATGGCGGCGGAATGGAAATAGCGCATAATCTTCATGATACTCTTATCAATCCCATAAAACTCATCTTTAAAAAATGTATATTTCTTAATTACTTCATTACCGTATAAGCGCTTAAGCCGGGGATCGTCCTCCCCGCTGACAGCTTTCACGCCGCGGTCATTCAGCAGCTCGTGCATACGCTGATGGGCCAGCATGGCTACTTTTGGATTGTCTTTAACAATAGCCAGATAATCCAGCAGCGTTCCGGAAAAATGCTGATGCTTCCGTTCTTCGCGATCCTGTTTAATGAGTCCGGCAAAATCCAAATTCGTCATACTCAGGCCCTCCTCTTACATCATTATTTTAATAGTCAAAGGTATCTTGGGGATTTGTTAAGTCAACTTCTTCTTCGTAGATGTTTTCCAGCATAGTTTACATCCCCTTTCTATTTATAAAGGACATTTGTCCTTGTTGATATCAATTTACCATAATCGATGAAACTTGTCTATACGGATGTTTATGGTAAACAAAAAGGCCTGTTCCTTATCAGAACAGGCCTTTTTACAGTATCACTTATTAAACCTTGAACTTATTAACCGCCCCCTGCAACTCCTCTGCCATGCGGGACAAGGTTTGGCTTGCATCCGTTATTTGCGTCATAGATGCCGCTTCTTCATCGGTTGCCGCCGCAATCATTTCGGTTTGGTTTGTTATGTCTTTGCCGGTAGAATCAATTGCCCGCACTGCCATGACAATCTTTTGACTGCCGCCGGACATGTGATGAATCGCGGAGGAAATTTCCTGCACCTGATTGGCTACCTGATTAATGAGTTCTACAATCCGGTTAAAGGAGTGCCCGGCATCGTCTACAACCTGACTGCCTTTCTTAACTTCTTTGGTCCCTTCGTCCATCGCATTGACTGCCTGACCGGTTTCCTGCTGAATTTGGTGAATGAGAAAAGCAATTTGTTTCGCCGCTTCCTGCGATTGATGTGCCAATTTCCGCACTTCATCGGCAACAACAGCAAAACCCCGGCCCTGGTCACCGGCACGGGCCGCTTCAATGGCAGCATTGAGTGCAAGTAAATTGGTCTGGCTGGCAATACCGGCAATCGTATCCACAATCTGTCCAATTTCCTGCGAATGTTCCCCGAGACGGACAACGACATTCGACAAACCCAAAACGGTTCTCTCAATACTGGCCATTTGCGTCGTTACGGAGGCGATGGACTGTACACCATTCTGAGCGGCTGCAGCCGTCTCACGGGACATATCTGACATCTGGTCGGTATTTACGGCAATCTGCGCAATTCCGCTGGACATTTCTTCTACAATCGACAGCGCCTCATTCACTGCTGTCATCTGACTTGCCGAGTTTTGATGAACCTCGGAAATAGAGCCTGCCACCTGATCGGCTGCCGCAGCCGAATGATCGACAATTGCTGTTAATTCCTGGGCCGAACCGGCAACTTGACGTGATAAGTGATGAATGCTCTGGACGATTCCCTTTATGCTGTCCTGCATGGCATTCATGGCTGTAGCTAATTGCCCCAGCTCATCTCTGGACTTAACGACAATCGGATTGGTCAAATCTCCTTCAGCAAAGCGATTGGCGCCATCCACCATTTTCGTAAGCGGATTGATGATCGCTCTTGTCAGGCCAATGCTTAAAACCAAACCGACAACGAAAGCTACTGCACAAACGATTATGCCAATCGTATTTGCCTGCTGTGTATACCATTGCGATAGACGGATGCTGTCATCAACAACTGTCTTATTTTCCGTCACTACTGCTTTCATGACAGATGTAACCTGATCCCCAATCGGCACCATGCGGTCTGCCATTAGAGACACTTCGCCCTTCAGTGCCTGGGCTTTTTCCGCATTGCCGGCAGCCAGCTCACGATGATAAGCCCTTACCAGCGGCGCCAGATCATTCATGATAATATCACTGTACTTTGCCGTATCGCGGATAATTTTCTGGGCATCGGCCCGCTTATTCTCTTCCACGATATCGACGAATTGATATTGTAAAACAACTGTTTCACTCAGTGCTTTTTCCACCTGCTTATAATTCTGCGTATCACCGTAGGCAATAAAGCGGGTTGCACTGGCTGCTCCCTCAGTGAAACTATTCTGAATCTGCATAGCAAGAATTAACCTCTGGCTGGAGGTTTGAATGGAATCGAGATTATGGCCTGACTTAGCCAGCGAGAGAAACGAAACTACCCCTAAAATACCAATGAGTGCCAGCATCACCACAAAACCAACTGTGATTTTTACACCGATTTTTACTTTCATCGCTCTCATCTCCTCCATTTGTACACAAGAGGACAATTAATGAAAAAATGGACCCTGTCCAGAACATTTTGCTCTGATACAAGCTCCATCGCTTACACATACGCCCTCTATCAATAGACTAATATTACCATTAAAATGTAACTTTGACAAGGAATTTTAGCATAATTTTACCAAACAGTTAACTTTTCTATTCTATTTTGTTATTATAATTTACTTTTCCATAAGAAAGACTCAGTTATGCGTCAAATGTCTTGATGACAGACAGCACACTGAGTCTGGCGTAATTGTTTGTTTAAATTCAGCTCTTCACTTTCGGAATGTTGCGTCCGTAAAAAATCTCAGACATTTCTTTTTTCAAGCGCTGCTTGATTTTTTTCTTCTCCCCGGGAATGAGATCCTTCTGTGCAGTGCCAAAGAGATAGTTGTCCATATCAAACTCTTTTAGAATCATTTTGGTGTGGAAAATGTTTTCCTGGTACACATTAACATCAATCATATGGTATAAATCGCGGGTTTCATCTGCGATGTAATTTTGAATGGAATTAATTTTGTGATCAATATAAAACTTTTTACCATTTACATCACGGGTAAAGCCCCGCACACGGTAGTCAATGATCACAATATCAGAATTAAAGCTGTTTATTAAGTAATTGAGTACCTTCAATGGTGAAATTTCACCGCAGGTGGATACATCGATATCTGCGCGGAAGGTACTGATCCCTTTATCAGGATGGCTTTCTGGATAAGTATGAACGGTAATATGACTCTTGTCCAAATGGCAGACAACCGAATCGGATTGTGGCTCCTCTCCATCTACCAGCATTTCCATGCTGTGATGGTCAATCGCCTTACCTTCCGAGATCAGCATTGTCACACTGGCTCCCTGCGGGTCATAATCCTGACTGGCAATATTGAGGATATTAGCCCCGATAATATTGGCAACTTCTTTTAAAATACTGGTCAGTCGCTCAGCGTTATACTCTTCATCAATATATTGTATATATTCTTGTCTGTGCTGCGGCGTCCTAGCGTAGCAAATGTCATACATATTAAAGCTCAGCGTCTTTGTCAGGTTATTAAACCCGTAGAGCTTGAGTTTTTTGAGCGTTTTTACTTCCATTTCCCTACCTCACCAACTGATAAGAATTTTTCATATACAACTTTGTATTATATAGTATACACAGAAAAACTGACAACGTAAATCAAATATATCATAGAAATAATCAATCTGCTTTTTTGCGTAAAAAAGCCTGCTGCCGAGAGCAGCAAGCTCAGTTTCTATGCTTTTGCCACTTCGATCAGATGTGCCTGGATCTTACCATCCATGCCAATATCCAAAATTCCGCAGCTGGCCTTGCTGCCGCCCCGCGGACGGGACGGACTGCCGGGATTAAAAATAACCAGTTCCTGCCGCCAGGTAATATCCGGAATATGCGTGTGTCCATACACCACCGCCTGAACACCATACTGACTGCCCCACCAGGCCAAATCAGCCACCCGTTCTTTCGCCGGATAACGATGTCCGTGGGTAAGCCATATTTTTACCGGTCCGGCCTCAATATATTCATCAAGTTTGGCTGCCACTGATCCATCACAGTTCCCTTGTACGGCCGTAACGGGCAGACCGGTGAATTCTGCCAGAAAATGGCTGTCCTGACTGTAATCGCCGCCATGCAGCCAGCAATCAACCGGTCCGGCAGCAATGACGGCCCGGCGGATGGCTGCCACATCCCCATGCGTATCACTCATTACCCCAATTTTCATGAGAAATAACCAGCCAGTTGTTTCACCATAACCTGAACTGCCCTGCCCCGGTGGCTTACCGCATTTTTTTCCGCAACAGTCATCTCAGCAAGGGTTTTACGGTATTCCGGCATGAAAAACAGCGGATCATAGCCAAAACCACCACTGCCCTGCCCTTCTTCAATAATAATACCTTCACAGGTTCCATCGGCAGTCAGAACCTGCCCATTTGTATCACAAAAAGCTAAAACGCAACGAAATCTGGCTGTCCGGGCAGCACCCGGCCTGGCGTTAAGCTCAGCCAGCAGTTTTTCATTATTGGCACGGTCCGTTGCACCAGGACCGGCAAAGCGGGCCGAATAAACCCCAGGCTCACCGCCCAGCCCGTCTGCTTCCAGTCCCGAATCATCGGCCAGGCAGGCCCGGCCTGTTGCCTGGGCATAATACCGGGCTTTCAGCAGGGCATTGTCAGTAAAAGTAGTGCCTGTTTCCTCAGGCTCCTCAATAGCACCATAGTCGCTGACTGATTTGACAGCAATCTGCAAGGGCGCCAATGCTGCTGCAAGCTCAGCTACCTTGCCGGCATTTTTGGTGGCTACAACGATTTCTTTCATGGCACCCTGCCCACTTTCCAGGCAAGCGGTCCAAGGGAATCCTTTTGCAATTCAATCAGCTGATTGACGCCCAGCTCACCTAACTGCAGCATTTCGCTCATTTGCGCCTTGGTAAACGGATGTTGTTCACCAGTTCCCTGAACTTCGACAAAATGACCGGCACCGGTCATTACAACATTCATATCGACAACGGCATTTGAATCTTCCTCATAGCATAAGTCTAGCACCGCCAGATCTTTTAGCAGTCCTACACTGACAGCGGCCAGAAAATCCGTTACCGGGAAGATCTTATCTTCCGAATAAAAGGTGGCAACGGCATCCACCAGAGCAATATACGCCCCGGTAATCGCTGCCGTCCTCGTCCCCCCGTCAGCCTGGATGACATCACAATCAATCCAGATTGTTTTTTCACCTAATGCTTTCGTGTTAACTACACTGCGCAAGGCCCGGCCAATCAGCCGTTGAATTTCCTGAGTCCGGCCGGTTTGCTTGCCTTTTGCCGCTTCCCGGGGATTGCGAACCTGGGTTGACCGTGGCAGCAGAGAGTACTCGGCTGTTACCCAGCCCTCACCACAGCCTTTTAAAAATGGAGGCACTTTTTCTTCCACCGTGGCAGCACAAATTACCTTTGTGTTGCCAAACTCAATTAATACCGAACCTTCGGCATATTTTAAATAGTTGCGGGTTATCGACACAGGACGGAGTTGATCAGCCTGACGGCCATCGGTACGAATCATGAAAAAGCCTCCCTAAATTTCTTCCAATATGCTATGTTCCTTATCCTGGAGAAAATAAAACTGATATTGACCTGCTCGCTTAGCAGCAGCCAGAGCTTCTTTAGCCTGCTGCCGGCAAGCCTGACAGGCCTGGCGGGGGACTACTGCAGCATAGGCTGACTGATACCCCAAACCAGGGACATCTGCCTGAGTGGCAATAGTACGATATCCATGGCAATTCGGACACAGCCGGACTTTTTCCTGCTGCTGCTCGCGTATGCCGCTGTCATCATAATAAATATTTCGCTTGCGCTGCCAGAAATCGCCGTTTTTCGCAATCTCCCGGCGTTTCAGTTCCGCACGCGCTGCCCATAGCTGCTGCCAGTCAGCTGTCAGTTTTTTGATATACGCGGTAGTCTGCGCCGTCTGACAGGGCGCACGACGGCCAAGATCCGGTTCCACCACTTTGCTGTAATCCAGTCCTGCCATGGCAAGGATAATGCCGGTATTTACATAGGGCAGTGCATCTTCAATCGAGTAACCACCCTCCAGTACGGCAATATCGGCGTTAAGCTTGTCGGCCAGTCTTGCATAGCCTTGTGCCGTTATTGCCATATTGGCCAGAGGATCACTGAAATGATTGTCCTGCCCTGCCGAGTTAATAATCAAATCTGGTGCGAAATCCGCCAGCATCGGTTGAATTAAGTTGTCCAAGACATAATGCAGGCCCTCATCGCCAGTACCAGGCGGCAAAGGAATATTGACCGTCGATCCGAATGCATTGGGGCTGCCCAGTTCTTCCACAAAACCGGTACCGGGATAGAGGGTTCGGCCATCCTGATGAAAAGAGATGAACAACGTGTCCGGATCATGATAAAAAATATCCTGTGTGCCATCGCCATGATGTACATCGGTATCAACAATCGCAATTTTTTTTAAGCCATAAGTATGCCGCAAATATTCTGCCATAATGGCTTCGATATTAACCGTACAAAAACCACGGGTTCCATGAACAACATGCATAGCATGATGTCCAGGCGGCCGCACCAGAGCAAACGCCCGCTTCACCTGCCCGGTCAAGACCGCGTCAGCTGCCGCAATCGCACCTCCGGCGGATACCAAATGAGCATCCGTAATTAATGTTTGGATAGAGGGTACGCCAATATGAACGCGCTCCAAATCGGTGATTGAGGCAAGCTTGGGCTTATATTCCCGGATCTCAGACAAGTCCAGCAAGCCTTCTTCCACAATTTGATCCCGCGTATATAACAGGCGTTCCTGCCGTTCCGGATGTGTGGGTGATATTGCCCAGTCAAAGGCCGGAAAAAACACCAAACCTAAATTAGCATCAGTGGACATGCATCAACACCCCCGGCTTAACTTGCTTACGGCAAGTAATAATCCTGCCTGTTGTTTGAAACCCCCGGACAAGATGAAACTCTTCTTCATAAATTGTTTCCACTTCTTCGGGAATAATGCCAAATCGTCCCGAACGTTCTGAAAGATACGCTTCTGCCAGCCGCCTCACCTCCGTTAAAGAAGAGGCTTTATGGGGCAGCTTTTCCTGTAACCCAAGCTCCGGCACAGCAATCACTCGCCGTTCGGTATCAACGCGGACCGTTATGTCCGTTGTCGCTCTCGCTACCGCAGCTCCCAGCGCATTTGCCACTGCGCCGTTATCCGGTACCTGGCACTCTATTTTTAAGTGACGGGCAACCAGTGGAGCAAGCCCTCCGGCTGTGCCGCCTACACCAATAACGGTATGAGGAGTGAAAGGTTGCGTATTGACCATATCGTTAACTGTATATACTGGCCTGGTCTGCTGGGCGATGAGCATCTCCTGAATTGCGGCACAAATGATTTGAGCTGCAGAATCAAGTACTTCTATCGCGGCTTGCTCAGGCGTCTGCCCGGCTTCCGCCAGTCGCGCCACAGCCTGATAAGCAGCCTGTTTGCTGCCGAAGTCCGCCAAACCGGCCACATGCATCGCATCAGCAACCGTAGGTTCCGTGCCGCCTGCCGCCACTGCCGGACCAATTCGCCCAGGCCCGATTAACAGCTTGCCGTTATCGCGGCGAACCCAGCTGTCGCCGCCAATGCCAACCGATCGCAGCCAAAAGGCCCGTACTGCCGTCGGATAAGCCCCGATTGCTGCGCCCCGCTCGGCAAACAGCGGCCTGCCGTCCCGCCATAGGGCAATGTCTGTCGTTGTTCCGCCGATATCAAGCGATACTGCTTCCCCTTGAGCCGCCCCTATCGCCATTATGCCGAGAACACTGGCTGCAGGACCGGTAAAAATCGCCTCCACCGGCTGATCTTTCGCCATTGCCAGCGGCATTGTACCGCCATCAGCCTTGAGAATATGAACAGGGGCATCAATGCCGCGAGCCTTAAGCGCACCTTCTACGGCAGCAGCGAATCCGCTGAACCTGCGCCACACTGCCGCATTAAAATACGCCGAATTTGTCCGCCGTAAAAAATTGAGCGTACCCGCGATTTGCGAAGCAGCGGTTACATGCTCAGTTTCGGCCTTGGCAGATATTTCCCGGGAAACTTCCAGTTCAAGAGCAGCATTGCGGACAGCAAATTTGCCCGATACGGCAAAGCAGCGCCTACCGGCAAACAATTTGCACGCCTCATCGATCTCCTGCTTAATCAGCTTTGCCGTCTCTCGCCCCCGGTGATCGACATAGCCGGAAAGCAGAACCGCTTTAGCCGGCAGAAGCGGTTCAATATTGAGACCCGGACCGGGAATAACAACCAGTCCAACCGGATCGGTTTTTCCTTCCACCAAGCTGTTAGTTACGACCGTGGTAGAAAGCGTAACTCTTTCAATTGTTCCCGGCGCATCCCGCAAGACAGTATCGATTGCGCAAAATATACCTTGCAGTAAATCGCTGTGAGTGGTAGCTGTCTTTGTTGCAGCCAACACCTTGCCCTCAGATACAATAACAGCATCCGTAAAAGTTCCGCCCACATCAATGCCAAGCAACATGGACAAACACCTCCCACAAAAAAAGAGGATAGGGTTTATTCTATCCTCTTCGCATGTTAAGCCTGCGAGTGTTCAACCACCCGGGCTTCTGCCTGTGCGTAATTTCGAATGATAACAACCGGCGTCATTTGTGATGCATTCCCAAAGGGATTATCAATCAGAATTTTAGCGACCTTTTGCGGTTCCAAACCAGAAGTAATTCCGACTACCCTGGCCCGCTTCAGGTCATTAACATCGGCTACTACGGCCCCGTAACAGCCAAACCGTTTTTTTATCGCCTCGGCAACGCCCTCCGGATTATCAGGCCCGTACACAATGTGCTTATCAAAAGGAGGCATCGTGCCGGTAACATCATCAACCAGCGCGGCCTGCGGTCCCGCCAGTTCATAAAACAGACCGCTCCGTCCGACCAGCTTGCCCAGCATTCCTACCAGCATCGCAAAAAACATCCGCCATTCCCCTTCAACATTCATAGCTGCTTGCATGCCATAAATACTGGACATACTGCCTTTCTGCGGAACAAAGCGGCACATAATGCGGGCCAGAATTCCCGGGTTCAGCTCTTCAGGACGAACAGCGCGTCCCTGTGTGATTGCTACCACACTTTCGGCTACTGATACAACGTCATTAGGGCCGATTTGGTCTTTTGCATACTGCTCTATAGCGTCAACAATATCATCTTGCGGTGTCAAAATCCGGGTTTTTACCGGGATAAGCTGCAGTTCTTCCACAAACAAAACCTCCTATTGCTCAGCAGGGCCCCGCTGAAGGGCTGCTCTAATTTCCGCGGCAGGCACAACCAGCCGTTTTTTCGTGATATACCAGTCCGACCGTGCTACAACCTGATACACAATATCAACAGGCATATCGGGCAAATCAGCAAGTGCCTGCTGGATATTACCATCTTCAGCCGTATAAGTCAGTGTCAGAACAATTGCATCACCCGTAGTTTTAAAGACAATGAGCGCTTCCCAGTAACCATCATTGCGTTGATTGGATTCCAGCGTCAGCCGCGATTGAACGTGACAGCCTTTAAAATATTCATACGGCATCAGATGCCGGGGATAGCAATCCATAATTGTGCCATCCTGAGTCCCTTTATTTAAAAAAGGCACTGCACAGGAAAACACCGCTTTTTCTTTTGTCAGCTCCTCCAAGAGAAACTCACTCCGCCTGTCGACCAGAAAATCCATTTCCGCATCGCCCTGACGCACAATGTACAGCCATAAAGCAAGTAAAACCACACCGATAACGATAAATAAAAAAGCCAGAAATTCCACAGCAATCCTCCATCCAATGTTTTCCTCTTTACTTGACTATTGTATAAAACTATTGATAATCTTGCAAGTTCACCAGCTCAAAGTCCGGTAGCCCCTGCTCAAATAAGTGCTGCGCCATGCGCTTGGCCCGTTCAACATCGGCTGAAACGCAGAATCGTGTCTTACCGTTTCTTCCCTCGGCAAGCAAATGGTGTTTTGCCAGCAGACTGCGGGCATCTTCTGCCGTTTCCCGGGCCGGATCGATAAGCGTCACTCCATCGCCTAAAATACCGCTGATTAAAGCATGAATAAACGGATAGTGCGTGCATCCGAGAATTAAAGCATCTACCCTGGCATCTTTTAAGGCTGACAGGTATTCGACTGCCGCCTCCTCAATGTCAGCGCCCCTGATGCTTTCCCCCTCGATTAACGGAACGAATTTGGGACAAGCCTGCGGGTAAACGGTAGCCTTAGGGTCAATCGCCTTAGCAGCCTTGCCATGCTTACCGCTGGCCACGGTGGCCTGTGTTGCAATGACACCGATATTTCGCGTCCGGCTGACTTTCAGTGCAGAGCGAATCCCCGTATTGACACCAACCAGCAGGTAGGGAACTTTCTTTTTCGCTATATCTAACCCCAGCGCAGTCATCGTGTTGCAGGCAACAACCGCCATTTTAACCTGCTGAGCTGAAAAAAACCGTAAGATTTGCTGCATAAATTCAAGAATTTCCGCGGGTGACCTCGAACCATAGGGAGTGCGGGCCGTATCACCAAAATAGATAATATCTTCGTGGGGCATTAATGCCCGCAGTTCTTTTACTACGGTTAGACCACCTATACCGGAATCGAAAACACCGATTGGTGCCGCCTTATTCACACGCCTAACCTCCTCATTTTTAATAGTCTCTCTAGGCATGTCCAGAATATACCCTGCTAGCGCACTTCCTGCCGGTACATACTATCCAGTTTTTCGAGCACCTTAGGTTCCAGACGGATTATTCTGCCTTGATTATCGGTAAAAACATTCTGGGTCCTGCCTTCCGCCAGCAGCTTACCGTCCGCTTCACGGATAACTCGGTAGCTGAATACCATTTTGGCCCGTGATAACTCAGTTAATGTCGTTTCAATTGAAATGTAGTCATCGAATTTAGCGGAAGACTTGTATTGACAGCTGACATCGGTAATTGGGAAAACAATCCCTTCCTCCATCAGTTCCAGCAAATAGATTCCGGCCTGACGTAAATATTCAACCCGCCCCACCTCAAACCAGCGAAAGTAATTCGCATGATGAACGACTCCCATCATATCAGTCTCGGCAAAACGGACTTTTTCCCTGACTGCGATCATGACTTTCCCTCTTTCTCTGTTACAATTTCCGTCACCCGGGCAACAGCTTCCCGGATTTGATTAACCAGCGGCTTTGCCTCCAGGCCAACAATGGAAAAATGATTTTGATTAACAGGAATTAAGATTTTACCTGCATCCGCGCTGGCTACCAGTTCGGCAATTTGCGGGGTGATTTCGCCCATCATAGCATTCGGAATCACAATTCCAATCGGGCCAACAACAATATCCGCTTTGCGCAGCGATACACGTACGGCGTTTTCGCCTGTTGCACCTCTGGCCGCACCTGCACGGACCATATTATTGGTAGCCAGTGCGTTGGTACCGAGGGCAATTATTTCCGCTTTTTCCCCGAGCTGGGCAGTAAGCTGAGTCACTAGCTGGGCGCCCAGACCACCGCCCATCCCATCTATAACTGCAATTATCATTGCAACCCATCCTTCCGGTACAAACGCATTACGCCGTGCCCTAAGCTTATCTTTATAACATTGTATATTGTACGCTTCTATCCACAATTTGTCAAAAAGGATACTCGCTATACCTATAAGTACGCAGGAAAAATTACCAGGCATATTCGCATTGAAACTAGCATATACATAATAACGGACAAAGCATTATCAAAATACGCTTTTTTTAACGGAGGTAATACGATGGGTGGTAGAACTCTAGATCAGTTTCGCAGCCGTCAACAAGCCAGAGCCAACAGCACAAAGCAAACCAGCCAATCAGACAAAAATCAGTCCACTGACAAGGACAGCTTCACCACTAAATCCTCAACTCCTAATTCATAAGCGCTACACCAAGAACTCCTGAGCTTTCCATCTGTGAAAGCGGGAGTTCTTTTTTTCTGCTATAATTACAGCTATAATGAAAAGTAGCAAGTGAATACATAGGGAAGCGAGGTTACCGGCAAATGAAGGATCATCAGTTTAACGGCCCGGCAGCACGTTATAATCACAACAAACACGTAGTCCGGAATATTAACCACCAATTCCGGGAGCAGCTCACTACCGGCCAGCGCGTCGCCGATAAGGTAGCCAACGTCGTCGGCAGCTGGCCCTTTATTATTTATCAAAGCATTATTATTTCGATTTGGATGGCAGCTAACCTGTACCTGGTTTATTTATCCACTACAGGTCCTGAGTTTTTTAAATCCTGGGATCCTTATCCCTTCATTCTGTTAAATCTGGTTTTAAGTTTTCAGGCCGCCTATACCGGACCGGTGGTCATGATGAGTCAAAACCGGCAAGCAGAAAAAGACCGGCTTATGGCTGAACAGGATTACCAAATCAATAAAACAGCTGAGGAAGAAATCAAAATCATCATGGAGCACCTGGTCCATCAAGATACGATTATGGCACAAATTTTGACAAGATTAGAAAAGCTGGAACAACACCCGGCAGAAAACAATGATAAGCGGTGATCAATATGGAAGTACAATGCCCATCCTGTAAAAAGAAACTGACGCTCTTTACCAGTCAGGTCAAACAAAAAGAATGCCGGATCAAATGTATCGGCTGCGGCTTTGTGATCAAAGTTGCCCCAGGCAAAACAAAACTCAGCATCGCTCAATTTAATCGGCTATAGCAAAAAAATACACCCTCGAAGGATGTGTCACCTTGAAATTTTCAAAATTAGGATTGTTCATTACGCTCACTACACTTATTCTCTTCATTCAACTGCCCACTTTTGCTGCTTCGCCGCAGATCCAGTTAACAGGGGAAGTCGTTTATGTCCCAACAGGCGAAGGTTTTTACGGCATTATTGGTGATGACGGTCTGAAGTATCAGCCTACCAATCTTCCCCGGGAGCTCAGGAAACCGGGCCTGCCGGTGAAATTTTCAGCGATAAGCCGGAAAGACTCGTTTACCACCATTATGTGGGGCAACATTATTGAAATAAAAACGATCGCCAAGATTCCCGCTGCTATTTCCGGGCCGGAACGAGCCGCTATCCGGCTATTGCTGCAACGAATGGATGCTTTTAATCACAAAGATCTTCATAAACTGCAGCAAATTGATACTGTTGCCGAAGGCTTAACTGCTCAGCAGTTTGCCGATTGGGTCAGCAGCTTTCATTCTTTTACCTTGCGTTATGTGGAAATCGCCCAGCAGGATGCCGCCTCTATCAGCGGAACCTGCATTTATACCCGCCAGACAGATGACCCTGCACTGGCCGCCAGTCCCACCATAGCCTATCTTAACTTTACGCTCGACCGCACGAAAACTGGCTGGAAACTAACAAAATCAGCTTCTGCTAATGCCCCTTACACGTTTGATCTTATTCAAAAACAAGCCCTGGAAAAATACCAGACTGACGACTTATCTACTTTATGGCAATAAGGGTTGCTTTTTTCGTACATAATAGGAAGTAGGAGTCAGGCAACGCATCGATTGTCTGCCACAAGCCAGCATATTGGAGGTATGGTAGTGGTGCAAAGAGAGAAGGTCATCCTGTCCGTTATCTTTTTATGTGTGTTGGGAATACTTGGTCTCACCATTTATACGACTAATTTCTTAACCCCTCAGCTACAGAATGCAGAGGACGCATTGCAGAAAGAATCCTACCAGCTGGCTACTTATCCCGGTGCAACATTAACCGACTGCAAAATAATCCGAAAGAACAAAAGTCTGCTAATTTCCCGAAGCTACGCTACCGATCAGCACTGGAGCAATCTCCATGAGTTTTATGTCAAAGAAGCGAAAAAAAATGACTGGCAATTGGTGATAGACGGTACTATTTCCGAGCCTGCCGAGGAAGACAAGGACCTGCTGGTCTTTCGTAAAGCTGATTATGAACTTACGATAACCATCAATACAACTGAGGTTGACTCCTCCTTTCAGGTAGAATTATTCTGGGCAGGGCTCAGGCGCAGGGCTCCACTGTGGGGATTTCCATATATGTAAGCTTCGTTCGGCACTTATTTGAGCGGTCAACATAAAATACAGTAGGAGCGCAAATAACAGGGAGGCATTATTATGGTTTACCGTTGGGCCTATTATCATAGCTGGAGCCTGCCTTATGGACTGGGGTTTGGCGGAGCCCTCGACGGATTTGGCCATAAGTTCGGCAATGGCTTTGGCGGCAGCTTCGGCCAGAATCGTCATTTTATGAATGAGATTCACGAACTCGCACACTATATAAGGGGATAGCTATTATACGGCCTAAAAAGGAGGATGCTATGACAACCTTTGTAATTGCAGCAGTTGTTGTGATCGCTATTGTTTGGCTGGCAGTTGCCTACTTTGACCGGGTTTCCTATCCCTGGCGCTAAACCGCCATCCAAGAGGAGCGAAGCAGCTCCTCTTTTCCTTTTAAAGAGGGAGCCGCAAAACGCTAAAAAACACAGCGAATGCGGCCCCCTGTTTTTCATTCTTTAGTATCAAATTCCGTTGCTTTCCAGGAAATCCCGCAGCAAATTCATACAGACAGTTTTTCTGTATTCTGCCGATATTCTTCCCCTGATAGGAACAATTGCTTCATTATAAGCAGCCAGGTACTGTTCTTTGATGGCTTTAGCCTGAGCAATCGTTTTGCCGCTAAGCATAGCATCAATCTCCGGTTGCCTGATAAAACTATCGCTCACGGCACCAAAAGCGGTGATACAGGATGTTATTTTTTCATCGACTACGTTAAGAACAGCGGCAAAAGCTACTCTGGATATTGCCAGCGCATCCCTTGCCCCAACCTTTTTGTAGTAGTAGTTCTCGAGGCCGGTCCGGCTCATCAGAATTTCCACCAGCAGTTCATCGGCTTGCAATACAGTTTTTCTTCTGCCCAGAAAGAACTCTGTAATGGGAATAATCCGCTCGCTGTTCTTGCTTGCCAGACGTAATTTGGCATCGGTTGCCACAAAAATCAATGTGCTGTCGCCCTTCGGCGATCCGTTGCAAATATTGCCGCCCACCGTGCCAAGATTCCGGATCGCCGGTGCGGCAATTTGAGATACCGCCTCTTTCAGCACAGCCGGACTCAGGTCATGTTCCAAGACTTCCGTAAACGTGCAGGCAGCCCCAATACGAATATACTGACCATCATCCATTATTTTTTTTAATTCGGGAATCTTGCCCAGAAACAGGAAGGTTGCCGATTCCTCCGGTTCAATCATTAAATCAGTGCCACCGCTGTAGGGAATTACGGCTTCCCTTGCTCGGATCTCCAACGCCTCCTGCAAAGTTGTTGCCAAATAACCATTTACCATAATCCCTGCCCCTCCTTTGCCGCAATTGCAATGGCTTCCACAATAGCATTATAGCCAGTGCACCTGCAAAGGTTACCCGATATGCCTGTGCGTATCTGGGCTTCCGTGGGGTTGGGATTTTTAGCGAGGATACACTCAGAAGCCAGCATCATGCCGGGAATACAAAATCCGCATTGAACGGCGCTTACGGCAGCATAGGCCTTCTCCAATACGCTGAAACGCTCTGTTTGGCTATAGCCTTCAATTGTCAGCACTGAGCTGCCATGCACAGTTCCCATCGCAACCATACAAGTATTGACCAGCCGCCCGTCAAGGATAACGGAACATGCGCCGCATTCCCCTTCTTTACAGCCGCATTTTGCCCCGGTAAGGCGAAATTCAGTACGCAGCACATCGAGCAGCCGCTCATTTGCCTTAGCATGAGAGACAACCTCCTGACCGTTAAGAATAAATTGTATCATCATTTATTCCCCTCCTGTAAGACCCTCATGGCATCTTCTGCTGTTATAGGTATCTTAGTAAAGTTTGCCCCAAGTGCATTTTCCATTGCCTCAACATACGCCGGTGCGGCACCTACAGTAGGCAGTTCTCCTGCTCCCTTTGCTCCGTAAGGACCATCCGTATAGGGATTATTCATGATTTCTGTCACTAGATTCGGTATATCCACCGCAGTGGGGATAATATAATCGCTGAAGCTGTTATTGCGAATCATGCCTTTCTCGTTATAATCCATTTGCTCCATCGACGCGTAACCAATTCCCTGCAGGAAACCGCCTTGCATTTGGCCCTGAATAATATTCATATCGATAGGGACGCCTACATCAAATATCCCCCAGGCACCAACTACCTTTGCGGCAGCCGTCAGCGTATCAACTTCCACCTCAATAACATTAACCGCCCACGAATAAGTGGGATAGGCATCACCTTTAAACTTATCAAGACTAAACGGGATAATAAAATCAGGTTCAACAAAACGTTCTTCAATCAGTTGTTCTTCACCTGGCCGCCAGTCATCCTTCAGTCTCCGTGCTGCCTTCTGCAGCAGCCCCCCCACTACCATTAATGAGCGGCTAGCTGCCGTCGGTCCTGAGTCAGGTACAAGATCGGTATCAGGATTATCAATATATACCTGCTCATAGGGTATCCCCAAAGTGTCGGCCACAATCTTGCAAAAGGTAGTTTTAAGGCCCTGCCCCATATCCGTATTACTTGTCAGTATTTCTACCGTTTCATCGGTATTCTTACGGATTCTTGCAACCGCCTTAATAAGATCCCGCTCACCGCTGCCGGTGAAACCGCAGCCATGGAAAAACATCGAAAGGCCAATGCCTTTTCTGTACCGGCCGGTCTGCTGCTGATATTGTTTGCGTTTGCTGCGGTAGCCCGTAAGTTCATCCATGCGATCAACCATTTCCGGCAGAGGTACATGAAAATGATACTTGCCGCTTGTAGAGGTGGCATCTCCCTGTTTAACCATGTATCGTTCTTTTAGTTCCAGCGCTTCAATCCCTAATTTCCTGGCAACATGTCCCATCATCATCTCGACCGCAAAAAAGGTTTGCGGTGCGCCAAACCCCCGGAAGGCACCACAGGGAACGGTATTAGTCTTCACCGCCCGCCCGGTTACCCGCAGATTGTCGATGCGGTATACGCCGCTGGAAGAAATCAGCCCCCGCTGCAGAACAACAGGTGTCAAAGTAGTATAGGCTCCACTGTTGTAAGTAACATCAATATCCATACCGGTTATTTCACCGTTTTTTACAGCCACTTTATACGTACTGATGGACGGATGGCGCTTGGAAGTAAACTCCATATCCTCACGCCGCTCAAACACTACTTTTACCGGTTTATTTGCTTTTTTTGCCGCTACTGCTACCTGGCAGGCAAGGATCGACGGATACGCTTCCTTACCGCCAAAACCACCGCCAGTAACGTCCTGAATAACCTGTACATCTTTGCCGGCATACCCCAGCGCTTTGGCAACCGCACCATGTACATAATAGGGACACTGCATCGAGCCCCGCACTGTCATCCGCCCGTCATGCGGGTAGGCAATCATTCCCTGGGTTTCTAAATAAGCCTGTTCCTGATAACCGGTTTGGAAGGTTTCGACAAACACGCTGTCCGCTTCAGCTAATGCCTGCTCGATATTACCCTTTTCATAATTATAATGGAAAAAGATTGTATCCGATTTTTGCATGTCCAGTACGGCAGTCAGTTCTTCATAGACGATAACAATCTCGTTTCTGATGCGTTCAACTTCTGTCAACTCCGGACCGACAACCATTAGAATTGGATCACCAACGTATTCAACCGTATCGGCTGCATAAACAGGTGTATCATCCTGAACAATATGAACCTGATTAGCTCCGGTTATGTCATTTCTGTCAACAACAAAATACCCTTCAGGAAGTACAGGAAGATGAATAGCGCTAATCCGCGCCCTGGCTTTAGCTGAACGCAGCAAGCGGCCATACAGCATGCCATCAATCACATGATCATCGACATAAAGAGCACGGCCGGTTATTTTCGTTTCATGATCTTTTTTCTTTGCAAATTGACTAATCTTCTCCATAGGGCGCCTCCTATACATTAGACTATGAATTTGAAAGCTCCATGTAATTTACCAGCCTGTTATAGTCTTCCCTGGTATCTGCGTCAAGTCTGCATCCGATATCTTCAACAGCAACAGTTACAATCTGATTATCAAACTGTCTCCAAACCTCTCTAAGACCGCCTGTGCCGTCAAACTTACCGATTGTTTCCATACATTTTGCTGAAATCAGGGGGGGATGCTTCCGCTGCCCCGCCAAAGTGGGAAAAGCAATTAAAGCCTGGGACCTGACCATAGCTTCTTTTACTTTCAGAAAAGTCTCTAAATTTACAGCAGGCATATCCCCGGGCAGTAGAAAAAAGGCATCACAGTCTGGCAATGATATTAAACCAAATTTAACAGATGCCAACATATCCGTTTCGGCATAATGAGGATTGCGGGTCAGTACAAGCTGGGGCCGGCCGCCTTTTGCCAGCAGCGCGGCCTCTATTTCCGCGGCACGATAACCGAGTACCACAACGACTTGCTGCACGCCGGACTGAAGCATACTGTCAATACTGTATTCAATTATCGTTTTTTCCTTCAGCTTCAGAAGGGGCTTTAAGGCCTTCATGCGGCTTGACAATCCGGCAGCCAGTATAATTCCGTTGATTTTCATCAGCTTCCCCGCTCTCCTCAAAGAATCCGATTAAGACGGTATTTATCCTGACATGCGCGACAATAAACAATAATCTCCAGTTTACTCGTTATAACAATCCTCGTTACCATCATTATAAAATGGAGGCTGCTTTTTCTTCAAATTCTTTATCAGAGGAACTTGCCTTATCGCAGCGACGCTAAAATAAACGCTTAAACTCATCTTTCGCATATTGGCGCACATTCTGTTCAAACTGCTCAAATTTTTCTAGAAACAAAGCCCCTTCTTTCGTCAAAAAAGTTTTTCCGCCTTTACTGCCACCATGCTTTCTCTCAATTACGGCATAGCCGAGCTCCCGCTCCAGCTGATTCAGCATATTCCAGGCTTTGCTGTATGACAGGGCAATATGCCTGCAGGCACTGCGAACAGAATGCGTATCCTGAATTAATATAAGCAGCAATTTTGTCCGGGAATTAAAAAACAGCGTTTCTTTTTCAATGCTGATTCTCAGAAAAGGATGAAGAATATGCTGATTATGTTTTTTTAACAGATAATCCAGGCGTTCTATGTCCATATCCTGAAGAATACCTTCATCATCAATATCCAGCCAATGCCGCTGTATCCCTGTGCTCCGGATAGCCCCCCGCATCCCCATACTACCTTCGTAGGCCAGGATCTGAGGAATTAATTCAGACGACAGCAATAGCGGATGACCGGATTTCCCCTGATACGAGGGGGATATTACCGCTTCACCGCATTCCATCATTCTTTGAATGGTCTCCGGCGCAAACATCGGAATAGTCATCGGTGTAAATACTACCTGCTCACATTTATTCTGCAAAAAAGACAAGCCGATTTTGGCAGAGTGAAACATTTGGGTGTTCTCGTATTCTTCATTGCGTAAAAAAATGACTCCGTAATCGGCTAAATCATGCTCAATCTCTTCCGCCCTAAAGCCGGTAATGACGACAATCGGTGAAATTCCTACCTGCTGAAAGGTTAAAACAATTCTTTTTACTACCGTGATAGAGCCAATTTTGAGCAGCGGACTTGGCTCATTCCGTTTGGATCGCTTGCCTGCTGCAACAATGATACCGCCTGTGGTTTTCTTCTTTTTCATCTTTACCTCATCAAGCAACTTCGCAGGTCATTGATTTCCTTTTTCTTACTATAGCATTTTAGTAAGAAAAAATGAACTGTAAAACAAAACCTTCCGGCAGATTATTGCCGGAAGGTTTTCTTCAGTTAAGTTTATTAATATCCACATTTCCGCCAAGACGCCAGAGGCTGATCTGATTCACTCCCTGCTCCTGGGCGGCGACTATCCAGTACTGGAGGGTCTTGCTGTCGGCATACCATACCTGGTAGGCGACGCCTTTCTCCTTATAGGCAAAAACCAGGCACTGGCTGTCCTCATCCCGTTTTTGCTGAACTCCATAAGTTGCGGCCAGGGTTCTTGCTTCCACTTCTGTTAAGAAACGCTTTTCGCCATTATCGCCCCACAGGCATCCGCCGGTGGAAAGCGCCACTGCCTTTTCGCCAGGCAATGCAGCCATCTGCTTAACTTTCTTTTGGATGAATTCCTTATCCGCTTTAGGTCCGGGAGAATTGTGCAAACCGTGCAGATTGTACAGCATAACCACATATTCAGGTCCCCGGGGAAAATCAACACTTGTAAACGGCGTACCCGGTTCCAGTATTACCCGGAGATCTAAATCCTGGTTGATCGCTTGTTCATACAGCTTCTCGGTAAAGCGGATAAATGCTTGTCCAACCTTTTCATCTTTCCAAATCCGCTCATAATCAATTTCGATGCCATCATACCCGCCCTGCTTGGTCATGGCAATGATCTCGGCGATATGCTTATCCATAGCAGGTTCATCAGCAAACAGTCGTCTGAGGATATCAATATCTTTCATTACCGCAGACCCATCGGCATTTTGCTTATCATTGACAAAAGTTAAATAGGTTTGATAATTACCCTTCTGCTTTTGCAGCTCAGTTTTCTTATCACTAAGCTCTTTCGGGAGGAAAAGGCGGTCATCTTTATCAAAATAGGCCCCAAAATAAGAAAGCTTTTCCAGCTTTTTGCTGACCTTTGCTAAATCTTTTTCACCTGCTTCCAAATCCCAATAGGCAAGCCATGCAGATTTTTGTACAGGCCCCGACACTGCAGCCTGACTGTTATAGTTACAGCCTGCCAGAAAGACAAGCGCTATGGCAATAATAGATCCTTTGAGCATTCCAGCATATAACTTTTTCACGCATTTCCTCCTTTTCCTACAGGTTAACAACAAACCAGTTAATGAGAGCTGACCAGTACTGTTTTAGCTTAAACATAACAGCATCAAAGCCCTGCATACGGCTGTCAAATAAGACTTTTTCTTGATCGACACCGGTGTTTTCCGTAATTAACAGTTTATCAAACACACCATCGTAAACGTCATCGGCCAAGTTTCGCTGACTCCAGCCATAACCCCCCCATGCCGTCTCAAGATAAACAGCACCGGCTTTACCATTTGCCAGCTGTAAGTTCTGAACCGCTTCTTTGCCATCCAGCAGAATACTCAGCTTATCATTTTTAAGGGAGAGAGACAGCAGCCTGTCTCCTTTTGCGTGTACGCTGAGTTCGGGTACGTATTCGTCCGCGCCTGCCGCAACAGTGGGCACATTTTCCCTGGATTTGTTTACGAGCCGGGCAGCGTAAATTTTAGCCCGTTCAGCAGAATCGGCGTATTTGATAAACGTTTCCAATTCCCGCATTTCCGCTGCCTTTTTATCTTCGTCAATAGACAAAGGCACTTTACCGTCAAATTGATCTAAATTTACTTTGTAGAGTTCCTTTTCCGTGCCATTCACTTTTTCGGTTACATAGAAATTGTTGTTGTACACGTACACGGATAAAAACCGGTTTAAGCTGTCATCGGCCCGCAGATATAACTTCTGCAAGCCAAGCTTGTTACCCTTCATTCGTACCGACAGCTTCAAATCGCCAAAATCATTACTGTTCTTTAAGCGCAATAAGCCTTTATCTTTCGGCAGGGATGTCAAAATGATCGACTCTTCCTGAAATTCTGCAGCTCCTTTGACGATGTCCCAGGCTTTCTGTTTACTGCTCTCACCGGTAACAAACGGCAGGTCCTGATTAATATCATACTTAATGCGCATCAGTAAATGATTGGTATACCAGTAAGCCTGCGGCTGCATCCTTGTTAAATCATAGATACTGCTGTTGCGCTGATTAAAGGCAAAGCCTTCACGGTTAAAGTTCAGTTTAAACAGCGTATGAATCCATTGTTCATTTACGGCGCTGACTTTATCATTATTGCCAAAGCTCCCTGTATTAGAGTGCATAAGGATATACATACCCGGAACATAGCCCAGTTCCTTCGAGTAAATCTTCTGCAGCGCCTGATAATCATAAGAAATGCGCTCTTTCATACGGGACTGGCTCTCTTTGGGAATCCCATATTCATCCCGGATAAAGTCCATTAAATAGTGATTATATTTGCGCCCCAGGTACGATGCTACACTGGCATGTTCCAGGGGATCCAGCTCCCCCAGATAATTGTCGTACCGGTCAAATACGTTAATAAAGGCCAGACGGTAGCCGTTAGTCCCCATCTCCCAATAGCTGTTTTTCTCCAGTTCTGTTAATTCTTTCGGCATTAAGAATTTCGGGTCATTTTTTTCAAACTTTTCCGGGTAAGTCAGCATGGTTGCTTTAAAGTTCAAGTCTTCCAATATCTTTTGCGAAAATATTGCCGTATCCCGCCTGCCGTCTTCAAAGATTAAAAACAGCGATTTTTCCGGCAAGGTTTTACCATTCTGGTAATAGTCGACAATATCTTTTTGCGTAATCGTCACATAACCGGCATTTTTTAAGGCCTGCAGGTGGTCATGCAGCCTTTCAACCCCTATCAGGCTCTGGTTGCCTGATCTGTCCACACCAAAATAGGCAAGGGAAACAAATCCCTTATCTCCGGCATATTTCACATTCTGCTCTGCAAAAGGCGAATACGCCTTGAGCGTAAAGAGAACATAAACCCCAACGGCAAATACTGCCAGGAGAAAGAGAATTTGAAACACAACCCGAATGCGTTTTCGTCTGTCTTTGCGGGCAGTAAATTCTTCACGCGATATTGTCATCTCTAGGCCCTCATTTGCTTGTTACGATTCTTTTTCAGCGCTTCCAGCACGTCAGCCGGAGTCATGCGTGTTCCCCAGGTTGTTTTCCAGAAAGTAACCCAGGCAATCGGCATTTGCCACAGCAATACCGCTTCATAATACAGGCAGAACCATAATCCGTATACCCAGGTTGAGCTTTTGCGCAGCAGCAGCTGAGCCATGCTCATCAGAAAAGCCATTAAAGCAATCCCGATAATAAAGGTGAAAGGAAAAACTCGCTGGGTAATGGGAATGTACAATAAGTTATAAATAACAATCAGGGGCGCTACCAACGGAACCAGTACACCCATATAAAAGGATAAAGCCATAAAGGGTTCTTTCTTCCACATAAAACTGGCGGCAATTAGTGATTCGCGAAGCCACGAGCGCTTCCAGCGCATTTGCTGTTTTAAAAAAATCCGGTGATTATTGGGAACAATGGTATTGCAAATGGCAGTATCCTGATACCCGGTACGATGTTGGCGCAGAATAAAGTTTGTCATACTTCGGTCATCACCAAAAGTAGCCTTTTCTCCTAAAAAGCGCTGATTCAGCCATGCATCCATATAGCGAAGGACCAAATCCTTGCGATAACAGGAGAGCGGCCCGGATAAACAAGTAACTGCATCAAAATAGCTCTCTGCCGCTTTCATAATACGAAAGGCGATATAATAGCGGACAGCCTGCATTTTCGTCAGCGCATTGGTATACGTATTGGCTACGTCGGTCCGTCCCGATACGCCGCCCATTTTTGTATCCTTAAAGGGTTGAACAAGATTGCGAATTGCAAAAGGATCCAGGAAACTATCGGAATCAACGAAAACGATTAAATCATGCCTGGCCATCACGGCACCTCGGGCCAAAGCCTCGCGCTTGCCTGCATTTTGTTCCTGCTTGATATAATGCAGGCGGCTTTCAATATCATACCGTTTTTCCTGAACCTTCAGCGCTTCGACAAACTCGGTAATTTTGGCAAACGACTGGTCATCCGAGCAATCGTCAACAACAATGACTTCCAGTTTATCGATTGGGTAATCCTGATTAATACAGCCGGCAATCGTTTTTTGTATCCATTCTTCTTCATTAAAGCAGGGAATAATAATCGTTACTCCCGGTGTGAAGTCCTTGTCAATCGGCACCGGTCGATAGAAAGAGCCGAACAAATACCGGCTGAGCAAAAATGTAGCGGCAATAATGCTATAAAAATACAAAGCCTTGTTAAATTTAAAGTAGATAATGCTTTCCGCCCGCATTAATAAGATGACAGCAGTTATAAAAAACAGGAACAGCGATGCCACCGACAGCATATACCAATTTTTCTTCTTTGCTGCATACTCGGCCAGTGACTGTACGAACACGACACCGCACAGCCCCTTGCCATCCGCGGACTCACCGGAACGTACAAATTGGGCGGCAATATCCACCTTCATCTCGTAGCCTTCCGGCATCGTACCGGGAGCGATAACAAACTTCAGTTTAATCATCGCCGCCTGACTTAAGTCACGGGCAACTTCCGGTGTAACTTCCAGCAGCATACCGGTTGTTGATATATCAATCCCTTTACCATGGCACTTTACCGTTTTGTCACCAGAGGCGTATTCAATAGTTACCTCATAATTGACAAGATAACGTATGCCTCTGTTCGCATTATTGATCAGACCGGCGATGTCGTCGGCACTCTCATTCCCCTGCGCCCGCCGTCTGTCGATATTCGTGCGCAAGCCTTCCTTATCCGGCACCTTGGATAGCAGCCTGCGGTCGGGCTTGGCAACAAGTAAAACATCTTCTTCTTTTTCCGGGCCTTGTTGAAATAATTTATTGAACATCCGCTTTCCTGCCATTTCTCGCTGCCGGGTCTCGCAGCATATAATTATCCCTGCGCTTCATGCCTATTTATCGGGTTCTTGGAGATGATGCGCCATTTGGGTATAACCTGCTTTTAAATAATCGGATAATCTGCCTACCTTAAATTTGGTAGGATCAGAATCAGCCTTGGCTTCATTGGCGGTTAATAAAATATCCAGCGCCATCGGCGTATACGAAACGGCATCACCCATATGCATAACAAATACGGCTCCCTTTTTCACTTCCCCCTGCTTTGTATAAATTCCGTCTTTTATCGTGTTGACAAGCTGGGGAACATTTTCGGCCTTGTAGTCATAAGTACTGCAAGAGCCAGAAATGATATAGTCGTACCCTGTTGCAAACAATGCTTCAAAGCCCATTTTACTAACCGCGAGGGTTGGCGGCCGGAAAAAGCGTGTCAAAGCAGGTTTTCCATTAACAGTCACGTTGCCAACGATTTGTTCCAGCTTTTGATACGAGAGTGCCAATTCATTGGTATACTCATCTTTATTCTGAGTTGGAATTTGCTTGCCCGATTTCGGATCACGCACTACCATCGGCTTATGCATGTCAGAGTGACTGCCGATCTCATGCCCCTCCGCTGCAATAGCACGAAGTAAATTGGGATTATACGTTACGTTATGGGTGAGGACAAAAAAAGTCCCTGGCACATTATGCTTGCGCAGCACATAGAGCAATTTATTAATAGGTGCATCGGTACCCCAATCATCAAAGGTAAAGAAGATAACATTCTCATTGGTATGCACCTGGCCGCTTTTGTCGAGACGGCGGGCGTCCATTCTGGAAAACCCGAGCATGCGGTCGTCATAATCCACATCCGGATTTCCAATATACCGCTTTGAAGCCTCTGTTAGGAAATTATGCTCATTGATGGTAAGCTTAGGGGCGTTGCTTCTTAAATAGGCCGGAACGGTTGCAGGATCAATCGGATACTGGTACACATACTTTGCATTGCCAAGAATTGCTCCCACCGGCTTGATCGTATACTGGGAACTATTCGCCCGGTTATTTGCAGGATTGTCATAAGAAGTAGCAAAAGCAATATTATCCACTTTGTTTTGCTTTACGGCTTCTACCAAATCGCCAATTAAACGGTTATTAGAATAAAAGTCCATTCGAAAATGAATAATCTGGCCCCGCCCCAGCGAAAGCACTGATTTACCAAAGATCTCTGCCATTACCTGCTCAGCAGAGCTATAATCCTTATGCTTGCTCTGAACGACATTAATCGACTGGCCAATTAATTTGCAGCCTACGCCGGCAACAGCGGCTTTTGTCGTATCTGTTACAGCTCCCCAGGGCTGTTTTACTAGATCGGTATCAACACCGAACTGCTCCTGCAGCTGCTTGCGGTCACGCAGAATGAGCCTTTGTGTTTCTTCCAGCGTTTCATTGTCCTTGGGCCTGATCGCAATCCCAATTTCGTGTCCGTTTGCAATGATTCTCCGGAGCGTAGCAGGATACCTTTTCATTTCCGTGTCGGCAATAAAGAACGTCCCTTGAATACCGAGAGTTTGCAATCTGGCCAGCATATCATTCACCACAGCTTCATTGCCGATACCGCCAAAAGTAAAGGAAAGTGCCGGTTCTGTAGTAGTAATCACTTTTATTTCCTGAGCAGCAGCACTTACCGCATCTGCTGCATAAGCTTTCCTGACGGACAGAAAACTCATCGCCTCCTCCTGGATGAAGGAAGCTGCCGCTGCCCAATATGCAGCAACATACTGGGTCAGCTGTCTGCCGTCAGGCAGCAAAGACGTTTTTACCGGTTTGATCAAACTGTTTGCAGCAAAATCTTCTACATAAACGGTTGTGTACTTGGCCTTAACCAGCGCAATCAGTAGTTTTTCAACTGCCTCGATCGTTCCTTTTTCACCGTAATCAGCCTGCTGGGTCAGATTTTTCAAGCCCGGCTGTTTATCAATTGCCGGTTTTTGCTCAGTTTTACCCGCATCCTTAGCTACCGGTTCCGTATTCGTCTTTAGCTTAACGGAAACAATACTGCCCGGCTGGAGACTGCTTACAAATGCATCGGCCGCTTGAGGAGTCGTAATTTGTTTCACATTAACAAAAGCATTGCTTCTCACAACACTTACAAATCCGGAAGCTTTGGCAGCCTGGAGCACTTGGTCCGTATAGTTAGTATCATTGCATTTGAGAAGATTCGGTCCTTGATCAGTTGTAACCCTGATGATTTTCTGGGCCCGGCAGAAATCCTTAACCAGGCGTTCCACCGGCAGAGTCTCCAATTTCCCCATTCCGGAAAGCGTATAGTTTTCTATTTTATAACCCGCATTCCTAATATTTACGACAGTTTGTGGATCTTCAGCTGTTTGCATCCCATCTACAAAAAAGGTAGCCTTAATATTATATTTCTTCAATAAGTCCAAAACCTGCTGCATGGTGGTACGATCAGATAAACCGTCAAAAGTCAGGGCAATCTGCCGCTGAGTACTTTTGGTACCTGTAATAACAGTAGCTTTTTCCTGGCTGTTTTTGAGCTGTTCCAACGCATTGGCAATTTCCGCATCAGCCTCATAGGAGCTTTTCATATCGGTAATATTGCGATACTCACTACCAGTAGGTGCCCATAAGACGTTTTTGAAAAATAACAATCCAATCAGACAAACACCAAGCACAGCAGCTAGTGACAGCACTATTTTTTTGTTTTTCACGCCTATCACCTCTCCGCTTAAAGACTCCAGTAGGAATAACCTTTGTCCTCAATCGTTTTCCGGTCAAACATACTCTTAATATCAATAATCACCTGTTTTGATTGTGCTTTCTGCGGTTTCAGCAGTTTTTCCAAATCAACCGGCTGCAAATCCTTGAATTGTTGGTGAGCAACTAAAAAGACCAAACAGTCCGCATTATGGACATCCTGAATATCTACCAGATTGAGGTTCAGTTCTTTCTTAAATTCCCGTTTATCCACTACAGGATCCACTATTTTCACTTTAATTCCATAAGCGGCAAGTTGTTTATATACATCAACCGCCTTTGAATTGCGCATATCGGGACAGTTTTCTTTAAAGGTAATGCCCATTATATAAATATTCGATTTTGATAAATTCTTGTTTGCCTGAATCATTTTTTTAATGATATTATCCGTGACAAAAGCAGCCATACCATCATTGACTTTTCGCCCGGCAGCGATAATTTGGGAGTGATAACCCAGCATCTCTGCCTGATAAATAAAATAATACGGATCGACGCCAATACAATGACCGCCTACCAGCCCAGGATGAAAGCCTAACGCATTCCATTTCGTATTCATGGCATCAATAACCTGTTTCGTACTGATGCCCATGCGGTCAAACGCCATTGACAGCTCATTCATGAAGGCAATATTAATATCCCGCTGCGCATTTTCAGCCAGTTTCGCCGCTTCGGCTACTTTAATGGTTTCCGCACGGTAAACGCCGGCCTGAATAATAAGCTCATAAGCCGCTGCGATATTGGCGACTGTTTCCTCATCCATGCCGGCGACTATTTTGCGGATATTCTCCAGCTTATGCACTTTATCTCCCGGATTAATCCGCTCCGGTGAATAGGCAATCTTAAAATCACGGCCACAGGCAAACCCTGACTCTTGTTCTAAAATAGGTACGCAAATATCTTCGGTAACACCAGGATATACCGTAGATTCAAAAACAACAACTGTTCCCTTTGTTAAGTTTTGGCCAATTATTTTACTGGCATTGACTACCGGCGCCAAATTCGGAGTTTTATCGCCGTTGACCGGTGTCGGAACAGCGACAATAATCATTTTCGCTTCTTGTAAACGCGCCGGATCGGAGGTAAATTCCAAAGCTGTCTGCCTGATTCTTTCCTCGCCAATCTCATTGGTTGGATCAAAACCTTGTTGATAAACAGCAATTTTTTCCTGGTCAATATCAAAGCCTATTGTCTTTACTTTATCGGCAAAGGCAACCGCAATCGGCAGTCCAACATACCCGAGGCCAACTACAGCAAGATAATCATTGCGGGACTTTATTCGTTCAAAAGCTTCCAGCTGCAATGCAATTCACCCTTTTCTTATTTAAAAATAACGTGTTACATAATTCCACCAGGTATTGCCTTTCGAACCATCAGCTTTATCCGAAAGATGATAATATTCTGTCCCCGCTACCATATTCTCCGCCAAGGTGTAGCTGATACCCACGCCATACCCCTTGAAACCGTTCTCCATTACACTGCCCTTGCCATTCATACCGTGAGCAATAAATGTATAGCGGGGCTGATTATAATATTTTGCAAAAATACTATAGGTGCCGGGCCGCCAGGATTTAAGATCCCCATAATTCACACTGAACACATAACCGGTCCCGTCGCCGTGGTCCTGAGGACTTGATTGTAAGATCATAGCGCCTACGCCAAAATTACTGAAGTTATAATTACCGCCAAACGTTCGAATGGTGTTTTGTTTACCGCCTGCCATATTGTAGTGGTAAACACCGGCTTCCAGATTGTAATCATAATCCTCATACCGCGCTGAGGCAGTCAGGGTTTCCTTTGTTTCATCCGTCTGCCCATAGCCCAATGTATATTTGACGGGTTTACCAAAGTCAGCTCTAACTCCTTTAAAGCCGCTGTCATAAATATTGCCTTCCGCCATGAGATAGCCGAAGGAACCTACCGTCACTTTTGTTTCACCAGTTTGTCCTGCTGCATACAAACGAGATGGTTTTAAGAAATTATTGTAATTTAGGATTTTCTTCTGGCCTTCCAGCATACCATATAGACGCCAATCCTCCTCAATAGGAACATCTAGTCCCAGGCGGACACGAATGCCGGCCGAATCGCGGTCAAAAAGATCGGGGCCGCTATTTTGTGCATAATGGTAACGGACTTCTCCATCAATATTTACTTTATTATCAGGCTGGCGATTACTTGCATCGCCTACGTGCTTTAGTTCATTGATCAGCCCATTATACGTTTCCGGTGCAATGTAACTCGGATTCGCCTTGGTTTTTTGTTCGGGTACTGCACTTATCGGCGGGGAGGGCAATGCCGCTGCTTTTGGTTCAATATCGGCATTATTGCGCAGCAGCGGCGCAGAAGATCCACCGCTGCTTAAACTGCCTGCAGCCGCATTACCGGAAGCGGCGCCGGCAGACGCCAAATTGGTTGAGCCAGCAATCATTTTTGATGTCAGGGTTGCCATTTCATAGGAAAAATCGGCTTTCGCCCGCTCTACATTAAGATTAGAGTCATTCATTATTCTTGCTGTATTCTGCGCCATAGTGTAAGCAAAGTCCCGTCGCTGGCCTTCAGGCAGCAGCGGCATTACTTTTGCCGTTACCCTCGCAATTGCATAAGAATACTCCACTTTAAAGGTTTCAACGTTTGTGCTGGGAGCAGCGAAAAGCTTGGCCGTTATTTGGGCCATTTCATAAGCAAAGTCTGCTTTTGCACTTTCGTCTGTATTCGCAGGCAGACTCGCAGCGTATACCACGTTGCCCTTCGGTCCATCGCCGAACTGATTTCCTGCCGTTATACTAATTGCTGCCGTCATAGCCAACAGCATTCTGACGGATTTTCTCACGTGATTATTTCACCGCCCTGCTAAGATAAGTACAATGATTCGACGATAAGTTTTTTAAACAAGCTAACATCAAATGCTGTATAAAGTGATTTAGGCTAAAACGAAAAAAATACCAGGCTGCGAATTGCAACCTGGCAGTCATATACAGAGTGTACTTAGACCCATAGCTTTGCGTCCTTACTTTTCAATAAGTTTGCAGTTTATTGCTTATTTTGTTTTAAAACAACATAAATCTGCAAAATGGTTCGTTATTGTTTAATCTTATCATTATTATATAAATTGTATCAAGCTTTATTATAACAGAATTATTTTTAATAAGTTTGTAATTTTTTCTAAGAGCGATATAACTACCAAAATCGGCCAGTGTTTTTTATGCCAAATTTCTCGGCTTTTTCCAATAATGCATTTTTTTGTGTATTTTGATAGTATTTTTTATGATACATGGCTTTATCTGCGATATTCAGTAAAGCATCCACCCCGATATCCATACCGCTTTCGACCATGACCAGACCTGTACTTACTCCCATGCTGTACGGTTTTTTTACTGAGGCCGAAAGTGCGTTCAATTGCTGCTGAAGGCGGTAAATAACCTGTTCAGCATATGGCTGTGAACATTGGCTAAATATTACGGCAAACTCATCGCCGCCGATTCTCCCGGCAATATCAGTCGTACGCAAAGCGCCAAGAAGCAGTGATGTGAACATGCTGATATACCAATCACCCTCGCGATGACCGTATGTGTCATTCACTTTCTTCAGTTCATTCAAATCCATAAAGGCAAGAAAAAAAACACTTTTTTCTTGCTGCAGATTATGCAAGGCCATTTCCAAACTTGCCCTGAAGGTACGGCGGTTTAATAATCCCGTCATATCATCTTTCGCCGCAAGCTGCTCCAGCTGCCCAATTTGGCAGCAAGTTGCAGTTATGTCTACTAAAGTAAGCAGCAAATGGGTTGATCCGGCAAAATCAACACACGTCGTATAAACTTTTACGATGGTTTGCTGATCTTTCAAAAAAAGTGAGCTTTCCGGTATATTTGTACCATTAGCTTGGATACCGGCATACCATGCCTGATATTCCGCCTGCTCTTTATAGAAGAACTCGGCAACCGGTCTGACAGCGACTTCCTCATCCTGTCCACGCAGCAAGCTCTGGGCAGCAGCGTTTACCCGGATCACCAGCAGTTCCTTTCTTGTAACCAGCACAATGGGTATAGGCATCCTATTGAATAGTTCTTCTAACTTATCGCCTGCCTGGAAATTCAATAGATCACCCGGCTTTCTATGGCCGCAGCAGCCTTATTATCAGCAGTGACATAAGGAGAGCAAGCCAGTATACAATATGCTAGCCTAACTATAGCAAAAGTTCTGCCTGCTTCCTATCGGCTGGGAAGATAAAAAATTATCCTCTGAAGTATCATCAGAGGATAATGAGGCTATCTAACCGCGAAATTGCAGCAGATGCAGAGCGATAGCTATATGGAATCTGGTCTCAAATGACTCCAGCGATATACCAAGAATACTTTCAATTCGCTGTTTTCGGGATACGATTGTTTTATGATGAAGAAACATGTCTTCCGCCACTATTTTTAAATTAGCAGCTTGAATAATCTTTTTCAAGGTCACCAGCAGCTCCGTGTTATTCTCCTTATCATAATCCAGCAGCTTTCCTATCATTCTGTCAATAAATTCTGCCGCATTCTGACTATCGGCCAATGGATAAAGCAGTTGATACGCCTGCCCATCATGATAATGATGGATCAGCCGTTCCGGCCAAAGACGGCTGCCGAGATTCGCTGCGGCTCGCGCCTGATAACACAGATACGCAAAACTGTCTGCTTTGCCTTGCCGGCCCGAAGTGCCGATTGCAGTTTCAAAGTGGGGTAGGCTAGAAGACAATTGTTTCTTTAGTTCCAGTCCGGTGTTCAGCTGTCGCTCCTTAGTTTCCCCTGGTAAGGCAGCATGCAGCATGCCAATTCCATTCCCCCATTCCCATGCAATGCCTCCCTGAGCGGAATTCAGCCTATCCACCAGGTTATCGATTGCCGTCTGGATTTCAGCTGCATCAACTGCAGCTTGACTGAGTGAATATCCCTGCCAGCTGGTCAATTGTATATAAAAGACATAAAACAGGGACGGTAGATTCAGCTTCAGCTGCCGGGCCACATTCCAAGCCGCTTCATCAAAGCTGCGGTTACCCTCTGCCAGCTCAAGCAAAAACTGATTACGCCGATGCCGTTTATACGAATGAGCGACTTTTTCTTCCGCCTTAATTCTTTCTTCGATTTCCCGCTCCAATTCATGCTGAATTTCCTGCAAATACAACTGCTGAGAGTCGCTGATCCTCGTCATCTTCATCATGGATTGAAGATTTCTTTCAAAAATGGCCGCCATATTCTTATATTGCGCAAGCAGCTCATTATTCGTGTACTGCTGGTCATCGCATATGCTTTTAATCTGCGCTAATTGCTCCAATTCCTCCTGGAATAGCTGGCGAATATTGCTAACCAATTCAAACACCTCTACGTTAAAAGAGTACAGGATTTTACCGGAGAGTTGACTGGCTAATTTCCTCCGGAATAATATTAAACTTAACATTCAGTTCTTCCCGGAACTCTTCTCCACACTCCCGCATGCTTCGATTCCTTGCCGTATAGTGCCAATTGATGCAGATATCGGCCCCAGCGTTAAAGGCATCCTCCAGTATGTAAATGATGTCCATTATACATTTCGTGCTGCTGGTATTCATATAGGAAATATGAAGCTCCACAATAACTGCATGTTCTGCACTGACAAGATAATTTTTGAGCCAGGCAAACAGATCATGATAAAAGGCAGGTGGGTTTTCCGGGTAGGATTGACCCGTTATTTTTAAAATCCCTTGCTCCGGATCAAAATCAATCTCCGGCGAGGACTTCGTACTTGCCCGATATAACCGCTCCAACAATAAAACCTCCTCGCTAACTACAGGCTTACCTTTAGAGTAAAAAAAGAGTATCGCTCGTCACGTGCGATGAACATATACTCAAGGGGCAACGCTGCCTTACGGGCCATGTCAATGATACCCAGTCCGGCGCTGTCAGAATGACTATCTGTCCGCCTCAGCGTTTCCTTATATAATTTCTTCAACTGTTCTTTCGTTAAAGAATTAACATAATCAATACGTTCTTTTAAGCTATTTACATCTTCATTCTGTACTAAATTACCGGAACAAACAAAAAAGCGTTCTTCCAGCCGCCCAATCACAATAATACTTTCAAAAGCGCGGCGGCTGATTTCCAGTTTATCACCAGCAGCTGCTTTTTTTAAGAAATAGGTTTTGATATTTTGCGCCTGCTCAATATAAACGGAAAATACATTGTGACTTTCTGTTTCGTCAGTATTTCTCTCTGCCTGCAAGTAGGACGTGATTGCTGTTCCGATCTCTTCAATAATGCCTTGGGTGAAAGAGCCGTTAAAACTGACAATAATTCCATAGTTGGTCAATTCACCAATCAGTTGATGCAGATTTTCATTGATCACAATCCACAAGCCTCCCTTTTAAAGCTCAAAGCCAATAACCGTAATATCATCGCGTTGTTTTTCGCTTCCCATATACGCTCTAAGTCTGTCCTGCAATATGTTTTTTTGCGCCTCCAGCGGAAGTGATTCGATTTCTAACAGCAATTGCGCAAAATAATCTACACCAAATGGATTCGGATCTTTCTCGCCATGCTGATCAAAGTAACCATCGGTAGACAAGTACAGTTTGTCACCGGCTGCACACGGGATTTCCCTGTTTAGAAACTGCACAGCAGACTTTTTCCCGAGGCGAGTTTTGCTTTCGTAACCAATACTGCGCCGCGCGCCGGTTACCTCCGTTATTTGCTTGTTATGGATAAAAAATAAGGGCAGTCGCGCACCGGAAAAGATAATTTTCCGTTCAACAGAATTGACGAATACCAAGCCCATATCCAAACCGGCATGAAGGCTTTCCTGATTTTTGCCTGATGAGTAAAACGTCTCCCGTACTTGTTTATCTAAAATAGCAAGCAGCTCAGCAGGGGTAAGCAAGCTGTTGCTCTCCAGTGTCTTCAGCATCTGACTGACTGCCAGCGTCATAAACGCACCGGGAACGCCATGACCGGTGCAATCAATAACCGCCGCCATAAATCCGTCAGGGCGGGGTACAAACCAGTAAAAATCACCACCCACAATATCCCGAGGCTGCCAGATAACAAAAGAAGCGGCAGTCTGCTTGTCCATTAATACTGCATCGGGTAATATGGAACGCTGAATGACGGCGGCATACTGAATGCTGTCGGTAATCAGTTTATTTTGCAGTCGAAATTCCTTCTCAGCTTTTTGTCTAATGAGAATTTCGCCCTTTAGCCGTTGCTCGCGCTCTTCCAATTTGACGATCATGGAATTAAAGGCCAGCGAAAACTCCCCCATAAAGTCAATACGCTGTTCATAGTCTCCCTTCTCAATCCGTTGTGCCTGCCAGGTTAAATGACTAAGCTTGGAATGAAGCTCTTTCAATCCGCTGGCGAGAAAATTGGTTTTTCCCGGCCGCTCTACATTCAAAATGCCTCTGGCTAAAGGAATTGTATAATCATACAGTTCTTTCAACTGCCAGGCTAAACGGTTAAATAAGCGGATAACCGCTGACAATTCCTCACTGCATCCTTCTTCAGGCACTTCCTCCGGATATTTACCCTGCATCAGCAGCTTTAAGCCCGCCTGTAGCTGCTGCACTGCTGCCACATCATGATGATTCATACACCCACCTGTAGTCAGTCGTTGCAGGTGACATGAAACCGGCAGGTCCGGTCTCCTGTCGCCCAGCAGTCAATTTCTTTTGCAGTAAACTGTTTGCCGGTATATTCATTCAGTATTCCGGCTATGAAACCTTCATCATAATCACAAACAGATTCCTCCGTAATCGGCAGTCCGGAGCAATCTAAATCTTCCTCTACGGTCAAAATGAATTCCAGCTTTTCCATATCAGCTGATTCCAGACGAAGAATACCAATTTTGAGCTCTGCCAGCTTTTTCTGCAATTGGGCAATAAAGCTGTCAAATTCGAGACTGGTATCCATGATATTCTTACAGAATTCCCTGCCCGCAAGTTTTCCCGCAGCCCGAATCAGATCGCTGGCCTGACGGCAGCCATATTCGCGATTCAGCACCTCACGCAGTGTGAACTGAAACAGCCGATAAACAATAACCGGCATATCAGCTCCGAGATTTGCCCGTCCTGACCCAATGTTCCCCAGGCACTCCCAAGTAAATGCTTCATTTTGCTGATCATCTTTAAATTTATACAAAAAGGTCACCTCTGCTTGTTGTTCAATTACATAATTTAACAGTTTTCAACAGTATTTGTAATTATTCGCAATTTACAAACCTATTTCCTCCCAAAGGAAAGCAATAAACATTGCATAAAGCAAAACACACCCGGCAGGGGTGTGTTTTTTAAGGAGCATAGGACATCTTTCTATCATCAGGCAGGAAATCCGCAGAACATGACCAATAGATTCAATTAAGCAACGAAAATTCTTTGACAAATTCGGCTCTCTCAGGGTCCTCAGCAAAATCATCCAGGAATTGCAATCCGACCCAAAAATCACACTGAAACTTCTCCATAATCATAGCAATCGTCAGGCCTTCGATTTGGTAATGATCTGCCAGTGACTTATCTTTTAGATAGGCATCAATTAACGGCTGCAGCTTCTGATTAAGGCACCTCATACTTGCTACCGACTCAGCTACCTGCCGTTCTTTGTAGCCATCCTCAAGCATAATTTTCCGAACCCGCTCGCGGTCAAACAGGATCACTGTCATTCCTCCTTCGGGGTGTTGATCTTCCGGTTGTATGCCAAAGTAAGGAGAATTAAGATGGAACTTAACAGTATACATTTAGCCAGCCTGTTGGTTACACTTACCGTCGTTATCGGCAGCAGTATCTATTCCTCCCGCTCAATAACCTCAGCAGCCGAATATAGTTTAGGCGGCCGGGCATCGGGAGTCCCGCTGATTGCCGGCTGCATCGCCGGTACGGTTGTCGGCGGCGGCGCTACGATTGGAACTGCTCAGCTGGCCTATTCCTTAGGACTTTCAGCCTGGTGGTTTACACTGGGGTCAGGTATTGCCTTTATCATCATGGGTCTATTTTATGCCCGGCCTTTGCGTAGCTCCGGCTTAGAAACCATCCCCCAATATCTCGTACTTAATTACGGGCAAGCAGCAGGGCCGCTTGTCAGCATCATTTCCTCAATCGGTATTTTATTTAGTGCAGTTGCCAGCAGTTTACCTGCAATCCAGATAATTGCAGCAATCTTTCATATTGCCCATTGGCCGGCAGCGTTACTTCTGCTGGTACTGGTTACCGCTTATGTCTTTTTGGGAGGAATGAAGGGCTCTGGAATATCAGGACTGCTCAAACTGGGGATTGTCTGGATTACCCTGTTTGCAGCAGGCGGATCAGCCCTTTCTGCTTTGCAAAACATACCGGATTTGGAGATAGTTTTTCCTGATTCACGTTGGTTTAGCCTTTATGGCAGCGGAATCGGAGCGACAATCAGCAATCTATTTTCACTGATTGTCGGCATTATCTGCACGCAGACATATGTTCAGGCAATATTTTCCGCCTCCGATTCGCGCACGGCTTCGCTAGGCGCCTTTACGGCGGCACTTGTGGTAATTCCTGTCGGTCTGCCGTCAGTTGCGATTGCAATGTTCATGCATGCCGCTCATCCTCCCGTCTTGCCAATCCTGGTTTTACCGCTATATTTACTACAATACCAGCCCGCCTGGCTGGGAGGAATCGGCCTCGCGGGAATTCTGCTGTCTTTGATTGGCTCTATTGCCGGACTGGCACTTGGAATTGGCACAATGGTGTCGAAGGATCTTTGCTCCGAATTGTTACATATTCGAACAGAAAAAACCGTATTATGGGTCAATCGCTTTACCATTCTTGCAGTTACATTCCTAGCAGTGCTTATTGCCATTTTGAACTTAAAATCTCAGGTTTTAGCCTGGAACTATATGTCTATGGCTTTGCGTGGGGCCGGAGTTTTTCTGCCACTCTCCCTTGCTATATTTTCTCCGGGAAAATTAACAAAAAACTGGGCTGTTGCTTCTATGCTTATCAGTACGGCGGCAGCAATTAGCTGCGTTCTCTTTCAGCTGCCACTAGACCCTTTATACGCGGGCCTTATGGTAAGCACTGCCGCAATCCTGATTGGCCTGCTCACATCCTGCCGTCTACCGGCCTAACAGCCAGTCATACGAAAGAACCGGACAACATTAGCTTGCGTTGTCCGGTTCTTTGCTGTTTGGAAAAGGTTATGATCCTATTCTTCTATCGCGGCAAGTTCTGCCTGGAAATGCCGGAGAATCGGCGGTTCCCAAACAATTTTGTAGCCTCGCTTAATCTCATGTGCTCTCGCTTTAATTGCAATTAAGGCCTCCGCCATAATGTCAAAATGACTCTGCGTATATACGCGGCGCGGAATCGCCAGACGGGTAAACTCAAAATCCGCCTGCAGCTGTTCCCTGGTATCCGGGTCATTGCCGAGCATGTAAGAGCCAATATCACACGAGCGGATTCCAGCCTCCTTATACAATTCAACCGCCAGAACCTGACCGGGGAATTCATAATAGGGGATTTGAGGAAACATTGCCTTGGCATCAATAAATACACCATGGCCACCAACCGGTGCCTGGTATGCGATACCGGCATCATCCAGGCGTGCAGCCAGATATTCCATTTGCCCGATACGGTATTTGAGATAGTCTTCCTCAAGACCCTCATACAAGCCTATCGCTAATGCCTCCAAGTCCCGTCCTGCCAAACCTCCATAGGTAGTGAATCCCTCATAGGAGATGCAGCGGGCTTTAATCGGTAAAATTAGCGGCGAATCCGCATTTTTCACCCCGATTAGCCCCCCCATATTAACTACCGTATCTTTTTTGGCAGACATCGTGAACATATCCGCACAATCAAACATGGCCCGGATGATTTCCTTGATTGAGGCATCCTTGAATTCCGCCTCCCGTTGTTTTACAAAGTATGCATTTTCCGCATACCGGGCGGCATCAATATTCAGTGGAATATTGAATTTCCTGCAGACAGCAGACACGTCACGAATATTCTGCACCGAAACGGGCTGCCCTCCGGCAGAATTATTCGTGATAGTCACAACAATCAGTCCAACATTCTCAGCACCATATTCCAAAATTAATTTTTCCATTTTTTCAACATCCATATTGCCCTTAAAAGGAGCCCTTTTAACAGGGTCTTTCGCTTCCTCAACAACACAGTCGACAGCACGGGCCCCACACAGTTCTACATGAGCTCTTGTTGTATCAAAAAACATATTGGATATGGCTACCTTTCCCTGTTGAAGCATGGTTCCAAACAGAACTTTTTCGGCCGCACGGCCTTGATGGACAGGCTGAATGAAACCATAACCAAAAATATCTTTGCCTGCTTCCAGCAGCTTATAATAACTGGAGGAACCGGCATACGCCTCATCGCCTCTCATAATACCGGCCCACATTTGATCCGACATGGCATTGGTGCCGGAGTCCGTCAATAAATCAATATACACATCCTGACCTGCCAGATTAAATACATTGTATTTAGCTGCTTTAATTCTTTGCTCTCGTTCCTCCCGGGTAAGCATTTTAATGGGTTCAACCATTTTAATTCGAAAAGGTTCGGGAATGTACTTAATTGCCATGAGAATTCCTCCTAAGCTATAAATAACGAATACCTTCTTCTCTCGCAACTATCATGCCAAAACAAAAAATCAGCCTTCCCGGCGAGTCCCGGTTAAGCTGATAAATTTATTTGATAAAAATTCTTTTCAAGTTGATAAGAAAACTTCTCATTATATAGCATCCAATGAGCGGCAGCGCTCATGCCTATTGCCCAATCTCTAAATTTTATATTCACGGATTTTATTCAGGATTGTTGTGTTGGATACGCCTAAAACTTGTCCGGCTAACCGCGAGGAAGGGTGCTTTTGCAAGACTTTGGCAATTACTTCTTTTTCAACAGCAGCGACGATCTCCTTTAGATGCGGCCACTCGTTGTTAACCGGAATTTCTACCTGCAAGCTTTGCTGCTTTTTCTCAATCTTTTCACTACCTTTTACGGCAGTATGATCAATATCCGTCCAGTCACAAAAATGCTCAGGACGAATCTCTGTAGTGTCCAGTAAATTAAGCAATCGTTCCAGTGTATTTTCCAGCTGCCGTACATTGCCCGGCCATTGCTGTGCCACCAGCAATGCAACGCTTTCTCTGGTCAGATGGACTTCCGGCTTATTAATTTTACTGCAGATCTTGCGTATTAAATGCTGCGCCAGTAAAGGGATATCCTCTTTTCTTTCCCGTAAGGGCAATAGGGTCAGCGGGATAACATTAAGCCGGTAATATAGATCATCCCGAAACTCACCAGTCCGAATCATGGCTTCCAGATTACGGTGTGTAGCGGCGATAATCCGCACATCGACATTAACATCCTGATTTCCGCCTACCCGGCGAATGGTTCCTTCCTGCAGAACGCGCAGCAGACGCACCTGCAGCCGCAAAGATATATCACCAATTTCATCCAGAAACAGTGTTCCGCCGTTGGCCTGCTCGAAAAGCCCTTGCCGTCCGCCTTTCGCGGCACCGGTATAAGCGCCGTCTTCATAACCAAACAATTCACTTTCCAGGAGACTTTCTGTTAAAGCAGCACAATTAATGGGAATAAAGGGCTTTTTGCTTCTCAATCCGGCGGCATGAATAGCGTTGGCAAACAACTCCTTGCCGGTACCACTCTCTCCGCGCAGCAGGATAGTAGAAGAATTTCTTGCCACCGCACGGGCAGAAGCAATGAGGCGAATCATTTGCGGACTCTGGTGGATAATATCATCAAAGGTACAGCGCTTCGCTTTATCGGCTCGTAAAATAATGTTTTCGATTTGCTGGAAATCCTGAATGGTTGCCACAGCGCCAATAATTTCTCCCTGATCATTGCGAATGGGAATGTTACTTGATAAAAATTGCAGATCCTTGCCGTTCCTGGTTACTTTCCAGCGCTTTAACGGTGAAGCCCGCCCCAATCGCAGCGTTTCTAAAATAGGCGGAGCTTCGCCTACCAGTTCTTCCACGGGTAATCCCATCGCCTCTTCCAGTGTGCACTGCAGTACACTGCAGGTAACTTGGTTAATATGCGAGATAATCCCCTCTTTGTTAATAGCCAGAACACCTTCATTAACCGAATTCAGAATTGTTCTGAGTTCAATTTCTTTTTCCTGATAAGGCATTTGGGAGCGAAACGAAACGGACGTAATGTTGGGAAGAGCCGCAAGCTCAGCTACTAACCTATCCACCTGCTCTTGCGCCGCACATTGGAACTGAATAGCCATGCCATGGTTAGGAATAACCTCCATCGCAATTTTATCAATATTATTTTTTTCAGTAATCCTAAATATCTCATAGCCCAAGCCAGGACAATTAACAAAATCAATTTGGATCATATATTCCCGCACCTTCATCCCGCCTTTCCAAAATGAGCAATCCATCTGGTATTACTCCTTCTCCAAGCCGTGACAAAAAGCCTTTCAGGTTAATCCCGGAAGGCTTAGTCCGATTATCCATAATCGCTATTCAGCACTGAGCTGAGTACGGTTTTTCCATAAACAATATACGATAATTGCCAGCAAGCCTCCCACTACTATCAGACCGGCATTATGACCGGCTGCACTAATCTGCTGCCAGTTTTCTCCCAATAACTTTCCGGCATAAATAAGGCCTATTGTCCAAGGAACAGATCCTAAAACTGTCAGCAGCGAAAATTTAATAAAATCTACTCTGGCAAATCCAGCCGGCAACGATATAAAGGTGCGGATTACCGGCAGCAACCGGCTGAAAAAAGCCGCTTTTAGGCCATAACGGTCAAACCACCTTTGTGCCGCTTTTACATGGTTTGCAGATAACAGTACGTATTTCCCATATTGGGTAACGAATGACGGTCCCCCGTAATAGCCAACCAGATAAGCAAGCATTGATCCCAAAAGTCCGCCGGCTACTCCGGCAAGTACTGCAGTAGTAAAATCCAAGCGCCCTAAATAAACAAGATAACCGGTAAAGCCAAAAATCAATTCACTGGGGACAGGCATACAAGCATTCTCCATAGCCATTCCAACTGCAATGGCCCAGTAGCCGCCCCAGGCAATAAAATCCACAATTACCTGGAAAAACTGCTCCACAGGTACACCTCCTTCCTTACACCGCTATGATTTTGCTAAAGAGGTAAGGTGACAGTAAATGTACTGCCCTCCCCTGGAACACTTTCTACTTTGATTTTTCCCTCATGAGCAGATATAATCCATTGTGCAATAGCCAACCCAAGGCCGACATCGCCTTCACTGCGCGATCTTGCCTTATCTGCCCTGTAAAAACGCTCAAAGATACTCTTACACTGGGCTTCAGCAATCCCCATGCCCGTATCGTGCACGGCAATGGCAGCATATGGTTTCTGTGCAGCGATTACCGCAAGCGAAATACGGATTCTGCCGCCGGTAGGAGTATATTTAATTGCATTGTCAACCAAAATTAAGAGCAATTGGCTTATTCTTGCCTGATCGGCAACAACAAAAATCTCTGCGTCACTTTCTAGTGTCAGATGGACTCCTTTTTGCTCTGCTAGTGGACGCACTGACCGGACAAGCTGCTCTGCAAGGGCCACTAAATTAAATTCTTCTTTTATTAAATTAGCTGTTCCGGCATCCGCCCTTGCAAGCGTTAATAAATCGGTGACCAGTTTGGTCATTCTATGAATTTCTGTTTTCATATCCGCAAGTACCTGGCTTGAGAACGAAGTTAGCTTGAGCTCATCATCAGTTTGCACCGCATCTACCGAGGTCAGAAGGATACTCAGCGGAGTGCGTAATTCATGTGAGGCATCAGCAACAAACTCACGCTGTCTAAGAAAAGCCTGTTTGATCGGAATCATTGCCTTACCTGCCAGTAAATGACCGGCAAAAGCCGCAATAACCAGGAAAACAATCGATATGAGTACCATCATAATCAGCAGCATTTTCAACATGTGATAGTACGAACTAATATCTTCACCGACAAAAACAGTCCCAATCATTTTCGTTTCATCATAGATTTGCCTGCTGCACAACATAACCACTGCCCTGTCACCGTTGAGCAGGCGAAACTTTTTCAGCTCAGCCTCCCCCTCTGGTGCATCCCACTTGTGAATGATGTTTAAAACACCTGCACGAATTTCATTTACTGGCTCCTCAGCTGCAGCCTGCCGACCATTTGTGTCAAAAACATAATAAAATATTTTTGTCCCGATCTCGGCATGCTCCCCTTCCTTAGGTGTAAACTGAAAAAAACCGGCTCTTTCTTTATATATTGCTGCTTGCTGCCTGGCCTCCGCTTCAGTAAAGGATTGCAGGTCCTGCTGCTCTTCCCGGTAAAGTATCCAAAGCAGCCCCGCAGAGCTTACAATAATGAAAGCCATCATCAGCAGCATCATGACCAATGTATAACGAAGAGTTAAACCCTTACGGATTTTGGCAAACATCCTGTACCTCCAGCCTATAGCCTATGCCGCGAACGGTTAGTATGGACACCGCATTATTGAGCCCTCTCAGTTTCTTACGCAGCAACCGTACATAGGCGTCAAGATTATTCGAAGAGATAGCGTTTCCCCATACTTGCGCTAAAATATCGTCTCTTGCCACTACGCGTCCCGGGCTGCGCATAAGCTGCTCAAGCAGTTGAAACTCTCTGGCAGTAAGCTGAATCTCCCTTTCACCCTGCCGTATACAATGCGTGAAGCAGTTAAAGATTACATTACCGATTTGCAAAATTTCAGCAGCAAACCGTGCTTTTCTACGCTTTGACAAGGCCCGAAGTTTATCCGGCAATTCGGCAACCCGGGATTTAGCCACATAATCATCAGCTCCGGTATTGGAGCCAAACATTTTATTTTCATCGGCATCATCTGGCGTCAGTATTAAGACAGCTCCCTGATAGCCGCGTTTGCGCAAGCGCTCGCTAATACTGTTGCCGGGTTTAGCAGACAGCAGCTCGTTCAGGATAATGACATCATATGAAACATGACAGGCATACTCTAACGCCAGATCTTCACTTACCACCCAGTCCACCGGAATGGCAGCCTTCTCTAAATTGTCTTTGATTAAATTCCCCTGCCTGGAATCCTCTTCAGCAAGTAATATCCGCATACAGGAAACCTCCTTCAAGTAGTCCTCAACGGCAAATTCATTTGTTATCAACAAGGTAATAAATTAACCCTTTATTGCTCATTATGGGCTGAGGACGAAAATCGGCCGTTTCTGTCAGAAATGCTTTTTCCTGCTGATCAGGTACAACAACCAGGCTTCTGGAGGAATCCTTCATGAAGTTAGCTGTGCCTTGAACGGGCATAGTATACTTGCTTGACCAGTCCAAGCTGCCTGTCTGGTGCATAACCGGCATATCTGCCGCCTCGAGTTTAACAGCAATATTCCCGTTGTAAAATACCGAAGAAGTACTATAAAAACGGTATAAGCCGATTTTGTCCATTCCTAATGCGGCAATATGATCAGCCAAGTCTCTGCCGGATCTGGTCTCAGCTATTACAGGGAATACGAAGAAGGAAAGCAGGCTATAGCATACCAGCTGACACAAACAAAGCAAAGTAAGCATATATTGCGCACTTCGTTTTTGAAGCCGCCAGAAATACGCCAGCAGGAACGGCAATAAGCTGGCTGCAACGACCCCCAAGCTTACCCACCCTACATGCCGATACGCAACAGCAATATAAGCACAAAGCTGTAAAATGAATGGTCCCCCCACCCAGCAAATCACTGCAGCCGGGCTATTCAGTTCAAACATTTTATCCAGGTGTATCGCAGTTAGTATGGCTATTGGAAAAAGCACAGGAAACGTATATGTCACGTATTTGGTAGCCATAAGTGAATAAAAACCAAAGTAAGTTGCTATCCATAAGATGAGAAACAGCAGCAGCGGAGAAGACGAGGAGCGTAAGGCCCTGCAGCTCTGTACCAGTGCTTTTACAGCCAATGCAGACCACGGCAGCATACTCAGCAGAAATACAACCAGATAATAATAACTTACATTATCCACCGGATGCTCCGAAACCGTAGCCCGCAGGTAATTATGGACGCCAAAAAAGCTATTCAAAAATTCGTTTCCGTGCAATGAGTACATTGCTGCATACCAGGGTACCGCAATAACCGCAAAAAGCATAATTCCGGCAGGCGTTACAAGTTTTCTCAGTTCTGTCCAACTGCGCCGCAAAACAAGAAAAAGCAGAATAACCAAGCCTGGCAGCAATACTCCGACCGGTCCTTTCGTCAATACAGCCAAGGCCATACTGCTATACATTCCGAGATACCAGCGCTTGGTATTGTCCATTTTTACATATCCTAAATAAAAGAAGCTCAGCGCCGTGCAATTAAAGAAGAAAAAGACCATATCTGTAATAACCAGCTTTGCCAGCACCGTATATTCAAAAGATGTCCCTAAAATCACCACCGCTAAAGCAGCAATTGGCTTATAGGTAAGCTTATTGACAAACCAATACATCAGCACTAGTCCCAGTGCCGCAAAAACAGCCGGTGCTAACCGTGCAGCCCATTCAGAGAAGCCAAACACTTGAAAAGCGGCTGCCGTAAGCCAATAGAAAAATACCGGCTTATCAAACCAGACATTCCCATAAATTCTAGGAGAAATCCAGTCAGCTGAAAGCACCATCTCCTTTGCCGTCAGTGCATAGTTCGCTTCTACCGGGTCGGTAATTGGTACATGCTGGTTATAAATCACATAAATGATAAAGGAAAATATAAACAGCCCCAAGTATTCCCACTTAGAAGAAAACGGCTGACATGCCGCAGCAGCAGTTTTTACTTTCATACTCGTCCTCCTATGAGTTACTCACTACCGCGAATAAATAAAATTTTATCCTCTTGGGCATTTACAACGCGCAGCGTGCTGCGGACTTCCGGAGACAGCTTGTCATATTTTCTTTTTTGTACAATAAAATAAGCTTTATCGGGTTGACTGAGCACCGCTGCCTCCAGTTCTTCCGGATTCAGTTCAAAGCTTGTCACATCGCTGTAATACTGAAATCCCGGCCGGTAAAATTTAGCAACATAAACTGGGGCCTGCCCGTCATATTGCTGTTTAAACTCATCCACAACGGGCTTCACCGAAACTGCCGGTATAACAGCAGGAAGCGCCTGGGTCATTATCAAGGCTGTAAAAACGACCATTCCTGCTACAAACAAACTAAATACAGCCCGGAATTTACCGTGAAAGCTTTGATACAAAACGGACACAGCCAACACTGCCAGCATGCCTGCGATAACCTTAACGGGAACTATCAGCTCTGCAGTCACTGCCGTTGCGGCGTAAAGCAGGCCTGCACTCATGAGGATTGCTGCGGCAGAAAAAACAGCAGCTGAAGTTTTCAGCGCCCGATATTGCCGCTCCGTCCAGGCTTTGTCAAAATAGTAACCAACCAGCATCGCTAACGGTGGGTACATTGGCAGAATATACGAAACGAGCTTTGTTTGAGAAAGTGAGAAAAAGCTAAATACTGCCACAGCCCAGATTATCAGAAAAAGACAGGTATTTCGTTTTTCGCCGGTTTCCTTTATTGCCGCAGAAAATGCCTGTGCCAAAAAAGCAGTCCAGGGGAAGAAGCCTAAAACGACTACAGGAATATAGTAATACCACAGCTTTCCCGAGGAGTGCTCCGGCTGCAGAAAACGGGTAACATTATGAAAGCCCAGGAAAGTATTAATAAAATCCATCCCGTGGTAAACATACATGATCACATACCAGGGGAGAGCAATAGCTGCAAATAGCAGAACTCCCCTTCCTGCCTGCATGTGCTTGACCGTTTTCAGCTGGCCTGTCATGGCCAGGTATACGCCAAGGATCACTGTACAAAAAAAGATAGCAACAGGTCCCTTGGTTACTACTCCAAGCGCAGCAAAGACATACAGCAAATTATACTGCCTGTGCAAAAACGCCAGCAGTGCGGCTGTTAAAAAAAATGTCAGCGTCATATCCGTTACAGCCGCATTGCCTAAATAAAAATATTCCAGGCTGGTGGCTAAAATCAGAGCTGCAAGAAATCCGGCACGCTCATTAAAAAGCTTTCGTCCCGAAAAAAAGACCAATAATGCACCTCCTACAGCAAATAATGCCGAAGGAAAGCGGGCAGCAAACTCACCGCCACCAAACACCTGAAAAGCTGCCGCTACCAGCCAATAGTACATCGGCGGCTTGTCATACCAAAAGTCGCCAAAAATACGGGGAGAAATAAAATCATGATATTGCAGCATTTCTTTTGCTGTTTCGGCATATACCGGCTCATCCGGATCCAGTAAAGGCTGTGAGCCCAAATAGGAGAACATGAGTATGCCTGCTACGGCAATAATAATGGCTGCATAAATCCAGCTAGTTCTAATCGTCATTGTATTTTTTGTCCCTTCCCAGCACGTTGTCTCACTTTTATCTAAACAACCTGATTTCCAAAGCATGCAGCATCAGTTCCAGCCCTTTTTGCAAGGGATATGACGGCTGCCAGCCCAGGCCATGGGCCGCCGCCTCGTTTGCCAGCACCGAGCGATATATATCGTTGCTGCGGCTGGCCTCATTTTTAACACTTAACGGCCGTTTAGCAGTTGAGGATAAAAGGGCAATCAATTCATTTACACTTGTCTCTGTCTGAGTACTCACGTTGTAGCTGCGGTTGGCCATGCCGGTAAACAAGGCCTGATGGTTTGCCGCCGCCACATCTTTGACATAAATATAATCGCGAGTCTGGGTCCCATCACCATAAACGGTCAAAGCATGGCCAGCCAGCAATTTTTTCAAAAAGATGCTGATAACGCCGCCTTCGCCATTATCACCTTGACGTTCACCGTAGACATTGGCGTATCGCAAGGCGACATATTCAAGTCCAAAATTTTTGTAATATAAATCCAAATACTGTTCGCTCGTCAGCTTACTTAGTCCATAAAAGGAAGCCGGGTGCTTTTCATACTCCTCGCTGATTGGCAAAGAGGCAGTGTCACCATAAATAGCCGCACTTGACGCAAAAACAATCCGCTTTACCGCCGATAGTCTGCAAGCCTCTAATAAATTAACCAGCCCACGGATATTCACGTCACAATCGTAATAGGGATCCTCCAGTGATTTTGCTACAGTCGTTTGCGCCGCCTGATGGATAACATAGTCAAAACGCTCTCTTTGCAGTACCTCTTTTAAATCGGCATCGCGAATATCTTTTTTTAAAAAAACAGCCTCAGGGCTGATGTTGCCAAACGATCCGGAAGTCAGGTTATCCAGAATATAAACCTGCATATTAGCCTCAACAAGCGTATCTACAATATGTGAGCCGATAAAACCGGCTCCTCCTGTTACTAACACTTTCATATTTTTCATTCCCTTCTTCATCTAAGCTCCTAGCTTGTCTTGTTTTCTGCCAACAGATTCCGCATTACTGTGTAATTCTGCACTGACCCAGTATAATGGCCGTTGCTTAACCTCTTCGAAAATACGTCCCACATATTCGCCGATAATTCCCAGTCCGATCAATTGGAGGCCACCTAACAGCAGTACACTGGCAGCAATTGTAGCCCACCCCGGAACTGCCTCGGTCGTAAACAATTTCGTATACACTACGTTAATTGTTACAGCAAAGCTCATTGCGCCAAAGATCAGCCCCAGATATAAGGCAAAACGCAGCGGCATCCGAGAATATGCAGTAATCCCATCAAGGGCAAAGGAAAGCATTTTCCTGGGGGAAAACTTAGACTTGCCTGCATAGCGTGCAGGAGCTGCAAATTGTACCTGCGTCTGCCGGTAGCCCATACCGCCAATGATACCGCGAATAAACCGGGCTTTCTCCTTAAACTGCTTAAAGGTTTGGACGACTTTCCGGTCAAGCAGCCTAAAATCCGAGCCGCCTTCGACGATCGGCACCTGAGACATGGCATTCATTAGCCGGTAAAACATACCTGATGTGAATTTTTTCAGCCACGAAACCCCTTCCGTATCAATTCGGACGGTCTGCACAATCTCATAGCCTTCATCCCATTTGCGCAGCAGCAGCGGCAGCATCTGCGGCGGATGCTGCAAATCGCCATCCATAGTAATTACAGCATCTCCTTTGGCATAATCCATTCCGCAGGTTAGTGCCACCTGATGTCCGAAGTTGCGGGCAAGCAGTATTGCCTTTACTCTCGTATCCTGCTTTGTCAGCCGTGCAAGGCTGGCGGCAGTACCGTCGGCCGAACCATCATCAATAAACAACAGTTCAAACTCATGCTCCAGGGGATCCATATATTTACAAACTTCCTGATAAAACATTTGGATGTTATCCTGCTCGTTATAGACAGGTACAACAATTGAAATAAAACTCATTTGTGTTTCCTCCTTAGCTGGCTGCGATCTGTTCCAATAACTAATTGCAAAACTGAGTATAACAAGTCATTCTGAAATTAATATGAAAATGAAGCATTTTGGAAAGAACCGCATAAAAAAACTCAGCCATCCAACAACAGATGGTTGAGTTTTTTTACGCGGTTTTTTGCAATAACGCCTGTTAGCCAAGCGTAACAAGTATTGCGCCTGCAGCAATAAGAGCGATCCCAATACTACTGATGAGACTAATTTTTTCTCCCAGAAGTATCACTGCAAGCAGAGAGGCAATCACTACGCTCAGCTTATCTATTGGAGCCACTTGCGAAACTTTGCCGAATTTTAAAGCCATGAAATAAAACAGCCAGGATACTGCACCGGCAATGCCACTTAAAGCAATAAAAGCCAAAGCCCGCTTGTCAGCCAATATAACCGGGATTTGCTTTAAATTCCCCTGAAAAGCCACAACCGCGATCAAAAAAATCGCCATAATTACTGCCCTTATCGCAGTTGCCGTATTTGCATCCAATGATTGGAGACCGATTTTGCCAAACACAGCAACCAAAGCAGCAGCCGCTGCCGATAATAATGCAAAAATCAACCATAACTGTTCCACAAAGCGCCCTCTCCCTTATATTGGGTTACCACAGCAGGTCTGCCCACTCCCTTACTTCCAGCATACCGGATGATTCTGAAAAACGAATGAAAACCATTAAAGAACAATAATCCTTCCAGCCAATACTGAAAGGATTATTGTTCATGCTGGCTGCGTTAGCCTTGTTTCTTTATTCCTTCATCCAGAGTGTGCCAGGATAAAACCGCACATTTGACCCGGCCCGGTAAGTTGGAAATATTCTTCAGAGCAGCTGCTTCATCCAGAATTTCCAGTGCTTCATCATCTGTAATTTCCCGTTTAATCATCGCCAGAAAGGTCTGAATCAGTTCTTCAGCATTTTCCAGGTTCTGTCCGCGAATCAAATCGATCATCATCGATGTCGATGCCTGAGAAATAGCGCAGCCACTACCGGTAAAAGCTGCGTCTTCAATCACCCCTTGCTTTAACTTCAACTCCAGCTCAATTTCGTCTCCACAACTGGGATTTCTGCCTTTTAAAACAAGGGTCGGAGCAGCCAGATGCTTTTTATTGCGCACCGACTTGCTGTGTTCTGCAATCACTTCCGTATAAATTTCACTTAGGTTCATAGCCCATCACCCTCCGGACACGGCTCAAGCTGTCAAGTAATGCATCAACATCGTCCTTTGTATTATAAAAATACAGGCTGGCCCGGCAGGTAGCATTCACACCCAGATATTGCAGCAAGGGATGGGCGCAATGATGACCGGCCCTGATGGCAATCCCGTCAGCATCAAGAATGGTCGAAACGTCATGAGGATGAACATCCTGCACATTAAACGATATAACCCCTGTTTTATCAACAACATTACCGCAGCCATATAAGGTAATATAAGGAAGTTTGTTAAGCTTATTTATTGCATAGCGGACCAACTCTTTCTCGCACTCTTCAATAACAGACATTCCCACGCTGTTCAGGTAATCAATCGCCGCCGACAAGCCCATGGCTCCCCCTACATTCTGTGTTCCTGCTTCAAACTTGGCAGGCAGCGGTGCAAAGGTAGTATCCTGCTCCTGAACATATTCAATCATATCTCCGCCAAACAAAAAGGGCGGCATTGCATCCAGCAGTTTCTCTTTGCCGTACAAAACGCCAATTCCCATAGGAGCCAGCATCTTGTGACCGGAAAAAGCAAAGAAATCGACATCAAGCTCGCGTACATTTACAGGAAGATGAGGAATACTCTGGGCACCGTCTACTACCACCACCGCGCCGACAGCATGTGCTTTTTCGGCAATCCGCTTAACGGGATTAATGATTCCCAGCACATTAGACACATGGGTTACTGCCACCAGTCTGGTCTTGTCAGTAATTTTGCTGTCCAGTTCTTCTTCAGACAACATTCCGTCTGCGTTTACATAGAGATATTTCAACACGGCACCTTTTGCTTTGGCAACTTGCTGCCAGGGTACCAGGTTGCTATGATGCTCAGCAATGGAAATTACAATTTCATCACCGGCCTGGATAAAGTTCATGCCATAGCTATAAGCTACCAGGTTAAGAGATTCGGTTGCATTTTTTGTAAAGATAATTTCACTTGTCTTAGCTGCCCCTAAAAAGTCTCTCACTTTTTCACGGGTATTTTCATATATCTCGGTTGCCTTAATACTAAGCTCATAGGCTCCGCGGTGAGGATTGGCATTAAAGGCGGTATAATACTGCTCAATGGCACGTATAACGGACAGCGGCTTTTGCGTGGTCGCTCCGTTATCCAAATATACCAGCCGCTTTCCTTTATCGGGTTGCAATAGAGGAAAATCCTCCAGATAGTTATTGGACATGGCTTAACCTCCCTTGGACATAATTCGAAATCTCTTCTTTTAATGCTGCTAACGGTACTTCGGCCAGAATGGGCTGAAAGGCAGCTTCAATGACCAGTTTTTTGGCTTCTGTTTCGCTAAGTCCTCTGCTCATGAGATAAAACAATTTGTTTTCATCCACTTTACCCGCGCTGGCAGCATGCTGTCCCTCTACCGCATCCTCTGAGCACAGCATGAGTGGAATTGACCGGTTGCGCACTTCGGGACTCAGTAAAACGGCATACTCTTCTTCTTTACCCCTCGCACCGCTGGCCCCTTTTATAAAATCCAATGTCCCGCGAAAGGTTTTCTTGCTTTGATCAAGCAAAGCTCCCCGCGCTTTTATTTCTCCAACTGTTTCGCGGGCCTGATAGGAAAGCTGATAATGAATGTCAATCTGCCGGTGCTTATCGCCGAAATAAATGGAGTTAATATTACCGGCACTGCCTGCGCCTGCCAGACGGGTTTGGCAATTGCTGATGATCTGCTGCGCTCCCAGTTCAATTAAGGTGCAGTCAATCACGCTCTGCTCATCGGCAGCCGTGCCTACCGCATCGATATGATAGGCATCACCGGCCAGCAGTTGAACCTTTATTAGGCGAACCACTGCTCCGGCACAGGCGACAATCTTCGTTAGACCATTATGATAGGCTTTACTGCCTGCCTGCGAAGAGTAACGGATCACAACCGTTAGTTCGCTATTTTCCCGGGCATAAATAAAATGCTGATCCACCAAAACTGGATTTTCCTCATCCAGCTCATACTGCAGAACAACCGGTTTTTCACACTTTTCCCCTGGGGCAGTTTCAATAAAATACCCGCTGTTAAAATAAGTAGCTGCAAATACACTTGTCGCATCGCTCGCACCTGCTTTAAGGCGGTTTTCCGTCTCAAGCCTGTTTATAACATCCCTACAGGCACTGATTTCCGTAATTTTAACCTTTGTACCTCCCGCCTGGCATACGGACTGCTTACGGTATTCTGTGACAGCCGGTAAACTTACGGCCAGTGTACTTTCATTAACTCCCAGCCAGTTCCATGTCCGGACAGGAATATGGTTTATCTGCTCACTTTGTTTTGCCATGTCATCACCCCTCTAGCCGATAGCGCCTTCCAGTTCAATATTGATTAAATTATTCATTTCCACCGCATATTCCAGAGGAAGCTCTTTGGCTACCGGCTCGACAAACCCCCGTACAATCATCGCCTTCGCTTCCTCTTCACTAATGCCGCGGCTCATGAGATAAAAAATTGCTTCTTCGCTGATTCTGCCGATCTTGGCCTCATGTCCGATCTCTACTTCATCATGTAAAATATCCATCACGGGGAGAGTATCCGACCGGGAAAGTGCATCCAGCATCAGCGACTCACAGTTTACTGACGATCTGGCGTGATGCGCCTGGGGAGTCACCACGATCGCCCCGCGGTATACCGCAACACCGCCGCCTTTAGCGATGGAGCGCGAGCTGATATTGGAAGAAGTATACGGTGCAGCATGGATTACCGCCGCACCGGTATCGAGATATTGTCCCTCCGCCGCAAATGTCACCCCGTTAAATTCTGCTCGGGCGCCTTCTCCTTTTAGGATGCTGCGGGGATAAAGCATGGAAATTTTGGAGCCAAATGAGCCGGATACCCATTCAATACTGCCATTTTTCTCGACTATAGCCCGTTTGGTATTTAAATTCAGCATATTGCGCGACCAGTTTTCAATGGTCGAATACCGTAAGCTGGCTCCCTCATTTACAAATAACTCCACACAGCCTGCATGCAAATTGGTGACATTGTGTTTCGGAGCTGAACAGCCTTCAATAAAATGCAGCTTTGCTCCCTTATCCACAATGATCAACGTATGCTCAAACTGTCCGGCGCCTGCAGCATTCAAACGAAAATACGATTGCAGCGGAATATCCACCTCGACGCCGGGAGGGACATAGACAAAAGAGCCGCCTGACCATACGGCACCATGGAGCGCCACAAATTTATGGTCACTAGGTGCAACCAGCTTCATAAAATGCTGCCGCACCAGTGCTTCGTGCTCAACAAGCGCAGTCTCCATATCGGTATACACTACGCCCTGCTTGACCAGTTCCTCTTTGATGCTATGATAGACAACCTCGGAATCATATTGGGCCCCCACCCCGGCCAGCGACTCCTGTTCAGCCTGAGGTATCCCCAGCCGTTCAAAGGTATTTTTTATATCAGCAGGTACGTCCTGCCAGTTATCCTTCATTTCCGTTTCAGGCCGGACATAGGTAATAATATTGTCCATATCCAGTTCAGCCAAAGAAGGCCCCCAGTCAGGCATTGCGGTTTGATAATAGATATCCAGTGCCTGCAGACGAAACTCACGCATCCACTGGGGATCATTTTTTTCCCGGGAAATATCCTGCACAATCTCGGGCGTAAGTCCGCTGGCCGATTTATAACGGGAGCGGTCTGCATTTTTTATATCATAGAGGCCCCGCTCGATATCGGCGACCGCTGTTTTCTTTTTTTCCATAAACTCACCTCATCTCAGCCAGTGTTCTTACATCCTCTGGAAACTAACGAAGAATAACCTTCACTGTTGATTTTCTCAACAAGTCCGGCATCTCCTGAACAGATAATCCGGCCACCCATCAAAATATGCACACGATCGACCTGCAGCTGTTCCAGAATCTTTGTATTATGAGTAATAATTAAAATTGCATTTTCGGAATTCTTAAACTGGCTGACTCCGGCGGAAACGATCCGCACCGCATCCACATCCAGCCCGGAATCCGTTTCATCCAGCAAAGCGAGCTTCGGCTTGAGCATCATCATCTGCAAGATCTCATTACGCTTCTTTTCACCACCGGAAAAACCGACATTTACATGCCGGGCGGCATAAGCATGATCCATCTTCAAGGAATCCATTGCTTTCTGTAATTGCTTTTTAAAAGCCATGATTTTTACCGTTTCGCCGCTAATCGCGTTTTGCGAAGTACGGATCAGGTTTTCCACCGAAATACCCGGTATTTCCTCCGGGTTTTGAAAGGACAGGAAGATCCCCTTCCGGGCTCTTTCATGAATTTTTAGTGCGCTGATATCTTCACCCTCAAAGGTAAGCGTACCTGCAGTCATTTCATATTTCGGCTGCCCCATGATCAGGTTGACCAGTGTCGATTTGCCAGAGCCATTTGGTCCCATAATGACATGAACTTCGCCCTTATTGACCTTTAGGTCCAGTCCTTTTAAGATTTCCTTACCATCGACAGCAGCGTGCAAGCCGCTAATGGCTAAAAGTTGTTCCGCCATATTTCCACCTCATCAGCATTTTCTTACTACTATGTTAAAACGATTTCAGACTATTCAAACCGGATTAGTCGGATTTACATTTATTTTATTGCCTTTTTTACCGGCTGTCAAGGCGCTGAATTGCCGTCAGCCAGCTGATAAATAAACAAAAGGAGATCAAATTTTCCTAAGAAAATCTGATCTCCAGCTCATTCTGGTCGAACAGTACTATTATCTATTATATTATTCCTTTAGAGAAAAAAAATCAAGTCTTACTTCAACAACTACTTAGCTACCACACGGTTAGCAAAAGTTGTACCCCTAAAAGCTTGCAAAGCTATCCAGCAGTTGTTTGGTATATTCCTCCTGCGGCTGAAAGAATCCATCAAAAATAATCCGAGAAATACGGCGTCTGGTGTTCAATAGAATCTTCCAGCATATCGACAATCTCCGGAGTACATGACAAGCGGCCAATTTTATGTAGATATTCCGGACGTTTGTAGCCCATCAGCATGGTGGTCATGGTTTTGATGTCAATCCGCGAATTGCTTTTTTCCCCGGTGCGGGTGATTTCCCCTTTTCCATCCGGCTGGATTGTTAAGGTAAAAGAGCCCTGGTTCCAGGACAACAGCGGATCATCCAGCGTAAAGGTCCAAGACCGCTCATGACTTTCCGGCTTAAAGGGATACTGACTAATGAATTGCTCCAGATCAACAATGCGCGCCATATAGTACGGCGATATGGTCTCTTTTATGTCCGCATCCTCTAAGAGAAAGGCCAGTGGTTCATCCGTATAGATATTACCGACCACCTTGGAAATCATGGAAAAATGAGCACTAATGAAATTCCACAGACCACTGCGGGCTTCTTCGTTAACAAAAATCATGTCTTTAATATGAAAAACTTCATCAGCAATCCAGTACAGCACATAGCCGTCAGGCTGCCGGTCTTCATTATAGTAGATAGCGGCTGTCAACTCATCATAGTCCCATAGCCAATATTCATTCCAGGCTAACTCGTTGCGCAGCATCGCCCCGTGGCTTTGATAGGCGAAGCGTTCATAAGCGGTTTTTAATTCATCACTCTCAATCGCAACGCGTTCAATTTCCCCCGGAACCTGCTTGGTCTTCGGCAGTTGATAATCCTGGACCTCGAACACAATTTTATCCGATATAATTTCCCAGCCTTTTCGGCGGTAATAGGGAATGGAATAAGGATACAAATACGAGATGGACTGTTTTTTTTCCCGCATCCCTTCCAGTGCCTGAAATAACAATTTGTGCATCAGCCCCTGATTGGAATACTCGGGAAAGGTCCCCACTCCGGTAAGCCCGCCCATTTCATAGGTCCGGTCGAATATCCTCACCTGAAAAGGATATACGGCAACCTGCGATACCAGCTTATCGCCGTCAAACCAGCCAAGTACATCTGCCTTTTCCAGTACCGGCGATTTGGCCATAATTATGTCACGTGCTTCCCAGCCAAACCTGTGCAAATCATTATTGGTCACCTGAAAAACATAGCGAAGCAACTGGCTGTACTGCTCTAAGTGCTCCATGCTTACTTTTTTCAACTTTAAACGTTTTTCTCTGCCCATAAGAAACCTCTTTCATCTGCCGAAAGCTGACCGGCAAATCTCCTAACTAAATTATATTATGCCAGCCAGGAATAAGCAAAATGCGGCTTTAGCGACAGATGTGCAAAAACTAACGGGATAGGCTTTTTTCCTCGCCAGAAATGCTTTTGCCCAATGCTTCTGCCCGAATCAGCCCGTCAGTCTGCAAAACGTCCTCTTTATCGTGCAATCCCGGTACGATAACAACACCGCGGTCTTGCCAGTGCAGATACTCGGCGATCAGCTTATAGGATGCAACAATTCCGGCAAACTTTGCTTCATCAGCATCGCCGCCGCTGACCAACAGCGCACATTCTTTAATCTTCCACTCCTTGCCGCCAATCAAAAAAGCATAGAATTTATCGATAGCAGCTTTCAACTGCACCGGAAAGGAAAACCAATACATCGGCGTTGCCAATACAAGCATATCCGCCTGCTCCAGCAGCGGTGCCAGTTCACTAAAATCGTCCGGAATGGAACAGGCCTGCCCCTTTTGAAAACAGTGCTTACAATCGATACAGCCTTTAATGGTTTTATTGGCAGTTGCATATATTGTCACCTTATGCCCCGCCTGCCGGGCTCCAGTCATGAATGCCTCAGCCAGCTTATCCGTATTACCGCCCCTGCGCGGGCTGCCTGTCAAAACGAGGATATTTTTTGCCATTGCTACCCCAGCCTCCTTTTTGCCATAATCATACCCATTCTGCGGGCAGCTTACAAGTACGCACTTATTTGTTGCCTAGTATCCGTATGCATACCGATACGAGATTAGGTTGCTCCACAATAAAAATAGATAAACCAAACTGGTTTACCTATTTATTAGTATATCTCTTATTTATTGCTTAGTATTTCTGCTATCCGATCCAGCTTGACCGCCATTGTACCAATTTCTTGTATTGTTTTAGCTACATGATTGACTGCTTCAGCAATCTGCATGGTCATTTCTCCCACACGGTTCAGCTCTTGCTGGTTATGTTCGCTATCGGCTTGAACCCCCTGGATGATTTGTGTGATTTTCCTCACCGATAGAGTCGAGCTGTCGGCAAGTTTGCGGATTTCCTCGGCAACCACCGCAAAACCGCGTCCGTGCTCCCCTACCCGGGCGGCTTCAATAGCAGCATTCAGACCAAGTAAATTCGTCTGCCCCGCAACATGCTTGATTAGCTCTAAAACTTGGCCAGTTTCCCGGACTCTTGCCTGCGAATCCTCAGATAATTGTCCAAGAGCCCTGGAAATTCTGGCGACTTCCTCTGTTTGCGCTGATACTTCCTCAGTAGTTGCAGCTATCGTACTAATCGCTTCCGCTAGTTCTGAAGCCATTTCGTAAACCGCATCCTGCGTGTCCACTGATTCTACAAAAGCGATCGCCCCAATCACTTCCTGTACAGCATTCAGGATTGTCACTGCAGCTCCTATATAAGGCACACCAAACTTTTCCTTGCCCCCCCGCATCTGGACAAGCTGCTGTTCTTCCATCGCTCTTGCAATAGCCGTACCAGGCTTTATGGGCATACCGGACTTAACACCGGTATCAATCTTAGGATTAATAAGACTAAATATATATTTTTCCCGGTCACATACACCAATGGTAATGTCACCACGAACAAGGTCCTGGACCAGCGGCAGTACAGTAAAAAACTGTTTAAAAATCAGGGAATTTTCTTCCTCGCTCATTTCCTCATCTCCCTAACCCGCAGAAGGCTTTGCTGCAGCTTATAAGCCCACCAAAAACTCAGCTTCAGTCTTTGCCCTCACTTCATCCACGGTGACGCCTGGTGCAGTCTCCTTGAGAATCAGACCCGCCATCGTCACTTTAAACACACATAAGTTAGTGATAATGTAATTCACCACACCTTTTCCGGTCAGCGGCAGGGTACACTTTTTTAATATCTTCGGCACCCCGTCCTTAGCGGTATGCTCCATGGCAACAATCACCTTTCTGGCACCGGATACAAGATCCATGGCACCTCCCATCCCCGGTACCAGTTTCCCCGGCACCATCCAGTTCGCGAGATTGCCTTCCTGATCAACCTCCAAAGCGCCAAGGACAGTCACATCGACATGCCCGCCCCGGATGATCGCAAAGGACATGGCACTGTCAAATACCGCACCGCCGGGAATAATCGAAACCGGTTTACCACCTGCATTTACGAGATCGGGATTTGCTTCTCCTGCCAGGGGAGCGAGGCCTACAAAACCATTCTCTGATTGAAGAGTAACGCTGACACCGGCAGGCAGGAAATCAGCCGCCAAAGTTGGGATACCAATCCCCAGATTCACCACATCACCGTCTTTAAACTCCTGGGCCACCCGTTTTGCTATTATTGTTTTTGCATCCATTATTCTTTCCCCTCTCCCCGGACAATCCAGTCAACGACGATTCCCGGTGTCATTACCTGATCGGGATCAATGTGACCCGCTTCAACAATATTTTCCGCTTGAACAATAACGGTACCGGCAGCCATGGCCATTAACGGGTTAAAATTGCGGGCCGAGCGGTGAAACAATAGATTACCGGCCGTATCCGCCGTATGGGCCTTAATTAACGCCACATCGGCCTTTAGATATTTTTCCAGCAGGTATTCCCTGCCGTCAATCACGATCATATCCTTCCCTTCGGCAATAATCGTACCCAGGCCGGTCGGTGTGAGAATCCCGCCCAGCCCGGCTCCACCGGCACGAATCCGTTCAGCAAGCGTCCCCTGCGGGACAAGTTCAACCTGCAGCTCGCCGGCATTCATTTGCCGCCCTGTCTCCGGATTGGTTCCGATATGGGAAACGATCGCCTTTTGCAGGCGACGGTTAACTACCAGTTTCCCAATGCCTTTATCCGGAAAAGCCGTATCGTTAGCAATGACAGTGAGATCCTTTGTCCCCTTTGCCAGCAATGCATCTACCAGCAGCTCCGGCGTCCCTACGGCTAAAAATCCGCCAATCATAACGGTCATCCCATCTTGCACGGATTCGAGCGCTTGTGTAATTGTAGTAACTTTATTCATTGGTCCCTCCATACGTTTATTGATGAGAAAGGACTTGGCTTACACCAAGTCCTTCCGGCTTCTGCCACTTTATCACCACTTGTGTTTACAATATGCCTGTTGCCAAATGAATTGCGATAACCAGAAAAGCAACCAGTGTTTTTAAAACAACAAGTGCAAAAAGATCGGGATAAGACTGCTTATGCGTTAAACCGCAGATAGCAAACAGGGTAATAACCACGCCATTATGGGGCATCGTATCCAACCCACCTGAGGCCATTGCCGCCACTCTATGGAGAACTTCCGGCGACATACCGATCTGATTCGCCCACACCAGCCAATCTTTAGCCATTAAATCCAGTGCGATCGACATACCGCCGGAGGCCGATCCGGTAATAGCAGCAAGCGTTGTAACAGTCACGCCCTCGGACACCAGCGGCGTGCCGCCAATGTGAATACCAAGCAGGGCATTGGCAATCGACTTGAAGCCGGGTAACATGGCAATAACGTTGCCATAGCCAACCTCTGAAGCCGTATTCATAATAGCCAGCAATGAGCCGATAGCACCTGCGTTTAGTGCCTTAGCCAAACCGCCTTTAGCCATATTGCGGTACCCAATAGCTACGGCCAGAACAGTACCAAGTACAACAGAGATAATTAAGGCCCAGATTGCAGCCACGTTCTTAACGGCAGTTGCCGTTAAGGGCAGTTTCATCTCAATAAAAGGAGCTAAAATAGCAGGATTCCAGGTGAACACATTACTCATGATATAGTTGACAACAAGTACCGTAACCAGTGGTACCAGCGCCAGCTTCCAGTCCGGCATATCGTTGACATCAATATCCGCAGGCTCGTTAATATGGTTTTCACCATATCCTTCACCTTGAGCCTTGGCCTTTTTGTAACGCCACTCCAGATAGTACATGCCTCCGAGGAAAATCAGTATACCGCCGATTATGCCAAGCGTGGGTGCGGCATAAACATTTGTACCAAAAAAACTAGTGGGAATGATATTTTGTATTTGGGGAGTACCAGGAAGAGCATCCATGGTATACGTGCAGGCGCCCAGGACAATACACCCCGGAATCAGCCGTTTCGGGATGCCGGCTTTCTTAAACATAGCAGCGGCAAAAGGATAAATGGCAAATACGACAACAAACAGGCTTACTCCGCCGTAGGTCAACACACCGCCGGCTATGACGATTGATAATATACTGCGCTCGATACCAACCGCTTGCAGTATCCTGTAGGCAATTGCTTTTGCCAGCCCGGTTTCTTCCATAACTTTGCCGAAAACGGCGCCTAGCAGGAATATGGGGAAAAAGGATTTGACGTAAACAACTGCTTTGGCCATGAAAAGCTCAGTATAGGCAGGCATAGGAGAAAGCCCTTGGCTTACAGCTGCTAACAGCGCAAAAACAGGCGCAAACAAGATAACGGAAAACCCACGGTACGCAAAAAACATCAATAAAAACAAACTGAGCAGTATACCTAATACTTCCATAAAAGACATGCCTCCTATATTTCACATTTTGTAGTAGGCTAGCTTATTTCGCACTCTCGATAATGTCATTGAACCGCTCGAGATAACTAAAATCATTTACTCCGCCTCTTGCTTCCGCTTCTTTAACCAATTCTACAACCTTATCATTGAAGGGTGTCGGGATATTGCACTGACGTCCGCCCCGGCAGACAACCCCGTTGATATAATCAATTTCAGTTTTTTTGCCTTTCTCCAGATCCTGGAGCATGCTTGCCTTGTTATTATGACGTCCCCATACTTTTTTGTAAAACTCCATTTTTGCTGGAATATCTGCTTTGCTGTTGAGCTCCAGGAATTCAAAATCAGAACCCTGCATCTCAACCATCCGGTAGCCAAGACCATGGCAGACTTTGATTACTTCATCAGCAATATGGGCAACGCAAACCATAGCCTTAGGGTTGGCTAAAACATCGCTGAAAAGCCCGTTGAGAGCAGCCGACATGCCACTGAAGGTTGAATTCATTAATAACTTCGTGTAACGGATTCCCATCAGATTCGTGAGGATGGTTGTTCCCCCGGCAGTACTAAGAACCTCTTTTACTTTTTCCAGCCGCGGCCGTACTACTCCATCGATTTCACCAATCTCAAAGGCAAATTTTTCTACTGCTTCCATCGAGGAGGTAAGTTCAGACACCCCTGGCCTCAGCCAGGTTGCCCCGAAGCCAACTGCACCGCCAATGGTTCTTTCTTTGCCCACATAGGATGCCACTGAATCTTCGGGAACACCATTTTGCAGCGTGCAGACAATACTATCTTTATGCAGGTGGGGCAGCAGCTTGGGCAGGGCTGTTTCGTTAGCCGTTTGCTTGGTCAATAACAAAATAAGGTCATAGGTTCCGGTCATTTCCTCCGGAGTGAGCGCCTTAACCGGCTGGTGCATCTCCAGAAAACCGGTAACGGTAGCGCCGTTAGCATTTAATGCATCCACATTTTCTTTAAAAGAATCGATAAGATCAACTTGCTGACCATTTTGGGTCATCCTTGCACCAATAATAATTCCCAGAGCACCTGCTCCTAAAATCGCTGTTCTCATATGCAATCCCCTCCAGGGTTTGTATTTAATAATTCACTTTATCGATGCCTTTAAGAGCAAGAATTTGCCGGGCTTCATCGGAGTTGGCAATTTCAAGGCCAAGCCGTTCGGCAATCTCTTTAATCTGCAGCACTTGCTCAGCACTTGATTTTGCCAGCACGCCTGGTTTTAAATACAAGTTATCCTCAAGGCCGACGCGGGCATTGCCCCCCATCGTCAAAGCAGCAGTAACTAATGGGAACTGTGCTTTACCAGCCGCCGCGCAAGACCAGACAAAATCACCGATCTGCTCACGGGCTGTCTTCACCAGATAAACAAGATTATCAACAGTGGCGGGAATTCCGCCCAATATTCCCATGACAAATTGCAGATAAACCGGCTTTTGTACCAGGCCTTTTTTCATAAAGTAAGCAATGTTATTGATCATGCCTACGTCATAAACCTCAAACTCTGGCCGTATTTCATGCTCATTCATCGTTTTCAGATAATATTCCAGCCCGGTAAAAGTGTTGGTAAATACCAGCTCGTTCGTGCGTTTGAGATAAGGAATTTCCCAGTCATATTTCGGATTCTCCAGCTTTGACGCCAGATCGGCAAACACAAAATTTACCGAACCTGCATTGCAGGAAGCCAGCTCCGGCTTTAGCTCAGTAGCGGGGGCAAGGCGCTGTTCAGAGGACATCCAAACCGCACCGCCGGTGGTGATGCAGACAACCGCATTGCATTGCTGCTTGATAGCAGCAACGATGTCCTTCATAATCGCCAAATCAGGTGTCGGACTGCCATCCTTCGGATCTCTGGCATGAATATGAACGACTGCGGCCCCCTCTTTATGAGCATCTACCGCATCCTTAATGATTTGCTCCGGTGTTGCAGGAAAATAGGGACTCAAACTTGGCGTATGTGTTGCTCCTGTAATTGCTGCTGTAATGATAATTTTGTTTTGCTTTGCCATATAAACTCCTCCAACTGTTAAATTTGGTGATCCCGGGAGCAAAGATTCAGGCTCGGTGCCTGCTCCCCCCGTTACTCCTTTCTGCTGATCTATCAGAATATATCGCAAAATTCATGCCAAAACGGTCAATGACTTAGCCAACCTGTTAAAAAAGTGAAGAATGCAAGTTGTTCCTTGTCATCAAGATCCAGCTTGATGCAGCTCAAATTCAGTAGTTATGCGGTGTTGTAAGGTACTTAACTTCAGAAGGCTATAGCCGTGAGCGGGGAAAAGCACCTGCAGTAGAATCGGCCTATTCAACCGGAAGATGCTAACAATAGAAATCATAGTGTAAGCGGATACTGACATACTTTTCAGATTATTCTTTATTGCGTTGCTAAATCAGGTGAAAATTAAAGCAAAGAGAGACAGTGTAAGTAATCACTTACACTGTCTCTCTTTGCTTACACTCTACCTTCAGCTGCTGATGCCCAGACGGCGCATTTTCTGATATAATAACGGCCGGGCAATTCCGAGCAGCTCTGCCGCTTTCTTCTTATTGCCCTGGGTCACCTGGAGGGCATTTAAAATAATCTCTTTTTCACTTGCTGCTCTTGCCGCCTGAATACTTCTTCCTGCCGTTTCCTTTCCTTTATCCTGCAGCTTTGGCAGCAGCCATTCAAAGTGAATTGTCTCCAGTGTCGTGCAGCTGCAGAGGTTAACAGCCCGTTCTACAGCGTGCTCCAGTTCCCGGATATTGCCGGGCCATTCGTATTTCATTAGCAGCGCCATCGCCTCAGCGTCTACTGTTACTGCCCCTAAACCTGCCTGGTCGGCATATTTTTCGACAAACTTTTTCACAAGCAGGGGAATATCCGATTTTCGTTCTCTTAGTGGCGCAACCTTAATAGGAATGACGTTCAGACGATAATATAAATCAGCCCTAAATGTTCCTTGCTTGATCATTGCCTCCAGGTCATCATTCGTAGCAGCGATAATTCTTACATTCACGGGAATCGGCCCCGATCCCCCTATACGCTCGATTTCTCTTTCCTGCAGGACACGAAGCAGCTTGGCCTGTGCCGCCATGGATAACTGACTGATTTCATCGAGAAAAAGTGTTCCCTTATCGGCTTGCTCAAATTTTCCTTTTTTGCCTGTCCGGCGCGCTCCCGTAAAAGCGCCTTCATCATAGCCAAACAGCTCCGATTCAACTAGCTCCTGCGGAATAGCAGCACAATTCAGCTTAACAAACGGATAAATCGACCGACGGCTTTCCTGATGCAGCGCATGAGCAACCAGTTCCTTGCCTGTCCCCGTTTCGCCCTGAATCAAAACAGTGGCATTTGAACAAGCAGCCTTCAAGATTGCCGTACGGATTTCAACTGCCGCTGGGCTTGAGCCAATCGTATCGGCTAACGAATAGCGCACTCCCCCATACTTTTTCACTTTTTCTTTATAGTAATCAAGCTGGCATTGCAGCTCCTGTATCGATTCAAACAGCTTGTCAACCCCTTCAAAAACCTGATAAGACATGGCACCAATCAGAACGCCGTCTTTTATCAAGGGGTAGCGGTTGCAAATAACTGTTTTGCCCTCATAGTAATACACATCACCGAGGATTGGCTTACCTGACTCAACAACAACCGGCAGCTTGCTTGTCGGGATTATATCCTTAACATAGCAGCCAATTACTTGCTGCGGATCAATTCCTCTTGACCGGGCATAAGTTTCCTCGACAAACACAATCCGCGACTGTTGATCAACGACCACCATCCCCGCCATATGCGCAAATACTTGCTGCATGATTTCACTGTGTTTTGCCATTCGGAATCCCTCCTGCCCTTCATTCGTTCGTCTTTGTTATAGGATAACACATCCTTTTGTTTATCGCAGTAAAAATTCAGACAATCTAATAAACCTGATTACTTTCTCAAGAAAAGTGACTATCTTCAACGCTTTTCTTCTTACGTCCTCAAAATGTAAAAAGCCTTTTAGCAAAGCAGCTGAAAGGCTTTTTTCTAATTTCAATTGGCAAAATGTGATTGGATGCTGGGTTTCCCTTTAAACGGCATTGCACCTGTTATCGTATGCATGAACAATAGATAAACAGAATCGGCCAAGTCCAGATAAAGAACAGTTTCTGGTAATCAACAAAGTTCATTTCACAGCGCTCGCATAACAGATACAGCGCTGGAATTTTGCTGCAAAAGTTGCAATTGATGGAATCAAGACATCAGAAGCACAGCTTTTTACCAGCTCCATTTGCTCGTCCAGCTTATAGTTAACAGCAAGAGCTATAGCCGCTCCAACCATAAACAGAACTCCGCCATGGGCAAGGCCGCCAATCAATGATGCAACAACCATAACGGTTGCCAGCTAAAATGCTGGAAGCTGTATTTAAGTTAGTTTTTATTTGCCCTTTATAAATAAAGATATCCCTACTAATTCTGTAGATATGCTAGCGTGGTCACCATCTAAACCATTATTCGCAAGCGCTTGTACGCTTAGCATGAAGATAAGTAAGAATGTAATGATTAATGCTTTTTCGTGCAAAGAAATCCTCTCCTTATCCGTTATCTTACAATAGCTAGTTCCCCATAGATAATTCCGATTGCTAGGTACCTTGTGTCAGATAAACAATAGTAATAATCGCCGCCAACACCAATCTATATCCTGCAAATACAGCAAAGTTATGATGCTGAAGGTATTTCAGCAAAAAACCAATACTGGCAAGGCCTACCATAGCCGATGTAATAGTTCCAACCCAAAATAAAGGATTGGTAATATTCAGTTTATTTAAACACAGTATTATTAATTTTAGATACTGCTCGTCCAATTTGTCAGCTTAAGTGTACCAAGTCAATCTGAAAATACCATGAAAAATGAAGCCCCATATCAAAAATACAGCACAAATTGAACAAACGATTTGTGCTGTATTTTCATTGTGCTCGTCGATAATATATAGTTGCCTTCGGCAACTTTTCAACCGGCGTCCATTCATCTGTTTTAAACTCTTTAGCGAAATCATCCTTTTTGTGCTCATCCCAAATGATATAGATATTCCTATCTCTGGGAAGCTCTTCAAAAGAAAGAAAAGGCATCACATTCTTGCTGCTCCAGCTCATGGCTTTCGGTTTAGCTTTTTCTATTTGATCTGCATGCACAAGATTATAGATCACCTGATTACTGTAAAAAACAGCTGATGCCTTATAGTCTCCATAGCTTGCCACCAGATCCCCGGGTTGCACCTGCTCTTGCAATACGGCAGCAACATTTCGTCCTGAGTACGAGTTATTACAAAGAGGAATAGCAACAAAAAAGGTCAATGCAAGATAAAAGAAAACATTAAAAGCGACCAGACGCCTGACAAACCTTTCATGGGTATAAAGAAGACGAGCAGTCAAAATAGCCACCGGCATTAATGCCGGCAGAGTATACGTCGCATACTTAGTCGCCATACACTGATAAAATCCGTTAACCAAAACAGCCCAAAGCAGCAGGAAGAGCGTAGTTTGATCAAGCACCGGCCACTGACGCTTTTTCCAGTATTTTCGAATTGCCATCGGCAAGCTAAAGCACCAGGGAAAAAAGCCTAAAAAGAAAATAGCAAGATAGTAATACCATACGTTGAACTTTGGATGCTCAGACACGGTTGCCCGCAGTACATTGTGAATACCCAGAAAGGTATCAAGAAAAACCTGTCCATGCAATTGATACATTAGATAGTACCAACTACCTCCCACTATAAGAAAAATTACCGTGCCACCTAGCCATTTCATGCGCTTGATTTCTGCATAATCACGACGGCATAAAATAAAAACTGTTACAATTAATCCTGGCAGCAAAATCCCGATCGGCCCCTTGGTAAGCACCGCCAGTCCGGCAAATCCATAGCAAAGATAGTAATAATTTTTATTTTGGCTCGTATATGCAAGATAAAAAAAGACAAGTACCGCATTGAAAAAGAGAAACAAAGTGAGATCGGTAATAACAGTCTTGGAAATAAGCCAATACTCAAAGGAAGTGCCAAGGATCAATGCTGAAAAAAGGCCTGTTTTTGCGTCATAAATTTTGCGGGCAAAGCCATAGACCATAAACAGTCCGGCAATACCCGCAAGCGCAGGAAAAAAGCGTGCAGCAAATTCATTGATGCCAAAGACCTTAAAAGCAGCAATGAGTTCCCAATAGAAGAAAACTGGCTTATCATACCAAAAATTACCGTAGATACGAGGTGATAAATAATCACCAGACGCAAACATCTCTGCCGAAGTCAAAGTATAATTGGACTCAACCGGGTCTGTAATGGCAATAGAAGCATTGCCAATAAAAAATAAAACTGCACCTAAAACCAAAAGAATCAACAAATGCTTTTTTGTCTCTGTCATTATTCGAACTCCTTCTAGTTTCTGTCAGGACTGATAGTTACGACAGCTCTCCGTCTTGCCGGTCTTTTCTAATACGTTTATACCGCACATACAGTATGATCATTACCACGGCAGCCGCCCCAACAAAAGCAAGGCTGAGTTCATGTCCGATTACGGTTAGCTGCTGCCAGCCTTCGCCCAGCATCATACCTGCCCACAACATCAAAACTGTCCACGGCAGAGAACCAAGGAAGGTGTAGAAGAAAAACTTCTCAATATTTACATGGGCAAAGCCCGCCGGAAGAGAAATGAAGGTACGCACGATTGGCAGCATGCGGCTGAAAAATACGGCCTTTATCCCGTACTGATCAAACCACCGCTGAGCAAATTCCACGTGGGAGTCCTTTACAAAGAAATATTTACCGTAACGTTGAACAAAGGCATGTCCGCCATGGTTACCAACAGCATAGGCTAAGAACGAACCGGCCATCCCACCGATCATGCCGGCAGCCAATGCTCCGGTAAAATGCATTTTCCCCGCAAAAATAAGATAGCCAGCAAACCCTAAAATGAGTTCACTGGGAATGGGGATGCAGGCATTTTCAAGTCCCATGAGTACAGCAACTGCCAAATAACCCCATGCATCAATAAAATTAAGAAATATCATTGTAAACTGTTCCATACCGCTCTCCTTTCCAAATTATTACTTAGTAACTGCCTCTTTACGAGTTACTAGCCCGAGTTTAGGCAGTATATTTTTCCACGAGCGTGTAGTCGACAGATAACAGCTCAATCTGTAAGCTGCAATGCCGGATATAATACCAAGCAGAACACCTGCCAGGACATCACTTGGATAGTGAACAAACAGATACAACCGGGAAAAACCGATTCCAGCTGCCAATAAAAGTGCTGCACTTCCTGCTTTCCTGCTCCGGCAGAAAATCGCTGTCGCAGCAGCAAAAGATGCGAAAGTATGCCCCGAAGGAAAAGAATAATCTGTCGGCAGCGAAATCAGCATCGGCATCCACGGAAAAACAGTGCCGGGCCGCAGGCGCGCTGCTAGTGGTTTCAAGATGCCGTTGCCCACTACCACGCTTATCGCCAGTGCCAGCAATACAGCAACTCCTAGCCAGCGATATTTCCTGACCACCAGCAATACCATCCCTAATACAAACCAAATAAACCCGGAATTTCCTATCTCAGAAAGAAATATCATATACGGATTAAATGTACTGCTAACCAGATGATGTTGTATCCAGAACAATACGTTTTGATCCAAAGTCGTTATCCATTCCATAATGTCTTCGCCTCTTCTCTAGAATAGCCTTAGTATAGGTGCTAAATCTAAACAGTTTCTAAACAGTATAAAAACAGTTCCTAAAAAGCAATCTGCCAGGAACTAAACTCTTCTAAAATTAAAAAAGACGAGCTGTCTGCCAACTGGAATAGTTGGCAGACAGCTCGTCTTTTTTAATACGCTGTTTTTAAAATTTCTTAAACCGGTAACCGGCCCCCCAGACCGTCTCAATGTACACCGGGTGTGCCGGATCGGGTTCAAGCTTTTCGCGAATACGGTTAATATGCACCATAACCGTAGCATTATCACCCATAGCATCCATGCCCCAAACACGATCAAAAAGCTTTTCCCTGCTAAACACAATACCCGGGTTTTCTGCTAAAAATGCCAGTAAATCAAACTCCCGGTTTTTCAGTGTCACTTCTTCTCCCTCAGCAAAAACACGGCGTGCCTCCATTTGAATTTCCAGCCCAGCATAGCGTAATACTTTCTCTTCAGGATTTCCGCCGGAAGTCAACCGCTCATAGCGGGCTATATGTCCTTTCACCCGCGCCACCAGTTCATTCGGGCTAAAGGGCTTCACAATATAATCATCGGCGCCTATGCCAAAACCACGAACCTTGTCAATATCCTCCCGCCGCGCCGATATCAGGAGAATCGGCGTATTCTTGTGTTCACGCACCTGGCGGCACACCTGAAAACCATCATGTCCAGGCAGCATAACATCCAGCAAAATAAGCGCATATTCTTCTGTCAGGGCCTTTTGTAGTCCCTGGCTGCCATCAGCAGCAATTTCCACAGTGAAATCATTTGCCTCCAGATAATCCCGTTCCAATTCCGCAATACCCTTATCGTCTTCGACAATCAAAATCTTTTTCATGCGCCATCCTCTCCGGCTGCTGGCAGCAGAATACAGATGCTCAGCCCTTCGTTCTCACCATTCTGCGCCCAAATTTCTCCCTGCATAGTTATAATGATCTGCTTTACAATTGCCAAGCCCAGACCGCTCCCCTTGTCAACATTCGTCCGTGCCGGATCGGTACGGTAAAAGCTGTCAAAAAGCTTCGCTAGATCTGCTGATGCAACTCCTTGACCATTATCAGCAAACTCCAGCCGTATTTTCCCCTCAGCCTCATTTGAAAGAGAAATTGTCAGCGATCCTATTTCACCTTGTTTATATTTTAAACTGTTTTCCACTAAGTTTTCTACTACCCTTTGGAATTGCACGCGATCGATACGCACCGGAAAATTTGTACCCTGATTTTTAAACGTCAGTTGCAGTCCCCTTGCCAGCAGCCTATCAGCATTCTCAGTCACATAATCCGTAAAATAATCCTGCAACTGCACTGCTTCCAGGCAAAATTCAACTCGCCCAAGGTCAAGCTTCGAAAACAAAAAGAGACTTTCCACCAATTTTTCCATATTGCAGGCTGTCTGATAAATCATAGTAAGATAGTGTGTTTTTTTCTCATTAGTTTTAGCTATGCCATCTAATAGACCGCTCGCATACCCCTTAACAGAAGTCAGCGGTGTAGATAGATCGTGCGATATGCCGACGATAAGTTCCTTCCGGTTTTCCTCATATTTTTCTTGCGTTTCCCTGGCAGCTTTAAGCCGCATACGCATATGGTCAAACTCACGGCAGGCAATTCCCAGCTCATCCTTCATCTCTGTAGAAATCGCATAGTCCAGATTACCCCGGCTGATTTCAATAGCAGCATGGCGCAGATCTTCTAATGGCTTAATAATCTCTTTCGATAACCGGCGCGAAAGAAATGCGCCGGTAAACACGATGATGAATATCGTAATGCCAATGACTACAATGGCTATAAACTCTAAAGCATTTTTAAAAGTCGATTTGGAGATTCCTGCGCGCGCAAGAAACGGTACATCCCCTACGGCAACAGCAGTGATTGCATTATTCGTCGCTTCATAACGAAAAGCAAAACCAGCCTCATCCCAAAGCAAAACCGGCCCGGCCCCGGTATAGCGCATCCCCAGCTTAGCCACTATTACCGAAGCATCATTTCCCTGCGTTACATAAAGAACATCATTGCCATTTACGATTGCCACCTGAATACCTTGTTCCTCTAAGGCCGTACAAGCCTCCAGCACTTCATGCATATCGAGCTGAGAACCCTTCGCCCGGTCAACTTCCACCCGCAAAGAACTGACTGCCAGCTGGACCGATAACATCGGTCCGCTTTCCGGCCATAGCAGCGCAATTTCACTGCGCCGCGCATTGCCAGTCATGCGCAGCCCGACTAGTACACTTATACCAATTAATAAAATAAGCAATACAGGAATAAAAACCATCATGAAGTTGGAAAACCATAATTTCTTTTTGACCGATAAATCCCGCATTCCCATTGAGTACACCGCCTCTTTTGTCCATCAGTATTAATATAAACCAACATCAGCAGTTTTAAGTCCAAATTAGTGGAGAATACTGCTTACCATTTGCACATTCCCTTTGGTATGTGCGTTAAGTCTTATAGAAAACTGAGTTTAAACACTCTGCAGGAATATAATGTATTTTCAGGTCATTATAACACGAAATTCATTAGAAAGAGTGCAGCAAAAAAGCATTTTTCTGCTGTCTGCCTTCCCCCGCATCAACTGGCACTCTTCTATCTCGGACACTTGCTGCGCAGCTGTTTGTGTCGGCATCCTTACTTTTTGTCCGGCCTGCTGCTGTCTATTCATCCTGGCCTCCTTAGCAATTTGATTCCCATAGGTCGGAAGCCAGGCTTTCATCAACCGGCTTCCCGATAACAGAAAAGACCGCCAGCGTACGCCGACAGTCTTTTATCTAGGTTTTCCTATGCTATCATTATCAATCATCCGACGACAAAGCTGGTGCATCATTAGTGCAATGTATTGCTGGTCACGACTAAAAAAAACTGCCAATTATTTAACCTATACAATCAGTTTTATTTATTAAAAATTATTAATATTTTAATAAATATAGGACTTTAGTTGCAGGATTAACCCAATTTTTACCTAATCTTATAGTAAGTCCATTACATTTACTAGGAGGAACCAATAATGAAAAAATGTCTATTAGTTCTCGCAGCATCTATAGCAATGTCTGGTATCGCTGCAGCTGCACCAGTGACCAATCTCGAGAAAGGAGAAACAACTGCGGGCTATTTATATTGGAATCCGAAAGTAGAAATTCGTTCCTATGATTTTGGCAGCCATAATGCAAATGGCTTCTTTGTCGAAACAGCCCTCACCGACAAAGTCATCGTGGGAATCGAAACAATCAAAGGTGATGCTTCTGCAGTTATCAGCGGGGTTTATGGAAGTGCTGATACTCGTTTTACCGATGTAACAATTCAGTATAAAGTAGCAAATAACATTCGGTTGATTGCCGGTAATCGTAACTATGATACGAATGGGTCAACTGCTGGCGCATCTGCCAGTTTATCGGAAAACAAATTACTGTATGGTATCAGCGGTTCTACTGTACTAGGTGAAAAAACGACCGCCTATGCAAGTGTATTGCAAAACTCTATCGGAACAGACTGGCAGATTGGTGTCAATCAGAACGTAAGTGAGAACTTAACACTTAATGTTAACTATCGCTACTATGACGAAGATAGTTTCTTGGATACAAAACTAAAGGGTGTTGGTGCGGGTATAATCTATAAATTCTAATACAGACCAAGCAAACAAGGCTTCCGGCAAAATTGCCGGAAGCCTTGTTTGCTTCTAGGCGGAATCCGTCAGAAGCCTGCATCCTGCTGCAGTAATTTAATGTTTTACCCCTGGATCGGGATTTTGAAAAGCAGGGGGCTGCGGATTCTTGATGTCAAAATATTTGCCCGGAGTGGATAGATCAAAGTAAAGCCGGGCATTTTCATCTACACCCCAATCCTGAGTTGAACCGGTGCCTTGAATCCGGTTGAACGCTTGACGGAACAGTGTGTTATGAGCTTCTTCCCGGTTTAACAGGAAATCTATCGTTTCCCGCACATATTTATCGGCGATCTGCCGGTGAAGATACTCATACACTACTTTTGCTCTTTGCTCAGCCGCAATGTTGGAGAGCAAATCTGCCGCTAAGTCTCCGGTTACATTCACATAGGCTGCCGTCCAAAGATAACCTGACGCATTTGTTAAAGCAGGATTAAGCCCTGTTAAAACATGACTTTCAATTTGCCCAGCTGCTACACCTTGCGCGTCTAACTCGTGTCCATTCAATAAGTTGATTGTAGTTGCAACCATTTCCATATGACTTAACTCTTCTGCCGCAATGTCCATAAAAAGATCTTTAATAGCCGGATCTTTAATGCGAAAGCTTTGCGCCATATATTGGATAGCTGCTTTCATTTCACCTTGCGGTCCACCAAGCTGTTCTGTCAGCATCATTGCGTACGTTGGATTGGGCCGTTCAACTCTTACAGAATTGAGTAGTTGTTTTTCATGCTTAAACATTTATTAATAACACCTTCCCTACATTACTTCTTAGTAGATTTCGCTGTGTCTATGGGCTTTATTCATTTTTTACGGATGCATTACTACTTTCAGGCAATTATCGATACGCCGGCCAAATTTCTCATATCCTGTCATTGCCTCATCCAAAGCCAGACGGTGCGTGATGATATCATCGGAACGCAATTTTCCCTGCTGGATAAGTTGCAGCAATTCATCCGTATAATTTTGTACTAACGCCTGGCCACACTGTATGCTGATTCCCTTCGCAAATATATCACCGATCGGAAAGCCATCAGCCTTGGCCCCATATACACCTGCTAAGCCAAGACAGCCGCCGTGACGAAGCGCTTTTACCTCCCAGTTAATTGCTGAGACTGAAGCGACTGCCGGCTGATCTTCCGGCCGGGTTCCTGGCAGCGGCGGAATGCCCATCCGTTTCATGCCTGCCATCGCTGCCACAATTGAATCTGTTGGTTCCGATTCAAAACCTACCGCATCAATTGCCACATCAACACCCCGGCCGCCTGTCAACTCACGAATTACTTCACCTGGATCATCGTGGTCACGAAAATTAATTGTTTCCACTCCCGGATTTAGCTTTTGAGCATATTCCAGGCGGTAGGGAATTTGATCCACTGCATAAACACGCCGGGCCCCTTTCAATATTGCACACCGCTGGGCAAGAATTCCCACCGGGCCACAGCCGAAAACAGCAACGGAATCGCCGGGCTTAACCCCGGAAACATCAACAATCCAGTAAGCCGTAGGCAATATATCAGTCACAAATAACGCCTGCTCATCAGTTAGTTCATCCGGTACTGCTAATGGACTGACATCGGCATAAGGTACCCGTACATACTCGGCCTGTCCACCTTGAAAGCCACCATAAAAATCCCCATGCCCAAATACCGCTGCAATTTCGCCATGCTCGTTTGAACGCTCACAATGACTCCACAATTTGGCTTGACACATAATGCATTCACCACAGGAAATAGGGAATGGAACTAAAACCCTGTCGCCTCGCTTCCACCGCTTAACGCTCTTGCCTACCTCTTCCACAATTCCCATAAACTCATGCCCCGGAATAAGCCCATCATGCAGCATCGGCTGTAAGCCATGATAGATGTGCAGGTCTGAGCCGCATATGGCCGTCGAGGTTACACGTATAAGCATCTCCCGGTCATCCTGAATTTCAGGATCTTTCACTTTCTCTAAAGAAAGCTGATAAGGCTTATGATAAACAACTGCTTTCATTCTCTTCCTCCTTTTTCCGACGACGTATTTGGCTGTTACAGTATGTTTTACCGATATAAGCTTAAATATCAGATCTTATTCCATTAAAGGAACGAAAGCAACCAACATGTATTTTTTCTATTATGCCTGCCTTTTCTGTAAAACGAATATTAGCTGCGTATATTGCTGAAACTAGGCACGATATCTTAAGCAAAATTGGAGGGTGTACAATGTCGAACCAAGGAAATGATGCTTTGATTAAAAGTACCGATCAAACAAGTACGGGCGATGTGGAGTCGATTGCAGGAAAAGGTGACGCCAGCGGAACGAATGACCCGAATATGCATTTTGACGTACATGCAAATGCACAAAAATATTATGATATAAAAAAATCCCCGGCTTCTATGGAGGAAGTACATAAATGGCAGCGTCAGCACATCCAGGTGCACGATCAAAGTAAGGATGGTTTTCCGCTAAACGTCATTATTGATCCGGCAATGCGCGAAATGTATCAGCATGTTCACGAGCAAGGGCTGACAAACGTATTTGACCGCTTCGAGCAGCAGGAAAAGATCCGCTGTAACTTCTGCGCCCAAGGGTTATCCTGTCAATTATGTGCCAATGGCCCCTGCCGGATTAATGCTAAAGTTCCCCGCGGCAACTGCGGTGTCGATGCACATGTAATGGTTGCCCGGAATTTTGTATACCGTCATGTCACCATTGGTACATCGGCCAATATTTTTCATGCTCAACAAGCTGCCCGTACGTTAAAAGCGGCTGCCCAAAGCCCTGATAGCGGACTTAAAATCAGAGATAAGGAAAAACTGTTAAAGTATGCGGAAATGGCTGGCCTCAACAGCCATGAGGACGTAAACAAGGTTGCTGTTAATTTTGCTAACTGGGTTCTTGAAGATATGGGACGGCCGTATTGGGAAGAATCCGCTATGACTAAAGTTTTTGCCCCACCTAAGCGGCAGGAGCTTTGGCGAAAATTGAACATCTTCCCAGGCGGCGGTTTTAGTGAGGTTGGCTTTGCCCAAACAAAATGTATGACCAATCTAAATGCCGATCCTGTTGACTTTTTATTGACATCCGTGCGCCTGGGTATTATTAATGAATATCAAGGCCTGTTCGCTCTTGATATTCTGCAGGAAATTTTAATGGGTACGCAAAAAATCCGTACTGCTAAGCAGAATATGGGACTGTTGAAAAAAGATATGGTAAATATCATTACCAATGGCCATATGCCCTTGATGGCCCACGTCGTAATTGAATTAGCATCAACTCCTGAGTGGCAGGAAAAAGCGAAAAAAGCCGGTGCAAGCGGTCTTCAAATATTAGGGCATGTGTGCGAGGGACAGCAATTATTGAACTATGAGGATACCGGTAAAATGAGTGCCTATGCCGGTCAGGAAGGTGAGTGGCTGTCGGAAGAGTACCTGCTGGCGACCGGGGTAATTGATCTTTTCATGTTCGACTATAACTGCACCATTCCGACGCTGCCGCTATATGCCAAACGCTTCGGTACAAAAATGGTAAGCACGCATGAGGTAATTCGCATGCCTGATACCGAAGTCGTAGAATTCCAGCCGGAAAAAATGCGCCAGCAGGCCGAAAAGCTCCTTGCTATGGCTATTGACGCTTATAGCAAACGTAAAGCCGAAAACCGTGAGGTGCACATTCCCCCCCATGTCTCAGACTGTATGATTGGCTTTAGCACAGAATCAGTTAAAGCTGCCTTGGGTGGCTCTTGGAAGCCGCTCATTGATGCTATCGTCGAAGGCAAAATTCGCGGAATCGCAACCGTAGTTGGCTGTACTACCGCCCGTTATGGCCAGGGTGGCAGTAATATCTTTAGAATTACCAAAGGCTTAATTGAAAAAGACATTCTCGTTTTATCCGGCGGCTGTACTTCATCCGTCATGCAGTACACAGGGTTAGCGGATCCCAAGGCTGCTGATGAAGCAGGCCCGGGCTTAAAAGCGGTCTGTAAATCACTGGGCATTCCGCCGGTACTATCCTACGGAGCCTGCGTTGATATTGGCAAAATGACGCAAACGGCAAAGGAAATAGCTGACACCCTTGATGTTGATACCAATATGCTGCCTATCGTAATTGGTGCACCTGAGTATCTGGAACAAAAGGCGGTAGCCGATGCTTGCACAGCAATTGCTTTGGGTTGGCTCGTCCATGTCGCTCCTGTACCATCCGTAACCGGCAGTGATGTTGTGGTAAAAACCCTGACCGAAACAACCGAGACGTTAGGCTTAGGTAAGCTTACAGTTGAAACAAGCGCCGATAAAACAGTTCAGATTTATGTTGACCATATTGAAAAGAAGCGCAAGGAATTGGGTATCTAATTGTAAAAAACAAGCCGGTCTTAGGTAAACTTCCTAAGACCGGTTTGCTTTTTTCGTGACACTTGCTCAAGTAATAAACATACTTTTATTTTAATATGTACCTGACAGCCCGTATTAGCTGTCGACCGTTCATTGAAACAAGTATTATTACCATGCCGCTGGTGCAAAATACCTATACAGCTATATGCCAAGCGACTCATAGCTGCTGGGAGGAATTCTGTTTGAAATATGATAAACCATTAATCGCAGCCGCCATCGGAGCAGCCTCTACCCTAGCTGCAGAAATCACATCGCGGATCATGCTTCTCTTCGGAATTGGCAAGTATAGTATCTACCAATTAGATAGCCTGTTAATTACTTTTAACCGCCCCGATTTCTTTTTAGGGCTTTTCGTCAACTTCATCATTGGTGGCATTATTGGTATCGCATTTTATTATTCTCTCAAGATTTTAGGGACTGATTATATTATCTATAAAAGCATCGTGGTTGGGCTATTTGCTGAGCCACTAAGCGAAATTCTCATTACGGGCCTCATCGAGGGAACGTATATAGACATAAGGCCAATTGGTGATTACTACCTGCACATTGTTGGTGCACTTGCTTACGGATTGTTGATGGGTGTTTTATTTGAAAAATATCTGGTGAATGCAAAAACGGCAGATAGGAATTAGAATTAACTTCTTTCCTTATAAGTTTCATCGAGGGCAGCTACTAAATCACCACCATTCGCCAATAGTTTCTCTTTAAGGGTAAACCACTGAACCAAAAAAGGTAAAGCTTGCGCTTTCTCCCAATGGCTTTCTTTATAATTAGCAGTTAAAACCCAAGCACTTTTTGCCATCCTGACTAAATCATTATCCGTTCGATTTACAGGAATGCCCGTAGGCCTAACCCCAACTCCGGGCCCGGAAAATCTTTGCGGCTTTCCAGAACTCCGAACTGGAGCGCAGCTTAAAATTCTCACCGCTAATTCTCTTTTTTTATAATCCCGCTGCCGCTGAGCCTCATCACTGTGCGCCAATCGTTTATCCACAGCGTTTATCAAAGCTTCTATTTCTCTTTTCACGTCTTTCGTTATATATAAGGTATAGCCACTATTGGCAAAGGCACTTACAGGATCAATATTCATTTCACTAAAATTATCAACCATGTTTGAATCAATAATAACTTTCAGCGGATTGACCATGAATATCATCCCCCTTCAGGTTATTTACCTTCGACATAGCATTAAAAAGCCCTACAAAATAGCAGCACTTATACATACTACCAGCTGAATACGTTCTGGATATGTGTATTCTACACTCTTTTACTACATAAGATGCAATAAAAAGCTGCCGATTCTATCGACAGCTTTTTTGTAATTTATAGAAACCAATCAACTTATTGATGGCCAAATGACTGCAATCAACCACTACGCAAGATTCATCGTAAGTACGGGAACTGCAACTGAAAAATTCGCTTCCGTTTTCGCGCGTACATCATCCACTGAAATTTCCGGCGCTAGCTCCTTAAGAACAAGTCCAGCCTCAACGACCTCAAATACACAAAGATTTGTAATAATCAAGTCAATCACACCTTGCCCGGTTAACGGAAGAGTGCATTGTTTTAAAATCTTGGCGGCACCATCTTTCGAAGTATGTTCCATCGCAACAATAACTTTTTTAGCGCCTGATACTAAGTCCATTGCGCCCCCCATTCCTGGTACCAGCTTGCCCGGAACCATCCAGTTCGCGAGATTGCCTGCCTGATCAACTTCTAATGCACCCAGCACAGTAATATCAACATGTCCCCCTCGAATAATCGCGAAAGACATTGCACTATCAAATACAGCACCACCGGGAAGTATTGAAACAGGCTTGGCTCCCGCGTTGACCAGCTCAGGGTTAGGAGGGCCGTCCAGTGGCGCTAAACCCACAAAACCGTTTTCAGACTGTAGGATAACACGTACTCCTTCTGGCAGGAAATCTGCAGCTAATGTAGGGATACCAATCCCTAGATTTACAACATTACCATCCTGAAACTCTTGCGAAACCCGCTTAGCAATTATCGTTTTTGCATCCATTCCTAATCCCCCTATCCCTGGACAATCCAGTCAACAAATATTCCTGGTGTCATTACCTGATCCGGATCAATTTGACCGGCTTCTACAATGTTTTCTGCTTCGACAATAACAACCTTGGCCGCCATCGCCATCAGTGGGTTAAAATTGCGGGCTGAGCGCCGGAATAGTAAATTCCCTGCAGTATCCGCCTGATACGCCTTTATCAAAGCCACATCAGCCCTTAATGGTTTTTCTAAGAGAAATTCTTTTCCGTCAACGGTTATCACTTCTTTACCTTCGGCAACCATTGTTCCGATACCAGTCGGCGTTAATATACCGCCTAATCCGGCACCACCAGCACGAACACGCTCAGCAAGCGTTCCCTGTGGTACAAGTTCAACCTCAATCTTACCAGTGTTCATTTGTCTGCCTGTCTCCGGATTAGTCCCAATATGAGAAACTATCACTTTTTTCAGCCGGCCATCAACTACAAGTTTGCCTATTCCTTTATCAGGAAAGGCAGTATCATTGGCAATAACCGTAAGCTGCTTTTGTTCCTTGAACAACAAGTGCGTCCACCAATACCTCCGGTGTGCCTACCGCTAGGAATCCTGCAATCATCAGCGTCATACCATCTTCTATGTTCCGCATTGCTTGTTCAATCGTAGTAATTTTAGACATGCTATCCTCCACCTATTGTAAAATCAGAAAAACTCAGCTCTTTTTCGATTACGCATTTCTGGTTAGCTCATCGGCCAGCTCATCAAGCTGATGAGCAAGGGAACCGACTTGTTGAATTGCACTAGTCACTTCAATAATCGATGAGGCAATTTGCTTGATTGCTTCGTTGACTTGCACAAACTGCCTGTATGACTGAGCGCTATCCTGTTGAATTGATTTAACAATAAAATCAATATTTTTTACAGATGCCGAACTTTCAGTAGCTAACTTGCGTATTTCTTCTGCCACCACACTGAAACCACGCCCGGCCTGACCTACTCGTGCCGCCTCGATAGCTGCATTAAGTCCCAATAGATTAGTTTGACTGGATATATTTTTAATAAGGCCTATAATTTTATCTGTCTCTCCAACTCTTTCCTCCGATTTTAGGGCAACCTGAGTTAAGTTAGTGATGACGGAAGCTATTTCTTGCGTTTGTGCCGATATTTTTTCTGAAGTGCCGGCTATTGAACCAATACTCTGGGTTAATATCCCAGCCATTTCTTTCATGGAATCCTGCATATCTACTGGTTCTGTCGCGACGACACATCCTATTACATTCCCCAAATCGTCAACTATGGGAGAACAGACAGCAATATAGGGCATTCCATAAAGTGTCTTATCGCCTCTTCTTATTACTCTGCGCTTTTCGCGAATCGCTTGCTCAACCGCTGAACCTGGTTTTATAGGATCGCCTGGCGAAACTTTTAAGTCCAAATTTTTTGCCGGTTTATAGAGCAAGAACTTCTCCCGATCTGTTAAGGAGACACCCATTTCTTTAGTTAATAAACTATTAAAATACGGCAATGCCTGCATAAAACAATCTAAAATAGAGTTAGCTTTAAGCTCCACAATAAATCCTCAATTCGACAGTTGCTCTGTCTCAAATTGTTTAAGTTTATGTTTACCGATAAAAAACTCGGTAGGAATGGGGCTGCCATACTTGCAAAGCACCCCCAATCCAACCTTAGATTGTACTCAATTACGATTTACTAACGGCGAGAACCGGTGTGCTTCTCCGTCTTATTTTACTGATAATACTCGGATGCTTTTAATTGATGAATTAACTTCTTCATAAACTTTTCCCGAATTGCTGGTACTTCCTCAGGAGAGTATTCATAAAATCCTGCTCCGCTTTTTACTCCTAATTTACCTTCATCTACTTTCTTTCTAAGCAGTTGATTGGCGCTTTGTGAATTGTCCATTACTTTTAATAAGTTATCGCCTACGATGCACCAAATATCTAAACCGCCAAAATCAGTAACTTCTAAATGGCCTGTAGTAGCATAGCGAAAAGCTGGGCCAAACTTCAATGCCTTGTCTATTTCGGCAGGTTCAGCCACTCCCATTTCAATCAGGGAAAACACTTCTCGGGCGAGTCCTTGTTGAATTCTGTTGGCAACTAATCCGGGTACATCTTTTAACACTTTCACTGGTTGTTTATTGATCGAACGATACAGCTGATCGACTTCTTGGTAAATATCTTCAGGCATGTTACCAAAAAAGGAAAGCTCGACAATCGGCATAAGATGAGCTGGATTATACATGTGATTAATCATCATCCGCTGTTTGCGGTTTTCACTAACCAGTTTCATCATACCTTGCAAAGGAAGACTTGAGGTATTGCTGGCAAAAATAGTTGTTGGAGGGCACATTTCATCCAGCTGTTTAAATAAATTTTGCTTGAGTTCCATTATTTCCGGAGCCGCCTCAATTACATAATCACGATCAGCCACCGTTTCCTGGAGGTTAGTAGAAAACGTAATAGCAGCAAGACAAGCTTCAATTTCTAAATTGGGGAGATAGCCTTCACTAACAAATAGTTCTAATTCTTGTCGAATAAGCTCTTTCGCCTTTGTAAGAACTTCTGCATTCGTATCATATATAGTTACATCATAGCCATACATAGAAAATGCTGTAGCTATACCGTGCCCCATCGTTCCCGAACCGATAATTCCAATCTTTTTCATGTAAATTCCTCCTCATGTTTACTGCTGCTTACATTCTTCTATCAGTAGATCAAATGAACAGGCTCAGTGTTACAACGCCAATTAGGCCCATAATTGCAATGAGGGATGTTAACCCACCCCATATCACGAACATTTGCGGTAAGGTAAAGTTAAAGTACTCTTTAACCATCCAAAATGCGGCATCCGTAGGCGGATCAAAAAATACGGAGCCACAAGCCAGCGCTATCACCATTAGCTCAGGATTTACACCTGGTTGCGCAAGTAATGGTAATAAAAGTCCCGATGCTGTAAATAAAGTTACAGTGGACGAGCCTATTGCAACGCGTATAACTGCGGTAATCACCCAGGCTACAATATAGGGCGATAGTGGCATTCCAACCATCAAAGAAGCTACATACTGGCCCACTCCACTGTCAACAATAACCTGTTTAAAAGCACCACCGCCGCCGATGACGAGGATAATCATTGCGATGGACTTTATAGATTGTTCAGCAGATATCATCAGCTCTTTAATGTTTTTGCCTTGGGCAAAACCAAACGAATACATGGAAACTAACAATGCTATTAGCAGTGCCATGTCGGTAGTACCAATAAACTTAAATACTGTAACCAGCAGGGAATCTTTCGGTAAGACTGCCTCAACTACCAGTGAAGCGATAATAATAATTACTGGAACAAGGGCGGTAAAAAAACTAATGAAAAAACCGGGCAACTCGTTTTCTGCGAATACTTTTCCCACTGTAAGGCCACTGGGTATTTCGGTATTTACACCAGCTTTTTTCACAAGCTTATAAAATAAAGGTCCCGTAACCAATAAAGTTGGGATAGAAATGATAATTCCATAGACCAGTACCAGACCGACATTTGCATGAAATATATTAGCAATTGCAACTGGCCCTGGATGAGGAGGCAAGAAGCAGTGACTTATCGTAATTGCTGACAACATTGGCAGGCCGACTTCAAGCAAAGGAATTTTTCCGGCTACTGATATTGTAAATACGATTGGAATTAACACAACAAAGCTGACTTCCCAAAATAACGTAATACCAACAACAAAGCCAGTGATAGCAACCGCCCAAGCCACGTGTTTACGACCAAACTTGGCGATTAACGTGTCCGCTATTCTTTGTGCACCGCCGCCATCGGCCATGATTTTACCAAACATAGCACCAAGGCCTAAGATAATGGCAAGATGGCCAAGTGTTCCCCCCATACCCGCTTCAATAGAAGCAATCAGCTTAGCTAGTGGTAATCCTTCGGCATAACCAACTACTAAACAGGTGATTAAAAGTGACAAAAATGCATTTAACTTGCATTTAACTAATAAAAAGTAAAGAAATGCGATACCAAGCACTAAAATAATAATGGGCATACTGTCCACTCCTTGATCGCTAAATTTCTGTCTGTAAAAGTTATGTTAATCTACCTATTCTAACTGCTCAATCACCAGTTCATCTTGAAGCTTCGTCTCATCGTCATAAGCCATTTAAGCTTAGCATTATTCTTGTATCTTTCGGTGTAGCGATTTCTTTGCCCAAACTTTCGGCAATATTTCTAATAACGGTTACTTGCTCACTGCTGGATTTAGCTAATATTCCTGGCTTAATATATATATTGTCTTCCAAACCAACTCGAACATTTCCACCCATCGCCAGAGCAACGGTTGTAAGCGGAAGCTGGTACTTACCTGCGGCAGCACAAGACCAGGTAAACTCACCAAGTTGTTCACGTGCAGTTTTAACCAAATACACCAGATTCTCAATGCTAGCTGGAATTCCGCCAAGCACGCCCATTACAAATTGCAGATATACCGGCTTTCTAATAATTCCCTTCTTCACAAAATAAGCAATATTATTGATCATGCCTACATCATAAACTTCGAATTCAGGTAAAGTTCCATGTTCATTCATTGTCTGGATATAATACTCAAGCCCTTTAAAGGTATTAGCAAAAACGAGATCATTGGTTGCCTCTAGAAATGGAATTTCCCAGTCAAACTTAGGCTGTTGAATCCGGGCTGCAGCTGGTGCCAGTACAAAGTTTACCGATCCGGCATTGCATGAGGCCAATTCTGGTTTAAACGCAGGAATAGCAACTAATCTTTCTTCGAGTGTCATGCCTATAGCGCCACCTGTTGTTATGCAAATCACAACATCTGAACGGCGCTTAATACCATCGACAATTTTACTCATTAAGCCAATATCACTGCTTGGTTTGCCGGTTTGGGGATCACGAGCGTGAATATGCACTACGGAAGCGCCTGCCTCGCAGGCTTTAACAGCATCTTCAATGATTTGCTCCGGTGTAATCGGTAAATACGGTGTCATGCTGGGGACGTGAACGGCGCCTGTAATCGCAGCGGTAATAATTACTTTTTCTGACATGTTTTCTCTCCTCTTTTAAACTAAATTAGTCGAAACAGCTGCTATCCTCCTTTCCACTTCTTACTGCATCTATCTATAGAGCAAAATTCGTGCCAACGGCGTAAATCCTTATAATTCAATATTCTCAAAAAGTTCTGACCCCCAAGTGTAGTCGATATCCTACACTTGTGTAGTTTTTTAATGGAAAGCAACAGAAAACCCCGCCCTCTCAAAATTGAGATAGACGGGGTTTACTATGTTAAGTTAAATCATAATTCCATATTTCTTTATCTTTTGATGTAAGACCGTTCGATGAATATGAAGCTCTTCGGCAGCTAGTGTTTTATTGCCGTTCGATCTAAATAATGCTTTTACAATAGCTTGTTTTTCTGCCAACTCTTTAGCTTCTTCTAGGCTCTGCCCAGCGCTATCACCACTATCATCACTCACGGTTTCGATAATACGTGGCATTAGATAGTCAAAATGCTCTATACCTAACTCTCCTGTACCGGCTATGACAGCAGCCCGTTCCAAAACATGTTCGAGCTCTCTAATATTCCCTGGCCAATCATATTTATGAAACAGCTGCAACACGCCACTTTGAATTCCGCTGATATTTAGTCCATGATTCCGATTTACTTTTTCGATGAAATGAACGACCAATGATTCAATTTCCTCCGCTCTTTCACGCAAAGGCGGACTGTTTATTTCTACAACATTGATCCGGTAATATAGATCTTGACGGAATTCTCCCTTCCGTACTAATTCTTGCATATTTTTATTAGTAGTACAGATTAGTCGAATATCAAGTTCAATAGTTTTTATACCACCGACTCTTTCGATTTCTTTTTCTTGAATAACGCGCAATAGCTTTGATTGCAGATAAAGTGGTAATTCATTTATTTCATCAAGTAGGAGTGTTCCCCCATTTGCAAGTTCGAATTTACCGGGTTTGCCACTTTTTTTGGCACCAGTAAAGGCGCCTTCTTCGTAACCAAATAATTCTGCTTCTAATAGCTCTCTGGGGATAGCGGCACAGTTAATTCTAATAAAAGGCTTATGGCGGCGAGGGCTTAATTGATGCAACGCATGGGAAATTAACTCTTTCCCGGTACCGGTCTCACCGCTAATCAGGACAGTTAATGTCGAAGGAGCAATTTTTTGCAGAAGAGCTTTGACATGTTTCATCTTCGCCGAATCTCCAATAATCTGCTCTAAAGAATACTTTGCCCCCCGAAGCCTCCCTAATTCTGCTTTATAATGTTTCAATTCAAAGTTCAACCGGTTGATCTCTTCTAATAATCCATTTACTTCATCCAGCTTGCGAAAAGTAGTTATCGCAACAACCCCAATCGGTTGTCCATTGTTCTTGATTGGAATTCTATTACAGACTACCGGGATATTACCATTGATTAAATGAACAGAACCAATTTCTGCTTCACCAGTTTTCGCAACAATATCCATACGAGTTTGCGGAATAATATCACGAACCTGCTTACCAATTACTGCTTCCTGAGAAACGTTCATAATTTCAGCATATTTTTTATTTAAGAAGACAATTTTTCCATCAACATCGGTAATAATTAGGCCATCCAGTGTTTCGAGTGCACTCTCTAAAATCAACGTATATTTTCCATCGAAATAATTCACGATCCCACCTTCCCTCCTAATTGAATTCTAGCGTACTTTTCCCCAGGGACACACTTTTATGCAAACGCCGCAAATCAAAGCTTCCCTTCCTTGCTTTTCTGCAATGTGGGAAAGGCGGTTTACGCATCTTTCCAAATCAACCGCTTCTTCTCTTGAATTGGGACGGTCGTCCCAGGAAGCTCCATGGATAGCGTTTGCCGGACAGGCATCCCTACATTTAGTGCAATTACCACACCGGTTGGGGATGGGTTGATCAGGCACCAACGGCGCATTGGTCAAAAGGCAGGAAAGACGAACCCGAGGTCCATATTTAGGATTGATTAGGAGCAGACTTTTTCCTTGCCAGCCAAGACCGGCAGCCTTGGCCACCGCTTTAGTAGAAATATGTCCCAGCCAGTTTATTCTATCAACCGTCTGAGAAGCAGGTAATGCAAGAGCTTTATATCCTAAATTTAGAACTTTACTTTGAAGCATCAAATTGATGTGATCCAAAACAAGATTAACTGCCGCATACTGGTGGATATACAGCGGGGTTGGCTCACTTTCAATTTGCTCAAAAATAGTTGGAGAAACTTGAAAAGCTACTACAACAGCTCGTGTAAAACCATCCAACAAATTAGCTGGAACTGTCGTGATACCCTTCAGCCTCTCCAAATCGGCGATGCCAACTAAATCAGCACCTAAATCTAAAGCATATTCTTTAATTTCTTTCGTAATCGCTTGTTGTTCCACTTGAGCTTATCCCCCTTTTACTTTTTAGCAGTAGTTTCTAGCCTAAAAAAGATACAAGGGGACGGTTCTCTTGTATCCTTAAGATTGCATCCGTAAATATGGTTTTCTATGTACCAGATATCTCACCCTTGCTTTTCGTTTGAGATAGCATTCACTCATCATACTACCATTTTATACCTACTTTTTAAAGGATACAACAGAACCGCAGAACCATTCCTCTGTGTCTTTGTGAATGATACAACAGAACCGTCCCTCTGTATCATATTGTTCCCCCAAATAACAAAAAAGCCTTCCAGCAAAATCGCTGGAAGGCTATGTTTCGTATGGTGCGCCCGGCAGGAATCGAACCTGCGCACCCGGTTCCGGAGACCGGTGCTCTATCCCCTGAGCTACGGGCGCATAATGTGTTGACCACGAATAGCATTATATCACATTATTTACCCTGAATGCAATCTTTTTTATTGAAATGTTTTACGTAAATTACTGGGATTTATTTATGAGTGGCAGGTGCCTGGCAATACGGGCAGGTTCGCCATTCGCGATTGAGCTCACGGCCACAGCTTCCGCATTGCGGCTTTAGCGTAAAGCTGCAGAACGGACAGGCTTTGTAGTCCTCTTTCACTTTGCCGCCGCACATGGGACAATGCATAGTTTCTTCTACCGGCGCCGCTTCAACGTCAATAATAATCTCTTCCCGGCGGGAGCGGCCAGTCTTACTCATCGGAGGCTGTTTCCGGCCCAGCAGCAGATATAATGGTAAAAATATAACCAGCGCGGCCAAGGTCCCCAGCGCCCACAGCATTGCTGTCCCCAGCTCATGCCCGCGGCCTCTAGCATCATAATAGACCCAGTAAGCAGCCACAAATGAAATAACGAAACCGAATGTAGCGATCAACGTAGTTCCTCCGCATGTTTACTTATTCCCATTATATCATTCCTGTACCGGGAAGAACAACTACCTGCTGATTTCATCGAGGGTTTTATTCTTCGTCTCTTCACCAAGCACCAGGACCGCCAGCGCAATAATGACCAATGTTATGGTGAACATGGTGAAAATCCGGGAAAAGCCGTCAGCACCGCCAATCATGTAGCCAACTACCGCCGGTGCCAGCACACCGCCGATGCGCCCCACACCGGCTGCCCAGCCGGAGCCGAGAGCACGCACCCGGGTTGGATACAGTTCCGGTGTATAGGTATAAATGACACCCCATGCTCCCAGGTTAAAGAAAGAAATTAAGCTTCCCCAGAATAATACCGTTGCCGGACTGCCGCCCTGGCCAAAGAAATAGCTTGCCAGTGCCGTACCGGCTAAATACGCTGCTAAAGTGACCTTGCGTCCTACTTTGTCCACCAGCCAGGCAGCACTGAAATAGCCAGGCAGCTGGGCTAAGGTCATAATCAGTACGTATTCAAAGGTTTTAATCATTGTATAGCCCTGCGTAACCATCAGTGACGGCAGCCAGGTAAAAATGCCATAATAAGAGTACACAATGCCAAACCAAACAATCCACAGCATCGCGGTCCGTTTCAGAAAATGAGGAGACCATAATTCGCGGAAATCCGTACGTCCTGTTACGGCAGCAGTCTCAGTAGTAGCGGTAGCCGCAGCATAAACCGGTGTAATGCCTGCCTGTGTTTCCAGACGGGCCACAATGCGATTTGCTTCGTCCAGTTTACCGCTGCTGGCCAGATACCGTACCGATTCCGGTATTGCCAGGCGAATGACGAACACATACAGAGCAGGCAATGCGCCGATGAAAAAAGCAGCCTGCCAGCCGTAATAGGGGATAAACAGATAAGATAACAGTGCCGCCACCAGCCAGCCTACTCCCCAGAAGCTTTCCAGGAGGACCATGAACCGTCCCCGGACAGCAGGCGGCGAATACTCGGTCATCAATGTTGCGGCGACAGGCAATTCACCGCCCAGCCCGAAGCCGACAAAAAAACGAAATACCAGTAAAGATTCGTAGTTCCAGGCTAAGCCGCACAGCCCGGTAGCCACACTGTAGATAAGCAGGGTTACGGAAAAAACCGCTTTGCGGCCAAAGCGATCTGCCGCCGCACCGGCGATCACCGCCCCAAGCGCCATGCCGACCAGACCGGCACTGCCGATAATTCCCATCTGCGCCGCCGTTAATCCCCAGGCCTTTGCCAAGGCAGGCAATACAAAGGCAATCAGCCCGGTGTCCATCGCATCAAACATCCAGCCGAGGCCAGTAGCGACTAACAGTTTATAGTGAAATTTTCCCACAGGCAGCTTTTCTAAACGAGTTGTTAAATCCATTTCGTCCTCCATGTCTTTACACGTGTCTTGTCACCTTTTACCACCATTATAGATCTTTCTTTTTCAGATGACAACCCTCAATTGATGCAGTATAGTAGAATATACATTCATTATGTCGAGGTGACCGCAATGTCTTTACGTAAATCTTCTTACATTAGCAAGCCGCTGGCTTTGCTGACAATAGCGCACGGTGTTACCGATCTCAGTCAGGGAGCACTTCCGGCGATGCTGCCCTTCCTGAAGAATTATTTTCAGCTCACTTACGCTCAGGTAGGCGCTATTGTTTTAACACAGAATCTTACTTCCTCTGTCATTCAGCCTATTTTCGGCTACCTGACCGACAAGATTTTTCTCCCCTGGCTTATTCCCGTCAGCCTCTTGCTAGCCGGAGTCGGCATGGCGGCAACAGGCCTAGCCACTTCTTATTCCCTGCTCCTGTTCACGATCGTCGTCAGCGGACTCGGCATCGCCGGTTTTCATCCCCAGGCCTCCAAGTCGGCTCACCTGATCAGTTCGGCCGCCACGAAAGGCCGCAGCATGGGAACTTTCTCAGTAGGCGGCAATTTCGGAGCAGCAGTTGGCTCCATTTTCATGACTTTTCTGCTCAGCGGCCCCGGCTCTATCACTAATACCATCTATTTTCTTATCCCTGCGGCACTAATGGCCTTACTGGCCTGGCAAAGCCTGCCGCACATTTCGCCTCAGGCTGCATCTGCGTCAACCGCAGCACCTGCGCCAAAGGTGTCTGTTCACACATTGCCCTGGGGCCTTTTGACCACTCTTCTTAGTTTCATCTTTATCCGCTCCAGTATTCATACCGGCTTAAGTACCTATATTCCGCTCTATTATGCCGACTATCTATCGGGCAGTCCGCTCTATGCCAGTTATTTATTATCCGCTTTTCTTATCGCCGGAGTCATAGGCACTTACGCAGGCGGCCTGCTCAGCGACCGCTTTGGACGCAAAACAGTCATTATTGTCTCTACAGCTCTCTCTATGCCGCTCATCTTTTTATTTCAATTCACTTCCGGCTTTGCTACCGTCCTGCTTGCCGCCATCACCGGTTTGACACTGATCTCCTCTTTTGCCACGACTGTTGTTATGGCCCAGGAAATGATGCCGCAGCATATCGGTATGGCTTCAGGCCTGACCATCGGCTTTACGATTGGCCTCGGCGGGATTGGGGCAACCATTCTTGGTTATGTAGCCGACCACTTTGGTATCCCTTTCGTGTTTACGATTTTAACACTATTGCCCGTTGCCGGTCTCTTTTTTGCATCTTTCTTACCAGGCAAATTATTTCAGCGCGATATTCATGCCACTTCCGGCCATTGATACAGCTTTGCTTAGCCGGCCCCGAACTTGCTCTCCTGAAAAAAGAAGCGAGCTGAGCAGATTATTCGCCTGCACAGCTCGCTTCTTTTTATTTTGTCCCTCGCGTTACTGCTCAACCAGAAAACCGCGCTCTTTTAACTGGTTTTGAATCTCCTGCAGCACTTCTGCCGACGGAACTTCAACGGTATGGAGATGAACACCGCCGGTTACAGCGGATAACGGTTCGGCACTGCTGTCTTGAATCGCAGTTAAAAAAGCCGCCAGCTCACGACGGGATGCCAGCATCAAATTTGCCTTTATTTCCCCATAAACGCCATGTTCAACAATGACATCCAGTACCTTGCCGCCGTTATCAATGATAATGGCCAATTCCTCAGCCATATCATCCCTTCCATGGCGGCAGGCCAGTTGGGCCGTTATAACAGGCAGCTCCGGTAAACCAGGTACTACATACCCTTGCGGCGTAGCATATATTTCCAGTCCACCGGCCCGCAAGATCGCAATGTCCCCGACGATCACCTGACGGCTGACCTTAAGCTGTTTGGCCAATGCGCCCCCGGCCAGTGGAGTTTTCGCTTGTCTCAAAAGTTCTGCCAACTGCTTGCGCCGTTCTTTGCCATCTACCTGCATCACTGCGCTCCTCCATACTTACCTGATTTTTCCTGTTCCCAAGAGGTTTTTTTATGCTGCCGTAGAAATCCTTAATAGTTTTATTTTACTACAGGAGGTTATACAATGCACGAATTTAAACCCTGGCACAACACGGTTATTGGTGAAAAAGTAGTAGCTGCCTTAAACAAGAACAACTTTAAAGCAGTCTATGTACCAACCAAAGAGGAAGCCATCGAGCAGATTCTGGCTCATATTCCTACCGACGCATCTGTCGGTATTGCCGGTTCCTGGACAATTCATCAGCTTGGCCTCGACGAGCTGGTGGAAACAAGGGGTAATACGGTATACAACCACAACAAGCCTGGCCTCAGTCCGGAGACTATCTCTGATTTTCGCCACAAGCAGATGTCCTGTGATGTATTCCTCACCAGCACTAACGCTTTGACCCTGAGCGGCAAGCTTGTTAATACCGATGGAGCCGGCAACCGTGTAGCGGCTATGATCTTTGGCCCGAAAAAAGTAATCATCGTTACCGGCATCAATAAGATTGTCACCGATGTGACCGAAGCAGAAAAGCGCATTCAGCTTCATGCCGCTCCTATCAACAACAAGCGCCTTGCCAAAGCCAACCCCTGTGTGCAGACCGGCCAGTGCATGGACTGTAGCAGTCCCCAGCGCATCTGTAATATTACTACCGTTCTTCATAAGAAACCACTGGGTTCGGATATTCATATTTTTGTTATCGGCGAAGATCTTGGTTTTTAAAGTAAATAAAAATAAACGCCAAACAAATTGTTTGGCGTTTATAATTTGGTGGGCGATGACGGGATCGAACCGCCGACATCCTGCTTGTAAGGCAGGCGCTCTCCCGGCTGAGCTAATCGCCCGGGATTGGTGACCCGTAAGGGAATCGAACCCTTGATACCGCCGTGAAAGGGCGGTGTCTTAACCGCTTGACCAACGGGCCAGAAAAGAAATGGCTCCTCGAGTAGGACTCGAACCTACGACCGATCGGTTAACAGCCGATTGCTCTACCAACTGAGCTATCGAGGAACGACGACAAAATAAATTATAAAACATCTTAAGACAAAATGCAAGAGGTTTACGATAATTTTTTTATTGAAAATAAAAGGAAATTTTTATAAGAATGGATAACTGTAAATACTACAGACAGATAACTACCACTAGGAGGCGTTTCCATGGATCCCAGAATCAAAACACTCGCGAAAAATCTGATTACGTACTCTGTTGACTTACAACCAGGTGAAAAAGTACTCATTGAAGTTTTTGATAATGCCCATCCGCTGGCTAAAGCTTTGGTGGATGAAACCTACCGCGCCGGCGGCCTCCCTTTTCTAACAATTAAAAACAATCAGCTGCAGCGTTCCCTGCTGCGTCAGGCAACAGTTGAGCAGCTAACACTGATTGGTCAGTGGGAAGCAGAGCGCATGAAAAATATGGACGCTTATATTGGGATTAGAGCAAGCGAAAATGTGAGCGAGCTGTCCGATGTGCCTGCCGAAAACATGCAAAACTACCAACAGTACTGGAGCAAGCCCGTTCATTTGGACATCCGGGTCCCTCATACCAAATGGTGCGTCATGCGCTATCCCAATGGCAGCATGGCCCAATTGGCAAATAGCAGCACCGATGCTTTCGAGGATTTCTACTTTAATGTCTGCAACCTGGATTATGCCAAAATGGCTAAAGCAATGGACCCGGCGATTGCCCTGTTTGAACAGACGGATAAAGTCCGCATCATTAGTCCCGGTACGGATCTGACTTTTTCCATCAAAGGCATTCCCGCCGTAAAATGTTCCGGTTTGCGCAACATTCCTGACGGTGAAGTCTACACCGCCCCGGTGCGTGATTCGGTTAACGGTGTAATCACCTATAATACCCCGGCAGTATACCAGGGTGTCACCTATGAGAATATCCGCTTTGAATTTGAAAACGGCAAAATCATCAAAGCAACCGCCAATGAAACGGAAAAACTGAACAAAGTCCTGGATAGTGATGCTGGCGCCCGCTATATCGGCGAATTCGCCCTTGGCGTCAATCCCTATATTGATACACCGATGAAAGATACCCTCTTTGATGAAAAAATCAAGGGCAGCCTGCATTTTACACCAGGCAACGCCTATGATACCGCTTTTAACGGCAATAAATCCGTCATTCACTGGGATTTGGTACTCATCCAAAACCCGGAATACGGCGGCGGCGAAATTTGGTTTGATGATCGCTTGATTCGCAAAGACGGCCTGTTCGTAGTTCCCGAGCTGGAACCCTTAAATCCGGAAAACTTAAAATAAGTTCTTTTTACTCAAAAAAGAACTCACCTTCCAGGCAGCCAGCCGGAAGGTGAGTTTTTATTTCAGCATTTGTTTGATAAAGTTTGGCAGGGTAAAGCAGCTTTTTTGAATATCCCGGTTATGGTAGCGGGTATTTAATTCTTCGATTGTGCTGGTATCTACCGTCAGCGGATCATGTACCTTTGATCCTATCGTAAAGCAATGGGTCCCGCTTGGATAAAGCGGTATTGGTGCCAGGTACAGACGGGTAATCGGGAAAAGCGAGGCAATATCTTTCCAGGCCCGCTGAAGCAGCTCGGCATGAATAAAAGGAGACTCTGTCTGCTGAACAAAGAGTCCGTCAGCTTTTAAGGCTTTCTTTACACTCTGATAAAATTCATAAGTAAACAGGCCTTCTCCCGGTCCAATAGGATCAGAGCAGTCTACAATAATCACATCATAGTGGTTTTCCAGTTCGGCAATATGCTTGATCCCGTCATCAATACGCAAATCCAGCTTAGGATGCTGATTACGCATGGCTTCGGAAATCTCCGGCAGATATTGTTTGCTGACCTCTACTACCAATCCGTCAATCTCAACCATAACCGCCTTTTCTACGCTTGAGTGCTTGACTACCTCTCGCGCGCTGCCTCCGTCCCCACCGCCGATGATTAATACCTTCTGCGGGTTAGGATGTGTAAAGAGCGGTACATGCGCAATCATCTCGTGATAAATGTACTCATCAAAAACAGACGTTTGATATACACCGTCCAGGACAAGCATGCGGCCAAATTGTTCCGAATCAACAACCGCAATATCCTGAAACTTCGATTTACCTGAATAAAGCGTTTCTTTAATCCTAGTAGTCAAACCCAGATTTTTGGTTTGAAACTCAGTCATCCATAATTCCATGTCATCCCTCCTAGAATCGGTAACACTAGTATAACCAGTATCATCCATCCGAAATGGCAAGTTATATCATATATTTTACCAGAAGGAAGAAAGAATTGCCATTATATAAAAGCTCCCGCCCCAAAATAGGGCGGGAACTTAGAGAAATGCTTTTATTTACTTGCCTTGAAAACTGGCTTTGCGCTTTTCAACAAAGGCGCTCATGCCTTCTTTTTGGTCAGCGGTGGCGAAGCAAAGGCCAAAAACTTCCGCTTCGTAGGCCACGCCGGTTTCGAGGTCAGTATCCAGACCTTCATTAACGGCAGCTTTACAAAGCTGAACAGCAATCGGTGCCCGGGACATAATTTTTTCTGCCATAGCACGGGCTACCGTCATCAGTTCGTCAGCAGCTGCAACCTTATTGACCAGGCCAATGCGATACGCTTCATTAGCATCAATGACATCGCCGGTATACAGTAATTCTTTGGAACGTCCCTTGCCAACCAGGCGGGCTAAACGTTGAGTGCCGGCAAAGCCGGGAGTAATGCCAAGCGTAACTTCCGGCTGGCCGAATTTAGCTCTGTCCGAGGCAATGCGAATATCGCAGGACATTGCCAGTTCGCACCCGCCGCCGAGAGCAAAGCCATTAACTGCTGCTATTACCGGTTGGGGGAGGTTCTCAATTTTGTTGAAAACAGCCTGACCAAGTTTACCGAAATTGCGGCCTTCGATTGCCGTTTTATGCTGCATTTCTGTGATATCCGCACCGGCGACAAACGCTTTTTCGCCGCTGCCTGTGAGGATTACCACTTTGATATCAGTATCTTTGGCAATTAGATCAGCCAGCTTATCCAGTTCTTCGAGAGTAGCCTGATTCAGCGCATTAAGGGCTTTAGGCCGGTTAATCGTTACCAGCCCGATTCCTTCCTGTTTCTCAAATAACAGATTAGCAAACTCACTCATACATTCCACCGCCTATTCAATTTATTTATTATAGTCGTAGAATCCTTTGCCTGTTTTGCGTCCCAGATAGCCGGCCTGCACCATTTTCTTGAGCAGCGGGCACGGACGGTATTTCGGGTCACCATAGCCGTCATAGAGCACTTCCATGATGTACAGCACGGTATCGTTGCCGATCAGGTCGGACAGTGCCAAGGGTCCCATCGGATGGTTAAAGCCCAGTTTAGCGACAGTATCAATATCTTCCGCGCTTGCTACACCTTCCATCAAGGTGAAAACAGCTTCATTGATCATCGGAATCATGATCCGGTTGCCCACAAAGCCAGGGAAATCAGATACTTTTACAGGGGATTTGCCGAGGTTTTCTGCTAAAGCTTTTACTGCCGCAAATGTTTCCTCACTTGTGGCAAGGCCATTGATTACTTCTACCAGCTTCATAACGGGAGCAGGATTGAAGAAATGCATGCCGATCACTTTATCAGCCCGTTTGGTTAATGCACCGATAGCGGTTACAGGCAGCGAGGAAGTATTCGTGGCAAAAATGGTGTGCGCCGGGCACTGCTGATCAAGCTGCTGGAAAATCGTTTTTTTGATTTCCATATTCTCAATAGCGGCTTCAACAACCAGATCAACATCGCAGGCTGCGGCATCCAATTCCACTACACCTTGAATACGGCTCATAATGGCAGTTTTTTCCTCAGCTGAAAGCTTGCCTTTTTCCACTGATTTAGCCAGATTTTTATCAATTCCGGCAATTCCTTTTTTAACGAACTCTTCTTTAATATCGCGAAGGGTTACTTGCAAGCCGCCCTGCGCCATTACTTGAGCAATTCCGCTGCCCATTTGTCCTGCACCGATAATAAGTGCCTTTTTAAATTCCATGTGTTTATTCCCCTTTCTATTCTTAAGTTTATAAAGCATGCGCAAGCCGGATTAAACATCCCGGTCCTGCCACATGTTTATTGCTCTTTTGCGGCTGCCGCCTCCTGAATAAAGCCCAGCCGGTATTCGGTAAGATCATCAGCAACGGTAAACTCCGCTTCGGTCAGAGCGCGGATATCGTCAACCGTAAAGCCTGCCGCCATTTCCCGGAGGATTAAGCCTGCCGGACCAACAGAAAAAACGGCCTTGTCCGTAATGATAATATCTACCACCCCTTTACCGGTCAACGGCAGCAGACACTCTTTCAATACTTTGGAGGCTCCCTTTTTATCATTATGCTGCAAAGTAGCAACAACCTTACGGGCTCCGCCCACCAGGTCCATTGCTCCTCCCATGCCGGGTGAGTATTTCCCCGGTGCCACCGGCATGGCCCAGTTGGCAATATTACCATACTGATCCACTTCGAGCGCCCCTAAGATAGTAGTATCTACGTGACCTCCCCGAATAATGCTGAAAGATGTTGTCAGATCAAAAATTGCCGCCCCAGGCTGCAGACTGATCGGCTGACCGCCGGCATTGCCGTTATCGGCATCCTGCTGACCCCGTTTGGGTGTTGGCCCGAAAAGCAGGCACCCGTTCTCGGATTGCAGGATCACATCCACGCCATCGGGAATATAATTGGCCACGGCAGTTGGCATACCAAAACCTAAGTTTACCACTTCTCCGTCATTTAATTCCAATGCGGCCCTACGAGCTATCATTTCTCTATAATCCATCATATACCCTCCTTTTTTTGGCACGAAATTATGCTAAACGGCCAGTACGCATCCACAGCTCTTCATAAATCCGCTGATGCTCTTCGAAGGCGTATCCTTGAATAACAGCTCTGACAAATATCCCCGGAGTTCCCACGCGGATAGGCTCAATAGCGCCAACTTCCACAATTTCATTCACTTCAGCCACCGTATAGTCAGCAGCCATAGCGACAACCGGATTGCTGTTCAGCGAAACACCACGGTATTCCACATTCCCCAGTTGGTCGGCACGGTATCCTTTTATAAAAGCAAAATCTGCCTTAAGCGGCAGTTCCAGGAGGTATTCTTTGCCGTTAATGGTTAATTTTTGTTTGTCCTTTTCCACCAGCGTACCTACACCAATTGGCGTCAATACGCCGCCCAGACCGGACCCGGCAGCCCGGATTTTTTCAATCCACGACCCCATCGGGTAAAATTCGACTTCCAAATCACCGCTCTTGTACACCTCCAGAGCTTCCGGGCAAGTACCCGTATGAGCTGTAATAAACTTCTTCACCTGCCGGTTTTTAAACAAGGGTGCCAGATCGAAGCCACCGCCGGGATAAGCATTGGTAACCGCAATCACCGTAAGCTCCTTTACCCCTTTTTCAACCAGCTTTTCAATGCACTTGAGCGGAGATCCGATGCCGAGAAAGCCACCAATCATAATGGTTGCTCCATCGTTCACTCGGTCAATCACCTTGTCCAGTTCGGTAATCTTGTTCATATACCCCTCTCCCTTTTACCTGTGACGGTATTTTCTATCTCCAAGCAGCCGCTTATCCGGCGGCTGTAAGGGCCTTTGGGTGCAAGTTTCTACCTACTATTCCAGCGCGAAGTGGTAATTATTACCTCTTTATTGTAACACGTTTTTGGACTTGTGAAAATATTAACTTTCTTTTCAACAAAGATGCAAAAATCCCCGCCTGGTCTGGCGGGGATTCGTGTTATAGAGGACAGCATTTATTCCGGAAACCATAATCTTCGGAAATAGACCGGCCAATAGCGGTAATCTTGCCGGTTATACAGCCCCGGCAATGAGCAGGCGTATCATTAATACAGATTTTCCCCGGATACAGGGCATAAAACTTCCGGTAATCTCCCTCCGTAACATTAGGCATCACTACATTAGCCCCACTTTGCAGTGCCACAACCCGGCCCTGGCGGTTAAGCGTTTCCATAGCAGTTGTCGCAGGAATATTAATGTCCGGCAGCAGCAGCCTGGTAATCGCCATTACTTTCAGACTCAACTCGAATGAGCCGCCTGCCGCTGCGGCCAGGGGTGTGTCGGGATTCGGAATAAATGGTCCGATACCGACCATGTCCGCATTTAGTTCTTTAAAAAACAGAATATCGTCAGCCAGTGATTCCAGTGTCTGGCCCGGCAGACCGACCAAACAGCCTGTTCCCAGTTCATAGCCAAGCTCCCGTAAATCCTTTAAGCAGCGAATCCGGTTAACAAAGCTCATGCCCGGATCAAGCCGCTCATACAAAGCCTGGTCGGTTGTTTCAATCCGAAGCAGATAACGGTCTGCTCCGGCCTCTTTATAGGCCCGGTATTCGTCCGTTGATTTTTCACCTACGCTTAGTGTAATGGCCAGATCAAGCTCTTTGATCTTCCGAATGATATACTGCAGCTTATCGACAGTAAAATAGTCATCTTCACCCGATTGCAAGACTACTGTACGATAGCCGTAAGAACGGGCCTTAGCGGCAAAATCGAGAATTTCCTCTGTCGTGAGACGGTAACGCTGGACATTTAGATTCTCACGCCGCAAACCGCAGTAGAGACAATTCTGCTTACAGATATTCGAAAACTCAATAAGGCCGCGCAAGTGAACCAGGTTGCCCACATATTTTTCCCGCAGCGCATTGGCTGCTTCAAAAAGAGGGCCGTCAAACTCTGTTGTCTGCAGCAGCCGGACAATCTCTTCCTTGGTCAGCAAATGGGTAGCTGCCGCCTGCTGAATTGCCGTTAGCATAGAACACCTCCACTTATCATGAGTTGCCGTTTGCCTGTGTAAGGGTTTCATTCATACTGCCTGTTCGGTAACCGGTTAAATCAAGCGTAACAAATGTAAAGCCCAGTTTTTTAAAATAAGCGCTGACCGCCTGTGCCGTTTCGGGCGCGGCAAGCACCGGTATATCCTGGGGAGCAACTTCAATACGGGCAATGTCGCCATGATGGCGTACCCGTACCTGACCGGTGGTAAGCGGTTTTAAATATTCTTCAGCCTGCTCGATTTGCGACAGTTTTTCCGACGTAATGGGCTGCCCATAAGCAACCCGCGAGGACAAACATGCCGCGCTCAGCTTATTCCAGGTAGGCAGTCCCCAGGCTGCCGATATTTCCCGTATTTCGTCTTTCGTAAGTCCCACTTCCAGCAGCGGGCTGCGTACCTGGCCTAATTCACCGATTGCCCTGAGGCCTGGGCGGTAATCGGAAACATCATCGGCATTTGAGCCATCCAGCACCCATTTTATGTCCTGATTCTTTGCCCACTCAGCCAAAGCGCCGAAACGTGTTTTTTTACAAAAATAGCAGCGTTGGTTCGTATTTTCCACGAAATCAGGACTGTCCAGCTCACTGATGGTCAGTACAAGATGACGGATGCCAATATGGCGGGCGGTCGCCTCCGCTTCTTTCAGTTCACTTTCCGGCAGCGTATCGGAACAGGCGGTTATGGCCACCGCCTTATCCTTTTGTGCCCGGTAAGCTGCGGCGGCAAGAAAAGTGCTGTCAACCCCTCCGGAAAACCCAATAACCGAGCTTTCTAATTCCTGTAAAAGCTGCAGCAGCGCTGCCAGCTTATCATCCAATTGTGACATGGCGACTCCTCCAATATATGTCAGTAAAGCAAATTTAGCACATTTGACTTTCTCTATTTATTTTCGTGATTGTATTTGCGAAATCCTGTTGCCGCCGCTTATCTTCATTAGAAAAAAGAGGCTGAAAGTCCCATCCCCGCGGATGGTCCCTCAGCCTCTTGCTTCCGATATTAGCGGGCGGCCGCCAGCGCCTGCTCCAAATCTTCAATCAAATCTGCCGCATCTTCAAGCCCCAGCGACAGTCTTACCATATCATCAGGTGCGCCGGCAGCACTGCGCTGCTCGGAAGTCAATTGAGAGTGAGTCGTGCTCGCCGGGTGGATAACCAGTGATTTGGCATCGCCAACATTGGCCAGCAGCGAAAAGAGCCGCAGAGAATCAATAAATTTCTTACCTGCTGCCAGACCGCCTTTAATACCAAAGGTAAGAATAGCGCCAGCACCTTCAGGGAGATATTTCTGGGCGAGTGCATAATCCTTATGGCCGGACAAGCCGGGATAGCTGACCCACGATACTTGTTCATGCCCTTCCAGGTATTTTGCTACAGCCAACGCAGTTTCACTATGACGCTTCAGGCGCAGGTGCAGCGTTTCCAGCCCCTGCAGGAACTGGAAGCTGTTAAAGGGGCTCAGGCAGGCGCCGAGATCGCGCAATATTTGCACGCGCAAGCGGACAATATAGGCCTGCGCTCCCAGCGCTTCCGTATAACGGATCCCATGATAACTTGGGTCCGGTTCGCTCAGCAGCGGAAACTTGCCGTTATTCCAGTCAAATTTGCCGCCGTCAATAACCAGTCCTCCCATAGAGGTGCCATGTCCGCCAATGAATTTCGTAGCAGAATGGACCACAATATCTGCTCCGAATTCAATAGGCCGGCACAGGTACGGTGTGGCGAACGTACTGTCAATAATCAGCGGGATGCCGTTCTCATGAGCAACAGCAGCCACTTTTTCAATATCCAGGATATCAATTCGCGGATTGCCAATCGTTTCAGCATAAATCGCTTTTGTATTGGGCGTAATGGCCTTGCGGAAGTTTTCCGGATCACTGGAGTCGACAAAATTCACCTTGATCCCCAGCCTGGGCAGCGTATAGGCAAACATGTTGTATGTACCGCCGTACAAGCTAGACGAACTGACGATCTCATCACCTGCCTGGGCGATGTTGAATATGGCTGCACTAATGGCTGCATGACCGGAGGCAAAGGCTAGAGCGCCTACTCCGCCTTCTAAGGCTGCAATCCGTTTTTCCAGAACATCTGTCGTCGGATTCATAATACGTGTATAGATATTGCCAAATTCCTTAAGACCAAACAAATTTGCCGCATGCTCGCTGTCCCTGAAATTATAAGAGGTTGTCTGATAAATCGGTACTGCTCTCGAGCCGGTTGCCGGATCAGGCTCTTGTCCACCATGGACTGCCAAAGATGCTAAACGTAGGTTTTCTGGTAATGTCATCGTTCATTCTCCTCCTATTTGTTATAAATGACAGTTTTATGTAGAGCCTTCAGTTTACTGATCGGCCTGGGGCGTATCTTCAAACCGGCGGGATACTGCTACGCCTAGATTCCGTCGCCATATATTCCTTCCAGGCCGGTAATCCGGCTTTTATCTGTTCGTTCCACCTGAACAACCTTGCCATTCTTAATGACAAACACCACTTGCCCGTATTTTAATCCGCCTACTGCCTCCAGAATCATTTTCTGCAGCTCGGCAGACTGTTTGGCGTTTTTATTTGACGCTGCCGAGTCAGCTTTACTCTTCTTCTCCACTCTGTGCCCTCCTAAACAAGCCTTATTTTTTCATGCTTTTCCAGTTGAATAATCCGGGAATCCTGTATGATCAGCGTAATTGTCCCATGCAGCATTCCCTGAAAGGATTGTTCTATTTTTTCCAGCACTTCCCCGGAAATGACTTCTTCACTTTTTACGGCTGGTTTATTCGCAGCTTTCGTCAAATCGCTCACTCCATTTCTTACTGGTTGATGTTGATGCTTCCCCTAAACACGCTCACTGTTCGTTCCGTCGTTAGCGCCATCATGAAAGCTTTGTTCAAAAGAAATGACCTTCCCATCCCGAATGGTAATAACTATTTGATTATATCCTTTTTTAGAAGCTGCCACTCCATTTTCCTTATCTATTTTCGGCTCCATATATACCCCTCACTTTTCCTGACATACCTGCTTACGAATTGTCAGCGTCATGACGTTAACCAAATGCAATGCCAAATTTACTCTCCAAAATCGTGACCATTGACGGCAAATGTGCCGTTGGTAAAAGCATCGTTATTTGATGGACTGAGCCAAGCATTCGCAGCAGCGGTATCTCTTCGGAAAGGAGTTCCCCGGTAATGCGGGCAGTTAAATCAGGGACCTGCGTTACCTTGCCTCCGCTGATCGATACAATCGAGCACTGCTTTTCAATATCAAAACAACAATCAAATTGTTTCAGGCCGGCGCAAACCGTCTCCACAGCTTCCTCCGGCACGGTAAACATTACTTGCCCGGCGCGAATACTGATTAATTCTAAGTTAACATGATTCGCAGCAAGTTCCTGCAGCATGCGGGTAACGGCACCAGGACCGTTCAGCAAATTTACCCTTACATGCGCAACGCAGGTAAAACTGTCTACTGTAGTTATTAATTCATCCTCTATTGACACGCTTTCAACTGTCAATTCCGTCACCTCCAACATTCTATCCACTAAAGCACTCCAGGTTGGAGGCAGCTATAAGGAAAAGCCCCCTTTCACGAGGAAAGGGGGCTTTTCATCCGGCCTTTCTCTCATCTCTCAGGATAAAAATCCTGCTGGAATTAGCACCACTGCATTGCTGCCGGTTGCTGGGTGTCATCGGGCCAGTCCCTCGACCACTCTAGATAAGAGTCATGTTCAATTGTGACGATTTTAACATGTTTTTCAGCCACTTGTCAATGCCCTTTTTTATTGTTCCCGGGCCTATTCTTTTACCTGCAGCAGGCGCTTGTAATAGGAGTGAGCCGTATATAAGGCTGCCGCCGGATTATGCCCTGTCAGCCGGTCTTTCGTAATTAATGTAGTCACTAAAGCATCCGAGTACTTAATAAACAGAGAATCATGGCCTACGCACAATCCTACAACCACATTGAGATCTGTTTTGTGATAGTTCAGGATGCGGGCCTGCAGAATGGGATTGCACATGGCTTCATGACTGCCCGGCTTAATCTTATGTTCTTCCAGTATGCCGATTTCGGCTTTGTCCACAGAACCGACCTTGCAAATGACGCTGTAGTAGTCAAACCCCTTGGCGGTAAGAATATCCGCAAAGATTTTCGCCTCTTCGATTAAACCGGCACAGGTGGCGATTCCGATTTTTTTTGCACCAATACGATTGGCAAACTCAATTATTTCCTCTACCCTGGTAAGCTTACCGTAAAAAAGTCCCTCCACCTGCGCTGAAGCTTTGGCAACCAGCGCATCTTCATCATCACCCTGGAGGCAATTTTTTATTTCTTCAATATCTGATGCAATAGAATGTCCCTCATTGTCCTTGGTAGTCAGGCAAAAGCCAGGAAATGCTTTGTTCTTGCTCCGGCAGTTGTAAATACTGCAATCTGTACAGGACATGTTCTCCAAATTCTTTTCTCTTGTCATTGTAACCCCTCCATTGTTTTATTACCAGCTAACCGGCAGGGAAGTTATCATAGCCAGGTTCCTATACAAAAAGGCAAAGGTTCCGCCGGAATACCTTTGCCTTCAGTTGTTACTGATCACCTAACATCTCCAATTTCTGTTATCCTAGCATATAAGAATTGGACAGTCAAGGCCTCTTCCACGGACATTATGCATCTAACTTACCTGCATTTGCAATTCTCTTCGCATACTCAGCAAAATGATCCCAAGGCTCGCTTTTACGCACAACAAGCTTGGCCCCTTCCGGCGAACCACCGCCATGCATGCAGCCAGGAATGCCGCCGCCAACTGTCAGCCATTCGACCAGACGGGCTGCCTTGGCCCGTTCTTTTCCGTCTATGCCTGCTGTCAGCGCCCGTACCAGCTTATCGCCGTATTCAGGAGACTGAAAGTCCTGATAGGCGGGAAAGCAGCCCGTTTCCGCGATACCGCCGCTGATTTCCTGAGCAAGTACTTTTGTCTGATAAGGCAGGGTAGCCACCTGGGTTTTGTTGACATGAGCCAAGAGCGGATCAGGAATCCAAATACCGGAAGGATGCTGCGCCCCTTTAAACATTGCCCCCAGTCCAATACCATAGGTAATTTCATTGTTAATTGCCATTTGGCTGAGTTTTTCCTGAAAGGTTTTCTGCTTTAGTCCGTTGGCTTGAATCATATTGATCGCGGCACCGATCATCACATCACCCTGCCCGGCCACACAGGCGCCGATAGCCGACCGGTAGATTGCAGTAAAGTAATGTAAAAATACGCCGGTATACGGATATTCACCGCATAAAAAAATCCGTTCGTTCGGTACAAAAACATCATCAAACAGCAGGAACGCTTGCGTTATCCCACCTGCTTTCGGTGAGTCCCAGCCCTCCTCCTCATCGCGGCTGTCGCTGGGGCGCCGGGTCTCAACAATCGTAATACCTGCCGCATCGCGCGGGATTGCAAAAGCCAGCGCTGCCGCCTTATCGGCCTCAGTATGAGCGCTTCCCGGCACGCAGATAATCTCATGTGCGGCGGCAACACCGCATATCTGGGCCTTGCAGCCCCTAACGACAATGCCATCCGGTCTTGTTTCCACTATGTGCAGATAGCTGTCGGCATCAGGCTGCTGGGCAACGCCCAGCGCCCGGTTGCCTTTGGCATCAGTCAGTGCACCGGCCAGGGCATACGAATTGTCTTCAACCAGGGCAAAATAATCCTTGATGCGCTGGTGATAAGCTGTTCCGTACTCTTGATCGGCTTCATAGGTAACAGCCCACAGAGCATTGAGCGCCGTCCAACCTGCGCAGGTAGCTCCCTGGCAAGTCCCGGTGCGGTGAAACTGCGCCCGCTTCATCTGACTGTTGGCCAGTACATCCTCGGCACTGGTCATCAGCGTGTTCCAGCGATGGGCTTTTTGCCCCGTCAGATGAGAGGTACGGGTAAAAATACCGGCTTCTTCGGTAAAAGCAGCATCATAGGAATGGGAAACAGACTCTACATGCAGCCTGGTAGCCGGATGCGTCGTCACATCCTCAATTAGCCTGCCCCATTTATAGATATTGGGACGCAGCTTCGCAAGACTTGCTTTATATTGCTCACCGTTTATCAGTGCCACACGAATCCCTCATTTCTTTTCACTTTTTTTAACTCCACACCTGGGAACGCATATCCACAACCCGTTTGGCCTTATGCGTTGCCCTGGGCAGTGTACCAGGAGACAAAATTTCCACTGCTGCCGAGATGCCTGTAGCAGCTTTCAGATTCTTCTTCAGCCGCTCTGCCAGTTCATGCGTGCTGCCCTGTCCTTCAGCATGCTCGGCCTGCACCGTTAACTCATCCAGATGATTGCGCCGGTTAACGATCAGCAGGTACTCACCGCTGTAGGCGGGATCTTTCCTGACAATCGCCTCCACATCACTCGGAAATACGTTGACGCCTTTAATGATCAGCATATCATCAATCCTGCCGTGAATGCCGTGAAGCCGTAAGGCCGTCCGCCCGCAGCTGCAGGGTTCGGTTGTATAGGACACAATATCTCCTGTCCGGAAGCGAACCATCGGCCGGGCTGCTTTCTTCAAGGTGGTCAGCACCATTTCTCCCCGCTCACCCTCCGCTACCGGTTCCCCGGTCTTAAGGTCGAGCACTTCCAGCAAAATATGGTCCTCAGCCCAGTGCAATCCATGCTTGGCCTCGCACATTCCGGCGCAGGAGCCAAAAATATCGGATAAGCCGTAATAGTCATATACATCGGCTCCCCAAAGCGCCTCAATCTGCCCCCGTGTTTCCGGAATGGAGCCGCCTGGTTCACCAGCCACAAAGATTTTCCGGATAGCAAAATCTGATGCCGGATTCAAGCCCTGCTGTTTTGCTGTTTCTCCTAAATACCACGCATAGGAAGGCGTTGTCCAGATGGCAGTAGCTTGGAATTGCCGGGCAATCATCAGCAGCCGGTCGGAAGGGATCGTTCCGGCATGGATGGTCAGGGCGCCAACCTTCTGCGCCCCCAATACACAGGGGCCGCCGACAAAGAGGGAAAAATTCAGGGCATGGCAGTACCGGTCTTTGGAGCGAAGTCCGCTGGAATAGAACTGCCTGGCCTCATAATCCATCCAATCCTCAAAATCCTGTGCGGTGAAGGGAGAAGCTGTCGGTATTCCTGTTGAGCCGCTGGAAGTAGAAATATACACGATATCCCGTTCCGGTGCGGCAAGCAAGTCGCCAAAAGGCAGCACAGCCTCCTGCCTCTCGCGAATTAACTTCTTTTCAATGGTGGGAAAGTATTGAATATCTGCCAGCGTTTTTATTTTATCGGGATGTACCTTGGCCTGATCAAAGCTGTGCCGGTAATGCGGTGATCCTTCATAGGCATGACGCAAATGCTTTTTCAACAGCGCCAGCTTAAGTTCATCCCATTCCTGCCTGCTTTGTGTTTCCAGTTTAACATCCCAAAATTTTTCTGTTGAAGCGCCTGATGTTAGCTTAGCCATTAACGAATCCTCCTGTGACAACCTAGTAGTTAACTGCAAACCGTTTGGCTGCAGGCCGCTGTTTTACGTCCGATCCTGGAACTTCCTGAGGTGCATAGTTTTCCTCCAGATCCCGGATCAGGTCCAGATACCGTTCCACCGCTCTGTTTAAAACCTTTTCCCCTTTTTCAGCCGTTGCACTTTTAATCTGCTCTGTTGTCCCAATACCGGCAGCGCTCCGGTGCCCCGGCTCCGGTATGGGAATCATCTGGGCAATATCAAAAACCTGGAAAGTTTCCGTCTCATCCTGGGTAATGGATTTTTTCAGCAGAGACTTATCAATCAGCGGCACCAATTCCTTACCGATACTTTTCTCCAGCTTAACAAGCTCGGGACGAACGAATAAGACATTGCTGGTTTCCTCTTCACCGGAATGATAAAAAGGTGTTGTCACTTCGCGGCGCAAAGTTTCTGCTGCCAGCTCCCAATAGGTGGCTGCAGCAATAAAGACACTCTTGTTTTCCCGGCGCAGCTCAGTGGCTACTTCCTGCGTAATTACCTGCAGGTTTGGCTCCTGTCCGTGGCCTTGGATAATAATGACTTTCCGGAAACCGGAAGTCCACAGGCCGCGGATGATATCCTTAAGAAAAGCATGCAGGGTACTGTGGCTTACGGCAAGCGTGCCCGGCACAGGGTCACCATTGCGGTCATAGTGAAATGTTGGCGACGCCCCAGCCCGGACTGGCGTCGGCACCAGTGCGGGCAAGCCGGTCTTTCTGCTGATTTCCAGTGCTATCCATTCGGCTGTATAGGTATCAGTGCCTAACGGCAGATGATTGCCATGCGCTTCGGTTGTGGCAACAGGCACAATGATAATCCCCCGTTTTTCCGCCAGCTCCAGCGCATCATCCAAGGTCAGTTCTTCCCATAATACTGCATGTTCGCTCATGTCTAGTCCTCCCTCACATTATTACCGTTCATATTTCTTGGCAGAGTAATCCCCGATGCTTTGTACCAGCTGCACTAGTACGACCAATATAACAACAGTCAGCAGCATCACATCCGTCTGGTAGCGGTAGTAGCCAAAGCGGATAGCCAAATCCCCCACGCCGCCGCCGCCGACTATGCCGGCCATTGCCGAATAGCCGATCAGGCTGACGGCGGTGATTGTCAAACCTCTCAGTAAACCAGGCAGGCTCTCGGAAAGCAATACATCCTTTATAATCATCCAGGGAGATGCTCCCATTGAAATGGCTGCTTCAATCACCCCTTTATCCACTTCCCACAAAGAGCCTTGCACCAGGCGCGCATAAAACGCTACTGAAGCAATGGACAACGGAACTGCAGCCGCAATTGGGCCGATTGTTGTTCCAATCAGCTTTTGTGTGATCGGTAGGACAAGCACCAGCAAAATAACAAAGGGCGTTGAACGAACCACGTTAATTGCCAGACCGCCGACGACATTTACCAGACGATTCTCGGCAAACAACCCTTTATCGGTTATGTATAACACCAACCCTAATGGAACACCAATGATGATCGACAGCGCCAGCGCTATCCCCACCATATAAAACGTTTCACCAAAGGCCTTGCTGAGATCGCTGAAAAAAACATTATCCATATGTCACCTCGACATGATCCACACGGGCTTCAATATACCGGATTGCCTCTTCCACTGCCGGTGCTGTCCCATTAATATTCACAAGCAGGACACCCAGCGGCAGGTCGGTAATATATTCAATCTTGCCATGCAGAATATTGATTGCTACGGGAAACTTTTGCGCCGCATCAGAAATGACCGGAGTTTCTGCACCTTCACCGCGGTAAATGATTTTCAATACTTTGCCGGTAAGCTTAGCAAGCAGCCTCTCCGGTATGGCAAAATCGCTGGAGTGGCGAATAAGCTGTTGCGTAAAATCCGCCTGCGGATTGGCAAATATATTCAGAACGGTGTCATTTTCCACTACCTGACCCTGGCTCATTACCGCTACCCGGTCACAAATTTTCTTCACAACTGTCATTTCATGCGTTATAAGCACCATCGTGATCCCGGTCTTTTTGTTTATATCCTTCAATAATTCCAAAATCGAATTGGTTGTCTCCAGATCAAGGGCTGATGTGGGTTCATCGCACAGTAAAATTTTCGGATCATTGGCCAGGGCCCGGGCAATACCGACACGCTGCTTCTGACCACCGCTTAACTGACCGGGATATGCTGCCGATTTGTCGGCAAGCCCTACCAGTTCAAGCAGTTTGGGAACTCGCTCCTGTATTTCCTGTTTGCTCTTGCCTGCCGCCTTTAACGTAAAAGCCACATTGTCAAAAACGGATTTAGTATGGATGAGATTAAAGTGCTGAAAGATCATCCCCATTTGCAAGCGTACATTGCGCAGCTTTTCGCCGCTGTAGCCGGTTATATCGGTTCCATCAATCACGACTTGGCCGGAAGTGGGGCGCTGCAGCAGGTTAATGGTGCGGAGCAGGGTGCTTTTCCCTGCTCCGCTTGTTCCGACAATACCGAATATCTCACCTTGTTCAATTTTCAGCGATACCTGCTTCACTGCAGAGACAGTTCTGATATGCTCGCCAAAGGTAACAGAAATTGCTTGTAAGTGGATCATTGCTGCCTCCTTTTATTGGGTTGCAATTACTTTACATTCCATTTGGTCTTATACCAATCGGGTTTTTGGAAATCTTTAAAGGGATATTTCGGATCTTCAATCGCCTTTTTAAAATCTTCCGATTCAATAACTTCCTTAATATCTTTGACAAATTGCTTATCCAGATCTTCGGTACGAACCGCCACCAGATTCTTAATCGGTTCGGCAAGTTCTTCCTTGATAATAGCCGAGGACAAAGGAATGCCTGCAGCAATGGCAAAATTGCCGTTTACTACCGAAAGAGCCACACTGTCTAAGGAACGGGGCAGTTGGGCTGCCTCTAAAGGTGATACCTTCAGCCCGTACGGGTTTTGGACAATATCTTTCTCCGATGCCTTTGTCTGGTCAATATCAGCTTTAATGGTGATTAGACCATGCTTGGCTAAAAGCTGTAGCGCTCTGGCTAGATTAGTCGGATCGTTGGCAAGCGTAATTTCATCGCCTGGTTTGATCAGCTTTTTCAGTTCATCCGTATTGGCAGCCTGAATTTTGCGGGAGTATACACCAAGACCGGCTGTGGGAACATTGATAACCGGCGAAAGTTTTAAGCCTTTATCCGCCGAAAATTTTTCCAGATAAGGACGGTGCTGGAACAGATTCGCATCCAGTTCTTTGTTATTTAAGGCCAGATTTGGCTGTACATAATCACTGAACTCTTTTAGCTCAACCGTATAGCCTTTTTTCTCCAGTCCAGGTTTAATGGCATAGCGGATCATATCTCCATAAGGTCCAGGGGCAACACCAAAGGTCAGTTTTGTCGGGGTTTTATCAGCCTTTGGCGTCTTTTCCGCAGATCCGCAACCAGCTAAGGCGACACTAAATACAAGTAGGATGAATAAAGACATTATTTTGGCATATTGTTTCATTCTTACACTCTCCTCAATACTTTTAAAATTAGACTTTCATGCCAGTTACGTATTGCCCGCCAACACCTCCAAGCAAAATCTTTATATAGAAAAAAGCCGGAGAACAAGTGCCTGCTTTCTAACATGGCGCTTGTTCTCCGGCCTTCAGTCTCTCTAATCAGCCGATTTCTTTAATTTTATCCAGTACGTGCTGCAAATGCTCAATTCCTTGCCGGCGCACATAATCGTCAAAAGCTTCTGCCGGTTGCCGCGTAGTTTGAACATGTTCCAGGAACCGGCCAAGAACCTGCGGTAGCTGTTCAGAGGGAACAGCTCCTTTTAGCTTAGTACCAAGCTTGCCCGGTCCTGCCAGGGAACCTGCAAGCCAAATTTCAAAAGCTTCACTTACGTTGTCGCCTTGCCTGCTGAGTACACCCTGCAGGCCGATATCTGCTATCTGGTGCTGACCGCAGGAATTAATGCAGCCACTGATATGAATGCTGACAGGCAGATTGTCTAGCCCTTTTTGTTTTACATAGGCCTCAATAGGACTTACCAAATGTTTCGTGCGAACTAATCCGAGCGGACAAAACTCCGTTCCTGTACAGGAAATAACGGCAGGAGCATGAACAATTTCCGGAGTCGCAAAGCGGCTTATCAGTTCTTCTGCCGACAATCGCTGCAGCTTCTCATCCGGAATATTGGCAATGACGAGATTTTGCGAATTGACTGTTCGCAAGGTACCGTCACCATAAATTTCGGCAATACCAGCTAAGTCCGTCAATTCTTCCGCAGTAAGCTGCCCTGCCGGAATCGCAAGGCCTGCGTAATTTAGCCCCGGCTGCTTCTGCTGATGAATTCCATAAAAAAGCCCCTCAGCTGATTTGGCGGCCGGTTCCTCCCCGGGTGTATGCAAAGGACCTGTAAGAGCCAGCAGCTCTGCCGTAAATTTTTCTTTTCCCCAGTCCTGTATGAGATATTTCAGCCGGGCGTGATGACGGCTTTCCCGATAACCATAATCCCGGAAAAGCGCAGCAGTAGCACTGGCAACAAGCAGCACCTGCTCAGGACGGACAAACACATCCAGCTTAATCGCTAAGGCCGGCTTGGCAGATAAACCGCCGCCTGCCAGTACATGAAAGCCCAGCACAGATTGGCCCTCTATTTCTTTCACTGCCGGCACAAAGGCTAAGTCATTAATTTGGGCAAAAATCGAATTATCGACACTGCCGGTTATCGCAATTTTAAATTTGCGCGGCAGATTGGAAAACTCACGGTTGCCTTCGAAGAACTGATTCAGCTCTGTGATTAATGGACGGGGGTCCAATACTTCATCTTTATCAATCCCAGCGAGCGGAGTGCTGACAATATTGCGGGGGCAGTCGCCGGCCGCTTCTACCACGCTAAGGCCGACCTCATTCAGGCGTCCGAATATATCCGGCAGAAACTCTACCTTTAACCCATGAAACTGCAGGGACTGCCTGGTGGTAATCGCCAGCCGGTCCTGTGTGTAATCTTTGGCTATAGCTGCTACTGCCCTGGCCTGCCCGGCAGTCAGACCACCGCCGGGCAGCTTGACTCTCAGCATAAAAAGACCCTCGCTCTTCGGACGCTGCACGTATAAACCGTACCACTTCAGCCGGTCGAAATCAGCAGGGTCAATAGCGGCAAAGCCCAGCTCAGCATATCGCTCAATATCATGAATTACATCCAGACCGTCTTTTTCCAGTTTTATTTTTTCCACATTATTTAATTTGCTTATATCCTGCTGCCACTTCATGTACGACACCTCCAAAAAATAAAAAAGCCAAAGTGTCGAAACACTTTGGCCTTTGGTTTTTCCAATCAGCTCAAAATACGTTGTATTTATTTAACCATAAAAGCGGTCAGCAGTCAAGCCGGATTTCTAACAAAACCATAAGAAATGGGTTTGTTCCTCCCCGCCATTGCGGGCTTCATTTTTATATTTGTTCTTATAATAGTTCTTATTGCGCGACACTCTTGTCAGCAGATCAAGCATGACATCGATCTCCTCGCGGGTATTATACAAGCCGAAACTGATTCTTACCAAACCAGGCACAAGGACATCTACATTTTCATGATAGTGCGCTAATTCCTTATCCGACATTTTTAATAATTTTTCCACATACGGGTGAGCGCAAAACAGGCCGCTCCTGGCAGCAATCCCTGCCTCCTGGGCTAAAATGGCGGCAACGATACTGTGATACAGGCCGTCAACTGCAAAGGATACCAGACTTACCCGCTCTTCATTGCCGTCAGCACAACAAAACAACTGGATATCCGGTATACACTGCAGCCCTTTTATCGCATAGTCAATTAAATTCTTTTCATATTCATGGACAACTCCACAGTTAATGGATTGTAACGTTTGAATGGCGGCAGTCATAGCCACTACGCCCATCATATTGGGCGTACCCGCTTCATAGCGGTTAGGCGGATTATCCCATTCAACAAAGTCATGGGATACCAGACCTACCGCGCCACCCCCTTTATAAACCGGATTTCCCGCAGCGAAATCTTCCAGCGGTCCTATCAGCACTCCTGCTCCAAAGGGAGCATACAGCTTATGGCCGGAAAAAACCAGATAATCGATATGATCGGCTGCATTGGAAGGCTTCATATCAAACGGCGCATGGGGAACCAGTTGAGCACCGTCAACGAGAATTTGGGCTCCATATTTATGCGCCAGTTCGGCAATCTTATAAACAGGATTAATATATCCCGTCACATTCGAGGCTCCAGTTACTGTTACCAGCTTCACCTTACCCTGATATTTGATCAGCTTTTCTTTTAAATCAGTGAGTGACAGCTGTCCGTCTTCTTTAATTTTCACATAGTCAATCGTAAAATGCTCCCGCCAGGGCAGATCATTGGCAAGATGCTCCATATCGGTGGACAAGACTACTTGTTTTTTAGCATCTCCCTGCAGTAAATAAGCAAGGATATTAATCGATTCTGTTGTATTTTTGGTGAAAATAACTTCTTTCGTTTGGTCGGCACCAACAAACTGCTTGATTACCTGCCTGCTCTCTTCATATAGTTCCGAGGAAAAAACAGACTTATGACCTTTGCCCCGGTGAACGGAAGAATACCAGGGGGCAAATTCCATAATTGCCTGCATGACAGAACAAAAGGGCGGAGTTGTAGCAGCGTTATCAAAGTTAATTGCCGTAACATACTCGCCGCTCTCCAGCGGGACCCGCGTATTTACGCCAACAACCATTTCGCGAAAATGGGAATATCTTTTCATATTTACCACCTCGGCTAGCTAAAACTACTTACCATCAGTATATTCAGCTGCAGCCAAATCCGAACTCGTCCGCCAGAGGGATAGCAAATAAAAAGCTGGAAAACTTCCTTAAGTCTATTGATAGCGCTAAAGCAAAAGAGTATGATTAATACTACCATTAAAATTACTGCATAAAATAACTACCTCAAGGAGGTCAAAATGATAACATCCAGTTTGCTGTTTCTTGCTATGGGGTTCACCGTCGGCGCATTTGGTACATTAATCGGTGTCGGCGGCGGGGTTATTTTTGTTCCCCTCTTTTTACTTGCCTTTCACTGGACTCCCCAATATGCTGTCGGTACTTCACTGACAATCGTTTTTCTCAATGCACTGTCCGGATCCATTGCCTACATCCGGCAAAAAAAGGTGTATTATGATGCCGTTATTCGCTTCAGCCTGGCAACTATCCCGGGAGCTCTTGCCGGTGGCTATCTTGCCGAGTACTTCACCGGCACCAGCTTTCGTATAGCCTTTGGGCTGCTGTTAGTCGGTCTTGCGATCATTATGTTTCTGCGCTCCTCGCCAAAACAGGATGCAGCCGAGTTTGACAAGGATACTTTTACCTACAACCGCACCGGCGGGGTATTGCTTAGTGTCGCTATCGGCTTTATCTCCAGCGTCTTCGGAATAGGCGGCGGTGTTATTCACGTACCGGCAATGGTCTATTTCCTAGGCTTTCCCACCCATATTGCAACAGCTACTTCGCACTGCGTGCTGGCTATTTCCAGCTTCTTTGGCGTAATCTCGCATTACCTGGCCCAGAATATTCTCGTAGGTCCAGCGCTGTTCATCGGCTTTGGCGCAATCATCGGTGCCCAGTTCGGCGCTCGCCTGTCAGTAAAAGTAAAATCGCGCTCCATTTTAATGCTGCTGGCCTTGGCTTTGTTTGGGCTGGGACTCAGGCTGATACTGGTTGAAATATAAGCAGCTAAATTGCCCCGCAGCGGGATAATTCCCTGGAGAGAAAGCACCATGACCGTTTGGCAAAAACCATGGGGACACCTTGCGCCTTAGCCTGCTCCTTGATACATCTGGCTGTCATGTGATTGATATAATCGGTAAGCACTACAATCAGTGCCGTATTGGAGGGAATATTAATCTTCTTGCGGTCGTTCACATTTCTCCCCCGGATATGCTCGATATCCGTAAAACCGTGATGATATAAATTCTTTTCAATGCCGCCTAAATGGTCTGCACCAATAATCATCAACATGACTCACCCTCCTCTGCTTACTAAAGGCCGGATTATTGCCCCCTGTCAACGGGGCAATAATCCGGCCTCTGTTTCTTTCAGTCAGCCCTTACACCAAAATAAAAGGCTAAGACGCCCTTACGGGAATCTTAGCCTTTAGATATCTAATCAGCTAGTACCTATTTCTCATTTTTACAATTGATTTGCTTTATAGTATCACAGCGTCTGGTAAAGGTCAAGGAAAAAGCGCCGTTATTTTACAAATTGTGTCAGCTTGCCAATACGTTCAGCAGCCGCTTCCAGTGTCTTGAATTGCTTGCAAAAGCAAAAACGGACATATTTACTGGCTTCCGGTGTTGTTTCCCGGTAAAAGCTGGAACCAGGTACTACGGCAACACCAATATCCCGGGTCAGATAGCGGGAAAACTCAACGTCATCCTGCCAGTCAAATTTTTCAAAGCCAGCCATGATGTAATAGGCACCCTGAGGTTTAATGCAGCTAAAGCCGGCATTCTCCAGAACAGTAAACAGAAAATCACGGCGAACCCGGTAAAAATCTGCCAGCTCTTCATAATATTCGGGACCGAAGCGCATTGCTTCGCCTGCAGCAACCTGCAGCGGCGCAGCAGCTCCAACTGTAAGGAAATCATGAACTTTCCGTATTGCCTGGGAAATATCCGGCGGGGCCAGAACATAACCAATCCGCCACCCTGTAACGCTGTAAGTCTTGGAAATACCGTTTACAATAATTGTTCTGTCAGCCATTCCGGGCAGGGTCCACATGGAAATATGTTTTGCACCGTCATATAAAATATGCTCATAGATTTCATCAGTAATCGCTAATACATCATGCTTCACGCAGAGTTCGGCAATAAAGTTCAGTTCTTCTCCGGTAAACACTTTACCTGTCGGGTTATTAGGTGTGTTAATGATAATTGCCCGTGTCTTATCAGAAAACAGCGCGGCAAGCTCATCATAGTCAAAGCTAAAGTCCGGAGCTTTTAGTTGGATATACCGGGGCTGCGCACCGCAGAGAATTACATCGGCTCCATAGTTTTCGTAGAAGGGTTCAAAAATAATGACTTCTTCGCCGGGATTGACAGTTGCCAGCAAAGTGGCAATCATTCCTTCGGTGGAGCCGCAGCAGACGGTCAGCTGGGTTTCGGGATCAACAGCGAAGCCGTAATCTTTCTGGGTCTTCCAGGCGATAGCATCTCGCAGACCTTTTGTTCCCCAGGTAATGGCATATTGATTTTCATCGCTGTAAATCGCTTTTACAGCTGCTTCTTTAATAGCGTCTGGAGCAGGAAAATCAGGAAAGCCCTGCGCCAGATTAATGGCATTGTGCTGGGCAGCAATGCGTGACATTTCGCGGATAACGGATTCCGTAAACTGGCTGGCTTTGTGAGAAGCATAATTCTTCAATCTTTGCATAATAGCACCTCAGTTTTTTTAATATCGAGTATTGTTATATTTCTGTCACCAGTCTGGCTCCTAAGTAGGCCAAATCAGCGGGGCGAAACAGGGAATGGCGGGTCAGCAGGGCCGGTGTCGGCAGTATAGAACGGATAAAGCGGTCAACCATTGGCCGCAAAACAGGAAAATCAATGAGAAAACCGTCATGACCGTGACAGCTCTCAATCTCGCTGTATTCGGCCCGGACTCCTGCCGCTTTCAGCTCTTTTACCAATTGCTGCTGCTGGTAAGGAGGATATAAAATATCGGAGCTGACACCAATCACCAGCACCCTGGCTTTTACCCGCCGCAGCGCCGCCTGGTAGGAAGCGTACCCCCTGCTCACATCGTGCAGATCCAAGGCCTTCAACAGGTACAAGTACGCATTGGCATCAAAGCGCTTTACCAGGCTGCCTCCCTGGTAGTCGAGATAGTTTTCAATTTCAAACTGATCATTCCGCCGTTTACGGCCAAATTTCTCCGTCATGGAAGCATCACTTTGATAAGTGATCATTCCTAATGCCCTGGCAATAGCAAGCCCTTCTGCCGGCCCCTGCGAACCGTAATAATTTCCTTCCTGCCAGGCCGGATCAAGCATAACCGCCCTGCGGCCGACAACATTATAGGCAATAGCCTGAGGTGTTGTATGACCGGGCGCGGCAATCACGGCAGCACCATCCATCATATCCGGATAAGTAACCGCCCACTCCAGCGCCTGCATCCCTCCCATTGAACCGCCGATAACCAAAACTAACCGTTCAATTCCTAGTTTATCAAGCAATCGTTTTTGCACGCGCACCATATCACGGATCGTAATTTGCGGAAAACATGCTCCGTACGGATGCCCGGTGTCAGGATTGATGGAAGCAGGTCCGGTTGTCCCCTGACAACCGCCCAGCACATTGGAACAAATGACATAAAAAATATTCGTATCAATGGGACAGCCTGGACCGACCAGCGGTTCCCACCAGCCTATTTCATCATCCCGGTCATGGGCCGCCGGGTGACTGTCTCCGGTTAAAGCGTGAACAACCAAAACAACGTTGTCACGGGCTGGAGATAATTTGCCGTAGGTTTCATAGGCAGCCTGAATTTCGGGCAGCATCATACCGCAGTCCAGGAGCAGAGGCTGTTCTTTATCGGCAACGGTAATCACCTTCATATGCTTACGCCTTCTCATATCTTCTCCTCTCACCTGCATACTCGCTATAACCAATAGTAAAACCCCTTTCCGAGGAAAGGGGTTCAAAAAAACCATATTCTTTCCTCTCATCTTCCAGAACGCTTCCGTTCTGCTGGATTTAGCACCACTGCATTGCTGCCGGTTGCCGGGTGTCATCGGGCCATTCCCTCGACCACTCTCGATAAGAGTTTTCTATTTAATTATTGATTTTGATATTAGCATGGGAAGACGGCCATGTCAATAAAAAAATCCCATTGTGTTATTCACGCAAAAGGCTAAGCAGCCTTATAACGGTTGCTTAGCCCTCATTTTGAAAAGCTGCAATTTCTTAGTTTGTTTCAAAAAGAACGGTGGACAGATATCTCTCACCGGTATCAGGCAGCAGTACAACAATGGTTTTGCCTTTGTTCTCAGGGCGTTTGGCGATTTCCGTGGCTGCAAAAGCTGCCGCTCCGCTGGAAATCCCTACAAGCAAGCCTTCCCGTTTGGCAAGATTGCGGGCAGCAGTAAAGGCTTCCTCGTTTTTTACTTTAAAAATTTCATCAATGATAGCCGTATTGATAACCTGGGGAACAAAGCCTGCCCCAATCCCCTGAATTTTGTGCGGGCCAGGGTTGCCACCGGAAAGCACCGGAGAATCAGCTGGCTCTACAGCGACGATTTTAACATTGGGATTGTACCGTTTCAAGACTTCACCGACACCAGTTACCGTTCCGCCTGTGCCTACACCGGCAATAAAAACGTCCACTTTGCCATCTGTATCGCGCCAGATTTCTTCAGCAGTAGTTTTTCTGTGAATTTCCGGATTAGCAGGATTGTTAAATTGCTGAGGCAGATACGAATTGGCTGTAGAGGCAGCTAATTCTTCTGCTTTGCGGATAGCGCCTTTCATGCCTTCCGCACCGGGAGTCAACACCAATTCAGCCCCTAATGCTTTCAGTAGATTACGCCGTTCTACGCTCATCGTATCAGGCATGGTCAGAATCAGCTTATAGCCCCGGGCTGCGGCCACAAAAGCAAGCGCAATACCAGTATTGCCGCTGGTCGGTTCAATAATTACCGTATCCTTATTAATAACGCCTCGGTCTTCTGCATCCTTGATCATCGCGTAGCCAATACGGTCCTTTACGCTGCTGAGCGGATTAAAATATTCCAATTTGGCAACAAGCTTGGCCTCAAGCTTTTCCTCTGCATTATAATTACGAACTTCCAGCAAAGGGGTGTTACCGATAAGATCCGTTAAGTTCTGAGCAATACGTGACATATAAGACCCTCCTTATGATATCCTTTATAGTTGCCAACATATAACAAAAAGGCTAAAGGCAGCTTTAGTAAAGCACCCTTAGCCTTCAGTTGTCTGATCGGCCGAACAATATTGTTATTATGATCAAATATTACCACAAATACAATAAATCGTCAATCCATTAAAAGACATTTTTTACTTAACCGAGAGCTTGTTCCAAATCCTGAATAATATCGTCGACATGCTCAATTCCTACGGAAAGCCGCAACAAACATTCGGATATCCCGAGCCTTGCCCGGATGTCCGCCGGAATATCGGCATGGGTCTGCGCTGCCGGAAAAGTAATAAGGGATTCTACGCCGCCTAAACTTTCTGCAAACTGTAATAGTTTTACCTTCGCCAATACCTGCGGCACCAGTGCCTGATCAGTTACCGTAAATGACAGCATCCCGCCATAGCCGGAAGCCTGAGATTCCTGAATTTCCCGTCCTGGATGGCTGCTTAGCCCCGGATAATAAACCTGCTCCACTTTCGGATGAGTGGTCAGCCACTGGGCTACCTTGCCTGCATTCTCATTATGCCGGTCCATTCTGAGCGCCAGTGTTTTCATGCCTCTGAGCAACAGCCAGCTGTCTTGAGGTCCCAGCACGGCACCGGTGGCGTTTTGAATAAACCGTATTTTTTCAGCCAACTCCGCATCACGGGCAACAACAATACCGCACAATACGTCGTTATGACCGGATAAGTACTTGGTTCCGCTGTGGATCACGATATCGGCGCCCAATTCAAGCGGACGCTGGTAATAAGGGGTCAAAAACGTATTATCGACGATGCAGTGCAGGTTATGCCGGCGAGCCAACTGGGCAATCTGCCGGATATCAGCTATTTTCATTAACGGATTTGTCGGAGTTTCCACAAGGATGGCCTTGGTATTGCCGGTGACCGCCTGGGCTATTTCGTCCAAATCACTGGAGTCAACAAAAGTTGTCGTAATGCCGAACCTGGCGAATACCTTATCCAGTATACGGTATGTGCCGCCATAGCAATCTTCCACCACTACCAAATGATCACCGCTGCTGTAAATCATCAAAACACCGGATACTGCCGCCATACCGGAAGAAAATGCAAAACCGGCAGCGCCATTTTCCAGGTCGGCTACAGCTTCCTCCAGCACTTTGCGCGTTGGATTCTGCGTGCGTGAATAGTCGAAGCCGGTGCTTTGTCCTAACCCGGGATGACGAAAGGTTGCCGTTTGATAAACAGGTGTGCTGATTGCACCGGTTTTTTCATCGGTACAGAGACCAACATGCGCTACTTTAGAACAAAATTCCATATAGTCCTCCCAAGTTCATGGTTTAACCTTATCCAGCCGGCAAACAAAAAACCCCTTCAAGGAAGGGGTTTGCAACAGCTACCACATTCCTCTCATCTTCCAGGAAATTTTTATCCTGCTGGATTTAGCACCACTGCATTGCTGCCGGTTGCCGGGTGTCATCGGGCCAGTCCCTCGACCTCTCTGGATAAGAGATTAAACGTATTTAATTTTTATAAATCATACCATAGGAAGAATTTACTGTCAATCATCCCTTTAGCACTGAAACGCTCTTTTTTTCCATAGCCGTGTCTGTCTGATTGAGCCGCTATCCTAGTTTAACAAAACAATTTTTGTATATAAATTGCAGCAAAACCAGCAACTTCCTGCCGTGTTTATCAAATTATAACAGTCATAATAATTTTCTCAGAGGGAAAAATAACTTCATCACACCAAAGGAGGTGCTTGCTAAATGGCGAAGAAAAATGAAAAAAACTGCAAAGACAACAACAAATGTAATGATGCCAACGTCAATTTTGCCTGCGAAATAGCTCCACAGAAAAAAGCTTGTAAATCAAACGAAAAATGTAAATAAGCCGATATGAGAAGAAAGGTGGACTTTTTTTAAAAGTCCACCTTTCTTATTTCTTCACCTTAAATGCTACCGCATACATCGTCGGTAAAACCAGCAAAGTAAGAATAGTCGCTCCCAATAATCCGCCTGCAATGGCAACAGCCATCGGACCCCAGAAAGTGCTGGGAATCAAAGGAACCATGCCAAGAATTGCCGCCGCTGCCGTCAGCATGATCGGGCGAAATCTGAGAACGGCAGAATTGATAATCGCTTCCCAGGGAGCCTCACCAGCCTTGATATGCTGCTCAATCTGATCAATGAGGATGACTGAATTGCGGATAATCATCCCGCTAAGTGCCAAAATTCCCAGCTCAGCCACAAAGCCCATCGGCCGTAAAGTCAACAGCATCGAGAGACTGACCCCAATAATGCCCAATGGCGCAGTAAGCAAGGTCAGTACCATAAGGGACATCTTTTGCAATTGGAACATAAGCAGGATGACAATCAGTACAATCATCACTGGAACTGGCTGCAACAAAAACTCCATCGAGCTTTTGCTTCGTTCCAGGGAACCGCCGATATCAATGCTATAACCGGCAGGCAGATTATCCCGGAGTGATTTTAGTTCCCCGTAAACCTGCTTTGTGGCATCATTGCCGGTTATCCCCGGCAGCACCTCAGCTTGTATGGTAATCGTCGGCTTTAAGTCCCTCCGCCAAATTAAGCCTTCCTCTGCCTCATAGCTGATTACGGCGATTTGTTCCAGCGGTACAAATTTGCCGCTGCCAATATGAACAGGCAGACTCTTAACGGCAGACAAATCCTTGCGATTTTGACTGTCCAGCCGGTATACAATATTCACTGTTTTATCGCCTTCATAAAATTCAGCCACCGTCGCACCGGACAGTTGCATCTGCAGGCTCAATGCCAGGTTTTGACTGTCAACGCCAAGAGCTCTAGCCTTATCCTGATCGATGCTTAAATGCATGACCTTATTCTTTTCGTTCCAATCCCAATTGACATGGGACAAATTGGGGTTATTTACCATAACATCACTTACCTGCTGGGCTATTGCCCGGACTGTTTCATGATCATAGCCGGAAACACGCAGCATGACAGGATAGGGTGAGGGCGGGCCGGTTTGAATGAGTTTTACATGACCGCGCACATTTTCAAATTGTTCGGCAAAAAGCTTGTTGATTTTATTCTCCAGAGCCGCACGGGCTTGTAAGTCTTTAGCAACAATGACAAATTGCGCGTAATTGCTTGCCGGCAGCCGCGGATCACTTGTCAGTACAAAGCGGGGTGCTCCCTGACCGACATAATAGCTATAGCTGGCAATATCGCTGTCGCCGGCGATGCTTTGCGCAAATTTCTGCGCTTCCTGCTCCGTGGCGGTAATCGAAGAACCTTCAGGCAGGGTAAGCTCAACAATGATCTCAGTGCGGACAGAAGGCGGAAAAAACTCCTGCTTAACAAAGCTTAAGAGACCGATTGATCCAATAAAGCAGGCTGCCGTAATACTGAGAACTAATTTGCGATGCTCCAGGCACCAGTTTAATGCCCGTCTAAACAAGCGATAAAACTTGGAATCATAAACATCCTTGTTTTCTTCCGCCATATGCTTAGGCTTAATCAGCTTATACCCCAGCAGCGGTGTTACCAGTACAGATACAAACCAGGAAAGCAGCAAGGCGATCGTAACAACTGTAAAAATACTGCTGGTAAACTCAGAGGCGGACCCTTTGGAAAATCCGATCGGAATAAAGCCGGCGCAGGTAATCAGCGTGCCTGTCAACATGGGAAATGCGGTAGCCGTATAGGCATAACAGGCTGCATCAAACCGGTTCCAGCCCTGTTCCAGCTTAACTGTCATCATTTCAACGGCAATGATGGCATCATCGACCAAGAGCCCCAGGGCAATAATCAAAGCACCAAGGGAAACCTTGTGCAGATCAATTCCCATTATCTGCATACCGACAAATATCCCGGCAATAACCAGCGGAATGCATAGGGCAACTACGATACCGGAACGGACTCCCAGGCTTAAGAAGCTAACCACCAGCACGATGACAATTGCTTCCCAGAGGGATTTTACAAATTCACCAATTGAGCTTTTCACGATTTCCGGCTGGTACAACACCTGATTTAATTCCAAACCAAGCGGCAGCTCTTTCTGCAGGCGTTGCACCGTTTTATCCAGACTTTCCCCCAGCGTGAGGATATTGCCGCCTTTTTCCATGGAAACAGCAAGCCCGATGGCCGGCTGCCCGTTAACATACATTTTGGGTTCCATCGGCTCTATATAGCTCCGTTCTACCTTGGCCACATCGCCCAGGCGAAACGTGCGTTCATTTACCCTGATGGGCAAATTGCGCAGCGCAGTTAGATCATCCACAATACCGCTGACTCTCAGGTATACATTATCTGACGAGGTTTCAACCATACCGGAAGGATTCATGGTATTTTGCGTTTTTACCGCACTGATAATCACATTGGGATCTATCCCAAGCTGAGCCAGTTTGCTGCTCTCCATTTCAATGTAGATCCGTTCGGGCTGAACGCCGATAAGATCAACTTTTTTAACGCTTTTTACGCCTAATAAGGTGCGCCGGATTTGCTCGGCTTTCTCCCGCATTTCTTCATAGCTGTACCCATCGGAAGTAAGGGCATAAATACAGCCGAAAACGTCATCAAAGCGATCATTAAAGCTGGGGCCGATTACGCCCTGGGGCAAGGTGCTTTTTATGTCATTCACCATATTGCGCACTTCCAGCCAGGTAGGCCGGACATCTTTTTCATTTACAGAGTCTTTCAGCGTAACATAAATAACTGCTTTACCCGGCTGGGAATAACTTTTTAGGTAATCAATGCCAGGAGTATCCTGCAGTTTTTTTTCAATTTTATCGGTTACCTGCTCCTCCACCTGACGGGCACTGGCTCCCGGCCAGCCAACAGAAACGATCATTTGGCGGATAACGAAATCAGGGTCTTCCATCCGTCCTAACTGGCGGTAGGAGTAGATCCCCGCAATAAAGGTCAGGATGACAAAGAAATACACCAGCTGTTTATGGTTGAGCGCCCATTCGGTCAGATTAACTCTTTTCATAAGCGTACCTTTTGCCCTTCCCGCAGCTTCTGGACACCGGCAGTAACAACAACGTCCCCATCCTGCAGTCCTTCGAGTACCTGAATTTGGCCATTGCCGAATGCGCCTACCTTGACCGGGCGGAGAGAGACGGTGTCATTGGCAACGATCCAAACCCCCGGTGTATCGCCTGTTTGATAAATAGCGGCAAGCGGGATATATACCGCCTGACGGCCGCCGGAGGAAGCGACAGCTACATTAGCCGTCATGCCCAAGTTTACACCGGCCGGAGGGTTGGCGAGACTGATACGCGCTTTATAGGTGCGGGTAATCTTGTCCGCTACCGGTGAAATCTCCCTGATCTGTCCTTCAAGCTGAACATCTGGTAATGCCCAGAACGTTACCAGTATTTTCCCGGCGTTCCGCACATCTTCAATGCGATTTTCCGGAATGCTGATTTCAATTTCCCGTTCCCCATCCTTAACCAGCGTAAGAACAACCTGGCCGGCATTAACAACCTGACCGGCTTCCGCGTTAATGGCCGCAATTACACCGGAACTATCGGCAACCAGCGTACTATATCCCAGCTGATTCGCCCCCTGATTGTATTGAGCTGCTGTTTGCCGTAGGGCAGCTGCAGCAACCTCATAAGCATTTTCATATTGATCAAGCTGAGCACGGCTGACTGCCCCCTGCTCGAACAGCTTGCGATACCGCTCCAGATTGCTTTGCGCTAAATTCAACTGTGATTCGGCCGAAGCCATTTGGGCAGACGTAATATTTACCGTTTGCCGGATGTCCTTGGCATCAATTTCCATCAGTACATCTCCGGCTTGAACCGTACTGCCCAGTTCGACATTACGCTTACTTATCTTGCCACTGACTTGAAATGCCAGCTGCGTCTCGTACCTGCCTCGTACCTCACCGGGATAACCGGAGCTCTGGGCGCCGCCATTTACTTGTATTTTCTGGGTACGCACAAGCGGTGCTTCCTCTTTTACTGTCTCGGTTTTTGTACAGCCTGCCAGCAATACCGTCAGGGCCAGCAGCGAAATAGCAGCAGCCTTTTGCACTGCCTTAACCATAATAATCTCCCCCTTCTCCGCCACAAATAAACTATTTATTGTTTTCAGTTTCCTCTGCTTATAAAATGGCCGGCCGCCTTGTTTGAACGGCCTGGCTTCCCCTTACTTCTTTACAAGGGCATTTATCACAAAATCAATGAGTACTTCTGTATAATAGTCCTGATTGTCTTTTTGCTCGTCAAATTCTCCGGTTCGCATATAACTAAAGGCCTGAAAAAGTTTAAAGCCGGCATAGGCAACAACCATCTCGTCAACATCGCGGAACTTCCCCTGTACTTTTCCTTCGCTGATAATCGCAGCAATTACAGCAATAATCTCCTGATCAATCAACGCATGATATTTTCTGCTCAAAAAAGCGGAGTAAAACTCTTCATCATTTTTTAGCAGCCGGGTAATAAATATATCTTCTTTAAAATAACTGATCGCAGTCCGTATTAATTGAATCAGCTTTTCCTCAGGATCTGCAATTTCTCCCATTTGCGAAAATATGATATCCATTGCTTTATGGCATTCTCGCATAAACAGGCAGGTCACCATATTCTCTTTATCTTTGAAATGCTCATAGATCGTCTTTTTCGAGATTTTGCAATCTTTACTGATTTCATCCATCGTTGTTTTTTTAAAGCCAAAGCGGTCTAGCCGCTCTTTCACGTTATCCAGTATCCGGTTTTTTACATCATCCAAACTCTGCACCTACTTGCAAATAAGTTAACCCTCATAAACTATTATAGTATTTTAGTTTCCGATTTTCAACAATTATTATTTTTTTACCAAATTTCAGGGAAAGTATTTACAAGCTATTGGGCGTATAGTAAGATTAAATTCGTTAACTATTATATTGATTAAAGTTAACAAATTACTTTCCTTTCTGGGAGAGTTATTTTTATCGCCCAATAGTAAACCATGTTGAAAATACTAGTTAACAAACAGAGAGGGGCTTGGGCAATGCAACTATCTGAACTCACTGCTTTAAGCGATCGAATTCTGGCAGGACATCGCATTACCTTTGAAGAGGCGGAACAGCTCACGGATATCGCCGATTCTGATATTGTACTGTTAATGGCTTTCGCCAATAAAATACGTCAGCAGTATGCTGGCAATACCGTTGAGCTATGCGGTATTCTCAATGCCCGTTCAGGGATGTGCTCTGAGGATTGCAAGTTTTGCTCCCAGTCAGTTTACCATCAGACTGCCTCTCCCATTTATCCGCTCCTGCCGCCCGCGGCTTTAGTGGAAATGGCCAAGCAGGCACAGGCTGCCGGGGCAAAACGAATCAGCATTGTCACTAGCGGCAAAGGCATGGAGAATGATCCTGATTTTACCGATATTGTTTCCATTCTGAAAGCCATTATTGCCGAAACCGATCTTCAAGTCTGTGCCAATCTGGGTACGCTGTCCTTCTGCCAGGCCAAACAGCTGGCTGCAGCAGGCGTAAAGCGGTATGCCCATAACGTTGAAACCAGTGAATACTTTTACCCTGAAGTTTGTACGACCCATCCTTATTCGGAGCGGATCAACACGATTGCCGCAGCCCGCGCTGCCGGGCTTGAGCTGTGCACCGGAGGCATTATCGGCTTAGGGGAAAGCTGGCAGGACAGGCTTGCCATGGCATTTGTCCTAAGAGAATGGGGCGCGGAATCGGTGCCTGTCAACATCTTAAATCCCCTGCCGGGTACTGCACTGGAACATCGCTGTCCACCACCGCCTTTAGAAATTTTAAAAACCTTTGCGATTTTCCGTTTTATCTTGCCAGCAGCAGTGATTCGCCCCGCAGGCGGCCGGGAGCTAAACCTGCGTGATTTTCAGGGATCGGCCATGCTTGCAGGAGCAAACGGACTGATTATCGGCAATTATTTAACATTTTCCGGCAGAGACGCGGCCGCTGATCTGCGAATGGTTACCGACGCAGGCTTATTGCCTGGTTACTAAAGGAGGATATAGGCATGACCAGTTATGATTTAGTATTTTCACTAGGAAAAAAGGTGCTTGACGGCGGTCAGCTTTCTTTTGAAGAAGCACTATCACTTACCACTATCGATGCCGGTGATATTCCGATTCTGTTAGGTATCGCCAATAAAATCCGCGAAAAGTTTACGGGCAGTATGGTTGATACCTGTCAAATCGTCAATGCCCGCTCCGGCAACTGCTCAGAAAACTGTAAGTTCTGTGCACAATCTGCTCATCATGATACTGACATTGAGACGTATCCGCTCGTAAGCGAGTCTGCCATCTTACGTGCCGCCCGCAAAGCCGAATCCGATCATGCTTACCGGTTTTGTGTCGTCACTGCCGGCTGCGGCATGCATGGCGATGCCGACTTTGAGCAAATTTTGTCCTACATCCGCCGGATCGGTGATGAAACTGCACTGGAACGCTGCTGTTCTCTCGGAACACTGAATGAAGATCATGTGAATGCATTAAAAGCCGCTGGCATTACCCGGTATCATCATAATCTGGAGACCAGCGAAAGTTACTTTCCCAGCATATGTACTACCCATACCTTTCAGGAGCGCGTAGATACCATCAAACGGATAAAAGCTGCCGGTCTGGAAGTTTGCTCCGGCGGGATCATCGGCATGGGCGAAAAGTGGCATCACCGGATTGAAATGGCCTTTACCCTGCGGGAATTGGATGTCGATTCGGTGCCCATCAATGTATTAAATCCGGTTAAGGGCACTGCCCTGGAAAACCAGGAGCGCCTGGACCCCATGGAAATTCTGCAGACCTTTGCTGTTTTCCGTATGATTCTTCCCCAAAAAATAATCCGCTATGCCGGCGGGCGGGAACACAGCCTCGGTGAATTAGTCCCACTCGGCTTTTTATCAGGAATTAACGGCATGCTGCTCGGCAACTACTTAACTACTTCCGGCCGGGGAGCGGCAAATGACCTGGCAACGGTTGCTGCCCTCGGCCTTCAGCCTATTCACAATTTAGGAAATGCTTAAGCAAAACAGAGTGACAGAATAAAGAGGGTATCGCATCCAGCTTTCAAAAGCGTTTTGCGACACCCTCTTCTATCATTTAAAAAATAGTTGCTCCTTCATCGGACGAACTGGTTAAGCGTTTGTAGAGATTTAACCAGCCGCTTGACGGTTTTTCAACCGGCTGCCAGTTTGCTTTCCGTTTTGCCAGCTCTTCTTCCGAAACTTTTACATCCATTTTTCTGGCAGGGATATCAATTTCAATTATATCTCCATTTTCAATCAATGCCAGCGTACCGCCTTCATAGGCTTCAGGAGACACATAGCCGATGCCGAGTCCCCTGTTTGCTCCTGAAAATCTGCCATCTGTAATTAAGGCAACATCCTCATCGAGATTTTTGCCGCACACTGCTGCCAGGAAAGTTTCCAAATGCGGCATCCCCGGCGATCCTTTCGGACCTTCATACCGGATAACGACAACATCACCGGCCGTAATTTCATCACGCAGCAATGCCTGCCACCCTTCCTCCTCCGAATTATATACTTTAGCCGGGCCAACGAATTTATGAGCTTTTGCTTTAACGGCTGAAAATTTTACCACAGCGCCTTTGGCCGCCAGATTGCCTTTTAACACGGCAATGCCGCCTTCCGGGCTGATCGGGTTAGTGACCGGGCGGATGACATCGGCATCCCGGTTTTCGCCGCTGTTTATCCGGTCCTGCAGCGATCCGGTTACCGTGTTGCCTGTAAGAGCAAGTTTCCCGGCCTTAGCCAGCTCCTTCAGCACCGCACGGACACCTCCGGCCCGGTCAAAATCGGCCATGGTGTAGAAATCATGGCTGGGATAAATGGTACTCAGCACCGGAATTTCTTTGCTGATTTGATCAAATTCCTCATAACCGATGGTAAATCCCGCCTGCTTGGCTACTGCCGGCAAATGGAGAACGGTATTGGTTGATCCGCCTGTAGCCATGACATACCGAATGACGTTCAGGTAAGCCTCAAAGGGGATGTTGTCCTTCGGACGCCAATCCTTTTCAATCAGCTCGACGATCACTCTGCCTGAATCTTTGGCAAGCTGCTTCCATTCCTCACTGTTGGCTGCCACACTCGCATTGCCAGGCAGGGACAGGCCCAGGACTTCGGCCATCGCGCACATGGTATTGGCGGTTCCCATAAAAGGACAGGCGCCGGTCGTTGGACAGGCGTTGCGTACAATGCCCTTATAATCCTCGCGGGAGATTAAACCTGCCCGGTAGCTGGCATACCCTTGCTTGGTATGAGTTAAAGTAATCATTTGTCCTTTATAATTACCGGGCTGCATATAGCCGCCGGTAAACATGACACTGGGGATATTCAGTCTGTTAATGGCCATGACCATACCGGGAACAACTTTATCACAGCTGGCAAGCAAGATCATTCCATCAAGCTGGTTGCCTTCTACCATCGATTCCACTTCGGCAGAAACCAGGTCACGGCTGGGCAGGGTATAGCGGTCACCAGGCGTATTGGAACAGATACCGTCACAAATCCCGGTTACGGGAATTTCCAACGGCAGGCCGCCGGCTTGGCGAATCGACTCTTTTATATCTTCCACGACAGTTTTAAAGTGATAGTGGCCGGGATTGAGTTCATTCCAGGCATTAATAATCCCGACATAGGGCTTTCTCGTATCCTCTTCTTTTACCCCCATGGCAAACAGCAGGGCATTGCGGTGATCAATCGCTTCTTCAGAAAATTTTTGTGTTCTCATTATCCATCCACCTCTATCGTTTCGTATTCGATCCTTACGGCCTGAGTATGACCTTTACTGCTTTCTCACTTGGCGACAGCGCTGCTTTCATTGCATGATCGATTTGGGCGAGCGGGAAAACATGTGATACCAGCTTGCTTAAATCAATCGTACCCGTTAAACCGATTGCTGTTTCAAAGTCCCAGCAATACCCTTGCGAGCCTTGAACAGTAATTTCCTGGGCTACAAATAAGGAAGCAGGAATTTGAATGGTGCTCTGTTCAAAAATTCCCAGCATAGTAGCCAAACCGCCTTTACACAGGCTGGACATCGCTTGTACAAATGTTTCTTCCCGGCCTACGCACTCAAACGATTTGCCAATCCCTCTTCCCCCGGTAACCCGCTTGACCACCTCGAGTACCGATTCATGCTGCGAATTAACAATCATTGTCGCTCCCATAGCCGCCGCCAGGTTAAGACGGGCATCAGAAATATCGGCAACAATAATCTCCTGTGCGCCAGCCGCCTTACAAACAGCGGCGACGAGAATGCCGATAGGCCCTGCGCCAATAATCAGTACTTTATCGCCTACTATAATTTGGGCTCGCTTTACAGCATGAACAGCTACTGCCAGCGGTTCAATAAGCGCGCCTGCTTCATAGGACATATCCTCAGGCAGTTGATATACATAGCGTTCATCAACAACGAAGTAGTCTGCTAATGCCCCCTGTCCCTTGCGGTAGTGATAGCTTAGGTTGTCGCAATAGCCATACGTTCCGGCCTGGCAGGGAAGACATTTTCCACAGGCAACGACAGGTTCCACCGTTACGCGCTGGCCAATTTGCACGGAGGTAACCGCAGAGCCGATGCGAATAACTTCGCCAGCCAATTCGTGTCCAATTGTAGTAGGAAGTGCTGCCGAGGGATGCTTGCCTTTGTAGATATGCAGGTCACTGCCACAGATACAGCTCGCTTTTATTGCGATAACCACCTGGGTTTCTCCGAGACCTGGCACCTCGGTCTCTACCAATTCAGCCACACCCGGAACTTTCACCATTGCCATTCTCGTTTTCATTGCTATCCTCTCCCTTATTAGTGAACCCGTATTTCTATCTTAAACGTGTTCAGCCACATGATCGCTTTCATACGGCGACTTGCCCTCACGCCCTTGGCGGTAAATCGGCGCATAAACCTGCGCATCGCGGGGCACACAGCCTGAACGCCCGCCATCCCGCATGATGGCAGTGCATTTGCTGCAGGCAAGACAAAGCTTGCTCGTATCCAGCGCACCTGTAGTTACAATATCCTGGGCAAAATCGGGATAGGCGAACGCTTGACGGCCAAAGCCCGCCAGTTTCATCCAGCCTGCTTCAATACAGCCGGCTGCAACATACGGAGCATACTGGCGCAGCCACGTTAAACCGCTGCCCATGACAATCGCATCAGGCACTGCCTCCTGCATAACTCTGGCGGCGTTTAACAACATGTTCACATGTTCCAGCGGATGGGTAGGCGGCAAATAACTGCCTGTATCATAAGGTCGGGTAACATGCGGATTGTAGTAAGGGTTGCCGGCACTGATATTAAAGAGCGTAACGCCCTTGTCTCTGAGCATTTGAATTAATTTGACCGGCTCGGCAAGGTCAGGTTGGCGGTAGTCTTCTTTATCGGCACCCCAGCCGCCGGGAACTGAATCATAAGCCCCCAGGCGCACAGCAAGAATTAGTTTATTGCCTACTTTTTGCTTAATCTTATCAATAATATTGCATAACAGGCGGGTGCGGTTTGCAAAGCTGCCGCCGTATATGCCTTCCCGGTTATGAGCCATCAGCAGTTCAGCCAGCAAATAGCCGTGAGAGCTTTTAATATCTACAGCATCAAAGCCAGCCTCTGCTGCCAGTTCAGCGGCATGAACATACGTATCCTCCAGCTCAGCCAATTCCTGATCGGTGATCATGTGGTAACCTTCAACCAGTTTGCCTTCCAGATGAGCTGCACGGGCAGCAATCACTTGCTTGGGAGAACCATCAGGACGACTGTTGCGGCCCGAGTGAGTAAGCTGCAGAATTGTGAAGGGCCGTTCATGCCCTGCCTGAGCGGCAGCTTGTAAAGACTCGCCAAGCATCGCCTGCAGTGATTCCTTCGTCACATCATTGATTTGCAGCTGCCGAGGATTTGCTCGGCCTTCATGAACTACTGCCGTTGCCTCGAACCATACAAGGCCTGCACCACCCCGGGCAAACCGCTGATAGCGGCGAAGGGTTAATTCATCAGGCTTGCCGTCACGCGTGCCATCGCAGCCTTCCATTGGCAAGATGGACAGGCGGTTGGGAATCTTTTTGCTGCCGATTGCCAGCGGCTGCTTCAATACCTCGACAGAAGCAGCCAGCGGAATGGCGTAGCCTCTTTCTGCAATATCCTGCCGCAACTCCTCCAGACTTTGATAATGAAACTTAGCATGTGACATGATAGTTCCTCCCTTTATGAAAACGTTTTCAATTTTATCAAAAAAATAAATTACGGTTCCAGCACCACTTTCAGACCGTCCCGTCCTGCCATAGCTTGAATCGCCTGCGTGGCTTGCTCCAGCTTAAACCGGTGTGTAACGATTTGCTGAAACAAGTCCAAATTGTTCAAGGTCAGTTCCAGCGCACGGGCGGTATGTTGTGCACCGCTTACCCAAACTCCCTGGATTTTCAGATTGCGATTCACAACCTGCCGGTAAAAATCGACTTCACAAACCCCAGCGGGCTGTGAAAAGCCAATCGACAGGTAAGTACCTTCTACTCTTGCCAGTTCAAGCCCCTCATGTACTGCTGAGCAATCGCCGACTGCCTCAACAATCACATCTGCACCACGGCCGTCCGTGACCGCAAGAACCTGCTGCCGCCGCTCCTCTACCGTTGTTAAGCGCCTGTTCAGGATCATCGTCGCACCAAACTGCCTGCACAGCTCCAGCCGGTTATCCGAGCCGCCAATCACAATGATATTGGCTGCTCCTGCCGCCTTAGCAAAAGCAACGGCATACAGGCCAATCGGTCCTGGCCCCTGAATGAGTACCGTATCGCCATATTCAGGCGGATTGAGGCTGAAAGCATGAGCAGCCATCGAGCCTGAGCAGCTTGCCGCCACTAAGGCTGCAGGATCAACTTCATGGGAAACCTTGATGACGTGCGTACCTGCTGCCAGTATCATATGCTGCGCATAGCAGCCATTTAAAAATGGCGGCTGACTGCCTGACACGTTGATGCCAAATACCTTCCTATTCCGGCAGAGCCAGGGCTTATTGCGGGTTGTGCAAAAAAAACAGTTACCGCAGCTTAAACCCCGGTGTATGACAATACGGTCACCGGTTCTTAGGGGTTTGCCAGTTATATCGGTTTTTTCGCCCTTCATTTCTTCAATTGTGGCGACTCCCTCATGTCCTAAGATCATGGGCAGTCTGGTCCGGGCATCTTCCCCTTTCCACATGTGTACATCCGAGCCGCAGACACCAGCTGCATTGATACGAACGAGCATTTGTCCCTCTGTGAGAGCAGGAATATCAATTTCCCGTAAAGCTAAAGGCTCATTAAATTTCTCCAGGCGCATAACCTGTGTTTTCATAGGCATTCCCCCATTCATTTCCTGCACATTATTTAACGGAATTGCGTATGACCACTTCCGCAGGGAACCGTTGTATTTCAGGTGTTACCGGCTGCTTGGCCTCGATCATTTCAATCAGCTGCCTGCAGGCGGCAGCCCCCATTTCATAGAGTGGCTGAGCCACGGTAGTTAAAGGCGGATCCAACAGCAGAGCGATATCGGCGTTATCAAAACCAATGACCGATATATCTTCCGGAATGGCAAGCCCCAAGTCTTTAATTGCCCGCATAACGCCTAGTGCTTTATCATCGCTTGTCGCAAAAAAAGCATCTACTTCAACCCGGTTAAGCAGTATCCGGGTTGCGGCCCGGTATGCCTCTATGCCGCCATCAATGCCGTGAACTACTGCCTCTTCCGGTACTTTCAGGCCTGCTTCTTTTAAGGCGCTTCTATAGCCAGCATACCGTTCCTCATACAGCTTGATATCCAGAGAACCATTAACGAGACCAATTCTTGTTAAGCCCCGGGATATGAGATAATTGGTGGCCTGATAGGCACCATTATAATGATCAAGCACTACAGCATGTGACTGGTCATCCAGTTCGCGGAGCAGCAGCATAACAGGAAAGCCTTCCGCCTGCAGCTCTTTGATATTGCTTGAGGTTGTTTTGGCTGTTGTGAAAAGAAAGCCATCAATAAGTCTGCTTTTCAGTGTTTTAATATAGAACTGTTCTTTATCACTGTCTTCATCTGTATTACAGAGTACTACTGCATAGCCATGATTTCTCGCAACATCCTCCACACCTCTGATAGCGGCGGGTAAAACCAGATTGCGCACATTCGGAATAACCAGGCCTATGGTACGGGTACGAATTCCTTTTAAGCTCTGGGCACTCACATTCGGTCGATAGTCCAATTCATTAATTGCGGCTAAAACTCTGGCTCGCTTTTCTTCCACCACCCGTGTCGTTCCTCCGAGGACACGGGAGACCGTACTGATTGATACATTTGCTCTTTTTGCAACTTCTCTAATATCTGCCATCGTGCAAGCCTCCATTGGAAAACAACTGAAAACGTTTTCAATTATTTTTATATTCAAATAATCCTCTAAAAATCCTGCTGATTATTCCTATTTTTATAACTTTTTTTACTATTGTTGCAAAACACGTCTTGCCGTTGGACAGCGCCATCTAACAATTGCAGCGGCAAGACGGCTGGTAGCACAAGGTATAGCTATATTTCCAGATATCTTCCAACCTAATAGAAAGACTGCCGGGCAGTTCAAAGGAACAGGCCCGGCAGTCTTATTAGAAGTCTATAGCGCTATTTTTTTAAGGTTACCTGTAATTCACAATATGGTTTATTTTCTGCAATGGTGCCATTAAAGGCCAGCTCCAGATCGGGGAAGCAGCTGACTACACCATAATCACCACAGGACGCCAAATTGCATAGATGAGTGATCTGCTCCTGACTACAGCCCAGCTTCTTCCAGGCTTCGCACAGAGCACAGTGATGAAAGCGGTAGATGCCCTTTTCCGCCTGTACATCGATTTCTTCCATGGCAAAAGCTAAACTGGCATTGGGAGTGGCAATCCCGTCAAAAAATTCACGGGGAGTGGTTGCCGTACCTATCTTCTGTCCTTTCATCTGACCAAACTTAAAGATCGCTTTCTCGGCGATTTCATCAGGATTGGCACCACTGGCTTTTATCTCTTCCAGCAGCAGATAAAACCAGGTGGCCCTGTCCTGAATAGCCAAACGGATGGCTTCTGTTAATTCTTCTTGATCGGAATGAATATTACACATTGTTTGTTCCCCTCTCACTCATTTAATCTATTCTCCCAGATAAGCTTTTCTAACAGCATCTGATTGAAGCAACTCCTCAGCATTAGCGCCATGTACGATTTTGCCCGTCTCCATAATATAGCCTCTTGCAGCGATCAACAGGGCCATCCGGGCATTTTGTTCAATCAATAAAACCGGTATTCCCTGACGGTTAATTTCCACAATTAGGCCAAAGATGGTGTCTACTAAAATCGGTGATAAGCCCAAAGACGGTTCATCAAGCAGCAGCAGCTTCGGTTTCGCCATTAAGGCCCGGCCAATTGCCAGCATCTGCTGTTCACCGCCGCTGAGCGTACCAGCCTGTTGGGCACGCCGCTCCCACAACTTAGGAAACAGCGACAGCACCTGTTCAAGCGACTGTTTTACCTCCGCCTTATCCTGGCGGGTATAAGCGCCCATATCCAAGTTTTCCAGAACGGTCATGTATGGAAATACCTGGCGTCCTTCCGGCACAAGGGAAATTCCTGACCTGACAATCTTATCGGGAGCCAGTGCTGTAATATCCTGATCATTAAATACCACTGTTCCCTCAGCAGCTGCCAGCAGACCGGCAATTGTTTTTACAGCCGTCGTTTTGCCTGCTCCGTTGCTGCCGATAAGCGTGACGATTTCGCCTGCATTTACTTCAAAGCTGATACCCTTAAGGGCATGAATATTCCCATAGTACGTATGGAGGTTATTCACTTTTAACAAGCTGATGCCCCCTTACCCAAATAGGCCTCAATTACTTGCTGATTCTGCTGAATTTCACGGGGCAGGCCTTCCGCAATTTTGACACCATGGTCCAGAACGACTATTTTATCGGATATATTCATGACCAGCTTCATATCATGCTCAATCAACAAGATTGTCAAGCCTCTGCTGTTCAACCGGCCGATGAGTTCCATCAATTGCTTCGTTTCCTGCGGATTCATTCCCGCTGCCGGTTCATCCAGCAATAAAAGCTTGGGTTCAGTTGCCAACGCTCTGGCAATCTCCAGCCGCCGCTGCTCGCCATAGGATAAATTGCCCGCCAGTTCCTTGCTTTTTTCACTAAGACCAACTAACTCCAGCAATTCAGCCGCCTTTTCCCTAATTGCCCGTTCTTCGGCAGCAGCTTGCCGAAACCATGCTGCCAGGAGCCCTGCCTTCGTACGGCAATGTCTGCCGATGCGGACATTATCCAGTGTACTAATCTGAGAAAATAGGCGGATATTTTGAAAGGTACGGGTTATACCCATGCTCGTTACCTGATGGGTCGGACTGTTGTGTACCGGCCGGCCATCCAGCAAAATACTGCCTGACGTAAGCGGATAAATGCCTGTAATAACATTAAATACCGTTGTTTTGCCTGCACCGTTAGGACCGATAAGCCCTACAACCTGTCCGGCATCCACTGTAATGTGTAATTGATCAATCGCAGTCAAGCCGCCAAACCGTTTTGTTACCTGATTCAACTCAAGCAGAGCCAATCCGTACACCTCCCCGCCCTCTTGCTTTGGCCCGGCTGGTACTGTTTTCTCTCGCTTTACCGAAGATCCCCTGCGGACGAAGCAGCATGACAGCCATCATAATAAGACCGAAAACAATGAGCCGGTACTCTGCTATCCCACGCAGCAATTCGGGAACAACGGTGAGAATAACCGCTCCCAGGATTGAGCCGTTAATACTGCCCAAACCGCCTAGCACCGCCATGGCCAGTATGGCTATCGATTCCGTAAACGAAAAGGTATGCGGATCAATAAACGATGTATAGTGGGCATAAAAGCTGCCCGCCAATCCGGCAAAAAAGGCACCCACTGCAAAAGCCAGCATTTTATACGCAGTAACGTCTATTCCCATACTCTTTGCTGCCAGTTCATCCTCACGGATCGCGATAAGCGCTCTGCCTGTTCGGGAATCAATCAATCTTCGAATGGCAGCTACCGTTATCAGCACCAAAACTAAAATAAAGTAATAGTAGGCTTGGTTGCTGCTGATTTCATAAGACAAAATACTCGGTGCCGGAATCCCGGGCAGTCCCATCGAGCCACGGGTAAGATCAGTCCAGTTCAACATAATCAGGCGAATAATTTCACCAAAGCCTAACGTGGTAATTGCTAAATAAATTTCCTTAAGACGCATTGTAGGCAGTCCCAGCAGCAAGCCAAACAGCGCTGCCATCAAACCGCCTAAGGGCATCGCCAGCCAAAAGGACAAGCCCGCTTTCATCGTCAGCAGTGCGGAGGTATAGGCTCCTATGCCATAGAAAGCCGCCCAACCAAGACAGAACTGACCGGTAAACCCGGTAACAAGATTTAAACTCAAGGTTAACATGACAAAGATGCCTGACATGATCAGTATCCGCAATACATAATCGTCGGTGATAACCAGCGGCAAAAGCACAGTGACCAGCAATATACCGGCAGTAATACTATGTGGCTTCTTTTTCATTTTCTCCATATCCATAAGCCACCTACACTTTTCCCTGTGTGTCCCGCCCAAACAAACCTGACGGCTTGATCAGCAGAACCAGAATTAAGATAATAAAAGCAATCAGATCGCGATAACCTGATGAGATATAGGCCGCCCCCAGATTCTCTACTACCCCCAGGATAAGTCCGCCGAGCACTGCGCCGGGGACGCTGGTCAGCCCCCCCAGGACAGTTGCGGTAAATGCTTTCATTCCGGCCATAAATCCCATCATCGGATAGAAAGCATTGTAATATAGACCGATCAAGACCCCGGCCGCGCCGCCGAGAGCCGACCCCAGGGCAAATGTAGCGGCAATAACACGGTTAATATTAATCCCCATTAAGCTGGCGGCATCTTTATTCTGCGCGGTTGCCCGGATAGCTTTGCCAATACGGGATTTATACAGGACAAACTGCAGCCCGGCCATAAGTGCTACGGCAACCCCAAAGATCAGCAACTGAATATTGGAAACTTGGGCATTAAAAACCGGAAAAAAGGCAAAGGTAAAGCTGTCTTCCGGAATGCTCTGCGTTCCCGCGCCCCAGCCCAGCATAGCGGCATTCTGCAGCACTACCGACAACCCCAGCGTACAAACCATCGGTGCAACATCGGGGGCGCGCCGCAGCGTCCGAAATGCAATCACTTCAATAATAACGCCTAGCAGTGCCGCCCCCAGCATCGCCAGGATCAGGGACACCACAAGGGGAAAGTGATAAACGGTAACGAAAATAAAGCCCAGAAAGGCTCCCACCATATATACTTCCCCATGCGCAAAATTGACCAGACCCAGTACCCCGAAGATCAGGGCAAAGCCGATAGCAATTAAGGCATAAATACTGCCCTGCGTCAGCCCGTTAATAATTTGCTGTAATAGCATATTCACACTCCTACCTGCATTCAGGCTACAAAATCAGCTATTGCTGATACGGAACAAACTTGCCGTCTTTGACAACCAGCTTGGTCAGCGCTTTATCAACATCACGGTTTTCATCAAATGAGGTCTTGCCTGTTACGCCAGGGAAGTTCTTAATGGCGGCCAGCTTATCGCGCAAGGTTTTGCGGTCGGTTGCACCGTTTTTTAGTGCTTCAATGATCAGGTTGGCCGCATCATACGCCTGAGCGGCAAACATTGTCGGCGGTTTGCCGTATTTGTCCTGATAGCTCTTTACGAATTCCTGCACTTCCGGACGAGGATCAGCAGGGAAGAACGAGCAGGTCAGCGCCAGACCTTCTACAGCACTACCGCCGAGTTTCAATAGTTCGTCAGAAAAAAGTGATCCTGTGCCAATTAACGCTACCGGGAAATTTGCTTTTTTTACTTGCTGCGCGATGAGCGCTGCATCGGTATACATCGTTCCGAGATAGAGTATATCGGGATTCTTGTCTTTGATTTTCGTAATAATGGCACTGAAGTCTTTTCCCTGTTCCGGCAGATACGGTTCAACTGCAACAATATCACCGCCCAGCTCCTGTGCCTTCTTCATATAATTTTCGTAAGCAACAATACCCCAGTCATTTTTGATATAAACAATAGCAATTTTCTTCTTCTTTAACACATTAATTGTATAGTCCGCCAGAAGAGGGCCCTCTGCTGCCTGAGTAGCGATATTACGGAACATGTATGTACCCTGCTTGGTAAAGTCCGGATGAGAGGAGGTCGGTGAAAGCTGCACCAGCCCGCCTTTTTGATAAATGGGTGCTCCTGCTAATGCGGCAGTACTGGTAAAGTCGCCGATAACGGCAAGAATACTGGAATCAGAAACAAATTTTTGCGCAATATTAGCAGCTTCTTTCGGATCGGCTTTGCTGTCACCGGCTACCAGCTTTACTTTGGCTCCATTTATCCCGCCCTGCGAGTTTACTTTTTCTAATGCCAATTCAATGGCGTTTTTGAATACATTGCCGTATTCGGCATTATCACCGGTAAGCGGAGCTGTTAACCCAATCGTCAATTCCTTAGATGTACTTTTTGAGCTGCTGCTTGTGCTGCCGCAGCCTGCCGCCACCACCAACAGCAGTAATGCTAGGATAACGGCAAGACTCTTTTTTACTACTAACCTTCTCAACATACTTTCCCCCTTAAAATAGCAGCAAACAGAAAAAAGGCCAAAGATCGTCCTTGGTTGGACGTCTTTGGCCTTCAGTATTTCTGATCAGCTCTATCCGGTTATTTTTTTATAGATTACCATACCGCTCACTGGCTGTCAACGAGCGATTTTATTCTTCCACTACGGTAACTTTGTTCATTTTATCGCCTTGCTTAATTTTATCAACAGCATCCATACCTTCGATTACCTTGCCAAAAACGGTATGCACGCCATCGAGATGTGGCTGTGGCTCATAAACGATAAAGAATTGGCTGCCGCCCGTATTTGGTCCGCGATGGGCCATTGACAGAGAACCGCGTTCATGCTTATGAGGATTGCCTTTTGTCTCGCAGGGAATTGTATAGCCAGGGCCGCCAGTGCCTGTACCATTCGGGCAGCCGCCTTGTGCCACAAAGCCTTTAATTACCCGATGAAAGGAGAGGCCGTCATAAAATTGCTCACCAATCAGCTTTTCAAAATTGGCAACTGTTTTCGGGGCTTCTTTGTCAAAAAGCTCGATTACAATTTTACCATTATCAGTTTCCATAATTGCTTTTTTCAACTGTATCGCTCCTTATAGGTTGATCTTAGCTATTATACCATAAAATAGCATATTTTACTATGATGCAATGGTAAATGCCGCATTGCGCTTTTTTAAAAGCGTTTTGCGGCACAACTCACGGATTACACTTTCGAGTAAATAATGTCTTTTACAACTTCACCGGCAATGATTAAACCAACAACGGAAGGAACAAACGCAATACTTCCGGGAATTTGATTGCGGGTGGTACATTTGCGGGTAGTCCCGGAAGGGCATATGCAGCCGGTGGCACAGCTGGAGTCTTCCGATTCAATCGGTTTGATCGGTTCCTCTTTGGAATACACAACCTTCAGGTTTTTTACTCCGCGCTGGCGCAATTCCTTACGCATGACTTTTGCCAAAGGACAAACGGAAGTTTTATAAATATCCGTGACCTCAAAGCGGGTTGCATCCATTTTATTGCCTGCCCCCATTGCACAAATAACAGGAATATTCTTAGCTTTTGCCCGCAGAACCAAATCAATCTTTGCCGTAACCGTATCGATGGCATCAACGATATAATCGTAATCATCAGCAATCAGCTCATCCGCCATGTCAGGCAGATAGAATTTCTGCAAAGCCGTAACCTCGGCCTTGGGATTAATTTCTAAGATCCGGTCCCGCATCACTTCTACTTTCGGTTTGCCAATCGTCTTACGGGTCGCATGAAGCTGCCTGTTAATATTGGTCAGGCAGATGCAATCATCATCAACTAACACAAATTTGCCTACTCCCGAGCGGGCAAGCCCCTCAACGACAAATGTGCCCACTCCGCCAATACCGAAAACTGCCACTTTGGACTGGGATAATTTTTTTAACGCATCAGCGCCAATTAATAATTCCGTTCGGGAAAATTCATGTAACATGCCAGACATCCTTTATCAGTTAAAATAGGAAATACAAATCCTCATACAAATTTACCAAATCCGTCTTCCTCCGTCAACAATTACCCGTTAGACTGTTGATCAGCCCGGTAAGATTTCGGCGGGCTTGCTGCTCATAACGTGTGCGAAAGAATACCGTATGAAATATTTGCGGTCTTGCCAGAAAGCCCTGGAGAATTCTTACCCGTCCCTTGCGGTACATTTCCTCAGGCACATGGGCATACTCCTGGCGGATCGCATTTTCATACTTGGCAAAGCAATGCGGCTCAGCTCCAAAAATACTTAAATCAATATCCTGCACAACCGCTGCATCCCCTGCCGGGCTGTCATTTCCGCGGCCGTGAGCGGTTACCTGGATAAGCCGGCGTACCTCTGCGGCAAAGGAATGACTTTCCGAAAGCTCCAGGCTATAGTAAAAGCCCGCCGCACTGCTTAACTCTTCGTTATAGCCCGCCTCAGGCACATAGATCACATCATGCAGCCACAGCGCCATTTCTATCGCCTTGCGGTTAGTAACAGCCAGTGTATATCTATCCAGCTCTGTCAGGCAATGCTGGACATGCTCCAGCGTATGATAACAGCGATTGGCAGCACCATAGCTGTCTTTTATAACCGCAAATATGCCTCTGACTGTGTCCGTATTGCCGGAAAAACCTGCGGCAAAGCAATTCCACCGTTCCGTTAACATGACAGGCCTCCTCGCCATTCACTAGGAAACACCCCGAAAACGGAAAACCGCATTCGGGGTGTTTTATTATCGCCTGTTAGGGATAATTTCCAACCAATACCCGTCAGGATCGGCAATAAAATAGATCCCCATGTCTCTATTTTCATAGCAAATGCAGCCCATCTTACTGTGCAGGGCATGAGCACTGGCAAAATCATCGGTAATAAACGCCAGATGAAATTCGTTTTCTCCCAGGTTATAGGGTTCTTTGCGGTCTCGCAGCCAGGTTAGCTCCAACTTATGGGGTGTCTGCTCATCGCCCAGGAAAACCAGAATAAAGCTGCCGTCGGCTGCTTCTTTTCTTCTTGTTTCCACCAGCTTAAGTGCCTCTTGGTAAAAGGCTAAACTCTTTTCCAGATCGAGAACATTAATATTGTTGTGGTCCATGGTAAATTTCATACATAACCCTCCAATATTTTATTTATATAAGTAGTATTGCCGGGATTGAACCTGAAAGGCACCAGCTTCTTTGTCCCATCTTTTCAGCATCTGTTCAAGCGGCTCCGTTTCCAGCCGAAAGGTATTTTCACCAAGCGGCAGATCAAACATACGCTCAGATTGATAGGCAAATTGACCGCCGCTTAATTCTCTCATAACTTCCAGTATGGTAATCGCTGTTAGGATGGGTCGGTACGCCGTTTTGTCGACTACATGAATCTGCACACCTCCTTGATTAATACCACTGTGCTGGCCAAACCGGGGAGTAAAATACGTGGGACGAAAATAGGCACCCGGTAGTTTTCTTTCATTTAGCCGGTCAGCGGCAGCAGCGGCATTCAGCCAGGCTGCCCCGACCAACTCAAAAGGACGGGTAGTACCTACCCCTTCCGAAATATTCGTCGCTCCTAAGAGACCGGTGCCGGGATAAACTAATGCAGTATCCGGAGTCGGGATATTCGGCGAAGTCATCACCCAGGGCAAGCCTGTATCCTGCCAGTACATACTGCGCTGCCAGCCGCTCATCGGCACCACTGCCAGATTGCTTTCAATGCCAAATTGCTTGTTAAACAAGAGTGCCAGCTCACCAATTGTCAGACCATGACGGATGGGAATAGGGTACATGCCGATAAAACTTTCAAAACCGGCCTTGAGTACCGGCCCTTCCACATTCAAGCCTCCAATCGGATTGGGGCGGTCGAAAACAACGAACAGCTTGTTTTGCTCCTTGGCGCTTTCCATTGCCAGTGCCATGGTGGACATGTAGGTATAAAACCGGGTTCCTACATCCTGTATGTCAAAGCACAGTACATCAATATTCTCCAGCATTTCAGCCGTCGGTTTTTTCGTATCTCCATAAAGGCTGTAGATTGGCAAGCCAGTTCTCATATCTGTGCCTGCCGCAATATCTGCTCCCGCTTCAGCATTGCCCCGTAAACCGTGCTCCGGCGAAAACAATGCCACTAAATCCGTCTTCTCGTACAAAACATCAACGGTACTCTGCAGTTGAGAATTTACACCTGTTTGATTGGTAATTAAGCCTACTCTTTTACCGGCAAACAATTGCTGGTACTGATCAATATTGTCAATCCCTAAGCGCACCGGCTCAATTTTTGCTGCAGCCACCCCAATCACCGGAGTTAGGACCGTAATTACTATAATTACAATAATAATAATGCGTATGAATTTGTTCACTTTACCTCTCCATTGTTTTTGTCGTTATTACCCGATTGCGCCCGCTTTGTTTCGCCTGATAAAGTGCTTTATCCGCCTGCTCCACCAGTTCGGCAGCTACCTGCAGCGGTGTGGGGCCCCTTCCCTTAAGGTATTAGGCAGTATTACGGCGAATTCCTCCCCGCCGTAGCGCGCTAATTGATCTGCAATTCCCGTAAGTTTTCACTCCGCGTCTGCTGTCCGCAAGCATTGCAGCCCTCTTTTCATACAAAACCCTTACTGATTATCCCGGCTGATAAGATAAAAAAAGACATTCGTTTAAGAATGTCTCTTCACTTAACTTGCTAGATAATTCCTTTAGCATTAAAAAATTCACTATACTTCTTGTCAGTCGCCAAAATATGCTTTTCAATCCAATCAACGGCAAACATAATGACTTCCATCAGGACTTTGCGTTGATTCATATCCAAATCGGACTCCTGGATCTTTTGAATCTTCGCAACAAAGGCAGCATGTTCCCACTTATGAGCGCGGCAGTCATTCTGGTCATAGCCATGCTGCTCCATTAATTGCTCTTCATAGCTGAAATGATATACCGTATAATCACTTAACTCCTTAAAGATGCGGCAAATATCATCATAATAGTCCACATCGTCTTTTGAGGTGGCAATCGCATATAAATCACCGGCAAGCTGAAAGAGCCTTTTATGCTGCGCGTCAATTTCCGCAATATTACAGCTGTAATCATTTTTCCAGACAAACACTCACTTACCACCTGCTCACTTTCCATATCATTTATAAATGAAAATACGGCATCAGCGATTATTTTCCTGCTCTTGTCCCGTTGGTTAGGCGGTTCAAGAAGAAAATATTTTTTGCCCTGCAGAGTATTGGCTCTGCAGGGCAGTCACGGCTAGGAAGATACTGGAATCAAATCCGCCTGTTTATCGCTGACAGCAGGATCAGACTGCTTATTATTTTTCGGATCCCGGATAAAGAGCGCCGGAATAATGCCGACAGCACACAAAACAGCCGTAATTAAAAATACGTCGTCAAAGGCAGCAACAGCCGCTTGCTTGGTAACCAGGCCTTGGACAACCGTCAGCGCAGCCATTTTTGCTTCTGCTGCAGCAAACCCCTGCTGAGCAAATCCGCCCTGCAATGCCGCCACCAACTGGGTCGCCTGCTCGGAAGCACCATGAATATAATTGGTGCTGACGGCAGTGTGGAAAATCTGCCTGTTATTGAGCAGTGTTCCCATAATTGCCACACCCACACTGCCCCCAATATTCTTGAACAGATTAAATACCCCTGACCCTACACCAATTTTATCTTTGGGCAATGTTCCCATCACGCCATTGGACAGCGGCGACATTGTAAATGCCAGTCCGGCTCCCATTATGATAAGACCGATTGCAATATGCGAATACGGTGTCTGATCATCCAATAGCCGGAAGGAAAACAGTGCCGCTGCCATAACAGCCATGCCAATTGAGGCCGGAATTCGTGACCCGAAATGATCTGCCAGGCGTCCGCCCAGCGGAGCCAGCACAACCATTGATCCCATTAGCGGCAATAGGGCGATACCGGCTTTAATTGCCGAGTATCCTAGAATATTGCGCAAATAGAAGGGCAGTAGGAATAGTCCGCCAAACATGGCCAGAAAAGACAAAAAGCCAACAAGATTGGATACCGTAAAAGTAACATTCGTAAAAAGTTGCAAATCAACCAGCGGATTTTTTATATGGCTTTCCATGTATAAAAAAGCTCCCATGGAAACAACCGTTGAAAAAATCAAACCGACAATATAGGCCGAAGTCCAGCCTTCCTTGGACCCTTGATTAAGAGCCAGCAGCAGGCAGCTCAGGCTGAAAACCAGCAGAAAGCCCCCAATATAATCGATTTTTGCCGCAGAATCATCATTTTTAGATTCTTCCAGCACCCTGCTGCCCAGCAGCAGCGCCAGCAGCGCAATCGGTAAAATAGAGTAGAACAGCAGCCGCCATTCCATATATTCTACAATATAGCCGCCGATTGTCGGACCAAGGGTACTGCCGGCAGCTGCAAAAGCGCCCCACATCCCCAGCGCCTGACCTCTCTCACTGGGGGGAAAAGCATCGGCTACCAGAGCCATTGAGTTAGGGAATAGCAATCCCGCCCCCAGCCCCTGTAATATGCGAAACAAAATAAGAATTGTACTGTTCCAGGCCAGCCCAACCAGCAGGGTGGCTGCCGTAAAAATCGTCAGGCCGGTCAAAAACATCTTTTTCCGGCCAAACTGATCCCCCAGTTTTCCCATGATTGGCAGTGTTGCCCCATATGGCAGCATATATGCCAGGGATACCCATACGACTGAGTCCATGGTAAAGCCGAAAGTCTGAATGATATTCGGTAAAGCAATATTAATGGAGCTGCTGACATACCCACTTAGCATGGTGCCAAGCGTAACGGTAAACAGCACCATATATTTATTGGCATACGCAGTTTTCTCCATGATTACCTCTCTTATTTAACATGAATAGTAATGACAGCCGACATACCCGGTTTTAAGATATAACTTTGATTTTCGGGAACTTTTATTTTTACCGGTAATTTTTGCGTTACTTTCGTGTAATTGCCCGACGTGTTTTCCGTAGGCAGCAAGGCAAATTGCGAGCCTGTTGCAGCCCCCACTTCACTTACCTGTCCGGTGATTTTCTGTCCTGGGTAGGCGTCAATGCTAATATCAACCGCCTGTCCAACACTGACTTTGCCAAATTCACCTTCATCAATATTGGCGGCAACCCATACGTCATGCAAATTAACAACATTAAACAGCGACTGCCCGACTGTCACGCTCTCACCGGCATCCACAGAACGGACAGCAATAACGCCATCACCGGGAGCCTTAATTACCGCATTATCAAGTGCCAGCTGGGCATTCTGGAGCGCTGCTGCAGCTTGCTCGGCCTGCGCCGCGGCAACCTGCACGTCTTCCACTCTTGAGCCTTCCTGTGCCAAATTTAAGGATTGGTCTGCAGCATTAGCTTGCGCCTGAGCAACTGCCAGCGCTGTTTGGGCTGCATCCAGCTGCTGAGCGGAAATTGCGCCTTTCTCGTATAGCATCGCCATGCGCTCATAGCCTTTACGGGCATTGTCCAAGTTTGCCTCTGCCTGAGCGGAACCTGCTCCAGCCTGAGCAATCTGCTGCGGTCTGCTGCCGGCCTTAAGACCGGCCAGTTTTGCCTCGGCAGCAGCTAAATTGGCTTTGGCCTGCAGATATTGAGCCTCCAATTCCTTGCTTTCCAATTTAGCAATCACTTGTCCTGCCTGAACCTGATCCCCCTCATTTACCAACAGCTCTTCTACCCGGGCCGAAACGCGGGAACTGACCGTAACAATGGATCCCTTCACGCGGGCATCATCTGTCGAAACCATCCCGGCTGCGCGAATCCACCACCAAAGACCGCCGCCAATCAGCAGGACTGCCAGGACAGCACTTATGGCGATAATCTTTTTATTATTTTTTAGCTTTGCCTCACTCATTCTTTCTCCTCCTGTGATCTAGCAAGCAAACTGGAGCGGATCATTTTAAGCTTTTGCTCCGCTGCGCACAAATGCTGGTCTACTTTCTCACGCAGTGCCGGTATACTGGCTTTTCCACAATCATTTATGGTATATACCCGTTTATTGCGGGTACTCACATTATCCCAGCTGCCGGCAATATAGCCTTTCTCTTCCATTACTCGCAGCAGCGGATATAGTACATTCGGATTGGGATTCAGCATTTTGTCTGTACGGCGCTTTATTTCTTCGTTAATTTTATTACCATGCGCAGCACCTTCTTCTAAAATGCTAAGAATAAACAGTGCAGTGATAACTTTCACCCATGTCTGATAATCCTCCGTCCTGTGCGGCATAGTAACGCCTCCTAATCCTCACTAAAACTTATTATTTTTAATAACATTATAATTAATAATAGCACTTTCGGTACTTGATTACAAATAGAAAGGATTGCCGTATCAGGCAATCCTTTCTATAAACTAGTTCCTTGGTCCCGGTTCCTGCTGGTCATCTATCAGGTCAGGAATCAATTCGGCAGCAATTTCTGTTTCGGTGGCAAAGCCTTCGGCAAACATCGTAATCCCGGCCTGCTCAACAGACGGTGGACTGTTTTTCTTCTTGATTCCGGCATTGCCCATCAGAAAGCTGATAATAACACCAACAGCTGTAACGAGCATTGCCACAAAAAAAACGGTCTGCAAGGAATCGGCCAGAGTAACCTTCAAGGGAGGCAGTAAAACCTGCTGCACTTCAGCGGGTATGGTTTGAATCAACTCATGGCTTAACAGAATATTGAACAAGCTCTGCGGATTTGTGTGAGCTTCTGCCAGCATACTGCCCAGCGGGCCACTCTGCAAATCAGGTCGGTTTGCCACAAGCGGGAAAAACTCTTTTTCCATTAAAGCAATAGAACGATAGTTAAACACTACGCCTAGCAGCGTAATGCCCAGTGTCCCGCCAATGCTGCGAAAAAATTGGGTTGCCGAAGTAGCGACTCCCCGCTGGCGGGGACCAAATGCACTTTGTACGGCAATTGTGACCGTAGGCATAATCAGCCCCATGCCTAACCCAATTAAAATAATATAAACAATAGCCAGCAGCTGGCTGGTGACGACAGTCATTGTGCTTAACAGATAGAAGCCGACGGCCATTAAACTCATACCCGTTACAAACAGACTGCGGAAACTTACCCTGGTAACAAGCCAGCCGCCCAGTGAACTGGCACCAATCATGGCGAACATCATCGGCAGCATCGTATTGCCTGAACTGGTTGCACTCACTCCGATTACCCCTTGTAAAAACAGCGGTAAAAACATGAGTGAGCCAAACATACCAAGTCCCATTAGAAAGCCGACAATATTCGTTACAGTAAAAATTCTGTTTTTAAATAATTCCAGATTCAAAATCGGTTCTTCGACCCGTTGTTCAATGACAACAAACAATACTGCCGTTACGGCAGCCAGCAGCAGCATACCAATTATCTGCCATGACAGCCAGGGATAATCCGTTCCTCCTAAATTTAGTCCCAGCAGTAAGCTTACTGTACTGATAATCAACATAGCCGCACCGGCATAATCGATAACAACCTTCTCGACTAGCGCTTTTTCCCCCTTGAGACCGGCGAAAATCGAAATTGCTGCCAGGATGCCAACAGGCAGATTTATATAAAATACCCACTGCCAGGAGCTGTTGTCCACTATATAACCGCCAATTGTGGGTCCAACTACAGAGGAAAGACCGAAAATCCCTCCCATAAGACCTTGCCACTTGCCCCGTTCTTCAGGAGGAAAGATATCGCCGACAATCGTCATTGACATAGGCATCATAATGCCGCCGCCAATGCCCTGCAGTGCCCTGTATACAATCAGCTCCGTCATATTCGAACTCGTTCCGCACAAGGCAGAGCCAATCATAAAGATGGTTATACCCGTTACATAAATAATGCGGCGGCCAAATAAATCAGCCAGCTTGCCTGCAATGGGAACAACTGTTGTGGATGTGAGCATATAAGCTGTTGTAACCCATGCCATAATGCTTAATCCACCCAGATCCCCGATAATTCTTGGCATCGCAGTTCCAACAACCGTTTGATCAAGGGAGGCAAAAAACAAGCCTAAGAATAAGCCGGTCAACAATATGTTGCGTCTTGCTTCCAGTTGCATACAGCGCCGCCTTTCATTTGCCCTACTGCAAATAGTTGATCAGCCTTATATTCTATTTTTCCTGAGGGAGCGGATATTATGCTGTTAAAAATAAATCAAGCTGCCTTCGCGGCAGCTTGATATTATTTACATCCCTATATTAACCCCTGTGCCACCAACCATTCCTTAGCCACAGATTTAGGGTCTTTCTTTTCCAAATCAACTTGCGCATTTAGCTCGGCCATAGCCTTATCCGTCAATTTCCCGCTCAGTGCATGTAAGGCATCTGCTATTTCGGGATGTTTTTGCAAGGTAGCTTCCCGGATAACCGGGGCTGCATAGTAGGGAGGAAAAAACTGTTTATCATCCGTCAGTACTTTTAGGTTGAATGCGGGAATACGCCCGTCTGTTGCAAACGCATCTATGACATCCACTTTGCCATCGCGGCAGGCCCCATAAGTAAGACCGGGATCCATTGCACCGACACCGACAAAATTCAACTGATAGACTTCAGCTATTCCTTTATAGCCATCGGGCCTTTCCAAAAACTCATGCGTAGCACCTAGCAGCAGCTGAGGTGTAAATTTCGCCAAATCACTAATTGACTGAATCCCCAGCTGGTCGGCCTGTTCAGCACGCATCGTGAGTGTATAGGTATTGTTAAAGCCAAAAGGCTTAAGCCATACTAACTGTTTCTTTTCCTGATAGAGGGCTTTTACTTTGTCGTATGCCTCCTGCGGATCGGTTAGCATCGGCTCGCCTAATATATTCATTAACGCTGTGCCGGTATATTCGGCATAGATATCCAGGTCGCCCTTTTCCAGCGCCTGGGCCACGACATTTGTTCCCCCGAGAAAGGGCTTTACTTCCACCTTCAACTTCGTTTTGGCTTCAATCATTTCTTTCATGAGATATACCAGGATATCCTGCTCAGTGAAGTTCTTGCCACCAATTACAACCTTATCACTTCGATTCCCATTGAAAACCGAGCAGCCAACTAGCGCGAGGCTTATTACCAGTACTGTAATAACAGCTATTATCTTTTTCAAATCCATCACTGCTCCTTTTTACTGTAATCCTTTGGGCTGCAGGCACTGCTCCACTTTTTTGATACCAATATCAAAGCAAATAGCCAACAGGGCGGCTGGAATAGCGCCAGCCAGAATCAGTTGCTGGTTTGCTGTAGAAATTCCCCGGAAAATCAAGTCTCCTAATCCGCCTGCGCCAATCAAGGACGCCAGTGTGGCAATGCCCACAAGCAAAACGGTAGCAGTCCGGATGCCGGCTATAATGATTGGCCTTGCCAGAGGAAGCTCGATCAAAAAAAGGATTTGACGGGATGTCATTCCCATTCCCACGCCGGCTTCTATAGCCGCTCCATTTACTCCCAATATACCAGTGTAGGTATTACGCAGAATGGGTAAGAGACCATAAATTGTCAAAGCCACTACAGCGGGCAGGATACCAATACCCATAAGGGGTATCAGTAAGCCTAACAATGCCAGGCTGGGAATGGTCTGAAATACCGCGGTTATGCCGATAATCGGTTCAGCCCACTTTCTGTACCTTGTTAACAATACTCCCAGCGGTATGGCAAGTATATTGGCCAGAAGTAACGCCACCATAGTCAACACAAGGTGCTCGGCAGTGGCAAGGGCAATATCGGATGAACGGCTTTGCCAAATGTCCATTAACATAGTTAACATGCTTCTGCGCCTCCCCTGCTGCAATTCACCTCATGCCTGACCTGCCTGGCCATAATATCAACGAGACTGGCCCGGTTAACAATGCCCAGCAATTCATGGCTGTCATTAATTACCGGTAAATAAGCAACCTGATGTTTACTGATTAAATAAATTGCCTCACTTAGGGACTGGTTGGCCAAAAGCACGGGTACATCTTTTTGCATCACATCTTCCAGAGTCATTTTCTCCTGGTAAAAATGCTGTTGAATCTCCCATACGCCGGCGACACCTAAAAAGGCATTATGTTGATCGACAATGATCAGCGAATCCACCTTTTGCCTTCGCATTGTATTAATTGCCTCGGCAAGGCCGCGGTTCGGTCTGGCTGTCACCGGTCTGATCATAACCTCCTCAATAGGAGGCAGCATTTCTAATTGACTCATGCGTTTGGAACCAATAAATGCACTCACAAATTCATCAGCAGGATGCCGTAAGATATTCTCAGGCGTATCCATTTGCACAATCTGCCCTTGATTCATTATACAAATTCGATCACCCATTTTAATTGCTTCATCAATATCATGGGTGACAAAAACAATTGTCTTTTGTAGTGTCTGCTGCAGACGCAGCACCTCATCCTGCAACTGCTCCCGGCTGATTGGATCCAGGGCACTATAGGGCTCATCCATTAAAACAATTGCCGGATCTGCCGCAAGGGCCCGAATCACACCGATGCGCTGCTGCTGGCCGCCACTTAATTCAGCTGGATATCGATTGCGGTATTGAGCGGGATTAAGGCCGACTAAAGCCAGTAATTCATCTACTCGCGCCTCGTAACGCGCTTTATCCCATTTCTGCATTTTAGGGACAATTGCAATGTTTTCGGCAAGCGTCATGTGCGGTAATAAACCGATATTTTGAATTACATACCCAATATTTCTTCTTAACTCAACCACATTATGCTCCGACACTGGTTTCCCGTTAATCAGGATAGTTCCACCCGACGGTTCAATAAGGCGGTTTATCATCTTCATCGTCGTTGTTTTTCCGGACCCACTTGGCCCAATGAGGGTTACAAGCTCGCCCTCCCTAATGTGAAGATTCACATTATGAACTGCACGAAAACTGCCATACATCTTGGACACATCATTAAAACGAATCATTAAAACCTCCTCCTTCCTTACTAACAACTTGTATTATATCATAAAGTTGTTAGTAAGGGTAGTAAAAATAAAAAGATGCTCAGCACAGTACTGAGCATCTAAAAATAACTGTTATTTCTTACAAGCGCATTGCGGCCTCTGCAGCCAGCGGCGACCGTTCGCATTCATCATGCTGCAGCGTTACCTGATAACACAATTTGGAGCCGCGCATTTTTTCGCTGGCATATACCAGTCCGTTAGAACGGCTGTCCAGATAAGGATGATCAATTTGTGCCGGATCGCCAATTAAGATGATTTTGGTTCCCAGCCCTGGCCGGGTAATGACTCCTTTTGCCTGACGGGGTGTGGAGTTTTGCATCTCATCCAGCATCATCCAGTATTTCTGCAGCGAGCGGCCGCGCTGGTAAGCCAGTGCTTCTGTTTGAATGATATGTTTATCAAACAGCATTTGAACCGTATCTTCCACTTGAGCCAGTTCTTTTGCTTCCTGGACACTGCTGCCGTTCATCAGCGTAAACAAATTATCCCGAATCCCCCGCATATAAGGGCTGACTTTGTCAACTTCAGACCCCGGTAAGAATCCAATATCCTCATCCATGGGAATATTGGGACGGCAAATCAGCAGATGATTATATTCGCGGGGGCGGCAATCCATGGTTCTGTGCAGTCCTACTGCCAGCGAATAAAAGGTTTTTGCTGTTCCTGCAGGGCCTTTGATAATCACCAGCGGTGCTTCCTCGGCGCTCATCATCAGACACTCCTGCATGAAAACCTGACCGACATTTCGCGGCGTAATACCAAAAGGATTACGGCTGCGGTAACGCAGCTGCACCACCTTGTCGCCGTCAAAACGGCCCACGGCAGTATGACGTTCATTATCGGTGGAGCGAATCAGTAAGAACTGATTGACCTCCAGTTTTGCCGGCATAAGTACGCTGAGTGACTCATCAAAACTTTGTAATTTATCAGGATCAAGACAATTGCTGTCATCACCGTAAAACTGATCAATAACCTTAGAAGAAGCATACACAACTGCTCTGCCTGTATACTGTTCCTCTACATTTGCCACGTTATCTCCCCTGAAATCCTCTGCCTGAATACCGAGTATCGTTGCCTTTACCCGAAGGTTGGTATCGCGGCTGACCAATACGACATTTTTCTGGTTGTCCTGGAATCCCTTACAAATTTGCAGAATGCGGTTATCCGGTTTTGAACGCTCCCAATGATTAGGGATTTGCGTATCGAGATGATTGGTTTCGATTTTTACGATCCCACCAGACTCGTTCAGACTGACTCCTTCGAGCAAATTGCCATGCAAGATCAGGGAATCAATAATGCGAATCGCATGGCGGCTATTGGCACCCCGGTCGGATGCCTCCGCTTTAAACTTATCCAGTTCTTCCAGGACAACTTCCGGAACAATCACGGTATGTTCATTAAAAGCATAGAGGGCATTGGGGCTATGCAGTAAAACGTTAGTGTCTAACACATAATATTTTATCACTTTTTACCACCCTTCCCAGCTTGAATTGCGCATTAACAGCATTTGAACTTAGTGTGCGCCAACTACTTGCAAAACAATGATATCAATAACTGCCAATCTAGCGGGTACAGGATTCTTTATTATTAGTATATGCACTGATAATCTGCGGGTTCGTGATTAATTATGAAGACAAAACCAACGTTTTTTTATTTGCTGTCAAATAAATCCTCCTACTTTAGCCAAATTTTTCTGTACGACTTTCTTTTAAAAAGAAGCCTATTATAATAGTAATGCAGAATGAACGGCGCTTGGTTAATTTTATGTAAAATCCGCTTAAAAATTCCTAAAAAAAAGCAGCTCATTTATTTTGAGCTGCTTTTTCAAGCATAAACCGATAGTGTCCAGTATGCCATTGTCCAGATTCAATATCCAGCGACTTTTCCGTAAACTGCACTTGCCCATCGTAACCAACCAGCAGGATGGTTGATGCTCTTGTGCCATAACCGGGGCTTTCAATGAAAACAGGTGACAGGATTCTTTCCAGTTCAAGGGAAACACCTGTATGAGGCAGTCGGTCATCAGCGGCTCTTTCCCGGTCACTCAGAATTTGCCATAACACCTCCTGCTCTAGTTCAGGCGCGCTGACCGCCTCCATGAGCCTGTCCCGTCCTCGCACAACTTTAGGCCAGGGTGTATTGAGCAAATGATTGCTCAAACCCGAAATTCCACTCTCTACCTTAATGATCTTCCTGCTTTGATTGGAATAGTACCATAAAGAATCGCCTGTACCAAAGGTTCCCACCAGCAGGTTAAAGCCATTATAAACTTTGGCTCGCGTATCCACCTCTTTAAGATAAGCCTCCGGCGTCTGCTTGCCCGACAAAAAGCGACTAACCAGTTCTCCCCTGGAAACAGCACCCTCCAAAGTTCTGGCTGGATCACGGTAATTAGTTAAGGCTGCAAACCGGCCTTGGGTGGTAATCCCCATCCAGGTGCCGCCCTGTTCTTCATCACGTCCTGCCAACAGATCGGGCTGCTCCTGCCAAAAACCGGCCGGAGCAGTAGGCCTGCTATAAAATTCATCCCGGTTGGCAGCGACAATGAGTTTATATTGAGGATGCCTCTGATAAGCAAATAAAATAATACACATTGTTAACCCACCTTAAATTCTGCCCGGCTGCCCCGCCCGGTAAGACTAATCTCCAGCCGAGCATCAATGCGTTCTTTCAATTCCGGTACATGCGATATAATCCCTACCAGCCGTCCGCCCTGCTGCAGTTCCAGCAATGCCTTGATAGCAAAATCCAGTGTCTCAGGGTCAAGTGTACCAAAACCTTCATCAACAAAAATTGTATCCAGATGGATACCTCCCGCATAAGCCTGTACCACATCAGCAAGGCCAAGTGCCAGCGACAGCGATGCCAGAAAGGTTTCCCCGCCCGATAAGGTATTAGCCTGGCGGGCAAAACCTGTATAGTTATCGTATACCTCCAAGTCCAGGCCCGATAAGGTCCGCTTATCGTCTCGGCTGGTCTTGCGCTGCAGGATATAGCGATTGCGGCTCATGCTTTTCAGCCTGGCATTAGCGGCCAGAGCCACCTCATCCAGTAAGGCCCCCAGCACAAAGCGTTCAAAGGTAACGCCTGTATCCTTGCCTGAGGCAATTTCAAAAAGGCTGGCCATAATCTGGTAGTTGCCATGCACCCGGTTTTGCTCGGCGTCCAATTGCTGCAGTTCGGTCAGCCACTTCTCCTGTTGTTTAACCAGTTCTCCGAGCTGATTGCTGCGGCTGATGACGGCACCATATTGTTCGTTACAGGCTGTTAACTGCGCTTCCAGTACCGGCACATCCGGTATGGCAACAGCGGCGGCATTAGCTGCAGCCCGCCGGCATCGCTCTTTAGCCGCAGCAAGACGCAGATCAAAATCAGCAATGCGTTTTTCCAGTTCCGCTATTGTGGCGGGTGTTTTCCGGGCAGACAAATACTCTTCCAGTGCAGTAAATCCGGCCTGCGTCATCCGCTCGGCAAATTGCTGCCGGGTGACAGTACCCTTTTCTTTTTGAGCAGCACAGTACTCGATCAAGTTTTTTAATGTTGCATCAGCGGACGCTACGCTATTGCTGGCATGCTCAGCAGCTTGCTGGGCATGAACCAATCGTTTCTCCAGCTCATGCAATTCTTTTTCAGCTGCCTGCCTGGCGGCCGTTACGTTCTTTTCATCACGGTACTCGGGCGGCAAAGCCGCAAGCCGCTCCTTCACAACTGCTTTATCAGCCTGTTCACGGCTAACCGCCTGGTGGTGCCGCTCTTGTGACTGTTTACCCAACTCAGTGAGTCGTTTTAGTTCTTCTGTTAGTGTTTCCAGCTGTGTCTTTATTACTATGGCTTGCTTAGCCGCCTGCTCAGAGCGGCGATAATCGCTTTCAGCTGCCACAACCGCTTGCTCAAAGCTGGCGACCGGCTCAGCAGCGAGCATATTTAGTTCCTGTTCGGCAGCAGCGATCAGCTGCTGCAAAGCATTTCCTTCAGCCCGGCAGGCGTGAACGGCCTGGAATAAGCTGTCTTTTTCCACTCCTACCTTATCACATCGTTCCTGCTGTGCTTTCATATCCTCCTGCGTCGGCAAACTCCCTGACGGACGGGCCTTCTCAGGATGGCTTGTCGAGCCGCAGACCGGACAAGGCTGTTCCTCTGTTAAAGCTGCTGCCAGGATAGCTGCTTGTCCCTGCTGCCAGGCGTGCTGTAAATTGGCAAGCATCGTTCTCGCCCCAAGATACTGCTCCTGTTTTTGCTCATAAGCAGCTTCCAGCTTTTTTAGCTGTTCACTATTTTGTTTTGCTTTCAGTCGATTATCTTCCAGCCTGTAACGTTCATCCCTGAGACGAAGCCGCTTTTCCAGTTCAGCTTTGCGCCCCCCCATCTGGGCGGCCTCAGTCTGCGATAGTTCGTACTGGACGCCTGCTTCGTCCAGTCTGCGTTCCAGCACGGTTAACTGCGCCGCAGTCTCCAGATGGCTTTTTTGGGCAGCTGCCGCTGCCTGTTCGCTCACTTCTGCCTGACGAAATGCAGCGCTTAAGGCGGCAGCTTTATCCAACAGACTTTCTAAGTATATTTTTTGAGCAGCAGCTGCTTTACGCTGCCCCTCACGCTGATTTTCCTCGTGCAATAAGCGTAGAGCGCCGTCATAAGCGTTCTTCGCGTCAGCAGCTTTGCCGCGCTGTTCCGCAATCTTTTGTTCTTGGGTCTTAACTTCTTCTTCCAGCTGCCTGAGATGTGCCTCCAGATCCAACAACCCGGCAGCCAGCTTAGCTTTGCCCAATTCACGGCGTTTTTGCTCCACAATGGGAATCAGCTGTTCTTCCTGCTTCAGTTTATCTTCTGCCGCCTGCCGCTCAGTTAACCGCTCCTGATCCAGCCGGCCTTGCGTTAAGGCTGCCTGAGCACGTTCCAGCTGTTGTTTGGCAAGACCGGTATTAGCTTGGGCCCTCTCCAGTTCCTGCCGGTTCCCCGCCAGGTGCTGCACCAGTTCTTCCCGGTTAACCGCCTGGGCCGAGGATAGTACATATTGAATCCGGCTGAGCAATTGCTGCCCTTGCTCTCGCAGCAGGCCATACTTGTCGCGCAGCTTCTCCTCAATGGAACGGTATAACTCTGTACGGAACAGCATCTGCATAATATCCTGCCGTTCCTTAGACCCGGCTAGCAGCAATTTGCGAAAATCGCCCTGCGGCAGAAGAACGACCTGACGGAACTGGTCGCCTTTAAAGCCCAGCAGCTTTTCTATTTCTTCCGTTACGTGCCGGTCTGCCAGCAAAGCTGTCTCCTGTCGGTTTTCATCCAGCCGGTACAAAGCAGCGGAACCATTATCTACTTTTGTCCCCTTGCCGCGATCCTTCAGAACCTCCTGCCTGGGGCGGCGTGAGACACGGTACAGCCTCTCGCCGATGGCAAAGTCAAAAATGACTTCCGTAGGCAGATCGGGGCCGGCATAATCACTGCGCATTGTTTCACCAGTACGCTGGTTACCGCTTGTAGCCCCGTATAAAGCATAGCACATAGCATCTAAAATCGTAGTTTTACCTGCCCCGGTAGGACCATGAATTAAGAAGAAGTTGCGGCCCTTAAGCTTGGCAAAATCCACTTCCTGTCTGGCAGCATAGGGACCAAAGGCTGTCATGGTAATCTTTAGCGGCCTCACGTCATTCTTCCCTTCCTTCCCGGATAAGTTCTTCCAGGACGCCGTCCAGCGCTGCTGTCTGCTCAGCCGATAAAGCAGTCCCGGTCATTTGCTCCGCAAAAGCGGCAAACAGATCTTTTTCCGTCAGTTTCCGGTGATCAACGGCAGTTCCCCCGTTCTCACCGCCGCTGGCACGGTACCGGGGATCAATGCTGAGCACATTGGGATAAATAGACCGCAGCTGCCCCAGTGCATCCAGCACCGGCAGCGTATCGTGGAGCTCCGCCAGAATATAATCCTCTCTATTCTCGTTATTTTGGGGACCTTTCATTAAGTCCTGAAACATTCCCTTAATGCATCGTACATCCCGGCGAGGACGGAGCTCAACTGTCTCGATGCGAACAGCTCCGGCCTTGTCCATCTCTACCATATAAACACCTTTTTTATGTCCGGCTTCCGCGAAAGAGTATTTCATAAGCGATCCCGAATAACGGATATGAGGTGCCCCCACTGCCTGGGGACGGTGCAGATGGCCCAGTGCAGTATAATGGAAAGAAGAAAATAAAGAAGCATTCACCATACTGCTGCCGCCCACCGATAAAGGCCGCTCCGATTCCGAAGGTTCACCGCCTGTTAGAAAAGCATGAGCCACAGCCACCTTGCGGGCTCCGGCAGGAACAGCTTGAGTAGCATGACGAATATAGCAGGCCATGGCCGCCGTATGATCACTGGCCTCTTCAGCAGCCAGGTTGAGCCGTACCGTAGCCGGCTCGGCGTAAGTGAGTGGCACGAAATATACCGGTCCATGTTCATCAGCCAGCGTTACCGGCTGGTATGTCCCGGTCAGCGGTCCCACTACATGCAGTCCCTGACGGGCTAATAGTTTATTGCCAAAGCCAATTCGCTCCGGACTGTCATGATTGCCGGCAATTGCAATAACCGGTGTGTGGCAGTCAAGCAGAATGCGGCTGATAATCTCATCAAGCAGCTCCACTGCCCCCGTTGGCGGTACGCCCCTGTCATATATGTCACCGGCGATCACGATGGCGTCCGGCCTGACATCGCGCACCAGATCAACGAACTGATCCAGAATATGAGCCTGCTCGTCCGTTAAGTATTCGCCGTAAAATAATCTTCCTAAATGCCAATCAGAAGTATGTATAAAACGCAAGGCTGGTCCTCCTTTTCCGGCCTGATACCAGTAATACTGATACCCCTTTATTTCGCGCTATTCATGTTAAACCCCTGCTCGCCCCTTTACAAATGCCCACCTGTCACGAGGACTGCTCCACAGGCGCAAATCAATGCATAAAAAGGCAGTCTCAGGTTTGAAAAAGCCTGAGACTGCCCATACGTCCAAATAGACACCAATATTTTTATATTTCCAGGAAAGAGCGCCACTGGGTATGAAAGCGTTTAAGTCCAATCTCGAAGCTGCCGTGAGCGGAAAAAACCCGCCGCAATACATCGTTGGACTGTCCGTTCTTGCCGCCATGCTCCATTTGGGAAAGTACCTGTAAGATTTGATAAGCCATCTCACTAAGTCCAATGACATCTTTGGATTTATGAATAACTTCGCCCAGATTGACCTGGCAGGTGGACCATAGACCGCCTAACTGTACAGCCTGAATCAACATGGCGATTTCTACGCCATAATTGACAGGGATGCGCATTTGCCGGAAAAGGTCTTTATGGATTGCAACCGTTCCGGCCAGTGGCTGAATATAGCCGGACAGTTCCGGCATATACGTATTGATCCAGGGCCGGGCCAGAATTTCTGTTACTCGTCCGCCGCCCAGCTCCAGACCGGAGGCTTCTACGCGTACGGGACGGGAAAAATATCCTTTACTGAACTTAATTTGCGGATACGCCAGCATTGGTCCTAACAAGCCATAGAAGAAGTGCGGCCGGATGCTTTCAATATCCGTATCCACCCAGGCCAATATATCGGCATCCGATATAAATGCACTCTTAAACATGGCTTCACCCTTGCCGCGGTAGGCCCCCAAATGGCTGGCTACCTCCGGATGCTTATAAACCGGAATTCCATAGGAATGGGCGATGTCCCGCGTCTTATCAACCGAATCAGAGTCAATCAGCAGTACTTCATCTATAACACCGGCATCTTTGACTTCCAAGGCGGTTTCAATCACATTTCCTACCGTTTTTTCTTCATTTAAACTAGGCAGAACAACGGCAATCTTTAACCCCAGTTTCTTTTTGTAATTGCGCAGCACAGCAGAAAGCGCAAAATCATTAGCCTCATAAGTACGCTCACGTACCCAGCGGAAAATCTCGTCACCTTCGTCGAATTCCACATCCTGCATGGGACCGCGAACCATAGTGACACTGCCTTGATACACTTCCTTGATTTTATGATAAAAAGGTAATATCTCAGAGTGAGTCAGCGGCGCACCAACATAAAGCATACTGTATTCTTCGCCAATCTGGCGAATCAAATCACACACGGAAGACTCACGGCGCCAGACAATGTTCACATTTTCAAACATGGTATGGGCAGGATTCACAACTGTCGAAATGAAGACATCCTCTAAATGAGGAATTTTCTCTTCAATGTGAAATATCTTCAAATCGCGGACTCCTGACTGTGCCATCACTTCCAGTGCAGTCTGAGCATTAACACCGCCGCGCAAAATTGCGGCTGCAGCGCCCTCTCTCCAACCGTCCGTTAAGGCAAGTATGCCGTCTTCTCTGGTATTGATGCTGCCGATCTCACTAAAATCCTTCAAAATAATCGGCGTTGGGGAATCATTGATCAATGGCCAGTTAAGTACTTTTTCTTCCACATTACCACCTCAGTTTTATTATTCTCCATTTATAGAACGCTCTCCTTCATCTGCGATTCCCCTGTCACAAGACCGTTCCACATGACACACTCTCTTTTAGCGAAAAAAAACCTGTTCCAGTCTGGAACAGGCATAATTTGTGCGGTAAAACTAGACTTCTCCTCTAAGATAAGCTAATTCAGCTTGATTCTCCGAGTAATACCATTTAACCGACCTACCGATTTCACAACGGATTGCATTTATTCTCCCCTGTTCAGCCATCTTTTTCAATTTGCTGACATCAAAACCATTAAGAGAAAAGTAACTGGCTGAGACAAATCCTCGTTCTTTCATCCAATCGCGATAATGAAAAAAGTCTTCCCGGTCCACTTCCAGTCTTTTTATTGCCATCGTTGTGCTCCTCTACTTAGGCTGTATTCAGTTGTAGCTTCATTATACCATAAAAAGTTGAATTATGCTCGTTATTTTTCTGTTAAGATGAAAACAATCTCCAATACATAAACAAAAATCCATTCCAAAAGCATTCACAATATATTTTTTATATTATATTGCTTGTTTCCTTCAATAAACTGTTGCGTTTTTTAAAGAAACGCTTCATTTGTGTACCAATTATTCCCATAAAATTTATTGACAACAATTCTTTTTTCCGCATATAATAAATATTCCGGACGCACCGCCGTCCTCGTGATAACGCGATTTTTTCAGGAGGTCCTATGGAGAAACATCCCGACTTTGCGGCAGAAGAACTCCACTTAGCCACTACCATTGCCGATATGCAACTCATCATTGACCAGTTACAGCAGGATATTCAAAGCAGAGGCCGGCAAATCGGCGACTCACTAAAAGTTAAAGACGAAATCAGCGCATACGTTCATTCTCTGATGCGCAATGATAATAGCAGTAAAATCTATGATATTGAAGGAGCTTTGGCCAGTCCCTATTTTGGACGAGTTGATTTTAAAGATGACGATGCTGCCGATTTTGAAAAGTTTCATATTGGCCGCGTTAAGGTAGCCCGCCTTGAAATTGCCGGAACAGAAGATATTCTCGTTTTTGACTGGCGTGATCCCGTTTCTACTATCTTTTATGAATGCCATGGCGGACGAGCCAGCTATGAAGTATTAGGACGTTACCAGTACAGCGGTGATGTACGTTTGAAACGGCAGTATAAAATAGAGCAAGGCGAACTCAAACAGATTGTTGATGACTATATTCTCGACCAGGTACGAAGCAGACAGGAACAGGCACTGATTGCCGATCCACTGCTTCGAGAACGCCTGCTGGCCGGAACAGGTGATAAATTAAAAGATATCGTGGTTTCTATTCAGTCCGAGCAAAATAAAATTATCCGGGAAACACTGCATCAAGTTATGGTCATCCAGGGTGTGGCCGGTTCAGGAAAAAGCACGGTCGGACTGCACCGTTTATCCTATCTGTTATATAATGAAAAGCTTGATCCCCAGAAACTAATTATTATTGCTCCCAACCGAATCTTCCTGGATTACATCTCCGAGCTCCTGCCGGAAATTGATGCTGCCGACGTGCGGCAGATGGTCTGGGACGATTTAGCAGCAGAAATTACTCAGCAAGAGTGGTCCATTCATACGGAAAACCGGCTGGAGCTGCTTTTATCTAATTCAGCGGCAAATGCTTCTGAGCGTACCCGCCTGCTGTTATGCACAAAGCTGAAAGGCAGTCCGGCCTTTCTCAAAGTGCTGGAAACCTATTGGGAAAGAAAAATTGAACAATTCTGCCTAAAACTCACCCCTGTGAGCCTCTTCGACGGTCAACTTACCATTGACAGGCAGCAGCAAATTGACAAATTCATGGAAGACAGCCGCACTCCTTACAATGACCGGCTGCGCGGCCTTATGCAATATATCCGCTTTCGAATCCGCAACTTTCTCGAAGTACGGGGCGCTAAACAAGCCAGATCCTCTAAAGAAGATCCTGCTCTGGAGCGCTTCACCCAGGAAGGGGATGAATTTTTAGAGCGCCATTTTAAAAAATGGGAACCGCTTACTTTACTTACCGCTTACCAGGAAGTCTATAAAAATAAAGCGAATTTTAAAGTCGCCGCTCTTAAAAAAGAAGAGCTGGCTGTTATTACGGAATATTCACTGGCCCTGCTGCAGGCTGGGCAGGTGGAACGGGAAGATCTTGCTCCGTTATGTTACCTCAAAGCATTGCTTGACGGCTGGCAGCATGTTGCAAAATTCAACCATATCGTGGTTGATGAAGCCCAGGATATGAACGCTTTTGAATTCACCATCCTCAAAATGCTTTCTGCCAATAAATCATTTACCATTATGGGCGATCTCTCCCAGGGCATCCATACCTACCGCAGTATCGACAGCTGGCAAACCCTGCTGAAGGAAGTCTTTGGCGACACCCGGACAGTGTACCGGGAAATCCTCTATAGTTATCGCTCTGCCAAAGAAATTGTTGATTTATTCAACAAGGTTATGCCTGCCGGCAGTTCCCGCGCCCTGCCTGTTTACGAAGTGGGACGCGCACCGGTTATTGAACAGGTTTCGTCCAATGAAGCGGGTGCCCGCAAAATTATTGAAATCCTGGACGCGTACCGCGCACTGAACTTTCGCTCCATCGGCATCATTACCAAACTGGAAACAGAGTCCACCGACTTATACCAGCAGCTCCAAACTCATGCAAAGACAGTTGCTGACTCCATCCATCTCGTCACCGGCCAGGCCGCAACCTACCGGGGAGGAATTTCCCTCTTGCCTGTTACTTTGGCTAAAGGCCTGGAATTTGATGCCGTCATTATCTGGAACGCTTCAGCCAAACAATATACAGCCGATACCTTCGATGCCCGGCTGCTCTATGTAGCCTTGTCAAGAGCCATGCATTCCCTGCACGTATTGTATCAAGGCAATCTGACACCCCTTTTGCGTTAAACGGTCAAAGAGGAAGCTTCCCGCCTAAGCGGCACAAGCTTCCTCTTTTTCTTTATAGCAGCAGGCTGACTACTCCCAGCAGCATAATTACCATTCCCGACAACCGGTTAATCCAAATAAGCCGTTTTTCATCAAAGCGGGTGCGCAGCCGATTGACAACATGACTTAACAGCGACCACCACAGCAAAGAACCGCTGAAAACGCCGCATACAATTACGGCTGCCTGCCGGTAATCATGAGCAGCACCGATTCCCATGCCGGCAAAAATTGCGGCAAAGGCCATAACTGTCATCGGATTGGTTAAGGTAAGTAAAAAGGTAGACAAGCAGGCGTTCCTGCCAAAACCGTCATTGTTTGGCAGTTCAGCCTGTTCACCAGGGCGGGAGCGAAAAATATAAAAACCGAAGCCTAGAAGAAAAATACTTCCCAGCGTCTGCAGTACCATGCGGTTCTCCCAAAGAAAGCCCGAAACAACCGTAACTCCGAAAGCGGCAATAATGCTGAATATGCCATCTGCGGCAGCTGCACCTACGCCCGAAAGAAAACCTACCTTCAATCCATGAAACAAGGTCCGGCGAATACATAACAGACCGATGGGCCCTACTGGGGCAGCAATCGAAAAACCCAGCACAATTCCGTGGAAAAAATCAGATACATACATCTTTTTTCCTCCTGCCTGCACCTTTATAAGCACAATCGCTTACACCAACACCAATAGAAAACGCCGCGGCAAACAAGAACCTTTGTCCTTTAACGGTGTTCACAAGTATACACATTGTCAAATATGGTTTACAACTAAAATAACAACAATCAAATTATTACACTTTCATGTATACACGTATACGGGTATACATCGCCTCTTTTTGTTGTTTGGCCTTCCATTTTGTGATAATTTAGCAATTGACTGCTCTTACTATTCTACCAGAAAGATTTTTTTCCTGGTGTCGAATTAAGGGCAACTAAGGGCTTTTGGAGGAAAAACAATGAAAAATATTGGAACGATCTTAGTTGCTAACCGCGGGGAAATTGCTATCCGGGTATTTCGGGCCTGCCACGAGCTGGGTATCCGTACGGTGGCTATTTATTCGAAAGAAGATAAACTCTCGCTCCACCGCTACAAAGCAGATGAAGCCTATTTGATTGGCCGGGACAAAGGTCCTATTGAGGCGTACCTCGATATTGAAGGTATCCTGGAGATCGCCCGCAAGCACGGTGTTGATGCCATTCATCCCGGTTACGGGTTCCTGTCGGAGAACAGCAACTTAGCCAAGCGCTGTACAGAAGAGGGCTTTCGTTTTATTGGGCCCGAGCTGGAACATTTGATTATGTTCGGGGATAAAATCAATGCCCGCAAGCAGGCCGCAATTGCCGGTATCCCCATGATCCCCGGCAGCGACGGACCAGTATCCAGTCTGGAGGAGGTTCGCGCGTTTGCTGCTGCACATGGTTATCCGCTGATTATTAAGGCCACTCTTGGCGGCGGCGGCAGAGGAATGCGCATTGTGCGCAACGCCAAATCGTTGGAGGAATCCTACTATCGGGCTAAATCAGAAGCTAAGGCTGCTTTTGGCAATGACGAAATCTATCTGGAAAAATTGCTCGAAAACCCCAAGCATATCGAAGTCCAAATTCTTGGCGATACATACGGCAATATTGTTCATCTATACGAGCGGGATTGCTCGGTACAGCGGCGGCACCAGAAGCTGGTGGAAGTGGCGCCAAGCATTTCACTGTCCCAAGAATTGCGCTCGGCAATTTGCGATGCGGCGGTTAAGCTAATGAAAAGCGTTGGTTATGTCAGCGCTGGTACGGTAGAATTCCTCGTGTCTCCCGACAATCATTTCTACTTTATTGAAGTGAATCCCCGCATTCAGGTGGAACACACCATAACCGAGATGATTACCGGTATCGATATTGTTCAGTCGCAAATTCTGATAGCCGACGGCTGCCAGCTGCACGACGAAGAAGTCGGCATTCCGAGTCAGGAAAACATTCAATGCAACGGGCATGCCATTCAGTGCAGGGTCACCACCGAAGATCCTGCCAATCATTTCATGCCTGATACGGGTAAACTGATGGCCTACCGCAGCGGCGGCGGCTTCGGAGTCCGCCTTGATGCAGGCAACGCTTTTACCGGCTCGGTAATTACGCCTTTCTATGATTCGCTGCTGGTAAAAGTCTCCACCTGGGGACTCACTCATAAAAGCGCTATTGCCAAGATGCTGCGCTGTCTGGTTGAATTCCGGATTAGAGGAATCAAAACAAATCTTCCCTTTTTAGAGAATGTAGTCAAACATGAACAGTTTTTGAGCGGTACCTATGATACATGCTTTGTCGACACTTCACCGGAGTTATTTGTTTTTCCGGAACGCCAGGACCGGGGTACAAAACTCTTAACATACCTGGGTGATGTTACGATTAACGGCTATGAAAACGCAGGCTCTCGGGTTAAGCCGGAATTTAAAAAGCCACTGCTTCCCCAGCCGGCAGGCGGCAAAATTCCTGACGGCACAAAACAAATCCTTGATGCGGCAGGACCGGAAGGTCTGGTGCACTGGATTAAGGAGCAGCCTCAGGTCCTTATTACAGATACTACCTGGCGTGATGCTCATCAATCCTTGCTTGCCACCCGTGTCCGTTCTCATGATATGCTGCAAATAGCTGATGCCAGCACCCGTTTGCTGCCCAATCTTTTCTCACTGGAAATGTGGGGAGGCGCCACTTATGACGTTGCTTACCGTTTTCTGAAAGAAGATCCCTGGGAAAGGCTAACTGCGCTCAGGGAAAAATGCCCCAATGTTTTGTTTCAAATGCTGCTCAGAGCTTCCAATGCCGTAGGCTATACCAATTATCCCGATAACGTGGTAAAAGAGTTTGTCAGCCTTTCGGCCAAAGCAGGCATTGACGTCTTTCGGATTTTTGACAGTCTAAACTGGCTGGATAATATGACGGTAGCAATTGATGCCGTACGCGAGGCCGGCAAAGTAGCCGAAGCCGCTATTTGTTATACCGGGGATATTTTAAATCCTGCAAAAACGAAATACAATCTCGCTTACTATGTGCAGCTGGCAAAAGAGCTGGAACAAGCCGGCGCACATATTCTGGCAATCAAGGATATGGCCGGCCTGCTGAAGCCGGAAGCCGCCTACCGGCTGGTATCAGCCCTCAAGGCTTCCATCTCCATTCCCATTCATTTGCACACCCATGACACCAGCGGCAATGGCATTTACACCTATGCCCGGGCCATAGATGCCGGAGTCGACATTGTCGATACTGCTGTGGCGTCACTTTCAGGGGCTACATCACAGCCGAGCGGCAATTCCCTCTACTACGCTTTGGGCGGCCACTCCCGTCAGCCTGACCTGAACATTCAAGGAATGAACCAGTTATCGGGCTACTGGGAAGATGTCCGGTCCTACTACCAGGACGTAGACTCGGCCAACTGGTTCCCAAATCCGGAGATTTACCTTCATGAGATGCCCGGCGGCCAGTACAGCAACCTGCTGCAGCAGGCCAAAGCACTGGGGCTGGAGCATCGCTGGGAAGAAGTCAAAAGCATGTACAGCCGCGTAAATGAGCTGTTCGGTGATATCGTTAAAGTAACGCCTTCTTCCAAAGTAGTTGGCGATATGGCCCTTTTTATGGTAGATAATCAACTAACGGAAGACGAAGTATATGAACGGGGCGAAAGCCTTGCCTTTCCAAACTCGGTCATCGAATTCTTCCAGGGTCAGCTTGGCCAGCCGTATCAGGGCTTTCCCAAAGAACTGCAGCGTATTATTCTGCGCGGCAAAAAACCACTGCGTGACCGGCCGGGCAAACTGATGGCACCAGTAAAATTCGATGAAATCCGGGAAACACTCAACGACAGCCTCAGCCGCCCCATAACGGCCCATGATGTAATCTCCTACGCCTTATACCCCAAAGTATTTACTGACTGGACTCACTTTGTCCGTAATTATGGCGATGTATCCGTCCTTGATACACCAAGCTTCTTCTATGGCCTAAAAACCGGTGAAGAAATCAAAGTGGAAATTGAAACAGGTAAAACACTCGTTATCCGGTTACTGCAGATCGGCGATGCCGGGCCGGACGGAACACGGGTAGTGAGTTTTGAACTGAACGGCCTGCCGCGGGAAATACTGATTAAAGACCATAGTGTCCAGTCAACTGTTGTCGAGCGGCAAAAAGCGGATAAAGCTCATCCCGGCCATGTGGCGGCAACGCTTGCCGGTACGGTAGTGAAACTGCTGGTAGCCAAAGGCGCCCGCGTATCGGCTGGAGCACCGCTGGTTGTCACTGACGCAATGAAGATGGAAACAACAATTCAGGCCACCACAGATGGAACGGTTAAAGAGATCTATGTTAAACAAGGCGACCGTATTGAAACAGGTGATTTATTATTAGAAATAAGTAAGTAAAAAGCCATAAAAAACCAGCTTGTGCCGCCCGCACAAGCTGGTTTTTATATAACTTGAATAAATACGTCCATAATACCGCCGCATACCATGCCTTCATCTGCGGCAGTGTCATTGAGCATCGATACCCGGTAAAGAGAAGACCGTTGTTCATCCAAGGCCTGTAAAGCCTTGAGACGCACTTCTGATTCGGAACAGCCGCCGCCAATGGTGCCGGTGATACGGCCATCAGGATAAACCATCATTTTACTGCCGGCTTTACGCGGAGTAGAGCCGCGGGTATCAACAATCGTCACCAGCGCTGCTTTTGAGCCAAGACGCCGAACCTCACAAATCTCTTCCAATAGCTTCATATCCATGTTCTCTCACCTCCGTTTGCTGCTAAGCGGCATACAGCTGCCATTGCGATGCACCGCAATGATTTCAGCAACAATGCTTAAAGCAATTTCCTGGGGAGTCTGAGCACCGATATCCAATCCAATTGGCGCCTTTAGTTGAGCCAGTATCTCTGGCGCTGCGCCCTCTTCGATCATCATGTCCTTGATGCCGCTTACTCTGCGCTGGCTGCCGATCATCCCGGTATACGGCGCAGGGCACTTTAAAACGGCCCGGAGACAATCCAAATCATAACGATGTCCCCTGGTGACGATGATAATGGCGTCATAGATTGTCAAATCGATCCCAGCGAGCGCCGCTGAAAAGCTGTTGCAGATGACCTGATCGGCCTCCGGAAAACGGCCGTGGTTGGCAAAATCCGGCCGGTCATCTGCAACCGTTACCAGATAACCAACCATTGCCAGCATACCTACCAGCGGCTGGCTGATATGCCCGGCACCCAAGACCAGTGCACGGGGCTGAGCAGCCAGCCGGTCCCATAACAAACGGTATTTTCCCTCATACTCAATTGTTATGACAGCAGCCTGACGCCACGCCGTATTACGGATAAATTCCATAACAAGTCCGGTAAAAGTGCTGTCGAGTAATACTCCAGCCGGCTGCTCGCCTGCGGGAATTACCAGCATATCGCCTGCTAAGTCCCGGTCGCTATGCTCCGGCACTTCGATGATAGTCAGAATATCTGCCTGGCCAGCCTGTTTGGCAAGCTCCCGCAATTGTTCAAACCCGGTCATGCAATCTCTCCCCCTTTAGGCACAGCAGTGCCTCCAGCACTCCTCCACCAATCGCTCTGGCCTTATCGGAAATGGTATAACAATGTTCCTGGCGGCAGCGAGGATCAATATCACCAATTTTCATACCCTGATAAACCGGCAAGCCATCATAAAGCAGCCCGCGCAATACGCCGTCAATGGTGGCAGGTACAGCAACGCCATTTATCCTGGCAACCACTTCACCGGCCTTTACCATATCGCCAATAGCCCGCTCACTCTGGAAAATCCCCGCTGCCGGAGCCTTCAGCAGCCGTTCAATCGTATAACCGCATATATCACCGGGAATACCCGTATCCGCCTGTGCCGCCCCTTCATAGTACACCCGGCCCAGATTGTGCCCGCGTGCTGTTTCCACTACGGCATGCACATCCCTGCCGGCGGTAAATCCCGGACCGACACCAATGACAACCGGTGCAGCCTCCTCGGTTGTGCCTGTATTCTTTTTGGCAATAATGGCGTCAACAACTCCCCAGGGTGCTAAACGGCTAATGCATTCACCGTCACTATCCACGACTACCGGAATAACCCCTTCCGCCAAGGCTTGCCAAATTTGATTCTTGGGGACACGGCGGCCTGTTATCCCTTCGATCACGACTTCACCTTCAAACACGGCCTGGGCAAAAGCGATGGTCCGGCGAATAACCGTGGGCTGTGCCAATTCCGTGATCACTACATAGATGCCACTCTTACGGAGACGGTGAGCTATACCGGTAGCTAAATCGCCACCGCCTTTGATAACTACTAGATTATTCATAAACACCTCAGTCAACTGGTATCAAAATGAGATAATTATCTGCAAAGTGAGACAGCGTAAGCTTCAAATTCCTTTGACCAAAGTTTGCACAAGCTTATTGGCCTGCTGAACGATAGTAGACTCGTCAACGGTGCATAGTTCTCCGTTTTGCACCACGATTCTGCCGTTAACAATTGTATAGTCCACCGGACGGTTAACTCCAACCGTGCAAAGCAGCGCCTTTGCATCAAACTGCGTTCCCACAAACTCCAGCCGGTCGGTTCTGAGCAGAAACAAATCGGCTGCTTTGCCAACTTCAATGGAGCCGATATCTTCCCGGCCCAGCAAAGCAGCACCGCCTCGGGTAGCCAGCTTGAGCAGTTCATAACCACCCGGAGCTGTTGCACTGCCGGCCAGTCTATGCATCAGATAACAGGAGCGCAATTCTCCCAGCAGATTTGAGCAATCGTTGCTGGCACTGCCATCCACCGCCAGTCCGACCGGCACCCCCAGCTCCAGCATGCGGGGAAGCTGAGCAATTCCTGAAGAAAGCTTTTGGTTCGATACCGGACAATGGGCTACTCCGGTTCGTGTTTCCGCCAGAGTACGCAGTTCGTGCTCTGTAAAGTGTATCCCGTGTGCATACCACACATCCGCGCCAACCCAGCCTAAGCTCTCCATGTAGGCCAAAGGTCTAAGCCCTTTGGTCTCAAGACAGTATTGTTCCTCATCCGTTGTCTCAGCCAAATGTGTATGAAGCCGGACCTGCTTGGCACGGGCCAGCCTGGCAGTCTCGGTCATCAGCTCCTCCGTAACGCTGAACGGCGAACAGGGAGCCAGCACTACCTGACGCATCGAGCAGGGGCTGGTGTCATGATAAGTCTCAATCAGCCGTTCACTGTCAGACAGGATGACGGCAACACTTTGCACCAACTCGTCCGGCGGCAACCCACCGGCACTCCTGCCCCGGGACATGCTGCCCCGGGAAGCATGTAACCGGATACCTAACGCGGCAGCCGCCGCAAACTGCCTGTCAATAAACAGGTCTGACCTGTGCTGTGCAAATACATAATGATGGTCAAAACAAGTCGTACAGCCGTATTTCAGCAGTTCTCCCATGCCAGTCAGCGAACTGTAATAGATCATATCTTCTGTCAGTCCCTGCCAGATGGCATACAGCGTCCGCAGCCAATCAAACAGTTCCATATGCTGTACGGCAGGTAAATTGCGGGTAAAGGTTTGATATAAATGATGATGCGTGTTGACCAAGCCTGGATAAACCAGCATGTTTGTGGCGTCAATGACGGTATCCGCAGCCCAGTCCACCTCTCCTATTGCGGCAATGCGGTTGTTTTCAATCAGGATGTTCTGCCGCTCCAGAACACGGTCCTGATCATCTACCGTGACAATTGCCTGGGCATTCTTAATGAGTATACTTGTCACCCATTTTCCCCCTTTCCTCAACTGGCATCTATTTCTTATGCAAGTATTGTACCAATCTGAGGTATTCCTCCCAGGTATCGGTATCCCAAAAGGGGGCTTCCTCCTGCCATTCAACGACAGCCGCTGCCTGCGGATTGCTGCCGATAATCGCTCTCCCGCCTCTATCCCCGGTAAGCAACAGCAGCTCTGGCAGCCATGCCGAGCCGAACAAGACGGGACTACGGTATTGCATTTTATAGGACGGCACAACAATTTGTTGATTATCGGCCCCCTGGCTGAAACGCATTAGCAGTGCCTGCAGTAAATCGACCGAGATCAATGGCTGATCTCCGGGCAGAAACAGGATGCCATCCAAATCTCCCGGCAAATGGGTAATGGCTGTGGCAATCGAAGAAGCCTGCCCGCTCAGCCTTTCTGAATTATAGACAGTACGGATGCCGTATTGACTGCCCAGAGCAGTAAGCTCCTGCCGGGGCTCGCCAATTACGGCCACAGTCTCTGCAAAGGGAATTTGCCGGACAGTCGTGAAAACATGACCAAGTACCGGCTGATCCCCTAATGGCAGCAACAGCTTCTGCCGTCCCATGCGGCTGGCAGTACCTGCGGCCAGAATAGCGGCTCCTACGCGCGGCATCATACGTCATATACCTCCACAGGCTGCATATTCTCATCGTAGCCGGACGCAATGATGCACCGGCAGATATCGGAAGGCCAGCGGTGTAATTCCTGCAAAACGGCCTTAATCAAATTGCAGTTGACAGCTTCGGCACCTGCCAGTAAAAGTACTTTACGTCCCTGGCTGTTCTGGAAAATTCCCTGCCGATGCACGGCAAGTGCCACAAGATCGACAGGCTCAAGCCTTGTTCCCAAGGGCTTGTTCAACAACAAACTCACCTGCTCCGGCCGGTGAGCGACCGCTTCGTTTAACGGCTGCTCCAGTGCCTGCAGATTCAAAATCCCAACAGTTATGTCCGTCCCAGCAGGGACAATGGGTTCATATTCAGCCGGAGCCTTGACCAGCCTGCCCCGGGCTCCGTCCGCTTCTACCAGCAGCGTACAGGAAGGGTTGTCACCTGCCAGCTTATCCAGCCAGCCAGGCGGTAAACCCGTACACTTTTCTCCTGCCCGTGAGACAAACCATGCACCAATTTCACCTGACTGCAGCCGCCTGCCGATTTGTTTTGCCCCATCTTCATAGCTTGCAGCAATAACAGGGGTATACCGTTCCACTTGATGGTAATACATCTTGGTCGTCGTACTTAGTATTACCGGGAAATGACACGCTTGACCCTGTCTTGCCAACGACTGTACTAGAGAGGTTTTTCCGCCTGCTCCGGTACAGGCTAGTATTCCCGGCTGTTTCATCGGTATAGCTTCCCACAGATGCAAGAATATCACCTCGGTCTCCTATATAAAACGACAACCGCTTTTATACGGTTGTCGTTTTGTGCTTCTCTTCTTCTATTATTCCTTATTTCCCAATAGCTGTAAAGAAATTCCCGCAGATTACAGATAATGATTTTTTTCGATCTTAATTTCTGCAGTCTCTTGCGTACCATTTAAAATAACATTCAAAACGATGGCAGTTACACTGCCGGCGGTTATGCCGCTGTGCAGAATAACCTGGGCCCAGCTGGGGAAGTTGTGATAAAAATTTGGTACTGCCAGGGTAATCATGCCTACCCCTATGCTGACTGCCACAACCATAATATTATTAGTACCGTCAAACTGGACACGGGATAAGGTCTTAATGCCACTGGCTGCCACCATGCCGAACATGGCAACACCGGCACCGCCCAGCACAGCGACAGGAATAGCTGCGATCACGGCCGCTAGCTTAGGAAAGAGACCAAGGACCACCAGAATCACACCGGCAGCGGCTACGACAAAGCGGCTTTTTACCCGGGTAAGACCGACTAAACCGACGTTTTGGGCAAAGGCAGTATAGGGAAAGCTATTTAAAATACCACCTAAAATAGTGGAAAAACCATCTGCCCGCAAGCAGCGGGTCAGGTCATCCTGCGTAATCGGTTTATCAATAATTTCGCCGACTGCAATGCAGTCACCTGTAGTTTCTGTCATAACAACCAGCATAACCAGTACCATTGCGGCAATGGAGGCCAGATCAAAAGTCGGCAGACCAAAAGCAAACGGAGTCGTTACACCGATCCAGCCGGCAGTTGCTACCTGAGAGAAGTTAACCATACCAAACACTCCGGCAATAGCCGTGCCTGCAATCAAACCTAACAATACGGCAATGTTGCTTAAAAAACCGGTGAAAAAACGATAAAAGAATAATACCAGGATGAGGGTAATAAAGGCTAGCAGGATATAGGGGGCACTGGCAAAGTCCTTGGCTGCAGGATTGCCGCCGCCTGCCCAGCGCACCGCCACCGGCATGAGCGTAACACCGATAATCGTGATGATTGTTCCCGTTACTACCGGAGGGAAAAACCGGATTAAACGGCTAAAATACGGGCTGACCAGATATGTGACTAAACCGGCAACAATAATGGATCCGTAAATGCCTGTTAGTCCATGTGTTTTGCCAATGATAATCATTGGCGTAACGGCTGCAAAGGTTACACCCTGAATCATGGGGATTTTCACACCCATATTCCAGAAACCGATTGTTTGAATAATGGTGGCAATGCCGCAGGTAAACAAGTCGGCATTAATTAGATAGATTAACTGCTCTTTGGACAAGCCCAGTGCATTGGCGATGATCAGCGGTACAGCCACGGCTCCGGCATACATAGCCAGGACGTGCTGCAGACCATACGTGAACAGTTTTCCTAATGGCAGCATTTCATCAACAGGGTGTAATTTTTGCATTGCTGATTTCTCCTTTAACGTTTTATTGCCTGCATTGCAGTCAGTATTTTCTCGGACGTAATCGGCAGGCTGGTAATTCTAACGCCTACGGCATTATAAACAGCATGGGCAATAGCCGGCTGCGGCGTATTAATGACGACTTCACCTACTGATTTTGCACCGAATGGTCCCGTCGGCTCATAGCTTTCTTCAAAAGCAACCCGGACTCTGCCGATATCTTTACGGCAAGGAATCTTATACTGCATAAAGTTGCTGGTCTCCATCCGCCCTTTGGCGCTGTAACGAACATCTTCATACAATGCCATACCGATGCCCTGAACAATCCCGCCTTCTACCTGGATACGGGCGAGGTTAGGGTTAATAACCGTACCACAATCGACAACCGCCACATAGTCAATCAGCTCAACTTTGCCGGTTTCCTGATCAAGCTCTATTTCAGCAAAGCCGGCAATAAACGGCGGCGGCGATACCGGGCTGCCATAAGTGGCTTGTCCGGCCAGCTGCCGGCCTGACCCCATCACAAGCGACTGCGCCAGTTTAGCCAGTAATACTGTTTTTTCTCCGTCCAACGTTGCAAACACTTCACCGTCAAACTGCACCTGTTCCCGGTCAGCATCCAAAAACACGGCTGCTTGTTCCAGCAGTTTATTTTTTAAATCCTCTGCTGCCCGGACAACTGCCATTCCCGTTACATAGGTGGTACTGGAAGCATAGGAACCGGGATCATAGGGTGATATATCCGTATCGGCGGCGTGCACAATAATCGTATCCAGGGGCGTATTCAGCACTTCGGCCGCCATCTGGGCCAGAATGGTATCACTGCCTGTCCCCATATCGGTTGAACCGATAAGCAGCGTATAATTGCCGTCATCATTCAACCGTATTTCCGCCGAGGCAGTATCAATTCCGGCAATACCTGACCCCTGCATGGTCACGGACATACCGACGGCCCGCACTTTATTGCTGCTGATTTGCTGAGCAGGGTACTTCTCTTCCCAGCCGATCATCTTGCGGCCTGTCTCAATACACCGGTGCAATGCCGAACTGGCGAGGATTTTTCCCTGATTAAACAAGCTGGTTTCGCCTTCCTTAGTCAGGTTCTTCAGTCTGAATTCTGCCGGGTCCAGATTTAACTTATGTGCTGCCAGATTAACGGCCGATTCTACCGCAAAAATCCCCTGCGTAGCTCCATAGCCCCGCAAAGCCCCGCCAGGCATTTTATTGGTATACACCACATGACCTGTAAACCGGACAGCTGTTGTTTTGTTATATAACGGCAAGGTCTTTAGTCCCACTAAAGAAAACGTCGTAGGCGCATGCTCGCCATAAGCCCCTGTATCTGACAGGCCGTGAATATCAATAACGCGGATAAATCCTTTCTTGTCTGCTCCCAGGCGCACCTTGAGCCGCATAGCATGCCGGCTGGTAGTACAGCTGAACGTTTCTGTACGGTCATAGACAATCACGGCCGGTTTGCCTGTCTTCAACGTAACAATAGACGAAAACATTTCGACAGCCCCGGTCTGCTTGCCGCCAAACCCGCCGCCAATCCGCGGCTTAATAACCCGGATTCTGCTGGCAGGAATTTGCAGGGCACGGGCCAGCTGCCGCCTGACATGAAAAGGAATTTGCGTAGAACTGATCACAACCAGTCTTCCCATGTGATCGAGATAACTGAAAGAGCGGTATGTCTCCATCATCGCATGTGCCTGAGCCTGCGTATAATACGTCTCTTCCACAACAACATCGCATTTAGCCAGCTCGCCTTCGATGTCACCAAACTCGACATGATGGGTACAGGTAATATTTTTTTCTTTGTCCAGACCGATCGGAAAATTGCAGTGTAAATCATCTTCCGGATGGACGATCGATTGATGGCCTGTCGCTGTTTCGAAATCCAGCACCGGTTCCAAAATCTCATAGCTGACCTTGATCAATTTCATTGCTTTCAGAGCGGTTTTTTCATCTATAGCTGCAATGATCGCCACTTCATCGCCGACATAGCGCACAACCGGATCAAGTATCCGCCGGTCATAAGGCGATGGTTCGGGATAGGATTGTCCGGCCAGCGTAAACCGTGTTGTGGGGACATCTTTATAGGTCAGGATGCATTCCACACCAGGCAGTTTAGCAGCATTGGCAGTGTCAATTGCCGTAATGCGGGCAAACGCATGAGGACTGCGCAAAATTTTGACAACCAACGCATCTTTGGTAATTAAGTCTTCCGTATAAACAGGTTTACCGGTTGCGATTGGCAATGCATCCAGCTTGGGGACACTTTTCCCTATCATCTTCATGGTCAGGCTACCCCCAGATACTTTTTAATCGCTCTAAGCTGCCCCATATACCCTGTACAGCGGCAGAGGTTGCCCGTAAGGTAATGAATAATCTGTTCTTCCGTTGGTGCAGTCAATTCCCGCTTCATCGCCAGGACAGTCATGATGAATCCGGGACTGCAAAAACCGCATTGCTCGGCACCTTCTACGGCGAGAATTTGCGCAAACTCTTCGGCTTCCTGCTGAACGCCCTCAATGGTAACAAGCGATTTGCCATTTACCCTGAACGAGGGAACTGTACAGGATAAAGCGGGCTTACCGTCAATCCACACCGTACACAAACCACAGCAGGATGTGTCACAGCCTTTACGGATACTCATATAGCCCTGTGCCCGCAGCGTATCTGCCAGAAGATCATCTGCCGCTATATCATACGTTACTTTTTTTTCATTAATAGTTACGGTTATTTGCATGCTCCTACCTCCAGTATGGCCCGCCGGACCAGTGCCTGACAGACAGTTTTGCGATAATGGGCAGTAGCCCGGGTATTGGTCTCAAAGTGCAATTCTTCAGCAGCCACATTGGCGGCAAAGTCAATATTTTCTGGAGTTAAGCCGCCGGCTGTCAGTACTTCGGCCGCCCGCCGGGCAAATTTAGCCCGCCCCGGCCTTGCGCCAACAACAATTCGCCAATTGCCGTTAAGTTCGGAAACAGCGGCGTTCAACAATGGGAAATCACTGTGCGAATTGCGCAATTGCTGATAGGCTGCTTTTCTGGCACTTTTTTTGATAATGACTTTCGTTAAAATATCTTTTTTATATGGATTTTTTAAAAATGCCGCCAGCGGCAGCCGTCCGCCCATACATAATTGAACATCGGTATCCAGAGCTAGAAGCGGTGGCAGTAAATCCGAAAAACCATATTTAGAAAAAACTGATGCGCCAACGGTAACTATATTGCGAAATTGAACACCAATAACATGGCTGACAGCTTTTGCCACCGCACCGTTAAAATGCTGCTGCAGAATAGGGCTTGTTTCTACATCCCGGAAAGTTGCCATTGCCCCGATTTCAATTTCTGTGTCATTTTCCCGTATATAAGCCAAATCCAATTTTGACAAATCAACTGCTGTGGCAATACGCCGCGAACCAAGCCGTAAAAAAGCACAGCCACCCAGTACGGCATTATTCCGCTGGGCACTTAAAATTTGATAGGCTTCATCCAATGAAGTCGGCTGGGCCAGATTAAGCAGTGTAAACATCGTACTCCTCCTTGAGGCGATCTTGTAAGTCACTTTTGGATTGTAGCATAACTACTATTAATAAGTAAAATTAATATTACTAATTATCTTTATAAGTACAATTAATTTACATATTAATTGTACTCAGCTTAACAGTTTAGATAATTTGCTTAGACGGCAATAAAGCCTTATGATAGAAATAAGAACACTAAGCGGAGTTTTTCATGAAACAATTAGTCAAAGATTATTGTCTGTCCCTAGGCCTGGATTGTGTTGGTATTGCCCCACCCGGCCCTTACGAGGAATTGATTGACCGTCTGCAAAAGCGAATAGACCGGGGCCATAGTATCGAGTTTGATGAAAGCAATCTGCAAAAACGGGCCACGCCCCGCCAGCTGATGGCTGACGTACAGTCCATCATCGTTTGCCTGTTCCCGTACTATACCGGCCGCCAGCCAGGCGCAAATCTCTCCAAATACACCTATTCCCGGGATTATCACCTGGTGATCAAAGAAAAATTAGCCCAGCTGCACGCCTATCTCCAGTCACTTCAGCCGGACTTCCGCAGTCAGGCCTATGCCGATAACGGTCCGTTAGCCGACCGTTATCTTGCGTATCTTGCCGGCCTTGGCTTTTACGGCATAAACAGCTGCCTGATAACCGATAAATATGGCTCCTATTTTTTTATCGGCTACTTACTGACAAACTATCCTTTCCCTCCGGACAGTCCGCTTGACCGGGTTTGTCTGCAGTGCGGCCGTTGTCAGGCTGCCTGCCCCGGACAAATTATTCTGGGTGATTTTTCGATTGATCCGCGGGGCTGCAAGTCATACCTAACGCAAAAAAAAGCGCCCTTATCACCTGAGGAAACAGCGATTATCAGGAAAACACCGCTCATCTTCGGCTGCGATATCTGCCAGGACGTGTGCCCGCACAATCAAAATATCGCGTTCACTCCCTTAGCCGATTTTCAGCAGGATATTTCACCTGTCCTGCATGAGGACGAGCTTGCCCCCCTGTCGAACAAACAATTTCACCGCTTGTTTGGCCATCGTGCCTTCAGCTGGCGGGGCAAACAGGTCTTGCTGCGCAATCTGCGCATCACAGCTGGTCAGCAAGAAAGTTGAATTGCTTTGAGGACAGTTCTCCTTCGGCCCTTTCTCGTGACCCGATATACAAAAACAGGAGAGTGTTGCCCAGCAACACCCTCTGTTTCTATTTTTTCAGTTCTCCTCCTATATAGTCCAACGCTTTTTGCACTTCTGTCACGATCTCAGGACAAAGCTCATAAGGTGTCTTGCCTTGAAAATCAGCCTGAACAGCGGACGGAGCATAACCAATAGCGGCAATAAGCGGAAGAGGCAGCAGCGCTTCCTGCAAAGCGGCAACATGCTCAGGGGCCACTTTATTGGCAATAACGTAAACCCGCTCAATGCCTAAATCTGCTGCCAGCCTGGCGACATTCCGGGCAGTAGCCATGCTGCGCTGCCCGGGCTCTACAACTACCAGGAAAGCATCAACAGCCTGAGCCGTTCCACGCCCTAAATGCTCGATACCCGCTTCCATATCAACAATGACCGCTTCATCCCGCTCTATCAGCAAATGATTCAATAAGGTTTTAAGCAGCGTATTTTCAGCGCAGGCACAGCCGGAACCGCCTTTGCTGACATTGCCCATTTGCAGCAGCCTTACACCCTGGCGGCTGACAATATACTGCTCCGGTATATCACTGACCCGGGGATTGAGTGTAAACCATTGGCCGGGCTCGCCCGGTTCGGCACCTGTCCGCGCTTTGATCAGAGCCTTATCGTGGGCTATCGTGCGCACTGCCGCCAGTTCGGCAGGTGAAAACCCTAAGGCCATGCCCAGATTGGCGTCAGGATCGGCATCAACTGCCAGTACCTGGACACCCTGATCGGCTAACAGGCGGCAGAGAATACCGGATATGGTGGTTTTCCCTACACCGCCCTTACCGGACACGGCAATTTTTAAGCCCTTAACCGGCATGTTGACTCACCTCTCTTTGTGGTACAGGCAGCCCCAGTTCCGCTCTCTTCTGGTCAATCCGGTCAAGCAGTGTTTTTGCTGCCTGCAGCGGGTCAGGCTGATAAATCAATTTTCCGCCAAATACTTCATCCGTGGTTATGCCACCGGCTGACCGGTCATTACACAATACAGCGGTCACAAACGCTGAGCCGCCGATTTGCGGATTCACACCTACATGTACGTCAACTCCGCAGGCGATAAAGTAGGTACCAATTGACATCGCTTTCGGACTATGCGTTTCCGGACAGCTTCCTACCACCGGCAGCTGCCGGATTGCTACCCCCAGATAATCGGCTACGGCCTTCAGCAGATTGGCAGGGCGGGAATTATCCACACAGCTTCCCATGTGCAGTGCAGGCGGCAAGGCAGGCAATCCCGCTGCTTTGCCAAGGGTTATCAGCACATTGCGCAGTTCTGCCCCGCAGTAATCAAGCCCGCTGATATTCATCAGGCCATGCTTTCCCAGTGAATGAGCCGCACAGCCGGTAGTGACCACCAAAACGTTGTTGCGCAGCAATTCTTTTGCAACCGTAACATTACCGAAGTCTTGCTTTTCCCGGGGATTGGTACAGCCCACAAGCGCAGCGACTCCCCGGACAGCACCGCTTGCTATAGCATCAGCCAAGGGCTTTAAAGGCTGTTCGCCATCGAGCTTTGCCAATACTTCGATGATTTGTTCAACGGAAAAACCGGCATAGGCTTCCACCGTTTCTTCCGGGATCGCCACCCGGCTTGCGTCACGGCGGGTAAAGTTCTGAACAGCAAGACGGACAATTTGCTCTGCTGCATGATCTGCCGTCTCCGGATGAAATTCCACATGAGTAGCGCCGGGAATTTTTACGTCACCCATGGTTGTAATAATATTCGTATGGTAGCATTCGGCTACCTTCTGAATGCCCGGCATAATACACTGAATATCAACAACCATTGCCTCTACAGCTCCAGTGACGATAACCAATTCCTGCGAAGAAAAGCTGGAAGCTACCGGTACACCCTGGCGCATAAGCAGTTCATTACCTGTACAGCAGACACCGACTACATTAATTCCCTCGGCTCCCATTTTTTTAGCTTCCCCGTTCAGCCTGCCTGCCCATTCCACTATCTTCTCCGATAACATGGGCACATGACCATGGACGGCAATATTCACCATACGTGGCTGCAGGACACCCATACAATATTTAGATTTAACAGCCCTTGGCGTACCAAAAAGAATATCCTGCAAGTCAGAAGATAAATGAAGACCGGCAAAACCGTCAACTAACCCCATTGTAATAGCACCAAGCAGGAGATTGAGCGGATCGGCATCGCAGCCCATAGCTCCTCTCGTTACGGCCCGGGAGATTTCCAGATGAGCATTAACGGGTGTTAACCCCAGCTTATCCCACGTTTCCCGCGTCTTTCCCTGCGCTCTGATATCCACCCAGTTCATTGCACCTTGCTGCTTCTGAAAATCCTCCAAGGCCTTAAGAGCTACTTCCCTTGCTATCTCAGATGTCTCTCTATTTTCGGTGGCAATTCCTAGTTCACCGGCTATTACCAGCAGCTTATCGACATCTTTAATTGCAAACGGAGTTTTCCCTTCAGCCGTTGCCAGCAGTGCAAGAGCAACCTCCCGCCCATGTTCGGCATGGGGAGCCGTACCACTGACCAGGGCTGCCAGAAAATTGCGGGCTACGATGGTATCAACACCGGCTCCGCAAATGCCGCGCTGTGGTTCCCGTCCATTGGGCATAATCCGGCACGGCCCCTCCAGGCAAAGACGGCAGCATACTCCTGCTGAGCCAAATGTACATACGGGTGACATTTTTTGTGCCCGGTCAAAAGCGGTTTCCACAGATTCCTGCCGGGCTTTTCCTATTAACTGCTGCACACCGTTATCAATACTGATCTCCGCTGCTTCCCGTAATGCCATAGTACCCCCTCCTCAAAAAACAATAAAGTAATAGTAGTGACTACTATTACTTTATCATCAAGTGAACAGGATTACTGTCGGCAAGCAGACGTTTTTTAAATTTTCCGTCATTTCAGCGCTGTTGCTGTAAAAGCATTCAGGTCATGAATGACCACAATCTTTTTATCAATTTGAATAATCCCCTGCTTCTGCAGACCGTTAAAATAGGCACTGACTGTTTGGCGGGAACAGCCAATAAGGGTAGCAATTTCCTGATAGTTGAGTCCCAGATTCACACTTACTCCTGCCGCTGTTTGCGTCCCCTGCTGTTCAGCCGTTTCCGCGAGAAACTGGCTTAATCTTTCATTGACATCTTTGAAAGCCAGCTTTTCAATAATATTAAAGGTATTTTTTAAGGAATCCCCCAGGACTCCCGCTAGGCGAAAACTTAAATGCGGTACCTCCAATACCAGAAAACGAAAGGATTGAATCGGTACAAAAACTACTTCACATTCCTCCAGCGCCTTGCCGAAAGTCCGTGTGTGCCCGCTGAAAACATCGCCCTGCTCCAAAACAGTAACCGTAAATTCCTGTCCGTCAGGATGAATAACATAAACCCGCAGGCGGCCGCGTGCTAAAAAATAAATAAACTGCCTATGCTCGCCCGGCCGAAATACCGTTTCCCGTTTGCGAAAGACTTTGCGGGAACAATTGGTAAGATGATTCTCTATCTTAGTACCATCGATCTCAGCAAACAGCGGACTATCCTGAAATTCTGCAATCCTACGCATATGGGCCTCCTGCCTTCCTAACTCTTCCTTCTATTATACAAGGCCCTGCCGTTATACGTAAACTCTAAGCGTAAATCTGTTAAATACGGTCCAGATTATCACATTCCACCAGTTCCAATACCGTCTCCGGACTGTGACGCTCCCGGTTTTGAATGAGAGCTGTTTCTGCATGGGTCAAAACCCCTTTATAGGTGACCAGGCTGCGCCGTAAATAAGCATCCCTTCGGCAGGCCTCTTTTACTCCGCTATTTGCAATTGCTAGCAGGTGAGGCAGGACGACGGCAGCATAAGCACAGGATGTGGTATGCGGAACTGCACCGGGTATGTTATCAACCCCATAATGGACAACTCCGTCAACAATATAGGTAGGCTGATCATGACTAGTGGGCCGGTATGTCTCGACAGCACCGCCGACATCGGCGCTGATATCCACAATCACCGAACCCTTTTGCATCAATTTCAGCATATCCCGGGTTATTAAATGATCTGTTCGGTTTTTGGGCCATTTCACACAGTTAATGATCAGATCAGTAGTCGGCAACAGATCGGCGATGTTTCGGGAATTAGAAAAAGCGGTATGAACATTTTTCGGAAAAATAGCACCACATTGACGCAATATCCCGATATTAATATCCATGAGTGTGACTTTGGCCCCAAGTGAAGCCAGAATATCAACTGCTCCCCTGCCGACAACTCCCGCTCCCAGTACAATGGCATTAATGCCGGGCGCACCGCCGATACCGCTGACCAGCTTCCCACAGCCGCCATACAGGGTCGTTAAGCATACTGCCCCCATAATTGCTCCCAGTTTTCCCGCGACCTCGCAATTAGGAGAACCGTAGCGGTGACTGTCCTCCGCCGCAAAGCCGATGATCTTTGCCGCCAGCATGGCATCTACTTCCTCCCGGTTGGCAGCAGGATGAAAACAGGCCAGCATGATCTGGTTTTCCCGAATCAGCGGATACTCTTCCGGAAAAAGCTCTTTTACTTTTGCTACTAATTCACTTTCGCCATATATTTCTTCCATGCTCTCCCGGATCTGAGCTCCGGCACTGACGTATTCCTCATTGGAAAAACCGGCTAAGGTGCCTGCATCTTTCTGCACCAGTACGGTATGACCATTTCGGCAAAACTCCGTTACACCTGCCGGAGTCACGATGACTCGCGCCTCACCGTGCTTGTTTTCTTTTAACACTCCCAGTATCATGTTGCTTCCCCCTTTTTCCGTCATCCCTTCACAGCCTCAGCTGATTAAAGGTCTATTCCCCTCCGAATTAAGGGCCGGTCTGCATACCACCACTTCATTATCCTGGCAAGAAAGAAAAAGAACAGCAAATAAGCAAATGCAAAGCTTAAGAACGTTCCGATCTGTCCGGTGGATAACAGGATTGGACCAAAGGTGATAACCATAATATCCACCGGAGATGTTAAAGGCGCACAAATAGCCGTATCCTCAAACGTTTTTGATTTTCTGTCAGGATCAACAATCCGGGAAAGGATAAAGCTGTTGGCATATACACCGGTCAAATAGCCAAATACGAACATACCCCGCTCGAACCAGTCCTTATTGTTCATCCGGGGAGCAAGGAACAAAAACGATCCGATAATCAGGACCATGCCGAATAACAGCAGCGTTGCCAAAGGTAAAGCATACTTAATAATAATAGACAGCTTAATTGCCGTAACGCCGAAAAAAATTAAATAATCAGAGGCACAGCCTGCGATGCTGGAGGTGATTTTAAAATCGATATATTTTTTGGCCCCGCCTTTCTCCAGCAGAACAGAAAACAGTAAGGCGACTAAAAAGGCGCACGAGAAAGAGGGAATACCAAGGTCATAGAGCTTCGAAATATACCCGGCCAGCATATACCCCAGCCCGGCAGGCAGCAGCAAGAATGCCATATGCCAGGCTAATGAGTCCAGACTAATCTCAGAAATTGTTTCCTGCCCCATACTCTCCCGCTTTTCAGGCGGTATCAGGCCGGTTTGCAATTCCTTGGGCAGATCACCAAAATCGGTAATGTAATTGGTAATCCCTTTTTTGGTAGCCCATTTGATGAGCAGCATGCCGCCAAAAATACCGGTCAAAATGCCTACTGTAGCAGATGTAATGCCGAGGTCAGTTGCATCCGCCCAGCCGTATTTGGCAAAAGTAGAGCCGATTGCGGCCGCAGTTCCGGGACCGCCTGCCCAGCCGGCGCCGAGCAGAAAACCAAAGCCAGGGTGTAAGTCTGAAAATACCTGGCTCATTACATATAAGGAAAATAGAATTGGCAGTGTATATTGCAGCATGTAAGAGGATTCGCGGAAGCAAAGGTAGCTTCCGATGCGCTCAACATCCTCTTTCCAGCCTTTCGTCGACATATGTAAGCCCCGGATTCCCATTGACACAAACACAACAATAATTAATAATCCTGAGTAAGAGCCAACCTGATTCGAAAAGGGAACTACATTCAGTACACTGGGCCCACAAACAAAGCCAAGCAAGCCGGCTATTAAGCTGGCAGGCATAAAAAACTCCTGAAAAATTTTAACCTTAGCCCGCAGCAGTTGACCGACTAAAATAAATCCGCTGGCAAAAGCCACATCCATAAGCAGACTGTAAACATTGTATGCCATGCTCTTTCTCCCCCTTCCGTTTTGACCTGTTTACGCCGTGCGTGGCCTAAGCCCATCCCCCCTTTCGCTAACCGCTCCTGGATGATTTACCACAGTATATGAATGTTGTCATTTATCCATTAATAATTTTTTTGTAGTTATTCCTACAATTTTTGTTCTAGCAGCAGCCTGCCTGTCTTATACTGTACAGAAAAGGTTTAGGGGGAAAGCGCGGTGTCATAACATATGAAACAAGCAATAACAGTAACAAACAAAGACGCCTTCATCCAGCTTATCCAGTCTAAGCAAGAGGGATTTACAAGCGTCTACCGGAAACTGGCCAATTACGTGCTTGCCAATTTTGTAGATGTGGCCTTTATGACGGCCCAACAATGGGCGCTGGAGGTGGACACTTCCGAGGTCTCGGTTATCCGCTTTGTCCGCTTTCTCGGTTACAGGGGCTTCACCGATTTTTCCGATAATATGAAGCAGATTATCCGCAATGAAATGACGATGACCAAATATGCCGAAATCTCGGTTAAGGCAGGGCGCAGCGGTACAGATATTTTAATGGATATTATCAAAGCGGAGGAACGAAACTTTAATGAGCTGATTGCCAAGTATTCACCGGAAGTTATGTCCGGTATTATCGAGCTGCTGGGCAAGACTGACCGGATCATTGTTGTCGGCTTACGTTCGTCGGCAGCGTTAAGCGACTACTGCAGCTATATGCTGATTCGCGCCTTAGCCAAAGAGGTAATCACCATCAATGCCGGCGGCGTCCATACCTTTGATTCCCTGCTGCCCTGGCTGGATAAAGAAGCTGCCGTCATTGCCTTTGGCTATCCCCGTTATCCGGCGAGGACAATCGAAACTGTCGAGCATTTGAAAGCGCTTAACTGGCCGGTTATTGCCATAACGAATGATGAACTGTCGCCCCTTGTCCCGCTGTCTGACTACGTAATTTTTGCTCCTGCTCATTCGGTTGCCTTTACCGACTCAATGGGAGCGGCAGCGGTAGTCATTAATACCATGATCGTCGAATACATTAACAAGTTTCATGATCAATCACTGGATAGAATTAAGCGGTTTGAAGCGCTGGCGAAAGAAAAGCAATACTATTGGAAATAGTTAATAAGAAAGGCACCTCACGCGCGTTACGTGAGGTGCCTTTAACTTATATAGATGCCCTATTATCCTTTTGCTCCCTATTTCTTGCTCTTCCGGTAAAAAGTATTTTCCAGCGGCAGCTTGGTGCGAAATACTCCATCTAATTTGTAATACGCTCCCTGACAGGCCGGAGCAGTGGGAACGGTAGCCAGTTCGCCTACCCCTTTCGCCCCGTTGGCAAATCTCCCATATTTCTCTGTTGTCAGCATAATAACATCGATCTGCGGAGCCTCGGTTGCACGAAATAAGCCAAGCGTTCCATATTTTGCCTGAGGGTAACCGCCGACTAAGGGATAATCCTCTGTCAGGCCATATCCCAGCCCCATCACTACCCCGCCCTCAATCTGCCCTGCCGCCGACTTCGGATTGACAACCTTCCCCAGATCCTGGGCAACAGTAACGCGTATCACTTTTCCCTGTTCATCCAGTTCGACCACCTGCGCAGCATAGCCGTAGGCGACATGGCTCACAGGGAATTCTTTTTCACTTCTCATCGGGTCCGTTTCTGTCATATACTCCGCATAGAACTCCCGCCCATCCAACTCCTCAAGAGTTTTGCCCTGTGACAGCTCTGCTTTTATCAGTCTTGCAACTCTTGTCACGGCCTCGCCTGTTACCAGCGTTTGGCGGGAGGCAGTAGTTGTTCCCGCATTTGGAGTGCGAAACGTATCAGGAGGCTCTACAATTACCTTTTCCGGTGTTATTCCCGAAGTCTCACAAAACATTTGCAGAATAATAGTAGCCATTCCCTGTCCAATGCAGGCTGCACTGGAGCGAATATGGGCAATTCCTTTTTCAATGGAAACCTTGCACCGGCTGGTATCAGGAATACCTACTCCAAGACCGGCATTTTTAAAGCAAGAAGCAATACCAGCATAGGGTGCTTTTTCATACACTTCTTTTACTGCTTCAAGGCAGTTGGCAATACCGGTAGTCTCATCGGCAATCTGTCCATTCGGTAGAACCTGACCGGGGCGAACCGCATTGCGGTAGCGAATTTCCCAGGGAGAAATCCCTACTTTGGCCGCAAGCAAATTCAGGCTGCTTTCCATCGCAAAGGCAGACTGGGTAACGCCAAAGCCCCGAAAGGCTCCTCCCGGTGGGTTATTGGTGTATACCGTTCTGCCAACAACATGAAAGTCCTGAAAGTTGTATGGCCCGCCCGCATGAGTACACGCCCGCTGCAGTACAGGACCGGCAAGAGAAGCATAGGCACCGCAATCAGACAGGATAGTAAATTTGGCTCCCAGAATCTTACCGTTTTCATCGCAGCCCACTGTACAGTCGATTTCCATGGCATGACGCTTGGGATGGATAAGAATACTCTCTTGGCGGGAGAATTTAATTTTAACCGGTTTCTTGATCAGCCAGGCCGCTAATGCAGCATGATGCTGCACGCTCATATCCTCTTTGCCACCAAAACCACCGCCTACCAAACAGGAATGAACGTGCACCTTTTCGTCGCGCAGGCCTAAAAGCCTGGATATCTCATGCTGTTCGTCATACACACTCTGTCCGCCGGAATACACAAGAACACCATCATCTCCTTCCGGCATCGCAAGAGCACATTCAGGCTCCATAAAAGCATGCTCCGTAAAAGGCATGGAATAATGCTCGCGAACAACGTGCTTTGCTTTGCTGATCGCTGCATCGGCATTGCCGCGGTTTAAAATTTCTTCCCTAAGCAAATTGCCCTTGGCATGAATCAGCGGAGCATCCGCAGCAAGTCCCTGCTCCGGCGATGTAACCGGAGGCAGTTCTTCATAATCTACCTCAATCAGGCTTAATACTTCATCAAGTGCTTCTTTCGTGCGGGTGACCGCAATAGCCAGCGAATCGCCTACATACCGGGTTTCCAGCCCAACTGCAATCAGCGCATCCCAATCCTGTATAAGATGACCGCACTTGACCTGACCTGGAATATCTTCCGCTGTAATAATCCTCACTGCATCAGGATGAGCCTCCGCCCGTTCGGTGCGAATCGCTTTCACCAGCGCTCTTGGATATTTCGTACGCAGTGCTTTCCCATACAACATCCCTTCTACAACCATATCATCTACATAAATACCGGTTCCCAACGTTTTTTCTACCGCATCGATGCGAAAAACATTTTCACCCAGCTTTCCTGTAAACACCGGAGCAGGAACTTCTTTATTTTCCCGAAAAAATTCTGCTGCCGACAAAATAGCGTCTTCAATCTTCACATAGCCAGTACAGCGGCAGATATTGCCACGCAGCGCCTTTTTAATTTCTTCCCTGGTCGGAGTAAGATTGGTACTTAAGAGACCTTTTGCACTCATTACCATACCTGGGATACAGAAGCCGCACTGTACCGCACCGGCCTCAGCAAAGCAATACGCATAGACCTCTTTCTCTCTTACAGACAATCCTTCAGCAGTAATAATCTGCTTGCCCTCCAGCTTCCCCAAAGTGAAGAGGCAGGCCCGGGTTGCTTTTCCATCTATTAACACTGTACAAGTACCGCAGGCTCCTGCACTGCAGCCGTCCTTAGCAGAGGTCAGCCGCAGATCGTCGCGCAGAAAGTCCAGCAATTTCTTGGTATCTTTTGTTGTACGAATCTCTTGTGTATTTACAAAAAAAGTAGCTATAATACTCACCCCCTTATTTGCTTTACAATATCCCTGTTCGAAATGGGCTGCGCTGCAGATATTGGCCGTCAGCCTGAGAAGCGATCAATTGTCCTTCGCCAGCTGCTAAACGCCCTCGTAAATAGACATATTTCGCCCGCCCTTTTTGAACAAAGCCCTCAAACGGTGAATAGTCGACACGTTGTGCTTGGGTTTGAGCCGAAATGATGCCTTCATAGCACGGATCCCATACAGTAATGTCGGCATCACTGCCTACGGCAATTGTCCCTTTCCGGGGGTAAAGACCAAAAACCTTGGCCGCATTGGTAGCCGTAAGCGCCACAAATTGATTCAAATTTATCCGTCCACCGGCAACCCCATAGGTGTATAACAGGCTCAGCCTTGTCTCAACTCCCGGCATGCCGTTGGGAATTTTGCTAAAGTCATGGAGTCCCAGGTCTTTCTGTCCCGAAAAATGAAACGAACAATGGTCGGTTGCCACTGTATCAAGCATATGGTTGGTCAATCCCTGCCAAAGAACCGGCTGATTAGCCCTGTTTCTGAGCGGTGGTGAAATTACATATTTGGCACTTTCAAAACCGGCTTGCTCATAATAGGATTCGTCCAGCAGCAAATACTGCGGGCAGGTTTCGGCATATACGGGCAATCCTGCCCGTTTCGCTTCCTCTACTGCCGTCAGTGCTCCCGCGCAGGTAAGATGAACAACATATAACGGGGCATCAGCCATTTTGGCCAGTAAAATCGCCCGTCTTGTTGCCTCCTCCTCTACGAGAGCAGGGCGGGAAACAGCGTGATAACGCGGTTCAGTTCGCCCCTGGCCGATTGACTGCCGCACCAGTGTATCAATAACATCGCCATTCTCACAATGCAGGCACAGAATGGCCCCGCAGCCGGCAGCTGCGCGAAAAGCGGATAACAAGGCACCATCATCGACTTGCAGGACATTTTTATAGGCCATATATAATTTGAACGACGATATACCGTGTTCCTCAACCAGTTCTTTCATTTCCCGGGCAATTGTATCATTCCAATCGGTAATCGCCATATGAAAGCCATAATCGGTATAACAATTGTCGCGAGCTAAAGCATGCCAATTCGTTAACCCAGTTGCCAGTGATTCCCCTTTAAACTGAGTGGCATAATCAATAATCGTGGTTGTGCCTCCAATAAGTGCCGCCTTACTGCCGCTGGCAAAGCTGTCGGCAGTACGCATATCGCCAATGGGCAGGTCAAAATGAGTATGAGGATCAATGCCGCCGGGAAACAAGTAGCAGCCGGCCACATTCACCGGTTCATCACCATCTTGGGCAATGTTCCGTCCGATAGCCGTTATCTTCTCCCCTTCCAGGCGTACATCTGCAGGATAGGTATCGGCGGCAGTAACAACAATGCCGCCTGTTAATAAAATGCCCATTGCTTCCACTCCTCTGCTTAAAAGAAAAGCAGCATGAACCGGCCTCCCTGCCAACCATGTGAAACTTTCATGGTTACTTAACGGGGAATGGCCGGCATCATGCTGCTCTGCATCATAACTATACTTTTATGGATATACGTGAGTTCCGGTTCTGCCCGCAACTGCTTCTTCTAATGATTCCGGATTGGTGATAATGGCTTTCTTGCCGCCCTTTTCCAGGAAGCTGATGACTGCCAGTATTTTCGGAAGCATGCTGCCTGGAGCAAAATGATCTTCCTCAACATATTGCCTTAATTCGGCAAGCGTTATTTCGTCAAGTGCCTTTTCATTTTCCTTACCGTAGTTAAGATAGACTTTAGGAACTCCGGTAGAAATGATCAGCAAATCGGCACTGATTTCAGCCGCCAGCAGGCTGGAGGCAAAATCCTTATCAATAACGGCATCGATCCCTTTTACCGAGCCGTTCGCCTGTTTGACAACAGGAATACCGCCGCCGCCCGCACCAATTACACAATAGCCTTCCCGGATAAGCAATTTAATAACGTCTTTTTCCAGAATCTCCTGCGGAAGTGGTGATGCGACCAAACGGCGAAACCCTCGTCCGGCATCATTAACCAGCGTCCAGTCGGGATGCTGTTCCTGCAGAATTTGGGCCTGCTCCTGGGTATAAAAGGAGCCAATCGGCTTCGTGGGCTTCTGAAACGCCGGGTCCTCCGGCGATACTGCCACCTGCGTAACAACGGTGACAGCTGATTTTGCAAGACCTCTGTTTTTAAACTCATTATCCATGGCCTGTTGAATCTGGTACCCGATGGCACCTTGTGTATCAGCACCGCAACTGACTAGCGGAACATGGTGCATTCCGGCCACTTCACTCGCAATTTCGGATCGGCGCAGGATAAAACCAACCTGCGGCCCATTGCCATGCGTAATGATGACCTCGTATCCCTGCACAATCATGCCGGCAATATGCTTTGCCGTTTCGCAGACGGCATCATATTGATCCTCTACCGTCTGTCGGTCATTGTCGCGGATGAGCGAATTGCCGCCTATCGCTACAACAGCCAGCTTTTTCACAGTTATCTACCACCCATTAACAGAGTCATAACACCCTTGGCAGTATGCAACCGATTCTCTGCTTCATCATATACGATGGAGTGTGGGCCGTCAATAACCGAGTTTTCCACTTCGTTATTGCGGTCTGCCGGCAAGGCGTGCATATACATAACATCTTTGTCAGCGGTCGCCATTTTTGCTTCGGTGCATTTCCAGCTGCGCTGTGCCATCAGCTTGTCGTCTACTACCTTAGAAGCACCGGTAGTCGTCAGGCCGGTCTGATCGTTAACCCAGCTTCCCCAGTTTTTCGGAATAACAATATGAGCACCTTCATAGGCTTCTTCTTCATTATTCGTAACGGTAACCGTTCCGCCGTATTTGGCTGCATTGGCGCGAGCCTTTTCGATAACCCAGTCAGGCAGTTCCCAACCTTTGGGATGAGCAAGAACAACGTCCATGCCGTAGCGGGGGAACAACAGCAGCTGCGTTACAGGAACGGAAATTGGTTTTTTATGACTTTCGGCATAAGCCCAGATAATCGAGACTTTAACCCGTTTGAGGTCACCGATTTTTTCTTTCATGGTCATAAGGTCAGCCAGCCCCTGCATGGGATGGTATAAATCGCATTGCAGGTTCATAATCGGCACAGTAGCGTATTTGGCCATTTCTCTTAAGTATTTATTGCCGATACCCCAGTTGCAATAGCGGCAGGCAATGCCGTGGCCAAAGCGAGACAGGATAATTGCGGTGTCCTTCTCGGTTTCACCATGCGATACCTGCATGGTGGAGCCATCCAGGAAGCCGGCGTGTCCGCCCAGCTGGGCCAGCCCTGCTTCCATCGAATTACGGGTACGGGTGGATTGCTCAAAGAAAATCAGAAAAGTAGTTTGGTTTTGCAGATAGGGAGTGGCAACACCCATAGCAAATTTCTTTTTCAGATCCATAGAAACGTCAATCATTGTGTCGACTTCTTCTTTTGTGAAGTCTTCCAAATCAATAAAATGTTTTCCCCGGAAAATAGTTTGCATCGTAATATCCTCCTCTAATTTTCCTATGCGTTAAGTCCACGCTTATTTAACGAGGTTGGCAGTGCTTTCCGGCATTTTCGCCGCATATTGCTTGACGTATACCGACGGAATAACGGCATACAGGGCTGCTGCTTGCACCAGTTCTTTTTTCCAGGTCCGCTCATTGGGAGCATGAGCCTGATCTTCATGACCGGGGCCGAAGCCTATGCAGGGAATACCGTAACGGCCCATGATGGATACGCCGTTTGTGGAGAAAGTCCATTTATCCACTTCTGCCGGCTTGCCAAACAGATTCTTGTAGGAATCCTCCAGCGTATGGCATACCGGATGCCCCTCTTCAATTAACCAGGTCGGAAAATACGCTTCTGTAGGATAAACTAGGCCGGTATAAGAAGGTCTTTCATAGGTATACATTTCTACCACAGCACCGGCTGCTTTTACTGCAGGCAGGTTGCGGATCTGCCGCAGCGCCAGTTCGCCGTCTTCACCGGCAGTCAGGCGGCGGTCAATGGAGATCCAGCAGCTGTCGGCAACAGCGCAGCGCGAAGGTGAGGTATGGAAAATCTCTGATACCGTGAGGCTGCCTTTGCCTAAGAAAGGATGATCCTGTAGATTTTCGTGCAAAGCTCTTAGTTCCGTGAGAATGGGGGCCATTTTATAGATCGCATTTTCGCCCCGTTCCGGCGCAGAGCCATGGCAGCTAATTCCCTGAGTAGTAACTTTAATTTCCATGCGGCCCCGCTGACCGCGATAAATTTTACCATCGGTCGGCTCGGTAATGACTACAAATTCTGGCCGCAGCTTGTATTCATTCAGGATATACTGCCAGCACAGGCCGTCGCAGTCTTCCTCCTGGACTGAACCTACCACTACCAGGGTATAGTCATCTTCCAGACCTAAGTCTTTGATAATTTTGCCTGCATACACCATGGAGGCCATGCCGCCCTCCTGGTCACTGGCTCCCCGTCCGATAATGACTTCCTCATCTTCATACCCCTCATAGGGGTCATATTTCCAGTTATCCCGGTTGCCGATACCGACAGTGTCAATATGTGCGTCCATTGCAATAACATGCTTGCCATGACCAATAAATCCAAAGATATTGCCCATAGGATCAATATCAATCCGGTCGAAGCCTACCTTTTCCATCTCTTCTTTAATCCGCTGAATGACTTTCTCTTCATTACAGCTCTCACTGGGAATTGCAATCATATCCCGCAGAAAACGGGTCATATCAGGCTGATATTTTTCGGCCAAACTGAGTACTTGCGCAAAAGATTCTTTCAAAACTCTTTCTCCTTTCCTTCGCGGGTATTTTTTATCTCTAACGCCTGACCGGCGAAAGATTCACGAAATATTGCCAGATTCACAGGGACGGTTCTACTGAAGCAAACAAAAGATGAGATTACCACGCTGTCGCTCGCAATGACAGCAGGCTGGTGCATACATTCATGCGCCTCCGCTTTGAGTGGCGTCAGTCTCTGTATGGGCAGTATCTTCTGTACCATTCAGCAGGGCATTCAATAAGATAGCAGCAACGCTGCCTGCGGTAATACCGCTGTGCAGAATAACCTGCGCCCAGCTCGGGAAGTTATGATAGAAATTGGGAACAGCCAGGGTGATCATGCCGACACCAAGACTGATGGCGACGACCATAATATTATGGGTGCCGTCAAACTTCACTTTCGACAGCGTTTTAATGCCACTGGCAGCAACCATGCCAAACATGGCAATACCGGCACCACCAAGCACCGCATTGGGTATAGCCGCAATAACAGCCGCCAGTTTCGGAAAGAGTCCCAGTACCACCAAAATTACCCCGGCAGCAGCCACAACAAACCGGCTTTTAACACGAGTCAGTCCGACAAGGCCTACATTCTGGGCAAATGCAGTATAAGGAAAGCTATTCAATATGCCCCCAAGCAAGGTAGAAAAACCATCTGCCCTCAAACAGCGGGTCAAATCTTTCTGTGTAACCGGTTTTTCAATAATCTCACCAATTGCAATACAATCTCCCGTTGTTTCAGTCATAACAACCAGCATGACCAGTACCATAGCGGCAATGGAAGCAAAATCAAAGACCGGCATGCCAAAAGCAAACGGGGTGGTTATGCCTAGCCAGGCGGCATTCGGAACCTGCGAAAAGTTAACCATGCCGAAGAAGCTGGAAATAATTGTGCCAAAAATCAACCCTAAGAGCACGGCAATATTGCTGAGAAAGCCTTTAAAGTAACGGTAAAAGAATAAGACCAATACTAACGTAATTAAAGCGATGAGAATATAGCTGGCACTGGCAAAATCCTTCGCTGCCGGATTACCGCCGCCTGCCCATCGTACAGCAACCGGCATGAGCGTAATACCGATCACGGTAATAATGGTTCCGGTAACCACAGGCGGGAAAAACCGGAGCAGCCGGCTGAAATAAGGACTGATCAGGTACGTCACAATCCCAGCAACAATGATCGACCCGTAAATACCCGGCAGGCCATGTGTCTTGCCGATAATGATCATTGGCGTCACCGCAGCGAAAGTTACCCCTTGGATAATGGGAATTTTAATCCCCATATTCCAGAACCCAACCGTTTGAATGATGGTGGCGATACCGCATGTAAACAAGTCTGCATTAATCAGGTATATAAGCTGTTCCCTTGACAAGCCCAACGCATTGGCAATGATCAGCGGTACCGCTACCGCTCCTGCGTACATGGCCAATACATGTTGTAATCCATAGGTAAATAACTGACCTAAAGGCAACATTTCATCGACTGGGTGACGAACTTTCTCTTCCTGCACTTAGACTCACCATCCTCTTTTAATTAAACCTTGCTTAAAGGAATTGCATACCGGCTGGTGCCACCTCCCCTTAGTGATTTGTCCGTCTGATTGACAGAAATTACATATTGCAAATCCTGTGCCAACTTTCTTAACATAATGATTATTCAGTTAAATTAATAAAGGTATCTGTCAAAAAATCTTTTGATAGCGCGCTTATTGAATAAAAAAGACCGCTTTATATAAACGGTCTTTGAAACAATACAAACTATTATTTTCACTCCGGCATTTGCAAATACCAGCCCACGGACACCCATTTATCCGTAAACGCCTTTATTTTCAGTATCAAAATGAGACTTTCATATCTTTTCGAGATTCTCCTTGCAGCATGGCTATCCTCGAGGCTGGGACTGTACTTTTACGTCTCATTGTGAGATTTTCAGCTCATTTCGCCCATCGTGCTTTAAGAGAAGAACTTCCGTTCAGCGATCCGGTATTCTTTAATTTTCCGGTAGAGTGTTGCCCTGCTGATCCCTAAGATCTTAGCGGCATTATCCTTATTCCCCTGGGCAACAGCTTCCTCCAGCGCCTTGGTTATCGCTTCTCTTTCCAAAACCTTGAGGTTTAAGGACCCGCTGGCTACTTCGATTTTTTGCTCAATCTTAATGCGTTTCGGGAGCACTTCCGAGCTGATATACTCTCCGGTCGTCATCGTAACGGCATATTCAATCACATTGGCTAATTCCCGCACATTTCCCGGCCACGAATAGCGGCTTAAAATGGCAGCGGCATCCGGCGTCATCCCCGCTACATGCTTGCCTAATACCCCGCTGTAATAGTCCAGGTAATGCTGCGTTAAAAGCGGAATATCTTCTTTGCGTTCCCTAAGGGATGGAATGCTTAAGGGAATCACGTTCAGGCGATAATAAAGATCCTCCCGGAACTCACCGGAGGCAACCATCTTCTCCAGATCCCGGTGCGTAGCAGTTATTACCCTTACATCAATCGGCGTTGACCGGGCGCTGCCGATTTTCTCCACCCGTTTTTCCTGCAGTACCCGCAGCAGCTTTACCTGCAAATGCAGCGGCATATCCCCGATTTCGTCTAAGAAAACGGTACCATTATGGGCCAGCTCAAATTTGCCTAATTTGCCCCCTCGCCGCGCCCCGGTAAAAGAACCTTCCTCGTAGCCGAAGAGCTCGCTTTCCAGCAGGCTTTCCGGAATGGCACCGCAATTGATCGCAATAAACGCATTGTTCTTCCGCTTGCTGCTCTGGTGAATCGCCCGGGCCAGCAGTTCCTTTCCTGTGCCGCTTTCGCCCTGTATTAGCAGGGTTGAACTGCTTGCGGCAACCCGGGAGGCCAGTTCTTTCAGCTCCCGGATACGGCCGCAATTGCCGATAATCTGGGAAAACTCGGTAGCAATATCGCTAACGGTAGTATCCTGGACCAGCCGTTTGATTTGATGAACATCCTTAAGAACAATTACGGCACCTTCTACCGCCTGGCCGGTAATAATCGGCAGGGCATCGCAGTACCACTGGACATTACCATGGCGGCCCCGTACCTGTCCGGAAAACACCTCGCCTTTTTCAATGGCTTTCCAGAGCTTTTTATCATCCATAATCTGCGTCAGTTCCATGGACTGCCCATCTGCAATATCGGCAAGCTGAGCGCCAATCTGGTTATGATGAATAATCCGTTTGCTCTCATTCACCACCAATATGCCGTCATGCAACAGATTTAGCACTGTCACTAATTTGCGTGACAGTGCTTCTCTTTTCTTATCCTGCCAGTGCTGATCAATCTTCCCGGAAATCAGATCGGCCATCTTCTCCAGAAAGCGGAGCAGCGAATCCTTTCGCTCCAGCACCCGCTGCGCCTGCTCCACATCAAAGCCAATCAGTCCGATAACCCCAAGGGTCTTTTCCTCCAGGCGGATTGGAACAACAACTTCAGCGGTTTCCGAGCATTTGTCCCATAATGCACAGGGGCGGCAAAGCTGATGCCGGCCCGGTTGATCAATCACGACAGGCTGACCTGTTTTTACAACATGAGAATAAACAAAGCCTTCCAGCTTTTGACTGCAGCCTGCTTTATAACGGCCTGTTCCGGCTACGCGGACCAGGTTTTCATCGGCTATTTCCACCTCGATTTGCAAGGCTTCAGCAATGGCTTCAGCAGTCTGTTGAACTGTCTCCTGAATTTCACGGAGGGAATACATCCGATCACCTCTAAGGACCCGTTTCGTATACTTACTACTGTTCGCTGAGAGCTGATCTTTTCCTGCTTCCATCTGTTAGGAGGACTTATCAATTCGTTAGACTATCTTATAGGTGTTGATAGGAAGGATATTCACCATCCCAGACGATAGACCGGTACTTTTCCGGATCTGTATCACCTTCCGTACTGAACAGCAAAATAGTGGAATTGGCGTTAAGACCAAAAGCTGCTTTTGCTTCCTCCCAGCGTCCGTCAGCGAGGAGCATGCTCAGCAGTCCCATGGTAACGGCACCTGATTCGCCGGAAACAATGCGGCTGTCCGCACCTGCCGGATTGCCGAGTATCCGCATGCCTCTGGCCGCTACCCAGTCAGGGCAGGCAAAGAACAAGCTGCTGTAGTCCCGCAGTACGTCCCAGGCGATAAGATTCGGTTCACCGCAAGCCAGCCCCGCCATAATCGTATCCATGTGCCCGCCCACATTATAAGGTTTTCCGTCTTCAGCCAGCGCCGATTTATACAGGCAGGCAGCCTGATCAGACTCAACAATGGCGACTGCCGGACTTTGCTCCCCATATACTTCTTTTAAATACCCCTGCACGGCTCCCGCCAGTGAGCCTACACCAGCTTGCAGCATGACATGGCTGGGACGCTCAATACCCATCGCCCGAAGCTGCTCCACCGCTTCGGCTGCCATCGTTCCATACCCCTGCATAATCCAGGTAGGAATCTCTTCGTAGCCCTCCCAAACGGTATCCTGCACCACTATCCAGCCGTGCTTCTTCGCATGTTCATCCGTCATTCGCACTGCATCATCGTAATTCAATTCGGTAATGCAGGCTTCGGCACCTTCGGCCTGAATATTCTCCAGGCGTTGAATGGACGAACCTTTCGGCATATAAACGATGGCCTTTTGCTGCAGTTGTCGCGCGGTCCAGGCCACACCGCGTCCATGGTTGCCGTCGGTAGTAGTGGCAAACGTAATATCTCCCAGTTGTTTTTTTACCGCAGGCGAAATCAGTGTGCTATACGGCAGCTCGCTGATGTCCGCTCCCAGACGCTTCGCCAGATAGCGGGCAATCGCATAAGAGCCGCCTAGCACCTTGAAAGCATTGAGGCCAAACCGGTAAGACTCATCCTTGACATACACGCCGGCTACACCCAGACGCTGTGCCAGGCAGTTTAAACTGCGCAGAGGTGTAGGCTGATATTGAGGAAAGCTTTGATGAAACTGTCTGGCTTTATTAATTTCTTCACAACTCAAAAATTGAGTTGCTGTTCCTGATTTGCACTTTTGCATCGTATTTACTTTCCAGTCAATGGTATGGTTCATGTTGTGATTCCCCCTTAGTGGTTATTGCCAAATTTAAAATGCAAGTATCGCGCCAACATCGGGCAAAAAGTGAATTTTTGGTATAATTCTTGCATATTTTCATAGTGACATTAACAGTCAGGGAGGAGAGCACAACCATGGGAGATCATATGAGACCAGTCCCGTTTCGGGAATTAGTTGCTCGCATTTTTGAGGAATATGCTGCCGACCGCTCCATTTTTTCTTTGCCTCATACCAGCTTTTTTCGCAAACAGGGAAGTAAACGGGTAGCACTGTTCGGTGAATCGTGTGAAATGCCGCTGGGTCCGGCCGCCGGACCCCATACTCAGCTGGCCCAGAATATTGTTACTTCCTATTTGGCAGGCAGCCGGTTTATTGAGCTGAAGACGGTGCAGGAAAAAGAGCCCCCTGTTGATAAACCCTGTATAGATGCGGAAGATGAAGGATTTAATACGGAATGGTCCAGCGAATATACCGTGGAAAAAGCCTACGAAGAGTACATAAAGGCCTGGCTGCTGCTGCATTTGCTGGAAGAAGCCTTTGAGCTGCGCACCGGCCCGGAACGTTCCTTTCTGTTTAATATGAGCGTCGGTTACAATCTGGCCGGCATTCAAACTCCCCGCATGGACACTTATATCAATAGCCTGAAGGATGCCTCCAAACATCCTTTCTTCAATAACTGCCTGGATGATTTAGCGATCCTGCTTAAAGACGGAATTTTCCTAAAAAATACAAATCTTGCCGCTCGTCTGCCTCATTTGCAGCAGTTGCCTGAGCAAATCAGTTCGCAAATTTGCAAATCGGTAACCTTGTCCACCATGCATGGCTGTCCGCCGGCAGAGATCGAAAAAATTTGCGCTTATATGCTGACAGATAAAAACCTGGAAACCTATGTTAAGCTGAATCCCACTCTCCTGTCCTTCCCGGTTGTCCGCACTACCCTTGATGCCTTAGGCTTTGACTATATTACCCTTTCGGAAGAATCCTTTGACCACGACCTGAAATACCGTGATGCTATCCCGATGCTGGTACGCCTGCAAAAACTGGCTGCCGGTCAGGGACGCTTCTTCGGCGTTAAGCTGACCAACACACTGGGTTCGGTCAATTTTAAAAACAAGCTGCCCGGCGGCGAAATGTACATGTCCGGCCGCTCGCTTTTCCCGCTGTCCATTCAATTGTCGGCTAAGATATGCCAGGAGTTTAACGGTGCTTTACCGATATCTTTCTCGGCTGGAATCAGCGAACACAATGCCGCCGATGTCTTCGCTACCGGTATACGGCCCATTACGTTGGCCACCGACCTGTTAAAACCGGGCGGCTATAACCGCATGTCGGCAATTGCTGCCCAACTGGAACAAATGGATGGCTGGGATCAGACCAGTATTTGCGTAGACAAAGTTGCCGAACTGGCCGAAAAAGCAGTAAAGGCTGATTATGCGCAAAAATATTATCGCGGCAGCAAGAAAGTAGCCATCAACGACAGTCTGCCGCTTTATGACTGTGCTGCCGCCCCCTGTAAAACCGCCTGCCCGATCAGTCAGGATATACCGGAATATATCCGCCTGGTTGGCGAGGAGCGCTATGCAGAGGCACTGGCGTTAATCTATGAAAAAAATGCTCTCCCCTCGATTACCGGTCATATCTGCGATCACGCCTGCCAATATAACTGTACCCGCCTGGATTATGAAGGAGCAGTACTAATCCGTGAGGCCAAACGCATTGCCGTTGTCAAGGGCTACGACGAATACCGGCAAAAATGGGCCCTGCCAGCAAAACAAAACGGCATAAAAGCTGCCGTACTGGGAGCAGGGCCGGGCGGACTGGCATCGGCTTACTTCCTGGCCAGGGAAGGCTTTGCTGTTACCGTCTTCGAGCAGCGCGAATCAGCCGGCGGAACACCGCGCCACATTATCCCCCAGTTCCGCATGAGCAGCGATGCCGTTGCCAGCGATGTCCGCTTTATTGAGGATCACGGTGTCCGCTTTGTCTTTAACTGCGATCCGGCCCTGACCATTGACCAATTGCAGGCGGACGGCTATCAATATATTATTGTCGCCATCGGCGCCGGAGCAGAGAAGCCGTTCCCGCTGCCCAGCCAGGGCGATTACCGCCCGGTACTTTCAGCCCTCGAATTTTTGGACCGGTTCAATCATCAGCCCGCCACTCTTCAGCTAGGTAAACACGTAGCCGTTATTGGTGCCGGAAATACGGCAATGGATGCGGCCCGCAGTGCCCTCAGAGTACCGGGTGTGGAAACCTGCACCGTTATCTACCGGCGCACCCAGAAGGAAATGCCCGCCTACCACGAAGAATATGAATTGGCACTGGCAGATCAGGTCAAGTTTCACTTCCTGCTTAATCCGGAGCAATTTACCGCCGATGGCAAGCTGGTCTGCCAGGTAATGCAGCTTGGCGAAGCAGACGCCTCCGGCCGCCGCAAACCGGAACCGACTGATGAACGGAAAACGCTGCCGGCTGATACGGTCATAACAGCCATCGGCGAAGATATTAACACCGCTCAGTTGAAACGAATCGGCGTCAGCGGTGCCGAACGCGCCGGCGTATTCCTCGTCGGCGATGCACTAACCGGCCCGGCGTCGATCGTTAAAGCAATTGCCGATGCCAGGAAAGCTGCCGATGCCATTTGCCAAAGCGTCGACGCCGCCTGGCAGCCTGCCCGGGAACAATGCCGCAAAGCAGCTGCCAGACAGGTGGAGGAAATCGCCAGGAAAAAACTTGGCCTTACCTGGCAGTCTGATGTTAAAATTGAAGGAGAACGCGCTGCTGAAGCCAATGTTGGCCAGCGGGAATTCAGCCGCTGCCTGGAATGCAGCTACGTGTGCAACAAATGTGTGGAAGTATGCCCTAACCGGGCAAACCTGGCTATTTCCATGAAATCCGGTGAGTTTGTCAACTTCTATCAAATCGTCCATCTTGACGCCTACTGCAACGAATGCGGCAACTGCGCCACCTTCTGTCCCTGGAACGGTAAGCCGTATACCGACAAGGTTACCCTGTTCAGCCTGCGTCAGGATTTTGAGAATAGCCGCAACCCTGGCTTTTGGGTAGAAGATAATACCGTTTCCATCCGCCTGGGCGATGAGCTGTTTGCAGTTGAATTGGAGCATGGACGGCTTGTGATTGCCGACAATCAGGAATTAAACAAAATGGCGAATATTTTTAATGAGCTGTACAGCAAGCGGCCAGCCCTTTTTGGCCCCGTTGATGAATAGGAGGAAGAGATATGCTGGTATTAAAAAATGCAACCGTTGTTGAATTTCACCCCCCTGCCATTCATAGCGGCTGGGATATCGTAATCGAGGGAACGGAGATTGTCGCCGCCGGTGCTGGAATAGCCGGCAGCTATACTGCCGACCGGGTGCTTGATATGGCAGGTGCCCTGGTAATGCCGGGCATTGTCTGCAGCCACAATCATTTTTATTCCGGGTTGGCCAGAGGCATTATGGCCAACATCAAGCCCTGTCCGGACTTTGTTTCTGTCCTCAGTAATCTCTGGTGGCGTCTGGACCGGGCCATCGATGAAGAGATTCTTTACTACAGCGGCATGGTATGCTCATTGGAAGCGATTAAATGCGGTACCACCGCGGTTATCGATCATCATGCCTCGCCCGCCTTTATTGAAGGTTCCTTAAAGGTCTTAAAACAGGCCTTTACGGAAACAGGACTGCGCGGGATTACCTGCTACGAAACAACCGACCGTAACGGCGGTCTGGCGGAAGTAGAAGCCTCGGTACGGGAAAATATTGAGTTTACTCAGCTTTGTGATAAAGACAAAGCCGCCGGCGGCAGTGCCTACTTAGTGGAAGCGATGATTGGTGGTCATGCACCGGTAACCTTACCTGACGAAGCGCTCCGGCTGATGGGCGAGGCGGTACGCCTCACCGGTCGCGGTGCCCATATCCATGTTGCCGAAGACCGGTATGATGTCTCCTATTCCCATCATATCTATGGTAAGGACATTATGGAAAGACTGGCCGGTTTCGGTCTGCTAACCGACAAGGCGCTATTTGCCCACGGCCTGTACCTCTCCGACCGGGATATTGCGATGATCAATGAACATAATGCGTATTTGGTACACAATGCCCGTTCCAACATGAACAACAACGTGGGCTATAATCACAAAATCCCCCAGTATACCAATTTTGCCTTAGGCACTGACGGCATGGGCAGCGATATGCTAGAGGAGTTTAAGTTTGCCTATTTCAAACATAAGGATGAAGGCGGCCCCCTATGGCCAGACAGCTTCCTCAAGTTCCTCTATAACGGCAACGATCTTCTGGCGCGCAGCTTCGGTGCCCGCTTTGGCAAAGTCGCCGCAGGCTATAAAGCGGATCTGACCGTGCTCGACTATGATGCACCTACGCCATTGCTGCCGGAAAACATTGGCGGACACATCGCTTTCGGACTGGACAGCCGCGATGTACGGACTGTCATTATCAACGGCAAGATCGTGCTGGAAAACGGCCAATTCCCCTTTGATGTTAAGCCAATCTATGAAAAGGCCCGCAAAGCCGCCGCACGCCTGTGGGATAATATGGATAAACTGTCTTAAGAATAAAAAGGCTGCCTCAGCTGTTTAGCATTGAGGCAGCCTTTTGCTTTAAAAATAGGCTTACTAAGTTACAGGTATGGAAGAATATGCTATACTTTTATTATAGCTTGTATCAATGATAGTAGACAAAGGATGGTGGTTTTATGAAATTAGCTAAGTCTGCAGTTATGCTCTTTACCCTGTTTCTGCTTCTTTTTGCTGCAACTACGACGTATGCAGCAAAAGCAACCACACCACCCGTCAGATTTCAGGACATAATCTATGACAATGTCACCATTGGCCAGTTTGACAAACAAACCCTAAAATATGAAAAAGATCCCTACCGTGATGAAGTGTTGGTGAATGTCTGGATTAAGACGCCATTGGATTCGTTTAATCAAAGCTATACGATGTACAATTATTTACTAAGAACAAACACCCGCGAAATGATGATGATGAACCGGCTTGATTTTGATAACAGCGGGAACATGCTGCAAAACATGTCCAATAAGTATAATCCGGCCCTGTGGACTTTAGTGCTTCCCGAAACAGCAACAGAAAAATGGTATAACGCCGTGACGGCTTACGCGAAAAAGAATAATAAAAAATTGCAGCAAGAATACACCAGCGAAACCAAGAAAGAAAAAAGATCACAGCCGTTACTTGGTCCATTTAATCATATCTTTGATATGCTCAGCGGTAATTAAAGACTCTTGCTTAGCTTATAAAGGGAGCACAATTAATGAGAAAAAAAGGATTGCTATGTCTCGTCATTAGCTTTATACTGCTTTCACTTTCTTCAGCTGCGTTTGCCAAACAAACGCAAAAAATCATTCCCGGTCTTGGCATCCTGACAATACCATCAGGCATCGAACTCGTAAAAAGTCCTGAGAAGGAACCGGGTTATAACCTGCTGGTGAATGACAATGGCATTTGGCGGACGGCTAAACTGTTTTTTACTTCCGCCGTACCGGACGTGAACCGGAGTGACCTTAAAGAGAATATTGAAATATTAGATATGCTCCTTAGCGAAGCTGCTGTCAAACTGCAGAATACTCCTGACGCCAGGATATTGGAAAACAGCCCGGTAAACCAAGCCGCTTTTACCAATGAACAGCTTGTAATCAAATATACCAAAGTATATAATGACATGCGCGTGCTGCGGGCCGACAGCTATATCTTAGACGGCGCAGACAAACGGCTGCGCTTGTTGGTTGTATTTTATGATGACGGCAACAGTGACTACTGGAAGCAGACAATCCCCAAAATCATTGCCGGTATTCAGCATTAGCACCACAAAAGGCGGACCTATTCAATTAGGCCCGCCTTTTATATTTAGCAATTTGGCTAAAACCAGCCTGCGTAGTCTATATTTCTGATTTCCAGAGGCCATGGACATTGCAATATGCATAAACAGTGCCTTTGCCCAGATAAGGGAATGTTGCTTCAGGCACCATGCCAGGTTTTAAATAAACAAATTCATCCCGATCCTCTGTTGTTACAGCAACCCAGTAAGTATAATGCTCAGGAAGCATTTTATGCGGAGAAGCACCTACAGAAACCTTTAACATGTCATCTTCTTTAACGGCAACCGGAATATGCTTCTCTTTTGACCCCTCCATTACATTGGCCTCCAGTTTTGCCATCTGCTTGTCACAGCAAGTGAGCTTACCACCATTATCGGTGATTAAACCGGCTATATTGCCACAGTCTTCACATTGGTAGAAATTCATTTGTCTACCTCCCTGCAATTTGTATTATAATTTTATCAGCCTATATTTTTTCGTAAAACAATCTAATGTTTTATTAATATTGACAAAAAAGATACCCTTATCCCCTCAATAATCGGGGTAAGGGTGTCCTGATCTTATAGATTGTTCATTATTTTTTCGTTTGCACTGTCCATTGCCTGATTTAGGGCTTTGGTAATCGGGTCTTTATAACCCACATCACCAAATACTGTTTTGTTTTCAGACTCTCCCGTTACCTGAAATGAGATTACTTTGTCTTGTACCGCATTGTAGAACTTGTAGCGTAATTTCGCCTTAGTTACAACTTTCGATTGGAAAAAGCTCAAGTGCCGCGTAGTTATTAATTGAGAAACTTCCATAGCGATTACATAATCGGCATTTGTTGCTTTTGCCACTGAAGCTAACACATCTTTTTCAGGAAGTTCTTTATTCGAAACATCAAAACCGGCACTATTCAATGCTTTTGCAACTTCAATCGGCGAAATAATTTCAAACATTTTATTGGAATATTGTTCAGTATATTTACTGTCGATTATTTCCTGTACATAGCCTTTAGTTTCCTCGGTAGAATTAATATAAGGAATGATTGCCATTTTGGCTGTTTTTGATTGAGAAACGGGTTCTTGCGCAAATGCAGTGGTAATTGATAATACAAATAAACACAGGATTGTGAATAATAAGGTTTTTCTCATAATTCCACTCCAATCAAATTAATCTACCAAAATTATACTTTGTATAATAATGTAAGTAAACAAAAAACTTTTAAGCACCTTTTAAATTTATATTAAATTAAAGAATTGCCTGATTTCGTCTAAAATAAGTCAATTTTAAATAAGTCAAGCCTAACCCTAAGGCGGACCTAATTCATGTAGGGCCGCCTTTTATATTTAGCAATTTAGCTAAAAACCGTCTATACATCTTTTCTAAATGATACAGGAGAACCGTCCCCCTGTATCTGTAATGACTTGAAAGGATTAGTATCACCGCAGCGAGCCAAATGTAATTTCGCCTGCCTGAACATACAAGGAAACAAATTGCAAGGTATCCTTCAGCGTCTTTACGGCAGAACCAATTGCCATTTTTGTTCCTGGGTAAATAGTGCCGGAAGCTTTTATCCTGCCAGGCTTTAAGGAGCCAAGTACCATTTCAATGTTGGTGATACGCTGACGCATGCTTTCCATTCGCTCAATTACCGCTTTGAATTGCGTTTCATTCTTCTTATGCATTTCTTGTTTTGCAGCGGGAAGCTGCTGAATGTCCAGGCTGCCAAGGTAGGTTAGTGCTAATTTCAACTCGTCATACAGCAGTTCGTCTTTTTTTATCTTTTCGCGCAGGCTGAGCAATTCCTCTTTTAAAAAAGGGTTAGCAGCCACTTCCAGCTCTGTGACGATGCCGGATTTATTACCGACAGTAACAGCCAGGATGACTTCCCCTGCCGATATCCGTCCGCCCCGGATGAGACCCCGCTTGCCTTCGACAATAATCCGGCTGCCGGCGAATAAGGTGCTGTTCATAACGGCATCGCTGACAACAATCTCTTCATCAGCGTATACGGCAGCATTTTCAATAAAATTGGCTACAATCCGCTCGCGCGCCTTAACAATGCCGCGGTTCATACCCTGAATACCCTTGTGAACAACAATACTGGCTGCTTCTACCGTGCCGCCGCAAATGCTGTCACATACCTCAACATTTCCACCGGCTTTTACACTAAATCCCGACTGAATGCTTCCCCGTACCAGTACACTGCCTTTAAACTCAATATTACCGGTATTGTAGTCGACATCGCCGTCGATGACGATGACCGGCAGTACATTGATCCGCTTATCGAGAAAGATGTGCAAATGGCCGTTAATTGCAGCATAAAGCCGCCAGTCATCAACGACAATCACATTTTTGCCAACAGGCATGGGCTTATCTTTTCCCGGCTTTGCGGGCAGCGGCTTACCGTATACGTCAATGCCCTCTATTCCGGCGGTCGCGGGAATTTTTTCTACCAACAGCTGCCCTTCTTCTACGCAGAGAAAACTGTTGATTTCCTTAAAATCAACCCGCCCATCTTCCAGTTCCTCCGGCCTGCCCTGACTGTCAGGATCAACATAGAATTTTAGGTAAGCGTTCTCGCCGCTCCGCGCCGGAACAGCGCGGGCGACTATCACATTCGCCGCGCAGCGCGTTTCCGTCAGTGCCGTAAGTGCTTCTTCATCAATGCCGAAAACAACCCCTGCAGCAGCTAACTTGTCCAGAAGCTGAGCACGGGTAACCAAAGGAGCCTCGGGAGGCACCATAATATCCATCCGGGCCTCCAGGCGGCTGAGTCCCACTCTCACCCGGATGCTGGAAGTCAACTGAACAGCCGGCACAGGATTCATAATCAATACTGGGGTACCTGTAGCCTCTTTAATTACAGTGGAAAGAAAGTCACTGTCATATTCTACTAGATTGCGCTCAGCCAATTCTTTCATGACCGCAGCCTTGGCTACAGGCACACCACTATTGACCGGCAGCCAGACACTGAGAAAAACGCCGACATCGGTTGCGGTAATTTGATACCGGCCATCCTCGGAAGGCAAGGAATTAATAATCTGTACCGGAGTGCCGGCAGCTTCTTTGATTACGGTGGACAGAAAATCACTGTCAAAGCTTAGCAGATTTCTACTGGTCAAATCCTGAATAACAGCGGCTTTCGCAACAGGCAAGCCATTGTTGATCGGCGGCCAGACGCTGAGGAAAACTGCTGTATCGGTTGCTGTTATCTGATACCGGCCATCCACAGCACGTTCAGCCACTTGTGCAACTGAACAGGAATTGGTTAGCTTTGGTGAGCAAATTGTTCGATTCATGAAAACACCGCCTGGCTAATTCATGCCAATTACGATTTCAAAAGGCAGCTCGTCAACTGCCATTTCAATGCCAATAAAGTTATTATTGCAGACTTTAACCGGAGCAGTAGACTGCGATAAGCGGGGAGGCTCACATTTTATTGCAATGCCCTCCTTACTCAGTGCGTTTGCCGCATTGGAAGTAATCATATTGACCATCTCACAGATGGCACTTTGGGCAATATCATCTAACTGAGGCACCGGCGTCCCCATCATGATCACTGATGACAAACCCTTAGCCGAATTTTCAGTCATATTAAAGACAACATTACCGGAAACCTGATTGGATAAGCCGACATTCACGGCCACTCCCAGGCAGTCAATAAATTGGTTTTTCATTAAAACTTTTCCCCTAACCACATTTTTAAAGCCCAATTGTGGTAGTATGCTTGACAGCGCCGCAATAAAGGGGTTTACGATGCGAGCATCCATATACTACCTCCTTATGTGTTTTTAGTTGAAACTGGGAACCAATCCCACACTTAATTTGTCGAGTTGAATTCCCTTTCGTTAAATAGGACTTTTGTAGTCTTTCCATGAGTCAATAGTAGTTACTTTTGCTAGAAATAAAAAAAGCCGGGCCTAAAATTGCTTTAGGTCCAGCTTTTTCACTAGAACTTACATACTAATCCGGCACCAATGCCTTTCAGCGTTGCCGTATCACCATCATAGTACCGGTAGTTCACGTTGAAATCTACCGTGTCAGTCAAATTCCGGTTGACGCCAACCTGCCAGTCCGTGCCGATCGAATTAGTCAGCACACTGGCATAGCCTGTCATTTTCTCACCTAATACCGTTGAGGCACTCAGACCGGTAATAAACTTGTTTATAGATTGGTTATCAGAACCAAGACCGCTAACAGATGCACCAGTATCATAATTGCGGTTCCCGGCTATCAGCCGTATCTGGTCAGACAGCTTATACTGCAGCGTCACATCGGTAAATCGCGCATCCATGCTTGCTGTTCCCCCGCTGATCTTCCCTTTAATCGTTTCTACTCCGGCGATCACTTTATCCGATAAAGCGGTTTCAACAAAGAAGCCGTTAGCATTGGCACTTCCCAGATCCAGTGAATTGTATTCTACCTGTGGATTCCAGTATATATACCCGGCGTTCGTTTCACCCTTTTCAATATTCGTTACAGGTGCAGCCATGGCTACCCCGGACAAAGCTAACGATGCGGCAATGACCATTAAACATTTTTTCATTATTTATTCCTCTCCTCTTCCCTTGTTATTGTAAGCACATTTGGCATAACTTTTACGATTATCGGGACCGGCTGATCAATAGTGCCGCTATATCCCGTATTGCATTTTGGTGGCGCTCTTTTTCTTTCTTTTGACGCTCGTGCCAGTCTTTTTTGGATTCGTGCGGACGGCGTTTCATTTCCCGCTCATGGCGTTCATTTTCCGCTTTTATTCGATGGTTCCGTTCCTGCTCTTGCCGATGCCTGTCATCCCGCTGCTGCTGTTCCAAGCGGTGCGAACCGGGCTGAAATGGCGAAGCCTCAATTACAGACACGCCTAAGCCGACTTGCATCAAACCAATCATGGAAAAAACCGTAACTTTTTTCATTATTTTATTCATAGCACTTCACCCCTTAGAATGCGTGATTTCATTGATGCACAACCAGCTGACTGATTAGTCAACTGGTTGTACACGGAGACCAGTTACCCCCTTTTGGCGCAACCCCTTTTATGTAAGCGAACGACGGTGCCGGTGATCAATCGGCACCGATTCGTTGTTTTACCTGATAGTGTTAGTATAAATTCCTTTTTTTAGATTTTTTTTAGAATAATATGGATTTGTCCTAAAACCGCTAAAAAAAGGAAAGCCCTTACCGGCAGTAAGAGCTTTCCCTTTGGTTTTTCAATTCGCTTTTCTATAACCAGCCGCCTTCAGTACAGCTATGTAAAGCTGCGGTGAAGGCTTCTTGCTTCAGGCATTATAAAAGCAGCTTACGGAGTTCTTCCGGACTCTGCGGCAGCAAATGGCCTGGAGGTATATCAAAAATGGTATAGGCGCCTGCAGCCCCCTGCCGGCTTAACCGGTAGGCAGCCCGGGCATAAGCGGTCAGCACGCTGGCTGTGAATTCCGGATTACTGGCCAAAGCAAGTGAGAACTCCACGACATGTCCAACCCCCGGGCTGGTTTGTCCGGTACGGAAAACGACACCGCCATGAGGGATACCGGCATGCTGGGCCTGAAATTCCGCTTCCGATACAAAAGTAACCGTAGTCTCATAACCGGCGAAATAATGCGGCATTGTTTGAATTGCCGATTCAATGAGCGCCAGATCCGCCCCTTGCTCGGCAACAACATAACATTCACGGCTGTGTGTTTCATTCGCCGCGCTAGGGGCTTCCTGTCCCGCCCGGACGGCTTCAAGCATCTCCTGCTTGGGAACAGTATACTGTTTGGCATCTTTTACGCCAGGAATGCGGCGAATGGCATCGGAATGCCCCTGGCTGACGCCTTTGCCCCAAAAGGTATAGTCCTTCCCGTGTGGCAGCACTGCACCGCCTAGTAATCTATTCAGTGAAAAAAGCCCCGGGTCCCAGCCAATGGAGATTGTCGCTACTTTGCCTGCGCTTTTGGCGGCAGCATCCATAGCTGAAAAATAGTCAGGAATCTTGGCATGTGTATCAAAGCTGTCTACCGTATTGAATACGCTGGCAAGACGGGGCCCCTGCTCCACCAGATCAGTAGCCGAACCACCGCAGAGCAGCATAGCATCGATTTGATCACGGTATTTTTCCGCTTCATCCAGTAAAATGGCGGGGACACCGCTTTTCGTTCCGCTAAGCTTACGGCGTGAGAAAACTGCCACTAGCTCCATATCTGGATTTTGGTTAACAGCTATTTCTGCGCCTTTTCCCAAATTGCCATAACCGGTAATCCCGATCCTTATTTTCTGCTGCATAAGTATCCCTCCTGCTGTTGTAATGTGTAATTATCGTACCATAACGGGACTACAGTTTCAAATCAGCAAAAAACAAAAGCCCCCGCCAAAAGCGGGGACCAAAAGGTTACGTATTATACTTCCCAATCGCCAATAAAGAAGAAAAGAAGAATAATGATGATAATAATTATGAACCAGCTTCCACCGCCGCCAAAGCAGCCACGTGCATCATCAGCCACAAACAACGCCTCCTTATCTATTACTCTTGGTGAGTTACCTATGATATTCTATGTGAAGTAAAAGCCTTTGGTGAACAAAAATTGCCGCTGGCACGGTAAAAAAATAACCGGGGAGTAAATCCATGGTATAATAAAGAAAAGCTGGATTATCATTACTTGCACAAGGAGAACAAAAATGGAAAACAGGAAACCGATTGCTATTTTGAATGGTGCCATCATTACGGCAGAAGGAGACTATTCCTGCCATACCATCAAGTTGGAAGAGGCAAAAGAACTGATTCGCTCTGCGCCGGGAATTATTTCCGCAGTAGGGCATCAGGCTACCGCAGAAGTATTGACAGATCTTCTGGAAACAGAGGTTACATTAAATAGAATTAATTTTTATCAGGAACCAGGCCAGCAAGCCCTGGTTTTCAAGCTCAACAGCCGCCCGCCGGAGGGCGTGATTCTCTCCCGGGAGGAAATTGAAGAGTTTGGCTATCAGTTTCAGGTGTTATCCCGAAATGCATAAACTTCAGTTTAAATAAAAAGATTACCGCTTTAAAAAAAGCGGTAATCTTTTTATTTAAGCAGCTTCAGCAGGATACCGGCACGATAGCCATTTTCCTGACATCCACCAGACCATGGTCTGTTAGCTTTATCTCCGGTATAACCGGCAGACTGAGAAAGGCAAGTGTCAAAAACGGATCAAATTCAGGGTGTACCCCCAGCTGCCGGGCCTGCTCCAGCAGTTTCTCCAGCTCATGATGCACCTGTTGGACACTTTTGTCAGACATCAGACCGGCAATGGGCAAGGCCAGCGACCCTATCACGCTGCCTCCCGCGGCAATTGCCAAACCGCCCTGCATGCGCCGGATCGCCTCTACTGATGCTACAATATCGGCATCAGTCGTACCCGCTGCAATCACATTGTGCGCATCGTGAGCAACGGAGGAGGCAATGGCTCCTGATCTTAGCCCCAGCCCGCGCAGCAGCCCGAGGCCAATTCTTCCGGTCTGATGATGACGCTCAAAAACGGCCAGTTTTGCAATATCCTGTTCCGGGTCTGCGACAAACAAGCCATTCTGCACGCTTACCGCCAGGCGGGTTTCTTTCGTTACAATTTGATGCGGCACCAGTTCAATGACCCGTGCCTCAGCCGAATCGGCAGCAATTTGCAGCGCGTCTGCTTTAACGGCTGCCAGCCGGACGGTATTTTCCACCGCCTGCGCGGCAGCAGAAACCGGAGTAACCAGCAGCTTGCCCTCCCGGGCGGCCAGACAGCCGTCTTTGATTACCAATCCGGGCTGCCAACTGCTAAGATCAGAAAAGGCCAGAATATCCGCCCGGTAGCCGGGAGCAATCGCCCCTAGCTCATTCAGCCGGAAGCATTCGGCAGCATTGAGAGTGGCCATTTGAATCGCAGCTGCCACAGGCACACCGGCCTCAACCGCCATTTTTACCATTTGATTGATATGGCCTAAACGGATGAGATCCCCTGGATGTCGATCATCGGTAACAAATAAGCAGCGCCGGGAAGTATAGGCGTTAACGGCCGGCAATAAATCCAGCAGGTTATGCGCCGCCGTGCCTTCCCGCAGCATAACGTACAAGCCTTGGGATACCCGCTCCAGCGCCTCTTCAGGCGTGGTGCATTCGTGATCAGAATGAATGCCTGCTGCTGCATAGGCGGTCAGACTCTGACCGCTTAAGCCCGCACCATGGCCGTCCACCAGCTTATGTTCCGCTGCCTTCAGCTTTGCCAGCACGTCCGCGCGCCCTTCGACCACACCGGGATAATCCATTAGTTCACCCAAGCCTAATACCTGCGGATCATCCAGCCACTCTGCCAAATCAGCTGCCGCCAGTACGGCGCCGGAAGTTTCCAGCGCCGTGGCTGGAACGCAGGACGGCAGCATAAAATAAATATTCATAGGAAGACAGGCACAAGCACTCAGCATATACTGTAAGCCCTGCTTGCCGGCAACATTGGCGATTTCATGAGGATCAGCCATTACGGTAGTTGTGCCCTGCGGCAGTGTCGCCCGGACGAACTCGGCCGGGCTGACCATTGAGCTTTCCAAATGCACATGACCATCAATAAAGCCGGGCGTCAGCATTAAGCCCGTACAGTCTATTTCCCTGAGTCCCGCATAACTGCCTACGCCTGCCACATAACCGCCGGCTATCGCAACATCCCCCCGGTCAAACTGCCCGGTAAAGACATTAAAAACCTGGCCGTTCTTCAGCACAAGCTCGGCGGCCTGTCGTCCTGCTGCTACTGCAATCAATGTTTCAATCGGCTTTTTGCTCATGAATCCCCCTTATCCTTTTAATGCAGGCGCATATAAAAGTTAATCAGAAAAGCTGCGGAAATAAGCCACATAAACAAGCTTACCTCTTTGGTACGGCCTGCCAGCGTTTTCAAGAATGTATAGCTGATAAAACCAAAAGCAAAGCCATTGGCGATACTAAACGTAAGCGGCATCATAATGATGGTCATAAATGCCGGCAGTCCTTCTGTAATATCGTCAAACTCAACATGGCGGATCGAGCTGATCATCAGCGCCCCTACCAAAACCAAGGCCGGAGCTGTGGCAAAGCCCGGCACTAGTCCGATAAGCGGACTGAATACCAGCGCGACCAGAAAAAGTATGGCAACCGTAACGGCCGTCAGCCCGGTTTTTCCGCCTTCGGCAATACCGGCAGCACTTTCGACATAAGAGGTGACGGTAGAAGTACCTACGGCAGCGCTGACCAGCGTTCCCAGGGCGTCTGTGGTTAAGGCTTTATCCAGATTCTCTATTTCTCCTTTATCATTCATCAGTTTGGCCTTGTTTGTCAAGCCGATTAAGGTTCCCATATTATCAAAAAGTTCTACAATCGTAAAAGTAAAAATAATGGAAAAAATGCCATAGGCCAGTGCTCCGGCAATGTCCAGCTGCATAAAGGTAGGTGCCAGGCTGGGCAGCTGGAAGCTCATAATATCCTGAATCCCTTTCGGTACCGGAACGGCGCCAAAAAACATCCCTAGTAAAGTTGTTGTCAAAATGCCGATCAGAATAGCCCCTTTTACTTTTCTGGCAATCATAACGGCCGTAATGATCAAACCGACACAAGCCAGCAGCGGTTCGATGGCCGTCAGTTTCCCAACGGTAACAAAGGTTGCTTTGTCAGAAACGATAATGCCCGCATTCTTGAGGCCAATAAAGGCGATAAACAACCCAATCCCAATGCCGATCGAATACTTAAGATTCATGGGCACAGCTTTAATAATCGCCTGCCGTATGCCGCCCAGTGTCAAAATGAGAAAAAGCACACCGGAAAAGAAAACCGCGCCCAGGGCAACCTGCCAGGGCAGGTGAAGTACCCCTACTACGTAATAGGCAAAGAAAGCATTCAAGCCCATGCCGGGAGCAACGGCTACCGGGAAGTTGGCCCATACCCCCATCAACAGGGTTGCAAAGGCTGTTGAATAAATTGTTGCGGCAATCGCCGCTTCTTTGGGAATACCTGCGTCGGCAAGAATATTGGGATTAACAAAAATAATGTACGCCAGCGCTACAAAAGTGGTGATCCCCGCTAATACTTCCGTCTTAACGTCCGTACCTTTTTGCTTAAGCTTAAACAGCTTTTCTGTCAGACTAACCTCACCCGCCCCGTTCAACTGTACATTGGTTTTCATCTCTTCATCCCCCTTTTGGTTTCTGCCCGCCGGCAATTGCCTCTTTCCTCTCCCCCTCCTGTTATTGAAGGCTCATTCCGGCAACAAAAAAGCGACTATTAGTATTGCAATATTCATACCATTTTTAGATTATTCCCTTTATTTCTCTTCCTGCTTTTTCCGCCTGAATTAACGCCGTTCCCAGCCTAAATGGGCGGGAAGTATTGCACCTATGCCGGTTAAACGGTTGCATTTTTGTATCATCTTGAGATTTCGCTGCTCATCCTGATACTAAATAGGAAAGAGCTGATCCCTCCCAGGCGGATCAGCTCAACAGATAAATCGTTTCTATCGGATATGAATTTGCTTAAGCGTTACTCCGGCAGCCTGATAACGGCGAAAAAAGCGTGTATGCGAAAGAGTCCCGAGCAGCTTCCGCACAGCCCGGATTCCCAGCACCAGGTGCAGCAGCCGGTAAGTCACTGCCGCAGCCAACAGGACATAAACATATTGCAAACCGAAGCCTGCCAGCGGCAGTGACGCCAGATCTACAGCCCGGCTTGCAAGAAGCCATCCGCTGAGATAGCCGGCTGCCGGTATTGATGTAATGTACACAAACAGCATAATGATCAAAGGACTAACCTCAATGGCTTTATGGGGACAAAAATTCATACATGCCATACAGCTGTCGCAGGCGTATGTCCAGTACGGGCGTTTCTCCCGTCCCCCGCACATGCGGATCGCCTGTTTTGGGCATAACTTCTGGCAGAGTGAGCAGCCAGTACACCTGTCAGTAGCAAAGAAAAGCTTCGCCAGGATAAGCTGCGCCAGAATCAGGTACATTAGCGATATTTTCACCAGTACCAGGCCGAGCAAGCATTGGATCAGACCATCGAAATGCCGCTTTCCCTGAAGGACCGTCGCCACCAGACTCGCGACCTTTGCTTCGGCCAGCTTGGTTATGACCGCTGCATTCTCCTCATTCATACCCCAATGCACTGCCGTCCAGTTGCTGGGCATATCTACTCCCATTACGCCCCGGACCGTATAGCCGCGCAGCCACAGCAGCAGCGCAATCAAATAGCCTGCCGTTCCCTCCAGCCCGGGTATGAATAGTCCTTTCACCCGTACCCCGGCCCGGCAGGGCATAACAAGCGCATGCGCTTGCCTGCCCTGCGGCAGCTTCCACACATACTTCATTATCAGCCAGGGGGCTGTAAAGCCATGGGTGGGATAGGTAAAAACCGCCAAGGTGCCTTGCCCAACCGGCTTGCTCTCTTCCCCGCTTTTTATCTGCTGCACTTCAGCCGGGATTGCATGCTCTTCGGCTATGCGGGCACTCCAATCGGCAATCCGGTAGGAATTGCCCGTCCCGGTCATAAAAAAGGCTGCCAGCTTTTGATACATGCGCTTTACCTCGCTACAAGATACGCTTTTAATTCAGCAACGGTATCGACAATATGATCAGGCTCTGCCTGTTCCAGCTCTTCCCGGCTGCCATAACCGTAGGCAACGCCAACCACAGCAATGCCGTTGCGCTTAGCTCCCCGGATATCGTGCATGCGGTCCCCTACCATAATAATCTGACTGCGGTCATAATCCCCCAGCTCGGACAGGGCATACTCGATTACCTCATGTTTTTCGACCCGCGTACCATCCAGATTGCTGCCGACAACAGATTGAAAATAACCGTCCAGTTGAAAGTGCTCCAATATTTTAACAGAATAAATAGTCGGTTTAGAAGTTGCTACAATCAGGGTTTTACCCTGTTGCCGCAGCCCGTCCAGCAAATCACCAATGCCGGGAAAAACGGCGTTCTCATACAGGCCGACCGTGGAAAAACGCTCGCGGTAATAGCCGATTGCCTGTTCGGCCTGTTCATCACTCATGTGGTAATATTCTTTAAAAGAATAGGTAAGCGGCGGCCCGATAAACGGGATTAGTTTATCTAAATCAGGCTCATCAATCCCCATCTTTTGCAAAGCATATTGTACACAGGTAGTAATCCCGATCTTCGGGTCAGTTAACGTTCCATCCAAATCAAACAATACAATTGAATACATTATTTTCCCTCCGGTACGACCCACCATTGATAGGCCTCATAAGGTTTCCGGCGACGGAATAAATCCTGCCGGCTGGCAATATAGCTTTTCTTTACCTCTTCCAACAGACGTCCATGCTCCGCCATTCCTTCCGGTGAGAAGCGGCGGTGTTCGCTGGTGTTGAAAACCAGGGAATATCCTTCCCCATTCTGCTGCAATTCACCGGCAGCATTGCACATACTACAGCGTACCTGACCGGAAGGTTTGAGCTGCAGCATGCTGCTGCCGCACACTTGACAGGCCAGGACATCATTAGCCGCCGTAACAACGGGCTCTGCAGCCGGATCAAGCAGCCGGGCAGCCAGACGGCGTGCAGTGGCCAGCACCTCAGGCTCAACCACTTCGCCGGGGCTTGCCGCCTGTACCTGCATATCGCCGACAACCTCCAGATGCAGAAAACGCGCAAAATTCATAACAGCCTCACGGGCATAGCCGTCCCAGCCGGGGATGCCGTAGACCGTGGCAGTTACACATTTTTTACCGCTGAATTCCCGGCTGTTGGCCATAACCGCAATCAGCCGGTCCGTAATCGTTTTTACGCTGGTGTGAGAGCCCAGAAAATAACAGGCCGAGGCAATAATTACGGCATCAGCGGCTTTAATGCGTTCCAGTAAAAAAGGCAGATCATCACTGATCACACAGCTTTTCTCTTCCGGCAGGCAGGCATAGCACGCCTTGCAGTCCCCAATATTCAGGGAAGGCAGATGGATCATTTCTTTATCAACTTCAGCAGGCAATGACGCCAGCATTTCTTTAACCAGGATTTCCGAATTCCCCAGCTTGCGCGGTGAAGCAACGAGACCGAGAACTTTCAATGCAATTACCTCCTCGTTTTATGCTGACACTGCTGGTTAGATTCGTCATCTGCCGCATAATTGCCTGCTATTCGGCGATTTTTTTCCCCTGTGCCGCCGCTTTTCCCCCTGTATCGGCTTTATTGTTATGCTGATTCCCTTTCGTGATCATTACAACCGAAGTAACAATAATAGCTGCCGCCGCAGCAGCCTGCAGTGTCATCTGCTCTCCGGCCAGTAACCAGCCAAGGATCACCGCCACAATTGGATTTACATAGGCATAGGTAGACGCAAGGGTAGGGTCGGCTGCCTTTAACAGCCAGATAAAAGCACTAAATCCAATAATAGAACCAAAAAAGATTAAATACCCCAGTGCTAATGCTGACTGCAGGGAAATAGCCGCTACGTGGAACTGCCCGGCCTCACCGGTCAGCAGGCCAAAGGTCAGGCAGAAAAAACCGCCTGTCAGCATCTGCAGGGCAATTGCCAGCAATGGAGCTTCCGGCAGTTTCGCAACTCTCGAATACAGGGAACCAATAGCCCATGCCAGGGAAGCACCCACTAATGCAGCGTATCCGGTCCAGGGAGCCGCTGTTCCGCTTACATCGCCGCCAGTACTTTTGACCAGCAAAATGATGCCGATAAAACCGGTCAACAGTCCCCCGAGAATCAGGCCGTTAGGCCGCTTGCCTCCCTGCCACAGCCAGGAGATTAAAGCCATCCAAAGGGGCACAGTGGCAACAATGATTGCCGCAATACCGCTGGAAACTGTCTGCTCGGCCCAAACTACGCCGCCGTTTCCGCATAAGAGCAGCAAACCGCCGACGATAGCCGCATTTTTCCAGTGCTCAACAGATGGCCGTGGTGTCCCCTTACTCATTTGCCAGGCATACACAAGGGCACCGGCTGTCAGGAACCGGATACCGGCCATTAGAAAAGGGGGCATCGTTTCAATAGCAAACTTCATTGCCAGATAGGTACCGCCCCAGAAAATATATACTGCAAGCAATCCTGCTGCGATTGGTAGTGTCAGATTCATAGCCGCTTCCTCCTCAGTCCAGCATCAATTCATTCGTTTCTTTTAATACGGACAAAACAATAATCGTTTTGGTAGAGATATAGTCTTCCCGGAGATTCTCCTTCAGCAACCGGCTTAGTGCCTCTGTATTACGGGTTCGCACCTTAACCAGATAACAATCTTCACCGGCTATGTTGTGGACTTCCTGTACTCCCGGTATATTAATCAACCGGCCTTCAATATCGGTAGGCCCGATGACTTTTACCAATACAAACGCCAGCATGTCCAAGCCCAGCGCCAGGGGATTGAGCTTCGCCTCATAGCCCTGAATAACCCCCTGCTCTTCCAGCTTTCTGATGCGTGTTAATGTCACCGAGGGTGCCAGATCAATCTGCCTGGCAATTTCAACATTCGTCATACGGGCGTTCTGCTGCAGCAAAGCAAGAATTTTCCTGTCTTTCTGATCCATCGATTTCACCTCACTTGCTATTATAATTCCAAATTAACCTCTTTTTCAACACTATAATTCTTATATATATCAACACTTCAAAATAATATTCTTTTTATATCGATATTAAAGAATATTATTCTAATTGAAACTTCCCTAAACAAAAAAATACTTTTATTCAAAAAAATTCCCGGCTCTCGTAAGAGAAACCGGGAATTTTTATTTTATTTAAAATCTACTGAGAAGAGGCAGGTAATGCCTTTTAATTTATAATCTTCTTTTTTATGTAGCGCGTAAGCTGGCGCATCAAGATCAACATCCTCAAATTGACGTTCTCCGTAGGATACATTGAAGTGTGCATCTTTTGCGATTTTATAGCTGACACCAGCTTCCCAGAACAGGACATCCTTACCGCTAAGCACTGCGGCAAATAAGGTTGCTTTTTCATTTAACTTTTGATCAGTCATAAATCCCGCATGTAAGGAAGCTATCGTTGCGGGTGCCACCGTATTACCGTAAGAAAACTTATTTTGTACCCAGCCGGCAACTGCCGATACATTTGGACCGATACGGTGAATTAAGTTAATTTCCTGATGAGTCGACTTACCGTATGTACTTACAGTATGATTTAAAGAAGTAGAATAAGCACTAAAAACTTCGGATTTAAACTTGCCGCCTTTAAACTGGAGAGCCCAGTTGTCGCCTAAACCTGCAGTAACGCCATATTTAAAACCCGATTTGCCGTCCGCTTTTCCTGTTACTTCTCCCGAGCCATTAAAGGTAGAATTCAGCGTACTGCCAAATTCGGCTGAGATATGGCCTTTTTCAAAATCGGTTACCGGCGACGCATAAACGGCAGTAGTACCTGCCATCAGGATGCCGAGAACGGCTGCTGCTATTTTCTTTTTCATTATTTTCCCCCTCAATCCATTAACAAAACAAACATGCTATGCTTCTTACACTCAGCTTTACATTTCATTTATTTTTCTTTTTTTATATTACCATAAAACAAGGGGTTGTAAAGAAAAGACTAGCTAGTCAGCACCAGATCTTAGGATCAAGTCAACATTTTTGGTTTAGCCCGGTGGGTTGCCTGGGCAGTCAGCGGATTTTCCGGCCAATAATGCTTCGGATACCGGCCCAGCAATTCCCGGCGTACTTCAAAATAAGTGGTCTGCCAAAAGCTCCGCAGGTCACGGGTGACCTGCACCGGCCGCCGGGCCGGCGAAAGCAGCTGCAGCGTCAGCGGCACCCTGCCGCCGCCGATGCACGGCGTATCGGTAAGCCCAAAGAGCTCCTGCAAGCGTACTGCCAGAACGGGAGCCGTCGGATTCCCATAATCAATCGCAATCTTCTGTCCGCTTGGCACAATAATATGAGATGGAGCATCCTGCTCCAGCCGCTGCCGTTCCTGCCAGGTAAGCATTCCTTCCAACGCAGCCAGCAAATTCAGCCGCTGTAGTTCCGTCCGGCTGCTCATATCGTACACATACGGTCCCAGCCAGTCATCGAGAGCAGCAAGTAATGCTTCCGGGGAGGTATCAGGCCAGCTTGCCGGCTCAAGGGCATGCAAGAACCGGATACGGCCGCACCACTGTTCAGCCGCTTTTGTCCAGGGCAGGATGGTGAGTCCCGTCTGAGTAATCCCCTGCAAAAGGGCGGCCAGACATTCAGTCCGGTCAGGCACAAACGGTGCCTCCTGCAGCAGCAATTCCCCCAGGTATTGCCGCTTTCTTCCCCGTACTGCCTGGGCCTGATTGTCCCAAAACACCTCCGTCCGTTCCTCAAGCTGGTCACGAAAGTATACACGCAGGCAGTCAACGGCGACAGGCGCAGCCAATAGAATCTGGCTCTCTGTCCCCTTATCATCCAGTTCTGCTGCTACGAGATAGCTTTCCCCACTCAAGGCCTGGACTGAAGGCAATACGGCACCTCTGCCGTTTTGGAGCAAAAAGCGGCCGTCATTGCGCCGTTGGGCAATGCGGTCGGGATAGGCGAAGGCCAGCAATAAGCCACAATGTCGGCTGTCCGTTTGTGCCTCTACCCCGATTGACAGGCTGCTTTGCAGGTAGTGCAGCTCTGCCTCCAGACGGCGGAAGATTCCCGGATCAAGCGTTTTCCCGCCCGAACGGAGCTCATCCAAGCGCAGCCTCAGATCGGCCTCGCGGCTGCCGCCCTGGAAAATATCCCGCTCATTGAGCAGCACCGCCACTTGACAGGCCAGCCGCCCCATCCCTTCTTCTTTCGCCAGCAAGATCATATGCGCCAGCCTTGGATGGAGTCCCATTTCAGCCAGCTGCCTGCCATGCTTGGTTATCTGTCCTTCGCCGGATATGGCCCCCATTTGCCGGAGCAGCACTCTGGCTTGCTCAACAGCAGCCTCCGGCGGCACATCCAGCCATTTAAGGTCGGCAGGTTGACGTACACCCCAAACAGCCAGCTCCAATACAAGCGAAACTAAATCAGCCGCTCTGATCTCGGGTATGCTCTGTGCTTCCAGCCGCAAGTTTTCTTCAGCCGTCCACAGCCGGTAGCAAACCCCCGGTCCCAGGCGTCCGGCCCTTCCCTGGCGCTGATCGGCAGAAGCCCGCGAAACAGTAACCGTCTCCAACCGGGTCATCCCGGTACGAGGTGAAAAACGGGGAATCCGCATACGACCTGCATCAATAACAACATGCACCCCTTCAACAGTCAGGCTGGTTTCGGCAATCGAAGTAGCCAAGACAACTTTCCGTTCGCCGGCCGGACTCGGCGCCAGCGCCACATCCTGCTGCTGCAAGGGCAAGTTGCCATAAAGTACGGCAATCCTGACCCCGGTATATGCTTTCCCGGCCAACTGCCTTTCTACCCGGCGAATTTCGCCCGCTCCCGGCAGAAAAACCAAAATATCGCCTTCCTCACAGCGAAGTGCCGTGTCAATGGCCTGCACCACGGCAGTCTCCAGGCTGCCCGTTAAAGGCCGCTCCAGATACCGGGTCTCTACCGGAAACTGGCGCCCCTCACTGACCAGGACCGGAGCCTGATTGAGCAATGCCGCCACCGGCTGAGCCTCCAATGTCGCCGACATAACCAGAATCCGCAGTTCGCTGCGCAGCACTGCCTGCGACTCCAGTGCCAGTGCCAGTCCCAGGTCAGCCTGCAGGCTCCGTTCATGAAACTCATCAAAAATAATCAAACCCACATCACTGAGCATAGGATCATTTTGCAGCATTCTTGTCAGGATGCCTTCCGTAATCACTTCAATTCTGGTTCGTGGGCCTATTCTGCTGTCCAGGTGAACGCGATAGCCTACTGTTTGGCCAACCTGTTCTCCCAGCAGTGAAGCCATGTACCGGGCAGCAGCACGCGCCGCCAAACGGCGTGGTTCCAGCATGATAATACGCTTGTCCTTCAACCACGGCTCCTGCAGCAGGGCTAACGGCACCCGGGTGGTTTTACCCGCTCCGGGTGCTGCGACCAAAACCGCATTGACAGAGGAGCTGAGCACAGCTTGCAATTCCGGTAGAACGGCTTCTATCGGCAATCCGGTCAATTTCTTCACCCCATTAACAAATCAGCTATAAAAAAAGCATTATTTGCTGATTAGACAGGCAAATAATGCTCTTAATGCATTTACGATAAGCGTTTTAATTCGCCAATAATATCGGCTATTTCTTCTTTGCGGTCAACAGTGTCAAGCGAGTCATTCGTAGTCAGAATGAAATCCAAGTAGTCCTGAATTTCATCAATGGCATCAATAATTTCTTCCTCTGCTTCCGGAAGAGCTTCTTTTATCCCATCTAACTTCTCGATAACCTCGTTCAGCATTTGGCCTACATCGTCACTGTTTCCCGGTTGAATAACGTCTTCCAAAATGGTTACTACCGGTTGAAAATCTACCTTGCTAATACAACTCACTCCTTTTTTAAGGATGTACAATACTACTTTTTCCGCTTCGTTCCGCACCTATTCGCTAATCATCACAAATGATTTATTATCCAGCTTACTGGCAGCACATGGCTGCTACGGTACCGGAGAACTTTTCAGAAAAACATGTAGCGCTGACAAACATCCATGAGTTTATTGTATTCTGTACAGGTAATAAATTTCCTTTCACCCATAAAAACTTTATGTCACTTTTTGTTAATTTTTCTAAGATATTGCCATTTCCTGAAGCTGCGGCGAAAGACAAAACTCTGCCGCCGTAGCAGCCCGTACCTGATCGACCGTTACTCCCGGCGCAACTTCCGTCAGTTCCAGCCCCTGCTTAGTTACGCAGAAAACAGCCAGGTTGGTTACGATTTTGGTTACCACGCCTTTTCCGGTCAGCGGCAGCGTGCACTCTTTCACAATCTTAGGCGCACCATCTTTGGCTGTATGCTCCATCGCAACAATAACCTGCTTGGCTCCCGCTACCAGATCCATGGCTCCCCCCATGCCCGGAACAATTTTCCCGGGTACCATCCAGTTTGCCAGATTACCGGCTTCGTCTACTTCCAAGGCCCCCAGAACGGTAAAGTCCAAATGACCGCCCCTGACTACGGCAAAAGACATGACACTGTCAAACATCGCACCGCCGGGTATAACCGAAGCCGGTTTGGCACCGGCATTGACCACATCGGGATCAACAGGCTGTTCTGCCGGTCCAAGACCAATATAGCCATTTTCCGAGTGCAGCAGTACCTGAATGCCCTGGGGAATATGGTCAGCAACCAAGGTCGGAATACCTATGCCCAGATTGACAACATTGCCATTCTTGAATTCACGGGCAACCCGTTTCGCAATGATTTCCTTAGCATCCACTGTCAGCATTCCTCCCTGATTGGCAAATATAATCAACAAATATTCCCGGAATCATTACCTGGTCCGCATCAATTTCACCGGTTTCCACAATATGATCCACTTCGGCGATAACAAGATCGGCCGCCATGGCCATCACCGGATTGAAATTACGGGTTGACCTGCGGCAGATCAGATTGCCGCTTTTATCGCCTGTCGTGGCTTTAATCAAAGCCACATTGGCTCTCAGCGGAAGCTCCAGCAGATAATCCCGGCCATTGGCATTGATCACCTGCTTATTTTCGGCAACAACCGTTCCTAGTCCGGTCGGGGTTAAAACACCCCCCAGTCCCGCGCCGCCGCACCGCAGGCGTTCAGCCAAAGTTCCCTGGGGCACTAATTCCACTTCCAGCTCGCCGCTGTTCATTTGCCTGCCCGTCTCCGGGTTGGTCCCAATATGAGAAACAATCACTTTTTTCACTTGGCGGCCTGCAACCAGCCGGCCAATGCCTTTATCAATAAAACCCGTGTCATTGCCGATCACCGTCAGGTTTTGCAGCTGCAGGTCCACCAAGCAGTCAATCAGCCTTTCCGGTGTGCCTACCGCTAAAAATCCACCGATTGCCAGGGTAAGATCATGCGTAAGATAGTTCCGGCACTGTGTAATTGGTATTACTTTATTCATGCTTTCCTCCAGTGTCGTTTTTTCATTGTTCATTTATGCAATGAGGAATCCCCCTTCCGGCGGGATTCCTCATTAATTATTATTTTTCCGGAATTTCCAGATTCATCATCGCCGAACTCAGCGACTTGCCGTGAATATCCAGGGCAAGTGTTCGGGTTACGCCGCCCCCCAGGGCCTGATACATAACAAAGTTAAGCGCACCTACATTCGGCATTTCATAACGGACAACTTCCCCTTGCACAATTTCGGCGAAATGTTGTTTTACCCGTTCAGCGGTAACATGCTGCTTTATGAAATCATAGTCTTCCGGTTTATAGGCAATAACCGAAATATTGGAGGTATTCCCTTTATCCCCTGTTCTGGAGTGGGCAATTTCACGTAATTTCATCTTACAACACCTCGTATTGTACAGTATAGTTTACTAAGGAGCGGGGAACCAGCGCCGAAACCATTGCAACTACCTCTCTGGCAACTTTCCAGGCTCCCGCGCCGCCGGCCGGTCCGTTGGTATACAGCGTTTCCACTTCATTACCGATGCGGACAGCTTCCTTCATATTCTGCGTACGTCCGGTGACTCTTGCTCTCACTTCATAGGGTTCATGACCTGCTGACAATTTCGGGCTGTGCAGCGAGTCAACTCCAATCAGATCGCATCTTAGCTCCTGGACCTGAACGCCCATCAGCTTCAGTCTTTCTTCCACAATAGCAAGTGCCAGCTGACCGCGGTTTACAGCACCCGGCCCGGCATAGCTGATCTGGCCTTCGCCAATATAGCTGTCAATATAGCCAATCGAAACCTTCAGGGAATCTGTCTTTGGACTGCCCTTGCCGCCCGCTACCCGGACTTCATCCTTGGCAGTCTGGGTAAAGGTAATTCCACTAAAATCCGCTACCACATCCGGTGTAATATACGATTGAGGATTATGGATCTCATACAGCAATTGCTCTTTGCAGGTTGATAGAGTAACCATTCCGCCTGCTTCGGGAACCTTGGTAATAATAAAGCTGCCGTCTTCCTGTACTTCCGCAATGGGGAAGCCCAGCCGCGCTAAACCGGCTACATCTTTATAACCGGGATCAGCAAAATAGCCACCTGTTATTTGACCGCCGCATTCCAGTAAATGTCCCAGTGCAGTCGCCTGGCCCATCAGATTGTAGTCCTCAACAGACCAGCCAAACTCATGAATAAGCGGGGCAATAAACAAGGCCGGATCAGCTACGCGGCCGGTAATGACTACATCCGCGCCGTTTTTTAACGCTTCAACAATGGGCTCAACGCCTAAATAGGCATTAGCGGAAACAAGCTTATCCTTAATTGTTGACAGTTTTTCACCGGTTTCTTCGATGGTGTAATCCTGCTGACTAATGATATCCAGCACATCGTCACCGGTAACAGCTGCTATTTTCAGACCAGAAAGACCTAATTTCTGGGCGATTTCTTTTACTTTCCGGGCACCGGCAACGGGATTTGCCGCTCCCATATTCGAAATAATCTTAACGCCATTTTTCTGGCAGATTTCCAGCGCAGCTTCCATACGAGCCGCCAGCAAGGCATCATAACCGGCATTGGGATCTTTCATTTTTGCCTGCTGAGCAATAGCAATTGTTCTTTCGGCAAGACATTCAAAACATAAATATTGAATATTTCCTTTTGCCGCAAGCTCGACAGCCGGTTCAATCCGGTCGCCGGAATATCCTGCACCTGAGCCAATCCTTACTTTTTTCATCTTTTCACCTCATTATTTTTTTAAGCTCTCCCCCGGTCTGGTTCTGCTAAAAGGGGAAGACTCCGATAAGCGCGCATGTGATGGTCATAATGATTGTTGCTCCCCATAAAAAGGGGATCGAGAACTTTTGATGCTCACCTAATTCTACACCGGTTAACCCAACGATTAAGAAGGTCGCCGGCGTCAGCGGGCTGACAGGAAAACCGGTTGTCATCTGTCCCATAAGTGCTGCCTGGGCAACGGCAATTGGCTGTACACCCAGCATTTTACCAACTTCGGCCACAACAGGGATGACACCCAGATAAAACGAATCCGGATCAAACACTAAGCTTAGCGGCATAGAAGCAATCCCCATCGCAAAAGGAATGTGCTGTGCCAATGCAGGCGGTACAAAAGAAACTGCCACTTTGGCCATCGCTGCAATCATCCCGGTTCCTTTCATTATGCCGGTAAATACGCCTGCCGCCAGCAGAATGCTCGCCATCATCAGGGCTGACTTGGCATGAGCATCAACCCGGGCTTTTTGTGCGGCTACATCCGGATAATTCAGCAGCAGTGCCAGTACGGTACCGATCATGAACATCGGTGCAGGGTCGACTTTGCCACTGACCATTGTACCCATCACAACCAGGGCTAGGACAGCATTAATCCAAAACAGCTTCGGACGGCGTAACGCTTTTTCTTCTTCTTTAACTTCCCGGGTGAGCACAATATCACCTAGCTCGGCAGTTGTAAAACCAAGTCGTTTCTCTTCTCTTTTTCCGAGCAGATATGCAACCGCAAACATATACACAAGTCCAACTAACTGAGGAATAACCAGCGGAGTAAAAATATCGGTAACCGGAACATGCAGTGCGGCTGAAGCGCGCAGCGTCGGTCCTGTCCAGGGCAGATAGTTAATGCCTGCTGCCATAGCAACCATTAAGCACAACAACCGTTTGTCCATCTTCAGCCGTTCATAGACCGGCAGCATAGCGGGAATGGTAATCAAAAAGCATACCGCCCCGGAACCATCCAGATGAATTAACAGGGCCAGCAGTGCAGTACCCATTAATATCCGGGTAGGCTTTGCGCCGACTGTTCTTAATATCCGGTCAATAATGGGGTCAAACAAGCCTGCATCACCCATTACACCAAAAAATAGGATTGCAAAAATAAACATGGTTGCCACAGGTGCGATATTCTGAATACCGCTGATAATGAATTTACTTGTAGCAAGACCAAAACCACCCGCCAGTGCAGCAACTACGGGTACAAAAATGAGTGCAATCAGAGGAGACATCTTTTTGGAGATAATGGCTCCCAGGAGCACTACGATCGTAATAAGACCAAGCAATGCCATACTTTCACCTCTTTACTTATTTTAGTGTTACCTCGTCTCACTATAATCGCAAGATCCGTGCCAACAGGATAAATCGCTGTTTCGCCTTATTTTTCACGCTTTTTCAGTTGGAATGCCTGTCTATTATTCTATAATCTTAGAAATAACCTAAGCTTACCATCCCCGCTTTGCCTGTTTAATCCAGACTTAACCGCGATTTCTAATTTTTTAGAAAGAAAAGCGGTAATTTTCTAACTTTTTAGAATAACCGCTGTTTTTTACCTATATAAAAATCCTCATATCACATGATATGAGGATTTTCTTTACTTACTTTCTTCAATACCGAGTACTTTCATCTTATTATACAGTGTCGCCAGTGAAATTCCCATCTGCAGCGCAACCCGTTTTTTGCCTTCGACCGTATAGCCTTCGCAATGCAATGCATTCATCAGAATCTGCCGCTCCGTATCGCGTACCACATCAGCAAGCGTTTTCCGGGCGACCACCGGTACATTTGTATCAACCAGCAGCATCGGTGGCAAATGCAGCTGCGTAATCAAATGATCTTCACACATATTGGCGGCAAACTCAATGGTGTTGCGCAGCTCTCTGATATTGCCCGGCCAGCGGTATTTCAGCAGGATGTCATATACTTCCGGAGAAAACCGAAACGGTCTGCCCACCTTATGCGAATACTGAATCAGAAAATAATCTGCCAGCAGTCGGGCATCGGTACTCCGTTCCCGCAATGGAGGCAAATGAACATTCAGGATATTCAGGCGGTAAAACAGATCCTCCCGGAAACGGCCCTCTTTTACCATAGCCAGCAAATTGCGGTTGGTCGCAGCAATAACCCGGACATTCAGCGGTATTTCCGAAGCCTCGCCTATTTTGCGTACTGCCCGTTCCTGCAGCACGCGCAGCAATTTCGCCTGCACATCGAGGCTCAATTCCCCAATCTCATCAAGCAGAATGGTGCCGCCGTCGGCAATTTCAAACAAACCGGTTTTGCCGCCTTTGCGGGCACCGGTAAAAGCGCCCTCATCATAGCCGAACAGCTCGCTTTCCACCAGGCTGGAAGTCAGCGAGGCACAGTTGAGTGCCACGAATGGCCCGTGAGCCCTTTTGCTCGCACTATGAACGGATTGGGCAAAAATCTCTTTACCGGTCCCGCTCTCACCGGTAATTAATACATCCGTCTCGCCGGCAGCAATTTTTTTGCAGAACTGCAGCGTTTGCTGCAGCGCACTGCTGGAGCCGATTACATCGTGAAAGCTGTATTTAGCCCGGTAAGCATGTTCTACCATCTTTTTTAGTCGGTTTGTTTTCTTTTCGTACTTATTTATTTCCTGACTGAGGCGCCTCACCTCTGTTATATCCTTGACTACCGAAACTCCGCCCACTACCCGGCTGTCAATCATAATCGGCGCCATATCCACCACATACTGGATGTCACCTTCCCGGCGGTATACACCGGCCATTGGCACCCCTGATTCAATGATCTGCGGCAATATGGCTCCCGGACGCACGCTTGTCAACAGCTTGCCTACGATCTGTTCATACGTAACGCCTGTTATTCTCGTATATTCCGGATTAATATACCGTACCATATACTGTTCATCGCTTATCAGTATCCCGTCGTAAATCGAGTCTAAGATGCTGAAAAACCAGGCTTGAGCTTGCTCGAGAGAGTTGAATACGAACTCCAGCCCTTGCAGATTCTCCCGATCATATCCCATTACTTTCCTCCTGACGTAAACCTATTTTGGTGGCTGCCCGATTCTCTTCTATTTGTAGTACTATTCTGCATTACTCCCGGTTTCCCTTTTTAGCAGGAACGCACTGTTTGCCTCACAGACAAACAGTGCGTTCCTATATCAGTTATCAAATTGAATGTTGATACTTACCCATTCCGATTGTGTGCCAACCCGGACCGGCGGCCCCCAGGTACCAAAGCCGCTGGAGACAATCATATGAAAAGCGCCGCTATGCCAATAGCCCCAATCAAGTTTGAACATTGCCTGCGTAAGGAAATTAAGCGGGAACAGCTGGCCGTGGTGAGTATGCCCGGCCAGATACAAATCAATGCCCTGCTGTTCACCAGCCTCCACTTCAACAGGCTGGTGATCCATTACAATAATCGGCAAAGCCCGGTCACACTGCTGTAAAATTTCCTTGAGAGGCTTGCGTGGCGAATCTGTCAGTTTTTCCCGGTAGTAATCATCCCTGCCGGCCAGGTAAAAAGAATCGGCGATTTTTACAGCCTGATCACGCAGCAGTGTAATATTGGCCTTACTCAGTTCCTGCACCGTCTTTTCCGAGTCTCCCCAAATGTATTCATGACTGCCCAAACAGCCAAAGATACCGTACTTCGGCCGCAGCCTGCGTAAAATCTCCGGCATATTATCATCCACGAATACACCAATATTTTCATCCAGTATATCCCCGGGCAGCAAGACAATATCCGGCTTTTGCTGATTGATTGCGGTAACTAAATTTTCCAGACGCCGCCGTCCCACTAATAAGCCCAGATGAAGATCAGAAATCATAATAATGTGTATACTATGGACAGGCGTTTTTTTGTGAATCCTAATATCGTAGTGTCTGAGCTGCGGTGAATTAGCGACCCAGATCCCATAGACTACCAGCAGACAAACGGCAAGTACAATGCTCCAGCCGACAACAGGCAAATTACTGGTTATTTCCAGGGGAATAACCCCTGCTAGATGGCCGATCCACAAACTAAAGTCAACAGCGCACCAGAATAGCAGCAAATAAAAATAAAACGCCAGCCAATAGGCCCCGATCCAAATCAGCCAATCGTTGAGAGCGCTGGCATAGAACATGGCACCGCCTCTTCCGAGAAAGTAAGCAGCGGTTAAAAAGGCAAATACTGCCCAGTATAACCCGGTTACTGCAGGGCTTGCTGCTGCCAGCAGGGAGCCTGCCAGCTTCAGACCGATATAGTAGCTGGTCATGCAGTAAATTCCCAAACTAAGAATGGTAATCATTATATACTTTGTCTTCATAGATACATGTGCCCATTTCCCCTTTATAAAAGTAACAGCTGTCTTATTGTTAACAACAAAGCCTGACTCCATTCGTCAGGTGAAAGGAGAAATGCAATGGATGAACCTCTTAGCCCAGCTATGCTGGATAAGCTGACCATGGTCTGCATTTGCAAGGGAATCAGCCGGGCCACCATTAAAAAGGCGATTACCGGCGGTGCCGACACGGTAGAAAAAGTACAGGCTGCGACCGGTGCCGGTTCGGGTTCCTGCGGAGGCAAACGCTGTACTCCTAAAATTCAGGACCTGCTCGCCAAAAATTAATCTTTCTTCTCAAAATAAGAACCTGCAGCTCAGAATGAACTGCAGGTTCTTGTGTTTTTTATTCATAGCGAAGCGCTTCAATCGGATCAAGCAATGCTGCCTTGCGGGCAGGATAGATGCCGAAAAACAAGCCAATGCCGATCGAGAAGCCGAAGGCCATAATAATGGAGGCCGACGATATAACGGTACTCCATCCGGCAATTGCCGATATTCCATAGGCCGCTCCGATCCCGAGAGCAATACCGGCCAGTCCGCCGGCCACGCCAATCACAATCGCTTCAATGAGGAATTGCATTAAAATATTCCGGTACCTTGCGCCAAGTGCCTTACGGATACCAATCTCGCGTGTTCGTTCCGTAACCGATACCAGCATAATATTCATAATACCGATACCGCCAACCAGCAAGGATATGCCGGCAATAAAGCCTAACAACAGTGTGATTGATCCGGTTGCTTCTTCAGCAGTCTCCATAATGCTGACCATATTCCGGACAGTGAAATCATCTGCTTTGTCGTTGCCCAGACGGTGCCGGGAACGCAGCAAAGTAGTGACATCCTCCTGTACCTGATTGACGATCTCTGTATTTTCCGCCTGAATATTAATTAACTGGATATAGGTAATCCCCATTAACCGTTCCTGAGCCGTTGTCAGGGGAATTACCACTGTATCATCCTGGTCACCGCCGCCGGCGGACTGCCCTTTACTCTCCAATACTCCCACAATGCGGAAAGGAGTATTGTTAATACGAATGGACTGGCCGATTGGGTTAGTGTCCCCGAATAAATTGCTGGAAACGGTAGGTCCGATAACTGCTACCCGCTCCCGTGTTTCCAGGTCCTTATCCGTTATAAAACTGCCGGCCTGAACAACCATGTTGCGTACATCCAAATAATCCGGTGTTGTTCCCATTACCGAAGTCATCCAGTTCTGATTACCCGCGACTAGTTGATACTGCTTGCTTACACTGGGAGCCACCTTATTCACACCATCAACTTCATTGGCAATAGCCTGAGCATCTTTTAGGGATAAGGTTATGCCCGAGCCTGCCGCCTGCCTTACGCCGGAAGAGGAGGGAGCGCCAGGTGACACCATAATCAGATTGCTGCCCAGTCCGGCAATCGAGTTCGATACCTGTTCCCGTACGCCCATCCCAATGGAAACCATGGCAATAACGGCCCCCACACCAATGATAATCCCCAGCATAGTCAGAATAGATCGCATTTTATTGCCTACCAGCGCATTTAGTGCGATTGAAATACTCTCTCGGAACATGGCGTTCACTCCTCTCCGGTATCCCGCACGATCAGTCCATCCCGAACATGGATAACCCTTTTTGCATATTCGGCAATATCGGGCTCATGGGTGACCAAAATAATCGTGCGCCCCAGTGCATTCAGCTTATCAAATATTGCCATTACTTCGACGCCTGATTTGGAGTCAAGGTTACCGGTAGGTTCGTCTGCCATAATAATAGTTGGATCATTGACCAATGCTCTGGCAATTGCAACTCTTTGCCGCTGGCCGCCCGACAATTCGTTCGGACGGTGATCAAGGCGTTTTTCCAGGCCAACCGCTTCCAGCGCCTCGATGGCCTTCTGTTCCCGCTCTTTCTTCGGAACTCCCGAATATACCAAAGGCAGGGCTACATTTTGCATAGCAGAAATGCGGGGCAGCAAATTAAAGTTCTGGAATACAAAACCAATCTTTTTGTTACGGGTCACTGCCAGTTGGTCATCCGTCATAAATGCAACCTCTTGCCCGTCCAGCAGGTATGAGCCTTCCGTCGGGCGGTCCAGGCAGCCGAGAATATTCATCAGCGTCGACTTGCCTGAGCCGGACGGTCCCATAATGGCGGTAAATTCCCCGGCACTGATCGTTAAGTTAATTCCTGCCAAAGCAGCAACTTCGGAGTCACCCATTTGATATATTTTTTTTACCTCTGATAAGGCGATTGTCATCGTTAACCCCCCTACCTTCTCATGCCGGGTATCCCGCCGCCACCCTGGCGCTGCTGTGTTGAAGCGGCTGATGCTTTAACCTGAGCCACTACCACCTGGTCACCTTCGCTTACACCACTGGTCACTTCAATCCGGTCTTCACCGCTCAGGCCGGTGGTTACAGGTACGTCTTCCGTTTTGCCGTTGCTGCGGGATACGGTTACATATTGTCCCTGACTGCCCGATTTTAAAGCAGATAACGGCAGCGTTAAGGTATCCTTGCTTTCACCGCTATGAATTAAAACACGTGCTGTCATTGTTGGCTTCAGCAAATTATCGGTAGCATCAACATCTATAAATACGGTATAGTATACAACATTGGACGTAACGGTTGCCTTTTGCGAAATCCGGGACACCTTGCCGGTAAACTGCTTGCCTGTGTATGCATCAACAGTAAAGACTGCAGTCTGTCCGACAGCAATTTTACCGATATCCGTTTCATCCACTTGTGTTTCTATTTGCATTTTGGACATATCGGCAATGGTCAGAATAACCATTGGATTCGAGATACCCTGTGCTACAGTTTGACCGGCTGGGATAGGTTTGCCAATAACGATACCGTCAATCGGTGCTTTAATGATGGTGTCACTCAATTGGGAAACAGCATCATCATAGGCAGCCTGAGCTACCTTATAATCCAGACGGGAACTGTCCAGCTGCTGTTCGGAAACAGCACCGATCCCGTTGAGACGCACATTGCGATCATAGTTGGCAGCGGCATTATTTAATTTTTCCCGTGCCTGGGAAGCTTGCGCCTGCAGACGGGTATCATCCAAAATGACTAACTCCTGCCCGGCTTTTACCGCATCATTTTCCTGCACCTTCATTTCCTCAATCAAGCCGGTGATCTTGGAACTGATTTCTACCATATTGACCGGCTTGATCGTACCCGTTGCCGAAACAGTGGATACAATATCGCCCCGTTCTACTTTTACCGTCTTTGCAGTTACTGCCGGCTTAGTCTGGCTGGCCTGGTAAACCAGGCCGCCTTTAACTGCTGCTGCAGCAAGAATGACCAGAAGCAGCCATTTCTTGTATTTCATGATGAAAAGCCAAAGCGCTTTCATTTTACTCCTCCTCCGTCTGCAGCAGTTATTCTGCTTTCAAACCAATCGCTTTATCAATCTTGGCTACATTTACATTGTAATCAAACAGCGCTTGTATTTCATTCGTCTTAGCCTGAGTGAGCGCCAGCTGCGCATCGATAACATCTAAGTTTGTACCTACGCCGGCATTATATTTTTCTCTGGCAATAACCAGATCTTCTTCGGCCTTGCCGACTGCTACCTTATTGGTATCGATGCGTTTTTCCGCTTCCTGCATGCTGAGGTAGTTTTGCCGCACTTCAAGCGCAGCACTGTTTTTTACCTGAACTAACTGTTCCTTGGCTTTATCAAGCAAAGCATCAGCCTGCTTCACTTTTGCACTGGTAGAACCGGCATCAAAGATCGACCAGCTTGCCGACAAACCGACTGACCAGTCATCATCGCCGCTGCCAGGCAGTACCGAGCCATTCCAGCCATTGGATGCACTCAGTGATACAGAAGGAAGCTTACCGCTTTTTGCCATTTTTACAGCGGTTTCCGAAATCTTCACATTTTCCTCTGCCTGAGCAACATCTGGTCTGGTTTGCGCTGCCTGAAGACTGTCGTCTAATGTTTTATCATATTTGTTGTAGCTGAGAGTATCCGTAAGTGCAAGCTCAGTACCTGGATCAATCGTCATTGTATTCAGCAGTCCTGCAACGGCCAGATCGTAATTGTTTTGTGCTTTAATTAAGTTTTGCTGCGCATTGGCAAGCTCTACTTCAGCCCGGAGAACATCCGACTTGGCAACAACACCTACATCATATTTCGCTTGTACGGAATTTAAATGTTCCTGCAGGTTGCTGACGGATTGCTGATTGACTTCCACCAAATTTTTTGTTTGCAAAATGGTGAAGTAGGCAGTAGTCGTATCGAGCTTTAACTGTTGTTTGGTTTTTTCCACACCTAAGTCGGCAACCCCTACACCGCGCTTAGCCTGATCAATTTGACCTTCTACTCTGCCGCCGCTGTAAAGCTGCCAGTTCATGCGCAGCGAACCACTAAGATCATCCGTACCGGCCGGATTATGATCTTTTAGGCTGTAGGAATTTCCTAATGATACGGTAGGCATCCTGCCTGCCTGTGCTTCACTAACACTCCATTGTGATTTATCCTTGTCTGATTGAGCCATTTTTATGGAAGGGTTATTTTTGAGCGCCAAGGCTACACTGTCTGACAACGATAATTCTACAGGTGCGGCAAAAGCAACAGAAGCATTCAGCATGACAAGAACTGCTGCAATTAATTTGGCACTATTTCTAACACTTTTTTTCTTATTCACGGGCTTACACCCTCCTTTAAACTCATTCTACCTCCCGTTTTTTTGAATTTCTTTAGAGATTATTAAATAAAAAAGACACTTGTCTAAGCAAGTGTCTAGCCGTTTACCGGTAGCAAAATTGTAAAGCATGTACCCTGTCCGATTGTGCTTTCTACCGTTATTTTGCCATTATGCTTTTCCACAATCCATTCGGCAATCGACAAGCCAAGTCCAATGCCCCCTTCTTCCCGCGAACGGGCCTTGTCCACCCGGTAAAACCGGTCAAATATATACGGAAGATCTTCCGGTAAAATTCCATGCCCTGAGTCGATAATCTGCAGCTGAATATTTGCTCCTTGCTGGCAGCCCTTTAGCACAATCGTGCCAGTTGCTGTATACTTAACCGCATTATCCAGGATAATTACCAGCAGTTGATGAAGCCGGTCTTTGTCCGCTTTCAGAGTAAGCTCTCCATTTAATTCAGCCACAAGCGCCAGTCCTTTTAACTCAGCAAGTGGCTGGAATTGTTCAACCACCGCCCGTATGACCTCGTTGGCGCTGATGGCAGTACGATTTAGCTGTGCTTCCTCACCATCAGCCCTGGCCAGTGTAAGCAGCGTAGCTATCAGCTTGTTCATGCGCACACTCTCACGGACAATGTTTGTTATGCGAATGCTTTCTTCCTGAATGCTGTGACTGGGATGGCGCAGAACAAGCTCAGCATTACTTTTAATAATTGTGAGCGGCGTCCTCAGCTCATGTGAGGCATCTGCGACAAACCGCTGCTGTTTATTCCAGCTGTTGCGAATTGGCACTAAAGCACGGCGGGCTAAATAAAAGCCGGCAGAAATAATAATGAGAATTCCGATACTCATCGCTACACCGATGACAATCAGCAGACTGCGCAACAGGGAGGTTTCCGAATCAACAATGCCTATGGCAATAATATCCTGGACGGTAAAGGAATCACCAAACTCCTGCAGCACAGTATCAGGCTTGCGGTACGGCTGGCTGTATACGCGGTAATCATGCCCGTGAATCCGTTTCATGGCCGGCGGTCCCGGACTTACCTGCGATGCCAGTTCCTTTATGCTGCCGCCCTGATCCAACCTGCTGGGATAAAGACTGAGTAATGCTCCGTTTGCATCGCGCAGCAAAATAAAGATCCGGGGGTCAAAAAGTACCGCATCCGGTTTTACAATGGCCAGCTTGCCATCAACAATCAGAAATTCTTCCGCCTTTGCCCTGAGAGAATGATCTACCTCATCAAACAGGCGGTATGCCACATAGCCGTAAACGATGGCGCCAAAAACAGCAAAAATCAGCAGAAAAACCAGGGAATTTAGTGTAGCCAGCTTCCGTAATATTTTTTGGAGCATTCTATTTCTCCTTAAGGATAAAGCCTGCACCGCGAATGGTCTGAATTAGTGCATCCCGTCCATAGGGAGCAAGCTTCTTACGCAAATAATGAATGTATAAATCAACAATATTGATCGTAGTATCCGACTCCAATCCCCAAATGCGGTCATAAATTTGCTCCCGCGTCAGAATTTGCTCCCGGTTAATCAGTAAGAATTCCAGCAATTCATACTCCTTTACGGTTAGATGCAGCGGCACTTCATTAATAAAAGCATCTTTTACCCTGGCATTAATCGTAATTTCGCCATAGGATAATTCTCCTTCGTTCCCTATATTACCGCCACGGCGCAGCAAAGCTTTGACCCGGGCCAGCAGTTCCGGAACAGCAAACGGCTTGATCAAATAGTCATCCGCACCTGCTTCCAGGCCCGTAACCCGGTCTTCGATGCTGTCCCGGGCAGTCAGCAGCAATACGGGTATACCGATACCTTTTGCCCGTATTTTTTTAACAATAACTAAGCCGCTCATTTCCGGCAGCATAATATCCAGTACGACCAGATCATATATCCCTTGCAGCGCTTTATACAAGCCCTCACTGCCGGCAGCGGCTTCCTCTACCAGATAAAATTCCTCCTGCAGCACAGCAACTACCGCTTCGCGCAGCATATCGTCATCTTCTACAACGAGAATTCGCATGTAATCTTCTCCTTGTATTTCTTAACTTAAGTATGTGCCGATGCTACTGGTGCGATACGGTGATAATAAAAAAAGCAGTCCGTTCTATGCGGACTGCTGGGGTATTACTTACTATATAATTGAGCTAACAGCTTTTTGACATCAGCATTTTCTAAATACTCGTCATAGGTCATACGCCGGTCTACAATTCCCTTAGGAGTGATTTCAATAATCCGGTTGGCAACCGTTTGAATGAACTGATGGTCATGCGATACAAAGAGCATCGTCCCTTCGTAGTTCGTCAGGCCGGTATTCAAAGAGGTAATGGATTCTAAATCCAGATGGTTTGTCGGTTCATCAAGAATCAATACATTTGCACCGCTCAGCATCATCTTAGCGAGCATGCACCGCACTTTTTCGCCACCAGACAAAACATTAGATTCTTTTTGCGTCTCTTCTCCGGAGAACAGCATCCGTCCCAAAAAGCCGCGAATAAAGGATTCTTCCTGGTCACGGGAGAACTGACGCAGCCAGTCTACCAGATTTAATTCAACGCCGTCAAAATAAGCGGAGTTATCTTTCGGGAAGTACGCCTGCGAAGTAGTGACCCCCCATTTGAACTCACCACTGTCAGCAGGTAATTCGCCCATCAGAATTTTAAACAGAGTTGTTTTTGCTAAGCCGTCAGGACCAACAAACGCAATTTTATCGCCTTTGGCAACCATAAAGCTAATATCATTCAGAACGGTTTCACCATCAATTACTTTGCTGATGTTTTCCACATTCAGCAATTGAGCGCCTGCTTCCCGGTCAGGCTTAAAAGCCACATACGGATATTTACGGGAGGATGGCTTAATATCATCCAGAGTAAGTTTTTCCAATTGCTTTTTCCGGGAAGTAGCCTGTTTGGATTTCGAAGCATTTGCACTAAAGCGCTGAATAAAGTTTTGCAGATCTTTAATTTTATCTTCTTTTTTCTTATTCGCGTCTTTGGCCAGTTGAAGCGCCAATTGGCTTGATTCCAGCCAGAAATCATAGTTGCCTACATACAGTGAAATATTTTGGAAGTCAATATCGGCAATATGCGTACAAACCTTATTCAGGAAGTGACGGTCATGCGATACGACAATGACCGTATTCGGGAAATCATAAAGAAAATCTTCCAGCCAGGTAATCGATTCAATATCCAGATGGTTTGTCGGTTCATCCAGCAGCAGAATGTCCGGATTGCCGAAAAGCGCTTGTGCCAACAGCACACGTACTTTGTCGTTGCCGCTCAAATCAGCCATTTTTTGATAATGAAATTCCTCACCTATTCCCAGACCATTCAGCAACCGGGCTGCCTCTGTTTCTGCATCCCAGCCGTTAAGCTCAGCAAATTCACATTCTAATTCCGAAACCTTCATGCCGTCTTCATCAGAAAAATCAGGTTTGGCATATAATGCATCCTTTTCTTCCATAATAGCATAAAGCCGGGCATGCCCCATAATAACCGTCTTTAACACTTCAAACTCATCAAATTCATAATGGTTCTGTTTAAGAACGGCCAGACGTTCCCCCGGAGTAATCGCCACCTCTCCTGAAGTTGGCTCAATTTCTCCTGATAGGATCTTGAGGAAGGTTGATTTACCGGTACCATTTGCGCCAATCAGTCCATAACAATTGCCAGGAGTAAATTTTATATTGACGTCTTTAAAGAGAATTCGTTTACCAAATTGAAGGGTTAACCCATTTGTACTTATCATATTTCAACAACCATCTTTCGTAATGTACTTGCGAGTTATAATTTTATCATATATCCAAACATATGTCTAATTTTAGCAGGAAAATCAGCAGGCAAAGCAGTTAACATAGGTAGGTACTGATAAAAACATTGACTTTTTGCCCTTTTAACAGTATACTTTACTTCGTACAGCTTCTCTACTTTAGAGAAATAATTCGAAAAGGATTGTGATGATTACTGATGTCCGAGAGAATGAATCTACAGGATGTGCTTCGGGAATATGGTGTTCCTTTGGCAACGCTCAACGTAACGGCATCCCATGATGACTGCCTCCGCCTGCGGGAAAGGCTGATGGCGATCCGGAGCGTAAGTCAGGGCAACGACCAGGGATATTTGGAAGTAGCCTGTACCTTCTACATTGATGTCCATGATATCGACCGTTATCTCTCAGGCGAGCTGCCTAATTTGGCCGAAATTTACACCTTCCCTGAAGATGTAAAAACCCATACGGAGGAATAAAAATGAAAAAATTATTGATATTAACCTTTCTGTTTGCTTTTGCTTTTAATGCTGTCGGTTTCGCTGCTGTAAGCGGCGGCAAGCCTAAAATGTCTGCTCCCAAAGCCCCAAGTACTCAACAAGCCGCACCTTCTACTAATTCAGGCTATAAGCCTTCCGCTCCCGCTAACAGCTACAATGAAAAGGCTCCTGCAGCTGCTGCCAAGCCTGCTCAACAAAATGTTCAACAGCCCTCGTCCGGCGGCTTCCTGCGTAATATGGCGCTCTTAGGCGGCGGTATGATGCTGGGCAGCATGCTCGGAAATATGTTTGGCTTCGGCGGTATGTTCTCAGAAATGATCGGTCTTCTGTTCAATGTAATGCTCTTTGCCGGTGTATTTATGGCTGGTCGTTACCTGTGGAATAAATACAAAAAAAGTAAAGAAGAAGATCAATATAAAAACCGTTATAAAAACTAACCTTCCGGCTTACAGCCAGCGAAAAACCTTCCATGTAAACATGGAAGGTTTTTTTACTGTCTGATTTTACTTGAACTCGGCAATTACCTTCATATAATTGCCGGGATTAACGGATATATCGTGAACAATTTCCGGAATCTCTGCAAAAGAAATGGTCTTGGTAATGACAGCGGCAACATCCACTTCTTTTTGTGCAATTAAACGGATGCTTTCGGGAAATGCCTGAAAGCTGTTGCGTGCTCCGACAATATCCAGCTCTTTTTTAGTAAACAAGGCCGTTGGGAGCGCGACCTCGCCTTTCGGATAACCGACTAAAGATATCCGGCCTGAATATGCCACATAATCAATAGAACTGCGAATAGCAGCAGCATTGCCGGAAGCCTCAACGACAACTTCCGCCATTGTGCCTCCGGTAATTGACTTTATGACCTCAACCGCATTCTCTTTTACCGGATTAATAGTATATTTTACACCGGCCTGGCGGGCCATTGCCAGTCTCTCCTCTACCGGATCAACCATAATGGGGTTCGCGCCGATAGTCATAGCATACTGAGCAGCCAGCAGACCAATTGGGCCGCAGCCTGTAATTACCGCATATTCACCCTGCCGTAAGCGCGAGCGGTTCACGGCATGTATAGAAATGGTAAGCGGTTCCGCCATCACTAAATGATTCCAGGGAATCCCGGCTGGCACTTTGTGCACCAAGTGACAGGGATGATAAATATATTCCGCCATCCCCCCATCAATGTGAACTCCCCGGACAGTCAAATTCTCGCAGCAATTGGTTCGTTGATTGCGGCAGGGATAGCACGCACCGCAATAGACATAGGGTTCCAGCACAACTCTGTCACCAACGGCGATAGAGACTTCACCTGCCGGCACTGCCACAACCTCACCGGCTACCTCGTGACCAATAACTCGCGGATAGGTAACGAGCGGGCTTGTTCCTAAATAAGCACTGATATCAGAGCCGCAGATCCCCACACTTTTCACGCTAATCAAGATTTGATCTGCTTTATATTCAGGTTGAGCAATATCTGCAACCTGAATATCACCTGCTTCCTTTAAATAGATTGCCTTCACGTGACCCACTCCCATACCGATGATTTATATTAAATCAGCTAAAATTAAAGATAATGCAGGTATATAGGTAGTCGCAGCTAAAGCAATCAACAACGCTATATAAAAAGGAAGAATTTCTTTTAGGAATTCATCCATCTTTACTCCTGTCAAGTTACAGGTAAGAAACATGGTTGTTCCAAAAGGCGGTGTAATCGCGCCGATAGAAAGATTAAAAATCATAGTAATACCGAAGTGAACGGGATCAATTCCCAATAAATGTACAGTAGGCATTAACAGAGGAGTTAAAACAATAATGGCAGCATTACCATCGAGAAACATACCGAGAATCAACAGAAAAACGTTGACAATCAGGAGAAACACGTATGGATTTGTTGTAAAATCAGTCAGCATCGCCGTTACATCGCTGGCAACGCCTTCCCAGGTCAGCATCCAGGCAAATCCGGCTGAAGACATTAAAATAAGCATAATCGAACCGTTGGCACGAGCAGACTCTGCCAAGGCCGATTTTACATCAGCCCACGTAGTTGCCCGGTAGGCAAAACCGACAATCAGCGAGTAAATCACGGTAACTGCTCCTGCCTCCGTGGGCGTAAATATGCCATACCGGATACCACCTAAGATAATAACCATCAGCATTAAACCCCAGAAGGCATCTTTGGTTGCCACAAGCACTTCCTTGGTGCTGGGCTTTGTGGTGCGTACCGGTTTATAGCCGCGCCGTTTCGCAATCCAGTCGACTGTAATCATCAACAAAAGGGTAAGCAGAATACCTGGTCCCATACCGCCTAGAAACAGCTTGCCGATCGAGGTATCGGAAACGAAACCATAGATAATTAGTCCAATGCCGGGAGGTAAAATTGGTCCCAGCAGTGCAGAAGCTGAAGTTAAGGCCGCTGCAAAAGGTTTGCTGTACCCGTTGCGGACCATTTCGGGAACAAGTACTTTACAAATCATGGCCGCATCAGCCAGGCCTGCTCCGGAAGGACCGCCAATAAGAGCACCGAGAACAACGTTAGTTTGGGCAAGACCGCCCCGTAAATGTCCGGACAGCAAGTCAGACAATTTAAGCAGCCGCTGCGTAATACCAGTATAGTTTAAGATTGACCCCAGCATCATGAAAAAGGGAATAGCTAAAAGTGGTATATTATCAGCGCCGCCAATCATACGCTGGATAACCATTACAGGTGATAAATCATTGCTGATGAAAAAATACACAAATGTTGCCAGGGTGATGGCAAATGCTACCGGAACGTTAATCCCGGCAAGTACCATCATAACTAAGGATGCAATTAAAACCGTCATATTTTCCTTACTCTCCTAAGTCACATTTTTTGCGCTTGCCTGTAATATCCAGCCAGGTAAGCTCAAGATAGTAAATCAGCATGAAGACGCTTGCCACCGGAATGGCCAAATCCACATACGTATAGGGTATACCAAGCATCGGTGTTACTTTATCGGCGGCCCCCATGGACAGCTCCCAGCCGTACCAAATCATCAGCAGTAATGTGATGATTACGCAGATATCAGCTGCTATTGTTGCAGTCCGTTCATATTTTGGAGGCAAGCGGCGGACTAAGACATCAATACTGCAATGTCCTTCGACCTTGATGACAGATGCAGCACCAATCATCGTAAGCCATACAAAAGTAAAAATAGTCACTTCCTCAACCCAGCCCCAGGGAGCCCCTACAACATAACGCATAAATACATTAGCACAAGCTAATAAGACAATGAAGGCCATTAAAGCCATTCCCACGATTTCATCTATCTTTTTTATGAAATTCCAGATCACTTGCCCCACTAAGTCACACCCCTTGCTATTCTGATTAGATCGGCCCCGGTTTTAGCAACCGAGGCCGATCGTATCTAGTATTTTTACTTGCTATTGATAATCGCGACTACCTTGTCATACAAATCAGCTGGGAACTCTTTAAACTTCTTATGCACGTCTTTTGTAGCTTCTTTAAATGCAGCCCGGTCAACATTTTCTACGACCTGTACTCCGGCTGCCTTCATTTTTTCAATGCATTCTTTATCGGCTTTTTCATTTTCTTTTATTAAGAATCGGCCGGCTTCCTCGCCTGTTTCTTTCAGCATCGCCACAATTTCAGGAGGAAGTTTTTCAATGAACTTTGTGCCTGCAATCCAGGTAGAAAGATTCACTTGATGGCGGGTCAGCGATAAGTATTTAGCACCTTCATACATTTTTCCGCCAAAATGTACGGGGATAGGATTTTCCGCTCCATTAATTACACCTTGCATGATTCCAGGATACGCTTCTGCTAAAGGCATTGGCGTAGCAGTTGCTCCCATTGCATTCATCATCTCAGTAGAAAGACGGATGTTAGGAACCCGGATTTTAAGACCTTCAAGATCTGCCGGCTTTGTGACAGGCTTAGTAGCAATAATATGGCGATCACCATAAATCCATTTGCTGTGAACAACATACAGACCTTTGGTTTCTAATTTCTTAGACATATCTTTAAAGAGATCACTGTCAACAAGCTTAAACAGCTGTTCTTTATTATCGTAGAGATATGGCAGGTACGTTACGCCGAACTCAGGAACATAATCCATTAAAAATCCACCATCGGAAATGGTGATGACGTTCGCACCAATGGTAAGCTGTTCTGTAACATCTTTTTGTGAACCTAATTGAGAGCTAGGGAAATATTGAAATTCAACTTGACCCTTGCTTTTCTCTTTCATCAAACGGCCCCATTCACGAACGGCCTTGTCATTTGGTTCACCTACGTTATTTCCATATGCTATTTTAATTACAATTTTTTCACCGGATTTTGCAGCGTTTGTTCCGCTTCCTCCGCCGCAGCCTACTAAGAACATGGAAAGAACCACCATACAGGCCGCCAGTACAAGAAACTTCTTCGTCAGAAAATTATTCAAAACATTATCCCCCTTCACAATATACAAAAAAAAGTTAAGAATCAGTTTTTTCTTTATTCTCCTCCTTATAACAATTAATACGAATAATACAACAATTATATATAGCAAAATTCATGCCAAGCCCTTCTGGGCACATAATCACGCTAAATTACCTAATTTGTTTCATAATTGAAATTCACTTCGTTTCATAACTGTAATCATTTTTCATTTTACGCCACAGTGTTACCCGGCTGATCCCTAAACGATAGCAAACTTCTTCCGCACTATATCGGGATAACAAATGCCTGATGATTTGTGCTTCCATTGATTTTAACGTTCCTTTTTCCTGAACAGTGATATAGCTGCCACTGCCGACCTGCACTTCGTTTTCCTGAAAAATAGCGGCAATCTGCCCGGCAGTCACAATTTCTTCCTCACTATAAACAACTACTTCCGCCATATTTCTAAGCTCCCGGATATTGCCGGGCCAGGGATACGCCTTTAGCAGCTTCATCACATTAGCATGTATGGTTACTGCTTTCTGTTCTTTAGCTGCCAGCTTATGCACGTAATATTCAAATATAGGCGGAATATCTTCCAAACGTTCCCGTAACGGCGGCAAACGTAAGCGTAACACACAAATCCGGTAATACAAGTCAGCCCGGAATCCCCCCTGCTTAACATGCGTCAACAGGTCCCGGTTCGTGGCTGAAATAATTCTCACATCGACTGGTATAATTTTATCATCGCCGATACGCATAATCTCTTTCTCCTGCAGTACCCTGAGCAAACGACTCTGAATATCGGGCGAAAGCTCGCCGATTTCATCGAGAAAAATAGTCCCACCGTGAGCCAATTCAAACAGGCCCTGCTTACCGCCTTTACGGGCACCGGTAAAAGCTCCTTCCACATAGCCGAACAATTCGCTCTCCAGCAGGTTAGGCGGAATAGACGCAGTATTAACGGACACAAAGGGTCCTCTGCTGCGCCTGCTGTGATTATGTATGCTCTGCGCCAGAATTTCCTTTCCCGTTCCTGTTTCACCGTAAATCAGCAAATTCGAATCGTATTTCGCATAATTTTTTGCTTTATGTATAATGTTTTGCATTACTTCTGATTGACTGATAATATCAGCAAATGTATCTTTGGCGTACAAGCCTTTCTGATAGGAAGAGAGGCGAATCTTCCGTTCAGAATCCTGAATATTACTTACTTCCTGAAACGTTATGATATCGCCTCTCTTACGATTATTAAATTCCAGAGGAATAACGCGGGCAAGCAAACTTGTTCCATTTATAGTCACAATTCTTTCCTGGTTACGGTATTGAAGAAACTTCTCAATATGACTTTCATGAATACTTTGACCAACGGCTCCACAAATCCGCCGGGCAAAGTTATTGCAGAAACTAACCTGTTTATCCCCGGTGACCGCAATGATTCCTTCTTCAATATTATCGATAATTGCCGTCAACTGAGCAGCTTGCAGGTGCTCTCTTTCCTTTGCCCGGATAATCCGCATTGCCTCTTCAATTGCCTTGCGGATCGATATTGTACTGGAATCGAGAAGTTCCGCCACAATGCCGCAGCGTTTCGCTGTTTCGTATGCCATACGGCAGCCGATAACAGCTTTAACCCCTTTTTCATACAGCTGAAAAACAGTTTGTGCGATCTCTTCTTCATCTACGCAGGAGCGAATATAAATCTGCGTATCAGCTATGCGAAAGTCTCCTACTGTTCCATCAAATATATTAGCACGGCTCACAATGCCAATGCTTTGAATGCCATCCCGGGTGAGATGGCTTAAAGCACTAAGCAAGTCATTCGTGGACATGGTAATTTCAACTACGACAATACCTGCTATCTCGCTGATTTTTTCGGCAACTCCGCCGCGGCTGATCACCACTTCCACTCCCGGATGCCGCTGCAGCTTGGCCTGCGCATTGTAATCATCAGCAACCTCCACCAGCAGTGGAATCTTCAGCTCTTTTGCAATATTTGCGGCAATATTGGCCATGCTGTTAAAAGGTGCCAGAAATAGTACAGGCATCAACTAAACCACCTCTCCTCACTACATGTTATTACAGCTTTAATTTCGCAAGTGCTTCCGCAAGTGCGTTATTAATCGGCTCATCTTTTGACTGCTGCTGTTCTTTCATAAATCTAGCTACATCTTTCTTAGAAACATTTGTGGTTTCTTTTTTTCTTCTTTCCGTAAAGGCCGACAGTTTTTCCCGGTACCCGCAGGCGCATGTAAACAGCTGGTTTTCTCCTTCGCCGCGCATTTCCAGCTTTTTGTGGCAGTTGGGGCAGCGAGCATTGGTAAGACGGGCAATACCTTTCCGGTGACCACATTCCCGATCCTGACAAACAAGCATTTTGCCCTTCTTACCATTTACCTCCAGCATATATTTGCCGCAATCAGGGCACTTGCTTCTGGTCATATTATCGTGACGAAACTTTTCCTGGCTGTTTTTAATCTCCTCTACTGCCGTCTTAGTATACTTTTTAATATCTGCCAGGAACTCACTCTTTCGCAGCCGCCCTTTGGCGATGGCGCTTAATCGCTGCTCCCATTCGGCAGTCAACGCTGGCGAACGCAAATCATCAGGCACCAGTTCCAGCAATTGCCTGCCTTTTGCCGTAATGGCAATATCTTTGCCTTTTTTCTCGATCAGAAAGCTTTGAAACAGCTTTTCGATAATGTCGGCCCGTGTCGCAACTGTCCCTAAACCGCCCGTCTCTCCCAGTGTTTTCTTTAATGACTCGTCTGCCTTATTGAGATATTTCGCGGGATTCTCCATTGCCGATAACAACGTACCTTCATTAAAGGGTGCCGGTGGTTTTGTTTCACTTGTATTTAACGTAAAAACAGCAATCGGCAGTTTATCTCCTTTATTGAGCAGTGGCAAAAGCTGTTCTTTAATTTCTTCTTTCGTATCTTCATCCTCTAAATCAGATTGGTAGATTTCTTTCCAGCCCATGGCAATGACTGTTTTGCCTCTGGCAACAAAAGTGTGTCCCCCTATGTCGGCTTTAATGGTTGTTTGTTCATACTCAAAGGGCGGATACAACACTGCCAGGAAACGTTTGATTACTAAATCATAAATTTTCCGTTCCTTCTCGCTTAATGCGGACAAAATAACCGTCTGCTCAGTGGGAATGATGGCGTGGTGATCCGATACCTTTTTATCATCCACAAAAGCAGCATTCGCTTTTATCGGTGCTTTTCCAATCTTAAAAGCAAGTTTTGTATAGGGGCCGACACTGCAGGCATGGACCCGGTCCTTTAATGTCTCAACAAGATCAGTGGAGATATAGCGGGAATCAGTACGGGGATATGTTAAAACTTTATGGGTTTCATACAGCTTTTGCATGATAGAGAGCGTTTCTTTTGCTGAATAACCAAAAAATTTGTTTGCATCACGCTGCAGTTCAGTCAAATCATAAAGCTGCGGTGAGAAGCGTTTTTTATAAGCTTTATCAACGGCCGTAACCGTTGCGCTTTGCTGCTTCAGCGCTGCTATAATAGCTTCGCATTTATCTTTATCAAAGCTGCGGGTTTCATTGGTCTTATTATCCTGCCAGGTAAGCTGCAGCTTGTCAGCCACAGCAGAAATTCCATAGTACTTACGCGGCTTAAAATGCTGTATTTCTTCTTCCCGCTGGGCAATCATCGCTAGGGTCGGTGTCTGAACTCTGCCGCACGACAGCTGGGCATTAAACTTGCAGGTCAAGGCTCGGGTTGCATTAAGCCCAACATACCAATCGGCCTCTGAACGGGCCACTGCCGAATAATAAAGATTATCGTATTCTTTTCCGGGGCGCAAATTGCTAAACCCTTGCTGGATGGCCTTATCCGTAACCGACGAAATCCATAAGCGCTTTAAGGGCTTATTGCTATTCGCTTTTTCAATAATCCACCGGGCCACCAGTTCTCCTTCGCGGCCCGCATCGGTAGCAACAACAATTTCCGTAATATCCTTACGATGCAGCTGCTCTTTAACAATTTGAAACTGCCTGGAGCTTTGCTTAATGACCACAAGCTTCAAATGCTCCGGCAGCATGGGTAGATCTTCAATTCGCCAGGTTTTATATTTATCGTCATACGCTTCCGGATCGGCTAATGTGACCAAATGGCCTAATGCCCACGTTACAACGTATTTATCTCCTTCAAAATATCCGTTGCCCTGCTTTGAGCAGCGCAGTACGCGGGCAAGATCCCGGCCTACAGACGGTTTTTCTGCTAATACCAATACTTTTGCCATACTATATCCTCACTCTCAACTATAGGTAATTATTTTTGAATGAAATAGATGATCCCGCCAATGACAAAAACAAGCCAGGCCAAACCAATCAAACCGACCAGGCCGACCATAAAAGGAATTCGCTTACGCCATTTTTTACTTTCCTGCTCGCTCTCTAACCGGACCTGCTTAGGCAATAACTGTGTCAATGCGAGTATCCCTGCCGGAACGATCGTCAGATCGTCGGCGATCCCCAGAAAGGGCAAATAATCGGGTATTATATCAATTGGACTAATTACGTATATTGTCATAAATACAAGCAAACCCCTGACATAAGCAGGTGTTTTCGGATTTTTCCATGCATAATATAAAATCAGCACATCGTCCTTTATTTGAACAAGCCAACCCCAAAACCGCAATATACCGCCACCTCGCAACACTTTCATCACCACCTGACTTTAATACCGTGTCACATCTAATTCAGTGAATACTGACGGTCTGTTTTGTGCAACCAATCGTTGTCGTCAGTCAGCATACGTCCGGTATGCCTCCCTCCTCCGCCTTGATTTGCAGAAAACAGCCTCGCCATTATCCTACCGTTTTAGATCTGACACGGTACTAGCTTCTCCTCATTATAGCTTGTTCATAGCAAGATGCGCAAAACAAATAATAACAATACTGTCGGGGGGGACACTCAATACGTCCCCCCCGACAGCAGCAAACTACCCTAAATCGTATTTCTTCAGTTTTTCATACAGAGTTGATCGATGTATTCCCAAAAGGCGGGCTGCCACCGTCCTATTTCCATCCGCCTGACGCAGTATTTCCACAATCTTTTCTTTCTCTGTTTGTCTTTCTGCTTCACTGGCAAGAGGTCCGGCATCTTGATTATCATGCTGCTGTAACGGAATTTGCAGCACCGTAAGGTGACTTGGTTTAATTTCAACAGCCCCGGTCATTACGGCCAGCTTCTCCATACAATTTAGCAGTTCCCGGACATTTCCCGGCCAGCTGTAGCTGCGCAATATAGCATTAGTCTGAGCGGACAGCTTTTTAGCGGGTATCTTCAGCTTGGCACAAACTGCTTGCAGCAGTATAGACGCTAATTCACTAAAGTCTTCCATGCGTTCTCTAAGAGACGGCAGCTGCAGGTGAATTACATTGAGGCGGTAATATAAATCTTCGCGAAAGGTCTTTGCAATCACCATTTTACTCAAGTTTTTGTTCGTTGCAGCGATAATCCGAACATCGCAGGAAATAACAGTGTTGCCACCTATCCGCTCTATTTTTTTATCCTGCAAAACCCGAAGTAATTTGGCCTGCATGACTAAAGGCATATCCCCTACTTCATCTAAAAAAACAGTCCCCTGATCAGCCAATTCAAATTTGCCTTTTTTCCCACCTTTTCTGGCACCGGTAAAAGCACCTTCTTCGAAGCCAAATAATTCAGCTTCCAAAAGCTCTGGAGGTATTGCTGCACAATTTACACAGACAAACGGCTTATTCTGTCTTTCACTTGCGTTATGAATTGCATGGGCAAACACTTCTTTTCCTGTACCGCTTTCTCCTGTAATAAGTACGCCGCTATTACTAGCCGCAGCTTTTGCCGCGATATTCTTCGCCTGGACGATTTTACGGGACTGTCCGATTATATTTTCAAACGTGAAGCAAGCAGTGTGCAGGCCTGCTGTTTCTATTTTTTCCTGCTGATATTGTTGAGCCAGAATCGTTAATTTTTTTTGCAGATCTTTTAACTGATTCCCATCAAAACTGATAAATTCTCCTAATGCCCCTTTAATTTTTCCCTCGGCAAATAGAGGTAAGCGGTTCAATAAAAAAATTCGGCCTTCATAACAAAAAAGTTGATACACATCAGGCACGCCTGTTTCGGCAACTGTCACCAGATGAGCTTCAGGAAACAAATCAACCAGCGAAGAGCCAATGATCTCTTCCCGATCATAACCAAACATTTCTTCAAAAAACGTATTAACTCTTGTTATATAACCGTTTTTGTCAATTACAGCAATCCCACGGTGCGTGTTCTCTATTACCTCTTCTAATAATTGCGACTCTGTTTGCAGTGAATTATATTTGTCAGTAATAGCTTGTAATTCAGATGAATCCTGAATGACTGTCACGGCCCCAACGACTTCCATTCCTTGCATAATAGGCGAAGTACTAAAAGAAAGACTTTGACCGTTAATTACGCATCGACGCTTCAGCCTGCCTTCGCCTGTGACTACTACTTGCTTCAGTAAGAAGTCATTTGTAATAACCCCTATATCCTCACCCATTACATCCCGGGCATTAACATTAAGCAGTCTTGCAGCGCCTTCATTTATTGTAACAATTCGACCGTAGCTGTCGATAACAAGTATGCCGCTATGAGCGGAATGAATGATAGCAGCAATTTCACTTTCCGATCGCTCTAGCTGCGCATGAAATGCCCGCAAAAACGTACTCTTGGTAATAATACCGACCAACTTATTGTTTTCATCTACCACTGGCAGACGTTTTACCGGAATGTCCCAGGCTTCTTCCAACGTGGAATCGGGTCTTACCGTAATTACATTCGTGCACATAAAGGAACGTACAGGTTCATGAAGCGGCAAATTATTAAGTATCGCCTTAATCAGTTGCGCAAAAGTAACAATACCGCATACTCTTTTTTGCTCATCAATAACGGGAGCACCCTTAATCTGGTATTTATAAAAAAGAAAAGCTGCATCAGACAGAGTATTGTAAGACCAGAGTGCCTTAGGTTCCAGAGTCATATAATTGCGAACCAGCATACCGAAACTCCTCCCAAGCCTGATTCTCTTGTTTTATTTTTCACTCCAGCTTTAATTATCCTGCTGAATTGGCTATTTTTTTATTATTCGGAAAATAAAAAGGTGTCGGATACTGTCTGTGGCGACAGATACCCGACACCTTTTATCTGTTATTATGCCCGGGTGTGCCAGTAGCCCACTGTTTCATATTGTCCCTGGTTATCACAGGAGGAACTATTGGTTGCATATCCCTGATACTCAGCTTTTTGAAAGAAATCGCTGCTTTGCTCTTCATTAGTAGTAGTAAATTCCTGGCTGCCACAGCCTCTTACCAGCAGGCTTTCAAATTGAATCATACCACCATTTTCAATAGCCTTACGGACATATGTCCCCTGAAGACATTCTTTTCCATCCATCTTTTGTAATAACACGTTAAAATCAGACATTTTTACTCCCCCTCTATAGCTTCTAGCCTTTACTATTGCATAAACTGTGCCAGACACTAAAGCCCAGACTACCTACAGCCAATTACAGCCATTGATTGCAAAACGCATCAATGGCTGTAATTACAAGCATTATTCACTAGCACTTTTTTAGATGGAAAAGGTCCTCAGGAACAGCCGCATTCTCTTTAGCTGTTATTTCCTGCGGCGTTAGGCGGAAAACTGCCACCGCATTACCGTCATGGGAAGAGCGATATTTTTCAATCAGGGTAGTCGATAATGTGTTGCGGTAATACTTCGGCAAAAATTTATCAAGCAGCATCTGGAGAGCGTCGGCAGACTCTGCAAAATCGGTCACCTTTTCAGCCTTACCGAAAAGCATTACACTCATATATGCTGTATCCGCATGACAAGGTACCGGATCAGTCACTGTGCCCTCTTCCTTATAAATTGTAAAACACACTTGCGGCTCCTGCGCAAGGATCGCTACCTTTCTGCCCGAGCCCATTCCATGAAAGTAAATGGAACCGTTGTGCCACACATAATTCACCGGAACTGCATAGGGAAGACCATCGCTCACCATCCCGATGATACCAACTCTTTCCCGTAAAAGAAAAGCTTCGATTTTCTCCTGGTCTGTGCAGTTGCGCCGCTTATAACTAACCTCATGCATTACAGAGCACCATCCCTATCCATTTTTTCTAATTGTGTAAGAAATTGCTCCATCCACTTATTATTTTGTTCAATATATTCTGGATGAGCAAGCAGTTCCTCCGGAGTCTGCACATAATCGCCAGGGGTCATCTCAGATCTGCAGTTTTCCACAAGACTATTAATAATTGGCAATGTATTCTCCAAATGATACTGAAATCCAAAGACCCTTTTTCGATAAATGAAAGCCTGATGCCTACAAGCATCACTTTGGGCTATGCACTGTGCAGCCTCCGGCAAAACACTAAAAGTATCTCCATGCCACTGAAATACAACGGGCTCCTCAGGGAAAAATGAAAATAAAGGCGTCGACCTTGCTTCTTCACTTAACCGCACAGGCAGCCAGCCAATTTCCTTGTGACGATTTTGCATCACCTTACCGCCTATTACATCAGCGATTAATTGCCCGCCAAGACAAAGGCCAATAATTATTTTCCCCGCCTCTATAGAATCCCGAATAAATAGCTTTTCTCCAGCCAGCCATGGATACATGTCTTCTTCATAAACATTCATTGGCCCTCCCATAATCACTAACCAGTCGAAATCCTGCTGTCCGGGAAATACGTCACTCCGGTATAATTGTGTACTTGATACTTCATGACCATTTTTCTCAGCCCAGGTTAATATGCTTCCGGGGTTTTCAAAGGGGACATGCTGCAAATAGTGGAGTCTCATCTGTCTTCCAATCCTTCCATAATGAATGTAAGCCTTTGCTCCATCCAGTTAAACTATCTTTGTAGTGCAATTTATACCTATCCCTTGCTCTTCGATCCCCTTTGCCAGAGTTCCTGCTCAGAACGTTGTTTGCCAGCTTTCCATCGCTGCGAGGTAGGGGGAGTGTCGTTGCATTAGCGTAGGTTAAGCGACAGTGTCGGAGCGTTGCAATGACTCTTCCCCCTGCCGGGCCTTTCACTTCAAAGCTAAAAGCACTCACCTAACAATACGGATCTACTTAGGCTTCACTCTAGCACTTCATCGCTGACGAGTCAGGGGGAGTGCCGTTGCATAAGCGTAGGTTAAGCGACAGCGTCGGAGCGTTGTAATGGCACTCTCCCTGCCGGGCCTCTCACTCAAAGCTAATAACCACTCACCTAACAATTCTAATAAGATTCTGCTATATACACTCTATTGCTGATTCCCCTGCCGGGCCTTTACAAGACAGACAAAACAAAAAAGCACTCACATTCGTAAGTGCTTTTTGCTAATCAGCGACTCCCTATCCTCCCAGGCCGTTTCCAGCCAAGTACTTTCGGCGTATATGGGCTTAACTACCGTGTTCGGGATGGGAACGGGTGGATCCCCATAGCTATCGCCACTGAATTTTTAACAGGTGAACATCCTTCATTCAGGTATATTCCCTGAAAACTTCACAGAAGAAGAATACTTTGCGCTTTTTATTCATTAGGGCTTATTTAAGTCAAGCCCTCGGCCTATTAGTACCAGTCAGCTGAAATGGTTGCCCATCTTACACACCTGGCCTATCTACCTTGTCGTCTACAAGGGGCC
>NZ_SLUI01000002.1 GCF_004339805.1 Anaerospora hongkongensis | reverse complement strand
GTATTGGCCAAACCGGGTTCAATCAAACCTCACACTGACTACAAAGCCGAAGTATATGTACTGTCCAAAGAAGAAGGCGGCCGTCATACTCCGTTTTTCAACGGCTATCGTCCTCAGTTCTACTTCCGTACAACGGACGTAACTGGCGTCGTTAACTTACCTGAAGGCGTAGAAATGTGCATGCCTGGAGACAACATCCAGATGACGATCGCACTGATTACTCCGATCGCTATCGAAGAAGGTCTGCGTTTCGCTATCCGTGAAGGCGGCCGTACTGTTGGCGCTGGTGTTGTAACTTCTGTAATTAAGTAAGAAAAAATGCTGAGGGGCGGCGTAAGCTGCCCCAAGGCAATTGGTTTCACAGGTACCCCAAGGCGATGATGTGGAAGGTTGCCCGCATCTTTAGCGGGGAGATTTCTGCGGAGCATGTCCGTTCTAGAAACTGGGCGATAAGGAGGAAAGAAAAACATGGCTAAACAACAAAAAATTAGAATTCGTCTCAAAGCATATGATCACAAAGCATTGGATCAAAGCGCTGTAAAAATCGTCGACACTGCCAAAAGAACTGGTGCACTGGTGTCAGGGCCTATTCCACTTCCTACTGAGAAAAACATCTTTACGATTCTTCGTTCACCCCACGTCAACAAGGATTCGCGGGAACAATTTGAAATGCGCACACACAAGCGCCTTATTGATATCCTGGAGCCGACATCCAAAACCGTCGACGCGCTGATGCGTCTCGACCTTCCCGCTGGCGTGGACATCGAAATCAAGCTGTAAGAGGAGGTGGCAATAATGACGAAAGCAATTTTAGGTAAAAAATTAGGTATGACTCAAATCTTCACTGCTGCAGGCAAGGTGATCCCCGTAACGGTGGTAGAAACCAGCCCAAGTGTGGTAGTGCAAGTGAAAACAGTTGAAAGCGATGGCTACAATGCGGTGCAATTGGGCTATGGCGCCGTTAAAGATAAAAAAGTTACCCAACCGCTAAAAGGTCATTTTGCCAAAGCTGGCGTTAAGCCAGTTAAGTTCATTCGCGAAATGCGCCTGCCCAGCGTATCTGAATATACTGTGGGGCAAACACTTGGCTCCGATATATTCAGCGAAGGTGAACTGGTTGATGTAACCGGTACCGGTAAAGGCAAAGGTTTTGCCGGTGCTATCAAGCGTCACAATTTCGCTCGCGGGCCAATGGCTCACGGTTCGAAATCGCATCGTGAACCGGGTTCAATGGGTCCCCGGATGAGCGGTGGCGGCGGTAAAGTCTTTAAAGGCAAAAAACTGCCTGGCCAGATGGGTGGTCACAAAGTGACTGTACAACGCCTTACTGTTGCCAGAGTGGATAAAGACCGCAACTTGCTTTTAGTAAAAGGTGCGATTCCCGGTGCTAAGGGAAGTCTGGTATATATCAAAAATACCGTTAAACCAAAGAAATAGAGACCGTGCCGGGACGACCGCGGTCGTCCCAGAGGAAAGGAGGATACGCAAATGCCGAAAGTAGCAGTGTATGATATCACCGGCGCACAAACCGGTGAGATAGAATTAAATGATGATGTTTTTGGCGTAGAAGTCAACTCAGCACTTATGCATCAAGCTGTAGTTATGCAATTGGCTAGTCAACGTCAAGGCACTCATGCCACCAAGACCAGAGGCCTGGTTCGCGGCGGCGGCAGAAAACCTTGGAAACAAAAAGGAACCGGCCGTGCCCGCGCTGGCAGCACCCGCTCTCCAATCTGGGTAGGCGGTGGTGTGGTATTTGGTCCACAACCGAGAAGTTATGCCTTCAGCATGCCTCGTAAAGCTCGCCGTTTGGCAATCAAATCGGCGCTTAGCGATAAGCTGAGCCTGGGTGAACTGCTGGTCGTTGATCAAATTCAGTTCGAACAACCAAAAACCAAAGATATGGTGAAAATGCTGACAGGTTTCAATGCAGCTGCTGAAAAAGCCCTGATTATCACCGAAGGTGATGAAGTTGTTGAAAAATCAGCTCGCAATATTCCTGGTGTAAAAGCCATTGCATCTACTGGTTTGAATGTATATGATCTTCTGTATCATGATAAAATCTTCGTCACTAAAGGCGCCGTCGCCAAGATCGAGGAGGTGCTCGCCTAATGGATGTACGTGACGTACTGATCCGTCCGATTATTACGGAAAAATCTACAGCTCTTATGGCTGAAAACCGTTACACTTTTCTCGTGCCGTTAACAGTTAACAAAGTAGAAGTTCGTCAAGCTGTTGAACACGTGTTTAAAGTGAAAGTGGAAGCTGTCAATACTGTCCGCGTTTTGGGTAAAACCAAACGGATGGGCAAAACTCAAGGAAAACGTTCGGATTATAAAAAAGCTATCGTTAAGCTGGCTCCGGGCGAACGCATTGAGTTCTTTGAAGGCGTTTAATCGCTGAACTTAACGAAAAGGAGGAGCACCCATGGCAGTTAAAACATTTAAACCATACTCGGCTGGCAGACGGTTCATGACTGTTGCCAGTTTTGACGAGATTACAACCGACCAGCCTGAACGTTCCCTGGTTGAGCGTCTGTCCAAACATGGCGGACGTAACAATCAAGGCCGGATGACGGTTAGACACCAAGGCGGCGGACATAAACGCCTGTATCGAGTAATCGATTTCAAGCGTAACAAAGATGGCATTCCCGCTAAAGTTGCCAGCATTGAATACGATCCGAACCGTTCGTCTCGTATTGCACTGCTGTTCTATGTTGATGGTGAAAAACGCTACATTTTGGCACCTAACGGTCTAAAAGTGGGCGACACTATTATGAGTGGTCCTGAAGCGGATATTAAAGTCGGTAATGCTTTACCACTGAAGAATATCCCTGTTGGTACTCAAATTCACAACATTGAAATGAAAATCGGCAAAGGCGGCCAAATGGTCCGTTCCGCCGGTGCATCTGCACAATTGATGGCTAAAGAAGGCAGTCATGCACTCTTGCGCTTGCCGTCAGGAGAATTAAGAAAAGTTCATGTTAACTGCAAAGCCACTATTGGCCAGGTAGGTAACTTAGAACATGAAAATATCACAATTGGTAAAGCCGGCCGTTCCCGCTGGCTGGGCATCCGTCCTGCTAACCGCGGCGTTGCCATGAATCCGGTCGATCATCCACATGGTGGTGGTGAAGGACGTTCGCCTATCGGACGGAAACACCCTGTTACACCTTGGGGCAAGCATGCTAGAGGTGCTAAAACTCGTGATTCGAAAAAAGCATCTGATAGCCTGATCGTCAAAAGACGGACGAAATAACGGGATAAGGAAAGGAGGCTAATCCGGTGTCCAGATCAATTAAAAAAGGACCTTATGTCCATGAAAGCCTGCTGAAAAAGATTAAAGCGATGAATGTTGCCAATGACAAGAAAGTCGTAAAGACATGGTCACGGGCATCCACCATCCTGCCCAGCTTCGTCGGCCATACCATCGCTGTACATGACGGACGCAAGCATGTGCCGGTATATATTACGGAAGACATGGTTGGTCACAAAATGGGCGAATTTGCACCGACCCGTACCTATAAAGGGCACAGTGGTTCCGAAAAATCTACATCGCTACGATAGATTCGAGAGGGGGTTACACCATGGAAGCCAGAGCAGTTGCCAGACATATCCGCATTGCTCCGCGCAAGGTCCGCATCGTTGTTGACCTCATTCGCGGCAAGCAAGTGGGTGAAGCATTTGCCATCTTGAAGCATACCCCGAAGGTTGCTTCCGAGGTTGTGGAAAAAGTGCTCCAGTCGGCTGTCGCTAACGCTGAGCACAATTATGATTTAAATGTAGATAATCTGATTGTCTCACAAGTGTTTGTTGATCAAGGCCCAACCTTGAAACGCATTCATCCGCGTTCACGGGGCCAAGCCTTTAAAATTTTAAAACGCTCCAGCCACGTTACAGTAGTGGTAAAAGAAAGATAATCAGAAAAGGAGGGAAATTTAGTGGGTCAAAAAGTTAATCCCCATGGTCTCCGAATTGGCATTGTAAAGACTTGGGATGCCAAATGGTATGCAGATAAGGATTATGCAAAATTCCTGCATGAAGATGTTAAAATTCGTGAGTTTGTAAAAGCAAAACTCTATACTGCGGGCGTATCCCGTATTGAAATAGAGCGTGCCGCTAACCGGGTGAAACTAATTATTCACACTGCTAAACCCGGCATGGTAATTGGCCGCGGTGGTGCTGGCATCGAACAATTAAAAGTCGCGCTTAAGAAATTAACCGGCAAAGTGATCGATGTTAACATTGCTGAAATTAGACAAGCTGAGATGGATGCTACATTGGTAGCTGAAAGTATCGCTGCCCAACTGGAAAAACGCATCGCTTTCCGCCGTGCAATGAAACAATCCATTCAACGCACTATGCGTATGGGAGCTAAAGGTATTAAGGTAATGGTTGGCGGTCGTCTTGGCGGCGCTGAAATTGCCCGTACGGAAAGTACCCGTGAAGGCAGCATTCCTCTGCACACTCTTCGTGCTGATATCGACTACGGCACGGCTGAAGCACATACCACTTACGGCCGTATTGGCGTAAAAGTATGGATTTATAAAGGCGAAGTTTTGCCTGAAGCCAAAAAGCCCGCTGCCGCTCAGGAAGGGAGCGAGAACTAATGCTGATTCCAAAACGTGTAAAACATCGTAAACAGTTCCGTGGACGCATGAAAGGTAAAGCCAATAAAGGCAATACCGTGAGCCATGGCGAGTTTGGCCTTGTTGCTTTAGAACCGGCTTGGATCACCAACCGGCAAATAGAAGCTGCCCGTATTGCTATGACCCGTTATATCAAACGTGGCGGTAAAGTTTGGATTAAAATATTCCCGGATAAACCCATCACTGCAAAACCTGCTGAAACCCGCATGGGTAGCGGTAAAGGTTCACCAGAATATTGGGTAGCCGTTGTTAAACCAGGTCGCGTCATGTTTGAAATGGATGGCGTTGCCGAAGAAATTGCCAAAGAAGCTATGCGTCTTGCTGCTCACAAATTGCCTATCAAATGTAAATTTGTGAAGCGCGAAGAGACAGAAAAGCAAGTTGAGGCAGAAGTGGGTGGTGAAGTAAATGAAGGTTAAAGACATCCGCGACCTGAACGCTGCAGAACTCGACCAGAAGCTGGTTGGACTGAAAGAGGAACTGTTTAACCTCCGTTTCCAACTCGCCACCGGTCAACTGGAAAACCCTATGCGGATCAACGAAGTGAAAAAAACGATTGCCCGCATTAAAACCATTCAGCGCGAAACCGAACTGAAAACCAGGCAAGCGTAGTAAGTCCACGCAATCGGGAAGGAGGCTGTAATACGTGACCCAAGAAAGAAATGAACGTAAAACCCGTATCGGTAAAGTGGTTAGCAATAAAATGGAAAAAACAATCGTTGTTGCTGTTGAGCGTATGGTGCAGCATGGTCTTTATAACAAAGCCATGAAACAGACTACGAAATTCAAAGCACATGACGAAAATAACGAGTGCCAGATAGGCGATACCGTGAAAATAATGGAAACTCGTCCACTCTCCAAGGAAAAACGTTGGAGGCTTGTCGAGATTCTGGAAAAAGCGCAGTAATTACGCCCTACGTCGATCACTCAATAAGGAGGGATAGCGATGATCCAACAACAGACCATTCTGAATGTTGCCGATAACACCGGCGCGAAACAAATTATGTGCATTCGTGTACTGGGCGGCTCTTTCCGCAAATATGGCAACATCGGTGATATAATTGTGGCTTCGGTAAAAGATGCGTCTCCCGGCGGTGTAGTTAAAAAAGGCGACGTCGTCAAAGCTGTAATTGTTCGTTCCAGCAAAGGCCTGCGTCGTGGCGATGGTTCACACATCCGTTTTGATGAAAACGCCGCAGTTATCATTAAGGAAGACAAGAGCCCGAAAGGTACCCGTATATTCGGACCGGTAGCAAGAGAACTGCGGGATAAAGATTTCATGAAAATCATCTCGCTGGCACCGGAAGTACTCTAGTAAAGGAGGTGGCCGGAGATGTCCGTGTCCAATAAACTGCACGTAAAAAAAGGCGACACCGTTGTTGTGTTATCCGGTAAGGATAAAGGCAAAACTGGTAAAATTATAGAAGCATTGCCGAAAAAAGATAAGATCGTTGTAGAAGGCGTTAACAAAGTAAAGCGCCACACAAAACCCAGCCAGAAAATGCCTCAAGGCGGCATCATTGTAAAAGAAGCTGCTCTGCACGCTTCTAACGTTATGGTTGTTTGCCCTGAGTGCGGCAAAGCGACCCGCGTTAAGAAAACTGCTGTAGCCAGCGGAGCTTTTGTTCGGGCTTGCAAAAAGTGCAACGGTATAATCGATAAGGATAAATAACGCGCGAAAGGAGGTAACTAAACCATGTCCCGATTGAAAGAAAAATACACTGCTGAAGTAGCAAAAGCCATGATGGAGAAGTTCGGCTATAAAAACGTCATGGAAATCCCGAAAGTGGAAAAAGTCGTTATTAACATGGGTGTAGGCGAAGCAGTCGGCAATCCGAAAGTATTGGATGCTGCTGTTGGCGATATGACTGCAATTTCCGGTCAGAAGCCGCTTGTCACTCGTGCCAAAAAATCGATTGCTGCTTTTAAAATTCGTCAAGGCATGCCTATAGGAGCTAAGGTTACCCTGCGCGGTGAGCGTATGTATCAGTTTCTTGATAAGCTGATCAACGTTGCTCTGCCCCGCGTGCGTGACTTCCGTGGGATTAGTCCGAAAGCTTTTGATGGCCGTGGCAACTACACGTTAGGTGTAAAAGAACAGCTCATATTCCCGGAAATGGAATATGACAAAATAGATAAAGTCCGCGGTATGGATATCGTAGTTGTCACTACTGCGAAAACCGATGAAGAGGCTCGCGAACTATTAAGACTGATGGGGATGCCATTCAGCGCGTAAAGGAGGGAAACCCGTGGCCAAAAAGGCATTAATTGAAAAGTGGAAGCTCGAACCGAAATTTAAAGTTCGCCATCACAACCGATGCAAAATCTGCGGACGTCCGCACGGTTATATGCGTAAATTTGAAATGTGCCGTATTTGCTTTCGCGAACTGAGCTATAAAGGTGCCATTCCCGGGGTTACCAAAGCCAGTTGGTAGTAGCAGCATTAACAGGAAGGAGGTTTTGATCTATGGTAATGACCGATCCGATTGCTGATCTGTTGACTCGGATTCGTAACGCCAATTCGGTGTATCATGATAAAGTAGAGATCCCGGCTTCAAAAATCAAGGAGGCCGTCGTCCGCATCCTCAAAGAGGAAGGCTTTGTCAAAGATTTTGAAATGATTCAGGACGGTAAACAAGGTACTTTGAAGGTTTCCCTTAAATACGGTCCAAACCGCGAAAAAGTAATCACCGGTATTAAACGGATATCCAAACCGGGTCTGCGCGTTTACGCTAAAACAGATGAGCTGCCCCGTGTACTTGGTGGTCTGGGTATTGCAGTGGTTTCTACTTCTAAAGGAATTATGAGCGATAAACAAGCTCGCAAAGAAGGTCTGGGCGGCGAAGTACTCGCATACGTCTGGTAAGACTGGCAACTAGGAGGTGCAATTATGTCTAGAATAGGTAGAATGCCTATCGCTGTTCCGCAAGGCGTTACCGTAACCATCGAAGCAAACAATGCTGTAACGGTAAAAGGCCCTAAAGGCGAGCTGACTCGTGTCCTGCATAAGGATATGATCATTGAGAAGGAAAACGATACTTTGAACGTAAAACGTCCTTCTGAAGAAAAACAACACAAAGCTCTGCATGGCCTGACCCGTACACTTCTTGCCAATATGGTAACCGGTGTAACCCAAGGCTTTTCCAAAACGTTGGAAATTGCCGGCGTTGGCTATAGAGCTTCCAAATCAGGTACAAAACTGAACCTGACTTTAGGTTTTTCCCATCCGGTAGAAGTACAACCGCCACAAGGCATCAATATTGATGTTCCGGCTCCTAATAAAATTATTGTGTCCGGTATTGATAAAGAGGCAGTTGGCGCTCTTGCTGCTAATATTCGCTCTTACAGAGAGCCTGAGCCTTACAAAGGCAAAGGTATTAAATACGAAGGCGAAATCGTCCGCCGCAAGGTCGGTAAATCCGGCGGTAAAGGCAAGAAATAAAATCATAAGCGAAAGGAGTGAACACCTTGCTTCGTAAAGAAAGCAAAAACGTTGCGCGCAAAAAGCGTCACATCCGGGTTCGCAAAAACGTATTCGGTACGGCAGAAAGACCCCGCTTGAACGTATATCGCAGCCTAAGCAATATTTATGCCCAAATTATTAACGATCAAACTGGTCGCACTCTTGCTTCAGCAAGCTCGCTGGACAAAGAAGCGCAAGTTGAATATGGTGGTAACATTGAAGCATCCAAGGCCGTTGGCAAACTGATTGCCGAACGCGCTAAAGCTAATGGTGTTGAAAAGGTAGTCTTCGATCGTGGCGGCTATATTTATCATGGTAGAGTGGCAGCACTCGCCCAAGCTGCACGTGAAGCAGGGCTGGAATTCTAATCAGAAGGAGGAACAGTAATGGCCAGAATTGACTACACAGGTCTTGACCTTAAAGAAAAAGTGGTATTCATTAACCGTGTTGCCAAGGTAGTAAAAGGCGGTCGCCGTTTTTCCTTCAGCGCATTGGTGGTTGTCGGTGACGGCAATGGCCACGTTGGCGCAGGATTAGGTAAAGCCGGTGAAGTACCTGAAGCAATCCGTAAAGGCATCGAAGATGCTAAAAAGAATTTAATCAAAGTGCCTCTGACCGGCACAACCATTCCTCATCAGGTAACCGGTGAGTTTGGTGCAGGCAGAGTACTGTTAAAACCAGCCTCAGAAGGTACCGGTGTTATCGCCGGGGGCCCAGTTCGTGCGGTGCTCGAACTGGCAGGGGTGCACGATATTCTAACCAAATCTCTTGGATCGGCCAATGCCAACAACGTTGTTCATGCGACACTCGCTGGACTGCAACAACTGAAGCGGGCTGAACGAGTAGCCGAACTTCGTGGCAAAACCGTGCAAGAGCTTCTGGGCTAAGGAGGGAACAGATCATGGCGAAACTTAAAATTACTCTGTATAGAAGCCTGATTGGCCGTCCTGAAGACCAGCGGGCTACCGTTAAGGCTCTCGGCCTGGGAAAAGTCAACAGTTCCGTAATTCAAGAGGAAACTGCTGCTCTCAAAGGCATGATTCACAAAGTAGAACATCTTGTTCGTGTAGAAGAAGTACAAGACTAGACAAGGAGGTGCTGTAGATGAAACTCCACGAATTGACTCCCGCACCGGGCTCTAAGACAAAACGTGTTCGCGTAGGTCGCGGACTGGGTTCTGGTCTTGGTAAAACTGCCGGTAAAGGTCATAAAGGTCAAAACGCTCGTGCTGGCGGTGGTGTACGGCCGGGTTTTGAAGGCGGTCAAATGCCTTTATACCGTCGTCTCCCGAAACGCGGATTTACGAATATCTTTGGCAAAGAATATGCCGAAGTTAATGTTGAACAACTCAATCGTTTTGATGATGGCGCTGTAGTTGATCCAGTTGCGCTCATCGAATATGGTATTCTGAAAAATGTACGTGATGGCGTGCGCGTTCTTGGCAACGGTCAGATCGAAAAGAAACTTACCGTTAAAGCCAATGGATTTTCCAAATCGGCTGAAGAAAAGATTTTAGCCGCTGGTGGAAAAGTCGAGGTGATCTAGGTGCTGTCAGCCCTGTCCAATATACTCAAGATAACTGAGCTCAGGCAAAAAATCGTTTTTACACTGACGATGTTTCTCGTTTTTCGAATGGGTACGCACATACCCGTTCCCGGTGTAGATTCGCACGTAATCGAACAGTTATTCACAACTGGTAATCTGTTTGGCTTCCTGGATCTTTTCTCAGGTGGTGCCTTAAGTAAATTCTCAGTCTTTGCAATGAGTATTACGCCTTATATCAATGCTTCGATCATTATGCAGCTTCTCACTGTAGTGGTGCCGAAGTTTGAACAATGGGCAAAAGAAGGCGAAGAAGGGCGAAAGAAAATCACTCAAATTACCCGTTACGGTACCGTGTTGTTAGGTTTTATCCAAGCAATCGGTATGGCCTTTGGTCTCAGAGCGAATAACGCACTAATTGATTCCGGGTACGGAACGGTTTTTGTGATTGCTTTATCATTAACTGCGGGTACCTGCTTGTTAATGTGGATAGGTGAGCAAATCACCGAGAAAGGTATTGGTAACGGTATTTCTCTCATTATCTTTGCCGGTATTGTTTCCCAGTTACCTAATGGTCTTGCCGTAATATATCAATATCTTACAGTAGGTACCATTAACATATTCCAAGCGCTGATTTTTGCCATAATTGCTGTAGCTATGATTGTATTGGTTATAGCTGTTTCTCAAGGGCAGCGTAAGATTCCCGTACAATACGCAAAACGTGTTGTAGGCCGCAAAATGTATGGCGGACATTCTACCCATATTCCGCTAAAAGTTAACCAAGCGGGTGTTATTCCAATAATCTTTGCGTCATCCGTGCTGATGTTCCCGGTAACTATTGCCCAGTTTATTGATGTGTCCTGGGTAAAAACGGTGGCAGGATGGTTTGCGTGGGGAACGCCTCTTCAGACAACATTGTATGCTCTGTTGATTGTTTTCTTTACGTACTTCTATACTGCGGTTACTATGAATATATCGGATATGGCAGAGAACATGAAAAAATACGGTGGTTTTATCCCTGGATTGCGCCCGGGTAAACCGACTGCCGATTATCTAGATCGCGTTATGACCAGAATTACCCTGGCCGGATCGCTCTTTCTGGCATTTATCGCAATCTTGCCGAATGTTGTCGCTGGCATAACCAATATCCAAGGGGTATATTTTGGCGGTACCGCCCTCTTGATTGTCGTAGGGGTTGCTCTTGATACTATGAAGCAAATCGAAGCTCTTGTCTTAATGCGGCATTATCAAGGCTTCATGAAGTAGGAGGGACGCACATGTATATTCTCTTGATGGGCCCACCGGGAGCCGGTAAAGGCACTCAGGCTGAAAAATTGGTTGCCAAATTTGGGATTCCCCAAATTTCAACAGGCGATATGTTCCGGGCTGCGGTAAAAGAAGGAACGGCGCTGGGCAAGCAAGCCAAAGAATACATGGATGCGGGTCAATTGGTACCAGACAGCGTTACCATCGGCATCGTCAAGGAAAGATTAGCTAAGGCTGATTGCCAGAATGGATTTATCCTTGACGGGTTTCCCCGCACCACGATGCAAGCCGACGCTTTAGACCGTACACTCTTTGAACTTGCTATCAAGCTTGACCGCGTTATCAACATCACAGTACCTGCCGATGAACTGGCACGCCGCATGACAGGTCGCCGCATTTGCAAAGCTTGCGGATCGACCTATCACGTAGCCTTTAATCCGCCTGAGATCATCAATGTATGCGATAAATGCAGCGGTGATCTGTACCAGCGTGAGGATGACAAGGAAGAAACCGTCAGCAAACGGTTGACGGTTTACGGCGAGCAAACCAAACCGCTGATTGAGTACTACCAAGATAAAGGTCTTTATACTGAAATTGATGGTAGGCAGGATATTGAGAAGGTGTTTGATGATATCGTCCGGAGTATACGGGGCGATCAGGCATGATAATTCTCAAGTCTGAACGGGAAATCAACTATTTGCGTGATGCCGGCCGGATAGTGGCAGAAACGCTGGTTGAGGTCAAAAAGGCGGCCAAACCGGATGTAACAACTATGGAGTTGGATCGAATCGCCGAAGAATATATAAAGAGCTGTGGGGCTACCCCTGCATTCAAGGGGTACCACGGCTTTCCCGGACATATCTGCTCTTCGGTGAATGAAGAAGTGGTTCACGGTATACCGGGATTAAAAAAGTTAAAAAATGGAGATACTGTAAGTATTGACATTGGCGCGGTAATAAATGGATATTATGGCGATGCCGCTATAACCATACCGATCGGCGAAGTCGATGCCGAGGTACAGCAATTGCTGGATGTGACCGAGCAATCGTTGTATAAGGGAATTGAACAGGCCGTCGTTGGTAACCGCCTAAGTGATATTTCACACGCTGTTCAAAAACATGCTGAAAGTTTTGGTTATGGCGTGGTACGGGATTACGTTGGGCATGGCATTGGCAGAAATATGCATGAAGATCCTCAAGTGCCGAATTACGGACCGCCCGGCCGCGGACCCCGTTTAAAATCTGGAATGACATTGGCAATAGAACCGATGATCAACATGGGAACTCATGAAGTTAAAACGCTTGACGACGGTTGGACAGTGATTACTTCTGACGGCAAGCGGTCAGCTCACTTCGAACATACCATTGTGATTACGCCCGATGGTCCGGAGATTTTGACAAAACTCTAGGGGGAACAGGCATGGTGCCACCCGGGATTGTGCCGTTGGGCCAATTCGTTATATCCCAGGCGGGACGGGACATTGGTCAAACTTCAATAGTTGACCATGGCAAACCGCCGTTCATCTTAGCTGCCAAGGGACAGATCCGGACAGCAGCTAAGCCTAAGAAAAAAATGTCCGGCATGTCAAACTTATGAGGTCTATTGCACAGGACGTTGTACAAAAGCTATCCTGAAGATATGTACACCGGATTGTTAAGTAAGACGCGGACGAGGAGGAGATCTGATGGCCAAACAAGACGCAATTGAGGTTGAAGGTACGGTTTTAGAAGCCTTACCAAATGCCATGTTCCAGGTTAAACTGGAAAACGGGCATGTCGTGCTGGCACATGTCTCCGGCAAAATTCGAATGAATTTTATCCGCATTTTGCCTGGTGACAAAGTAACAATAGAACTTACGCCATACGACCTGAAACGTGGCCGTATCACCTACCGGTTCAAATAAAATCGGACAGGCGGACACCATAAAGGAGGTTTATTATGAAAGTCAGACCGTCAGTCAAACCTATTTGTGAAAAGTGCAAAGTTATTAAACGCAAAGGCCGTGTAATGGTAATTTGCGAGAATCCAAAACATAAACAAAAACAAGGTTAAACGTTAGGGGGTGGATGATAGATGGCACGTATAGCCGGTGTAGACTTACCACGCGACAAACGAATTGAAGTTGCATTGACATACATCTTCGGTATCGGTTTGACACTAGCCAAAGAGATTATTGCCACAACCGGAATCAATCCCGATACTCGGGTGAGAAACCTGACTGAGGAAGAAATCTCCAAGCTTCGTGAAACAATTGATAAAAATTATAAAGTTGAAGGTGACCTTCGTCGTGAAGAATCCCTTCATATTAAGCGTCTGATTGAAATTGGTTCCTACCGGGGTAAACGGCATCGTATGGGACTTCCTGTACGCGGCCAGCGGACTAAGACCAATGCCCGTACCCGTAAAGGTCCGAAGAGAACTGTTGGCGCTAAAAAGAAAAAGTAAGGGAGGGATAAAACTTGGTCGCTAAGAAAGTTGTTAGAACCAAAAGAAAAGAGCGTAAAAATATAGAGTTCGGTGTAGCTCATATCCGCTCCACTTTCAATAATACTATCATCACCATTACCGATGTTAAAGGCAATGCCCTTTCCTGGGCCAGTGCCGGCGGTCTCGGCTTTAAAGGTTCCCGTAAAAGCACTCCCTTTGCTGCCCAAATGGCTGCTGAACAAGCTGCCAAAGCTGCAATGGAGCATGGCTTAAAGCAAGTTGAAGTATTTGTTAAAGGACCGGGATCCGGCCGTGAGGCTGCAATTCGTTCTTTGCAGGCTGCAGGCTTAGAGGTAAATCTAATTAAAGACGTTACCCCTATTCCTCATAATGGCTGCCGTCCGCCCAAGCGGAGAAGAGTCTAATATTCGGGAGGTGTTAAAAGAGAATGGCAAGATATACAGAAGCAGTTTGCAGATTATGCCGCCGCGAAGGTGCTAAATTGTACCTTAAAGGTGATAAATGTTATTCCGATAAATGTGCATTTACCCGCCGTGGTTATGCACCTGGTCAGCACGGACAAGGCCGGAAAAAAGTATCTGAGTATGGTCTTCAACTCCGTGAAAAACAAAAAGCTCGCCGTATTTATGGAATACTGGAAGGCCAATTCCATTCTTACTTCGAAAAAGCTGACCGCATGAAAGGTATTACCGGTGAAAACTTACTGGTTATGCTGGAAAGAAGACTGGACAACGTTGTCTATCGTTTAGGTATGGCTGAAAGCCGTACTCAGGCCAGACAACTGGTTCGTCACGGTCATTTTACTGTTAATGGACGCCGGGTTAATATTCCGTCCTATTTAGTAAAAGCCGATGAAGTAATTCAAATTCGTGAAACGAGCAAAGAATCACCGCTGCTCAAGCAAGTGATTGAAAACCTCGGTGCTAAAACAGTACCGGCATGGTTGGAACTGTCCGTTAACGATACAACTGGTAAAGTATTGCGCTACCCCACACGGGAAGAGATCGATATTCCTGTCCAAGAACATCTTATCGTTGAATTGTACTCACGATAATTCACCCTCGACCGTGGAAATAGCGTAAGTGATTTGTTGCGCAAAGAGGAGGGTTTTTTCCGGATGATCGAAATCGAAAAACCGAAAATCGAAATAGCAGAAATTAATGAAGATGGTCGCTATGGAAAATTTATTTGGGAACCGCTAGACCGGGGATATGGCATTACGCTCGGCAACAGCCTGCGCAGAGTGCTTTTATCCTCACTCACCGGTGCTGCTGTTACATCGATTAAAATTGAAGGCGTTCTTCATGAGTTTTCTACTATTCCCGGAGTTCGGGAGGACGTTACCGACATTATTTTAAACTTAAAGAAGCTGTGCCTTAAAATGTACAGCGAGGAGCCAAAAGTCTTGCGGGTAGAAGCTCAGGGAGAGGGTGAAATTACCGCAGGCGACATTATCGCCGACCCGGATGTAGAAATTATGAATCCCGAATTGCATCTGGCTACTTTGGATACGATGGCATCCCTGAAAATGGAGATAACCGTTGAACGCGGCCGGGGCTATGTGCCGGCTGACAAAAACAAAAAGGCCGACCATGTAATTGGGGTTATTCCAATTGACTCCATCTTTTCACCTATCCTAAGAGTTAACTACAATGTTACAGACACTCGCGTTGGTAACGTCACAGATTACGATAAGCTGACGCTGGAAGTGTGGACTGATGGCAGTATGAGACCGGAAGAAGCTGTATCAAAAGCAGCAGGTATCATGGTTGCCCATCTGAAACTGTTTCAGAATATCGCAGGAAGCCCCCCCGAAGAAGATATGGGAGAAGGCACTTTTACCGAGGCTCCTGAAGAGGGCGGCTCCAAAACAATGGAAATGACCATTGAAGATTTGGATTTGTCGGTACGATCTTATAACTGCTTAAAACGGGCCGGCATTAATACAGTAGCGGAGCTGGTCCAAAAATCAGAAGAAGATATGATGAAAGTGCGCAACCTGGGTCGCAAATCTTTGGAAGAAGTAAAGAAAAAGTTAGGCGAACTCACGTTAGCACTGTCTGAAAACGAGGAATAGGGGAGGGAAGAATATGGCTTTATACAGAAAGTTGGGACGGGACAGTTCAGCCCGTAAAGCATTGTTTCGCAGCATTCTGACTTCCTTCTTTCAACACGAGCGTATTGAGACCACAGAGGCAAAAGCCAAGGAGATCAGCGGCCTAGCCGAAAAAATGATTACATTGGCCAAGCGCGGCGACTTGCATGCCCGCCGGCAGGTTTTATCATACCTCATGGATGAAGAAGTTGTGAAAAAACTATTTGACACTATTGCGCCAAAATACGCTGACCGTCAAGGCGGTTACACGCGCGTTATGAAGCTCGGACCTCGCCGTGGCGATGCCGCGCCGATGGCTATACTTGAATTAGTGTAACACTTAGCACGGGCGACCACAGAGGTCGCCCTGTTTTGATTGACCAGCAGGGAAGTAGGCAAACAAAAATTCGGGGTATAATTATGGGAGATATCATTAAACTGGATAATTTGTGCCATACCTATACTGACTATGAAGGTAAGCTGGTTCATGCGCTCGATCATGTCAGCATGACGGTGCAGCGCGGCGAGTTTGTTGCTGTTATTGGAACCAACGGCTCGGGCAAATCAACACTGGCTAAGCATTTGAACGCCTTACTTTTGCCATCCGATGGGAAATGCATCGTCAATGAGCTGGATACGGCCCAAGAAGAGAATTTATGGGCTGTCCGTCAGTCAGTGGGTATGGTATTTCAAAATCCCGACAATCAGATCGTTGCTGCAATTGTCGAAGAAGATGTAGCTTTTGGCCCGGAGAACTTAGGAGTCCCTCCTGCACAAATTGTTGAGAGGGTTAATGAAGCACTGGCTTTAGTTGGTATGGAAGATTATCGCCATCATGCTCCTCATTTGTTGTCAGGAGGACAAAAACAGCGAATTGCGATCGCCGGTGTACTCGCGATGCGACCTGCCTGCCTGGTACTTGACGAACCGACAGCCATGCTGGACCCACATGGCCGCGAAGAAGTGCTGACGACTGTACATCAACTAAACAAGCAAGAAAAAATGACAGTCATATATATCACTCACTTCATGGAAGAAGCCGTAACGGCTGACCGCGTTGTCGTGATGGGACAGGGACAAATCCTCATGCAAGGACGTCCTGAAGAAATTTTTATTCACGTGGAGAAGTTGAAGGAATTGGGATTGGATGTACCGGTTGCTGCCGATGTAGCCCTTAAACTGCGTGAGCAGGGGCTGCAGTTACCAGAAACAATTATCACCGATGACGAATTGGCGGTGGCCTTATGTCCATAGCATTGAATCATATTACCTACACATATATGCAGGGAACACCTTACGAGCGCAAGGCGCTTGACAGTGTTACTCTTGAAATCACCAAAGGTGAATTTGTCGGTATTATCGGGCATACAGGTTCAGGCAAATCGACTTTAGTTCAGCACTTGAACGGGTTATTAAAACCTTCAGCCGGGGAAGTTCGGGTTGATGGCATTGACTTGCATGCAAGCGGTCCTGAAGCGAAAGCTGCCCGCCGGAAAGTGGGGATGGTATTTCAATATCCGGAACATCAGTTGTTTGAAGAAACAATCGGTGAGGATATTGCTTTCGGCCCACGTAATTTAGGCCTTGATGAGCAGGAAATAGAGCGGCGTGTCAGATTAGGCATGGAGTTTGTAGGACTGCCATATGATCTGTTTGTTAAACGCTCTCCCTTTCGCTTAAGCGGCGGACAAATGCGCCGGGTAGCAATTGCCGGTGTTATTGCGCTGCAGCCGGATTATCTGGTTCTTGATGAGCCTTCAGCGGGACTGGATCCTAGAGGACGCGATGAAATCTTCGGTCAAATTATTCGCCTGCATCAAACGACCGGTGTAACAGTTGTACTCGTATCGCATAATATGGAAGATATTGCCCGTATGGCTACCAGGCTTATTGTAATGAATGGCGGAAAGGTAAAATTAGATGATACACCAGCGCAGATCTTTAGGCACGGGCAGCAGGAATTAGCTGCTGCCGGAGTCGATGTTCCGCCGGTGACCAGGCTGATGAAACGCCTCCATGCGCAAGGGTTGGCAATCGATGACAGCGCTTTAACGATTGAAACGGCTGTAGCAAACATTGTGCAGGTTGTAAAGGGGGGAGAGCGGTGCTGACGGACATCACGCTGGGGCAGTATTTCCCTGGTAAGTCGTTTATTCACCTTCTTGATCCCCGCACTAAGATACTGGGGACATTGCTGTTTATCAGCGGTATATTCCTTGCGGAAAGCTATGCTGCTTATGGGATAATAACAGCGTTTATTGTCTTTGCCATCTTTGTGTCCAGGATTCCGCTTAAGCTGATTCTGCGCTCTTTAAAGCCACTCTGGATCATTATTATTTTTACCTTGGCAATTCATATTTTTACTACTCCTGGTGAAGTGATCTATGCTCTGTCTTTTCTTACGGTGACTTGGGAAGGAATACGTCAGGGGATCTTGATGACCACGAGGCTGGTATTTTTAATTGTCATATCATCCTTATTAACCTTTACAACGTCCCCGATTGTATTAACAGATGGTATTGAGCGCCTGCTGAATCCTTTCCGGCGCTTTGGACTGCCGGCTCATGAGCTGGCGATGATGATGACAATTGCGCTGCGCTTCATCCCAACTCTGCTGGAAGAAACGGACCGTATCATGAAAGCCCAAATGGCCCGGGGAGCCGAGTTTGCTTCCGGAAATTTGCTGAAAAGGGCAAAAAATATGGTACCACTCCTGGTGCCACTGTTTATCAGCGCTTTTCGCCGGGCAGATGAGCTGGCTACTGCAATGGAAGCCCGCTGTTACCGGGGTGGTGAAAACCGTACCCGAATGAAGGAATTGCGGCTTACATCGCGGGATATTATCGGTTTGGCGGCAATTTTGTTATTATTGGTTGTTCTTGGGGTGATGCGGTGGCAAAGGCTGTAAGCGGCAACCGGAATATCAAGCTGACAATTGCGTATGACGGAACTGCCTATCATGGCTTTCAACGGCAAATCAATGCCATTACGGTCCAGCAAATTCTGGAAGAGAAGTTAAGTAAAATTTTTTTGCATCCGGTTACCGTAAACGGTTCTGCACGTACTGATACAGGAGTGCACGCCTACGGTCAAGTCGTTAATTTTCTTACTTCTGGTGCTATACCGGTCGAACGGATTGCTCTAGCCAGCAGAGGACTGCTGCCGCGGGATATTGTTATTCTTGCTGCACAAGAGGTGGAGTTGTCTTTTCATGCCCGTATCAGTGCTGTAGGCAAGCTGTATGTCTATCGCATTCACCAGTCTCCTACGGCTAATCCCTTTCTTCGCAATTACGCATGGCACATTATTTCGCCCTTGCAGGTATCGGCAATGCAGGAGGCTGCACAGGCCATTGTTGGAACGCACGACTTTTCTGCTTTTCGCGGTGCCAATACTACACAGGTAGTTAGTCCGGTGCGGACTATTTTCCGGGCAGAGGTACAGCAAGCGGGCGATATTATTGAGTTTCGCGTTTGGGGAAATGGATTCTTGTATCACATGGTGCGCAATCTTGTAGGCACACTGGTAGATATTGGCCGGGGACGGAGAAAAAACAGTGATATGGGCGCTTTACTGGCAGGTAAAGACCGATCGAAAGCTGGAATGACCGCGCCTGCGCAAGGCTTATATTTGCAAGAAGTTTTCTATGATTCGACACACCCGGGCATGTGTTAATCTGAAAGCAGTATTTTAGCCGCTAAACAAGGAAAATTTTCGATTTAACTGATCTAATCCTTGACATTGACAAGCCCATTTATTACAATGTTTTTATGAGATTTTGTCGTGCTTCCATTAGCCCCGGCAAGTAAGGCTAAAAATCTTTTTCGTAAGCAAGCTGTAACGAGGAGGGATACCAGCATGAAAACTACATTTATGGCCAATCCAAGCAACATCGAGCACAAATGGTATGTTGTTGACGCTGAAGGCAAAACTTTGGGACGCCTGGCCGCTGAAGTAGCAAAAATTCTTCGCGGTAAACATAAACCTACCTATACCCCCCATATGGATACTGGTGACCATGTAATTGTGGTCAATGCGGCGAAAGTCGTTCTTACCGGCAAAAAGCTGGTGCAAAAAACGTATTTCCGTCATTCCGGATATCCGGGTGGTACTACTTTCACTGCTGCTGGCAAAATGCTGGCTGAAAGACCAGAACGGGTAATCGAACTGGCAGTGAAAGGCATGTTGCCGAAAAATACACTGGGACGTCAAATGTACCGCAAATTAAAAGTGTACAGCAACGCTACCCATCCACATGAAGCTCAACAACCTGAAACATTAGAACTTAACATTCGCTAATACCGGAAGGAGGAACATATCATGGCATTAGTTCAATACTACGGCACAGGCCGCAGAAAAACATCGGTTGCCAGAGTTCGTCTGGTTCCGGGTGAAGGCAATATCACCGTTAATGACCGCGCTCTTGGTGAATATTTCGGTCGTAAGACTCTCGAATTGATCGTCAAGCAGCCCCTTAATCTTACCAGCACAATCGGTCAATACGACGTTCTGGCCAAAGTTGAAGGAGGCGGTCCTTCCGGTCAGGCAGGCGCTATCCGTCACGGTATTGCCCGCGCCCTGCTCCGCGTTGACGCTGAACTGCGTCTTTCCCTGAAAAAAGCAGGATTCCTTACTCGCGATCCTCGCGAAAAGGAACGCCGCAAATACGGTCTTAAGAAAGCCCGTAAAGCTTCCCAGTTCTCGAAACGTTAATATTTACAGAACAAGAACCCTTGCAAATCCACTCTTTGCAAGGGTTCTTTCTTATAGGTAAACATTCTTAACTAATTTTAAGTTGAGCCATAATGATCTAATAGGGAACTAATTTTTTTATCGGTATGGCCGCAGTATTTTCTCTATACATAGTTATTAATCAATTAAGGGCCTTCAGAAACATATTCATAATCTCAGCCTCAATATCCATAAACTTCACTTTACCCTGATGATATGAGTCCAGTAAATTACAAATCCTTTATTATATATTTAGTAAAATTTTTTTGTTAATCAATGGTTTTATTGTGTCAAAAGCCTAGATGATAAATAAGAACGACTGGAACATGCAATAGCTATTGCATGTTCCGGTCGTGAGAGTCAACTTACCTGAAAGGGATTGCAATATACACTTGATTTCTATATTAGGGGACAGAGAATAAGATTGTAGCAGCCACACCCTCTGCAAATGCTCCACCATCTGTTGTAACTCGTACTGTTATTAAATTACCTAGCACGAGAGAAAGACTGGCAGGAGTAAATGCAGTGCAATTTGGCGGATTAGGTCCGACTACTGTGGCTATAATGCCTGTGGCCGTAGGGGTTACTCCACAATCTGTGCTGATATAAATTTCTGCAGAGGCAGTATCTCCGACATCTAATGAACTGTCGCGGATACTAAAGGCCAAGCCGGTAAGCGTTGTGGCCTGTGGTATTACTAGCGTATTACGAGCAAAGTCAGCGGAGGACGTACCTAAACCTAAAAAGTCAAGGTTACCAACTGATTGATCAGTGCCCAGATAAATAGTGCTGCCGCCTGGGCCAGTCGGGCCGGTAGCGCCTAAGCCCGTAGCGCCGGTAGCCCCAGTAGCCCCAGTAGCGCCAGTAGCGCCGGTAGCGCCGGTAGCCCCAGTAGCCCCAGTAGCGCCGGTAGCGCCGGTAGCGCCAGTAACACCGGTAGCGCCAGTAACACCGGTAGCGCCAGTAGCCCCAGTAGCGCCGGTAGCGCCAGTAACACCGGTAGCGCCAGTAACACCGGTAGCACCGGTAGCGCCAGTAGCGCCAGTAGCGCCGGTAGCGCCAGTAACACCGGTAGCACCGGTAGCGCCAGTGGCCCCAGTAGCGCCGGTAGTGCCTATGCCAGTAGTCCCGGTAGCCCCGGTAGCCCCGGTAGCCCCAGTAGCGCCAGTGGCCCCAGTAGGACAGGTATTGGTTTTACAAGGGTTACAGATTACAATGGGAACACAATTACTGCATTTACATGTGCAGCAATGATTATTCGGATGAAAACGGTGCAATTCCATAAGATATTCACCTCTTATAATATTTCTGTTATATAATATGTAAATAAGGATTGATTTGGAACAATAGTTAAAATGAAAATTCACAGCAATGATTTTTTATTTAAAGTACATTCTTTTAGTCTCACACACAAATAGTGTAACTTGGCATATTATAAGATAAAGGTGTCCTCCAGTTAACATATTCTCTTTCAGCCCGCTTTAGCGGGTTTTTTTTATTTCTAGGGGCTAAATTCTCGAAACGTTAATATTTACAGAACAAGAAGAACCCTTGCAAATCCACTCTTTGCAAGGGTTCTTTCTTTTAAAATAAAGGGAAAATTAAAGAGCAATTTAGGATCTTACATTACTATATCAATCAAAAAACAGTAAGTTATATAACTTACTGTTTTTTGATTCTATTTTATGATAGACACAAAGGCGGAGATATAGCCTGCTGGCTCAAGCGTATAATTACTAGCGTCAATATTGCGGATCGTAATGCTATCACCAGCATTGAGTGATAGTGTATATTCACCACTTAATACTTGGGAGCCACTACTTTTAAAAAGTGCTTGATTTACATTGTTGATTGCTAATGCAATATCAGTAGCGGAATTATTCGTATTGTAAACAGTAAAAGTTATATTATAGATACCACTTGAGCCAACGACAATCGGCGCGGTGTTAACGGTATGTGTTACTCCGACTAAAGGGCCATTGTTGCTGAAAGTCACATTTGCGCCTGAAGTGATAGTCCCACCAGTAGTGTTATATACATAAGCGAAAGCAGAGAAGCCTGAACCAGTCGCGCCGGTAGCCCCGGTTGCTCCAGTAGCTCCCGTAGCACCCGTAGGCCCAGTAGCACCAGTCCTGCCCGTGGCACCTGTGTTGCCGGTAGGTCCAGTAGCCCCAGTAGCCCCAGTAGCCCCAGTTCTGCCGACAGTGCCTTCTTCACCAGTACTTCCTGTAGCCCCGGTTGCTCCGGTTGCTCCCGTAGCACCAGTTCTGCCGGTAGCTCCTGTATTGCCAGTGGCGCCGGTAGCCCCGGTAGGTCCAGCGAGGCCAGCAGTCCCCGTGGCGCCGGTAGCGCCGGTAGCCCCGGTAGGTCCAGCGAGGCCAGCCGTTCCTGTGCCGCCAGTAGCACCAGTAGGCCCGGTTGGTCCAGCGACGCCAGCCGTTCCCGTGGCGCCGGTAGCGCCGGTAGGCCCGGTTGGTCCAGCGACGCCAGCTGTCCCCGTGGCGCCGGTAGCACCGGTAGGCCCAGTAGCCCCATCATCGCCGGTGGATCCGGTAGGCCCAGTAGCCCCATCATCGCCGGTGGCACCCGTAGGTCCAGTGGCCCCATCATCGCCGGTGGCACCCGCAGGTCCAGTCGCCCCATCATCGCCAGTGGCCCCGGTAGGTCCAGTCGCCCCATCATCGCCGGTGGCACCCGTAGGTCCAGTCGCCCCATCATCGCCAGTGGCTCCGGTAGGTCCAGTGGCCCCATCATCGCCGGTGGCACCCGTAGGTCCAGTCGCCCCATCATCGCCGGTGGCACCCGTAGGTCCAGTGGCCCCATCATCGCCGGTGGCACCCGTAGGTCCAGTCGCACCATCATCACCAGTGGAGCCAGTAGGTCCAGTTGTACCATCATCGCCAGAGGCCCCGGTAGGTCCAGTCGCACCATCAATGCCGGTGGCACCGATAGCGCCCGCATCACCAGTGGCGCCCGTAGGACCGGTATTGCCTGTATCACCACCAGGTGGACCGGTTACGCCTGTAGCACCTGTGAGCCCATTAGCTCCAGTTAGGCCAATAGCGCCTGTTAATCCGGTAGCGCCAGTATCGCCACTATCGCCACCTGCAGGACCAGTAGCACCCGTGGCTCCTGTAGCTCCCATATCGCCTGTAATGCCAGTAGCGCCAGTTGCACCAGCATCGCCGGTAGTACCAGTAAGCCCAGTAGCGCCAGTGGGACCAGCATCGCCGGTAGTACCAGTAGGCCCAGTAGCGCCAGTTGCACCAGCATCGCCGGTAGTACCAGTAGGCCCAGTAGCGCCAGTTGCACCAGCATCGCCGGTAGTACCAGTAAGCCCAGTAGCGCCAGTTGCACCAGCATCGCCGGTAGTACCAGTAAGCCCAGTAGCGCCAGTGGCACCAGCATCGCCGGTAGTACCAGTAAGCCCAGTAGCGCCAGTGGCACCAGCATCGCCGGTAGTACCAGTAGGCCCAGTAGCGCCAGTGGCCCCAGTATTGCCGGTAGTACCAGTAGGCCCAGTAGTGCCAGTGGCCCCAGTGGCACCTGCGGCGCCCGCATTTCCCGTAGGTCCAGTAGGACCCGTATTGCCTGTCGCACCACCGGCGGCGCCTGTTATACCAGTGGCGCCTGTAAGTCCTGCTGCGCCTGTAAGTCCGGCAGCGCCCGTCAGACCGGGGGCACCGGTAGCTCCGGTTGCACCGGTAGCACCTGTATTGCCAGTGGAGCCTCCGGCAGGTCCTGTAGCACCTGTTGCCCCAGTAGCGCCAGCATCGCCGGTAGTCCCAGTTGAGCCAGTAGCACCGGTAATACCAGTTGAGCCGGTAGGTCCTGTTCTGCCAGTGGCACCTGTGTTGCCTGCTGAGCCCGTTACACCAGTAGGACCTGTTACGCCTGTGACACCGGTAGCGCTGGTAGGCCCAGTTGCTCCGGTAGCTCCTGTGGGACCAGTGGAACCGGTAGCACCGGTAGGCCCAGTAGCACCAGTGAAGCCCGCAGCGCCAATAGCACCGGTAGGCCCAGTCATTCCAGTTATTCCAGTCGTACCAATGGGACCGGTGGAACCAGTAGCCCCAGTAGCCCCAGTATTACCGGTGAACCCCGCAGCACCAGTAGGACCAGTATTGCCTGTTGCGCCGCCTGCCGGGCCAGTTTGGCCCACAGCACCCGTAATCCCAGTTGCGCCTGTCAGCCCGATAGCGCCAGTTTCACCCGTCAAACCCGTGGCACCTGTATTACCAGTAACTCCTCCTGCAGGCCCGGTAGCCCCTGTAGAGCCAGTGGCCCCGGCGTCACCGGCAGCCCCAGTAGAACCAGTGGCACCGGCATCACCGGAAGCCCCAGTAGAGCCAGTGGCCCCGGCATCACCGGTAGCCCCCGTCGAGCCAGTGGCACCGGCATCACCGGCAGCCCCAGTAGAGCCAGTGGCCCCGGCAATACCGGTAGCCCCTGTAGAGCCAGTGGCCCCGGCATCACCGGCAGCCCCAGTAAAGCCAGTGGCCCCGGCAATACCGGTAGCCCCTGTAGAGCCAGTGGCCCCGGCATCACCGGCAGCCCCCGTCGAGCCAGTAGCACCGGTATCGCCGGTAGTACCTGTAGAGCCAGTAGCACCGGCATCACCGGCAGCCCCAGTAGAGCCAGTGGCCCCGGCAATACCGGCAGCCCCAGTAGAGCCAGTGGCCCCGGCAATACCGGTAGCCCCCGTAGAGCCAGTGGCCCCGGCAATACCGGCAGCCCCCGTAGAGCCAGTGGCCCCGGCAATACCGGTAGCCCCAGTAGAACCAGTGGCCCCGGCAATACCGGTAGCCCCCGTAGAGCCAGTGGCCCCGGCAATACCGGCAGCCCCCGTCGAGCCAGTGGCCCCGGCAATACCGGTAGCCCCAGTAGAACCAGTGGCCCCGGCAATACCGGTAGCCCCTGTAGAACCAGTGGCACCTGTATTACCTGTTACTCCAGTCTCTACCGGTACTTCAGTTACTAATAAAGTAGCCTTCACATTAGCTGCTGTAGAATACCATAAATTATTAGGTATTTGGCTTACTAAGCTGATTGTCATGGGAAGGCTGCTAACCTCAAGGATGGCAAAGCCAATAATTTGTCCGGTCTTGATTGATGATACGGCATTGATATTATCCCCCTGCGATGAGACAATTGCAAAAGAAAGATCGTACGCCCCAATAGAGGATTGGGCTGCAACCCACCAGTTGATTAGGTATCTGCCGGTTTTACCAATAGTAATAACGCCGGTTGCTGGATCATTAGTAATGAGCCCACTGCTCGAAACGGTCGTATCGAAGCGGACATTAGATCCTGGAGTAACGAAACCACCTAAATGGTTTTCCACTTGGATTGATAATGTATCCATTTTCAATCTCCTCACATTATCACACTTTATAAGCAGCTATTAGTATTAAGTGATAATACGGTCACTTAGAAGTCTCATAGTATATACTATGTAATCTTGGATATTGGGTGTTTTTTTCGATAGGCAGAACCGTCTTTGGTCTATCTGAAAAACTCATAGTAAATATCTAAGCTATATATTTTACTTATAGCTTGAGTCTGTTATAGAATAAGGGTAACCAAAGTCTTTAGAGAAAAAGGGGGGATAGAAATGGTCCTGGTAAAGAAAACGTTAGCTGTTGTTTGGCAATTACTGATTATTTTGTTTGTGTCCTTAGCTGGGGATAAACTGGCGGCCGTTTTTAGCCTGCCCATTCCCGGCAGTGTAGTTGGCATGCTGCTCTTGTTTATGCTGCTCTATACAGGACTGATTAAAACGGATCACATTCAGGAGGTTACCGGATTTTTACTCAAGCATATGGCTTTTTTCTTTATACCTGTAACAGTAGGTTTGATGAATTATTGGGAGATATTCCATAAACAGGGAATTGTATTGTTTGCTTCACTAACAATTAGTTTATGTATAGCATTTATTGTCTTTCGATTTACAAAGCTGAAAAATGGGGAGGGAAAATGAAGATGCAAATGTTATATACAGTGGCACTAATTCTGGTCACTATCGTAGCGTATCTGGTAAGCCGTACGCTAGCCTCCCGCTATCAAAATCCATTATTGAACGTGGTGGTAGTAAGTTCTGCCATCGTCATGACAATATTGCTGTTGTTTCATGTACCCTATGACTTATATCAGCCGGGAAAAGATTTGATTACGCTGTTGCTGGGACCTGCAACCGTTTGTTTAGCCGTACCGCTCTACAAAAATTTGAGTATTGTTAAGAAACATTTAACCCCAATTATTTTGGGAGTATGTTTTGCTTCCGCGCTGACTGCTGTGACGGCAATGAGTATCGCTCAGTTTGTTGGCATGCCTAAAGATATTGTGGTATCACTTGGCTCTAAATCAGTCACAGCACCGGTTGCGGCCGAAGTCGCTAAAGTAAATGGCGGAGATCCGGGATTGGCAATTGCTTTTGTCATTGTGACAGGTGCATTGGGGGCTCTTGCCGGCCCGACAATCCTGACCCTGCTCAAAATAACCAGCCCACTGATCCGCGGCTTAGCCTTAGGTACTATTTCGCACGGTCAGGGTACAGCGACGGCATTACTGGAGGGTGAGCAGCAGGGCTTAATGGCTGGTATTGGCATGGCCTTATCTGCGGTAGTTACCTCATCGCTTATACCTTTGATTGCACCACTTATACTACACTCCTGATGCACACAAATAGCTGCAATAAAACAAGCGCTGTTCTTGAGCCATACGGCTCAAGAACAGCGCTTGTTATTTTCGTTTACTTGATCAGCGGGCTAATTTGATTGGTACTGATTTTGCTTCCAGAGCCTGATTTGGTCCGATAAATCCATGCCGGACCATTGTTTGCAGTACAACTGCCTGTCGTTCCTTAGCTGCTTTTAAATCTTCATAAGGTGAGTACAGGGAAGGGGCGTTTGGCAAGCCTGCTAACAGCGTGCTTTCCGCTAAGGTCAGTTTAGGCGGTGTTTTGCCGAAATATACATAGGTAGCAGGGCCAATACCGTAAGCATTAGAACCGAAATAAATCGTGTTTAAGTACATTTCCATGATTTCTTCTTTGGTATAACGCATTTCCATAATAATCGATAGCAGCAGCTCTTCTACCTTACGCCCCATAGTGCGGTCGTTGGTTAAAAACAAATTTTTGATCAGCTGCTGCGTGATCGTACTGCCGCCTTCCACCAATTCACCGGACTGCATATTAACAAGGGCGGCTCGAATAATCCCTTCAATGTCAAAGCCCATATGGCGGTAAAAGCGGTTATCTTCTACAGCGATGATCGCTTGTTGCAGAGTCAGCGGGATGTCGCTTAAGGGAACGTAGGTTTTTCTGTTCAATTTGGCTTCCACTGCGCTTTTGAAGGCGACAATGCGGTACAGGCGATCCCACAGACTAGGAAGCTCTTTGGCATTTTCCTGTATTTGTCCAAGCTTGGCAGATAATTCTTTCACCGGCAGCTGCGGACTTAGGGAAGGGAGAAGCGAACTGCCGGCTGCCCATAAAAAAGTTCCCAAGAATAAGATACCCAGCAGAATCAAAAAACGCCCTGTGCGCATATAATTCCTCCAGACACCAATTTAATTTACGTAACATAGTTCATCTTAGCAAAAGGTTTCACTTTTCCCCTGCGCCTAAAAGACTTGGCGTAAGCTAAGTCTTTTCTAATCTTATCAGAAAGGTTAACTTTCTGATGGCGAAATAAGAACGACATAAGCTTCCGCCTGCTCCCTTATGGACTTGACGTAAGCTAAGTCTTTTCTAATATTGTAGCGTACTTGTCCCGATTTGGCTATACTTACCAGAAGTTGACCGACATAGGCCGGCAAGCAGTGGAATATGGTTTAGAAGAAGGAAAACACAGGAGGAAGAGAATATGCGCATAATTGCAGTTCGCCAGCGTTCTTTACGGTTAATTGCCATGTGCAGTATTGCCGTGTTTGTGCTAAATCTGCTGACACTCAGGTATTTGGTATCTGATTCGATAGAAACAGTTAACCTCGCGGTTTTGGCGGGTAAGACAATCAGTATTGATCCGGGACATGGCGGCATAGATGATGGTGCGAGTGGGAATGGCGTTGTCGAAAAGACGGTTAACCTGGCAATTGCTTTAAAACTGAAGGATATTTTGCAGGCCCACGATGCAGCTGCTGTATTAACGCGTGATGCCGATATTGATTACTATACAAGAGGGAAGGGGGGCAAGCGGAACGATTTACAGCGGCGGGTGGAATTGATCAATGCATCAGGCGCTGAAGTGTTTGTCAGTATTCATGTTAATTCAATCAAAGGCCTGGTAAGGCCGGGGGCTCAGGTTTTTTACGGGCCCAAATTTGCCCAGAGTAAAGCTTTGGCTGAAGTCATGCAGCAGGCCATGAAGCATTTCCCGCCAGGAAATAAGAGGCAAGTTAAGCAGGATAAGGATATTCTTGTGTTGAATGCTCCTACATTGCCAGGTATACTAATTGAAGCTGGTTTTTTAAGTGATGCCAAGGAAGCTGCGCTATTGCTGGATGATGCTTACCAGCAAAAACTGGCCGAGTATATTGCCAAGGGCTTAGCGTATCATTTTAGCCAAAATGTGGGACGATAGAACGAAAAAGAGACTTCCGAAAGGAGCAATCAATGTTGAATAAACTGGTTGGCTGTGCTTTTATGCCTCATCCGCCTATCATGATACCGGAAGTAGGTCAAGAGGAAATCAATCGTATTACCGCTACGGTAGAGGCGGCTGATAAAGTTGCAAACACCATTAAAGAATACAATCCGCAGACTGTCGTAGTGCTTACACCGCACGGTCCGGTTGTCGAAGATGGAGCTGTTGTGACGATTCATCCACGTCTTAGAGGATCGATGGCTGATTTCGGCTGTCCTGATGTGGCCTTAGGATTTGAGACGGATGGGCTCTTAGTGCGTCATATCATAAAAAAATGTGAACGTCTGGGCATTCATTTGGTAGAACTGACTGATGACCTGGCTAAAACAAATCGTCTGAGCCTGCAGCTGGATCATGGTGCTGTTGTGCCGCTGTACTATCTTCACAAAGCCGGATTTAAAGGACAACTGGTCCACTTGTCCATGGGTAAGCTGCCTTATGAGGAAATGTATACCTTCGGCAAGGCGGTTCAAGCGGCTATCGGTATGGCGGACAAGCGTGTTGCCGTTATTGCTTCAGGTGACTTATCACATCGCTTAACAGAGGATGCACCTGCAGGCTATAGTCCACAGGGGGCCGAATTTGACCGTCAAGTTGTACAAGCGTTACAGAATGTTGATGTAAAGGCATTACTGAATATGGATAGAGATTTAATTGCACAAGCAGGTGAATGCGGACTCCGGCCAGCATTTTTCCTCATGGGAATCTTAGGCGGCTTGGACGTATCTGCGGAAGTATTATCCTATGAAGGGCCTTTTGGAGTCGGTTATGCGGTAGCGCAGTTTATCCCTGCCAATAAGTAAGAAAGGGCGTGAAAGCAGGTGGCCGAAAGCATGCCTGTGCAGCTGGCAAGAAAAAGTCTTGCTTATTATTTGGAAAAGGGGAGTTTGCTGCCCCTGTCAAAAGAAGGAGCAGTTGAGTTAAATAAGCCTGCCGGTGTTTTTGTATCTCTAAAAAAGCAAGGTGAACTGCGCGGCTGTATCGGTACCTTTTCACCTGCTCAGTCAAGCACTGCTCAAGAAATTATCGTAAATGCCGTCGGAGCAGGCACACAGGATCCCCGTTTCTGGCCTGTTGAGCTAAATGAGCTGGCAGATATTACGATTTCTGTGGATATCCTGGACGAGCCCCAAAAAATTAACTCGATTGCGGAACTGGATCCACAAAAGTATGGCGTAATTGTGCGCAACGGTCGGCGCAGCGGCTTGCTGCTGCCTATGCTGGCCGGAATAGAGTCTGTAGAAACACAAATAGCAATTGCTAAGCAAAAAGCGGGTATTCCTGAAACTGAGAATGTTGATCTATACCGGTTTACCGTTACCCGTTATGAGTAGCAGCTATGCATGAAGCGCATTATTATAAAAATACCGGACAAGGAGTCACCTGCCTGCTTTGTCCCAAAACCTGCAGCATTGCTGAAGGAGAGAGCGGCTTTTGCAGGACGCGGCAAAACAGCGGCGGCAAGCTTTATGTCTTAAACTATGCAGCCTGTTCTGCCTGTGCACTGGACCCGATTGAAAAGAAACCGCTTTATCATTTTTATCCAGGCAGGCAGATTTTATCGCTGGGCACCTGGGGCTGCAATTTTTCCTGCCAGTTCTGCCAGAATTGGCGAATCGCGCAGGAACAGCCTGAGACAAAGACGTTATCTCCCCAAGCGGCTGTCGGTATGGCGCAAGAGGCTGGTTCCGGTAATATCGGTCTCGCCTTTACCTATTCCGAGCCTGGCGTGTGGTATGAATATGTTTTGGATACAGCCAGGTTAGCGCACGAAAAGGGCCTGAAAAATGTACTCGTTACCAACGGCTTTATTAACAAGCAGCCTCTTCGAAAGCTTCTGCCCTATCTTGATGCAATGAATATTGATGTTAAGGCCTTTTCTGATGAGTATTATCAGCAAGTCTGTGCCGGACGGCTGAATAATGTAAAGCATACTGTCGAATTGGCCTCGCTCTATTGTCATGTTGAAATTACCACGTTACTGGTGCCGGGGCTTAACGATTCAAAAGATGAAATCAAAGCACTGGCGAAATGGCTGAATGGGGTTGATTCTACTATTCCCCTGCATGTTTCCCGGTATTTTCCTAATTACCGCCTGGCTATGCCGCCAACACCGCTTGCAACATTGGAACATGCATACCAAATTGCCGGTGAGTACTTGGACTATGTATATTTAGGTAATGCAGGCGGCAGGTTTGCCAATACATATTGTCCGGTATGCTCTACTTTACTGATTGACCGCACTTATTCTGTTATCAACTATTTAACTGACAGCGGGACATGCCCCGGCTGCGGAAAATCGACGGGTATCATAATTTTTTAATTGCATTATTATCCATAGATTTGTATAATTAATCATAAAAGTAAATTTAACATATAGGAGGCACCACATATGAAAGTCAGTATTATCGGCGCAACCGGTTATACCGGAGAGGAGCTGCTGCGATTATTATCCAGTCATCCCCAGGCTGAAATCGTCGCTATCACATCAGAAAGCCAGACTGGTGCAGCCATATCTGAAATATACCCTCATCTGCAAAAGTTTTATGATAATAAGCTGGTAAATATGCAGCAGCTTGATGAAGTTGCCGCAGCCAGTGATGTAGTTTTTATTGCCCTGCCGCATGGGCATGCGATGGAGGCCGGCAAGAAAATCGTCGCCAAAGGGGCGAAGGTAATTGATTTAGGGGCCGATTACCGCTTTCGCGATACCAGCGTATATGAAAAGTGGTATAAGCTGCCGCATACGCACAAAGAGGCTAAAGCGGTATACGGGTTAACCGAGCTATACCGCAAAGAAGTACAGAGTGCAACGATTGTCGGCAATCCGGGCTGCTATACAACTGCCAGCATCCTGGCAATGGCGCCGCTAATCAAGCTGCAGCTTGTTGAGGAAAACTCTATTATGATTGATGCAAAATCCGGTGTATCGGGGGCTGGCCGCAGCCTTGGTTTAAACAGCCACTTTACGGAAGTATTTGAAAGCGTAAAGGCGTATAACATTGCCGGCCACCGGCATACGCCAGAAATAGAACAGGCGCTGGGAGAAATCGCCGGCAAGGAAATCCTGATTAACTTTACGCCGCATCTGATTCCGATTGCGAGAGGAATTTTGAGTACTTGCTATGGTACGCTAAAGAGCGGGGTAACTGCTGCGCAGGTAGACGACGCTTTTAGCAGTCTCTACCAGGAAGAATATTTTATCCGCTTGCTCGGCAGAGGGGGCTATCCGGCTACAAAAAATACCCGGGGCTCAAACTTTTGTGATATCGGCTGGCACATTGACTCCCGTACTAACCGGGTAATTGTTGTATCGGCCATTGACAATCTGGTAAAAGGGGCTGCCGGTCAGGCTGTACAGAACATGAATGTTATGTTTGGCCTTGAAGAACAACTGGGACTTACTCAGCCACCTTTATATCCTTAAATAAGGAGTGTAAGTATAATGTTGAAACCAATCACAGGCGGCATAACCTCACCCAAGGGCTTTTTAGCCGCAGGTGTTAAAGCCGGTATAAAACAAAGCGGCAAAGAAGATGTTGCTGTTATTTACAGTGTTGTTCCCGCGGCGGCGGCAGCTGTTTTTACGACCAATGATATGGCTGCGGCCCCGGTTATTCTTTCCCGGGAACATATTAAAGGCGGTGTGCTATCGGCTATTGTTGTCAATTCCGGCTGCGCCAATGCCTGCACCGGTGAGCAGGGGATGGCCGATGCTCAGGAAATGGTAAAGCAAACCGCAGAACTGCTGAGTATCTCACCTCAGACCATACTAGTTTCCTCTACAGGCATTATTGGCGTTACCTTGCCGATGGCGAAGGTTTCCGCAGGTATTCAGCAGGCAGTAAGCAAGTTGTCGGTAGAAGGCTATGACAACGCGATGCAGGCCATAATGACAACCGACACATTTGCCAAAACAATTGCCTATGAATTCAAGCTCGGAGGGATGCCTGTGCGGATTGCCGGCATTGCCAAAGGAGCGGGAATGATTCATCCTAATATGGCAACCATGCTGGGATATATGACAACCGATGCCAATATTAGCAGTCCGCTGTTAAAGCAGGCATTGGATAAAGCTGTCAGTCTGACTTTTAATATGATTACTGTTGATGGTGATACCAGTACGAATGATACAGTATGTGTACTGGCTAATGGCCAGGCAGGCAATGCACTGATAGACGATGCTGCTGATCCTGATTATCTGCTGTTTGCTGAAGCGCTGCAGTCCGTTTGCCGCTATCTTGCGCAGCAAGTCGTGCGTGATGGTGAAGGGGCAACAAAATTTCTCGAAATCACCGTTAAGGGAGCTTTAAGCTTCGAGCAGGGGAAAAAGGCAGCAATGAGCATTGCAAAATCTCCCTTGGTTAAAACCGCTTTTTTCGGTCAAGATCCTAACTGGGGACGAATTTTATGTGCCGTAGGCTATTCGGGATCGAATGTTCAGCCTGCCCGTACGTCGCTGGCCATCGGCGGAGTCACCATTGTTGAAGCCGGGCTTGGAGCACGATACGACGAAGCTCTGCTGAGAAAAGTGATGAGCGAAAAAGATATTACGGTAGTCGTTGATTTGGGGCTGGGCCAAGAAGAGGCAACAGTATGGACGTGCGATTTTTCGTATGAATATGTAAAAATAAACGGCGAATACCACACTTAAAGAGGCGGCCGCCGATAAGGCCCCATCTGCGTTGTTGTCGGGGGAGGCGCAATCCTCACCGTACGACATGTACGCCTCCGGTTGCGCCTCCCCCTCCGCCTAGCAGCTGGAGCCTTCTCGACGGCCTGAGTTTGGCGGCAGGGGAAGACGGGGAACGAGCCTAGCGGCAGTTGGTGTGATAAAGCTCCCCTGCGGGGGTGCACGGCTGAGTAAGGACGATGGACGATCAGCTTCCCTGTCATTGCGAGGAAGCGCAGCGACGTGGCAATCTCATCTTTAGCCTCCTGGCGTCTGTGGTCTTCTCAGTGGGGAGGCCAAGAACGGGCTTAACGGCAGTTTGTTGTGATAAAGCTCCCCTGCGGGGTGCACGGCTGAGTAAGGCGGTGGGCGATCAGCTTCCCTGTCATTGCGAGGAGCGCAGCGACGTGGTAATCTCACTTTAGCCTCCTGGCGTCTTCTCAGTGGGGAGGCCAAGAGAACGGGCTTGGTGGTGATCGGTCGTGATAAAGCTCCCCTGCGGGGGTGCACGGCTGAGTAAGGCGGTGGGCGATCAGCTTCCCTGTCATTGCGAGGAGCGCAGCGACGTGGCAATCTCATCTATTCATATTGTGACGAGACAATCTCCTGTTGGCTCTTTGAGCAAGCAGGGGAATTCGTATATGTAAAGAAGTGTTATTCAGGTAGTAAAGGGTAAGGAGAGGATTGATATGATCAGTATTGACCAGAAAACAGCGGTATTAGCAGAAGCATTGCCGTACATGCAGAAGTTTGCCGGTAAGACGTTTGTTATTAAATACGGCGGCAATGCAATGCTTAATGATGAATTGAAGAAAAATGTTATTCAAGATATTGTGCTAATGAAGTGCATTGGGATTAATCCGATCGTCGTCCATGGCGGCGGGCCTGAAATTACCGGTATGCTCAAGCAGGTGGGCAAGCAAAGTCACTTTGTTGCGGGGCTGCGTGTTACAGATGCTGAAACAGCTACTATTGCCGAAATGGTACTTGCCGGTAAAATTAATACGGAAATTGTCAGTCTCATTAATCAGTATGGCGGCCGGGCTGTAGGCTTAAATGGCAAGGATTCAGACCTCATTGTGGCTAAACAGACAATGGCTACCATTTATGAAAACGGACTGCCCAAAGAAGTAGATATCGGCTTTGTTGGTGATGTAACCAAAATAAATGCCGATATTATCCGCATTCTGCTCAGTCATAATTATATCCCCGTTATTGCTCCTACCGGGGTCGGCTTAAAAGGGGAAACTTATAATATTAATGCTGATTATGTCGCCGGTGAAATTGCCGCCGCCGTCGGTGCCGCCAAGCTTGTCCTGCTTACCGACGTAGAGGGCATTTACCGGGATTATCATGATAAGAGTACATTTGTTTCCACTCTTCCCTATTCGGAAGCCCAGGAAATGGTGAAAAAAGGCAGTATTGACGGCGGCATGATTCCGAAAGTGGAAGCCTGCATCCGGGCACTGGCCGGAGGGGTAGAAAAAACACATATTATTGACGGTCGCCAGGCTCACTCACTCATGCTGGAAGTGTTCACGGCAACCGGTATTGGTACGGAAGTTGTGAAAGAAAGCGGGAGGGGTTAACGTGAATAAACAACAAATTATGGGGCTTGATGAACAGCATTATGTTCCGGTATTTGCCCGCTATCCCATTGTGCTTTCCCATGGGGAAGGACCCTATGTCTATGATACGGAAGGGAAAAAATACCTCGACTTCTTAGGTGGCATTGCCGTTAATGTGCTTGGCCATGCTCACCCTAAACTGGTAGCGGCTGTTGCCGAGCAAGCCGGTAAAATGATTCATTGCTCTAATTTGTATTATACGGAGGAGCAGGTAAAACTGGCGGCAACGCTGACGGAATTGGCCGGTATGGATAAAGTCTTCTTTGCCAACAGCGGAGCAGAAGCTAATGAAGGCGCTATCAAGCTCGCCCGTAAATACGGTAAAACCTTACAGGCAGACCGGGTGGAAATTATTACGGCTGAGAATTCATTTCATGGGCGGACCTACGCGACGATGACCGCTACCGGGCAGCCAAAGTATCAACAGGGTTATGAACCTTTGCCGGGCGGCTTTCGCTGTGTGCCTTTCAATGACTTGGCTGCTCTGAAAAGCATGGTTTCCGAAAAAACCTGCGCCGTTATGCTGGAGCCTATTCAAGGTGAAGGCGGCGTGAACATTCCTGATGACGGTTATCTGCAGGCTGTACGCGATCTTTGCGATGAATATGGCGCACTGCTTATTTTTGATGAAATTCAGACCGGCATGGGACGTACAGGTCAATTATTTGCTTATCAAACCTTTGGCGTACGCCCGGATATTGTAACAGTGGCCAAGGGACTTGGCGGCGGTGTACCCATTGGTGCCTTTCTTACTTCTGCTAAAGTAGCCGGTGCTTTTCATGCCGGTGACCATGGCAGTACCTTTGGCGGAAATCCGCTGGCTTGCGCGGCTGGCAATGCTGTATTGGCAGTGATCGCTGAAGAAGATCTAGGAACTAATGCTGCTAACATGGGTAATTATTTGATGAGTGAATTATGCAAGCTGCAGAATAAATATTCTCAACTTATTCTCAATGTCCGTGGTAAGGGCCTGATGATCGGTGCCCAACTGAGCAGGCCGGGGCGGGAAATCGTCAATCGCTGCCTGGAAGACGGGGTTATTATTAATTGTACAGCCGGTGATGTTCTGCGCTTTGTACCGCCGTTAACGATTAATAAAAAGCACATTGATGAACTGATGATTAGCCTGGAAAAGGTGTTAGCCGAATTTAATTAGTATAAATATAAATAATCATTGAAATTTTATGCAAAACCCTTTATACTAAAAGTACAAAGGGGGATCGGTATGAGCCTAACATGTAAAGATTTACTATCTATTCATGACCTTTCGACAAGCGAGGTCTATGAAATTCTAGAGCTTTCGCGGGAATTAAAACAAAAACAGCAGCAAGGAATAGAGCATCATGTACTCAAGGGAAAAACTCTTGGCATGATTTTTCAAAAGTCGTCTACCCGTACACGTGTTTCTTTTGAAGTAGGCATGTGGCAATTAGGCGGGATGGCTCTTTTCTTAAGTGCTAATGATCTGCAAATTGGCCGTGGTGAGCCGGTTCGCGACACTGCCCGTGTACTGTCACGTTACGTAGACGGCGTTATGATCCGTACCTTTTCACATGCCGAAGTAGAAGAACTGGCGCATTACGCCAGTATTCCCATCATTAACGGTTTAACAGACTTACTGCATCCATGCCAGGCACTGGCTGATATATTTACAGTGGTTGAACATAAAGGCAATTTAAAAGGATTAAAAATGGCGTATATCGGTGACGGCAATAATATGGCGAATGCCTTGCTGCATATCTGTGCCAAGGTTGGTATGGATATTACTGTTGCTACGCCGGCCGGATACGAACCTGATAAACGCATGGTTGCTCAGGCTCAGGCCGACGCTGGCCAGTCCGGCAGTCGCATTACCATAACCAATCAGCCGCTGGCGGCAGCTGAAGGCGCTGACGTACTGTATACGGACGTATGGGCCAGTATGGGGCAGGAAGCGGAGCAGATGGCTAGACGGCGTGTCTTTGCCGACTTCCAGATCAACAGCCAGACTTTAGCTATAGCTAATAAAGGCGCGATTGTGCTGCACTGTCTGCCTGCCCACCGGGGCGAGGAAATTACCAATGACGTGATTGAAGGGCCGCAGTCGGTAGTTTTCGATGAGGCGGAGAATCGACTGCACGTCCAAAAAGCCATCATGGCTTTATTGATGGGCGGCCGCCGATAAGGCACCATCTGCGTTGTTGTCGGGGGAGGCGCAATCCTCACCGTACGCCCATGTACGCCTCCGGTTGCACCTCCCCCTCCGCCTAGCAGCTGGAGCCTTCTCGACGGCCTAGGCTGAGAGGCAGTGAGGGATGGGGAACGGGTCTGTGGCAGTTGGTGAGGTTAGCTCCCCTGCGGGGGGCACAACTACGAAAAGGGGACTGTCCCCTTTTTGGCGGCGGCTGGCGGTGCAGGGCTCCCTTTCAGGGTGCACAAAGGAACAGACCACCTGTCATTGCGAGGAGCGCAGCGACGTGGCAATCTCATGCTTTTCATTTCTGTGGATAATTACAGAACTTCTATAGAGTTAAGACGTATTCATTATTGGAGGGTTTAGATTATGAGCGATGTAAAAAAAGTAGTCCTTGCCTATTCGGGCGGACTGGATACTTCCGTTATTATTCCGTGGCTGAAAGAGAATTACAGTAATTGTGAAGTTATTGCTATGTGCGCTGATCTCGGACAAGGGGATGAAGTGGAGCCCGTTCGTGAGAAAGCTCTTAAGTCTGGCGCCAGCAAAGTATATATCGAAGATGTTACCAAAGAGTTTGTGGAAGATTACATTTGGCCAGTGTTGAAAGCCGGTTCGGTTTATGAAGGAAAATACTTACTGGGTACTTCTTTTGCCCGGCCGATAATCGCCAAAAAACTGGTGGAGATTGCTGAAAAAGAAGGCGCTGATGCAATTGCCCATGGTGCTACCGGTAAAGGCAATGATCAGGTTCGTTTTGAACTGACTGTCAAGGCTCTGGCCCCTCATCTTAAGGTTATTGCTCCTTGGCGGTTATGGGACATCCGTTCCCGTGAAGATGCCATTGATTATGCAGAAAAACACAATGTACCTGTGCCTGTCACCAAAAAACGTCCTTACAGCATGGACCGCAATATCTGGCATTTAAGCCATGAAGGATCAGACCTCGAAGATCCCTGGAATGAGCCTAAAGCTGACGTATACATGGTAACAAAAACACCGGAGCAAGCTCCTGATGTTGCTGCGTATGTAGAAATCGGTTTTGAAAAAGGTATTCCTGTTGCCATTAATGGTGAGAAGCTGGGCGCAGTTGAACTTTTAACTAAACTGAATGAACTGGGCGCTGAAAACGGCGTAGGGATTACCGATATTGTGGAAAACCGGTTGGTTGGTATGAAATCGCGTGGTGTTTATGAAACTCCCGGCGGCACCATTCTCTTTTATGCACACCGCGAATTGGAGTATTTGACTCTGGATAGAGCGACCATGCATTACAAAGAACAGATCGCTGTTCGCTATGGCGAGCTAGTGTATGATGGAATGTGGTTTGCACCTCTTAAGGAAGCTCTGGACGCTTTTGTTGATGCTACTCAGCAGACCGTTACGGGCACGGTACGGCTTAAATTATACAAAGGAAATATTATGAGCGCCGGTGCGAAATCGCCATACTCCTTGTTCCATGAAGGTTTTGTTACTTTCGGACGGGATGAAGTATATAATCAGAAGGATGCCGAAGGATTTATCAATCTCTTTGGTCTGCCATTAAAAATTCGCGCTCTGATGCAGAAAGAGGCGAAAAAATAATGAAGCTTTGGGGTGGCCGTTTTACTAAGGGCACCGACAAAGGAGTGGAGGAGTTTACCTCCTCCATTTCTTTTGACTGCCGTATGTACAAAGAAGATATCGCGGGCAGCATTGCCCATGCCCGTATGCTGGCCAAGTGCGGTATCATTCCCGGCTCCGATGCCGAACAAATCGTTGCCGGCCTGGAAGGGATTCTCGCTGATATTGAAGCAGGTAATTTCTCTTTTGAGGTTTCTTTAGAAGATATTCATATGAACATTGAAAAACGGCTGATCGACCGTATTGGTCCTATTGGCGGACGACTGCATACCGCCCGCAGCCGCAATGATCAAGTGGCGCTGGATACGCACATGTACCTGCGCCGCGAAATAGCAGCGATTGCCGCGCTGGTAACCGAACTGCAGGCGGCAATTGTTGAGACTGCCGAAAAACATGGTGATGTAATCATGCCTGGCTATACTCATTTGCAGCGGGCCCAGCCAATTCTATTTTCCCATCACATAATGACATATTTCTCGATGCTGGCCCGTGACTTTGGCCGGCTGCAGGGTGTGTGGGAAAGAACGGATGTAATGCCGCTGGGAGCAGGCGCATTAGCTGGTACAACTTTTCCCATTGATCCGCATTATGTGGCCGAGCAGCTGAATTTTGGTGCTCTTTATGAAAATAGTATCGATGCTGTCAGCGACCGGGATTATATATTGGAGTTTCTGTCTTTCGCATCAATTCTGATGATGCATCTCAGCCGCCTTAGTGAAGAAATTATCCTCTGGTCCAGTGCGGAATTCCGGTTCATTGAACTGGATGATGCCCATTGTACCGGCTCCAGCATTATGCCGCAAAAGAAAAATCCTGATGTTTCCGAACTGGTACGCGGCAAAACGGGACGTGTATTTGGTCACCTGATGGCGATGCTGACCGTGGCAAAAGGATTGCCGCTGGCTTATAACAAGGATTTGCAGGAAGACAAGGAAGGTTTGTTTGACACTATCGACACCATAAAATTCAGCTTATCCGTGTATGCTTCCATGCTTAAAGCAATGAAAGTTAATGGAGAACGGACACTGGATTCGCTGCAGCGGGATTTTTCCAATGCAACCGACATGGCTGACTATTTAGTGAAAAAAGGGCTGCCATTCCGTCAGGCCCATGAAGTTGTGGGCCGATCGGTTCGGTATTGCATAGAAGAGCGCAAATGGCTGGCTGAATTAAGCCTGGAGGAGTTCCGGCAGTTTTCTCCCCTGTTTGAGGCAGATATCCTGCAAGCCATTCAGATTGAAACCTGCGTACAAAACCGCAATTCCCATGGCGGCACATCGCCTGTACAAGTGGCACGGCAAGTCACTAATGCGAAAGCCTTACTGACGAAGCAGCAAGGTGTACTTGACACATACAGGAAAGTAGGACTATAATTTTTCTAATCCTACACCGATAAAGGAGGCCGCACAAGAATGAGCGAACTAGCAATCACCAAAGTAGCTAAGCCGGGTACGCTCCCTGACGAAAGTCAATTAGGCTTTGGTAGGCATTTTACTGACCACATGTTTGTAATGGATTACGAAACAGGCAAAGGCTGGCACAGCCCCCGCATTGAACCATATGGACAGTTCGGACTAGAACCGTCTGCAATGGTGCTTCACTATGGACAGGCCATTTTTGAGGGAATGAAAGCTTTTCGTCAGGATAGCCAAATCGTGTTGTTTAGAACTGAAGACTACTTAAATCGCTTTAACCGTTCGGCAGACATTCTCTGTATTCCGCGGATCGATGTTGCTGTAGTCACTAAGGGACTGAAAACACTGCTGGAAATCGACCAGGCTTGGGTTCCGGCCAAAAAGGGCACTAGTTTATATATCCGTCCTTTTATTGTTGCCAACGATCCTTACGTTGGGGTGAAGAGTTCAGACCATTACAAACTTTTCATTATCCTATCTCCTGTCGGTGCTTACTATGCCGCCGGATTTAATCCAGTTAGTATCCGGGTGGAAGATAAATATGTCCGTGCAATTAAAGGCGGGGTTGGCGAAGCTAAAACACCAGCCAACTATGCTGCATCGCTGCGTGCACAGGAAGAAGCGAAAAAAGAAGGCTACGCACAAGTGTTATGGCTTGATGCTACCGAGCGCAAGTACATAGAAGAAGTAGGCACCATGAATATTTTCTTTAAAATTAATGGTGAACTCATTACGCCTGCCTTGAACGGCAGTATTCTAGGCGGTATTACCCGCCGTACCGTTATCGAGCTGGCAAAGGATTGGGGCGTACCAGTCAGCGAGCGGGAAATCAGTATTGATGAAGTTTTTGCTGCCAATGCAAAGGGTCAGCTGGAAGAAGCTTTTGGCTCCGGCACAGCAGCAGTAATTTCGCCTGTAGGCGAATTGTCCTGGAAAGGCGAAAAAATTATCATCAACGGAAATCAAACCGGCCCATTTGCGCAAAAGTTATTTGATCAGGTTACAGGTATTCAGTATGGGCATGTACCTGATAAGCATAATTGGATAGATCCGGTCGTAGCGATATAGCGGGCGGACTGTAACTATCAAGCCACGGTGCAAAAGTACCGTGGCTTTTACTTTTTTATTTATTTTTTACAACCTGCCGATGAAACTAAAGGTTTTTCCTGTTTATGGGTAGAATAACATGAAGAATCCGACTATGAGGTGCACCGTTCATGTTATTGCAAATTAGAGGAATTTTATCTACCGTTACTTTGCTGGATATTCTGGATGTTGTTTTGGTAGCTTTTGTCTTATATAAGTCATACGCTTTGATTAAAGATACCCGGGCGGTAGCACTGCTGAAAGGCTTGGTTGTGCTATTGTTTGCTACGCTGGTAAGCAAGTGGCTGGGATTGAACGTAGTGAACTGGCTGCTTCAGAAAAGCATGACGGTTGTTTTGGTTGCTTTACCGGTAGTTTTTCAGCCGGAACTGAGAAGAGCATTAGAACAATTAGGGCGGGGCAAGATATTTAGTAAAACAGGTTTTATGAATGAAGAGGAAGCTGAGTCCCTGCTGGCGGAAGTAACGCGGGCGGTAACTTCGCTTTCTAAAAATAAAATTGGGGCCCTGCTGGTTTTTGAACGGGCCATTGGTTTGAATGATTACATCGAGACGGGGATGAAAATTGACGGACTGGTATCCAGTGAATTTCTGACCAATATCTTCATTCCTAATACGCCGATGCATGATGGTGCCGTTATCATCCGTGGTAACCGGGTAATGGCCGCAGGCTGCCTGCTGCCTTTGACTGAGGACCGGACGCTGAATAAGGAATTGGGTACCCGGCATCGGGCGGCAATCGGTATGACTGAACAAACTGACTCGGTAGTAGTGGTTGTAAGCGAAGAAACAGGCACGATCTCCTATGTCTATGGGGGGCGGTTGACACGTTATCTTGACAGCGAAACGCTAAAAGACAAATTGCGGCCTTTCCTGGTGAGCAAGCAAGTGTCATTCACCGACTTCTTTAACTGGAGGCCATCGCAATGAGTAAAATTACCAGCAATAATTTAACGGCTAAAATTGTAGCGCTCATTTTGGCCGCTATTTTGTGGCTTTATGTTATGAATGAACAAAATCCACCGATAGAGTCAAGCTTTACTCTCCCGTTGGAAGTGCGCAACGGACAAACGAATTTGGTTGTGTCTGATCTTCCGGATACGGTTAGAATAAAGCTGAGAGGCCCCAGAAGCATTATTGCCGGTCTATTGGCAAAAGATATGGTCGCGTATATCGATGTGAAAGGCTTAGCGGAGGGACGAAATACCGTTAAAATCAATACGCAGATTCCTTCCAGCGTGGAGCTATTGGAAATAAATCCGGACAAAGCTACGATTCGGATTGATACGGCGGTGAGCCGTCAATTGCCGATAGACATTCGCCTGACCGGGACGGCTACGGCGGGGGCCGCTGTCGGCAAAGTTACGTCCAGTCATGAGAAAGTAACCATTGAAGGTCCGAAAACAATAGTTGAGAATGTCGAACAAGTATATGTACTTGCTGATGTAACCAATAAAAATGCCGATTTTCAGGCAGCAATTCCGTTAGTTCCGGTAAATAAGTCAGGTAAAGAAGTGGAAGGTCTCACTGTCTTTCCCGATAAAGTAACGATTTCCGTAGTGTTTTCTAAAGAGGGCGTTAGAAAAATGGTCGATATCCGGCCACTCATTTATGGTGAACTGGCAGGTGGACATGTCCTCCGAGGGATTACTACCGATCCGACCAAAATTGAAGTAACCGGTTCGGCCGAACAACTGGAGAAACTGGAGTTCATTTATACAGAGCCGATTAATCTCAGCGGTATCAACCATGATACGAAACGGGAAGTTAAATTGCAGGCCAAAGAAGGCCTGGTTATTTCACAGCAGACTGTTGTCGTCAACATCCAAGTCCAACCCAAATAGAGACGGCCGCCGATAAGACACCATCTGCGTTGTTAGGGAAAAAGAGGCGAGCTTGCCGTACCGCCGCTGTACTGTCTTCACTCGCCTCTTTTTCCCCGCCTAGCAGCTGGAGCCTTCTCGACGGCCTGAGCTTTGCGGCATGAGGGACGAAGGGGAACGGGGCTTGCGGCGGTTGGTCGGTGAGAAGCTCCCCTGCGGGGTGCACAGGTGGATTAGAGCTAAGCAAGAGCGGCCATTTGTCATTGCGAGGAGTGCAGCCTACATGGCAATCTCATTTTAGCTTCCAAGCATTGGAGTTGACCTGAGCCTTCAGGCAATGGGGACAAGCTTGCGGCAGTTTGTGGTGAATAGCTCCCCTTATGGGGTGCACAATATAGAAGAACATCAAAATAATTAACTCTCAAAAGGGGAAGTAGCGTTGCTGCGTATTACTAATTTTCGTATTCCAGTTACAGACGAGACACCGATTGAAAGGCTGACTGCCAGGCGGCTTGGGTTGCCGGTTGAAAGCATAAATGAGGTCTATGTTGTGCGCCGGGCTATCGATGCCCGGCGTAAAAATAATATATCCTTTGTATACTCGCTTCATGTTAATATTAACAGCGCCGAAGGAGCAGTCTTAGCCCGTCTGGGCAATGATAAAGACGTAGTGCAGCTAATCGAGGCTGCTGGCGAGCCGGTTCAAATTGGCCAAAAAAGTTTAGCGCATCCGCCCGTGGTGGTTGGAGCCGGTCCGGCCGGTTTGCTGGCAGCATTGACACTAGCCCAGCAGGGCTACAGACCCGTGCTGCTCGAAAGAGGCCGTGATGTGGACAGGCGCGCTCTGGATGTAAGGCAGTTTTGGCAAACAGGTCAGTTTGACGCTAATTCCAATGTGCAGTTTGGCGAAGGCGGGGCGGGAACATTTTCCGATGGCAAATTGACGACCCGGGTCAATGACCCGCGCATGCAGCAGGTACTTGGTATCCTGGTAGAAGCTGGTGCGCCGCCGGAAATAAAATATCAGCATAAGCCTCATGTGGGGACCGATTTACTGCGTCAGGTAGTAAAGAATATCCGTCAGCGTATTATTGCGCTTGGCGGAACGGTTAGGTTTGAAGCAACGGTGACGGATATTACGATTCGAAGCGGCCAGCTGGAGGGCCTGATTGTTAACGGCAGTGAAGAGATACCCTGCCAGACAGTACTGTTCGGCCCCGGCCACAGCGCTCGCGACACTTACCAGATGCTTTACGACCGGGGCGTTGCAATTGAAGCCAAGCCTTTTGCCATTGGTGTGCGCATTGAACATCCTCAGGAACTCATTGACCGGGCTCAGTATGGGGCCTTGGCAGGTCATCCGAAGCTGGGGGCTGCTGATTATGCCTTAGTTTATCATGACAAGGCCAGTGGCCGAACAGCGTATTCCTTCTGCATGTGTCCCGGCGGTCTGGTAGTAGCTGGAGCATCGGAAGAGGGCGGAGTCGTCACCAATGGTATGAGTCTTCATGCCAGAGCCAGCGGGATTGCCAATAGTGCTGTAGTGGTTAATGTTAATCCTGCTGATTGCGGTGATCATCCTCTAAGCGGTATTGAATTTCAAAGGCGTTATGAACGGCTGGCTTTTGCAGCGGGCGGGAAGAACTATTTCGCCCCGGTGCAGAGTGTTGGCGATTTCTTAAGTGGCAAAAGCGGCAGCACGCAGTTTTCCACTGAGGCTACTTATGGCCCTGGTGTAGTGGCGGCCGATTTACGCCGCTGCTTACCTGAATTCGTAACAGATACGCTTGCCGGAGCATTACCGGAGTTCGGCCGCAAGATACGTGGCTTTGATGATCCGGGGGCGCGGATGACGGGTGTGGAAACCCGGACATCTGCCCCGGTGCGTCTTGTACGCAATGACAACTGTGAGTCGGCTTCGACCCGGGGATTCTATCCGATCGGTGAAGGCGCTGGCTATGCAGGCGGCATAATGAGTGCGGCTCTCGATGGGGTTAATGGGGCCTTGGCACTGATGAAGGAATATAAACCAAGCTGACGGCAAATGTTACGTTTGTATCAGCTAAAGACGAAGGGAGACAGACAAATACATGACACGACTTTTTGGCACCGACGGCGTACGCGGTGTGGCAAATACGGAGTTAACAGCGGAGCTGGCCTATAAAATGGGGCGGGCAGCAACATTTCTCTTTGGCGAAGAACATGCCAATCCGGTAGTTATAATTGGCAGGGATACCCGTATATCGGGTCAAATGCTGGAAGCAGCGCTGGCTGCCGGGATTTGTTCTGCCGGCGGACAGGCTGTGCTGATGGGAGTTGTTCCAACTCCGGCAGTGGCTTACCTTACGCGCAAGCTCAATGCTCAGGCTGGCGTTGTAATTTCCGCCTCTCATAATCCGTATCCGGATAATGGAATTAAATTTTTTGCCGGTACCGGCTATAAGCTGCCTGATGCCGTAGAAGACCGTCTGGAGTCGCTGGTGCAGGCCGAGACGGATACTATGCCCCGGCCAACAGGCGACGCTGTAGGAACAATCGCCTATCGGCATGACCTTATTCAGGACTATATGGATTTTATTGCCGGAACTGTTCCTGTTAATTTTACAGGGCTCAAAGTGGTAGTTGACTGCTCCCACGGGGCAGCTTATGAAGTGGCACCGCTGCTGCTCAAACGTTTAGGGGCTGAGGTCGTTGTCTTAAACAACCAGCCTACGGGCATAAATATTAATGATCATTGCGGTTCAACTCATCTTGAAGGCCTGCAAAAGGCGGTGCTGGAGCATAAGGCGGACATTGGTATTGCCCATGATGGTGATGCTGACCGTTGTCTGGCAATTGATGAGCAGGGGCAGGTAGTGGATGGTGACCAGATTATGGTCATGTGCGCGCTTAATTTGATGAAAGCCGGCCAGCTCAAAGACAATACCCTGGTGGCTACCGTTATGAGCAATATTGGCCTGCACAAGGCAATTAAGCAGGCCGGCGGCAAGGTGCTGGTGACACCGGTAGGTGACCGGTATGTGCTGGAAGCTATGGTAGAAAAGGGATTGGTACTGGGAGGCGAACAGTCGGGACATATCATCTTCGGTGATTACAATACTACCGGTGATGGTGTCCTCACGGCTTTGCAGTTAATCAGTGCAGTGCAATCCTCTGGCAAGAAGCTTTCAGAGCTGGGCAAGCTCATGACAAAATATCCGCAGCTGCTGGTTAATGTACGGGTAAAATCACAGACCGGCTGGCAGGATAACACGGCAATTTCTGCTGCAGTTGCTGCCGGGGAAACCGAACTGGGCGACAGCGGACGCATTCTCGTTCGTTCCTCCGGGACAGAACCTTTAATCCGCGTGATGGCCGAAGGGCCTTGTCAGACAGAACTGCAGCGCATCGTACACGGCATTGCCGAAATAGTGAAGAGCGAGCTGGCGTAGTTGACCAAATCGCCAGTTTATATTACAATGAATGAAGTATGCAAAGGAGCACGTTTTGTGCTCCTTTGCATATGTATAAACATATCGCAGGAGGTGATGAGAAAGGCATAGGGATAGACATTTCGTTTTGAGAGACACTAAAATAAGCGCTGGTACTTGCTGCCTGGCAAGTAGACGAGGGAGAGGTTTATCGAGATGTACTTCAGCGGATACCTCTCGGCTAGCTTCAGTCGAGAGCAACTGGCAAAACTACAGGGTGACCTGCAGGACAAATTCAGTTGCAGAGCCAAAATACTTCATTTTGTAATTTAGGAGGAATATCACATGTGTGGTATCGTCGGTTATGTTGGCTCTAATCAAGCAGCCAAATTTTTATTAGAAGGACTTTCCAAATTAGAATATCGCGGTTATGATTCCGCTGGCATTGCTATATATGACGGAAGTAAAATTACGGTGCAAAAAAGTGTTGGCCGTCTGGTTAATCTGCAAAAAATTAATGATAACAATCCTGTTGCCGGAACACTTGGCATTGGCCATACCCGCTGGGCGACTCATGGCCGTCCGTCAGATGTCAATTCACATCCGCATACCGATTGTACCGGGAAATTTGTTGTCGTTCATAATGGGATAATTGAAAACTATATGCATATCAAAGAAGAACTGATTGCGAAAGGGCATCATTTTGCATCGGAAACAGATACCGAAGTGGTGGCCCATTTGCTGGAAGAGTTCTATGAAGGGGATTTCGAGGCGGCTGTTAAAAAGGTATTGTCCAAAATTGAAGGCTCCTATGCATTGGTGTTTATGAGCCAGGACGATCCGGATAAAATTATTTGCACAAAACAGGATAATCCTCTGGTTATTGGTCTGGGTGAGGGAGAGAACTTTATTGCTTCTGACATTCCTGCCATTATCAGCCGCACGCGTAAGACCTATATCTTGAGCGATGGTGAACTGGCTGTAGTAACCAAGGATTCGGTATGGGTTACGAACCGTCAGGGAGTGCCGGTAACCAAAAAAGTATTTGAAGTGAACTGGGATGCTGAGGCTGCCGAAAAAGGCGGCTATGAGCATTTCATGATTAAAGAAATTTATGAGCAGCCGAAAGCAGTGCGTGATACTACCAGCGGACGCTTGGCCAAAGATGACAGCAGCATCGTGTTTGATGAATTAAAATGGACTGCTGACGACATTGGCAGCTTTAAGAAAATTGTTATTACAGCCTGCGGTACTGCTTATCATGCGGGAATGGTTGCAAAATATTATTTTGAACAACTAGCCCGTATACCGGTGGAAGTAGATATTGCTTCCGAATACCGCTACCGTTTGCCGCTGACTGATTCGGATACCCTGTGCATTACGATTAGTCAGTCCGGTGAAACCATTGATACCCTGGCAGCTCTTAAAGAGGCCAAACGCCTGGGTGCCAGAACACTGGCCGTTACGAATGTTGTCGGCTCCTCCATTTCCCGCGAAGCTGATCAGGTGGTATATACCTGGGCAGGTCCCGAGATTGCAGTAGCATCAACCAAAGCATATACGACGCAGCTCGTAACTCTCTTAATGCTGGCAATTTATATGGGGCAGTTGAAAGGTACACTATCAGACGAAAAAACAGTTGAGCTCATTAAAGGACTGAAAAACCTACCTGCTCAATGCCATGAGCTGCTGGAAGACGTGGAATCAATCAAGACTTTTGCCCAGAAATACGGTTTCAGTGAAGACGTATTCTTTATTGGACGCTCGCTGGACTACGCCGTTGCCCTGGAAGGATCACTGAAGCTGAAAGAAATTTCCTATATCCATGCGGAAGCTTATGCTGCCGGTGAACTCAAACATGGCACTTTGGCCCTGATTATTGAGGGTGTACCGGTAATTGCTCTGGCAACTCAGCATGATGTTTATGAGAAAACGCTCAGCAACATTAAAGAAGTCAAAGCGCGTGATGCTGTTGTAATCGGTATGGCCTTCAAAGGTGATACGCAAATCGCAAAATATGTGGACCATACTATTTTCATTCCGGCTACCGATAAATACCTTGCCCCGATTCTTGCAGTCATTCCGCTGCAGCTGCTGGCGTATTATGCGGCTGTAACCCGCGGTGCAGACGTTGATAAGCCCCGTAACTTAGCGAAATCAGTTACAGTGGAATAAGCAGGAAAAAACGAGGAGCGATACTTCGCTCCTCGTTTCTTATTTGTTTTTTAAGCCTTCAATAAAGACCCGGTGCAGACCGCTTAACATCTGTTGTGTGGAGAATTCCTGATCCTTTTGGTGGAAGTCCACATTGTGAAGTGCTGCTAGTAATATTTCTGTAGTATAGACAATGTCTATATCGGCAATTTCATTCTGGCTGACAGCTTTGTTTAGCAAATCCTGGCACGTGCTGCGCATCCATTGGTACAGTGGTGACTGGAGCGGACGATAACCGGAAGTCGAGCGGCTTACACTGCACAGCCAAGGTGCTTTGGCCTCAATAAAGGTAACAAATTTAACGATTACCTGATAAAGCTGTTCCAAAACAGGCAGATTGGCCGAACTGTCAAGATAAGTTTGCACCTCGTCAAATAGAGGCTGGCATTCATTGCGTACGATTTCAATACAAATATCACCTTTTTCCGCATAGCGGCGGTATAAGCTTGCCTGGCCAATTTCAGCCATTTTAGCGATTTGGTGCATGTTTACATTTTCAACGCCTTGCTCGATAAACAGTGTACGCGCTGCGTTCAGAATCCGCTGCCCGATGGTTTCGCCTCGTTCGTTATTCATCTATCATTCTCCTTAAAAAGAAGTGGCATGGTTCTATTGACACAGGACAAGTTGTCCGATATAATTCAACACAGGACAAGTTGTCCTGTGTTGAATTATATCATGGCAGTACAGGCAAAAGCAATTCTTGTCAAAACAAATTTGGAAATAAGGGCGATAATAAAAATGAAGCACAATGAAAATAGGAAACAAGGCTTTTTATCAGCAGTCGGTGCCTATCTGCTCTGGGGAATCTTACCCATCTATTGGAAGTTAATCGCTAACGTAACGGCACAAGAAATTATTGCTCATCGCATTTTCTGGTCGCTAGTTTTTATGCTGGGACTGGTGGCAGTTACGAATAACAAGAAAATGGTGTATGATGAGCTGCGGCAATTACAGTTGAGTCCTGGAAAGCTGCTGGCATTGGTAGCGGGTACGGTTTTGATTACGCTGAACTGGTTTATCTTTATTTGGGCAGTGAATGATAACCGGGTGATCGAAACAAGTCTCGGATATTACATTAGTCCGCTTGTTAGTATATTGCTTGGCGTTATTGTCTATAAGGAGCGGTTATCGCAGGGACAGGGGCTTGCTGTTTTATTAGCAGCCGGTGGTATGCTGTTTATGATTGCGAATTTTGGCAGTGTACCCTGGTTTGCAATCAGCCTGGCAGTGTCTTTCGGGCTGTACGGTTTATGTAAAAAGATAGCGGTTTTGTCACCGATAACCAGCATTACCTTAGAAACGCTGATCGTAGCACCATTCGCCCTGCTGTATCTTCTATATATAGGCTTTGAGGGAACAGCCAGCGTTCACGGCTTATCACTATCCCTGGCTCTCTTAGTCGGCAGCGGCATTGTAACTCCGGTTCCTTTATTGCTGTTTGCCAATAGTGCTAAGTATTTACCGCTGACGATAATTGGATTTGTTCAATACTTGGCACCAACTATTTCGCTGCTGATTGGCGTTTTTCTGTACCACGAAAAATTTACCTTTGTGCACTCGGTTTCTTTTGGCCTAATTTGGACTGCATTGCTGGTGTTTTCTTTATCGAGTATAAAACTTAGCCGCCTGGCTGGTCAGCCCAAAAACTATGAGGTTGCGTTAAAAAACGAAAGATAGGTACTGAAATAGCGAAAACCCCTTATTCACTGATGAATAAGGGGTTTAATTCTGGGCAGAGATGACATTGCTTTCTTACGGCTGTTTGCCGATATAGGCCAGAATCCCGCCATCAACATAGAGGATATGGCCATTCACGAAATTAGAGGCATCTGAGGCTAAGAAAACGGCTGGACCCATCAGATCTTCCGGTGTTCCCCACCGCCCGGCAGGAGTCTTGGCAATGATAAAGTTATTAAAGGGGTGGCCTTCTTCCCGCAAAGGGGCTGTCTGGGGAGTTGCGATATAGCCGGGGCCAATGCCATTGCACTGGATATTCAGCCCACCCCACTCAGAGGCAAAGTTTTTGGTCAGCATCTTTAGTCCGCCTTTTGCTGCGGCATACGCGCTCACTGTTTCCCGGCCTAATTCGCTCATCATCGAGCAAATATTAATAATTTTACCATGACCTTTTTTTATCATGCCCGGAGCTACTGCTTTGGAAACAATGAAAGGGGCATTTAAATCAACGTCAATTACCTGGCGGAACTCGGAGGCTTTCATTTCAATGGCCGGAATCCGCTTAATAATTCCGGCATTGTTGACGAGAATGTCAATAATGCCGACTTCTTCTGTGATGCGGGCAATAGCGGCATTGACCTGATCTTCATCGGTTACGTCAAAGACGTAACCGTAAGCTTGGATACCAGCCTCTTTATATGCTGCTAAACCCTTATCAACCAAATCTTGCCGGATGTCATTAAAAACGATAGTTGCACCGGCATTGGCCAGGGAACTGGCGATGGCAAAACCAATGCCATAAGATGCTCCTGTTACTAAGGCAATTTTGTCTTTTAGTAAAAATTGATTCATTACGTTCATCTCAAGCCCTCCTGTCTATAGCTGCTGTATCGCAGGAAATGTTATAACGTTACTACATAAATTCAATTAAAACCTGCTTGAAATTTCCTACTAATGAGAAATTTCAGTATGCGGAATTGCGGACATGCCAAAACTAACAAATCTTAGAGCAGCCGTAGAAAGGATTGGCAGGCGGTTTGGCGAAAAGGTAGCAATGACCTGGCGGAAGAGTATAACAACAGTAAGGGCGAGTGTGTTATGAAAAAACAAACAGGATTCTTCATTCTAATTTTATTGCTGGCTGTATTCTTGCCGGTACAGGCGGCAGAACCAACAAAATCCTCGCCGCTGGAGTGGGAGATCAGTGTTCTTCCCAAACCGAATCAGGAGGAACTTGAGAAACAACGCTGGTCGTATGTGTTTTCCAATGATATCGGCAAATATGCATTTGACAAGCAATCGCTTTGTATTGATGAAATGGATAAGAATGCAGTTCATGTTCTTACCAAAACAATTTTTACTGATCAGAAAGTGATTAGCAGCTTAAATAAAAAGTACATAGAAAAGCTTGCTGCAAATGACAAGGTGTTGGCCAGTGAAATAGAGATGGTGTTTCAAATCCGGCAGAAAACCTATGCAATAGTGGGAATGAAAGTTTGGAGTGAACAGGGAGTCAGTCTGGAAGAGAGAAAACAAGATGGTAGGTTTGCTCCTGTCACACCCCAAACTTTCGCCGATACGATGTATGATATTGCGAGAAGCTTTGTACGAAATGGGGAATAGCTATAAATGCTGTGATGCATTTTCTCTACAGGCGTATACTGCCGGAATAGAGCCTGCTGCCAGTCCCAGCAGCAGGCTGCTGAGAAGTATGCAGCCGCTGGCCGGAGTGAGCGCAACCGTAAACACTAAGGCTGCTTTGAGTTCCAGCGTTTTTGCCAGCAAGGCATATAGGCCGAAACCGGATAACCCGCCGATACTTGTTCCCAAACCTGTAAGCAGGGCTGCTTCGGCCAGGATCATGATAAAAATATCACGGGAGCCTGCTCCCAAGGCACGCAGGATAGCCCGTTCGCGGGCACGGCTTAAGGCTGACCAGTACAAGGAAAGGGCCATAATCATAAGACCAAGGCCAATGACAAGGTAAGCGGCTGTTCGAAGTACCTGCTCACCCTGTCCCATAAGGGTCAATAAACGGACAATAACCTGTGCAGGGAAAACAAGCTGCCCAGCTTGCTCGTGCTGAAATTGCTGGTATAGGCGCATTGCCTCACTATAGCCTTTGGGCTTTACCAGGACAGCCGTTACTTCCTGTTCGTGTTCAGTCTTCTTATTTTCTCCTTGTGCTGCAACTGCAACACTTTTTTCATGATGTTCGTGCGTTTCCCAGATACTTTCAATGGAAACTAAGATAGACCGGTCATATGGGCCGTTTACAGCTTGTAAGATGCCAACAACCTGATAGGGGTGAGCATGGCCTTCTCCTCCTGGCAGCAAGCCGTGGATGGACTGAAAGGTATCGCCAGGTTGTAGTCCCAGTTCACTGGCTGTTTTGGCACCGATTACCGCCTCAAAAGCCTGTGTGAATGGACGTCCTACGGCAAACTGCAGCCATTCCTGCTGACCCGCTTTCGGCTGGTGCTGAAAGATATTGCTTCCTGCCCCGATAATGGCATACCCTTTGTAGTTGTCGCCAAAGGCCAGGGGAATAGCGGATGCCACTAAGGGATTGTCTGCCAGCTTTTCATATAGTTCATGACTTATATTGCCAATTGGCGTGTCTTGCAGAAAAACAGTGTTTAAGACCAGCTGATGCGGGCTGCCTTTGGCGCCGGCAATTAAATCAAACGGTTCAGTGGCTTTGACAAGCCCGTTATGAAGACTGTCAAATAATAACGTTATGATCAGCATCATGCTGATAACGGCGGATATGACCAGTACCGTCAGGCTGCTTTGGGCCGGCTTTGCGAGCAGGTTACGCCAGGCTATGATAAGACGCATTACCGTTCACCTGCCTTAAGGGAAAAACCCGCTGGAACTGATTGATGATGTGATTGTCATGAGTCGAAACCAGCAAGATGCTATTGGTATTCTTTGCTAAGTGGCGCAGCAGGGTAATCACTCGCTGGCTGTTAGCCTGATCAAGGCTGGCAGTTGGTTCATCGGCCAAAATAAGCCGGGGCCTGTTGGCAACAGCTCTGGCAATTGCAATCCGCTGCTGTTCACCCATGCTGAGCTGATGCGGAAAGCTGCCCCGCCTGTCCGCCAGACCTACCTGGTCCAACAAATGGCAGGCCCAGAGCGGCTGTTCTTTTTTGTCAATAACATCGGCAAAACTCATTGCTGCCAGCAAATTATCCAGGATGGTGAGGCTGTCGAGCAGGTTGAAGCGTTGAAAAACATAACCGACCGTATGGGAGCGCCAGGTATCGCGCCATCTTTCCGGCATCGCAGAAATGTTGATATTATCGTAAGATATTTCACCGCTGGTTGGTGTCAGCAAACCAGACAACAGGTGCAGGAGAGTCGTTTTTCCTGAACCGCTTGGTCCAACCAGTGCCATTTGTTCGCCGCTGTCTACGGTAAGGCTGTCAACAGCAACGGCTGTTCTAATTTGATGGCCGTCACGGAACTCTTTGCGTACGTGATTGACTTCCAGCATTGTAACTCCTCCTAACTAATTCGCCTCTGCAAGGGTATCTGCCATGATTCGCACCAGGCTGACAAAACCGGTTTCATTATCCAGCTGATAACCAAGTTCCAATTGACCAGTCACAGTGATCGGACGATCAAACGGCAGTGCAGTAACCGGCTGCTGAAGCTTGATCAGCACAATATCATTAGGCCAGTCGGCATCGGTGGAACAAAAGGGGCAGATGGACATGGGAACTTTTGTTAAGACAAAGAAGCTAAGCGTTGGTTTTAGCGGCGGGGCCATAAAACCACTAATACGAACTTTTTTTCCGGCCAAACTTTGCAGCTTTGACGACATTTCCAGCCCCAGCGGTGAAGCGCCGCTATAGAATTCTTGAAAATCGAGATCGGAAACCTGCTCGCTGAACCAGGGGAGCCAGGCAGGAGCCGCTTGGGCGCGAGAGTAAAACAAGGACGACTCCTGATAAGGAACCGTCCTGTTTTGCATCGTCCAGGGCTGCAATAACCCGGCCAGCACAATGGTCAGCATAAGAATACTTGCGCGCTTGGCTAAGTTGGTCATAAGGTTGCCTCCAGGACGATAGTAAGGGTGATTATTGCAGGCTTCTGCGTCCATCAAGGCCTAAGGCCCTCACAATTCCATAAAACACTTCCGTGTTATCCATAATGCCCTTGAAATAGTCTGCACCCGGCCCCTCCGCGGTCAATGGGACGTCATCGGCAGCGTGGACTTCGGATGGATCAGAGGCAGGAATATTTCCTTCCTGCAAGGTTGCGTCCTGCTCTGCGCGTTTGGGATTCGCAACCGCTTTGCCGTTGGCCATAATTGCCGGTACAGTAGGACGTGCCTGGAAGCGGTAATTTTCATAGTAATCAGGATGATTGGCAAATTGAACGGCCAGGGTTATGCTGGGATTGGGATCATCGGGGAAGCCGTCGCCGTCAGTATCAGCGAAAGTCGGCCAGCCGGCATCCGCATAAATCCGGACAGCCTCGCGGCCTGTCTTGCCGTCTAATTCATGATAGGTGCCTGTTATGCTGGCACCGTGTGCATGGTCAGCCACAACAATAATCAAAGTATCAGCATTCTTTTTCGCAAACTGTCTGGCAATACCGACTGCTTTGTCCAGTTCAATGGTATCGTAAGCGGCCCGCTGCCAATCCATGGTATGAAGCTGTTTATCAACCGAAGCTCCCTCTACCATCAGAAAGAAGCCGTTCTTATTTTGGCTTAAGGTATCAAGTGCGGTTTGGGTCATATCCATCAAGGTCGGCTGATCGGTAAAGCTGCCAAGAACCGCAGGATTTTTGGTTACTTCCCGATCTACGTAAACATCCATATTATCAAGCTGGAACAAGCCAAGTACTTTATCGGGTGAAGTGAGTTTCTTCAATTCCGCTTTACTTGTTGCCACGGCATAACCTTGTGCTTTAAACTCTTCAATCAGATTGCGTTCATCGGTACGTTTGGAGCCAGGCACGTTCTTCGGCAGAAAGTGGCGTGAACCACCGCCTAATATTACATCCGGGCGGTGCTGAGGGGTAAGCATATCGGCGGCAATAAAATTCTGCTCGCTCCGTTTGCGCGTATGTGTCAGCATTGCGGCCGGAGTTGCATCCGTTATATTCGCAGTGGATACAATGCCGGTAGACATGCCGCGAGTGCGCTTAGCCAGTTCAATGATATTTTCTACTTTCGGATCATCAAAGGGGTCTTCGGTGCTGTCGGCATATACTCCCATAGCATTTACCGCACTTTTATGGCCAGTGGCATAAGCCGAAGCACTATTGGCCGAGTCGGTTACCAGCGAATCACTGCCGGAAGTGGTTATTAAAGCCAGATTGGACAGTTGATCCATTTCAAGAAGGCCGTTAACTTTGCCTTCCGTCATGCCTTTGGAAAGAATGCGGGCGATTTGCCGGGCTTGCAGGCTCATTCCATCGCCGACAAAGAGGATGACGTTTTTAGCTGGTTTGTTGATTTTATCAGCAGTAATTTCATAGTCGACAGAGCGTTTTTCCAGACCTTGAGCAGTTTTGACCGTTACGGTGACAACTGCCTTGCCAGCTTTAACAAAAGCAACATCGTTAATGCGGTAGGTGCCTATTTTGTCCAATTTGACAATTGCCGTTTTGGCAAAATAGGTTTCGGCGTCTACGCCATTTACGGTAACCTCAATAGCAGTAACAGGGGTAGCGGTTTTTACTTCGACAGCAAAATCAAATTTTTGCCCTGCCAGAAATTTTGCCCTATCAATCGGCAGGATGGTGATAGCCGATGTTTCCGGAGCCTTGTAGGCGGCATAAGATACTGTCAAGCTGGACACAAGCGAAATTAGTACAAGCAGGGCTACCAACGCTCGACTCCAATGAGACTGATCGAAAAACATTTTTTGGGTATACACAAACTGCACCTCCATAATATGTTGTCAAACAGGTACCATCGCTTTCATTATGGCACTCATTATGGAAGGAAATGTTAAATGATGGTTAAGTTTACGTTAAGAAAAGTAAAAGGTGTCGCATGCTTACAAGAGCATTTGCGACACCTTTGTTTATTGGGATGCAGCTTGTGCAATGCTGATAAATTCCTGCATAAATCTGGATAAATACAAATCCCTGTTATAACATAAGTAAAAATTTCGTTTAAATTGTTCGCCAATGATTGGAAAATACGTTGAGCAGCTATTAAAATTCTCCAATTTATTCAGCATTGTTTCCGGGTAAATTGTAACCGCTTTACAGGCAATCGCCAGCCTCCTGGCAACCTCCACACTTTTTGTCTCAACAATGATTTTCGGAGAAATGCCGGCCTCATGAAACATTTTATCCTGGATAACTCTGACTCCCTGTCCCCGGTGCAAGGCAATAAATTTCTCGTGCCCGGCATCTGTTATAAAAATTTCGCTTTCAGGAGCCCTGTTTTTAGCCAGCTCCGTATCCATACTGGCGAACAGTACCATTCGTTCCTGTTGAAGAAGGATATACTCCAGTTCTTCCAGCTGCTGCTCCGGATTAACGAATGCTAAATCAATTTCTTCATTACGTGCTAATTCTTCAATTTTGTTCGAACTGTCTTCAATTAACTGAAGCTCAACATCCGGGTATTTTTCTGTAAAAATAGGCAGAATTTTTGGCAGCAGATACATCGAACGATGGATGGAAATACCGACCCGGATTATGCCGTGGGTTTCATCCTTGATTTCATTGAGTGCAGTTGTCAAATTTCTGTTGATGGTCAAAATTTTTCTTGCGGCTTCAACATACTTTGTTCCGGCAAAGGTCAGCGAAATCGGACTGGTATGCCTGTTAAAGATTTTTATTTTTAAATTCTGTTCGATTGCCTGGATCATTTGGCTCAAGGAAGGCTGAGATATGTATAGTTTTTTGGCAGCATTAGAGATGCTTCCTTCTTCTAAAACAGTAAGAATATAGTGTGCATGTCTGCTATTCATAGACACCTCAATTTAATATAGGATTATATCTATGTTTATCATAGATAAATTAGTATTTGACTTATAATAACTATGTAATACTATAAAAATAGGAGAAATGCAAGTAAAATTCAAGGCGGGGTGTAAAATGCAATTAAAAAAAAGCGCAATTGCCGGTACGTTAGAATCAAGCGATGTACAAATTATGATTGAACCAAGCCAGAACGGCATTGAACTATTCCTCACCAGCAGTGTGATGAATCTCTATGGCAAGCAAATCAAAAGCACCATTTTGACGACGCTTGCGAATTTGGGAGTCGAAAATGCCAGGCTCACGGTTGTAGACAAAGGTGCTGTTGACTGCACCATAAAAGCAAGAGTCGAATGTGCCGTATTCCGGGCGGCTGAGATAAAAGAAAACTTGCCGTGGGGGGTTAACATGTAATGAAGAACAGATTGCGACGCACCATGATGTTTCTTAACGCCCAAAAGGCCAGTCTGGTCAAGGACGCTTACATATACAAACCGGATTCCATTATCTTCGATCTGGAGGATGCCGTTGCCGAAAATCAAAAAGATTCAGCAAGAATTGCCCTGTATAATGCGCTAAAGAGCATTGATTACAGAGGCATTGAATTGGTAGTACGCATCAATGGCCTGGATACCCCGCATTTTAAAGAAGATATCCGGGCCGCCGTGGCAGGCGGAATCCATACCGTACGCGTACCTAAGACTGAAACCTGTGAAGATGTCTGGGTTGCTGAAAAAGAAATTGCCAAGGCTGAACTGGAATTTGGCGTACCGGTTGGAAAAACGCTGATGATGGCTGCTATTGAAACACCGCTGGGAGTTATGAAGGCTTACGAGCTTGCCAAAAGCAGTAAACGGCTGATGGGGATATCGTTTGGCGCAGGGGATTACGTCAGGACAATGCGCACAACCCGCTCACCTGAAGGCGTTGAGCTGCTGGGAGCCCGATCACAGGTTGTTATTGCTGCCAGAGCAGCGGGGATCATGTGCTTTGACACCGTATATCTTGATGTCGACAATATGGAAGGGTTTGCGGAGGAAGTAAAGCTTATTAAACAGCTTGGCTTTGACGGAAAATCGATTATTAGTCCCAAACAGATCCCGATTACCCACCAGATATTTGCTCCGACTCAGGCTGAGATCGCCAAAGCGGAAACAACCATCAGGGCCATTGGTGAATATGCTAAGGATGGTATCGGCGTGTTTACCGTAGATGGCCAAATGATTGATATTGCCATGCTGGAAGGCGCCAAACGTACGATAGAGCTGGCCAAGGCATCCGGTATTTATGAGGGGGACTTAGCATGATTAACAAGGCAGGACGAGATATTCCTGAAGAGTTTTTAAGGGATGGCGTCGAAGTCTTTCAGGGCCAATATTATTATCATAATAAAGCATATACCAAAGCAAGTCCCACTGTCAGGGCAGTTGTCGATCCCTATCAGGAGAAGCTGGTACCGGACTTGCGGGAAGCTATTATAAAAAGCGGCTTACAGGATGGAATGACCATTTCCTTTCACCATCATTTCCGCGATGGCGATTATATTGTCAATATGGTAGTGGAAGCAATTGCTGCGCTGGGAATAAAAGATATTACGATATGCGCCAGTTCGCTGGGAGATGCTCATGACCCGATTGTCAGGCATATTGCCAGTGGTGTCATAACAGGCCTTTCAACAAGCGGTATCAGAGGAAAAATCGGGGAAGCCGTTTCCAAAGGACTCTTGCAAAAAGTGGCGTATATTCGTTCCCATGGCGGGCGGGTGCGTGCTATCGAAGCTGGAGATATTCATATTGATGTAGCCTTTATCGGTGCACCGACAGCCGATGCCTATGGCAATGCCCGCGGCAAAGGCGGTAAATCGGACTGCGGTGTGCTGTCGTACTCGATGGTGGATGCAAAATATGCCGATAAAGTGGTTGTTATTACCGATTGTCTGGTGGATTTTCCTAATTTCCCCCCCAGTATTGAACAAGTCGATGTCGATTATGTAGTGGTCGTTGACGAAATCGGCAATCCTAAGAAAATCGCCAATGCCATGCTGCGCTTCACCCAGGACCCACGGGAGCTGATTATTGCCGAAGCTGCAGCGCAGGTTTTGGTACATACGCCGTACTTTAAAGACGGTTTCTCATTTCAAACAGGAGGCGGCGGCCCGTCGCTGGCCGTTACCCGCTTTCTAAGACCTTACATGCAAAAACAGGGGATAAAAATGGGCTTTGCCCTTGGCGGTATTACGCAGCCTATGCTTGATTTATTGAATGATGGTTTGATCAGGACCATCGTTGATGCGCAGGACTTTGATTTGCCTTCGATTGCATCTGTCAATACGCATCCCAGACATTTTGAAATTTCCATATCCCAGTATGCAAATCCCTTTAATAAGGGGGCCTTTGTCAATCGACTTGATTTTGGCATACTTGCTGCGCTGGAGATTGACACCGATTTCAATGTGAATGTCGTTACCGGCTCGGAAGATGGGATTTTACGAGGTGCTCCGGGCGGACATGTCGATATTGCGGCAGGCGCTAAGTGCGCTATTCTTGTTGCGCCGCTGCTGAGAACCCGCATCCCCACCATTCGTGACCGGGTAACGACGATTACTACGCCTGGTGAAAGTGTAGACGTGGTTGTTACTGAGGTGGGCATTGCCGTTAATCCGAAACGCCAGGATTTACTGGCTGCTCTGCAGCAGGCTAAGCTTTCGCTGCCACTGCGTACCATCGAAGAACTAAGAGATGAGGCGTATGCTCTGGCCGGTGCGCCGCAAGAAATTGAATTTGATAATCAAGTAGTAGCCCTTGTCGAGTACAGAGACGGTACGATTATTGATGTTGTTAAAAAAGTAAAATAGCATGATAGCAAAATAGACTGTTTGCCAGCAGTCTATTTTGCTATCACCAGGTAAATCTTCGCAGCGGAAAGGATGATTAGTATGCAGGAATATCGGGAAGCGCGCCTTTTTTACAGCGATAAAAAAGCCATGCACAAGGTTGAACAGCTTTTAGCAAAAGAAGGCATACAGAGAGATGATAATTTAGAGTATACAATGGGACTTTTTCACGACGAAGAGCTTGTTGCAACCGGATCATTTTTCAAAAATACCTTACGGTGCTTAGCTGTTGATGCCAACTATCAAGGCGAAGGTCTGCTGAATAAAGTGGTGACGCATTTATTGAATGTTCAGTTTGCCAAAGGCAATACGGAAGTTTTTTTGTATACGAAATGGGATAAGGCCAAGTTTTTTGCAGACCTTGGTTTTTATGAAGTTGCCAGTGTTGAAAATGTTGTGGTCTTTATGGAAAATCGTGTACATGGCTTTGCTGATTATTTGTCAGGCCTGGCCAGGAAGCGGCGGCCCGGTGCTTCGATTGCTGCAGTTGTATTAAATGCCAATCCGTTTACGCTGGGGCATTTGCAACTAGTGGAACAGGCAGCACGGGAGAACGATATACTGCATATTTTTGTTGTCTCCGAGGATGTATCGCTTATTCCTTTTGCTGTAAGATATCAATTAATTCAAAAAGGCACAGCGCATTTAACCAATGTCGTACTTCATGAAACCGGGAACTATCTCATTTCCAATGCCACATTTCCTTCTTACTTTTTGAAAGATGCTGACTCGGTGATTGAGGCTCATGCCAGGCTGGATCTAGAAATCTTCAAGAATAAAATCGCAAAATCACTGGGCATTACCAAGCGGTATGTGGGAGAAGAACCGTTCAGTCATGTAACAGGTATTTATAATGCAATTATGAAAAAGGAACTGGAGAAAGCCGGGATGTCTTGCGTTGTAATTCCCCGCAAGGAGATCGGTGCGGTGCCAATTAGTGCTTCTCAGGTGCGGCAATTTATACATGACGGGCAGCTAGAACAGATAAAACCTTTAGTTCCTGCGACAACATATGCATTTTTTCAGTCTGCAGAAGGGCAAGGAGTGAGGGAGAAGATACAGAAAGCAAATACTGTTACTCATTATTAATCCACCTAAAGTTATCCCCCCGTAGGAAGCCGAAGCTTCCTACGGGGGGATTAAAATCTATAGCCATAGTATGCCTAGCGCTGTTGTCATGAGCGTGAGTGGAAAGCCAACCTTGAAGTAGTCTTTTGCAGTTATTTGAACATGTTCCCCTTTGGCAATTTCTACGACAATTAAATTAGCGATAGATCCTGTAATGGTAAGATTGCCGGCCAGCGTGGAAAACAAAGCTAATGCTTTCCACCAATATTCGGGATTTGTTGACGGTATAAAGAATTTTAACAACAAAACGGCGGGCACGTTGCTTACTACATTCGAAACAATTAGAGTCAAACTTGCAAATAGGCCCATATGGGTAATTTCCGAAGAAAGCAGTTTGTCCAGAACTAAGTTCATTAGGCCGCTGTGTTCGACACCGGCTACAATAATAAAAAGGCCGATAAAGATAATTAACAAATTGAAATCAACGCTGGTATAGATTTTATTTGGCTTTACCCGTCTGGTAATGAGCAATAAAGCTGCTCCCAGGCTGGCCGACAGTGCCAAATCAAATCCAAACATATAGGCAATTAATACGAACAGTAACACTAGCAGCGTTTTCACGATTAAGTACATATGAACATTGGCATGAGTAAGCGGGGCGACAGAATAGCTGCCCTCCAGTTCATGGCGGTAACAGTAGGCAATAGCGATATAGGTAAAAAGTAAGCCAAGCAGCGCTACCGGGCTGGCTGTTAAAAAATAGGAGCTAAAGGATAATTGCGATAAGCTTCCTACTAGAATGTTTTGTGGATTTCCTAACAGAGTGGCGGCACTGCCGATATTGGATGCCATCGCCACACCTAGTAAATGGGGCAAGGGATTGCAGTGGGTTTTTCTACAGATTAAAAGCACTACGGGCGTAAACAATAAACAAATGATATCATTTATGGCTAGTGCCGACATAATTCCGCTAGCCATAATAATCGCGAACAGCAATTGTTTTTTGCTGCTCACCTGCTGGCACACGGCATTTCCCATTAACTCGAAGAAACCTGCTAACTTTAAGTTAGCGACAACGATCATCATAGAAAACAGGATAATAATTGTCCCGTAATCGACAGCCGCAGCTGCTTGCTCGAAGGACAGTACTCCTGAACCTACGGTGGCTACCGCGCCAATAATGGCGGCACCCGCTCGGTCGACTCGGAAAATAGGGCTCTTGCCCAATGTGAAGATGATGAGTACAGCAGCCAGGATAAACCCGGATACTGCCATTGCTATGTGATATTCCACGCTAACAGCCGCCTTTGATTTGAAGAGTTGCTTATATTATAGCATGTCTGCCAGTTTACGGTACAGTTGCGGGAGCTGTACCTATACGACCTGACAATAAAGCGTTTTTGTTAGTGTACAACTAATTCTTTTATAGTTTTAATTTATTTGTCGTCGTTCTTTTTGTACTGTAGAATGATAATAGAACATATGGTTTAGGGAAATTTTTACAAGCGAGGTTGTCAAAAATGATTAATTTTGCTGAGATTATGCAAACTGCCCGGCAAAAGGGGCCCAAGACAATTGCAGTAGCTGCTGCCCAGGATCTGGAAGTTCTGCTTGCTGTAAAAAATGCCCGAGATTTAGGGCTTGCTGAGGCGATATTAGTAGGCGATGCCAGCCGGATACGGCAAATCGCCCAAGCGAATCAACTGGACTTAACTGGCGTTGCCATCATTGATCAAGCCGATGCTGCGCAAGCCTGCAGGACGGCAGTGCAGCTTGTTTCCGAAGGAAAAGCCCAGATTCTTATGAAGGGCCTGGTAGATACTGCTGTTATTTTAAAGGCTGTACTTGACAAAGAAATCGGCCTCAGGACGGAAAATGTGTTGTCTCATGTAGCAGTAGCGGAGATAGCCGGCTATGACAGGCTGTTTTATATCACAGATGCGGCAATGAATATAGAACCTGATTTGATAACGAAGAAGCAAATTATTGAAAATAGCATACAGGTTGCCAACGCCTTAGGTAATGATCATCCTAAGGTAGCCTGTATCTGTGCCGTCGAAAAGGTTAATGCCAAAATGAAGGCAACGGTTGATGCGGCTGCTTTGGTAAAAATGAACGAGAGCGGTGAACTGGGCGGCTGTCTGGTAGCCGGACCGCTTGCTCTGGATAATGCAGTGTCTCTGGAAGCGGCGCAGCATAAAGGCATAACCAATCCTGTTGCCGGGAATGCCGATATATTGGTAATGCCTTTTATTGAACCGGGCAATATGCTGTATAAGTCGATTGTGTTCTTTGCAAAAGGTAAACTGGCAGGGATTGTTGTTGGTGCAAAAGCGCCAATTGTATTAACTTCCAGAGCGGATTCTGATGAGGCAAAGCTTAACTCGATTGCAATCGGTGTTCTCATGGCGAGTAAATAGGAGGAGTAATAATGAAAGAGACATTTAGAGTACTGGCAATTAATCCTGGCTCAACATCAACCAAAGTAGCTGTTTATGATAATGAAAATTTGTTATTTGAACAGGTAGTCCGCTATTCCAACGAAGAACTGGCTCCTTTTGACAGCGTTATTGCCCAATATGAATTCAGAAAAAATGGTATCCTGCAAATGCTGGCGGATAAAGACATAGCCTTGGAGAGCCTTGATGCCGTAGTGGGGCGAGGCGGACTTTTAAAACCAATTTCCGGCGGCACATATGCGGTTAATACAGCGATGCTGGAAGCATTGCGGCTTGCTGAAAGGGGCGAACATGCTTCGAATCTTGGCGGAGTGATCGCCAAAGAGATTGGTGACAAACTGAATATTCCTTCCTATATAGTCGATCCTGTGGTGGTCGATGAACTTGCAGATGTTGCAAGAGTGTCCGGAATACCCGGGTGCGACCGGGGAAGCATATTCCATGCTTTAAATCAGAAGGCTGTTGCAAGAAAGATTGCTAAAGAGCTGGGCAAGTCATATGAGACAACCAATTTAATTGTTGCTCACATGGGCGGCGGTATCACAGTAGGAGCACATCAAAGCGGCAGAGTTGTTGATGTAAACGACGGGCTTTACGGGGAAGGACCCTTTTCACCGGAACGGAGTGGCACAGTTCCAACTGGTCATATGTTCGATCTGTGTTTTTCCAGACAGCATACCTTAAGTGAAGTGAAAAAAATCATTGCCGGTAAGGGCGGGCTGGTCGCTTATTTAGGAACAAACGATGGCAGAGAAGTTGTAAAACGAATCGAAGCAGGCGATACGAAAGCGAAGCTGATCTATGAGGCAATGGCTTACCAGATTGCTAAGGAAATTGCTGCAAATGCAGCGGTTCTGTCCGGTAATGTCGATGCCATTGTGTTGACAGGCGGTCTTGCGTATGACCAAATGCTCGTCAAATGGATCACCGAGCGGGTCCGCTTTATAGCAGAAGTAAAAGTCGTACCCGGCGAGCACGAAATGATTGCCTTAACAGAGGGGGCCTTGAGAGTGCTGAGAGGGGAAGAGTCTGCAAAAGAATATTAGAATCATCATATGTAAGATAAAAACAAACTCTCTAGCGTGTTCGCCTAGGGAGTTTGTTTTTTTATCCTGTTTAGATCTAATTAGCGTTTCGAATTAAGCGGTATCCGTTTAATTATGGATAGGCAAAGGAGTCCCCCGGCGATTCCGGTTATCAACTGGGGCCAGCTCATTGCAGCTTTTAATATAGAGGCCTGTTTGTCAGGGAGGTCAACGATGGCAAATGCCCAGGTGCTTGAGCAATAAAGAACTGCCATACGTGTAAGAGAGGCGATTCCGATACTCAGCCAGCGATTGTAAGTGGCGATAGCTTGGTAAACAAGTACATAGCAAATATTTGTTACAGCGACAGGCACCATAAAAACCGGCAGAGGCAGGGCTTGCTGCAGGAAGGCTATTACAGGGGCAAGCATAGCGAGCAGCAAAGCCGCCTTAGTACCTGTGGTTTCCAGTGCGATTAGCAGGCAGGCATTTATTGCACTGCCAATAATGAACAAAGAAATGAAAGGCGGCACGGGAACAAGCAGCCGAAGTGACTGCAAGGCAATCATCAGTGCGAGCAGCATAGCGGCACGTACAAAGTTACGGTGCATAGTAAATCGCCTCCTAGGCTGATTGATATAACTATAGCTTTATTTTTAAATTCATATGTACAATTGCACCAGGCAAAGACAAGGAATCATCTCTATGATCAAAGAAATTATCAATGCCAATTTGCAGAAAATGATTTTCACTTAATTTCGTTTGGGCGTTGACATTCCATAATGTGTAGGATTTATTGGTGGATGTAGTGGCAGTGGGCTGAAACCAATAATGAATATAAGAGTCTGACCAGAGAGTGGCACTCCACTTGTTTTCCGGGTGATAAGTCAACCGAGATGAAATCTTGTGGCGTGCCCGGTTGTACAAGCGGCTGTCCGTCAAATCATTCCTTGCATCAAGGTAGGTGTAATTGCCTGACCAAAGTAAGTTTTTGGACAAAGGAACAGAGATATCGCTTTCAATGCCCTGAATGGTAGCTTTATTAATATTTTGATATTCAACCTTAGACGAATTTACCCACACTTCATCGATCATGTCCGTAATCTTGCTCGTAAAGAAGGTGAGTTTACTTTTGATCGTGCCAAAATCACGTTCGACAGATAAGTCATAGGAGGTGGATTCTTCCGGTTTTAAATTTGGATTGCCGACAAGATTAACTAGCTGATTATTTCGAGTAACATTTAGATTTAAATACAATTGATTGGGAGAAGGAACCCGGAAGCCCTGACCGGCATTGAACTTGATGCGAAGGTCTGTCCTGGGGGTATAGGTTAAGCCGATTTTAGGACTTATATTGCTATCGAAATTATTGCTGTCATCATAACGGGCGGAGGTAATAGCCAGAAGTTTGGGTGATAGATTCCACTGATCCTGCAGATAAAACGCGGAATAGTTGGTTTTTACTTCAGAGCCAGTATATTGCTTGCCATGATAAGTTTTAACAAAAGTTCCTTTGCCTGTTTGGATTCCCGTACCACGGAATAGTTCAGGACGAAACTCGCTGCCCAAAGTGAGCTGATGGTTATCGCCTGTTTGCTTAGTAATGCGGGCTTCCACGCCGGATATGGTGTAGTAGCCATAGATAGAGTTCGTATATAGACCGCTTGTCCGGTTAACCGTGTCATTGTATTTATCCCAGATTGAATGAAAGGTATTAAAGTAAATCTCACCGTCCGATAATGTCTTTCTGTAACTCAGGGAGTAGTCGCTCCGGTCGTTGGTATCATGGATGCTGACTGGCATGCTTCCGGCAGGTGTTTGCAAAAGTGAATATTCACGCGTATTCTCACGCAGATAAGAGGATGAGAAGGTGACTGCCTCCTGGGAAGTAGGATAATAATCAATGCGGCTGTTTACATATTTTCGCTGACCAAAAGGAGAATAGGTGGTTCCGTTACTTTTGGTGGCTGGCGAGTAATCATTATAGGAGCCGGAAAAATGCAAATTATACTTTCCTTGTTGTCCCGAATCATAAGCTACGCTGTAGCGCTTATTTTGATCTCCTGTTCGCGATAAGATTCCCTGGTCAAGCTCTAAGGATAGCGAGTGGGAATCAGCAGATTTCGTAATAATATTCACTACACCGCCGAGCGCATCAGCACCATAGAGAGAGCTGACCGGGCCGCGAACGATTTCAATCCTATCCACATTCAACAGCGAGAGTCGGTCCAGTTCATAAACTGGCTCAGGCTCTGCCGGAATCCTCCGCCCGTCAATTAAAATCATGGAATAGCGGGCATCAAAGCCCCTGATCGATAAAGATTCACGCCCGTTTGCCCGGGTAATGCCAACACCGGCAATAGAGCCGATCACATCTTTTAAGGAGTGGGCACCGAGCGACTGGATGTCCTGCTGAGTGATTACTTCAATCGACGACGGTACTTCTTTTGCATCCATCCTGGTTTTAGTAGCTGTAACGACCAGTTCGGGCATTTCAAAGGTAGCTGGGTCAGCAGGTTCGGCATAACCTTGGGGAGCGGACAAAAACAGTAACATTGAGAGCAATACATACTTTTTATTCATATAAATTTTGATTCCTCCATATGGTTACTTTGCCACGGTGTAAAATTCGCCCGTTAGACTTTCCATTGCACCGTCTAAGGTGCTTTTTGCCATTTTTGTAAAACCTGCTGCAGCGAGCGCCGCTTCAATTTCGGTTTTGGTAAGCAGAATATCCAGGCCGGCAAGATGGCTGGATAACCAGCCGATAATGGATTCTTTAGGAGATAAATAATCATCACTTACTTTATGTGTTACCAGATACAAATAGCCGTCAGGAGCAAGTGCTGCAGCCAGCTTTGCAGTCATTGCGTTTAAATCCGTTCTGGCAAAGTCTAATATTCCTGAAGCAATGATCAGGTCATAATTTTCGCCAAGCGGATCGGTGGTGAAGTCACCCCGGATAATTGCTAAGCGATGCTGCAACTGATGTTCGCTGATGAGCTGCTCGGGTACGTCGGCGACCGACGGCTGTTCAAATAAAGTGCCGGAGGCTGCCGGAAAGTGATTTGCCAATTCCATAGACATAACTCCTGAGCCTGCACCTAAATCCAGAAACCGTATTGGTTCGTTCGGTTGAAATAATTGTGAAACTCCCTGTAAAAAAGATTGGACACGGCCTGTTCGAATTTCGGTAGCCGACAAGCGGGCTAATTTCTGAAAATCATAAGCACCGGCAGGTGACATCGTATTATTTGCTCGTTCCGGGCCATAGCGGACTGCGCTTTCCACAGTATCAAGATTAGTCATTTTATTCCAGAATACAAGGTATTCACCCATATAATAAGCACTGTTACGGCTGAGAAATAGTTCTGTTAGTTTTGTGTTCCGGAATTCCTGCTGCTGTTTTTCCAATAGTCCGATTGCAGCCAAACTGTTGAGAAATAGGGCAAGGTTTCTCCCGTTATAACCTGTTAGCAAAGCAACATCGCAAGCTGAGGTGAATTTGCCAAGGTAGGAAAACACATCTAGCTGAATACCGGCAAGCAGTAATTGCGCTTCCTTATACTGCTGCACCATTTTAAAGAGAATCTTTGGACTTTGCTCTGGATATTGCATATTTTTCCCCTCCCGGATTATGTTTGTATGCCTGACATACAAAGTTTTCAAAAAAAATAATGGTAACACCAATAAAAAAAACGGCCTCTACTAGCCGGGAAAATGAAAGAAACGTCTCATAAATCCCCTCCCTATCGCTCGTAGGTTGAACGGTGATTGCTAGACAGGCAGTTCTCCTGGCTCTGGATCATTGCTAAACCGACCTTCCCAGAACATTGTGCTCCAGTGGTATAATTGGCTTCGCTTCCCATTACAGTGGCGGGACCGCACCGGCATTTCACCGGGTTTCCCTATTAAGCCCCGCAGGGCACCTGTCTCAATACTATGAAATTCAGTTTCATAGTAGCAAGTAATCCTATTTTTGTCAACGGTGCCGGAGAGTCGGGCTGGTTGTTATAAGGATGCAAATTCGTTACAATAGAAGTATGAAAAACTCTTACTTTATTATGAGCCAGTTCAGCAGATTAATCGAAACGATTGCCAACAGTAAAATGAGAAAACTAGACTTTGGCAATGGGATGATTCTGTTTCGCGGTGAAATTCATATGATTAGAGCGATTGGGGATCATCCGGGGATGTATATTTCAGAGATTGCCCGGTATTTTGGCGTTACCAGGGCCGTTATTTCCAAAAGCGCTTTAAAATTGGAAGAGGGCGGATATATACGAAAAGCTGTAGATCCCGAAGATAAGAAACGGGTTCAGTTGTATTTAACGCAACAGGGAGAGTCCGCCTATCAGGCCCATAATGAATTCCATTACAAGCAGGATGACTATATTTTTTCCTACTTAGAAGGGTTAAATGAGCAGGAAAGAGAGGCAGTTACTGTCTTTTTGGAAAAGGCCCAGCAGATTGTTGATCATCACTTTTAATCAACCGGACACACAATGGATATGGCTGTTGTGTGAAGCAAGGGGCTTAAACGCACTGATAAGGTAAGCGTTTAAGCCTTTTTGTTCATACCATATCGCAATGTAATGCAATAATTTAACAAAAAACACAGTTTTTTTAAAACATTTGGTGTAAAAATACAATATTTTCGCTGTAAATGAGTTTTTATAAGAAAATTTGAATGTTTTTAAAGAATAATCGACAAACGGTAACATTTTTGGTATTATTAATGTCGTAGAAAATTTATAGTTTAAGAAAGCAATCACAGACGAAGGTTTCTCTGCTGCTTTGTCTCGTCCGATCTGCCTGCGGGAAGGTCTGAGGGGCTGGGGAGCTTATTTTGATATTGGTATGCCTGACCGGAGGAGATGAAAAATGCAGATTACAACCCCGTATTATCTTATTGATGAAAAAAAACTACTGCGTAACTTAGAGATTATTCAGCGGGTTCGCCAGCTTTCAGGAGCCAAATCAGTTTTGGCGCTAAAGTGCTTTTCAACCTGGTGTGTATTTGACCTAATGCGTGAATATATGGATGGCACGACTTCCAGTTCTCTATATGAAGCCCGTCTGGGTTATGAAAAATTCGGCAAAGAGACGCATGCTTATTGCGTGGGCTATTCTGAAGAGGATGTTATCGCGGTAAGCAAGTATGCCGATAAAATTATTTTCAACTCCATTTCGCAGCTAAAACGCTATTATGACATTGTCAAACCAGCCAAACTTGGTTTGCGCGTTAATCCGGGAATTAGTCATTCTCATTTTGATTTAGCTGATCCGGCCCGTAAGTTTTCGCGCCTAGGTGTTGTGGATAAGACGGAGCTGGCCAAGCAAATCCCTTTATTGAGCGGCCTGATGTTTCACTACAATTGCGAGAATGATGATATTGATGCTTTTTCCCGGCAGTTGGACGCTATTGGGGACGAATATGGAGACCTGTTGAAAGAATTGCAGTGGGTTAGCCTTGGTGGCGGTTTGTACTTTACTAAAGAAGGCTATCCGATAGAACAGTTCAGCCAAAAGCTGGCCGATTTCGCTGGCAAATATGGTGTACAAGTATATTTGGAGCCAGGTGAAAGTGCGATAACAGGCTGTGGTGAACTGGTAACCAAGGTAGTCGATCTGGTGCATAATGAGATGGATATTGCCATTGTTGATGCATCAGTGGAAGGGCATATGCTGGATCTGTTAATTTATCGCCTGTCCGCAAAGGTTGATACTGAGGCTGGCGGATATCCGTATATGGTAGCCGGGCGGTCTTGTCTGGCAGGAGATGTTTTTGGCACATTCCAATTTGCCGATAAGCTGGAGATTGGCAGTGAAATCCGGTTTGCCGATGCAGCCGGTTACACGATGGTTAAGAAAAACTGGTTCAATGGACTGCAGATGCCCTCTATTGCCGTGCGAAGGCTGGACGGCACTGTTGAAGTGATCCGCAAGTTTGATTATACAGATTTCCTAAATAGTCTATCTTAAATATTTTATACAGGTACAGGAGGAAAGAAATGAGAAAAAATGTCTTAATTGTAGGTGCTGGTGGAGTGGGTCATGTGGTCGCCCATAAATGTGCGATGAATAATGATATCCTGGGCGATATCTGCATAGCTTCACTTACCCAGCAAAAATGTGATGCCATCATTGAAAGCATTTTACGGAAAAATCACGTGAAAGATTCGTCGAAAAAATTATATTCACGCGAAGTGGATGCATTGAATATTCCTGCTTTAGTTCAATTAATTCAAGAGACGAAATCAGAAATTGTTATTAATGTAGGTCAGTCCTATATTAATATGTCGGTGCTGGAAGCATGCATTCAAACTGGTGCTGTCTATATGGATACCGCTATTCATGAGGAACCGGACAAGGTTTGTGAAAATCCCCCATGGTACGCTAACTACGAGTGGAAGCGCAAAGAACGTTGTGCGGAAAATGGAATTACCGCAATTTTAGGGATTGGCTTTGATCCCGGTGTGGTAAATGCCTGGTGCGCTTTAGCTCAAAAAGAGTATTTTGATACTATTGATACAATTGATATTCTGGACGTAAATGCGGGCAGCCATGGCAAATATTTTGCCACAAACTTTGATCCTGAAATTAATTTCCGCGAGTTTAAGAAGGTTTGGACCTGGGTAGACCGGAAATGGGTGCTGCAGAAGGTTCATTCCATCAGAGTCGACTATGATTTCCCGGTAGTGGGCAGCTGCCCGGTGTATTTGACCGGCCATGATGAGCTTCATTCCCTCTCTAAAAATATCGATGCAAACTCGATTCGTTTCTGGATGGGCTTTGGCGACCATTACCTGAATGTATTTTCGGTTTTAACCAATATCGGCCTTACTTCGGAAGTGCCGATCAAAATTGCTGAAGGCGTAGAAATTGCACCGATTAAAGTCTTAAAGGCACTGCTGCCTGATCCTGCCTCACTGGCACCGGGTTATACCGGTAAAACCTGCATCGGCAACTTTATTCGCGGAACCAAGGACAACAAGCCGCGGCAAATCTTCATTTACAACACCTGCGATCATGCCGAATGCTATCAGGAAGTAGAGTCTCAGGCCATCAGCTATACGGCAGGTGTGCCTGCCGTAGCGGCAGCTATTCTCGTCGCCCGCGGCGATTGGGACGCTAAGAAGATGGTAAATGTCGAAGAACTGGACCCTACTCCTTTTATCAAACTGCTGGATACAATGGGCTTGCCGACAGAAGTGCTGGAAGCGCCTGCAACTTTTGAAGCTCCAGTTATTAAGTCCTTAGAAACTGTGTGAATATAAAAAACTCCTGGATAGACTAGACAGCTATCCGGGAGTTTTTGTTTATAGAGCGCTATAGGCCATTGCGGCTGCCGACAGCCACATAAAGAAGGCTGAGACTCGATTAATTTTCTTGCGCCACGTAGAAAATTTGGCCTGTCGGCCGATCATTCTGCCGGCTGCCGCCAGAAAGAAGAACCAGACCCAGGACACAAAGATGCAGGCGAAAGCGAACAGCGATTTTTCCAGTCCTTCGTAGCTGCTGGAACTTGTGCCGATTACGCCAATCGTATCCATTACGGCATGGGGGTTAAGCAAGGAAACGGAGGCGGCAAAGATGACTTGCTGGCGGGGGGAGGTTTTTTGAGCAGGTGCCTCTTCGTCCGGAACGTGGTTATCGTTCCAGGTAACCCAGCCCATATATGTTAGAAAAACTACACCGATTGACAATAAAATAAGCTTAAATAAGGGGAATTTAAGCAAAAATAAGGATACACCCTGGACTGCCAGGAGAATAAGGGCGGTATCGCACAGGGCAGCAGTAAAAATCACAGGCAGTATATGAACAAAGCTGCTATGTGCTGCACCCTGCTGAAAGACAAATAAATTTTGTACTCCGAGCGGCAGGATTAATCCCAGTGCTAAGATGAGTCCGTGTAGAAAGGCTTGTATCATGCTGTTTCTCCTAATCGTATTTTCTCTATTATAAAGGAATACACAGCATAAATGAATAGATTCGTTTTTTGGTTATAGATGAAAAAAACGACTGCCAGGCTAAGTGCCCGAGCGGCAAAATGCAGGATAATAGTCTTAGATACCGAAACTGGGTATTAGTGGCATATGCTATTCATCTATTCCAATACATAGATCGAGGTGAGAGGAATGAAAGCTAAGGACATTATGGTCACGGAAGTGCTTACAGTCAAGCAGCATGCGACGATTAAAGAAATCGCCAGAGTGCTGATTGACAACAAAATTTCGGGAGTACCTGTAGTCGATGAAGCCGGTCATCTGATGGGAATGGTGACAGAAGGCGATTTATTGCACAAAGAAACCAATCCTCGCCTGCCTGATGCTGTCAATATTTTGGGAGCAATTATCTATTATCATGGTATAGAACAATACAATGAAGATTTTAAAAAAATGATGGCCAGCCAGGCTTTAAATATTATGACAGAAAAGGTAATCACCGTTACACCGGAAGAAGAAGTACCGGAAATAGCGAAGCTGATGCTTGCGCACGGCATCAAGCGGGTGCCTGTTATGGAAGGTGAACGGATTATCGGGATTATCAGCAGGGCTGATATTGTAAAATGCCTGCTGTAAAAACATAACCTGTAAGTATCGACTGGAGGAGTTACAGAATGCCTGGTATCCTTGACAATATTAAAACGAGAAGAAGCATTCGTAAATATGAGCAGCGGCAGATAACGGATGAAGAACTGCAATCCATTGTAGAAGCCGCTCAATATGCACCCAGCGGCAGCAATAGCCAGTCCTGGCTGTTTACTGTCATTCAAAATCCCGCAGTGCTGTGTGAACTGAACAGACTTGTGCGACAGGTCTTTGCGAGAATTTCGTTTGCTCAAGATGAATATCCGGCCAAGTTAAGAGGTAAACAGGCGGCGGTAAAGGAGCAATACTGTTTTTACTATCATGCGCCGACGCTGATTGTGGTTACCAATGAGCGCAGTTATCCGAATGCAATGGCAGATAGTGCTTTGGCGCTGGAGAATATTTTTCTGGCAGCTCATTCCTTAGGCCTGGGTACCTGTTGGATTAATCAATTAGCGTGGTTTTCCGATGAGCCGGAAATCAGGGCTGCACTGACTGATATTGGTATACCGGAGGGGCACTTTGTTTGCGGAGCTGCTGCGGTAGGGTATCCCGATGGGCCGCAGCCTCCGGCACCTTTCCGTAAGCCGGGAACAGTGAATCTAGTAAAGTGACAGATCCAGGTAAAAACAAAGGAGAGTAGAAATGAAACTGATTGCTATCGGTGATTCTATAACGTATGGATTTCCCTACTCTCCGTCTGCTTCCTGGCTGGATATAGCAGCACGGCATTGTGGGATTGATTATCAAAACTGCGGTATCAACGGCGATACTACCGGGCAAATGCTGCAGCGCTTTTCCCGGGATGTTTGCCGTTTGCAGCCTTCGCATGTCATGATTATGGGAGGAACCAATGACGTTTTCGAATCACTTTGTGGCAAAGAAATGGTTGAGCATACGGTGAAGATGACTATATTGGCCAGGGCGAACGGGATAGTTCCCGTCTTGGGGTTGCCTATACCCTGCAATGAACCGGAGGCAGAAAGAAGGCTCCGCGAATACCGGGCTGCAATCCGGGAATATGCGCAGGAGCAAGTCATTGATGTGCTTGATTTTTTTGCTGTTATGTCCGGTACGGACTGCCAGGGCATTAAGCCGGGGCTGCACTGCGATGGGGTTCATCCTAATGAAGCAGGCTATAACGTGATGGCAGCGGCTGCGATTGATTTTATCGAGACGAGACTGCTGTGCATAAAGCCGGCGTCAATTTGAAATAATGGATTAAACGGCCTGATTAAAAAACGACTGGAGGTGAAGACGATGACTGATAATCACAATAAACAGAAACTAACCGAGCTGCAATACAAAGTCACGCAGGAAAATGGCACCGAGCCACCTTTTCAAAACGCATACTGGAACCACAAACAGGAAGGCATTTATGTCGATATTGTATCCGGTGAGCCTTTATTCAGTTCAAAAGATAAATTTGACTCTGGCTGCGGCTGGCCTAGTTTTACTAAGCCGGTTAAAAAAGAGCAAATTAAGGAAAAACTGGATAAAAGTCATATGATGATCCGTACGGAAGTGCGCAGTCGCGAGGCTGATTCTCATTTGGGACATGTTTTTACCGACGGTCCTCAGCCCACCGGATTACGCTATTGCATTAATTCTGCAGCTTTGCGCTTTATCCCAAAAGAAAAAATGGAAGAAGCAGGTTATGGTGAGTATTTAAAGTTATTTATGGATTAGCAAAACAGTGGTAAAAAAACAGCTGTATTTGTTGGAAAAGACACTTGACTTGTAAATGTGTACACAGTATAATCAAAACAAGTAAATATTTAATACATGATGAACAGGAAGCCTACATGTAAGGTGTTCAGAGAGACGGCGGTTGGTGCGAGCCGTTCTACCAAGCAAGAAAGTTCCGCCTGGGAGTGGCTGGTGATGAGTCAGCAGGGGATCCGCCCGATATAGCGGCTAAAGTTGGCCGGAAGGCAACATGGGTGGCAACGCGGGAATAGTTCTCGTCCCTACAGGGATGGGTGCTTTTTTTATTTTGCGGACACAATGTGGCTGTTTTGGTCTAATCTGGGTGGCAACGCGGGTTAAAAGCTCGCCCCAATTTTGGGGTGAGCTTTTTTTATTTCTCACATGATTTCATAATTATTTTAATGGGGGTATAACAATGAAAGTATTAGTTTCTGAAGCGATAGCCGAAAAGGGCGTTGAAACTCTTCTGCAAGCAGGCGCGACAGTTGATGTAAAACCAAATCTGACCAGGCAGGAACTTTTGGATGCTATCGGTGATTATGATGCCTTAATTGTCCGCAGCAACACTGATGTCAATGAAGAATTATATCAAAAAGCCATTCGTCTGAAAGTTGTGGGACGGGCCGGCAACGGTGTAGACAATATTGATATGGAAGGTGCAACCAAGCGAGGGATTATTGTGGTCAATACTCCTGAATCTAATGTTGTATCAGCTGCGGAACTTACGATTGGCTTGCTGCTGGCAACTTGCCGCAATATTCCCCAACTACAAAAACGCCTGAAAGAGAAAGTGTGGGACCGCGCAGGGCTTAAAGGAATTGAGCTTCAGGGAAAAACAGTTGGAATAGTAGGGTTAGGTCGGATTGGTTCATTAGTGGCAACCCGTCTGAAATCATTTGGCATGAATATTATTGGTTACGATCCTTATATCAGTGATACCCGTTTCAAGCATCTTGGTGTAGAGAAAAAAGAAAAGCTGGAAGATTTAATGAAGGCTTGTGATATTTTGACCGTCCATACACCTAAGACGGAAGAAACTTATGGGATTATTGGCAAAAGTCAATTCAAAGCAGCGAAAAAAGGCCTGGTCGTAATTAATTGTGCCCGTGCCGGGATTGTCAATGAAGATGCACTGGTGGAAGCACTGCAGAACAAAACAGTCGCCCGTGTAGGTATTGATGTGCCCGAAGGCGAGCCGCGCGCAATATCCCCGCTGCTGGATTTTGACAATGTTGTTGTAACACCCCATGCCGGGGCTGACACAAAAGAAGCGCAGGATAATGTGGGCATTACGATAGCACAGGAAGTTATTTCCGCGCTGCGCGGTGAGATGGTGCCCAATGCTGTTAATCTGCCGACTCTTCATACCCAGGATCTTGAGGCAGTTAAAGCGTATTTGAAGCTGGGTGAAACGTTAGGTAAGCTTTATTACCAGCTGGAAAAAGAAGCAGTTGAAAAAGTCGAAATTCTGTACCGCGGTGAGGTAGCAGCCCTGGAAACCTCCGTGATTTCTCTTGCCATATTAAAAGGACTGTTTGAACCGATTTTGAAAGAACGGGTAAACTATGTCAATGCTAATGTGATTGCGAAAAGCAGGGGTGTTGGGGTAACGGAAAGTAAAGAATCGGCAATAGATAACTACCTGACATTAATTACCGTTAAAGTTGTATCAAAGAATAAAGAGTTTACTATTAGCGGCACTGTATTCGGTAAAGGTGAATTACGGATTGTTGAAATTAACGGCTATGAATTTGATGTGAATCCATCACCCTATATGCTGATAGCAGAAAATATTGATAAGCCTGGTGTCATTGGGCAGATGGGAACACTGCTCGGAGTTGGCAAAGTGAATATCGCTACCATGCAGCTGGGACGCAAAATTGCCGATCAGCGGGCAATGATGGTTTTAACAATTGATTCGCCCGTTTCGAAAGAAACGCTGGAATTTGTAGGCGGTATTGAAGGAATTATTCGGGCGCATTATGTTAAAATATAACTAACAAATGCTCGCAAAAACGAGATAAATCGATTATGATAGAGGATATAGGATGACAAAAAATCCCGGTCCTGATGTGGCTGGAGGTGATAGTGTGATACCTATCCGCGATAACATTCGTTCCCGGTCTGTCCCCATCACCGGCTATATTCTCATTATTGGTACTGCTATCGTATTTATCAAAGAGCTAATGCTGGAAGACAGGTTGCTTAATCAGGCAGTTGCCACATACGGCTTGGTTCCTGCCGCATTTTTAGCGGGACTGGAGCGTAATGCGGCCGATATTGCCGTTTATCTGCCCTTGATTACCAATCTTTTTTTACATGGCGGCTGGCTGCATATCATAGGAAACCTGTGGTATTTGAAAATATTTGGCGATAATGTGGAAGACTACCTGGGGCATGGCAGGTTCTTGCTTTTTTATTTGCTGTGCGGGGTCATTGCCAATCTCGTTCAGGTCTTTGTTGATCCTGCCTCAACCGTTCCTACCATCGGAGCAAGCGGTGCCATTTCCGGTGTACTTGGTGCCTATTTTATCAGCTTTCCGCTGGCAAAAGTAAGCACACTGATCCCGATATTTTTCTTTGTAACCGTTATTGAAATACCGGCGATGCTGTTTTTGGGGCTGTGGTTTTTCTTGCAGCTGCAAAGCGGCACTGCTTCTCTTTATATGACCGGTACTAATGTGGCATGGTGGGCTCATGTCGGCGGGTTTGCCGCCGGTGTTATTCTGATCAAATTGTTTCCCAGGCGTAACCGCTACTAATACAGAAAAAGCAGAGGAGATCATCGCTGGCGATGATCTCCTCTGCTTTTGTAGGCTTTTTTGTTTATGAGTCTAATTGAAATTCCAGTGTAATGAGCAGGGCCTCATTCTCCGGGACGATACTATAATAAGACGCATAAGCTAAAAGCTTGCGGAAGGACTTTTGCTGCTGCGGCGATTCCCCAATAATTGAAGGGATTCTAATTAAGACAAGGGCTTTGTTATTAAAATTCTCGACAACAGTAACGTTATTTGATGCCTGCCTGATTGTTTTTGTAATGCGAATAAAGGTAGACCGCTTCATTAAAACCCCTCCCTTAAGTAAAATAATCCTTTTAGTTTATTATAACGCATATGATACATAAAACCAATGTGGCAGATTTTTACTGATTTTTTACCAAAAAATAATATTTATTTAAATAATTATATGGTAAAGCTAGATAATCAATGCTACATATTCAGAGGAATTTTTAACACCTTTTCACCGCTTTAAAGGATTCTTGCAAATAATGTACAATTATGTAAAAAGAAGCGGGAAAAGGGAGGAATAAGGGTGAATTTTAATTTTACGGATATTATCTGGATTTTTTTCTTAATGGTTACCGTATTACCGATGCTGCAGCAAAGAAGTATTGCCATGAGGCGTATAAACATCCTACAAAAAATCGAAAGTAAGCGCGGCTCCCGGGTAATCAGTCTAATTCACCGTCAAGAGTCCATCAGCTTTTTAGGGATTCCCATCAGCCGTTATATTAATGTGGAAGATTCCGAGCAAGTGCTGCGGGCTATCCGGCTGACCCCTGATGATATGCCGATTGATTTGGTGCTGCATACTCCCGGCGGTTTAGTGCTCGCTTCTGAGCAGATTGCGAGGGCCTTGCAGCAGCATAAAGCAAAAGTAACGGTATTTGTTCCTCATTATGCCATGTCAGGCGGAACGATGATTGCCCTGTCTGCTGATGAGATTATCCTTGATCCTAATGCTGTCCTGGGACCGGTAGACCCTCAATTAGGTCAGTATCCGGCAGCGTCTATTTTGAAAGTCGTCCAGCAAAAGAAAATTAACCGGGTTGATGATAATACCTTGATTCTCGCGGATCTGGCACAAAAAGCAATTATGCAGGTGAAAGAATTTCTGAAAAGCATTTTATTAGATAAAATGCCTCCTGATAAAGCTGACGAATTAGCTAAAACTCTTTCCGACGGCCGGTGGACGCACGACTATCCGATTACCTGCGATAAGCTGCGGGAAATGGGGCTTCCGACAATTTGTAATGAAATGCCTCTTGAAGTCTACGAGCTTATGGATCTTTATCCGCAGCCGGCTCAGCAGCGCCCATCCGTGCAGTACATCCCGCTGCCTTATGGAGCGGATAAAAAGAATAGTAACGCCTGAGTGAGGCGGCAGTATGTTTAATTAAGGTAGTTAATAGGATACTAAGACTATGACTACCTTCGTTTTTTATTTGACGAGTAATTAACCGCAAAAGTGAGGTGGCAGCTCTATGGAAATCAGACAATTAAAGACATTTATGAGCATTGTAAAGCTGGGAAATTTTTCACAGGCTGCTCACTTTTTAGGTTACACACAGTCAACAGTGACAACCCATATTCAGCTGTTGGAAAAGGAATTCAACACGCTGCTGTTTGAACGCTTCGGACATCAGCTGATGCTGACAACCGACGGAGAAAAGCTCTACGAATATGCAGAGAGTATTATTCGGCTTGCCGAAGATGCTAAGAATGAACTGGAGCATTTCGCTACTCCCCGGGGACCGTTGATTATCGGTATGCCGGAATCCTTGTGCGTCTACTACTTAACTGATCTTTTAGCAGAGTATGCGGCATTGTACCCGGATGTGGAGTTGAAGCTGAAGTTTGGTATCAGCAGCGATTTTCGAAATTTGCTGCGTAAAAATATGATGGATCTGGCCTTTATTCTGGAAGGTAATAGCAAAGAAACCGATTTAGTTAGTAAAATACTATGGCCTGAACCGATTGCCATGGTTGTATCGCCGAAGCATAAACTGGCCAAGGAAAACATGGTGGGATTAAAGGATCTTCACGATCAAACCCTGTTATTTGTTGAGTCCGGCAGCATATACCGGTCTCACTTGGAAGCTGCTCTAACGAAGGCGGCTGTTCATCCCCGGACCATTCTGGAGATTTGTCACATTGAAACAATCAAAAAATTTGTGCGGTCTAACTTAGGATTAACCGTATTGCCGAAAGTAGCTGTGCAAGAGGAGCTTGCTAACGGCACCCTGGTAGAGCTGCAATGTCCCGGTATTACCTTCAAGACAAATACGTATTTGGTGTACCATAAAGATAAATGGCTTTCTCATGGTATTCAGGCATTTTTTAAGCTAGTGAACGAACGATTATTAAAATAAAGGTTTTAGCTGAAGGGATTGTTTTTAGAAAGACAATATGATAAAGTTATTTTATAAAATAATACGGTTTTAGCAAAGGGGCTATAAATGTTTACCACATTTATGCCCTTTTTTTGTTATTGGGAAGAATACGTGATACCAAAGGAGTTGAAGCAGTTGTGCAAGACGATAAGAATGAAGTCAAACTCTTAATGGCCGGAGAAGCAGGCTTGGTTGTGGAATTTGCAGCAATAATTTCTCCAGAAATTAATGGGCTTGTTCAACAGCTTATGAAACTGCTGAAGCAAGAATCTCCTCCGGGAATCATAGAAGTTGTACCGACGTATAAGTCGATCACGATCTATTTTAATCCTTTACTAACGTCACGGGAGAGGATCACGCAACTGATCCGGCCATTGTTGAGTAAAATTGAGCCTTTAGCGACAAAATGCCTGACAGCGAGAATGGTTCATGTCCCCGTCTGCTATGGGGGTGTCTTCGGGCCTGACCTGGAATTTGTGGCTCGCTATGCAGGAATGGCACCACATGAGGTGATTAGTCTGCATACTGCAAAACCGTATCTGGTGTATATGCTTGGCTTTACCCCCGGCTTTCCTTATTTAGGAGGAATGTCCGAGTTGATTGCAGTACCGCGCCAGGAAAAGCCACGTACCAAAGTTCCGGCAGGCTCAGTCGGCATTGGCGGCAACCAAACCGGCGTTTATCCGATTGAAAGTCCGGGTGAATGGTGGTTAATCGGCCGTACGCCGTTAAAAACTTTTCAGCCCGCCAGTGAGGATCCTTTTTTAATTTCGGCAGGGGATTATCTGCGCTTTTATGCGATATCGATAGAAGAATATTTTGCTATCAGGCGTGCGGTGGAGAGTGGAAATTATATTCCGCAAGTAAGTCAGATCAATTAGGATGGTGATCAATGTGATTACAACAGTTCAGCCTGGTTATTTTACAACTGTGCAGGATTCAGGCCGCTGGGGATATCAGGCTTATGGTATGCCGATAGCCGGAGCAATGGATCGTTATGCTATGCAGGTGGCGAATCTGCTGACAGGAAACTTACCAGGAGCGGCCGTTCTGGAAATGACTGCTGAAGGCGCAGCCTTCCGGTTTGATCAGGAGCAGCTGGTAGCAGTTTGCGGTGCCCAGATGCAGGGCAGGGTAAACGGCGAGCCGGTTACCAATTGGTCTTCTTTTGTTGTCCCTAAAGGCGGAGAACTTCGCTTTGAGTCTGCCGCACAAGGTTACCGCACCTACGTGGCAATCCGCGGCGGCTTTGCCGTTCCCGTAGTCTTAGGAAGCCGTTCAACTTGCACGCGGGCAAGAGTGGGGGGGTATGAAGGGCGTACTCTCCGCCAAGGAGATGTTCTCTATGTTGGCGAGGATTGTGATTTCCCGGCGGCGGCAGCTCAGGTCGGGGATGCGTACATTCCCGCATATACCGGGGCAATTATCCTGCGTGTTTTACTTGGCCCCCAGCAGGCAATGTTCAGCCGGGAAGTGATTGAAAAATTTTTTAAAAGCACCTATGCTGTAACCAATCAAATAGACCGGATCGGCTATTGGCTGAAAGGACCAAAGGTAGTTCACCGTGATAAAGCGGATATTGTTTCTGACGCTATGTGGCCGGGGGCTATTCAAATACCCTCTAATGGCATGCCGTTTATTATGATGGCAGATCATCAGACTACCGGCGGCTTTGCTAAAATCGGATCGGTTATTGGCGCTGACCTGTCTAAACTGGCCCAGGCAAGGCCGGGAGATACGATTCGCTTTTCTTCTATTGAGGAAGACGAGGCAATTCAGGCATTACAGGAAGAACAGCGGTGTTATGCTGTCATTAAGCACACCCTCTTTCTATGAACAGGCCACTTCAATAAAATTGAAGTGGCCTATTTATTTTTTCAAATTTACATTTCCCGTTGGTTAGTATATGATGAGTGGCAAGCAGATTAATGTTAATAGTGAATGAGGCAAAGGCGCTTCAGACAAAGATTTCTCTTTGTTTGGAGCGCCTTTTTATCTTAGCAGATCGTAAAGCCAAGTGAGGAGGAGTGTCTATGTACCGGGTTGATTTAAATTGTGACTTAGGAGAAAGCTTTGGGGCCTACACAATGGGGATGGACGAAGAAATTTTGCCGTTTGTCACATCTGCGAATATTGCCTGTGGATTTCATGGCGGTGATCCGGGGGTAATGCGCAAAACTGTGCAATTGGCTCTTACCAATCGGGTAGTGATTGGTGCACATCCCGGCCTGCCTGATTTGATCGGGTTCGGCAGGCGCAATATGGAAATAACAGCTCAGGAAGCCTATGATATGGTTCTTTATCAGATCGGTGCCCTCGACGGCTTTGTAAAAGCTGCAGGCGGAAAAATGCAGCATGTTAAACCCCATGGTGCGCTTTATAATATGGCGGCCAAGAAACAGGAACTGGCGGAAGCGATTGCTGAAGCCGTGTATCAGGTAAATCCGGAACTGATTTTGTTTGGACTCTCGGGCAGTGAATTAGTCCGGGCTGGGGAAAGGCTCGGCCTTAAGACGGCGCATGAAGTGTTTGCCGATAGAACCTATCAGAGTGATGGATCCCTGACACCGCGCACTCAGCCGGATGCGTTGATTACCAGCCACGAACATGCTGTACAACAGGTAATTCGCATGGTTAAGGAAGGTACAGTGCTTTCGCAGCAGGGAGAAAAGGTTGTTATCCAAGCAGACACGGTATGCCTGCATGGTGACGGAGCACATGCACTGAGCTTTGCCCGGCATATCCGTGATATTCTCGGGCAGGAAAATATTATGGTACGGTCTGTTGCTTCCTGCGGTGAGCGCTGACCAGGTGTTACCCAGCAGGCGATAGGGATGATGAGGGGTGATGAATTTGAACGAAGTTGAACTGCTGCCTTTTGGTGAGACGGCCGTTTTAATTGAATTTGGCCGGGGCATTGACCCCGAAACCCATCGAAAAGTTAAAGCACTGACTAATTATTTAGACAGGCAGCCGTTTCCCGGGCTGATTGAATATGTTTCTGCATTTTCCAGCGTTACCATTTCTTATGACCCCGTAAAGGTGCGCTGCTTTCAACGCAGTCATGGCTGGCCTGAAACTGCCAGCTATCAAACGGTGACCGCCTTATTAGAAGAGATCATTGCCAAGTTGGAACAGGGCCGGGAAGAGCAGCCCCGGCAGGTGAGGGTTCCCGTATGCTACGGAAGCGAGTTCGGCCCTGATCTGGCATTTGTCGCTGAACATAATGGGTGTACGGAGCAAGAGGTTATCGATATTCACTCAGGCGGCCAGTATCTCGTATATATGCTTGGATTTGCCCCGGGTTTTCCGTATCTGGGGGGGATGTCAGAAAAAATAGCCGCTCCACGGCGGCAAACGCCGCGCATGGAAATTCCGGCAGGATCAGTAGGTATTGCAGGCTTGCAAACAGGTGTATATCCCATTGCAACTCCCGGAGGCTGGCAGTTGATCGGCCGCACTCCGCTTGACTTGTTTTGTCCCGATAAGCAGCCGCCTACCCTTTTACAAGCAGGCGATTTAATTACCTTCTATCCAATTTCTCCTGCAGAATATGCTCAGCATAAGGGGGAAGGAAAATGACAGTTAAAGTACTACATCCCGGCTTGCTTACGAGCATTCAAGATCTGGGGAGATACGGGTATCAAAAATACGGTGTCATTGTCAGTGGCGGCATGGACTCCTATTCTTTACGGCTGGCTAATCTGCTCGTAGGCAATGAGGAGAATGAGGGCGTATTGGAAATTAGCTTAGCAGGGCCATCGCTCAAGCTGAGAAAAGCAACACTATTTGCTATAACCGGCGGTGATTTATCGCCGACTATCAACGGAGAGCCTGTACCATTAGGAAGACCGGTATATCTTAAGCAAGAAGGAATATTACAGTTTGGTGCCTGCAAGTCAGGCTGCCGCTGTTACCTTGCTATCGCAGGAGGCTTTGCCGTTCCCCGCATTATGGGAAGCAAAAGCACGTATCTGAGAGCCGGAATTGGCGGCTATCAAGGAAGGGCCTTGCAAGCAGGCGATGAACTTGCGCTTGATCTCCCTGGGAGACGGGCGGGTAAGCTGATCGAATACCTGGTTAAGCAGCCTGCAGCCAAGGGAAGCAGTTTCTTCACCACCAGCTGGTATGTAGGCAGAGCGCATATCCCATTACCAGGTGGGGCTGTTAGCATCCGGATTATGGCCGGCAGCCAGTTTGCGCAGTTTAGCGAGCTGAGCAGACAGCGGTTCTTACAGGACGAATATCAGATTACGCCGCAAGCCGACCGAATGGGATACCGCTTGTCCGGTCCGGCATTACAGTTAACGGAGCCGCTGGAAATGATTTCAGAAGCGGTTGTCCTGGGAACTGTCCAGGTGCCGCCGGATGGGAATCCGATTATCTTACTGGCTGACAGGCAAACGGCAGGCGGATACCCGAAAATTGGGCAGGTAGCTGCTGTCGATATTGCAATAATAGCTCAAATCAAGCCAGGCCGGAAAATTTGCTTTGTTAAAATCTCCTTAAATGAAGCGGAACAGCTTTATTTAGCGCGAGAAGAGCACTTATGCCAACTGGCGAAAGCAATTCAATTAAAAACGCAATAACCTTGAATGGATCAATCAGTAAAAAGTGAGGTAACGACATGTTTACAATTGCTGATATAAAAGAAATTATTAAGCTGGTAACTGAATCGCCGGTACAGCATTTTGCCTGGGAGCAAGGCGATACCAAAATTGTTATTGATCGCTTGAATGAAAGTCAGCCGGCACGTATTACACTACAGGCCGCGCAGGAGGAAATAAACGTGTCCGCTCCGCTGCAAGCGCAGCAAGCGGAGCAATTATCCGGCTTGGAAGCCATTACAGCTTCTTCTGTAGGCACATTTTATGCTGCTCCTGAACCTGGTGCTGAGCCTTTCGTAAAGCCTGGACAGACAATTACGGCCAATACGGTTGTGTGTGTGCTGGAAGCTATGAAATTGTTCAATGAAATCGAAGCAGGCATCAATGGAGAAATTGTTGAGGTTTTGCTTAAAGATGGCGATTTTGTGGAATATGGTCAGCCCCTCTTTATCGTTAAACCGGAATGACCTGATTCTATCAGCAAATTCCTTTATATCATCCGCTTTGGTTTGAAGGAGGTGTACTACCAGAGCATTTCCCTGATAAAAATTTACATGTGAAGGAGTAAAGGATTATGTTGACACTTCTGGGTATTGTTGTGGTTATTGCCGGTTTCGCTTTACGGTTTAATCCGCTGCTTGTTGTAGTTGTTGCTGGTATTGTAACTGGTCTGGCGGGCAACCTGCCGGTAGAGAAAATTTTAACTATTTTTGGTGAAGCTTTTGTTAAAAACCGGTATCTCTCCTTGTTCATTCTAACGCTTCCCGTAATCGGCCTGTTAGAGCGCAATGGCCTAAAAGAACAAGCTCAGGCCTTAATCCGAAAGGTTAGCGCTGCTACTACCGGGCGTATCCTGATTCTTTACCTGTTCATCCGGGAAGCTGCGGCAGCTTTAGGGCTAACCGCTTTGGGAGGGCACGCGCAAATGGTGCGTCCGCTGATTTCCCCCATGGCAGAAGCTGCAGCGGAAAACAAACACGGCACTTTGCCGGTGAGTACCCGCAACAAGATCAAAGCGTTTTCCGCCTCTGCCGATAATGTGGGCGTATTTTTTGGAGAAGACATTTTTATTGCCTTTGGTGCGATTCTACTGATGAAGAGTTTCTTCGAGCAAAACGGAATCATTCTGGAACCGCTGCACATTGCAATGTGGGGGATTCCTACCGCGATTGCGGCATTTATTATCCATGGTATCCGGCTGTACTTACTCGATAAGACAATTGAACAGGAAGTGCGGGCGGGTTCTCTGGGAAATACAGAACTAAAGGAGCTGAAGAAACATGATTATCAGTCTTGATTATATATACTATGTAGCCGGTTTGTTTGTCGTAATTATTGCGCTCCTGGCGTTTAATGACAAAGGCAATTCCAAAAGAATACTGACAGGATCTTTTTGGGGCCTTTATGCCATCTCCTTTTTATTCGGTAACAGTATCAAACCTATGTATATCGGGATAATGATTATTATCATGGCTGTAATTGCCGGTGTTGGCGGTGTACGCATGGGGAAACATGATGAAGCCACTGCCGAAAAGCGAATGGGACAATCGAAGAAACTGGGGAACTGGCTGTTTATGCCCGCCTTACTCATTCCGGTTATTACCATTATCGGTACAGTAGGCCTGAAAGATGTTAAGATTGGTGCTTTGCAACTGCTTGATAAAGCAAATGTGACCCTGGTTAGTTTAGGGGTAGCCTGCATTATTGCGTTACTGGCGGCTATGGTGCTGACCAAGGAGGGCGGCCTTCGGCCGATTAAGGAATCCCGCCGGTTAATGGATGCCATTGGCTGGGCGGCGGTATTGCCCCAGATGCTGGCTACTTTAGGAGCCTTGTTTGCTGCCGCGGGTGTAGGGCAGGTAGTTTCTCAACTGGTAAGTTCCGCAATTCCGGTCGATAACCGGTTTATGGTGGTTCTTGCCTATACAGTAGGGATGGCGCTTTTCACCATGGTAATGGGAAATGCTTTTGCCGCTTTCCCCGTAATGACTGCAGGTGTTGGCTTGCCGTTGATTATTAATCTTCATGGCGGAGATGCGGCTGTTTTAGCAGCAATTGGTATGTTCTCTGGTTACTGCGGAACTTTGATGACTCCTATGGCCGCAAACTTCAATATTGTACCGGCCGCTTTACTGGATTTGCCTGATAAAAATGGCGTTATAAAGGCTCAAATTCCAACCGCGCTGCTCTTATTGACCGTAAACGTATTTTTGATGTACTTCCTGGTATTTTAAGAGATAATCACTGACGGTAAGGAAGCTTGCCGTCAGTGATTCGTGTATAAGGAGACAATTATGTTTAAAAAAATAGTAATTGCCAATCGGGGAGAAATCGCCGTCCGCATTATTCGCAGCTGCCGCGAAATGGGAATTAAAACGGTGGCAGTTTACTCTGCCGCTGACAAAAATGCGCTGCATGTACAACTTGCCGATGAGGCCTATTGTATAGGGGAAGCTCCGGCCAAGAGCAGTTATTTGAATATCCCCAACTTGCTTAGTATTGCCTCTCATTCTCAGGCAGAGGCCATTCATCCCGGCTATGGTTTTCTTGCTGAAAACGCAGATTTTGCACAGCTTTGTGAAGAGAGGGGCATTACGTTTATCGGTCCTTCACCTGAAGCAATCCGGAAAATGGGTGCCAAGGCGATTGCCAGGGAGACGATGAAACAGGCAGGTGTGCCAACTGTACCTGGTACGGAGGGGATTATTGAAGATTTGGAAGAGGCTGTTCGTGTTGCCCGGGCTATTGGGTATCCCGTCATTGCCAAGGCTACAGCCGGTGGCGGCGGAAAAGGTATGCGGGTTGCCAATAATGAAGAGGAATTACGCAAAGCAATCCGTCAGGCTCAGAAAGAGGCAGAAATCGCTTTTGGCAATGCAGGCGTATATTTGGAGAAGTATTTAGAAGAGCCCCGGCATATCGAAATTCAAGTTATGGCGGACCAATATGGGCATGTTGTTCACCTGGGAGAACGTGATTGTTCCATACAGCGCCGCCATCAGAAACTGATTGAGGAAGCCCCTTCCCCTGCACTTGATCAAGGATTGCGGGAGCAGATGGGCAATGCGGCGGTAATGGCGGCTGCGGCTGTTCAGTATTGCGGTGCTGGTACGGTAGAATTTCTCCTCGATAAAGACGGACGTTTTTATTTTATGGAAATGAACACTCGTATTCAGGTCGAGCATGGCGTAACAGAGATGATCACCGGCATCGATTTGATCCGCGAGCAGATAGCGGTGGCAGCCGGGCAAGCGCTGTCATTTTGTCAGCAGGATATCGTGACTAACGGCTGGGCTATTGAATGCCGGATCAATGCGGAAGATACGGAGAGAAATTTCATGCCGGCACCGGGACGGATTGTAAGTTATCTGCCGCCGGGAGGATTTGGTGTGCGAGTTGACAGTGCCGTTTATACCGGTTATGATATAACGCCTTTTTATGACTCAATGGTGGCCAAAGTAATTGTCTGGGGCAAAGACCGCGAAGACGCTGTGCAAAGAATGAAACGGGCTTTAGGTGAATTTGTCATAGCAGGTATTAAAACTACCATTCCCTTTCATCAAAATTTATTGGAGCATGAAGTATTTATCAGCGGGGCTTTTAATACCCGCTTTTTGGAGGAGTATAAGGAGGTCATATGCAGCAGCGGCACTCTGGCGAAGAGATTGTAAAATTATTTACGGAAGTAGCTCCCTATCTTAATGATATCATCATTGAAGATGTAGGTATCTCGGTGATCAAAGACGGAATATATACGGCCTATGTTCCGGGAAAGTCCTTTGATTTGGGTCTTAAAGCGGGGGAACCGATGAAAGGCCAGGTAAGCGAGCAATGTATGAAAACCGGCTCCCGGGTAATCCGCATGATCAGCCGGGAGCAATCCGCTTTTGATATTCCCTATATTGCCTGCGCCTATCCGATTAAAGAAGGAAATACCGCGATTGGTTGTGTTATTACAACCCAGAACATTACCAATCAAGAAAAAATTCATTCCATTGCCGGTGATTTAGCAGCGTCCTCCCAGGAATTCAGCGCCAGCATGGAAGAATTGGCAGCAGGAGCGCAGCAGTTAACTTCAGTCAGTAAGGAGTTAAGTAAACTGGGGGAAGAGCTGGCAGCAACGATTCGCCATACGGATGAAATAGTAGCCTTTATTCGCAATATATCGCAGCAGACCAATTTACTTGGCTTGAATGCAGCAATTGAATCTGCCCGTGTTGGCGAAGCGGGTCGAGGCTTTAGCGTAGTGGCTGAAGAAGTTCGTAAATTAGCGGCGGTGAGTGCTGAATCGGTTAAAAATATTAATACATCTTTACAAAAGACGCAGGGATCTATCGTCAGAATGAATGAAAAAGTAGTCAGTATTGATAGAACTGCGCAAAATCAGGCTGCTTCCATTGGCGAAATGGCCAAGAACAGTCAGGGACTAGCTGAAATGGCAGGCGAACTATCGAGCGTGTCGGAGCATATGCTGACAGGTTTACCTTAAAGGAAAATCACCCCAGAGGGTGATTTTCCTTTTTCTAAAAGAATCCTAAAAGAGCACTGGCATACTAAGTGTAGTGAAAGTTTCTGGAGCGAAAAATTAACGTATTGGGAGGAAAGCTTGATGAAAAAGGGTTTGCAGCGTTTGGTCCAGGGAATCCTAAGCCTGATAATGACGTTTCTGGTTATGGCATCACCGGTAGCCGCAATTATATATGCAACGGAACCTGCAGTGCAAATGAGCTCTTTTAGCATCAGCCGGACACCGATTAAGACTTATGTAACCACGCTGGTAGAGAGACTGGAAAGTCCTGATGACCAGGCCCCTTTTCCTGTTCAGGCGCCGCCTGCGGTTGAACTGCCAAGCTATGCGCTGAAGAAAGGACCAGCATTAAAGTAAGCCCTGCCTAGGGGGATATTTCCAGTTCCCTTTCCAAGGAGAACCAGTATGTTTTGCCGAATATATACGGAAAAGCAGCGGTTGCAAATGGGAAAAAAGGGTGGTGGAGCTTAATGTTCGACATAGCGATTGTGAATGGAATACTTATTGATCCTGAGAAGCTTACCCGGATGGTTGGCAATGTAGGAATTACGGATGGAAAAATTGCACTGATAACGAAAGATGAGATTTGCGGGAAGCAGCAAATTGATGCTGCCGGCAGGATTGTCTGCCCAGGCTTTATTGATATACATGGCCATGTCGACCAAGACCATTATTGTGGTGAGCTGTCACTGCGTCAGGGTATTACGACTACGGTTGGCGGCAATTGTGGTGCAAGCCCGCTTGATATTAACGCCTTTTTTGCCGCCCATGAGCTGCATGGCTTTGTCATTAACCAGGCGGAAATGATCGGCCACTCTATGAGTCTGCGGGAAGCGGTAGGCGCTGGGGATCCGTTGCTGCCAGCTACACCGGAACAATTGGCCCGGATGGAATATCTGGTGGAGCAGGCATTTGAAGATGGCGCCTGCGGCCTTTCGCTGGGGCTAGCCTATGCACCGGGCAGTTCCAATGATGAAGTGATGCGGCTCAGCCAGCTTGCCGCCAGATACGGCCGTGTTGTGGCAGTTGATACACGCATGATTACCAGCAGTGATATGTATTCCTTGGTTGAAGCTGTGGCGATAGCCCGCGAGACTGGTGCCCGCATTCAGGTTTCTCATCTTGTATACCAATATGGTACAGGCATGATGGAGGAAGCCTTGGCGGTAATTAACAGAGCCAGAGGACAGGGCTTGGATATTCGCTTTGACAGCGGTATGTATACCCAGTGGGCTACTCATATCGGTGCGGTTTTGTTTGACGAGGACTATATGGAAGTAAATGGCTGGAAACCGGAAGATATACTGGTAATCACCGGAAAGTATAATGGGCGCCGTTTAACGATGGATATTTATCGTGAACTCAGGACGAATGCACCTCATACGGCTGTGGTGGTATTCACCGGGATTGAAGAAGAAATCTATATGGCGCTTAATCATCCCTTTGCTATGCCTTCAACTGATACCGGTGCTTATGATCCTGGTGAGGGACATCCGCAAATTGCCGGTAGTTTTCCCCGCTATTTTCGCAAAATGGTGGTAGAACGGTATGAACTCAACCTGATGGAAGCTGTTCGTAAAGCTACGTTGCTCCCTGCTGAAACGTTAGGGTTTAATTCTAAGGGCCGATTGCGGCAAGACATGGATGCCGATCTTGTCGTTTTTGATATTCACGGAATTAATGATAAAGCGGATTTTGGTCTGCCGGATGCCTCGCCGGAAGGCATTGATTATGTTGTCATTAACGGCAAATTAGCTTTAGCCAAGGGAGAAGTAAAGGATAGCCGGGCAGGCAGAGCGATCCGCTGCACGAAACCGGTATATGATTATCAGATATAAAAATCAACCTATTGACTTATAAAAGTCGTTCGTGTTATTCTAAGATAACTTAAATAATAAGCGGCTGATTGGAAAAACCAAAGGCTTAAAACTGTCTGCAGATGCAGGCTGTTTTGGGACCTTTGGTTTATTTTTTTTCAGCAATAAGGAGGTAGTAAAATGAGCGGAAGCAAGTGGTACAAAAAGGAAGACTATTGGGCAATCGTAATTGGCTTAGGTCTTATTGGTTTTGTTACACTGGCGTTTTTTGCCGGCAGCATTGGTATGTTTAAAACGATGGCTGTTTCCATTGGCGGCTGGTCATCAGATTTAGCCAAATTAACAGCCGGTCTCTCCAAGTCTTCATTTGGTCTTATCACATTATTGGCGTTCTTTTTGCTTGTATATTCACTCGGTGTGAAGGCGATGGGACAGAGCGTTTCAAAGTTTAGCAAAGGATTTACGGCCTTATTTCTTTTTTCTGTACTTATTTCTGTATTGGGAGCGAATCAATATAGCAAGGACTGGCAGCTGGAAACACCAGTGCTGGCTCTGCTGGTTGGCCTGATTGTCGGTAATGTCTTTCAATTGCCTGACTGGTTTCATGCGGGCTTGCGTACGGAACTGTATGTAAAAACAGGCATTGTTTTAATGGGGGCCACACTGCCACTGACTTTAATCCTGCAGGCTGGCCCGGTCGCGATTCTGCAGGCAGCAATTGTTTCCATCATTACCTTTGGCTCGATTTATTTTGCTGCCACCAAGCTATTTCGGCTTGATCCCCGGTTTGGCGCAACGCTGGCAGCCGGTGGGTCGATTTGCGGTGTATCTGCTGCTATTGCGATTGGCGGGGCTTGCCGGGCCGAAAAAGAACATGTTTCTGTTTCGATCACAATGGTCATTATCTGGGCTGTAGCGATGATATTTCTGCTGCCTTTATGGGCGAAGCTGCTGGGGCTTGATCCCGGTCCGGCAGGAGCCTGGATCGGAACTTCCGAATTTGCCGATGCAGCCGGCTTTGCAGCTGCAGAAGCAATCGGTGATGAACGGGCTGTAAAAGCGTTTACGCTGATGAAAGTAATCGGGCGGGATATGTTTGTCGGCGTCTGGGCGCTGCTGGTAGCAGTGCTGTCTGTAACTGTATGGGAAAACAAGAGCAAGGCGGAGGCGGAAAAAATTGATGTGGCAGAGATATGGAAAAGATTCCCGAAATTTATCCTGGGCTTTTTTGCGGCATCTGTTTTTGTCAGCTTCATTATTGCCAGTCTCGACCCGCAACAAGCTGCTCAGTTTTCTAAGGATGCAATTGGGCCGTTAAAGACCTTCCGCGGCTGGGCATTCACCTGGACTTTTCTGTCAATCGGTTTTACTACCCGCTTTCGGGAACTGTCTACGTTCGGCTGGCGTCCATTGGCGGCTTTTGCCGTAGGGGTAGCGATTAATGTACCGCTAGGTTATGTTTTATCCAATTTAGTATTCGTCGAGTATTGGCTGGGAATTAAGTAATGCAGCAGCCAATTGTTAACCATGTTACTTTGATCCGGATGAGGTTGTCCGCCAGTCTGCCGATTGATCCGAGCAGCCTTGCCGAAGGTCCTTATCTTCTGCGGGAAGCTGGTGTTTTGGCAAAAGCACATTATGATAAGCTTGCCGCCATAATGGAAGAGCTGACTGAATTGAAGTTTGTTTTCTCTACAGATAAAAATTATCTTTATGCCAAGTCGGAAACTGTTGGCGCCCGTGAGGCCAAAGAGTACTTGCTGGCAAAGGGATTTCAGGATCAGGATTTTCAAATTCATCTGGAATATAGCCGGGGTTGGGGAATGATGTAGGCAGCAAAGGAACTATGGCCAAACGTAAGTTTGCCATAGTTCCTTTTGATTTTTGCTGTTCAGGGACTATATTATTACCTCAGCAGCTTATTTTTTGAACACAACAATAAGCGATAGCCTTTTTTATTAAAAGGGTAAAGAGCGGTTCTGTACTTTTGTCTTGATACAAAAGTACCAAAAAATCAAGACCTGTACGGAAATGGCCTTGGAAGCAGGCCTCTCTTGCTAAAATTCCGAAACTCGCTGCGCTCAGACAGTCGGAATTTCTTCACGCAAGAAAGGCCTGCTTCCACCCTGCGGGACAGCAATTTCCGTAAGGGTCATAAGGATACGAAATCCTCGTTCTCATCGGCCCTTCTGGAAATAGCCGGTCCGGAGGATGGAAAATTGTCAGCTTACGTTAAGAAATCCGTTTGTTTGAGCGGAGCGAGTTCATGGATTTTAGTAAGCTGATAATTTTCCAAGGGTATTGGAAGACAGGCCTAGACTTTTTGCTCCTTTTGTGGCAATGACAAAAGGAGATAACGTGTATTTTTCCTTAAAAGGGAAGCCCTTGCAGAAAAGCGTGTAGAAGATTTTTAGCTTTCCAATAATGAGTATAAGAACGGTTCTGTACTTTTGTCTTGATACAAAAGTACCAAAAAGTCAAGACCTGTACGGAAATGGCCTTGGAAGCAGACCTTCTCTTGCTAAAATTCCAAAACTCGCTGCGCTCAGACAGTCGGAATTTCTTTACGCAAGAAAGGCCTGCTTCCACCCTGCGGGACAGCAATTTCCGTAAGGGTCGTAAGGAGACGAAAGAAGGAACGAAGGAAACCGTTCAGGTAATATCCTCGTTCTGATTGGCCCTTCTGGAAATAGCCGGTCCGGAGGATGGAAAATTGTCAGCTTACGTTAAGAAATCCGTTTGTTTGAGCGGAGCGAGTTCACGGATTTTAGTAAGCTGGCAATTTTCCAAGGGTATTGGAAGACAGGCCTAGCCTTTTTGCTCCTTTTGTGGCAATGACAAAAGGAGGGATCGGGTATTTACCTAAAAGGTATCTTAGTATAAAACAGATAAGAGACAGTTTTTCTTATGGTAATATTTCTTGAACAGGTAAAGCTATTACTAGTGATAGCGCGTTACTTTTACACTAGGACAGCGTTACTTATTTTAAAGCAAATTACTTACATGGAGGAACCAAATGAGCAGACGGAATCAAATTATACTGATCGCAGCCTTGCTAATGATTTTCGCCAGCCTAATGAGTGGTTGTGCGGGCAAAGCCCCCAGTCCTGCTCAGGATACTGCCAATCAGGAGCCTGCTATTATGGCAGAATTTACGAAGCTGATGGAAGATCCCGGCAGTACAGTTGCTCAGGTTGTGCAGTATGTTGATGCAAATCTTACTGCGGTGTCGAAGGAAAACGCAGCAGTAATGGTTATGGCCCTTGAACAGAAGCAAAAGACTGGACTTCCTGATATTGAGAAGCGTTTTGCCGCAGATCAAGCCTTGCAGGCAGCCTTGGCGAAGGCGCAGCAAAAGAGCGGCTCAGCAGATTATCTGAATGCCGTTGAAGACATTGCTGTAAAAGAGCGTTTACAGGCAATTAAAAATAGTGGTTATAAAATAGAAACTGCCGAAGGAATGTATTATCCGGTAATTGACTATGAAATGTATCAAAAATACCGGCCTAACTTAACTCCTGAGCTTGCTGCGTATATTGATATTATGGCGGTAGAAGCGCAAAAACCTCCGGCCAAAGATGCGGCGCTGCGCATAAGCTGGGATGAATTAGTCAAACGGGCATTAGCACAGGAGCAGTATCTGATAGCGTATCCGGACTCATCGAAAACTACGGACATAAAAATGCTGCTTGATAAGTACGCGATGTTTGCTTTATATGGTACCAATAATACGCCATTATTTGATTATGATACTAAGCAGCTGGCCGGTGAGGCCCAAAAAGTCTATCTTGAAACTGCGTGGGATGAGAAAAACGGTGTTTTCTCTAAAAAAATGGGAGAATATGTAGCGGTATTGAAGAAATATGATTATCGCTTATCAAGCCAGGTACGGGAATTTCAGAATCAATCCGCCAAAGAAATTACGATGGCGATGAACCGTTATTATGTAGCCGGCGTAGATGATGCTGCCCAATTTGAAACAGTTTTTACCAGGCTGCAGGGCCTGGTGGCTGCAGGCAATAAAGAGGCTGTAGCGGACTATATTCTCTATCCCTTGCATGTTTATGCTCAGGGGGTACCAACAATCTATCCGTCCCGAGACGAATTGCTAAAAAACTATGATACTGTTTTTACGGCTAAAGTAAAAGATGCTTTTGCTAAACAGAAAGTAAAGGAAACCTTTGTTAACTACAAGGGCGTTATGGTGGGCGGTGGTGAAATCTGGTTTACCCAGTCTGACGAATTGCTGTACCGGTATGGAATTTTGGCTATTAACAAGTAACTGGCAAGAATAAAAGCTGCTCAACCTATGGTTGAGCAGCTTTAAAAATAGTTGCAGATATTTTGTAAAATTCATCGGAAATTCAAAAGTGCTTGGTATACTAATAAAAAAACAAAGTAAGTGGCAGGAGGGATTAGGCATGAATAAAAAAATAATTCCCTATGTAATAGGGGGGCTAGTCATTTCATCCGTTGCTTTTGGCTTTTCCGGTATGACAAATGCAGCAGAGAAAAGTCAATTGCCGGCAGCGATGCAAAGCGAGCATATGGGTACTATGGATACCAAAGCAATGGCTGACAGGATGAACTCACCTGAGATGCAGGAGCAATGTGCTGCTATGCTGCAAAGTCCCGAAATGCAGCAGGCGATGAAAAATATGCTGAAGACACCGCAAATGCAAGGTATAATGAAGCAAATGCTACAGCAGGACATGGAGTTTCATCTGGTAATGTCTGATTTGGTTAACTCAGTTGATATGAGCAGTGACCACAGTATGACGGAAAGCGGAACACCAATGAGCGGCCACAGTGACCACCACAGCAATTAGACAGAAAATCACCCCCGGCCCGGGGGTGATTTTCCCTCTTGTCAGTAGTTCTAATTTAATTGCAGAATACGGTTAACGCGATATAAAAAGAAAAGATAACCTGCCAGAAACAAAATTCCGAATTCCATAGGGTGTATCCTCCCTAATTTGTTAATAGTTTCGATTGTAACAGCCATTTTTTAGATTTTTCTTTGATCTTTCCTGCGATGGCATACGACAAGCGTGTTCACTGGCAGTTCCGGTGTATAATAAAGTAGTGGATCATCAAAAAGGAGGAAGGTATGCTACAGCCAACCGTGTTAATTATTGATGATGATAGTAAGTTGACTCAACTGTTACAAACTTATTTTTTGAAAGAGAAGTTTAGCACCTATATTGGTCATGACGGTTATCAGGCACTGCAATTGGTGCAAGAGAAGAAACCGGATTTGATTATCCTTGATTTAATGCTGCCTGGCATGGACGGCTGGGCAGTTTGCCGCCAGATAAGAAAAGAAAGTGATGTTCCCATCCTCATGCTGACAGCCCGCGATGAAGAGAATGACCGGCTGATTGGCCTGGAAATGGGGGCAGATGATTATGTGACCAAACCCTTCAGCCCTCGAGAGGTTGTTGCCAGAGCAAAAGCAATTTTACGACGTACCCATAAAGGCAGCAGTGCAAGGGAAAAGCAAATCAAAGTCGGTGATCTAACAATCGACCGGGAGAGGCATTTGGTATTGATGAGCAGTGAACAATTGGATTTGACTCCAACTGAATTTAAAATTATAGAACTGCTTGCAGCTAATCGGGGCAGGGTCTTTTCCAGACTCCAGATCATCGAACAGGTGCAGGGCTACTCCTTTGACGGGTATGAGCGTACTGTTGATGCTCATATTAAAAACCTGCGCCGTAAGTTAACCGGTACTTCCCGCAGTCCCCAGCCGATACAAACTGTTTATGGTATCGGTTATAAAATTGCCGGTGAAGATTATGCGTAGTTTGACGTGGCGGATTACAGGCTTGATGTTTTTGTCTATTTTGCTTACTGTGCTGCTGCTCGTGTACCTGGCCGAATATCAAATGATGGTGCACTTTACCAATTACGTAGCCGGGCAGCAAACGGAGGGAACAAGCGGCGAATACATGATGAAGTCAATGCATGGTAATGGCCAGGCCATGGCAGCCATGATGGGACTACCGGAACAAGTTTTCCTGGAATCGATTCACCGTTCTTTGTACTGGGTCGGAGGGGCGATGCTGCTTGCCGGGCTGCTTGCCAGCTATTTGTTTGCGCAGACCATCACCGTTCGCCTCAGGCAATTGAACACAGCAGTTGATATGATTGGCAGCGGTACCTATGGTCAGCAGGTACTGGTTGAATCGGAAGATGAAGTAGGACGGCTGGCCAAAGCTTTCAATCGTATGTCCCGTTCACTGGAGGAAAACATTCAATTGCGTAAGCGCTTATTAGCTGATATTGCACATGAGCTGCGCACGCCGTTAGCGATCATTCAGGGAAATTTGGAGGGAATGATTGACGGTGTTGTTGAAAAAAGCGATGAGCAGCTTCGTTCCCTTCATGAAGAGACAGTCTATCTAAACCGGCTGATTAAAGATTTACGGGATTTGTCACTGGCCGAGGCAGGACAGCTGAAGCTCGAAAAAACATCTACAGATATCAATACCGTCATTGTCAGAGCGATTCAACTTCTCAAGCCTTTAGCTGATGAAAAGAAAATTGACCTTATTATGAATTTACAAACCATACCCCCGGTAGTAGTTGATGTCAGCCGGATCAATCAAGTGTTAAACAATTTGCTGACAAATGCCTTGCGGTATACGCCCGGCACAGGGACCATCACCATAACCAGTGACGTTGTCAATAGAAGAAATCACTCCTGGGTGGAAGTAGCGGTAGCCGATACCGGAATCGGTATTTGCGAAGCGGATTTGCCGTTTATCTTTCACCACTTCTATCGCTCGGATAAATCGCGGGATAAAAAAAGTGGTGGCTCAGGGATTGGGCTGGCTATTGTTAAGCAACTGATAGAAACTCACGGCGGGATGGTCGAGGCTGACAGCAGTCCGGGAGAAGGGACGGTTTTTCGGCTGTTTTTGCCTGTAAACGATGAATAGCAGCAGTTTGTCTGCATCAATCCTCACGAATAAGGAAAAGATAAGATGTTGTGTAAGGCAAGTTTTACGGATTTTCTTGTCTAGGAGGATTTGGGCTTTGCCGAATTCGAGAGTTGCAATCTTAACAATTACCCTGATTTTTTTAGTGCTGGAAATGATCATTACGATTGCCTTAATTGCCAATGGCAATACGGGAGTTATTCCCAATGTTGCAGGCCTGGCGGCTGTGTGGATTATCTATACGCTGCTGGAATTGCGTTATGGTTTTTATATGAGCAATTATGTGAGGATTGTCGCAATGACAGCCTGTCTAAGCGATAGTTTCTTTGGCTATTTTTTAAGCTATTATCAGAGTTCCTTTGTGTTTGATAAAATACAGCATGCATTTGGCACGTATGCTTTTTCCCTGTTTGCTTATGTACTGGTTGCCCAACTGCTCACAAGGCCGGTAAGCCGCTTATTTACGTTTATTCTGGTTATGGCATTGGGGCTTGCCATTGGAACTGTATATGAAATCAGTGAATTTATCGGCGATCAGATCGGTAATCCCGATCATCCCAGTCAGCCTAGCCTGCTGGATACGGACCTTGATTTAATAGGCGATGCAATTGGTGCGGTAATCGCCGGACTGCACGTTATATTACAACTGTTTAAATCGTCTTTTTCCGGCAATACCAGGTAGATTGAACAGTAAATAACATTGCAATTACCCGGAATTTTTGTATGATTAGCCTCCTTTCAGGCAAACTAAATGTATCAAGTTAAAGGAGTGGATTATATGGCAAATATACTCAATGGCGTAAAATGCAGCGTGAAAAACTGTAATTACTGGGAAGAGAACTATAAGTGTTCGGCATCTGCAATCGAAGTAAATGTCGATAACGGGGGCCATACTGCCAGCAAGAGCAGAGAAACTAACTGTCAGACTTTCCGGCCCAAAGCATAATATAAAATGGCACTGGATGCAAAGCATCCAGTGCCATTTTATATTATGCGGCCGATCCCAATGCCGCCAATTACCTGACCATACTTATCTTTGACCGGAATGCCTACGGCCTTGAAGCGAATGCCATAGACGTCCTCCGAAATAATCTTTGTTACCGGTCTGCCTAGCCTGAGTGCTTCGTAAATAGCATCTCCGGGCGGAATTGGATCGCCTTCCTGGATATTAGGCTGAAGGCCGGGACTGGGGATAAAGCGCAAATAACGGAACCGGTCAGTAATCCCCAAGGAAACTTCCTCTTCAAAAAAGTGCGGTATGTATGAGCTGAGTGCATTAAAAGCCTGGAGCACATCATTTTCTAGTGCCGTATCATCATTGACAGTCATAGAGCCACCTCAACTTATATGATTAATTATGTATATGTATGGCACATAAGAAAAAGCACTGGAAAGGTAAATACTATTTCCTGTTTTTTGAAATACTATCTATTATTACCAGGCTGAGGAGGTGTTCCGGGTGGGTAATACAATTATTACACAAGTATATGAGAGCCTGAAAAAGCTCTTGATTTATAAGCCGCCCCAAAATCCCAAGCCTTTTGTCTTAGATGAGATAGAAAAAGGCAGAAGCGGTCATTCTGGATCAGATGCGCAAGCGGGCCTAACGAATGCAGTCCGGGAATTAAAAACATTAGTTGCTTATTCTCACCGTTTGGAGGAAATGCTGGAAAAAAGCATTGCTGCTTTTCGCAGTAATGATGGAACTGCTATTGAACGATTGCCAGAGGATATGGCATCGCTGAAAAAAATCAAGGAGAATACGGAGCCCGTATTGCTCGCCTATGATACGGCTGTTCGGCCGTTGGACAAACTGGTAAGTCCGCTGCTGGAAGAAAACAAAGCCATCATTGATCAGATGTATAGCAGCGATGTAAATAAGGACATTTTGATCCGCCGCTTTGAGATTGGCGGAAAACAGCCTATTAAGGCCTTGCTGGTGTTTTTGGACGGTATGATTGATAAGCAGGTCCTTGATTTGGCTGTTTTGCAGCCACTCATGCTGCTGGATACAGGGGTAATAAAGCCTTCTGGCAGTGAGTTGCTTACTGCAATTGTGGAAAAATGTCTGCCGAGCAATCAAGCAACACCGGTAGATAAATATAAAGATGTAGCGGATGCAATTAACGGCGGCGATACGGTACTGTTTATTGAAGGTGTTGATCAGGCCCTAGCTCTTGGGACTAAAGGGTATAAGCAGCGGGGTGTGGAAAGGCCGCAGATTGAGCAGTCCATCCGGGGCAGTCAGGCTGCTTTTAGCGAAGGTCTGCGCACCAATACAGGGCTGCTGCGCCTCATGCTGCCTACGAATGACTTAGTTACCGAAATACTCATGATTGGTGACAGAGTGCCGCAAAAATGCGCCATTATGTATTTGAAATCACTCGTTAACCCTGATTTGGTTGCGGAGGTGAAACGACGGCTGAAAGGAGTTACCACTGATTATATTGTAGATTTGGGGATTCTGGAGCAATTTATTGAGGATCATCCGGGGATGATTTTTCCCCAAATGCTGTCCACTGAGCGGGTAGACCGGGCAGCAATCAATATTGCCGAAGGACGGGTTGCACTGCTTTATGAGGGCGTTCCGTTCGTACACATTGTGCCTGTGAATTTTTATTCCTTTTTTCATTCCGTAGAAGATTTTTCATTAAAGCCGCCGGCAGGTACTTTTATGAGGCTGCTGCGCATCGTTGGGACGCTGGTAGCTGTTATCCTGCCATCGATGTACTTGGGGATCAATTACTTCCACCAGGAGGCATTGCCGACGGAATTAGCACTGGCTATTGCCGGAGCGAGAGAAAAAGTTCCTTTTCCGGCACTGATTGAAATTCTAATGATGGAATTTTCCTTTGAACTGATCAGGGAGGCTGGCTTGCGCGTACCTGGTTTACTTGGTTCCAGCATCGGCATTGTTGGAGCAATCATCTTAGGTCAGGCAGCGGTTGCGGCCAATCTGGTCAGTCCGATCATGGTAGTTATTATTGCGGTGACCGGACTGGCTTCTTTTTCCATCCCCGATTACCGGCTGGCTTTTGCCCTGCGGATAACCCGGTTTGCCTTTTTGCTGCTTTCTGCCATGCTGGGGCTGGTCGGCTTGTCTTTTGGTCTCCTCATTTTAACTGTTGCCATGTGCAGCATGAAATCGTTCGGTGTACCTTATATGGCGCCAGTGGCACCCAAGACGATTGCTGGTTATGATACCCTGATCAGGGGGCCGGTATATCGTCAGGAACTGCGGCCTGATCAGTTAAACACTCAGGATAACCGGCGCCAGCCCTCTATTAGCCGTAAGTGGACAGAGGATAAGCCGATAGGAAAGAAAGAGGGGGACGAGGAGGAATGAGGAGCTACCAGCCTGGTAAAATGGGGACAGCAGAGGGGATGGCGATTGTATTTCTGCTGACCTTTCCCACCACCTTTCTCACCACACCGGCCGTGTTGATTAACGAAGCAGGTAGCTTAGGATGGCTGTCTGCTTTAGTTCACGGACTTGTGTCTGTCGTATCAATCGCTGCCATCCTGATCGTCTGCAAGTACGTGCCGGGCAATCTGTTTGAAATTTGTGAGCAGTTGCTGGGGAAAGTCCTGGCATGGCTGATTGCTTTATATTATGCGGCAGCTTTTTTTGCCAACTACGTGCTGATGCTGCGGCAATATGCCGAGAATACTCTGCTTACGGCACTTCCCTCGGCTGAATTCTCTTTTATCATTGTGGCGTATGCCCTGGTCGGGGCAATCCTTGTAGCCTTCAGCCTGGAAGGCATGGCCAGGGCCGGATATATTGTCATGCCGTTTATCGGCATAACGCTTGTAATCGTTTTTGCCCTGCTGAACCCTTTTTATGAAGTGTACCGCTTAGCTCCCTGGTTAAGCTTGGGAGTGGGAACAGCAGTTTTTACCGGTCTTAAAATTGCCGGTATCAACTTTGGTGTTGCCGCGGTAGTCATTTTAGCCTCCTCCTTTCAAAATAACCGGACAAGGTGGCAAATTGCGTTGTTTGGAGTGGGATTGAGTGCTGTGTTGCGGGCAATGGTCGTCTTTTTCTATACATTACTGTTTGGTGTTACCGTTGGACGAGAGAAGATGCTGCCTTTTTTTGAAATGGTTCGCCTGGTTTACTTAGGGCGTTATGTGCAGCGTCTGGAATCGCTGTTTATTATTCTCTGGGTCATTAATGGAGTGCTGGATATTTCCTTAAGCTTGTATTTTGGCTTATACTGCCTTACCTATCTGGGACGGCTGCCAACGATGCGCCCGCTGATACCGGTAGTTACCCTTCTGCTGGCTCAGGTCGCCATGATTCCTGAGGATGTGGTCAGTGTAATGAATGATTATGTTTATGTGGGCAAAACATATTTCAATTTTGGCATTTATATCGTACCCCTTTTGCTGCTGGCAGCCTTGGTCTGGAAAAAAAGAAAGAAGGTGAAGCTATGGGCGTCAGGCTGATGGTTGTGCTGTTGGTGTCGGCTGCTCTGCTGTTTACGGCGGGCTGCTCGGGTGCCCGTGAGACGGATGAAGTAGGCTATGTTATTGCCATGGGGATCGATAAGGCACCGGAAAAGGATAAGATCAATGTTACGTACCAAATGGCAATTCCCCGGGCGTTGTCCGGTACAAGTGACAGCGACAGCAAAGAAGCAACCGAGATTATTACCATTACGGCAAACACCGCTGTGGAAGCACGGAATTTATTAAATACAAGTGTTGCCAGGGTGCCGAATTTATCGCATATTAAAGTTATTATTATCGGTGAAGATATTGCCCGCCAGGGGGTAGGGGATTTTATTGCTCCGCTGCAACGTTTTCGCGAATTCCGGGGTTCTATGTATGTTGTTGTTGCTCACGAGTCAACCGCGGAAGATTTTATTAAAAAACTTACTCCCCGCCTGGAAATCCTGCCGTCTAAATATGTTGAAACAATGATGTTAAGCAGTACCGAGAATGGCTATTATGGACGAAGCTTTCTGCATGATTTTTACAACCGTCTCAAGGGGGGCAGTGCAGCACCATATGCTACGCTGGTGGCTGTAAACCCAATGGATGGCAAGGATCTGCCAACCGACAAAAAAAGAGCAGGTGAAAAAAATGATGAGTATACGGCTGGCAATATTCCATTGATGGGAGAAGGACCTGCAGCTAATTTTGCCGGTTTGGCGCTGTTTAAAGCCGATAAAATGGTAGGGACATTGACAAATGAGGAATGCCGGATGGTGAGCTTGCTGCAAGGGAAAAATGCACCAAATTGTTTTTTTGCCGTAGCCGATCCCAATATTCCAGATAAAGCGGTTAATATTATCTTCCGCCTTGGCCGTAAGCCTAATACGAAAATTACGCTGCAGGACGGTCAGTTTATTGTGGACGTTGATGTCTTGCTGGAGGCGGAGGTTACATCAATTCCCAGTGCGATCAACTATGAGATGGCCGGTTACAAAGAGCAGCTGGAGGAACAGATCTCACAGGTTGTACACGGAGAAATGATGAATATGCTGGATAAGACCAGGTCTCTCGGTACTGATCCGGTCGGGTTCGGTTACCCGGCTCGTGCTATGTTCCGTACCTTTGACGAGTGGCGGGAGATTAATTGGAGTGAAGCTTACAGCAATGCGGATTTCCGCCTGAAGGTGACTACTAAAATCCGGCGTAGTGCGCTTATGTGGCAATCATCACCAATTACTAAATAGTGGGGAGGTCAAGAATGTTTGATATAATTTTGTTGCTTTCTTCATTTGTAGCAGCTTTTTACGCGCTGACATTTGCCCGCTGGCTGATGCAGGAGGGCAATAAACAAGGTGGATATGTTGTTTTTGCAGTAGTTATGGTAGGGGTGGCCTTACCGGTTTACCGCATGTTCATGAAAGAATAACTCCTATGCACTGGATGGGTTGAGGGTGCCGCATTTGCTTTAACAAAAAGCATTTTTTGCGACACCCTCAATTTTTTTATTGACAGTGCTGTCAAAATCTTTTATCATAAATATATGAACATATATTCATATATTGGAGTGAGAAAAATGCATGACTCAGATTTTGCGCTGTGTGAAGAGTGCAATTATCATCCTCAACGGATTTGCCTGGCCCGTCAGCAATTATTGACGGACAATACAGTACTTCAGTTAGCTGAAACCTTTAAAGTCGTAGGCGATCCTACCCGCATCAAGATTCTGCATGCTTTGAGTAAAAGTGAAATGTGTGTCTGCGATATTGCTGAAACACTGAATATGGGGCAGTCTGCTATTTCCCATCAACTACGGGTTCTTCGCAATGCCCGTCTGGTAAAGTTCCGCAAAGATGGCAAGACTGCCTGGTATTCACTGGATGATGACCATGTAGTAGCACTTCTTTGTCAGGGGCTGGAACATATTAGTCACAGTTAGGAGGAATGGTGTAATGGAAAAACCGGAAGTAACAACAGCATCCGGCTGTCATTGCTGCAGCGACCATGGGGTTCACGCAGGAAATGGCACTGCTGCGATGATAGCAGGAACAGAAGCCGTTACCAGTATTTTTCGCTTAGCCGGACTGGATTGTGCCGATTGTGCCGCTCATCTCGAAAAGCGGCTTAACGCTTTACCGGGTGTAAAGTCGGTTGTAGTTAATTTTGGGGCGGCTAAGCTTACGATCAGTCATTATCTTACGGATACGGATATCATAGAGGCTGTCCGCCAAGCCGGTTATCAGGCCGAGCATTACCAGCAGGCTGCTTCGGCTGCGATGCAATCAGGGCGGTGGTGGAGCAATCCCAAGACAATGGCAACTGCGCTAGCGGGGATATTTTTGGGTGCTGCAATGCTGCTGGAATGGATGGATCTTGCCCAGACTGCAGTTATTCCCCTTTATGCTCTGGCGATGATCGTTGGTGGATATCATGTTGCCATAAGCGGCCTATATGGCCTGAAGAGCATGACGATGGATACGAACTTCCTAATGCTGATAGCGGCTATTGGTGCGGTTGCTATTGGTGAATGGAGTGAAGGAGCAACAGTCGTTTTTCTCTTTTCACTGGGAAATGCGCTGCAGGCCTATACAATGGATAAAACCCGCCAATCCATCCGTGCTCTGATGGAACTGGCTCCGCGAGATGCCCTGGTTCGCCGTGACGGGCAGGAGATCCGCCTGCCTGTCGAGGAAATCGTCGTAGGAGATACTATCCTTGTTCTTCCTGGTGAGCGTATCGCCATGGACGGCCAGATTACAGCAGGTTTGTCCAGTGTCAATCAAGCTGCTATTACCGGCGAGTCCTTGCCTGTAGAAAAAGAGCCGGGTGATGTTGTCTATGCCGGTACGGTCAATGAGCAAGGTGTATTGGAAGTCCTGGTTACCAAGCTGGCCCAGGATTCTACGATTTCCCGCATTATGCACATGGTGGAAGAAGCACAGGCAGAAAAAGCTCCGATGCAGCAGTTCATTGACGTATTCGCAAAATACTATACACCGGCAGTGATTGCTGCGGCTATCGGCATTGCAATTGTGCCGCCGCTGGTGTTTAACCAGCCGTTTGATGAATGGTTTTACCGGTCTCTTGTATTGCTGGTTATTTCCTGTCCTTGTGCCTTGGTTATATCCACCCCTGTTTCGATTGTATCTGCCATTGGCAATGCCTCCCGCAACGGTGTTTTAATTAAAGGCGGGATCTATCTTGAGCAAATGGGAATCATTCAGGCCGTGGCTTTTGATAAAACCGGTACACTGACAGAAGGCAAACCATCCGTAACCGATATTATTCCCCTAGGCGGTTCTGATAGTGATGAGCTGCTGGCACTAGCCGCAACAATAGAGCAACGGTCGGAACATCCGCTGGCCAAAGCGATTTTAGCTCGTGCCGGTGAACTTAAGCTTGATTCGGTAGCTGACTTTATAGCATTGCCTGGCCGCGGTGCTCAAGCTACCGTACAGGGAGAGACGGTATATGTTGGCAATATGCGGTTATTCGCAGACTTGAACTTCCCGCTTGAGCATGCCCGTACGGCTGTAAGGGAACTGGAGAAGCAAGGGAAAACGGTTGTACTAATTGGCAGACAGTCGCAGCTGATTGGGCTAATTGCCTTAGCGGATACGGTAAGAGCTTCCGCTCCAGCCGCAATAGCTGCGCTTCGTAAAGCCGGAGTTAAGAGTATTGCCATGCTTACAGGTGATAATGAACGGGCTGCGCAGAATATCGCCGGACAGACGGGGGTAGATACGGTATTCAGCGAGCTCATGCCCCAGGATAAAGTAGCGGCCTTACAGCAATTAGCCAATAAGCACGGCAGTGTAGCGATGGTTGGTGATGGTATTAACGACGCGCCTGCGCTCGCTGTAGCTAACGTCGGTATTGCCATGGGGGGAGCAGGATCAGATAGTGCTTTGGAAACGGCTGATGTTGCCCTTATGTCCGATGACTTAGGGAAATTAGCCTATATGATTGGGCTAAGCCGAAAGATGATGTCAATTATCCGGCAAAATATTACGTTTTCACTGGCAGTAAAAGCGCTGTTTGTTATTGGAACATTTGCCGGGTTTGTCAATCTGTGGCTTGCTGTATTTGCCGACACTGGCGCATCTTTACTGGTCACCTTGAATGGTATGCGTTTGGTGCGTACCATTAAATAAAAAACCAACTCCTGTCAAGCGAAGGTTTGGCAGGAGTTAGTTTTTATTTTTTTTGGAATAACCAGCAGGAATTTGTTTTAATATGTCGAACCGTCGTAGTAATCTGTCGAATAATGACAGATGCAAAATCCCCTAGCGAAATGGAGTATAAGCATGGGTGAACAAAAGCCAATTCAAGTAGAATTAACAGAAGAGGAATTAGCTGAGCTTTTACGTGATTTACCTCCATATAAGCCTGAACTGCGCAGCAGTGATATTCACAAGGCTGTCAGGCTTTCATCACTTTTGGGCGTTAACTAATATTTTCGCAAAGGCAGACGAAGTTGTCTGTCTTTTTTTATTGCACCTGTACTAGGCAAAGACTCTGCCAATATGGTATGCTTGTCATGACTATCCAAAGCAAAGCGGAGGAAAGACTTGCATGGTAATTGTTTTATTTCGACACGGAGAGGCAGAAGACAGGGCTGATTTGAGAGACGACGGTTTGCGTAGTTTGACGGCTAAAGGTCGTAAACGAACTAAAAAAATGGCAAAAATCGTCAATAAGCTGCTTCCCAGAAAATGCAAAATCCAGATTTGGTCGAGTCCATTGCTGCGTGCTTTGCAGACAGCCGAAATATTGGCAGAGCAAGTAGGAGTAAAAGTCAAAATACATAATGCAATTTCAAATGGAGATTTTGAAACGCTTCGTGCTAATTTAACAGTTTGCCACGAAGATGACTGTATCCTGATTGTAGGTCATCAGCCCTTTTTAGGGGAATGGACGGAACAACTGACAGGAATGCAGCTGCCTTTTCGCAAATCAACTGCTGCGGGAGTCCGCTTTTTGACGGGCACTCAAGTTAACAGCAGGACCGAAGCAGAACTGCTTTGGTATATACAGCCGCGGTTTTCCAAAGGCTGATAGGTGTTATAATGAGAAAGAGGTGACTGGTGACTTATGAAAAACGTGTTGACGATTGCCGGATCGGATAGCTCCGGCGGAGCAGGTATTCAGGCTGATCTAAAGACATTTTCGGCACACGGAACGTATGGGATGAGTGTTATCACGGCTGTAACTGCACAAAACACGCAGGGTGTGTTAGCCGTACAGGATATTAGTGCTGCTATTATTGCCCAACAGCTCGAAGCTGTTTTTGAAGATATTGAAATTCATGCTGTAAAAATTGGAATGGTCTCAGTAGTTGAAACAATAGATACAATTGCTGCTAAACTGAAAGGCTATCAGGCCCCCAATATCGTCGTTGATCCGGTTATGGTATCTAAGAGCGGCTTTCGGCTGCTCCAGCCGGAGGCTCAAGCTCATTTGATCAGTAAGTTATTACCGCTCGCAACAATTGTTACGCCGAATCTTCCCGAAGCGGAAGTGATTACCGGGCAAAAGATTGAAACTTTTGAGGACATGCAGCAAGCTGCCCAGAATATACATGCTATGGGGGCAAAAAATGTGCTGATTAAAGGTGGTCATCGTCAGACCGATGCTACAGATATCCTGTATGATGGTGAGGATTTTTATTATCTCCCGTCAGTCCGGATTCCCTCCAATAATACGCATGGTACGGGCTGCTCTCTCTCTTCGGCTATCGCTGCCAATCTCGGGCAGGGCTGTGAAATCTTTGATGCCGTTCGTAAAGCCAAAGATTTTATCACAGTGGCAATTGAGCAGGCTTTGCCGTTAGGGAAAGGCGTGGGGCCTATACACCACTTTTATGCTCTGTATAAAAAGGCCGGCCTTATTTAAGCTGGTGAAGGATGTAAAGCCATAGTAACAGCAGGGGCTGGTGAACGAGGTAAACAGTTAGCGAATGCCTGCCGAGAAACGTGAGTGATCTGGGAAAGGCAATACCGGGAAGCAGGCTGGTGCCTGTTTTATACAACTGTTTGCCGGCAGCAGCTCCCAGCAGGAAGAGCCCATACCAGGGAAACAAGGGGTAATAATCTATGGTCTGAAAATCGGCCGGCAGAAACCCAAAGGGAATTAAAAATGACCACGGTACAACTTGCCGGGTGGCCCAGTAGCCCAGCATTGCAGCAATGAACGCCAGGCCCAATAAAGGGCCTGGCATTTGTTTATTAAGCAAGGGATATGTTAATAAACTTATCCCTAAGAAGTGCAAAATACCAAAGCGGATGTACCAGTCAGGGCTATAAAACCAGGTTATGACCGTTAAGGCCAGGCCACAGGCAAAAATCCGGATACCCCTGCTAAAGGTTGCAGTGGCAAGCGTTGCGCTTAAGCCGGACACAAATATAAATAGGGAAGCCGATAATTTTCCTAAGTAATACCAGAATCCGTTGTGATAATCAACCTGATAATGATAGAAATCCCGTAAATCAACGATAGTGTGAAAAATGACCATTAGAATAATGGCCATTCCCCGCAATGCATCAATTTCACCGATCCGGCTGGCAGTATTTTTGTTTAACACGATTTTGCCCCTAAACGTGGGTGCTTTACCGGCTTTAAGCTCAGCTTAGTGATGAGTTGCACGGCTTCATCAAGCGATATATCAAGCCGGGATGAGGGCGTTTCCAAAACGCACAGCGGCTCTTCAAGCCCTACTTCCCCTCCCGGGAGATAAACATATTCTCCTGACTGCCAATCACCAAATATAAAACCGGCTATTAAATGTTGTCTGACTACCTGACTCATTTTTCTTACCTGCATTTCTTCAGTTTTCGGCTTCATTATAGCACAATCAACTTTGTTGCAAAAGGATTTAACATGAAAACCGCCGCGAGGCGGTTTTTCTTTTTTGTATGAACACTATGAACAGCCCTGCATATCCTGTAGTAAGTTTTTGGGGTAATGCCCCGGAATTGAAGGGGGGAGTTGGCATGCCGGTAGATTTAACTGCACTGCATTGGGTATATTTAGCGTTTATTGTTTTGATCATTGGTTTTATGGTCATGCGGCGGGATACTACGCTTGTTTGTATTGTTGGCATTTGTTTGCTTGGCCTGATGGCGAAAGGGTCAATAGCCAATTCTATAATCGGCATATTTGACAGTTTTATTTTCGCTATTACTGAACTATTGGGGACAATCCTGGTTATTTCAATTATTGTGGCCATGAGTAAGGTTTTGCTGCAAACTGGCATTAATGAAGTTATGATTTCACCTGTAACCAGATTTATACAGACTCCTGCGCTGGCTTACTGGATAACCGGCGTTCTCATGATGGTCATCTCCTGGTTCTTTTGGCCTTCGCCAGCTGTTGCGCTGCTGGGAGCAGTATTGCTGCCTGTAGCGGTCCGTGCCGGCTTACCGGCAATAGGCGTAGCAATGGCGATGAATTTATTTGGTCACGGAATTGCATTATCGGGAGATTTCGTTATTCAGGGCGCGCCGAAACTTACGGCTGCTGCTGCAGGGATTCCTGTAGGGGATGTCGTGGCCGCCAGTGTACCGCTAGTATTTATTATGGGGATTGTGACAACGACAGCTGCCTTCCTGATGCTAAAGCGGGATATGAAAAAGGGCGCTCTTCATAGCGGACAGCTTACTACAGGTACGGCAAATTCTCCAAACGTGAATCTGATTGATTTAAAGTCGGCATTGTCAGGCAGGAAAAAGCTAATCCTGGCAATTGCGGTTCCGATGCTGTACTTGGCTGATGTAGCAACGATGTTTGTCTTGCATTTGCAGGGCGGTGATGCTACTGCGCTTATCGGCGGAACGTCGGTTTTAATATTGGTCACTATTGCTTTACTTGCTCATAAAGATAAGGGGCTGGAAGAAATGACAGCCTACTTGATTGAAGGATTTCAATTCGGCTTTAAAGTTTTTGGTCCGGTCATTCCGATTGCCGCTTTTTTTTATCTGGGAGATTCGGCATTTGTAAGCATCTATGGGAAAGTCTTACCACCCGGATCACAAGGTTTGGTTAATGACTTAGGTCTGGCATTGGCTCAGGCTGTCCCGCTGAATCCTGGGATTGGTGCGGTTACCCTAACGATCGTCGGAGCGATTACCGGCCTTGATGGATCGGGTTTTTCCGGTATTTCATTAGCGGGCTCAATTGCGCATCTTTTTTCCACGGCAATCGGGTCAGGCATTGCTACCTTGACGGCACTGGGGCAAATTGCGGCAATTTGGGTAGGGGGAGGGACGGTCGTACCTTGGGCATTGATTCCGGCAGCGGCTATTTGCGGGGTTGATCCCTTTGAACTTGCCAGGCGGAATTTAATTCCGGTAGCAATCGGGTTGTTAGCTACTACCATTGCTGCTGTGTTTTTAATTTGATATTATTGGAATACTAAGAATAAGATTTTATAATGTTGAAGTTTAAGCGTTTATTAAAAAAATCCAGTAGGGATATAGGGATTATTGACGAATATATAATAGTCAACCCTTTTTTAATCACACTAGACATTGTAGTTTTGTTTATACGAATAGAGGTGAGTGCAAGTGAACGCTTGTGCGGCTGACTGCTCTCCAGTTATCGAAGGTTTAAAAGAAAGTGAAGAACGTTTCCGCCTGGTGTTTGATTATGCACCTATTGGTATGGCAATCACTGGCCTGGAGGGCCATTTTATGCGGGTAAATCAGGCGATGTGTAATTTAGTAGGTTATGCTGCTGAAACTTTCACATCGCTTAAGTTAAGCGATATTGTGTCTGAGGATGACCTTAAGCTCATTGTTGCAGCTGTTGACAAATTGCTGACAGGGGATGAGCAGCAGCTGGTAGTGGAATCGCGTTTTTTTCAAAGCGGTGGGGAAATCATTCATGTTATGCTCCACATGGCACTTGTGCGGGGGGCACACGGCCAGCCGCTGTATTATATTGGTCAGATTGTGGATATTACAGAGCGTAAGCGCTATGAAGAAGCAATGAAGTATATGGCTTATCACGATTCGTTGACCGGTATGCCAAACCGAATGCTCTTCCGGGACCGGCTGACACTATCACTGAATCAGGCCAGAGCCAATCAGCAGATGCTGGCGGTAATTTTCCTTGATCTAGATCGTTTTAAGGAAATTAATGATACTTTGGGGCATTATATCGGTGATAAGGCGCTTAAAGTAATTGCTCAGCGTTTGGAGGCGGCCTTACGGAAAAGTGATGTAGTCGCCCGCCTGGGCGGGGATGAATTTACGCTGGTTTTGTACGGTGTGCCGGACCGGGGGAGTATTGACCAGGTAATCGAAAAAGTAGTGCGGGCCATCGAGGAGCCTTTAATTTTTGCCGGTCGTGAATTTATTGTCAGCGCCAGTGTGGGCGTTGCTATGTATCCTCAGGATGGCACAGATGTGGATACGCTTTTGCAGATAGCCGATAAAAATATGTATATTGATAAAGAGCGTAAAGGGATTGAAAGATAGTCAACGCAAGAGCCCTGCTTTCATCGGGAGATTGAAAGCAGGGCTCTTGTTTAGCTGGCAGGTAGTGTTATTTCACCAAGATTAACAGCATTTTAAAGTTCTCGACGGCTTCTAAACCGTGAGGGATATTATTCGGCATAATTACGGTCTGACCGGCCGAGGCAGTGATTTTTTCCTCACCAATAGTAATTTCAGCTGTGCCATCAAGCATATACACCATTGCATCTCCAGGTGCCGAGTGAGTACTTACGCCTTCACCTTTGCCGAAAGCAAAAAGTGTGAGCGTAACCGAATCATTTTGCGCCAGTGTCAGGCTGATAACCTGGCCTGGTTTGTAATCAACTAAACTGGCAAAATCAAGTGCTTTGCTGAATTCGATATTTTTAATGAATTTCTTTTCCATAAGAACCCTCCTTAGCGAACCTTCTTCGCTTCTTTACCTTTATATTACTCTTTACTATATCCGTTTTCTGTGACAATCATCACAAATAGTGACCAAATCATTGTGCTGCGCATATTCTACTCTTGTAAAAGCATACAAAGGCAATGACGCCAACGAGCCCGCTTGGGGAAACTTCTGTTGGCGTTGTATTGTTGAGGAGGAGAAAACTATGTGCGGTATTACCGGCTGGATTGACTGGCAGGCTGATCTAACAACGCAAAAACCCATACTGGATGCAATGGTAGAGACGCTTACCACAAGAGGACCAGATGCATTTGGGACGTATATTACCCCTCACGCCGCTCTGGGACATCGCCGGCTGAGCGTCGTCGATCTGGAAGGCGGCCGCCAACCCATGACGCGCAAACGCGGCGGTCATGCCTATACGATTACTTATAATGGTGAATTATATAATACGCCGGAATTACAAGCAGACTTAGAAGCCAGAGGCTACCGTTTCAGTACACACTCTGATACGGAAGTTTTGCTTACCGCCTATATCGAATATGGGCCATCCTGCGTAGAGCATTTTAATGGCATTTTTGCTTTTGCAATTTGGGATGAAGAAAAGGAACAGCTGTATTTAGCCCGTGACCGGATGGGGGTTAAGCCGCTTTTTTATGCCGAGCGGGGCAGCGCATTTTTCTTTGGCTCTGAACTAAAGGCCTTGCTGGCTCATCCGGCGATTGAACCGGAAGTTGGTCTTGAAGGTATGGCGGAAATATTTATGATTGGACCGGCACGGACTCCCGGGCATGGTGTCTTTAAAAATATTGCAGAATTAAAGCCTGGCTGCTCGATGCTTGTCAGTCGCAGCGGAAAGCGAATCAGTACCTACTGGGCCTTGGAGTCGAAACCGCATACGGAACCTTTTGATGTTACGATTGCCACTGTGCGGGAACTTTTAGAGGATGCGGTCAGAAGACAGCTTGTTGCGGATGTACCGGTGTGTACGCTGCTGTCTGGAGGACTGGACTCGAGTGCTTTAACCGCTTTTGCTGCGCAGGCATATAAAGAGAAAGGGTATGAATGCCTTCATACGTATTCTGTCGATTATGTGGATAATGACTTGTTTTTCCAGGCGAATGCCTTTCAGCCTAACTCCGATAGTCCTTGGGTAAAACGGGTATCCGAATACTTTGCTACCTGCCACCATCTGGTGGAACTGGAAAACGTCAGCTTGGCAGATACGCTGCCAATTGCCGCACTGGCTCGTGATTTACCGGGCATGGCAGATGTTGATACGTCGTTATACCTCTTTTGCCAGCAAATAAAAAAAGGCGCCACTGTTGCCCTGTCGGGAGAGTGTGCCGATGAGGTATTCGGAGGTTATCCCTGGTTTCGCCGGGAAGACTTAATTAATGCCGATACATTTCCGTGGTCGCGCTTTATTCAGGGGAGAGCCGAGTGGCTGGCGCCTCAGATCAGAGCTAGCTTTGATTTCCAGGACTATGCGGCTTCCCGCTACAGTGATGCTCTAAACGAAGTACCACGCCTGCCCGGTGAGGAAGCAAAAGCGGCCCGTATGCGGGAAATTTTCTACTTAAGCCTTACCCGCTTTATGCCAACACTGCTTGATCGCAAAGACCGGATGAGCATGGCATTTGGTTTAGAAGTAAGAGTACCTTTCTGTGATCACCGGATTGTTGATTATGTATGGAATGTACCCTGGGAAATGAAGAATTACCAGGACCGGGAGAAAGGATTGCTGCGGCATGCTTTAACCGGTGTGCTGCCTGATGATGTACTCTGGCGCAAGAAGAGTCCTTATCCCAAGACACATAATCCTGCTTATTTGAATACTGTCAGAGAACGGCTGCTGGCTATTTTAAATGATAAGACAACACCGCTGCACGGTCTGATCGATTCCGGAAAAATTCGCGAGATTGCCCAGTCGCCGGAAGCAGCTTCCAATATACCTTGGTTTGGTCAATTAATGGGCGGACCACAGTTATTTGCTTATCTTATTCAGATGGATACCTGGCTCAGGGCCTATAAGGTTCGCTTTGTAGAATAAGCTTTAATTTGAAATCCAGGGCGTCGCAGGCTACCAGGTGGCAGGCGGCGCCGTTTATTATACCGGACGGTGCGGTGGCGGCCGATTCGCTGTGAAGGTGGCCAAAGAGGCAGAGCATTACTTTAAATTCGCCGATTAGCTCGGTAAAGCCGCTAGGTTCATGTTTATCATTGATAGGCGGGTAGTGAAGCATGAGAATGATTTTCTCAAATCCTGCTGCGGTCGCCGCTTCGAGAGAAGCGCGTACTCTGAGCAACTCCCGCTGATAAATGCTGTTATCTTCAGCAGTGAAGGAACGGTCTCCCGGACAGAGCCAGCCACGGCTGCCACATATTGCATAATCACCGGCAATGGCAAAGGAATTTTGCAAAAAGGTCAGCTCGTTTTCCACGGCCTTATTCATTTTACTGATCGTTTGCCACCAGTAATCGTGATTTATCTTTAGTGGCAGTTGTGTCTTAGAAGATGCAAAGCCAGTGTTTATGCTGGTTTGCTACGTGGTAGACAATGATTGGTGTCCAAATTAATATCTTATGAAATTATTGATAATATTATACCTTCTAACGTAAAAGAGAAGCTAACACTAAATGAAAAAAATTCTAGCAGGGTAATTATATTTTGAAGCAGACGATTTCAAGCCAACCAATTTGCAAACTTAATAAAAATATCCCTTCTGTTTTTCGCAGACTATATGCAATTTACTATTTCGGGACGAATACATAAAGATTTAAACAGATTTGCCATTGTGCATTGCAGCCCTTGTGAAGCGCCAGATTGGTGTTAGGACATAAGAAAATGCTAGGGTTCGATAAATTCGATGCTTGTTTTTTATGGAGGAATTTACTGGAAGTTATAGTATATTACTTAATAGCAAAAGAGCGGAGGTGTACAAATGAAGGCGAAGGTATTACTTGTCTTCGTAATGATTTTCTTAATCATTAACTCAGTAACATTTGCAGCCACAGACTTACGTTATATCGACGGAATACCAGTGGTGGGTCAAGAGACCACATATAAAACTGTCGACGACAAGGTTGTACAGTTTATGAAGATACATCAGATCAAAGCCGCTAGTGTAGCAATAATGAAGGACGGAATCATCGTACTCAATCATGGTTACGGATATTCAGACCGCAAAGGAACGATCCCTGTTGAACCTAATACATTGATGCGTATAGCCAGTGTGACCAAGCCGTTCACCGCAGCAGCAGTAAGAAGTCTAGTTCGCGAAGGTAAGATTAGTTTAGATACAAAGATATTAGATGTCCTTGATATTAAACCATTCAGAGGAACAGTGATTGATCCTAGATGGTATAGTATAACTGTCGGTAACTTACTTAGTCATAGGGGTGGCTGGGATAGGAATAGTACAAGCGTAGAATTTGACCCAATGTTCAAATCAGCATTCATCCAAAGAGAGATGCAATTGCCAGGTCCGCCTAACCCTACTCAAATAATTTCATACATGATGAGCAAACCCCTAGACTTTAATCCAGGCGAGAAGTACGTATATTCCAATTTTGGCTATTCAATTTTAGGTCGTGTGATTGAAAAGGTTACTGGAATGTCTTACTTTGAGTACCTGAAGCAGTCTGTGCTTATTCCTGCTGGAATTAATGACATCGAGATCGGAAGAACACTACCCCAAGACCGTAATCCCAAAGAAATTAAATTCTATTATCATCCTGGAACTATGGCATCGGTCATAAATTCCCGGATTGTATCCCCACCGGATGGTGGCTTTTATCTGGAAGCAATGGACTCGCATGGTGCATTAATTGCTTCATCGGAAAGTCTGGTTAAGTTCGCTCAAAAGTTCTGGGTAAGCGGTCAGCCACGCCTAGAAGGACAGAGTGGTGGGCATTCATGGTGGCTCCTTGGATGGAACACGTAGTTTTCTCTGGTGGAGGGCTGACGCTATGAATGTTGCGGTAATATTTAACCAAAGGGTAGGAGAAGTAGAATACTATCCTGGAATGCGGGGAAGTGAGATGAACGAGCTTTATACCCCGATAAGGGCAATAATCGATAATGCTATTAATGAGTGTAATTCCTCTCAGTAAACCTAAGGTGATCCACTAATATTTTTTGATCAGGTTAGAATAGAGGTGCCAGTTAACACCTCTTTTGCATTTTAACTCCCAAACTGAACTGTTTAAATAACAGACCACCCTATTATTAGACAATCTGCTTGAGTTTGAAATCCAGTGCGTCGCAGGACACAAGATGGAGCATGGTTCCGTTGAAATTACCTTGAGGAGCGGTTTTTATGGCCTCGTCATGTAAGTGACCATAGACGCAGATTTCTACCGCAAATTCTGTGAACAACTGGGTGAAACCACTTGGCTCGTTTTTATAGAGTGGGGGATAGTGCAGCATTAGTATAATACGCTTGTGACCAGCGGAACGGGCGGCTTCGAGTGAGTTTTTAACCCGTCCAAGTTCACGCTGATAAATATGTTCGTCGGCCTGTTTGAAAGCGGGGTCCCCAGGGCATAGCCATCCTCTACTGCCACAAACGGCGAAATCTCCAAGATCAGCGTAATTATTCTGAATAAAAGTAAGGCGATTACCGATTGCGGTGTTCATTTTACTTAGTGATTGCCACCAGTGCTCATGATTACCACGAATTAGAAACTTTCGTCCGGGAAGGGAGGCTATGGCATCTAAATCAACTATCGCTTGTTCAAGTTTCATAGCCCATGAGATATCACCTGCCAAAAGAACGGCATCATCCGAGTTTACTCTGGAAATCCAGTCGGACTGAATTTTTTCCCAATGATTCAGCCATTGCGCGCCGAAGACAGACATTGGTTTGGAAGGTGGGAAGCCGGATAAATGGGTATCAGCTATCGCAAAAATTTTCATAAGTGATCCTTTCTAATCTACCACACTGGACTAGCTCAGGGCGGTTTTAAAATTCAACTTAACCCACGCTACTTTGAACGCAGCTTTATCAATTCCCTTTGTAACTCGGCATTTTCGTCTCGCAACTTCGTTTCGACTACACGTAGTCTATTAGTTTCAGATTCCAGGTCTTCAAGGCGAATTAGTTGGGCTGCTGAGCTTTCAAGTTTTGCGTTAAGTTCTACAATTTTTAGGCGTAATTCCTTAATTTTAGCGTCTTTTTGATTTGCGCGTTCGACTTTTTTAGGATCAGTCGTTTGCTTGCTTGCGGACTTTTGAATAAGCATTGCGCCTAATACTTTTTCATGCAAATCTTGATTGTTATAGATAGTTTGGCGGGACAAACCGGCAAACTTTGCAATGGCTAAAACAGATATTTGTTTCTTGTTTTTTTTCAATGTTGAAATAGCATCATCTACGTCGGTTAAATGCTGTGCATGTGTTTCATTCTGGTGAATAGTTAGGCCGGTTGTGTTTTTACCCCGCTTCGACATTGATTTGTTCCTCCAATCCCTTTACGAGAGGGTGCAGATATTGCCACTTTACATAGTGGACTTGATAGGCTCGTTCCCATCCCTGCTCTTTACATCTAGCCATCGACTTCTCAAGCATAATCAATTCATCATTTAAGATAGGGTAAAACCCAACGGACGTAAGGTAGTTTGGACAATTATACATGAAACATCCGTCGCCATTAGAGCAATTTCCTCTTCTTGGGTCGTGCATACAGACCCCGGCAGGGAGGGGGTTGAAATTCATGGAGGAATACAGGTTGTTCACAATTTCGTCAATCTGCGCTGCTGTTTTACCGGCAAACTCCATCTTTAAAGTCGCTTGTATTTCTTTGGCTCGGATGCCAGCAGTTTTTGCATCTGGACCTAGCAAGTCTCTAGCTAATTGCTTTTTTATATCTTCTACTGATAGTTGTGCATACCACGCAGTCATTTCTATTGATAAATGATTGAAGTGCTTTTTTACCTGCGCGAGTGGTGTTTTTTTTCGTATTAAGTCTAGAACGAAAGTGGGGCGGAACTGGTGCGAAGTTAAAGGATAAAGCTCACCGTCATCTCCGTGAATATTCCAGAGCGTAATAAAATCTTTTAGCTTTTTATCAATCCCTCTAGAGGTATATACTTCTACCATGTTTCCAGTCTTTCTATGAGGGGATTTCGCTAAAAACATATAATCAGAATGGTCATTATGCTTTACTTTGGCAATTTTCAGTGTAAGTTCTTCGGTAGATAACTTAGTGTTAAGTCTGAGCCTGTTAATCGCATCAGAAGTATCCTGTCTTGCTCTGTCCCTGAGTTGTTGCGTTGCTATCTCAAGTTCCTCTATCGTTGTAATTACCAGCTCGTTAACGAAAACCTTGTGTTCAACTGGTACACCTTGATCGGTTTTGGGGACCATGACCTCCATGTAAGTTCCGTCTTTACCGTCTTTTAAACAACCAACTTTTAAGCCTAATATCTCGTTTATTCGCAGGCCGGTTTGACTCTGAATTATTATGCACGATTTTGTAATGATGTCAGTCTCTTTGTTTATAGCGAAGTACAGTATCTTGTTGAAAACGCTATCGGGGATCGGCGGGAACTTCGACCAGAGCTTTTGCAACCGGGCCTTTTTTGATGATACCCATATACTTGCAGACGTGTTGTCCAAGAAAATGTTATGCTTAGGCACGTCCCAACCTTCGACCTGCCCAATGCGGATAATTTGTTCAATTACATGAGCATAGGTGTAACCTGTATGTGCTGCTATCTTTTTGCCCTTTTGTGTACGGTAATCGTCCTTTAGCCATCGGTTAAAATCGGTCCATGTCTCGTAGTCCAGTTGGGCAAAATCTCGGACGAGATTTTTTTCCGCATAGTTCATAAACGCTGATAAATCGATGATGTTGTATGAAACCGTTTGAGGTTTAATCTCGCCGAGTTTATGGTACGCAAACAACTTGATAACCGGCTTGAATTTAATCCCGAATTTGGTGAAATCGATTTTTTTTACAGTGCTATCTATGCCCTTCACGTCAATAAGTAATGAGATGTCCCAGATGTCGTCTGTAAAATAAGATTCTCCAATTCTTACAGTAGATAAGTCCTCGGTTCCAACAATTGGCGGCAATTCTATTGACATTTTAGCCCCTCCAATCTGGCAACAATTTGTTTTAACATAGCGATTATTGGAGTAAGATGTGACGCATAGTGTTCTCCATAAACATTGTTCTCAAGTTCTAGCTCTAACTCAGCAAGATGCTTTTTGTGTTGATCTAAAAACTCAAGAGTTGTTATATAGCGTGCGCAAGAATAGCATCGCCTGCGCTTTAACAGGTGTTCACATATGCGGTCTTTTTCGCAAGGTTTTGTACAGTAACCATCTTCCAGACGTGCATTTGTATCCTTGTTTTTCTTAAACCAGATAAGTTCATTATGGTCCTTGATTAAATCTTCGTTTAACTGATTGATGTTACCAATTATGCCTATACGTTTAAATTCTCTTGCTCTTTCACTATCCTTGATATCGGCATAATGACGAACGGTAGTTTCGGCGAAACCATGATCTAGCATCTCCTGAACTACTAACAAGTCTACTCCCTGGCTCAGCATATCTGTGCTTAAAGTCCTACGAAACATATGGCTCGTAAGATCGTAAATATCGCCATTCGCGTCTGTAATGTTATGTTTTACGGCAAACTTATGTAACCAATCGTTGTATGTATCATTTGGGATATTCTTTACTCGTCCGCTGAAGTCTCCACCTTTATTAAGGCGATGAAGAAACAACAGGTTTTTTTGTTTTTCCGGTGCTTCATTCCTCAAAGGCTGTGTCAGTTCAATCAGCCTCTCAATTGCCTTCTTGCAAATTTCTGGAATAGGTTTTGGCTTAGTCCAGCTCCGTTTTTTGTGATTAAAAAACTTTATCATAGGTTCTTTTGAGATTATATGGTTGTCGAAACAATCAATTCGGAGTTTGAGCAAATCGCTTATTCGCATTCCGACGCACTGAAGTATTATGATGCCACACCTAAGATACAGATTTGGTTCATTAGGCAATGCATCGTTAATTTTTTCAACAATCTCATCAGGAATGTAATCGATAGTTAGCCTTGCTGGTGCCTTGAAGGCGTTATTGGGAAAAATATTGTCCAAAGGTACAAGATGAGGTAATTCCTTTTGCCCCCATAAAATAAGTGTTTTTAAACTAGAGTAGGCGGCCCGCTGAGTATTGTGAGCAATTTTCTTCCCCGTCTTTTGGGACACATATGTCTTTAAGTAAGATTTGAATTTTTTCATATGTGTTGCTTTTAAGTGTTTTACTGACGTTATGTTGAAATCGCTCATGTAACGCCGGGCGAACTGCTGATTAAGAAAGATGAGATGGATAGTCGATACCGCGCTCTCTTTTTTATGGTAGTTATTCCAGATGTAGTGTTTCAGCAGAACCTTTAAGTCATCAGGAAACTCTGAAAATTCAAATCTAAAATCCCTTTCGTAATTAGCCGAATTAACATCGTTATCCTTGAGACTCCATTCATCGCTAGATGGGGGAGTGATAAGCATTATATTCCTCCAATTCTATTTACACGTTCAGCATTCGACATCCAAAAATCTGATATCTTTCGATTTACATATTTGTCTGTAAGGTGTGTATATTTTTCGGTAGTAGAATATTGCTTATGCCCCATAATTTCTTGAACTATTTTGAGATTGAGTCCTAACTGGACATAGTTTGTGCAGCAGGTATGCCGTAAGTCATGTGGGGTGAATGAGATGTTGCACATTTTCCCTACCCGCCTAAAGCAATCACTAATTGCTGCCTGGCTCAGCGGCTTGCCAAGGTGTTGCTTTTGATAACTAACAAAGATATAGCTGTGTTTTACGTTGAATTTATCCCGTTCTTCGACAATATAGTTATCTAGCTCAATAGCCACCGATGTTGGTAAATAAATAGTACGCGGTCCGGATTTGTGTTGACGATCCAAGTCGTTTTCATCCCGAGGAACTAATTCAAAAGATGTGATCGGGTCCATTGCATTAGGATAAGGAATGTCCTCTGTGCATAACCCCAGAAGTTCGCTAATCCTCATTCCGGTAAAATACAATAGTTTAAAAATTAGCTTGTCCCTTTTGTTATTAAGCGTATTTGTAATCAACTCAGTTTCATCGTCATCAAGTATTCGCCAAGTTTCAGGGCCGTTAGAAGAAGTTTTTATGCGAAAGGCACTTCGGCTAATAAGACTATTAACATGCGCTAATATTGGTTTATACATCCCCGGCTTTCGTGTATCATCTTCCATAATTATTGGATTCTTAAAGTTACGATGAAGAGCCTCGTGTTCATAAAAATCGCGAATTGCGGCAAGCATCCTTTTGATTGTCTTGTTTGAGCGAACTTTTAGATTCCCGCCCGTTTGCGTGTCTACTCCTTTAAGATAAGAAACGAAATCTTCAATAGTTTCGGGGGTAGAAAATTCATAGTTTATATGGCGGCGATTTAAAAACTGAAAGTATTCTTTCAAATCTAGTGCATAGTTGAAAATTGTCAATGGTGCTTTATCTTCTAGTTGCAGTTTCTTAAAATAATAGTAAACTGGTTTAATAAGGACCATATTGTCATCAAACAATGCTGCGGTTGTCTTTCCGTTTTCATATTTCCTATATAAGTACATAAAAAAATATCCCCTTAACGCATTTTACAGTGTACAAACCGAAAAAAACCAGTATACATACACTATTGTAACGTTTTTCCAGGGATATTTCAATAACTTAAAATAATGTTTCCGATTTGGCTTATTCTAGATAAGCGTAATATACACAAAATGTAAAGGAAACTTAGCCATTACAGTATTATTAAGCTATATATCTATATTTACACTCGTCACTAAGGATAACATGATTGCCGCGAATAAGAATTTTTCTGCCGGGCAATTGTCTGATGGCATTTAAATCCACCAAGGCATCGTCAAGCCGCATTGCCCAAGAAATGTCGCCGGGTAGTAATACGGTATCTTCAGCAGCTACCCGGTCAAGCCAGTCGGCTTTAATTTTTTCCCAATGATTATGCCAGTGGGCACCGAAAATGTCCATTGGTTTTGTTGGCGGTTCACCGGATAAGTGCGTATCGGCTATCGCAAAAATCTTCATAATTTCAATCCTTTAAGGTAATATACCTGGTTTTTCTACTATTATTTCGATCTTTAGGGAAAATTTCCTGTATTGGCACGGTAACTGTTGGCAACGCTATTACTAATACAGGCGCAGGAGGTGTTATAATGACTATTGATAATGAAATTGTTTCCGCTTATGACGGCAAGCAAACGCAGGTTCCTGTGAACGGCGAGCAGTTGGCAGCTCAAGCTTCGCAAACAAACGCTGAAAACCAGGATAGTTCGCAAAGCCAAATGCAGGCTGCAGGTGTTGAAACCAGCCCTCCTAATCATTCTAGTATGCCCGTTGGTCGTTCAAATGAGCAAACCGGCGCTAGTGGAGGTTTGGCAGCAGCTGGGGATGGCACTAAAACGATGGGATTTGAAGATGCTCTGGACTATACCGTTAATCAATCTACCGACGGTTCATTAAAACCGGGAGATAAACGGACCGTTAACTACTTGGTGCACCGCATGATCTGGGATCAGCAGGAAAAGCTTGATCTTGGCGACAGGGCAATTAGTAAAGACGGAACTATGGAAGTGCAAGATAGTTTTGATGTTGAGCAAAGCGGGCTAAAATAGTGATATAAGAAGGGGCTGTCGCACGAATTTATATCGTGCGGCAGCCTCTTCTTTACCTGCTAGGAGAAAACACCGATTCGCAGTTGGAAAATATAGGTCGGTGACTAAATAGTCAGTTTGTTATATAATTTACATAAAGTAATCTTAAGATTACATAGAAAGGGGATTATCATGTTCAAAAAGAAAACGACAATGGTTGCAGTAGTGGCCATGATAACTTTATTAACTGTAATCGCTGGCTGTGGCGGCGGTGGCGGAAAGCGTATTACCGGATTGTCACCCGATGGTGTTGTTAAGACTTTTGTAAATGCTGCCAAAGATGGCAAATTAAATGAAGCCGGTCTTTACGTATCACCTACCTCTGCCAGTGATCCCAAAGCAATTGCCGAGTTTATCAGCGGTGATGATTTAAAGGTACTTAAAAAATCCAATGTAGCGGCAGTGAAAGTGGTTGCTCAATCCGGAGATTACGCTGCCGTAGTTGTAACATTGCAGCAGGAAAATACCTTTAACGTTACTGTGAAGCCGGTAGGGTTGGAACGGATTAAGGGTGAATGGTATATTGTAGCCTTTGACCAAATTTATCAAAATGCAAAATACGGTGTGCTGGCTCAGCTACTGAGAAGTATTTAATCCAAAAGCGGGGAAATCCCCCGCTTTTTTGTTTTGTGTTCACCATCCCTATTGGGTATGCATACAATAGAACATAAGGAGGTGTTGATTCATTTATGAAAGAAGAAGACCGTAAAGCACCCGTAACAGAGGATCGCGATACCTGCCGGGAATTAGTGCATGTACACATATATCAAACATTTACGCAGGTAGCGGATGGCCATAACCATAACATTCTCGGCGTTACTGCTCCGGCGCGCATGACTAACGGAACACATGTGCATTGTTTAAAAGGCCGGACGAGTTTTGTGGAAGGCCACTGGCATGCATATGATGTTTATACCGGACCTGCTGTCTCCATGGGGGATGGAACACATATTCATTATTATACGGGCACCACATCGGAAGTCGAAGATCATGAGCATGATTTCAGCGGAGCAACGAATGTTGCACCAGATATCATCCGGACTCAGGCCGTTAATAATTATCCGCGTGAAGACGAAGAATAAAATTGTGAGGAAAATGGGACAGTCCCCTTTTTTAAAAGGGGACTGTCCCATTTTTAATTTTATCAGAAAGGTTAACTTTCTGATGGTGTGCATAAGAACGACATAGGCTTCCACCTGCGTCCTAAAGGAATTGGTGCAAGCCAAGTCTTTTCTAATAGATAGTTGGTCGGCAGCTTGGCGTGCAGTAAGGCTGGCATTTGGTCCGCGGCTGGCAAGTGGGATAGCAGCTAGGACGGCAGGCCGGTTCACAGGACATGCGGGGGCGGCAGGACGGGGCACAAAATGGTTTGCAGGAAGGCGGACAAGATGGCGTGCAAGGGGGCGGACAGATTGGATCACAGAGAGGGCTGCAATTCGGTGCACAAGGCGTACCGGTAGGTGAGCAGCCAATGGGCTGATCTGGCTGATCGGGCCGGTCGCTGTAGTCCATAATCTCCGGTGTACCCCATTTGGGGATTTTATATCTGCTTCGCTTAGGCATAATGAAAACATCCTCCTGTTCAATACGGTAATTCCACTGTTACTTATGCATTCTATGCACAAAACGGGCAGTGGGTGAAGTATTGACAGAGGCTGTTTGCTCAAAAGTAAGAATATGCTAAAATAACAGCATGCTTTATAAATAGCCCTCTTTGATTTGCGTAATGACTTCTTTAGCCCGTTCTTCATTTGCGAGCTGGGGAATGGAATAGCCGATGAATAAAGGGGAACTGACAAAGCGGGGAATGACTTTTACGATAATTTTTCCTTCGTATTGATAGAAAAATAGATTATAGCTTTTGCAAGCCCGGTGAAAGCTATGTAGAGCATAGTGGGCCGCGATTTGGATATAATCAGCCATAATTTCCAGATTGGCCAAATTATCCAGCAAAACATTGAACTCAAAAAAACCCACGCGCGGCTGAGTAGACAAATTAAATTCAACACCCTGGCGGCTGTCAATGAGCTGTCCTGTAAAATGCTCTGCTTGGACATGTTCCAAATAGTTCACATTTTCGAGACCGACAATTTGCATATGAGGATGGCGAATGGTACCACCTGAGCAGGGACCGTGATTTTTATAGAAAAGAACTGAGGCAAACTGACCGCTGGCAGACATTTCGAGCCACTTTTCCACCCCGAAGCGAATCACGTTATACAGGTGGTCTTTCGGATACAGGGATAGCTCAGAATTACAGTCCTCTGTTTCGATTAATACGGTTTGCAGCGTTTGTTCCAGAACAGGGTATTTATTTTTTATCAGCCAGATAGATCCTCGTTTCTCAATAATGTCTTCTAAGGTCTCCCTGTGACAGAAAGGACAGTTGGCGGTTCGATTAATAATATTTTCCGGTTTTTGTTTTCCGATCGTAACATTAAAGACCAAATGGCTGGATGCTGACATGGATGGTCACCTCGTATATGTGCTAAGGTAGTACTATTCTATCATACCCGGACTGAGCTGGAAAAGCTAGTGCCGAGAAAGACATGGCTCCAAGGAAACTACGAGCCTATTTTTAGCCGAAAGGGTGGGTTTGTATGTATTCGACAACGCTCTGTTTTGTCGTTGACGGCTTACCGGCACGCAATGTGCTGTTAGGCATGAAGAAAAACGGCTTTGGCAAAGGAAAATATAACGGTTTTGGCGGTAAAATAGAACAGAATGAAGGAATAAAGGCAGCCGTACTGCGTGAACTGGAGGAAGAGTGTGGGCTGATTGCTGCGGAGCAGGACCTCGAAAAAGTAGGGGAGCTGGATTTTATTTTCCCTGAACAGCCCGCTTGGGATCATGATGTACACATCTATATCGTAAAGCGCTGGCAGGGGGGCATCCGGGAAACGGAGGAAATGAAACCGGAATGGTTTCCTGTTGCGGCAGTTCCGTATGCCACCATGTGGCAGGATGATATTCATTGGCTGCCGCAGGTGCTGCAAGGAGAAAAAATAAAAGGCGAGGTACAGTTCGCTGCCGATAATGAAAGTGTGCGGGCGGTAACCATTACAGCCGTAAGCTCTTTTTAAAGGAGAAATGGATTAGAAAAATGAATTTAGCAGAATCACTTCTGAAATGGTACGATGAAAATCACCGTGAATTACCGTGGCGGCAGGATCAGGAACCTTATAAAATCTGGGTGTCCGAGGTAATGCTGCAGCAAACACGGGTCGAAGCAGTTAGACCTTACTATGAACGCTGGATGGAGCGTTTTCCTACCTTGCAGGATTTGGCGCAGGCTTCAGAAGAGGAAGTACTGCAATACTGGCAAGGCCTGGGATATTATTCCCGGGCCCGCAATCTTCACCGGGGAGTACGGGAAGTGGCTGAAACCTACGACGGTCAGGTTCCTCAGGAACGGACCAAGGTGCTGGCCTTGTCCGGTGTGGGAGATTATACTGCCGGTGCAATTTTAAGTATTGCCTATAACAAACCGGAACCTGCTGTGGATGGAAATGTGCTGCGCGTCTTCAGTCGTCTGTATTGTCTCGAAAATGATATAACGAAACCGGCAGCAAAAAAACAAGTAACCGATCTAGTCTCAGTGGTGCTGCCTCTTGACCGGCCCGGTGATTTCAATCAGGCTATTATGGATTTGGGATCTCTACTATGCACCCCGAAAAATCCGGACTGTACTCATTGCCCGCTTAATTCGTTTTGCCTGGCTTATCAGCAGGACCGACAGCGGGAGCTGCCCCTGCGCAAGAAAAATGCACCACCGCGCATTATCCCGGTTGCAGCGGCAATTGTACAATCGGCAGGTCAGTTTCTCTTATGTAAACGGCCTGGTAAAGGCATCTTAGCCAACATGTGGGAATTTCCGGCTGTTGAAATCGAAAATAAGCAGGATGGTCCGAGCCAGCTGGAAAGCTTGCTCTGCCGGTTAGGTCAGCAAGTGTTTGTTGAGCCGCTGCCGGTCATGGAATTAATTCATACTTTCAGCCACCGGCAATGGCAAATTGCTTTTTATCCCTGCAAAACAGTGATGAGGCAGGAATTGCCTGACCTGGCACACTGCAGATGGGTTAGCCCTAATGAATGGTCCGAATTATCCTTTGCCGGTCCTCACCGCAAGATGGCTGCTTACCTGGAGTCTGACGGCATGGCTGAATCGTAAACTGGGTAAGATAAAACCAAGGAGGGTGTTATGCAACATAGTCCTAACTCTTACTTTTACTTACTAGTAGCAGCTGTTTTTTTGTTTATTACCTGGCTGGGATACCGCCTGTTGACCCGTTGGCATGAGGGCTATCGCCGCAAGGGCATAGCATACGGCTATTGGCTGGTATCCATAACGGCATTGTTGGTAATGTCCGCTAGCCGTACCTTCCGTCCTGTTAATGGCGAGCTGAGCTTTTATCTGCAGGTACTCATTTATGCAGTTTATGCATGGGTTATGGGCCTAATCGTATTATTGCCTGTTATGTTTGGCCTGTATTGTGTACGCTTTGTACTGCGAAAAATAAGAGCAAAACAGCAAAATGTACGACCTGTGAGCCAGGAGGATGGCTCTCCCATCAACCGCCGTGACTTTTTGCGGGGCGTTACTGCTGCAGCACCGCTGGCGTCGCTCGCAATCAGTTCAGGTGGAGTATTTGTTGGAGATAACTATATAACACAACAGCGGCTTACTTTATCGTTTGCCAATCTACCGGAACAATTAACGAATTATAAAATTGCGCAAATTAGTGATACGCATATTGGGCCCTTTTTTGGCATGGGGAAATTAGATCGTGTCTTAACTATGATTGACCAGGAAAAACCGGATTTACTGGTCATTACCGGCGATCTGATTGATAATCTCAGTTTATTGACACCCACAATGGAACGAATTAACCGCTTTTTTCCGACTGTTCCACAGGGCATTTATTATTGCTGGGGGAATCATGAGTATTTCCGGAATATTGCAGCCATCCGAGAGGCCTGGAAGCAGTCGCCCGTTTTTGTGCTGGAGAACAATAACCGGAAAGTTGTAGACGGTAAGCGGCCCTTTTATCTGCTGGGCGTAGATTATCCGTGGGCCGATAAAAAAGAAGATCAGCAAACGAAACGCCGCGGTTTTATCAACCGTGCTTTATCCGGAGTACCGGAGGAAGCATTTCGCTTACTGATCGCTCATCATCCTGATTTTTTTGATAACAGCTTCGAAAATAATATTCCCCTTACGCTAGCAGGGCATACGCATGGCGGACAGGTGGCGCTTTTTGGAAAATCACTGCTGCCTGTGCAATATAAGTACATGCGCGGTCTCTATCAGCAAAATGGAAATTACGGTTATGTCAGTGTCGGTACCGGTCATTGGATGCCCTTTCGGATCGGGTGTCCGGCAGAAGTTACTTTCTTTACGCTTAAGCCTGCTTCTCCTGTGCTTTCTGCAAGAATTTAGCTAAATCAATAATGTAGCGCTGATGGGTGCCTTCCCCAATTTTCTCTTTATTATCGTAAGCTTCAACGGTAAAAGTCAGGCGTTTGCCGGATATTTCAATAAGTTTTGCTGTCGCCCGTACTGACATGCCTACAGGCGTGGCAGCGGTATGCTTGACATCAAGGTGGATGCCCACTGTTGACATTCCTTCTGGTAAAAAGGGATCTACCGCTGCCAGGCAGGTTCCTTCCATAATGCCAATCATTGCAGGCGTGGCGTAAACAGCAACGCCGCCGCTGCCATATTTGATGGCGGTGTTATTTTCTGTTACCTTTTCGCTCTTTTCGGCCGTCATGCCAATCTGTAAATTAAAATCCATATTGTTCACCTCTTTATGTTTTTCCACTTATTTACGCCGCTCTTTGATAACCAGATAGATATAAAGGCCAAACAAAACAGCGGCTACCAGGGCCAGCAGCATCTGAAAACCGGCAAATTGCGGTTCTGCAGGATTATCAAATAATTCAATTGTCCTTCCCAGAAGAAATATGGCAACTAAAGCAATAACCAGCCGAAGGGGCGTAATATGTTTCATAATAAACTCCTTACAATAATAGTATTATAAGTTTTCGCCGTTTTGATAACTCATCCTGCCAAGGTGTAAAAAATGGTCGTAAAGATTGCTGATGGCTGATAAGTATTTATTGATTATATCCCCAGTGGCAGTAGACTTTTCAGTAAGGCAGGGTATACAATAAATAGGAGAGTAAGCCGGAAAATTTTGCACAAAGGAAGAGCGTATATATGATTGGTGTAAGTAAATTGCTTTGTGGTACGAATAATTATGGTGATAGCTTACGCTATGCCAAGGGCGCTCACGGACAGCGCCATGGGGCAGTAGCCGGTATGGGACCGGTTATAGCCTGGAATATTACCCGAACTTGCAATTTAAACTGTGTTCATTGCTATTCCAATTCAGATGCCAAAAAATATGACGGTGAGCTGACTACTCAAGAAGCAAAACAATTCATTGATGATTGTGCTGCCTTTAAGGTGCCTGTGCTTTTGTTATCGGGCGGGGAACCGCTTATACGCCCTGATGTATACGAACTTGTTGAACATGCCAAAAAAGTCAACATACGCACTACATTTTCTACCAACGGTACGCTGATTGATCAAGAAACGGCCAAACGAATTAAGTCACTGGGAGTAGGCTATGTCGGTATCAGTCTTGATGGCCTAGGGAATGCGAATGATCAATTTCGCGGGCAAGCGGGTGCTTTTGACCGGGCACTCGAAGGGATTCGCAACTGTCTGCGTATTGGACAACGGGTGGGTCTCAGGTTCACCATTAACCGCTATAACTTTCATGACCTGGAGAACATTTTTCACTTAATTAAGGAAGAAGCGATTCCCCGCGTCTGCTTTTATCACCTCGTTTATTCCGGACGCGGCTCAGCGATGATGGAGCATGATATTTCGCATGAAGAATCACGCCAGGCCATGGATTTGATCAGCAGCAAAGCTCTTGAACTGGGTGAACGGTGCGAAATACTTACCGTCGATAATCATACCGATATTGTTTACTTATATCTGCAGGCTCGCAAAAGGGATGCTGCACAAGCGGAAAAAATATGGGAACTGATGCAGGTGAACGGTGGCAATCGTTCCGGTATTGCTTTTGGCAATGTTGATCCGAATGGCAATGTCCATCCTGACCAGTTTACGCAGAATCATACTTTCGGCAATGTGCGGGACCGTAAGATCGGCGAAATCTGGACGGAAATGAGTCACCCGATTCTTGCAGGGCTGAAAGACAGGAAGCCGCTTCTGAAAGGCCGCTGCGGCCGTTGCCAATGGCTTGCAGTATGCAACGGTAATTTCCGTTCCAGGGCAGAAGCGGTAAGCGGCGATTTCTGGGAGTCCGATCCGGCTTGTTATCTCACTGATGAAGAAATTGGCATCATTTAATCGCATGCGGCAGCTTAGGTGTCAAATTTTGGCGGCTTAAGCTGTTTTTCATGTTTATCTGCCGGCATATCGGGTAAAAATACTGGATATTACTAGAAATTACACTATGAGCAGGGAATCGGCAATTTGCGACGAATATTTGACTATCAATACAGCAGCCAAAGGAGCCGGATGAATGAGTATTACGAATACACCTACCTCTTCGAACTTTATTCAAAATATCATTAATGAGGATCAGAAAACCAATAAATACGGCCAGAGAGTGCACACACGCTTTCCTCCCGAGCCTAACGGATATCTGCATATCGGACATGCTAAATCCATTTGCCTTAACTTTGGCTTGGCGCGGGAATACGGCGGGTTATGCAACTTGCGCTTTGATGATACAAATCCCAGCAAGGAAGAAGTGGAATATGTTGATTCCATTCAGGAAGATGTTAAATGGCTGGGCTTTAGCTGGGATGACCGCATGTTCTATGCTTCCGATTATTTTGAGCGGCTGTATCAGTATGCGGTAAAGTTAATTACCTTGGGTAAAGCTTATGTATGTGATCTTACAGCCCAGCAGATGCGGGAATACAGGGGAAATTTAACTGAGCCAGGCAAGGACAGCCCTTACCGCAGCCGTTCTGTAGAAGAAAACCTTGCTTTGTTCCAAGGCATGAAAAACGGGGAATTTCCTGACGGCTCCCGGGTACTAAGAGCTAAAATTGATATGGCGTCACCTAACTTAACCATGCGTGACCCGGTTTTATACCGGATTATGCGGGCTCATCACCATCGCACCGGCGATCAGTGGTGCATTTATCCCATGTATGATTATGCCCACCCGCTGTCTGATGCAATCGAAGGCATCACACATTCTATTTGTACACTGGAGTTTGAGGATCATCGCCCTCTTTATGACTGGGTTCTGCAGGATTGGGAATCACCGGAAAAACCGCAGCAGACAGAATTTGCCAGGCTTAACTTGACTAATACCGTAATGAGTAAGCGCAAATTGCGCACTCTTGTGGAAAAAGGCCTGGTCAGTGGCTGGGATGATCCGCGGATGCCGACAATTTCCGGGTTGCGACGCAGAGGCTATACGCCTGAGTCGATCAGGGATTTTTGTGAGCGCATTGGAGTGGCGAAAAGCAACAGCACGGTTGATATTGCTCTGTTAGAGCATTGTATTCGTGAGGATCTGAACGTAAATGCTGCCCGTGCTATGACGGTACTTCAACCGCTAAAGGTAGTTCTGACAAACTATCCTGAAGGACAGGTTGAGGAGTTGGATGCAGAAAATAATCCGGAAAACGAACAAATGGGAACACGGAAGATTGCCTTTTCCCGCGTCCTGTATATCGAGCAGGACGATTTCATGGAAAACCCCTCGAAAAAGTATTTTCGGCTTTCGCCTGGTAAAGAAGTACGGTTGAAATATGCTTATATTATTAAGTGTGAAGAAGTCATTAAAGATGAGCAGGGCCAGGTTATTGAGCTGCGCTGCACTTATGACCCTGAAACGAAGAGTGGAGCAGGGACAAGCACCAAGAAAGTAAAAGGTGTTTTGCACTGGGCTTCTGCCGAGCATGCAGTTGATGCAGAGGTCCGTTTATACGAATATCTTCTGACAAATGAGGAAGAAGAGGAAAGCGACAGCGACGATTTCATTGCCAAGCTTAATCCCAATTCGCTGGTCGTACGACAAGCCAAGGCAGAACCTTCGCTGGCCAATGTCGCCGGTGGCGAGCGCTATCAATTTTTAAGGCAAGGCTTTTTTGTCGCTGATCCTGATTCGAAACCCGGCAAGCCAGTATTTAACCGTATTGTCGGCTTGCGAGACTCTTGGGCCAAAGTACAAAAAGAAGGCTGATTTGGCGTGAAAATCTTTCTCCTAATTTATAATCCCGCTGCAGGTGATTCTTATTTTAAATACCGCTTGGACAGTTTTGTTGAACACATGCAGAAGCAGCAGTGCCTGATTATACCACTCAGGACGGGACATAAGAATGACACGCTTTCGCTGCTGACCTTGACCAGACAGTATGCACTGGACGGAATCCTGATTTCCGGCGGCGACGGCACAGTGCATGAAATAATCAATGCAATGCTTACGTTGGGCATCGATCTGCCGATAGGCATTATACCCAGTGGAACTTCTAATGATTTAGCCTCATTTTTGCGTCTGGAAAAAGATGTGGAAGCTTGTGCTGCTTTATTTGCCGGTGGCTTGACAAGATTAGTTGACGTTGGCGCTGTAAATGACCGATATTTTTTGAATGTGGCCAGTGCCGGACTGCTGACAGGAGTAGCGCATACGGCTGACCGGACAATGAAAAATACATTGGGCAAAGCGGCATATTATCTAAAGGGGATTGAAGAGCTGCCCCGGTTCCGGGCCATTCGCATGACTATTTGTGCGGATGATGTGATTATCGACAGTGAAGTGATGCTTTTTCTGGTCATGAATGGCGGAACAGTCGGCAGTTTTGACCGCATCGCACCACATGCCCGCATTGATGATGGCAAGCTTGACTTGCTTATTGTTCATCGCTGCAGTTTACCCGAACTTGCCCGTATTTTGATCAGTCTTTTATCAGGAGCGCATATTAATCATAAGGCAGTTCAGTATCTGCAAGCTTCGCGGATTAGCATTGAGAGTGATGAATTGGTTGAAAGTGATTTAGATGGAGAACTGGGACCAGCCTTACCTTTAACAATTACAGCACTTCCCCAGCGTCTCAGGGTTTTTTCCCCAGCCAGGACTGTACACTTTAAAAAGATAACAGGCTTTATCAAATAAGAAAAACAAAACAAGACCGCCACGGTTCCGTGACGGTCTTGTTTGTGGTTGAATCGTTTGCCGGTTCCGGCAGGCAGGGAATTGGTGACGGCTGTGGAATAACCCAAAATAAATGAAGATGTGGGGAGAAGAACAAATGGATTTTATTGAATGGAAGGACAGCTATTCTACAGGAATCGCGTTAATGGATAAGCATCACCAGCGCCTGGTTGCATTGATCAATCAACTCTATGCGGGTGTTTTCGCCTGTGAGGATGTTGAGCAGGAACGGGCTTTGACAGCTAGTATTTTAGTGCAGCTTGAGGATTATGCCGAGTACCATTTTACAGTGGAAGAACAATTGATGAGTGAATATCACTTTTCCGAATATACAGAGCATCTATCCGAACATGATGCATTTCGTGAGAAAATTACCGCTTTATCCAGTCGCTTGTCTGCCGGTGAAATAGCTTTATCTTTTTCCACATTTGAATTCTTACGTGACTGGCTTACGGATCATATTCTGGTCAATGATAAGAAATATGGCCCTTTCTTGCGGGAAAAAGGGGTAAATTAAGGGCTGTTATAATTTTTTTTGTCAACAAGATATAGGCCGGAATGATCAGCAGCTGGGAAGCAAGTCGTCCCGGCATACTTATCAGCCAGGGAATGCCAAAGGCCGTTTTTAGCACATAGGGAGTAAGCAGCAGTGAAGTTACGATCTGGGTAAGGGCGATGGCCCCTGTTAGAGAATGGGCTGGATAGTTTTTGCCGAACAAGCGTATAATAAGCGGCGGTAGTAAGCCATGCAAGCCGGCTATCAAGGAGAACTGGGGCAAATAAATGCCGAGAGGATTTAAGTTAAAGCCAATAATATCTGCTAAAATCCCGGTAGTGAATCCCCAGTAAGGACCAAATAATAAGCCGGCAAGCATTATCGGTAATTGGCCTAGTCCGAGTCGCAGTGTAATAACGCCTTCAAACGGAATGGTAATGCTGGCAATGCGGGTAAGCACAATTGATAAGCTCATGAGAAGAGCTAAATATACCAGGCGTTTTGTTGAAGTGTATACCATAGTTTGTCTCCTTTTCTAAAAAAGAGAGTAGTCTTACCTTTATTGTACATGGATGCCGCAAAAAAGCAATGGCGATCAATTTATAGAGCAAGGGAGAACGGACAGCGCTATGGATGTCTTTGCTAAACTGGCAGAACAAAAAATTCAGGACGCTATAAAGAACGGGGAATTTGAAAACCTGTCAGGTAAGGGAAAGCCGCTTGACTTAACAGAGTCCCGCCATATTCCCCCCGATTTGCGAATGGCTTATAAGGTCTTGAAAAATTCAGGTATGATTCCTGCTGAAATGGAAATAAGGAAAGAAATTGCATTATTGGAAGAGCTGATTGGAAAGTGCCCCGATGAGCAGGATAAGCTGAAATTGAAGCGCAAGCAGCAGGAAAAATGGATGGCGTATTCCCTCTTAATGGAAAAAAGACGCTCCAAATAACGCATAGGTTATGGTGCTTTCTCCCATACTACTCTTGAAAGGGGTGTGGAAATGCAACAAAATCGTGCAGCCGAAATAATCAGCTCATCCTTTAACTTTGAAGTAACTTGGCATGGCAAACCGGTTTGGATTGAAAGTGTTAATAAGGTACAAAATAGGGCGGAAATCGTGATCCTAGGCAGTCAGGATAAGTGTGATGTGCCTATTGAAGAGTTGGAAGAGACCGGAAACTTTGAATCAATGGTGGATTAATGAAATGCAAAAGAGCCGGAACGCTTAAGTTCCGGCTCTTTTGCATTTTAATTGACGAATGGATTGACAGCTTGCAGAGGATTTTGCTCTTGCTGTGCAACAACCTGTTTTCCCTGATCCAGCAGCTGTCCTTCTCTAGGACTCAACAGAATCAGCAATTGCTGGAGCTGTCCGACATGTTTTCGTTCATCATCAGCAAGCTTAAGAAGAATTTGCTTTACACGCGGATCGGCAGCTGCCTGAGCATGTGCCTCATAGCCGATTACTGCCTCATATTCACCGATAATATCGATGCGCAGTGCCTGTAATAACTCTTCATTGGACAATTGCTTAGGCAGATTGGCAACAAAGGGATTACTTACGATAGCCATTACATTCAGCTCCTTTTCTAAGAGTAGTATGGAAGATCAGGCAAAAAAACATTCTGCTGGTGAGCTAATTTATTGTGTCATTATTGTTATGTACTGCATATATTGCAGTACGAAAACTCTAGGGAGGTGAGGGTATCGTGGCAGAAGAGGAAGATCGGGGAAAATACATTGGTAATTGTATACAGCCAATATCGCCAGCCATGGTTGTTTGTCAGCTAGTTGGCGAAAACCAAACACAAAAGTCAATGGACATTTGTGTTCGTGTTCCCAGACGAAATCCGGCTATAGATCAAATTATTGATGTTTATGTAAAAGACTTAAAACTGACATATGTTAATGCTATATGTGATAAAGTTATCGTTCGTGGCTGCTATGAAGTAAAAGTCTTATATGCGGCTTGTGAACCGAAGAAGCCGGTACATGCCATAGAAGTGCGCAATATCCGCTTTACTGCCGACGTTGATATCTGGGGGGCCTCGTCAGGTATGGATGCCGAAGCGGATGTCGTAGTTGAATTTATAGATTATGACTGTGATGAATGCACCCGGGCTCACTGGTATAAACATAATCCTGACTGGGATTATAGAAAGAGTCACTGGAAATGGGACGATGATTGGGATCATGACTGTGATTGTGACGACGAGGATGATTGCGATCATGGCCATCATCATGACTGCGACTGCGATCATTGCAAACCTTACAAGCCTCATCACCATAAAAAGAAAAAGTACTGTCAGTACTGCGGCCATGACTATGATCATTGTGACTGCGATCATGACCATGATTACTGCGATCACTGCGGTCATGACTATGATCATTGTGACTGCGGCCATGACCATGATCACTGCGACCACTGCGGTCATGACTATGATCATTGCAGCTGTGATCATGGCCACCATCATCACTGGAAAAAGAAAGGGGCCCGACGTTGTGATGTAACAGTCGTTCTTAGGGTTACGGCCAAAGTATTTAGAAACCGGCCTGTACTGTTACAGCAGCATGGGGGATATCATGCAGGTATGCATCATGGCAAGCTGCCTTTAAAGCCCAAAGGATGAACAACATAAAGAAAACCGGCATGGCTTAAGCCATGCCGGTTTTCTTTGTGCTGTATAAAACTGCTGATTAGCAGTAAGCTGCGATATATTCTTCAGTGATTTCATCAAGCTTTTGCTTCATCTCGGTAAGCGTTTCCTCCGAAAAACTGTATTTATGGAGGTCGTCACTGTGTAATAGCTCCGATAACGCACGGATACGGGTAATCAATTCAATCTTTTCCACTTGCCAAGCACCTCTACAAGTTATTTCCATTACCAATAATAACAAGGAAAAAAATAGTTTGTAAATAGCAAAGCAATAAGTCGAAATAGGAAGTTGATTAAGAAAATTAAAAAAATATACAAATATACAATTTTCTTGATAACATCTAAGAAATGCCTGTTGCTTATGTAGTCTACTGCAGGAATACACATTAAAAGAGAGCATAATAGCAAGAATGATTGATATTTTAATGTAAATCTGCAAAATTGCTCAATTTAGAACTTTGACTGGTGGGGAAACGCCTTATATACTTAACATGTATACAAAATTCATAGAACGGAATGTGCATTGCTGGCATACTAAAGAGTGTATCGGTTGCACATGGGTTCAGTGATACTTTTAGGAGGATGAGTCATGAAAAAGTGGAAGTTGGCGCTAATGGCAGCTACAATGGCAGTAAGCACTCTTGTTGCAGCCGGCTGTGGAGGTAAAGAGGCCGCAACAACCAATGAAATCAGATTGGGAGCGAACTTTGAGCTTACCGGTGGTGTTGCGCAGTATGGCCAGTCTGCCGCGAATGGCATTAAGTTAGCTATTAAAGAAGCAAATGCTGCCGGCGGTGTACTAGGCAAGCAAATAAAGCTGGTTGTAGCTGATAACAAATCGGAACCTGCCGAAGCAGGCAATGCCACTACCAAGTTGATTACTCAGGATAAAGTCATTGCGATTTTTGGTCCAGCTGCAAGCTCGAATGTTTTAGCATCCACCCAAATCGCACAGGATAATAAAATTCCTCTTCTGACTCCAACCGGCACTAATACAAAAATTACTGTAGATAACGGCAAGGTAAAAGATTTTGCTTTCCGCTCGTGCTTTATAGATCCTTTCCAGGGACAGGTAATGGCCAGCTTTGCTCAAAAAACGGTAAAAGCGAAAACAGCAGCTATTTACATCGACAGCTCTTCCGATTATTCTAAGAGCTTATCGCAAAACTTTGAAGAAGTTTTTGTGAAAAATGGTGGAACAATTGTTGCAAAAGAGGCTTTCTTGCAAAAAGATCAGGACTTTAAGGCTGCTTTAACCAAAATAAAAGCGGTTAACCCGGACGTTATTTATATTCCTGCTTACTATGAAGAAGTTGGTAAAATCATCAAACAGGCCAGAGAACTTGGGATTACCGCTCCCCTGCTTGGCAGCGATGGCTGGGATTCGCCTAAACTGGCAGAAATCGCCGGTGCTGCTGCTTTAAACAATACATTCTTTACGAATCATTATTCGTCTCAGGATAAGGACCCGATGGTACAAAAATTTGTTGAATCCTATAAGAAAGAGTACGGCCAGGAACCGGATGCTTTCGCTGTACTGGGATATGACGGCGCCTTAATGATGATCGATGCCATCAAACGGGCTAACAGCACTGATTCTGTAAAAATAAAAGATGCTTTAGCGCAGACTAAAGATCTGAAAGTGCTTACCGGTACTCTATCCTTAGATGCTAATCATGATCCGATCAAGAGTGCGGTTATTATTGAAATGAAAGATGGAAAACAAACATTTAAAGAAAAAGTAAATCCTTAATACCTAGCGAAAGTCCGGGATAAGTTCCCGGACTTTTTCGTTATCCTTTTTTTACTTAAAGGCGCTTCGATTACGGCAGGAAGAAGTTAGTTTTATTCCGAATTCATTTATGGTAAATCTTTCAGTGATTGGAGTGCATAGCATGTCAGAACAGGACAAGGTTATTCTTGACCGGTTTCGCAGTGTTCTTGAACAAATAAGTGAGCTGTTTATCAGTGGGGTCGGTGTTAGCCTGACTGACCGGGAACAATTTCTTTTTTATAAGGCCGGCAGCAGAATGAACTTAAGGATATCACCAGGATTAATTGTCAAACCAGGTGGAGCAATTTCCCGTGCTATTCAGGAAAAACGGATGATAACTGCCAGACTGGACAAGGCAATTTATGGGGAAGTATTAATTGCGATATCCGTACCTGTCTTCAATGATGCCAGACAAGTGATCGGAGCTGTTTGCGCCTATGAAACAATTGAGCAGGAAGAAGCACTCAAAGAGCTTGCTGCCGCATTAACTGCCAGTATTAGTGTTTTAGCCAGCACGGCAGAAGAGATAAGTGCGCAAGCGGAACAGTTGTCAGGCACAAGCACCGAACTGGCCAAATATGCAGAGGGGTCCCAAAATAAGGCGAAAGAAACCAATGAAGTCCTGAATATGATTAAAGCTATCTCCAGTCAGACCAATCTGCTTGGTTTAAATGCGGCAATAGAGGCCGCCAGAGTTGGCGAGCAAGGCAGGGGATTTGGTGTTGTAGCCGAAGAAATACGCAAGCTGGCGACAAGCAGTGCCGAATCAATAAAAAAAGGCGAGTTAATTATCAAGGGAATTCAGGAACAAAGTACTGGTACAGCACAACAAGTAAATAATATGAATTCTGTGATCTCTTATATTACAGATGCTATTTCACAACTAACCGAGGCAGTTCAGCAGGCCAATTCTATGGGACAACGTCTTGATGAACTTTCGAAAAGCCTAAAGAAAGGATAAATTTGTGTTTACTATAGCTGAATGGAAGAAACATCTGGCCGTTATGTGGTTTGCTCAGGTTATGGGGATGAGTGCTATTACCGGCGTTGTTTCTTTTTTGCCTCTCTATATCACACATCTGGGAGTAACCAGCCTGGAAGAAACAGAAATTTGGGCTGGTATTCTTATGGGCGTGGCAGCTTTATTTGCCGGAATTTCCGGTCCATACTGGGGAGCACTTGGCGATCGTAAAGGGCGCAAGCCAATGGTGGAACGGGTAATGCTGATGTTCAGTCTTGTCATGATTGGCATGGCGTTTGTCACCAATGTTTATCAGCTGCTTGTTTTACGAATCGTACAGGGGATTTTTGGCGGATTTACCGCAGCAGCGCTTGCCTTGGTAACCAGTGTTACCCCGGAAGAGGAAATCGGGTTCACAATGGGAATTTTTCAGACGGCAATGGTTGTTGGCGGAGCCTTTGGCCCGATGTTTGGCGGGATTGTTGCCGATCATGTGGGCTACCGGCAGACATTTGTGGTTTTCGGGCTGCTGTGTTTGCTTGCCCTGACTGTTATTCATTTAGCTGTCCCCGAGCATTTCAAACCAGCGCCCCAAACAGCTAAACCATCCGTATGGCGGGATATCCAGTCGGTAGTAACCATCCCGGGGATAAAAAGTATGCTGCTGGTACTTTTTTTGATCCAATTTGCCATTCAGGTTATTGCGCCTATTATGCCATTGTATGTACAAACCATGGTTGCCGATAATACATATATTGCGAGTATTTCCGGAACGGTGATTGCTGTGGCGGGCCTGACCAGCTCGATTTCTTCCGCATCAATGGGGCTAATGGGAAAACATTTCAGCCATCGCATGATCCTGTGTACGGCTGCCTCACTGGGAGCCGTTTTTTTCTATTTGCAAACACTGGCTGCCGATGTCCTCACCTTAGGTGCTTTTAGAGCATTAAGCGGTTTTTGCCTTGGAGCCATGATTCCCAGTGCCAATACCATTATAACTTACTTAATTCCACCGGAAAAAAGAGGCGTCGCTTATGGTGTTACTAGCGGGGCATCGCTTATGGGCAATGTTATTGGGCCGCTTAGCGGGGGTTTTATCGCTTTGCACTTCGGCATAGGATCGGTTTTTTTATGCACAGCACTTTTCTTTGCTGTTACAGCAGCCTGGGTAGGCTTGCGCGTTAAGGAAATAACCTGAATTTTTATATTGTCAATTATAGGGCTTTTTAGTATGATAGTGATGTTGAATTGCTCTGGTAGGATGATATCTTTGTGAGTCATACCGAAAGCGAGCTGTTCATTTTCATTAAACGACAACAGAAATAACCTTACTGCCGCTTAGATCCGCTGCGGACTGAGACGGAAGGTGTATTTAGTTTTGCTATTTTCACACCTCCTTGTCCACTTTTCGTGCGGGCAGGGAGGTGTTTTTATTGTCGCATTTTAGGAGGAGATAAAAGTGGTTGCCGTTATTGAATCAGTATCCGAGATGCGAGAATTTATTGGACAGGCCAAACTACAAGGGAAAAAAGTAGGGCTGGTTCCTACAATGGGTGCTTTGCATGAGGGACATTTGAGCCTGATGGCAGAGGCAAGAAACTGCTGCGATATTGTAGTGGCCAGTATCTTTGTTAACCCTACCCAATTTGGACCAAATGAAGACTATAGTGCTTATCCGCGGACTTGGCAAGCAGATCTTGCCGCCTGCCAGAGGGCCGGAGTAGATGTTGTCTTCCATCCGGCTGTTGCTGAGATGTATCCCGAGGGGTGGAGCACATGGGTAAATGTGGAAGGAATTACAGAAAAACTGTGTGGGAAAACCCGGCCAGGTCATTTTCGCGGTGTAACAACTGTAGTAACAAAGCTATTCAATATTGTTCAGCCTAACAAAGCTTTTTTTGGACAAAAAGATGCACAACAGGTTGTCGTACTGATGAAGCTGGTCCGTGATTTGAATATGGATGTGGAGTTACATATGGTACCGATTGTCCGTGATTCGGACGGACTGGCTAAAAGCTCACGCAACAGCTACCTGACACCTGAACAGCGGACTGCGGCGCTGGTACTCAGCCATAGTTTGCAGCGTGCCCGCAGTCTGGTTATGCAAGGGGAGCAGGACTGCCGGCTGATTGTAAGTGAAGTTCGCAATACAATTATGAAAGAACCATTAGCTGTATTGGAATATGTGGAAATTTATGCTTTTCCCGAGCTGCAGGAAATTACAACTATCAACGGCAAAGCGCTGCTTGCGGTAGCCGGGCGCTTCGGCACAACACGCCTGATCGATAATGTTATTCTTGAGGAAAGGGAGTAAACGACAATATGCTGTTAACTATGATGAAATCCAAAATACATCGCGCTATCGTTACTCAGGCCGAACTTAACTATATGGGCAGTATTACAATTGATGAATCACTGATAAAAGCAGCCGGCATTTTACCTGGTGAAAAAGTACAAATTGTCAATAACAATAATGGAGCGAGATTGGAAACCTATGTCATTCCCGGTCAGGCCGGGTCCGGCATTATTTGTCTGAATGGGGCTGCAGCCAGACTGGTGCAGCCGGGGGATATGGTTATTATTATCAGCTATGTCCTGTGCAGCAGGGAAGAAGCAGAAGCACTGGAACCAATCGTTGTTCATGTCGATCAACATAATCAAATCTTAAAATGCAGAGGGCATGAGCACCATGGTGAAGTTAGTTAAGCTTGCGGGCGTTATTACCAGTACTGTTTCGGTGTGGGTTATGCTGGGAGCAGGAATCGCTTTCTTCCAACCGGCTGTGATTAAGCCATTGGGGAAATATATCCCTTATTTGCTGGGGCTGATTATGCTTGGGATGGGACTTACCATGACAACCGCTGACTTTAAAATGGTGCTGACGAGGCCCAGGGATGTATGCTATGGTGTTTTGCTGCGTTATCTTATAATGCCAGGCGTTGCCTGGGCAGTGACTAAGGTACTGGCACTTGACCCGGCCATCGCTGCAGGAGTGCTGCTGGTAGGCTGCTGCCCCAGCGGTACGGCGTCCAATGTAATGACCTTTATTGCCAAGGGAGATACGGCACTGTCGATAACCGTTTCCAGCGTTAATACGCTGTTGTCCCCTCTTTTGACACCGCTGTTGTTTCTTTTTATTACCGGTGCGGTTATTCCGGTAGATGCGGCAGCTTTGCTGCTGGATATTATGAAAATCGTCGTTGTTCCGATTATCGCAGGAATGATAATCCGCTATTGGGCGAACGAGTGGGTAGAAAAACTGCAGCCGGTTATTCCGGCTGTATCGGTACTGGCAATCGTGATAACCGTAAGCGCCGTAGTGGCTCTTAATGCAGCCAAGCTGGCAGGTGTGGCAGTTCTTGCTCTGGTGGCAGTTGCACTGCATAATGTATTGGGCTTGCTGCTGGGATATTGGTCCTCGTTATCACTGGGGATGAGTGAGTCTCAGGCCAGAGCAATTTCTTATGAAATCGGCATGGAGAATTCAGGCCTTGCAGTAGCGCTGGCGTTGGTCCATCTTGATCCTCTGGCGGCTGTTCCGGGGGCAATTTTTAGTGTGTGGCACAATTTCAGCGGCAGTCTGCTGGCGTCTTACTGGGTAAGAAAAAGCAGGAGAAAGGTGGCCTTGGCAGCGTAGTCTATGTTGACCGGGGCTGTCTCAGCAATACTTGAGCAAGCCCCTTCCAGCCCTACGCTTAGTTTTGAAGCAGAACTTTAAAATAGTTTGTCCCAAGCAGGAAAGACAGGCATAATGAAGGAAAGTGATGATGCATAAGGAGGTGCGGGAATGATCAACGTATCACTGGTTGCGCCCTATGAAGAATGCAAACAGCTTGCTGAGGCTGTCGCTACCGAAAGCCGGGAAATGAATGTTCTGTTGCAGATCGTGTCTGCAACGGGCGTAAAAATCATTGAAAAACTGTATTTTGACTGTGATGCAATTATTGCCCGGGGAGTGACTGCTTCGGCGCTGCAGACGGCCTATCCGCACATTCCTGTCATAAATCTGCCTGTTACAGGCTACGATGTCATTAATGCCGTCATGTCCTGTCGCAAACAATTTAATGCGCAGCATATCGCCATTATGGGCTCCGATTCTATGATTTACGGTGTGCAGAATATCTCCGGGGCGCTGGGGGTTGAGATTCAGTGCTACCGGGTTATGGAAGAAGAGGATGCTGAACAATGTGTCAAAACAGCGCTTGCAAGCGGCGCCGATGCGATAATTAGCGGTGCAATGACTGTGGAAATTGCCAAACGGCATGGCTTAAATGCGATATTGATTGAATCAGGGAAAGAAGCAATTCTGCAGGCCCTTGGCGAAGCGGTGCGAACAGCCCGGGTAGCGAAGCATAACCAGGAAATCGCCGAGCGAGTAAAGGCGATTATGGATCACGCTTACGAAGGCGTTCTGGCTATTGATGAGAAAGGCTATGTTACGGTATTTAACAAGACGGCTGAAGCAATCACCAAAGTCAGCACACAAAAAGCGCTCGGCAGGCATATTAGAAGCGTGCTTCCCAATACCGGACTCTTGAGAATACTGGAAACCGGGGAAGCTGAGCTGGGTGATTTGGAGACGATTGGCGGTGCCCTAGTCGTTAAAAACCGGGTTCCTGTAAAGGTAAAAGATAAAGTGGTAGGAGCGGTGGCTACTTTCCAGCATGCTTCGAAGCTTCAGGAATTGGAAGGTCGGATACGGGAAAAAATCCATTATACCGGTTTAAAGGCCAAATACTCCTTTCCTGATATTATTGGGACAAGCACAACTCTTACTGAGACAATTGAAATGACAAGGAAATTCAGCAAAGTCGATTCCAATATCCTGCTGATTGGTGAAACCGGTACCGGGAAAGAACTATTTGCACAAAGCTGTCACAATAACAGCCTGCGGCGCAAAGGACCGTTTATGGCTGTTAACTGTGCAGCGCTTCCGGAAAACTTGCTGGAGAGTGAGTTGTTCGGCTATGTGCCGGGAGCATTTACCGGGGCAGCAAAAAGCGGTAAACCGGGTCTGTTTGAATTAGCCCATCAGGGGACAATTTTTCTGGATGAAGTATCGGAAATACCTTTAAAATTGCAGGGAAGACTGCTTAGGGTACTGCAGGAAAGAGAAATAATGCGGCTAGGTGATGACCGCATTATTCCGGTGGATGTGAGAGTCATTTCCGCTACCAATAAGGATTTAAAGCAGCTTGCCCTGGAGAATGCTTTCCGGCGCGATCTTTTATACCGCCTGGATGTTCTGCATATTCATGTACCGCCGCTGCGCGCAAGACATGGGGATATATTGCTGCTGGTAGAACATTTCCTTGCTGTTTACACAAACCGTTTTCAAAAGAATCCAGTACGGCTGTCGCCAGCGGCAGAGCGTTTGTTGGCAAGCTATAACTGGCCTGGCAATGTACGGGAGTTGTGCAACGTTTGTGAACGCTTAGCAGTTTTGGCGGAGGGGGCAATGATTACTGAAGCGGCTATATTGCGTATTTTGTCTCTGGAAAGAACAGAAGCCGCTTTGGAACACAACAGTAAGCCGGAAACTGCTGTTGCAGATAAAAAGGCCATTCACGACGCCCTGCAGAGAACAGGTGGCAATAAAATGCAGGCCGCCCGTCTCCTGGGGATTAGCAGAACGACCTTATGGAGAAAATTGTCCCTTCCTGATGACCATTTCTAGGTGTTTCATGAAACTGTAGATGCAACAAATGAAACGTAACATTGAAACGAAATAGCGAAGAACTTCATCCTTTGCGGCCAGCGTAGGCCGGAAGGGGTGAAGTTCTTTTCTTTGGCATGAAAGTTGCTTAGTTAGTATATTGTGAAAATTAGATGAGATTGGAGGAAGTAGAAGCGGTGCCCATCAGCCATTATCGAACGCAGGAGGAGGAATAGTGTGTCATTAGCGGTTATTTCTTTGCTGGCCCTTATTGTCGTCATAATTGTAAGCTGTATCTCAACCCGTAACATTGGTATCATGGCGTTAGGAGTTGCTCTGGTAATCGGACACTATCTGGGCGATATAAAAGTTGATGAAATTTTAAAAGGATATCCGACGAGCCTCTTTATTATGCTTGCAGGAACTACCTTCCTCTTTTCTATTGCGCAGAACAACGGAACATTGGAAAAAGTAACCAAGTATGTCATTAAAGGAGTAAAAGGCAAAGTAGCCCTTTTACCTATTCTATTATTTTTCATTGCTTTAGTGATCGGGGCTGCAGGGCCGGGGCCGACGGTAACGGCTGCATTGCTTGCGCCAACAGTCATGCTGCTCGCGAAAGAGATAGAAGTAAATCCATTGCTCTTGGCTGTAATGGCTGGAAACGGGGGGCATGCCGGCGGCATGTCGCCAATTGCCATTGGCGGCATTATTACGACCGGTCTGACCAATAAGCTTGGTCTGGGTGATATTAGCATGCTGATCTGGTTTAATAATGTGTGGGTTCACTTTGCCGCTTCTGTTATAGCCTATTTTGTTTTCGGCGGACATAAGCTGCTCAAAAATCGTTCTGCTGCTGAAAGCTCCTTTCTTGCCAACATGAAAGTAGAGCCTTTTAGCAAAGAGCAATGGCTGACATTAATCGGTCTGGCAGTTTATATTGTCAGCGTCATTGGTTTTAATATGGATATTGGGCTGGGAGCCTTTTTGATTGGCGCTATACTGATTTTATTAAAAACAGCCGATGAGGATAAAGCAGTTAAGTCCATGCCTTGGGGCGCTATTCTTATGGTTACCGGTGTTACAGTGATGATAACCCTCATGACTAAGGTAGGCGGTATTGACCTGTTTGCGGCGCTGATTGCCAAATTGGCATCGACATCAACCATATCTTTGGTGACCGGCTTTGTTGCCGGATTGATTTCGGCTTATGCCAGTACAACAGGGGTTATCCTCGCCACCTTCGTACCAATGGCGCCAATTCTACTGGAAAAAGTAGGAGCCAGTTCCAATGAACTGATACCGTTAATTTCTACAATTGTATCCTGCGGGTTTGTCGTTGATATGAGCCCCTTGTCGACAAGCGGTGCCATTTACTTGGCGAATGCTCATGCCAGTGAGAACAAGTCTGTCTTATTTAAAAAACTGCTCATCTGGGGACTAAGTATGGCGGCAGGAGGGGCAGTTATTGCCTGGATATCTTTTACCTTATTGGCGATTCCCTAATACCATTAAATTTGAGGAGGATTTATCATGGCAGTTGTAACAAGAGCAGCATTATTAAAAGGACCCCATGATATTGAACTGGTAGAAAAAGAATTAGTTTGCGGTGAAGATGAAATACTGGTTAAAAATCATCTTATTGGAATTTGCGGATCTGATAAAGCATTTTACCGCGGGCAAATGCCGCCGAAAACGGCTGAATTCCGGCAGGAGCCTAAGTTCCCCTTTTGGCTGGGGCATGAGAGCGGCGGAACGGTTGTAGAGGTTGGTTCAAGAGTCAGCGAATACAAGGTTGGTGATAAGGTTATCGCCTTTGGCTGGTGCAATAACTATGCCGATTATTTTGTAGCGAAAGAGTTTCAGCTCCAGCCGGCTCCGGAGGGGTTGGATATGGATCTGGTGAGCCTGGGAGAACCGATTGCCTGCGCCATGTACTCAGGCCTTCATTCGGGAGTGCAGCTGGGTGATGTGGTAGTTGTTATGGGCGGAGGCTTTGCCGGGCAAATTATCGCCCAATGTGCAAAACAAAAAGGAGCCGACAAAGTAATTGTCGCCGATGTCCTTGATGGCAAACTGGAATTGGCTAAACAGCTTGGTGCTGATGTGACGGTAAATTTGAAAAAAACGGATCTTAAGGATATTGTTGCGAAAATGACCGGAGACAGGGGCGCAGATGTTGTCGTAGAGGCGGCAGGTGGTGAAAGCTCATTTAATACGGCCTCTGAAATTATCAAGCATAATGGCAAGTTTGTTTTCTACAGCTGGGTAACTCAGCCGATAACATTAAATATCAGCCGGTGGCATGATGATGGCTTAGAATTTATTAATACTTGTTTGGTGCACCACACCTGGCGGGAACGCTACGTGTGGACGCCTCCGTCCCTGCGTCCTGTTGTTCAGGGTAATGTTAATATCAAGCCCCTGATCACGAATGAATTCCCGTTAAGTGAAATTAAAGCTGCTTTTGAATTAGCTGATAAAGATGATATGGCAATCAAGATTGTTTTGCGGCCATAGATATAAAACGAAGAAAGAACCCGGCTTTCCGGGTTCCTTTCTTCGTTTAGTGAATTTTTTCTGCCTCATCTGTAAAATAGTGTTTTCCTTTGCGCAGCAACAACAGTAACAAGATAGCAAAAACCGCCAGAATTGCTTCAGTCGACATAAGGCCAAGCACTTGCTTTTGAAATAAACCAGCAGGAATATCAAATAAGGCATGAAGTCCAATAGCCCAGAAAAGATAGCGGATCCGCTCTGTACGTACGCCGTATAGCACTAGCAATGACAGCGAAATTTGCATAATAAGGGCCATCATTCGTTCAACTCCGCTGACCAGAAAGAGAAATGGCGAAGTTGTCAGGAGCGTTGCCTTTATCCCGGCTATTATTTCAGGAGGGACAGTACCGGCTAGGCTTTGTTCCAAGGTACCGGCGTTTAAGCTGAGCGCAAAAATGATATTTTGAATGGTGGTAGTTCCGCCGAGTAAAATAGCTTCAATCCCTCCGTGGCCTAAACCGAAAGCCAGGCCGTCGGACCAGGAACGCCTGCTTTTGAGAAGAAAGCGGAAAACGAGGAACCGGCCTCCTTCTTCAAACAAACCGGCAGCTAGGCTGCCATATAAAACATAGGCCGCTGTCCCTGAAAGCCATTGCTGGGTAGTAGGATTGATTGTAAGGAGATAGGTGTGAAGAATTCTTTCCAGTATCATAGCAAAAATGATAAAGGTTGCCATACCGGCAAATGCTACTTTTAGCGATAACTGCTCTTTGCGGCGGTAGTAAAAGAACAGAATAATGGGTAAAAGAATGGAAAGGGTAGCTGCAGCTACCATGGCTGCGATAGAGAAAGTACTGACCATAAATCCTCCTAGTAGTTACATAAGCTTAATGCTGGGGCAAAAGGCGGTGACTGGCGATGCAGGGTACCTTGTTCAAAAGCGTAGCCGATTTCGAGCAGCAGGCCTTCCTGCCAGGGTAAGCCTAAAAACTCAATTCCTACTGGAACTCCAGCGGGGGCCGCTGGAGAAGCGGCTGAAAAACCTGCAGGCACTACCAGGGAAGGGAACCCGGTCACGGCAGCTAACATGCCGTTTCGTTCCAGCTGCTGTTCGCCAATTGGGGCTACCAAACGTTTTTGGTGAGGAAATACAAGAGCTGTTAGTTGCTGGAGCTCCATTAGATTTGTAAGCAGTTGCCGAAGACGGGACTGCTGATTCAGGCGCTCCTGATAGGAAGCGGTTTGGGCACTTAACAATAAAGCTTCCCGCAGATTCGTTTCAATGCTTGGATGAAAAGAACCGCTTTCCAGGATCTCGGTAAGGGAGTGAACCGGGAAGCGATTAAGAGGATCTGCCAAGTAAGCACTGAGGTGCGAATTGAGATCCATTAAATGGACACTGGCCGCCAAAACGTCTTCTGCCTGCAGGTCCAGGTCAACCTCCACCAGCGTGGCTCCCAAATTCTGCATGTCCCTAAGCGCAGCTTCGCAAAGCGAATTAACTTCCTGGTGGACTTCACTTGTTCCCCAGAAACTGCGGAGAATGCCGATTCTTTTTTTCTGCAAGCCATTGATATGAAGAAATTGAGTGTAATCCGACTCGGTGTGGTTCTGCGCTTTGCCGGTAAGGGGGTCGCAAAGATCATAGCCGGTCATGCAGTTAAGCATGCGGGCAGTGTCTTCCACCGTTCTGGCCATAGGTCCGGCAGTGTCCTGCGTATAAGAATAGGGAATAATGCCTGTACGGCTGATGAGTCCAAGTGTGGGGCGCAGGCCGACAATACTGTTGGCGGATGCAGGAGAACGTACAGAATTTACCGTGTCTGTTCCGATGCCTAGAACACCATAATTTGCGGCAAGGGCAGCTCCGGTGCCACCACTGGAGCCGCCGGGACTACGGCTTAAATCATAAGGATTGACAGTCTGTCCAAGCATGGAGCTTATTGACTCACCCCAGATGGCAAATTCATGAAGATTGACTTTTGCCAGAACGAGGGCGCCTGCAGACCGCAGTTTTTGCACAATAAAAGCGTCGGCGGGAGGATAATAACTTTTGAGACTAATCGAACCGGCTGTTGTTGCCAGGTCGACTGTGTTAACATTGTCCTTTACCAGCACCGGTATGCCGTGTAAGGGACCTGCCATCATACCGGAGGTTTGCCATTGATGATCCAATTGCTCAGCTTCATCAACGACCGAAGGGTTTATTGCAATGACGGCATTTAACTTTGGCCCCTGCTGGTCATAGGCTTCGATGCGCTGCAAATACATGCGGACAAGCTGGACGGCAGTCAGCTCGCCGGAGCGAAAGGCACTGTGAATACTGGCGACTGTCGCTTCCTCCAGGATAAAAGGCTGATTTGTCTGTCTAACCATAACAATCACTCCTTTTTGCGAAGTTCTAGAAGCACCTCTCCTAATTATAACAGATTGGCAATTTTTTGGTATTATAGCTGCACTACAAATGCATTCGTCTGATCAGTGGTTGACATTGGTAATATTCTGATTATTCCGGCAGGATTTGACGATGCCTCAGCGAAGCATACTAAAACCGGAAGTAATCCAGCTGGGAAGAGGAGTGGAATAATGGCGAAGAAAGTTATTATCCTGGGGACTCTTGACACGAAAGGGCAAGAATTTCAGTATATTAAAGAACTTATTGAAGGCTTGGGAGTACAGACGATTGTAATTGATGTCGGCATAAAAGGAAAAGCATATTTTTCTCCCCATATCTCCAGTGAGGAGGTAGCCAGGGCGGCGGGCAGTGAACTTGCTGAACTAATTCGGGCAGACGACCGGGGCGCAGCAATTGATGCTATGATGAAGGGGGCCGCTATTGTTGTAACAAAGCTGTGGCATGAAGAGCAAATCGCCGGTATTATCAGCCTTGGCGGTTCAGCCGGGACTACAATTGGTACTGCCGCTATGCAGGTATTACCTGTAGGGTTGCCTAAACTGATGGTTTCTACCGTAGCTTCCGGGGATACCCGGCCATATGTTGGGGAAAAAGATATAACGATGATGTACTCAGTCGTTGACGTAGCTGGTCTGAATGGCTTATCACGCCGCATTATGGCTAATGCAGCTTTTGCTATAGCCGGTATGGCTAAAGGGGAAGTACCGCAGGCCGGTGAAGACAAACCGTTGATTGGTGCTACTATGTTCGGGGTAACGACTCCGTGTGTAACTGCTGCACGGGAATATCTGGAGGCAAAAGGATATGAAGTGCTCGTTTTCCATGCCACCGGGTCAGGTGGCAAAGCAATGGAGAGCTTGATTGAGTCCGGTTACATTAAAGGTGTACTGGATGCAACGACTACTGAATGGGCGGATGAATTAGTCGGGGGCGTGTTTACGGCAGGACCGCATCGCCTGGAGGCAGCCGCCAGGATGGGAATTCCTCAGGTCGTTTCTGTCGGGGCCCTCGATATGGTGAACTTTGGGCCGGCCAACACTGTTCCTGAGCAGTTTAAAGACCGCAATCTGTATCACCATAATGCTACGATTACATTAATGAGAACAACTGCAGAAGAATGCAGGCAATTGGGTGAAATTCTTGCAGATAAAATCAATCGTACTGCCGGAAGAGCTGCGGTATTCCTGCCGTTAAAGGGAGTGTCGCTTATTGATGTGGCAGGAAAACCTTTTTACGGACCGGAGGAAGACCAAGCTCTATTTACAGCTATTCGCTCCCGGCTGAACAGGGATAAAATAGAATTGGTGGAAATGAATACAGATATTAATGATGAACATTTTGCCGTAGCAATGGCAGATAAACTGATCCAGCTAATGGAGAATAAATCATAAGTTTGGAGGTAGCAAAATGGCAATCAGCAGGCAAGAGGTTTTACGGAGAATTAAAGAGCAGGTAGAGAAAGGAATTCCTGTTATTGGTGCCGGTGCCGGTACCGGTCTTTCTGCCAAAAGTGCCGAGGCAGGCGGCGTTGATTTGATGGTCATTTATAACTCGGGCAGGTACAGAATGGCTGGACGCGGTTCATTGGCAGGCTTGATGCCTTATGGAGATGCCAATGCAATTGTCGTTGAAATGGCGAGCGAAGTATTGCCGGTCGTTAAAGATACTCCTGTGCTGGCAGGCGTATGCGGAACAGATCCTTTCCGCATTATGGAGGTTTTTCTGCGGCAGTTAAAAGAGATGGGGTTTTCCGGGGTGCAGAACTTTCCCACAGTAGGACTCTGTGATGGCATGTTCCGGCAGAACCTGGAAGAAACCGGCATGGGATTTGATCTGGAGGTTGATATGATCCGCAAGGCTCATGAACTGGATCTGGTGACGTCACCTTATGTTTTTAATGAAGAAGAAGCAGAAAAAATGACCAGAGCCGGTGCGGACATTTTGGTAGCTCATATGGGCTTGACCACGAAAGGGACAATTGGAGCAAAGACTGCGTTGACCTTGGATGACTGCGTAAAGAAAATACAAGCGATTCATGATGCTGCTAAAGCAATTAACCGCGATGTTTTTGTTATTTGTCATGGCGGACCATTGGCTGAACCGGAGGATGCAGCCTATGTGCTTAGCCGTACCAAGGGTGTTATCGGCTTCTATGGTGCTTCCAGTATGGAACGGCTGCCGACGGAACGGGCAATTGCCGCGCAGGTGCGCTCATTTAAGGACATCAATACCAGAGTTTAAGCAAGGATAATGAGGGAAGGTGCCGGCTGAATAAGCTGGCACCTTCTTTTAGCTGGTAATCGTATTGTTCCAATGAGCTGCGAATGGTATGATAAAGTCAAATTATGCAGATGTAAACTTTGGTATATACTACTTAAAAAATAACATGGCAGGAGACTGGATTATTGATTAGCTTAAAGCGCTTCATCAGCATATTGCTTCTATGTTTGCTTGGCAGCAGTTTTGCTGCAGCTGAAGGCAGACATACGGAAAAGGTTGCAGATATTTTTGTCCATAAAAGTATCCGGATTGAGGCGGATCAACGGATCGGCAGACTGTTGGTTGCTCAAGGTGATGCTCTTGTATATGGTACAGTGCATGATGGGATCGTGGTCGTCGATGGCAATGTAGTCCTTGGAACAGGGGCCAAGGTAAAAGGCGGAATTTTGATACTGGGAGGCCGAATTACTGAGCAAAACGGCGCGCAGACTGAGGGCAGCCTGCTGGTGACTGGACCTGTGCAGGTGCCGATTGTTAACTGGCTGGTGGGTGGGATTTTACTGGTAACTCTGTTCGGCCTCCTCGTATTACCGTATGTGGTATTGCTTATCTTGCGTTACGCCGAATCCATTCCTATTTATTCAACAATTAAAAAGAAACTGCTGCATTTTGAGCATCACTGGCCTGTTTTAGCGATTATTCTGGCTCTGGCAGTGAGCGGCAGCATGCTGGTTGTGTTTTTTGAATTAACCTGGAAAACTATTTTCCGGCAAACGATGGGACTGTTTGACAATACCGTTATCTGGCTTGTCCGTTATTTTGCGACTGAGCAGCTTGATCCTGTTATGATTACGATTACGAACCTGGGGTATGGCTTCACGTATGGCGTAATTGTTGTCTGCTCCTTCCTCATTTTGTTGTTTTATCGGAGATGGCTGGAGTTTGCCGGACTGGCACTTTGCTTGGCAGGTGGTGCGCTGCTCAATTCTTTGCTTAAAAACTTATTCGAACGCTCCCGGCCTGATCAATTTACTATGGTAGTAGCAACAGGCTATAGTTTTCCCAGTGGTCACGCAATGGTTTCCCTTTGTTTTTATGGGATGCTGGCCTTTCTCATAGCACGGCGAGTAAAAAAATGGCAGTACCGATATGGTATTGCCATACTGACAATGTTTTTTATTGCTGCCATCGGGGTAAGCCGGATTTATCTTGGCGTTCATTATCCGAGCGATATTGCTGCCGGTTTTGCTGCCGGGGCGGTATGGCTGACTTTTACCATTTCTCTGCTGTGGTGGTGGGAGGAACAGCGTCGTGTAAAGGAGATTGACGATAAAAAGAATAATATATAGCTTATCAGGAGGGGAGACGAGAAATGAATTTATTATATTGGGATATAGACGGAACGTTGATCAAGACTTCCAGGGCGGGCTTATACGCGATAAGTGAAGCGGCAGAAGCACTTTGGGGGCAGGCTGTGAATTTTGATTCTATACCGACCGCAGGTATGACTGATAATTATATCTGCAGGGAAGTAATCAAATCGATTGCAGGCCGTGAGCCGACCAATGAAGAGGTTGCTAACTTATGCCGGTACTATGAGACTTTGCTGCTTGAACATTTGCGTTCCCGGGTGGGGATTATTTTACCGTCGGTCCGTGAAATATTGGCCGCCCTCAAAGAATGCAATGACTGCCGAGTGCTCTTGCTGACAGGAAACAGCAGAAAAGGCGCTGAAATTAAGCTGGAACACTTTGGTATCGCCGATTATTTCGATTTTTCCCGCAGCGCTTTTGCAGCAGATCATTATCGCCGGGGTGATATTGCCCGCAGTGCCTTGTCGGTTGCGCAAAGTAACTGGGGCAGTCAGGAACAGCATAATTTATTTGTCATTGGTGATACACCGAATGATATTGATTGTGGGAAATCAATCGGCGCTTATACTGTCGGTATCGCAACAGGTGCGTATACAACTGCTCAATTGGAAGATTGCCAGCCATGGTGGGCTGTGGATGTTTTGCCGGCAGCAGCAGTGTTTGTGGAAAAAATCAGGGCAGTCAGTGCAAAAGACAAATAACTAAATTTGCCAGGTATGAAAGAAGCGGATCAGTTGATACTATGAGTGTAAGGGGTCTGTAACGGTTGTGCCTAGATTGGTGCCGGATATCATTGGTGTTCGGTATTAGTCGGCCAACGAGTGGTATCGGGTCGAAAGGCTCGGTATTAGTCAGCGGGCAGACTGGCATGGGTCGTGAAAGGCTGTACGGCAGCCCAACTGTTGTCGTGTGGTCCCAAATGATGTATGTTGGTCGAGCTACGATCGTTATGGGTTGTGAATCATAAGGGGTCGTTTGCAGTCGGGAGATTGCAGGCGGTTCAGTAGCTATCTATAGCGGTCAAGCAAAGGTGTGTGCCGGTTGTGTAATGCTTGTGGGTAGGCGAAAGTCTGCGTATAGGTATGTAATGATCGGTATGGGCTGTAGCGAAGATCGTTGCGGGCTCTTTTGAATAGGCCATTTCATCCTTTGGATGAAATGGCTTTATTTACTGGTAACAGCAAGCCTTGTTCACATTGCTTGTGTCATAAGTGGAGTTGGGTAAAATATATATAAATAGGCAAAAAAAAGAACACCTGAGTTTGCATCAGTTGTAAGCCCGGGTGTTGTTTATCAAAAGACGATTGATTTTTGGCAGAATTTATTTTGGAATGGTTGCTTCTGCTGCGGGACATATAGGGGAAGCGCCGCTAGGGGCAACAGAATTAGCGTAAGACATTCCCCATTCGCACATGGTTGCCAGAATGGGAATAAGACTTTTGCCGGCCGGTGTGAGGGAATACTCAACCTTAGGTGGGATCTGGGGATAGATATACCGGCTGACCAGTCCGCTTTCCTCCAGCTCTCTGAGCTGCTGAGTCAACATTTTTGGTGTTATCTGCGGTATCGTTTTTCTTAGTTCGCTGAACCGTAAGGTGGTATCACCCAGATGCCAGAGAATCAGCGATTTCCATTTACCGCCAATTAAGTCTAATGTTAATTCCATGGAACATTGATAGTGGGTATTCTTGTAAGTGATCATTTTTTTCACTCCTATCCGCTAATAAGGAAAATATATATAGTATACAAATGGATACTATGGTACTTATAAGTGCGTACTTGCTATTAAATATAGTATTAGCTACTATTATAGCAGGGAATTGGTTTGCCGGGAATAGGCAAGAGCAAGCCTGTAATAAAATAAGGGATGTGTTCGTAATGAAAGTAGTTGCTTTTAATGGCAGTCCCAGAAAGAATGGCAATACAGCTCAAAGTCTGGAATTTGTACTGGCTGAACTACGAAAAGAGGGTATTGAGACAGAGCTTGTCCAATTGGGAGGTCGGAAGGTTTTTGGCTGTCTCGCCTGTGGAAAGTGCTGGGAAATGCAAAATAACCGCTGTATACGGCAAGATGATGAAATTAATGGATTTATTCAAAAGATGCAGGAGGCAGATGGTATCTTAATCGGCTCACCTACATATTTCAGTAATGTGAGTACTGAGGTAAAAGCGTTGATTGACCGCTGCGGCTTTGTTGCCAAAGCAAACGGCGGCGATATGCTGCGCGGCAAAGTTGGTGCTGCTGTGGTTGCAGTGCGCAGGGCTGGAGCAACCTTTACTTATTCGGCCATTAACTTTTTCTTTGGCATTGCAGAAATGACAATTGCCGGGTCCAGCTACTGGAATATTACGCTGGCGCTCGAGGAAGGCGATGTTCAGAAAGATGAGGAAGGAATACAAACATTTCAGACTCTGGGGAAAAATATGGCTAAGCTGTTAAAACAAGCCAACCACTGAGGAGGTATCGCGTATGTCTTATTTGCTGGAACCATTACAAGCCGGGACGTTACAATTGCATAATCGCTTAGTCATGCCGCCAATGGCAACTTCGAAAGCCGAAGCAGACGGTAAAGTGAGCCAGGATATCCTGAATTATTATCATGAAAAGTCGGCAGGCGGGCATATTGGTCTGATTATTATCGAGCACAGTTTTATCGAGCAGGCAGGTAAAGCCAGCCATAATCAGCTTTCCATAGCCGATGACAGTGTTGTGGAGAAATTGAAGGAGCTGGCGGCGCTTATTCATCGTAATGGCTCGAAGACCGTTATGCAGATCAATCATGCCGGCAGCGGTGCGGATGAGAAAATCACCGGATCTATCCCTGTAGGGCCTTCGGCCATTGCAAATCCCCGTAAAGGGACAATGCCGCGGGAACTTGCTCAGCATGAACTGAACGGCATTGTTAACGCTTTTGCGGCGGCAGCCGGCCGCGTTAAAGCAGCCGGTTTTGACGGTGTGGAAATTCATTCTGCCCATGGTTATTTACTCAATCAATTTTTGTCTCCACTAACCAATCAGCGTCAGGATGGCTATGGCGGCAGCATTAATAACCGCATTCGCCTTCACCTGGAAGTCATTGCAGCAGTTCGCAAAGCGGTTGGCGAAGACTTCCCGGTACTACTGCGGCTGGGAGCTTCTGATTATACTGCAGGCGGAACGACGCTTGAAGAAAGTCAAATTGCCGCACAGGCCTTTGAAAAAGCCGGAGTCAGCCTTATTGATATATCGGGCGGCTTCAACGGGTTCAGCATTCCCGGCAATAACAGTCAAGGCTATTTCGCTCCGCTGACAGAGGCAATTAAAAAGGTTGTAACCGTACCGGTCTTGCTTACGGGCGGTATTACAGAACCACTGGCTGCCGAGAAATTGCTGGAAGAAGGCAAAGCAGATCTCATTGGTGTGGCCCGGGCTATTTTTAATGATTCTACTTGGGCGTCACGGGCTGTGACGCTTTTGAGCGAGAAATAAACAAAACTTTAACTTATTACAGTATAATGAACAAGATATACTAAACTTTGTAGCTAGGTGGTTGTAATGAAAATTTTACATGTAGACCAGGAAAAATGTACCCGCTGTAGTATCTGCGCCAAGGTGTGCCCAGCCAGCTTTATCAAAATGACGGAAGAGGGACCGCAGGAGAATGAATTTCGTTTCTGTATATCCTGTGGGCATTGCGTAGCAGTCTGTCCGCATCGTGCACTGGATAATGAGCGTGCCCCGCTGGCACAGCAGGAGCCCATTAATCCATCGAAATGGGATGTGCAGGCCGCACGTGATTTTCTGCGTTCCCGCCGTTCTATTCGCCGGTATAAGCAAGAAACAGTCCCGCAGGAAAAGCTATTGCAGATTTTAGATATAGCCCGCTATGCACCAACAGGTGGAAATGGGCAGGGCTTATCGTATCTGGTCATTAGTGATAAAGAAAAGCTGCAGCAAATAACGGAATTGACAATTCAGTGGATGGAGCAGGAATTAAGCAGTGGTGTTCCTTCGGCTGCTTACTACCGCAATGTAGTTCGCCAGTACCGGGCAACAGGAGAAGATATGATTTTGCGCGGAGCACCTCATCTCATTGTTGCTCTTTGTGATGAAAAGTTTTTGAGAGGGCAGGAAAATGCGCACTTTTCCTTCGCCTATGCGGAATTATTTGCTCCTACCATTGGCATAGGTACTTGTTGGGCCGGTTATTTTCAGGCCTGTGCCTTTACTGGTTATGCTCCTTTACTTAAAGTGCTTGAAATTCCAGCAGATAAGAAAGTGGCAGGTGCTCTTATGGCCGGGTATAGCCAATACAAGTATCACCGGCTGGTAGAGCGAAATCCGCTGGAGGTAAACTGGTTATAATCTGCCACTTGCCTCCCGAAAAAAACATAGCCCCGGAAAATGGTATAACCACTTTCCGGGGCTATGTTTTTTCGATTTGAGAGTTCGAGACTAATGTGATTTGTGCTGTCAAAGGATTTTCGTATGACTGCATGGAAACAGTCACGGTAATTACTTTTTTTGCATTTGAAATAATAAGGCATTGGTCATTAAAGCAGTCGTTAGCTGTTAGATAAAAAGAGTGGAACGGAGAAAGCTATGGATACAATGCATCTGGAGTATTTTATTGAAGTTGCACGGCAAAAAAGCTTTAGTAAATCTGCTGAAATATTGCATATTTCTCAGCCTTCTGTTAGTAAAGCCATTAAAGATTTAGAGATTCAGCTCGGAGTAACTTTATTTTATCGCAATACGAAATTTGTTGATTTGACTGATGCAGGAAAGATAATACTTGAGCAAGCCCAAAAAATAGTATCATCTGTTAACAATATTACTGCCCGGTTAGATGGGCTGACTAAATTGCAAACAGGGAAGGTCCATATAGGCTTACCGCCAATAACAGGCATTACTCCATTCTCTAAACTGCTGGGGTTGTTCAAAAAAGAATATCCCAATATAACTATTCAATTCTTTGAATATGGTGCCAAAAAAATTGAACCTGCTCTCTGCGATGGACTGTTGGACTTTGGCATCATTTTTCCTCCTGAAGATACCAATAAATTTGATAGTCTTAGTTTTTCACGGGATTCTCTCAAGGTGATTATGAGTCCTGAGCATCCATTAGCGCAGTATGATTCGCTTGATTTTACGATGCTGAAAAATGAGGAGTTCGTGTTGTACCATCCGGATTTTAGACTGCATGATATGGTCCTTGATCGTTGTAAGGAAGCAGGATATTATCCAAAAATTATTTTTGAAACGGCGCAATTTCAGCTAATGGTACAATTGGCAGAAGCTAATTTAGGCATTGCACTGCTGCCTGATGCTGTATGTAAAAATCTTGATGGCAATACAGTTGTTTCACGGTCATTTAATGATCCTCAAATATATTTAGAATTAGCATTGGTGTGGAAGAAGGAACGGTATCTCTCGCATGCGGCCCGCGAACTGCTTAATTTTGTTAAAGCATTTCTTGCAGTGAGAACCAATACGTTTTTCAAAAGACAGCAGTAGTGATAACCCCCAAGGCCAAATGGCCTGGGGGGTTATCACTATTAAAGCAAGTTTAAGAAGCGGAGTCTTAAGAACTGTCGGTATAATAAGAAGAACAAGTCATATTTTATGCCTCTGCTCTTACTATGTTCGTTTAAAATAACCCCGTATGTCGCAGTGTTTTACAGCATACGGGGTTATTTTCTTACTGTTTTTTTATGGGTATCTCCAGTCAGCTGCAGGTTCTTGCTTAATAAGCAAACCAGTAGCTAATCAAACCTAAACCAACGATAAAAAGAAGTAGATATTTAAAAGTAATATTTAAAATATCACCCTCTCTGCCTATCAAGCCCGTTGCCGAGGTTGCAATAGCGATACTTTGCGGAGAAATTAATTTGCCAGCGCAGGCACCGCTTGTGTTTGCTGCGGTAATCCACGTAAGGTTAGAGCCAATCTTGATTGCAGTTTGTTTTTGCAAAGCGCCAAATAATACGTTGCTGCTTGTATCACTGCCAGTAATAAACGTACCAAGAGCCCCGATCAAAGGCGCAAAAACCGGATATGTCTTACCTGTAGCACTAGCCAATGCTACTGCCACAGCTCCGATCATACCGCTATACCCAAGTACTTTGGCCATGCTAACGATTGCCAGGACCGTAATAAAAGTTTTTTGCAGTTGTACAAGAGTACTGCCCAAAATAGTAACCAGGGTGCGGACGGAGGCACCTTGGCAGAGGCCGCCGATAATAGCGGATATCATAATAAGCGTGCCTGGGGTCAGAAACCATTCGATGTAAAATGCTTTGCTGCCAGGCCCTGGATAAATCAGTAGATCGCTTCTAAGCTTACTGAGCGGGATATTAATTGAGGGAATTAAATTACTAGTAACTAATACAAGGGCAAGCAGCAATATGTAAGGTATCCAAGCGATTAGAATTTCTTTAAACGTTCCAACCTGTGCAGTGCTACTAATAACATCTTGTTGCGCGGCTTCATCCGGAAAACGCCATTCTTCGGCAGGCGGAGATAGTTTTACCGCAACTACGGTACTGACAATCGCGGCAATTGATCCTAAAATAGCAGTAAGCTCAGGTCCGATAAAGCGAGCAACTGCTAACTGTGTTATTGCAAAGCTCAAGGCAGCAGTTATGGTTGCTGTCCAAACACCATAGAACGCTCTAATACTTTTGGTAATTGTAAACACCAGTAAAAATGGGACAAGCAGCACAAACGGCGAAAGTTGTAATGCTACGTCAAAAGTTAACTGCATTACCGAGAGATCTGTAACTTTAGCAAGAGTAGTTACGGGGAGTCCTACACCTCCGAAGGCGACTGCAATTGTATTGGCTATCAGGCATAAAATAGCTGCAAAAAATGCATCAAAGCCTAACGCAATTAGAATTGAGGCAGGAATAGCCACTGCAGTGCCAAAGCCTGCAGTAGCTTCTAAAAACCCGCCAAATCCCCAGGCGATAATCAGTACCTGCACCCGGCGATCACCGGACAGATTCGACATTAAGTGTTTGATTTTATCCATAGCTCCAGTTTTTAAAGAGATATTATAAAGGAAAATGGCTGCCAGAATTACCCATAGTATTGGCATTAGTGCGAGTACAATGCCTTCCAATGCGGCGAGCAGTACTAAGTTATAAGGCATGCGCCAAACAAAAATTGCAATTAGTATGCCTAAAATTAAGCCAATCGTACATGCCTTGTAAGCTGGCATTTTATAAATACCTAAGCTAGCAAGAAGCCATAAAATAGGAATTAAGGCAATAAATGCAGACAGGAAAGTACCCTCAGTCAATACTGGTAGCATGCTTTTAACCTTCTTTCATTTTAAATTGGTTGACTATTGCTAGTAAGTGAAATATTCCAAATAGTCATGCTTATCGTATATCTGCGGTAGGGGAAAGTAAAATTCTTGTTTACTATATACTGTATTCGTAAAAAGAATAAATAAAAAAAACTACACTTTTTATGTTGAATGGTTTTCCATCCAATATAAAAAAGTGTAGTTTTTTTATGAAGCTAAGTTAGATTATTTTTTCGCCATGGTACCGTTCGCCGCCTGCATCAGGCATAATTCCATAACGTTCTGTCCAGAGCGTTTTGTACTTGACAGCCTGGGCGTGGATACTGTCCCAATCTTCAGGTACTTGTCTGATAACTTTGGCTGGTATGCCTACTACCAGCGAATGGGGCGGTACAATCTGGCCTTCTTTTACTACCGCTCCTGCGGCGACAATACTGCCGGTGCCGATAACCGCTTTATTCAGTACGATTGCTCCCATACCAATGAGGCAATTGTCTTCGATGGTTGCTCCGTGAATAATGCAGTTATGGCCAACGGTAACGAAATCGCCGATAATAGTAGGGCAGTCGTCGGCAACATGCACTACGCTGTTATCCTGAACATTGGAATAACGACCGATTTCAATGCGGTTAACATCACCTCTGACAACGGAGTTAAACCAAATGCTGCTAAACTCTTTCATCGTTACTTTGCCGATTACCTTTGCGCCGTCGGCGATAAAGGTTTTGGGATCACGGGTAGGTTCAATGCCTTCAAATTTCATGATTTTCTCCTTCCAGCATATTAAATCCGGTTTATACCGGTTTGTCGGGCTGCTTGTGCAACTGCTTTCGCAACAAGACAGGCAATTTTGGGGTTGAGTGGTTCAGGAAAGACACGATCCGCAGTTAGCTCACCAGCGCTGATACTGTTGGCGATCGTAATAGCGGCAGCTAAACACATGCTTTGGTTAATGTCACTGGCTCTCACTGAGAGGGCACCCTTCAGGATCCCGGGAAAAGCAGCCAGGTTATTGATCATATTTGGGTAATCCGAGCGACCTGTGCCTATAACCGCTGCGCCACCGGCTTTCGCTTCAGAAGGAGTAATCTCCGGCTCAGGGTTGGCCATGGCAAAAACAATTGCCTGTGAATTCATGGCTGCTATCATCTCTTTGGTGACAAGGCCAGGCCTGGAAACCCCGATAAACACATCAGCAGCTTGAAGCGCATCAGCAAGGCTGCCGGTCTCTGACAGCATGTTTGTCAATGCTGCAATTTCTTTATGGCCTTCGTTTAACAGCGTTTCGGGATGATGCAGACTTAAAATTCCTTTTTGGTCTACCAGGATAAGGGTGGTGGCGCCATAAGCAAGCAGCAGCTTGGCGATGGCTATTCCCGCAGCACCGGCACCATTAATGACAATTCTGCTTTCCGTGAGGTCTTTATTAACAAGCTTATGGGCGTTGATCAAGCCAGCCAGAACACAAACCGCGGTGCCATGTTGATCGTCGTGAAATACGGGGATATCCAGCTCCTGTTTTAAGCGCGATTCAATTTCGAAGCAGCGGGGGGCGCTTATATCCTCAAGATTAATTGCTCCGAACGTGGGGGCAAGGTATTTTACAGTCTTAATAATTTCTTCCGTATCCTGTGTATCGAGGCACACTGGAATCGCATCAACATTTGCTAAATTCTTAAATAATAAGGCTTTGCCTTCCATGACTGGTAGGGCTGCTTTGGGGCCAATATTACCCAGTCCCAGGACGGCCGACCCATCGGAAACAATGGCAACCAGATTACCCTTGGAAGTATAGTCATACACTTCTTCAGCGTTAGCGGCAATTCGGCGGCATGGTTCGGCCACTCCCGGACTGTAGACCAGGCTTAAGTCTTGCTGACTGGTCACAGATATTTTACTAGCAATGGTCAATTTACCTTTCATTTGCTTGTGGAGTGCCAAGGACCTTTGATAAACATCCATATTACCCGGCTCCTTTAGTCCTGTGTTTTTACCAGGTTTTTACCAGACCGGGAGCATTGGCGAGCAGGCGGGTTGCTTCAACGGTTACCTCGTCAATAATAGCTTGAGCCGATTTAATGCTAGTCAGTCTGCTGAGACTTTGGCCTACCTGGACAAGACCGTTCTCAACATCACCGTCGACGGCTGCCAGCTTATTGGTTCCGGTGGCCAGCGTGTTTAACACTTCGTCGGGAGCGCCGCTGCGTTCAAGCTCCAGGAATTTTTCGGTAAACTTGCTTCTTAAGCCGCGTACGCCGTGGCCGCGGGAATAGCCGGTCACCACAGAATCGGTATCTTGGGCAGCAATAATCTGTTTTTTCGCGTTGGCATGAACGGTGCATTCTTCTGCCAGCAGGAAGCGGGAGCCCATTTGTACGCCTGCCGCACCCATCAGCAGCGCGGCTGCTATGCCGCGTCCGTCAACAATTCCGCCAGCTGCGACCACAGGTATTTTAATTTCCGGAATTACGTTGGTCAGCAGTGCCATGGTGGTCAATGTACCAATGTGTCCGCCTGCCTCCATACCTTCGATGACCAGAGCATCGGCACCAGCTGCTTCGACCCGTTGGGCAAGTTTTACGGAAGGTACAACGGGAATTACTTTAATACCTGCTTTGTGGAATTTCTCAAACATCGGTACAGGATTGCCGGCACCTAAGGTTACAAACGCCACTTTTTCTTCGCAAATCACATCGGCTACTTCTTCCTTATTCGGAGCCATTAGCATAACATTCACACCAAAAGGTTTGGTAGTCAGCGTTTTCGTTTTGCGGATTTCATCGCGGACCCAGTCGGCCGAGCGGCCGCCTGTTGAGATAATGCCTGCGCCGCCGGCATTGGATACTGCTGCTGTCAGGGCAGCTTCCGAGATCCAGGCCATACCGCCTTGAATAATGGGATATTTGATACCAAGTAATGCTGTGAGTGAGGTTTGCACAGTAATCATCCCCTATCTTTTTTAAAAAATTACTTATTTATAGTCTACCCCGAATTTTTAAAAAACGGAAATAGCAGCTTTTTATGTTATAATAATTTCAAAATATGACGGGGGAGCTATTTGAATGGATCTTCGCCAAATGGAGTATTTTCAAATGGTATGTCGATTAAACAATTTGACGCGGGCAGCAGAGCGGCTTCATGTAGCTCAGCCAGCCATTTCAGTCGCTATGCAAAAGCTGGAGGAAGAATTGGGTGTGCAGCTGTTCAGCCGTAGTCAAAAGCAGTTCACTTTAACCACGGAAGGCCAGGTTTTCTTGGCGCGGGTAGAAGATATACTCAGCAGAACACAGGATGCCATACTGGAAATGCACGAATACCGCGAATTAAGAAAAGGCACGATTAAGCTTGGCGTACCACCGATGATTGGCTCGTATTTGTTTCCGCACATTTTTGCCGGCTTTAAGCAGGTATACCCGTCGCTTGACCTGTCTGTCATTGAGGAAGGCTCGCTGGCCATCCGAGGCATGCTGGAAAGGGATGAACTTGACTTAGGAATTGTTATTACCTGCCACATGTCTCCGCTTCTGCAGTCTGAACTGATTACCAGCGGAGAAATTCTTGTGTGCCTGTCGCCCTTTCATCCGCTTGCGGGAGTGGAAAAAGTTGATTTTGCCCAGCTCAGGCAGGAACCGTTCATTTTACTCAAAGAAGATACGTATCACCGGCAAGTCATCCTGCAGCAGTGCAAAAGACATAATTTTGAGCCGAATATTATTTTGGCTTCCAGTCAAATTGATACGATACGCGGTTTAGTGGCAAGAGGTGTAGGGATTTCGTTCCTGTTCGACGTTGTTGCCCGAAAGGATCCTCAAATACAGTGCGTGCCGCTTGTTGAGCCATTGTGTATCGAAATTGGCCTTGCCTGGAAAAAGGACCGCTATCTCTCTAAGGCTTCACAAGCATTTTTAGACTATATGAGCACCCTGATTGCCAAATAGTCATTCTGTTATTTATGAGTATGATGAAATAATGATTCTGCTATTTCGTTCAGGGTGGTTGCCATGGAGGTAAGGCTTTGGGCGGCATCACTCATTTCATGCATAGCGGATGTCTGCGTATGGATGGTGCTGTCAATCGTGCCGCTTTTTTGCGCCAGCAAGGCAACAGATTCCTGAATGCTCGTTAAAGCCTTGGTGATCTGCTGGACTGACTCGGCGCTTGCTGTTGCCAGTTTACGAACCTCTTCCGCCACTACGCCGAAGCCTCGTCCCATTTCACCAACTCGTGCCGCTTCTATAGCGGCATTTAAACCAAGCAAATTGGTCTGGCTGGCAACTGTTTTAATGAAGGAGACAATTTCGTCTGTTTTTTTTCCGGTGGCGGCTAAGTCCTTACTTAAAGCATCAAGGTCATTGCTTGCTGCAGAAATGGTAACAGATCTCGCCGTAAGCTCTTCCATACCGGCGGTGAGTTCCTCGGCTGCAGAAGCCAGGCTGCTGGCTACGGAAATAATTTTTTCCTGCTTATCAACGGTTTGCGTTGTTGTTACACAACCGACCACTGTATTGCCTTTTTTAAAGGGGATCGCAAGTGCCGCGTAGGGAATACCGTAGGCCGATTTTTCGCGAGTTACGATTTCTACAACCGCTTGTCCTGTTTCCAGGCATTTCTTACTAATTTTTCCCTTTACCGGATCACCGGGTTTGTTACCAAGGTTAAGTGTCTCGGCAGGAGCATAAGCAAGGTATTTTCCGTCTTTGACAACTGAGATGCCAACATCGCCAAAACTGACATCATTAAGATAAGGGGCCACCGCAGCAAACATATCGAGAATTTCTTCCGCCTGGTATGTCTTTTTGGTAGTAACCATGGATCTTACCTCCAGTCTTTATCTGTTTTTCTGAGGTGGCTGTAAGCCTCAATAGCAAAATTTGGATTGTAGTCATTTTTCTACATTTTTATATAAATTCCTTCAATGTATCGGCCAGGACAGGCAATGGACTTATAAGCAAAGGAAGCACTTAATAAAAGTGCTTCCTTCGCTTATAAAAATTGGCGTTCCAGGGCGGCAATTTCTTCCTGGTGTTGTTGGTTTAACTCGTCAGCCAGCTGCTGCGCCTGATTGTAATCAAGGTACGTAGCAGATCGCAAAAATAAATGATCTTTCAACGTATAAGTATTATTTATGTTTGCAAATACTTCAAAACGCACGTTCTACCCCCTTTGCGTGATTATCTCTAATAGTATTTACGCAGCAATACAGGATGTATCCTTTTTTGCGCAAGAGAGGAAGAAAGCATTGTATGCAGAAGTAATCACTCAGGTCAGACTCTATCGAGAGCCATGTGGCATGGGAGGAAAGTATGAAAATCTCTGATATTATGATTCGAATACATCCTATATCGGCAGCCGATGTTGTCACTGGGCGAACAGAAATAAAGGCACCAAAGTACATTGATTTTTTTCCTGTAGTAGATGAACGGCAGGAATATGCAGGAACGATTAAAAGAGATGTTTTGTTAGCAATTCAGGATTGCAACGCGCCAGGCAGTCTGTCGTTGCAAACACATATTGACAGTAAAACTCCTGTTGTCTTGAAGACAGAGGATATTGACGCTTTGCCCGAAGCCGTCCATCAAGCCGTGGTTGTAGATGATAATAGGCAGGTTGTGGGAATTGTAACTGCTGCCAGGCTGATTAGAATGCTTAGAAAAAATCTCAATGAATTTAAAGATCAGTTTTCCGCTGTAATCAACTCAGCTCAAAATGGCATATTGGCTGTAGACTGTGAGGGAAGAATTATTATTGCCAATAGAGCTGTAGAGGAAATTTTGGAAGTGCAAAATAGCAGTATAATCGGGCGCCAGGTATCTGAGGTGATATCCAATACACTGATGCCTGTTATACTTGAGTCCAAGAAGCCTTTGCTTGGACAGAAAATCAGGCTGGGCAAGACGGTAGTAATGGCTAACTACTCGCCTATTATATCGGGTAATGAGGTAGTGGGAGCGGTCAGTGTATTTCAGGATATTTCTTTGTTGGAGAATACTTCGTCGGAACTTAATTACGTAAAAGGCCTTATGTATGAACTGGAGGCAATTATTAATTCCTCCTATGATGGGATGTTCATTACCGATGCTGAGGGAAATGTTCTCAGGGTCAATAAGGCTTATGAACGGATTGCCGGTATAAAAGCTGCTGAAATTCTTGGTAAGGATATGCGACAGTTAGTAGAAGCGCAATATTATAACCAGTCGGTAACTTTGCTGGTAATGGAAAAGGGAGAAAGCATCACGATCAATCAAACAGTCAAAAATGATCGTAAAATATTGGTTACCGGTAACCCTGTCTTTGATGCTGAAGGTAATTTATTCCGGGTGGTTACCAACGTACGGGATATTACGGAATTGTCGCAGCTACAGGAGCAGCTGTCAAAGACAAAAGAGCAGACCTTAAAATACGAGACTGAATTATCTCACCTCAGATCCATGCAGCTGAAAGCACAGGAGATTATTTTTCGCAGCAACTCCATGACCCAGGCGATTGCTACAGCAACTAAAATTGCTGAAGTAGACTCAACAGTGTTAGTTACCGGTGAGTCAGGTACCGGCAAAGAGCTTATTGCAAAACTAATTCATAAAAGAGGCAAAGGGATTACCAAACCATTTATCAAAATTAATTGTGCCGCTTTGCCGGAGCATTTATTGGAATCGGAACTCTTCGGTTATGAGACGGGCGCGTTTACAGGAGCTAAAAAGGAAGGCAAGCCCGGATTGTTTGAACTGGCTCATAATGGAACCTTATTTCTTGATGAAGTGGGCGATATGCCGCTCATTCTGCAGGCCAAATTGCTGCGGGCAATTCAGGATAAAGAGTTCATGCGTGTAGGCGGTACGAAATCAATAAAAGTAAATGTGCGCATTATTGCCGCGACTCATCGTAACTTGGCAGATATGGCTAAGGAAGGCAGCTTTCGTACGGACTTATATTACCGGCTCGTAGTTGTTCCGATTCATTTACCGCCACTGCGGGACCGCAAAGAAGATATTCCGCTCTTAATTATTCACTTTTTGGAGAAGTTTAATAAGCGTTTTGGCTATAGTAAAACAATAAGGCCGGAAGTAATTGATAAATTGGCGGACTACTCCTGGCCGGGCAATGTCCGAGAACTGGAAAACATCATAGAAAGAATGATGGTAACGGCAACAGTGGAGGAATTAAATTTCGATTGTTTACCGGAAAGTTTAAAAACCAAAAGCTTTTTACCAAAGCGTGGTACAAAGTTAAAAACTGCAGTTGAACAGGTAGAGGCCTTTTTATTGTCGGAAACATATAAAGATTGTCAGTCATGGCAGAAGGTTGCCGAAGCTTTAGATGTTGACCGGGCTACCGTGTACCGCAAGGCAAAACACTATGGGTTACTGAAAGGATAGATGTATCAATAATGCGACTGTTGTAAAATTGCGATTATTTACTAATGTAAAGAGCTTGCGGATCATTGTAGCCGGGCAAGTCGTAGAAATGCATATGCAGGTAACTGGAATAAACAGCTTTGAGCAGGAAACTCAAGGCTGTTTTTTGTTGGCATACAAGTTGCAATAGTATCAGGCAACAGCACTGATGGGAGGTGGTTATCAAGGCGATTATAATTTGTGAAGAAAAGACGGAATTATCAAAAAAGGAAAGGGTGAAATAAATGAAATTCCTCGGACCTATTTACAAACGCGAATTTGGTCAAAAACAACCCCACATTCCGTTAGGACCTTTTCAATTTCGACTGCCCTTCATTCATTACCGTTTTGAACTGCCCGACTATATCCAGGGTTTGCTCATGTGTGCCGTCTGCCTCGGCATTATTCCTATCCTTCAGGAATATTTAGGTATGCCTTTTGAAATTGCAATTACTATCGTTATATTAAATGGTTTCTTTTACTTGTGGCATTCTCATTTGGGTGATCCTGTTGTGCCTGGCTGGATTACTCCGGCAATTCCGCTTTTATTGCTGTGGCTTAAGACTTTTCCTGAGGGCGTTCCCAGGATACATGCCCTTATTGCCTTTGAATTTGAGCTTGGTCTGTTTTCTCTGCTTCTTGGTATGACGGGACTTGCCAAGCGGTTTGTCGATCTGGTGCCGGATGCGCTAAAGTCCGGTATTTTACTGGGAGCGGGGATTGCGGCAGTGCGGCTGGTATTTCAGCAAGGAGGCCGTTTTGATCTTTATCCCTGGACAATTACCATCTCAATCGGTTTTGCCTTTTATATTCTCTTTTCCAATCATTTTAAAACGCTGCGCAATAAAAACAAATTTTTAAAACATCTTTCCGATCTTGGACTTATGCCTGCTTTAGTTCTAGCGATTATTGTAGCGCCCTTGGTCAAAGAATTACCCTGGCCGGATATTCAGTGGGGATTTACCGTTCCTCAGTTTTATACGCTGTTTACTGAATGGACACCTTTGTCCGACCGGGTAGGCTGGCCGCCTCTCAGTATGTATCTGCAAGCTGCACCGCTGGTCGCAGCCGTATATGTCGTGTTGTTCGGCGAATTAATTCAGGCAGAGGCATTAATCGATGAAGCACGGGAATTCCGCAATGGCGATGAAGATATTCATTTCGATGCCAACCGGAACAATATCATTGTTGGCTTGCGCAATATGGGCATGTCTGTGCTGGGGCCTGATGCTTCGATGTGCGGACCGATGTGGGCTGCTATGCAGGTAGTAGAGTGTGAACGGTATAAGCATGGCCGTGAGGCGATGGATAGCTTGTTCGGAGGAGTTGCTTCCTTCCGGCTGGGTACTTTTACCGGTTACTTCTTTTCACCTATTGTAACCTTGGTAAAACCGATTTTACCGATTGCTTTATCGCTTACCATGCTGGTGCAGGGGTACGTTGCCGTACGGGTGGGTGTATTAAAAGCCAGGACTTTTAATGACCTAGGCGTTGCCGGGATTGTGGCGGCAGTACTCATTACTCGTGAAGCCGGTGCCGCTTTTGGAGTTGGCATCATTTTATGCCTGCTGATTTACGGTAAGGATACCTTCCGCAACTGGTCCACTTATGATAAGGTAAAGGACCCTGTGTTTAACAGTAGAATAGGATCCGAATAAAAGGAGGAATTGCAAATGGCTTTAAAAACTGCACAACAATATGAGGATAGCTTACGGAAGCTTAAGCTAAAGGTTTATCTGCAAGGCGAACTTGTCGATAATCCCGTTGATCATCCCATTATCAAACCCTCGATGAATTCAGTGAAAATGACCTATGAACTGGCTCAAGATCCTCAGTACGAAGATTTAATGACCGCCACCTCCCACCTCAGCGGTGAAAAAGTGAACCGCTTCTGCCACCTGCACCAGAGCAGTGAGGATTTAGTGAAAAAAGTAAAGATGCAGCGCCTTTTGGGACAAAAGACGGCTGCCTGTTTTCAGCGCTGTGTGGGCATGGATGCCATCAATGCCGTTGACAGTGTGACCTTTGAAATGGATAACAAGCTTGGCACTACTTACCATAAACGGTTTATCAAGTTTTTAACAATGATGCAGGAAGAGGACTTAACGGTAGATGGTGCCATGACCGATCCGAAGGGCGACCGGGGTCTGCCTCCCAGCAAGCAGGAAGATGCCGATCTGTTTGTTCATGTTGTAGAAAGACGGCAGGATGGGATCGTTGTCAGTGGTGCCAAAGCCCATCAGACAGGTGCGATTAATTCCCATTGGATATTGGTAATGCCTACTATCGCCATGGGCAGGGAAGATGCGGATTATGCCGTATCCTTCGTGGCTCCCGCTGATGCGGAAGGGATATTTTATATCTATGGCCGCCAATCCTGCGATACCCGCAAGCTGGAAGAAGGCGACATTGACGTAGGCAACAAGCAGTTTGGCGGACACGAAGCACTGATGGTCTTTGATAATGTGTTTATCCCCTGGGAAAACGTTCTGATGTGCGGTGAATATGAGTTCAGCGGCTTACTGGTAGAACGGTTTGCTGGTTATCACCGTCAAAGCTATGGTGGCTGCAAGGTTGGAGTGGGCGATGTACTCATTGGCGCTGCTGCGCTGGCGGCTGATTATAATGGTGCTGCTAAGGCCTCCCACCTGAAAGATAAATTAATTGAGATGGTGCATCTGAATGAAACGCTGTATGCCTGCGGGATTGCCTGCTCGGCAGAAGGGCACAAAACCGCTTCAGGCACGTATTTGATTGATTTATTGCTGGCGAATGTCTGTAAGCAGAATGTAACCCGTTTTCCTTATGAAATTGCCCGTCTTGCCGAGGACATCGCCGGTGGTCTGATGGTAACCATGCCGTCAGAAAAAGATTTGCGCCATCCGGAGATTGGCAAAGTAGTGGAAAAATATTTCCGTGGCGTCGCTTCTGTCCCAACTGAGTATCGTATGCGCATCCTGCGGCTAATTGAAAATATTACACTCGGAACTGCTGCTGTCGGTTACCGGACTGAATCCATGCATGGTGCCGGATCACCTCAGGCCCAGCGGATTATGATTGCCCGCCAAGGCAATATTGAACAGAAAAAGGAACTGGCTAAAGCAATCGCCGGTATTCCGGCCCAATAAACGGTATGTACGAGCAACGTATTATGAAAATTATCACAGAGCGGATTCGGCCGGCATTGCAGGCTCATCAAGGGGATATTGAACTGGTGGAAGTAAGTAGTGCAGGGCTTGTAACAGTACGATTAGCCGGGGCATGTGCAACATGTCCCGGTGCCCAGCAAACGCTGGCCGGGGTTGTGGAGACTGAACTGCGCCAGGCTTGCCCTGAGATTACCGGAGTGAATGCCGTGTACCAGGCAAGTGATGAGCTCATTTCACAGGCACTGCGGCTGCTGCGAAAAGACAAAAATGGGCATTAAAAATATAAGCATTACTTTCTGCGGCGGCTGCAATCCGCGAATTGACCGTGGCAGCTTGGCGAAAAAAGTGAGTGAACTGATGGTAACACAGGGCTGTACCGTTGTATTCAACAGGCCGGATGCAGATTTTATTATCTATATCAGCGGCTGCAGTGCTAATTGTGCCTGGCGTTATAGTAAGGCGCAAGCTGCTCATATCATAGTGGCTGGTGCTGCTGTCGATTCCATTGCGGCAGCGGAAACCGAACTGGTAAGTAAGATTATGCACAGGGTGAGGGATTATCTTGAACGATTGGAGAATGGCGTATCAAAATAAACTCGTTTCTGCCGAACAAGCAATTCAAGTTGTAAAATCCGGTGACCGGGTTGTGACGGGGCATGCCTGTGGAGAGCCTTCGGCACTGGTCGAGGCACTGGTAGCAAGAGCGCCTGAGCTTAGAGCGGTAGAAATCGTTCATATGGTGGCAATGGGGCCGGCTAAATATGCCCAGCCGGGAATGGAAGCAAGTTTTCGTCACAATGCTTTGTTTGTAGGAGCATCTACACGCAAGGCGGTAGAGGAGAAGAGAGCGGACTATACACCGTGCTTCTTCTCTGAAATTCCCCGTTTGTTCCGGGAAAAGCTGCTGCCTGTTGATGTCGCTCTCATTCAGATTACACCGCCTGATGAAGAAGGCTTTTGCAGCTACGGTCTTTCGGCGGACTATACAGTAGCGGCGGCAGAATGTGCAGCAACCGTTATTGCACAAGTTAATGCTAAAATGCCCCGTACGGGAGGAGTAAAAATCCATCTGGATGCAATCGATTTCCTTGTGGAAAAAGAGGAGCCGTTACTGGAGCTTAAACCTCCGGCAATTGGAGCGATAGAGAAGCAAATTGGTGAGCATGTGGCCAGCCTGATTGCCGACGGTTCAACCTTGCAGCTGGGAATAGGTGCTATTCCTGATGCGGTTTTGCTGTTTCTTACTGGCAAAAAAGACATCGGTATTCACTCGGAAATGTTTTCTGATGGCGTAGTTGGGCTTGCAGAAGCAGGCGTTATCACCAACAAGCAGAAGACAATCAATCCAGGCAAATTTATGGCTGCTTTTCTTATGGGAACCAGGAAATTATATGATTTCATTGACGGCAATCCGCTGGTCGAACTTCAGCCTGTCGATTATATTAATGATCCCTGTGTTATTGGCCAGCATGACAATATGGTATCGATTAATTCGGCTCTGCAAGTGGACTTGATGGGACAAGTAAATGCGGAAATGATTGGCTCCAGGCAGTTTAGCGGCATTGGCGGCCAGGTCGATTTTGTCCGCGGCGTCAGCCGCGCCAAAAATGGCAAGTCAATTATTGCCCTGCCGTCTACCGCTGCCGGCGGCAGGGTATCACGGATTGCCTGTGAGCTTGACCGGGGGGCTGCTGTTTCCACTTCGCGCAATGATGTTCATTACATTGTTACGGAATATGGCATTGCTAATTTACGCGGCAAGAGTCTCAGAGAGCGTACTTTAGCCTTAATCGGTATTGCCCATCCCGATTTTCGCGAGAGTTTGCTGGCCGAGGCTAAAGACAAAGGAATGATATAGGGTAATGTTTATCATTGAACAGGCTGCGGCAAAGTATATCAATGCCCGGTCAGGCTCTGTTGTTGTCAGTTTAAAGCTTGAGCCTGCAATGGGCGGCTGTGCCTGCTCTGCCCGGCATATCACCGGCAGTTATCTGCCGGTGATAACATTGGGGCCGCCCACTGAGCCTGACCAATACAACCAGGTTAGCATTGATGACATTACTGTATTCTATGCTCCTAATATCCAGCCTAAAGCAGACTATCCGTCGATGGTAATTCGGATGAAGAAAATGCTGCTTTGGAGCTGGCTGGAGATCGAAGGGGCTAAGCCAATCGCAAGCTTTAAATAAAAAAGGGGACTGTTCCCTTTTGTGTGACAAAAAGTAGAAAGGGTGGCTTACCTCGTGTAAGCCACCCTTTCTACTTTTTTTTATAACAGCGAACGATAAATCTCCTCGACTTCCGCCTGCGTTCCCTGGCGCGGATTGGTCAGGCAGCAGATATCGCGCAGCGCATTCGCAGCCAGCAGCGGGATATCTGCTGCTTTAAATCCGCGTACTTCACTGAGTTTTTGCGGCAAACCCAGACTGTGGTTCAACTGGCGGACTGCTGCTATCGCCGCCGTGGCACTCTCCTCAGCCGTCATTCCCGGAACGGCAATACCCATAGCAGCGGCGATTTCCACATATTTTTCTAAGGCGCATGGCAGATTATATTCCATTACTGCCGGCAATAAAATGGCATTACATAAGCCATGGGGCAAGTTATAAAAACCACCCAGCTGATGGGCAAGGGCATGTACATAGCCCAGACTGGCATTATTAAAGGCAATACCGGCCAGATATTCGGCAAAGGTCATCATTTCCCTGGCTGATAGATTATTGCCGTCCTTATAAGCGGGCAGCAGGTTCCGGCTAATCAGTTCAACTGCTTTCAGCGCTTTGCAGTCCGTTACCGGGGTTGCATTTGTCGATACGTAAGCCTCAATAGCATGGGTTAAGGCGTCCATGCCGGTGGCGGCAGTAAGGCCGGGGGGCATTGCGGTCATCAGTTCGGCATCGTTTACGGCGATGCAGGGGGTAACATGCCAGTCGTTAATCGTCATTTTAATATGGCGTTCTTCATCGGTGATTACGCAGAAACGGGTTAGCTCGCTGCCTGTGCCGGAGGTCGTATTGATAGCAATCAGCGGGGCTGCAGGCTTTTTGGATTTATTTAAGCCTTCGTAATTACTGATCTCGCCGCCGTTGGTCGCAAGGAGGGCAATGGCCTTGGCGCAGTCATGCGGTGAACCGCCGCCAAAAGACAACAAAAAATCGCAGCCGTTATCGCTAAAGAGCTTTAAACCGTAATTGACCTGCTTAACGGTAGGATTCGGGGAGACATTATCATAAATGACATAGAAAATCCCCGCGTTAGACAGCAGTTCAAGGAGACCGTTAATCAGTCCGATGTCTACTAAGGCCTTATCACTGACAACAAGGGCTTTCCGGCAGGCCAGCGGCTTAATGTAGGTTATAATCTGCCCAAGACAGCCCGAACCTAAAATGCTGATGGGGGTCATGAAATACTCATGTATTTTACTCATCCTGCAATCCTTTCGAAAAATAGTGTTGTCCACAGGATATCATTGTATGTTGAATGGTACAAGCTGGTGTGCCGCACTTAGCAGCAGATTGGCAATTAAATCCTACAGCTTAACAAATCTGGCGGCTGTCTAGTCCGGGTAAGCCTGTCGCCGGGCTGCAAAGTACCAGGAATAGCATTTTTTTTACCAAATGCTTTAACATCTTGCTAAGCGCAAAAATGCGATAGGAGAATGGTTGCGCAGAGCGAAATGGTACGGTACTTACAACTGCATATGCCACTAAACAGGTGCCTCTTTAGCAAAAAGAGGAGAATAGGGAAGTTCGAAGGACGTATCGTCCGTAAACGACGCGGTCGCGCCACTGTAATCAGGAAGGAAGGCCTGCCAAATGCCACCGGTAATCCGGGAAGGCTGAGGCTTCTGATGATCTGTAAGCCAGGAGACCTGCCTGTTTAGCTGTCATTACCCTTCCGCGAAAGAAGGAATGCCAGAAGGATAGGATTTGTTTTAAAAGCCTAGCCCTTTTGGGGTTAGGCTTTTTTACTGAAAATTGAAAATAGGGGGAGAAAAGCATGGATTATCAGGCAAGAGTGGAAGAGTTGATCAATGGGGCGGCAAAACCGGCGGAAAGCTTGGGGCTATTAGAAAAACATATTCGTAAAATTCTGCTGGCCTGGGGGACTATGCATCCCGAGATGAAACCTCATCATTTTATTTTTGCAGCAGATAATGGCGTTGTAGAAGAAGGGGTAGTAAGTTATCCGGCTGAAATCACTTATTTACAGGCAAAAAATATGGTTGATGGGAAAGCTACGATAAGCTGTTTCTGCCAGGCCAATAACATTCCGTACAGCGTAATTGATGTAGGAATTAATCACCGGGAATCAGCAGGTCTAAACCGCAAAGCCGCCCTCGGAACAAAGAATTTTATGAAAGAAGCGGCGATGACGGCAGAGGAATTCACAACAGCCTGGAATGCTGGCTGCGAAGCAGTCGCTGGTGCTGCCAGGCAAGGCGTAAATCTAGTCTCGTTTGGTGAAATGGGAATTGGCAATACGACTACGTCCTCAGCAGTCCTGCATGGACTTACGGGCATTCTGCCTGAATTTGTCGTCGGCTCGGGCGCAGGTGGTACGAACGAGGTGTTAAAGCGGAAACGGTTTGTTGTAGCTAAGGGGGTTGAACGCCATAAGCCGCAATTTCGCTCTATTGAGGATGTTTTGCGGTCGGTTGGCGGATTTGATATTGTCGCAATTTGTGCCGGCATGGTAGAATGCGCCCAACAGCAGATTCCTTTTGTTATCGATGGTTTTATTACGGCAGTAGCTTATGCCTGTGCCGCCAGAATTGATAACCGTACGGAAAACTATGCAATTCCGTCGCACCTGTCAAAAGAGCCGGGGATGGCTTATGCGCTGCTGCTGGGCAATATTCTGGTTGATGATGTGCCAATCAGAGCTAATATGGCGCTTGGTGAAGGCACGGGAGCTATATTAATGGTATCGATGCTGAAAACAATGGTATATGCGATTTATCATACCGCCAGGCTTTCCGACTTTGTCCTTACTCCGCCAGAAGCGGTACAATTAGCGGCAATTTAAAAAAGAACATTTTGAATATTAGATAATTGTCGTCAAATATTGATTTCTTGCTATACGCAGGAACTGAGCCGGGAGGTAGCCAATAATTCCCCTTACACGAGCAATAAAGTCCTATTTTTATTCCTATTGTGTTGATGTGTGGGGGGGATTTTGTGCAATTTTATACCAAGTTTTCCTTAGGTGAAATTGTGAATGCACAAGTGCTGCAGGAAATACAGGATAAGTTTTCTGAGGCTACCGGTTTGGCGGCTGTTATCGTTGATCCTGATGGCAAGCCCATTACCAAACCAAGTAATTTTACCAAGTTTTGCACCTTTGTTCGTTCTCATCCGGAGGGGTTTGCGCGCTGTATGGCCTGCGATGACCGCGGCGGGCGCAAGGCGGTGGAACTGCACCGGCCATTTGTCTATCATTGCCACGGGGGGCTAACTGATTTGGCGGCGCCCATTATTGTGCAGAATGAATATCTGGGAGCTTTTCTGGCCGGGCAGGTTGTCTTACCGCAAGAGGATTTTGATGCCAAGCAGGAGATGTTTCGCCGGTTAGCACCTTATGCCATGGATGAGATCACCTTATCCGAACTGTTTGATATTATAGAAGTAGTACCGGAAAACAAATTGAAGGCAGCAGCCGATTTAATTTATATCATGTCCAACTATATAGTAGAAATGGGGATTGCCAATATTGCGCAAAAGCAGCTGATGGCGGAAATGAAAGAAAAAGCCGATCTGGAGAGCATGCTCCGGGCAAGTGAGCTGAAAGCGCTGCAATCTCAGGTTAATCCCCACTTTTTGTTTAATACTCTAAATACAATAGCCCGGTTGGCTTTACTCGAAGGAGCCAGTCAAACCCAGGAAATCGTCTATTCTCTTTCTGACCTGCTGCGCAATAACTTAAGGGATATCGAGGAACTCAGGACAGTCGAAGATGAGATTAAATATATCAATGATTATTTGACTATTCAAAAAGCGCGCTTTGGTGAACGCATTCAGGCTATTATCGACATAGACCCGCAGCTGCTGGAAGTGTCCATACCGGCACTTAGTCTGCAGCCGTTAGTGGAGAACGCCATTATTCACGGCATTGAGCCGAAAAAAGACGGAGGTTGCATCCGGATTTCCGGTAAAGCGGAAGGTGAGCGGGTGACGATTATCGTGTCCGATACAGGCGTTGGCGTTTCACCGGAGCGGGTTCGCAGCATGCTGAGAGCGGAAAAAAGAACAGTAACGCAAGGGCATTCCACAGGAATTGGTGTAATGAATGTGCATAAGCGGATTCAGCATTATTTTGGCAGCCAATATGGACTAAATATTGATAGCAAGCTTGGTGAAGGCACAAATGTTTATATGTATCTTCCCTTGTGTTATCATTCATAGAACGCTAAAGCAGGGGAGAATGTGGCATGGTTACACTAATGATAGCAGATGATGAACAATTGGAACGTCAGGCTCTGCGCTATATTATCGAAAAAAAATGTCCCCATATACGCATTGTGGCGGAAACGGGAGACGGAACAAGTGCCATACAGCTCGCCGACAGTCAAAAGCCGGACATCATCCTGATGGATATTCGCATGCCGGAGGTGAATGGTCTGGAAGCGGCGCTGAAGATCCGCCGGCTGCTGCCAGAGGTTATGATCGTGATGCTGACTGCTTTTGATGAATTCAGCTATGCCAAACAGGCGCTTTCTGCAGGAGCGGTGGAGTATTTGTTAAAGCCCCTGCGCCCGGCTGATTTGCTGCAGACCCTGGAAGAGGTCAGCGCAAAGGTGGGGCAGCGCAAGCAACAGCAGAAACAGGAAGAAAAGCTTAGGAAAAGCGTCCAAGAAGCAATGCCATTTATTCAAATGTCTTTTGTTTATGATCTTATTTCCGGTAATATCAGCGATATGAATCACTTTGAGGAGCGGGCAACCTTTCTGGGAATGAAGGCCGAACCGGGCGTCGTATTGGTTGCCGATATTGATAATTTTAGACAAATTACCCGTGATGGCGGAGAATCGAAGAAGCAGTTTGTCAAGCAGCAAATCTTTCGCCATATCTGCAGTCAGCTGGGCAGTTCTGCGCTGGTCACTCCTTTTGGGGGAGATAACATCATCATTTTATTGGGCTGCGGTGAGGGGGTTAATCAGGCGCGAACAACCGAACAGGTCAAAGAGATTGCCGGAAAGCTGCATACTACGGCGCTCCAGTCGCTGGGCATCGGCATTACGATTGGGATCGGACGTTATTACCGGGATCCGCTGGAGGCTCATAAATCGTATTTGGACGCCGTTAGTGTGCTGAGGCAGCGCTGCTATGTGAGTGATACACATGTCATGCATGTTGAAGATATCGGTCACCTGAATCCGCTGCCTATTCATTATCCATTCCATTATGAACGGGATTTGCTGGATAAAGTGCGCTGCGGCGAACGCAAGCAGGCTAAGGAGGCCCTCAGGCAGCTGCTCGCTGAAATTTTTGCGTCTCAGGCAGGAATGGAGACCGTTAAAGCCTATGTTCTGGAACTGCTGATTGTGCTATCGCGGGCTGCAGTTGAAGGCGGGGCGAACCTTGAACAACTTACCTTGCTTAATTTTAATACAATTAATCTTCTCGAAGACTGCGAGCGCCACGATGAAATTCATCAATGGGTGCTGGAAGCGCTGGACCGGTTTATGGACAATATGCTGCATAACCGGGATACGATGAATGCCCGGGTTATTAATAAAGCCAGTGATTACATCGTAAAAAACTGCCACAAGAATTTATCTTTGGAAGAAGTCGCCCATACGGTGCATTTAAGCCCTTTTTACTTCAGCCGTCTCTTTAAAGCGGAAAAAGGAACTAACTTTGTAGAATTCCTGACAAAGGCAAGAATTGACAGAGCGAAGCGGATGCTGAATAATCCCGACCAAACGATAGCGCGGATTGCCCTGGAGTGCGGCTACCAGGATGCCAGCTATTTCTGCCGGGTTTTTCGTCAGGAAGTCAGTGTTACGCCTAATCAATACCGGGCAGCTTCGCGAAAAAGTAAGACCGAGTAGCGCCAAGCTGTTTCTTGTGGACAAGAGAGTGATATTTGGCGGCAATAAAATACCGGGCATGAGCTTGCTGTAAGCAAGTTCTTATAAACATGGAAAAGGACTGTTAAAAAACAGTCCTTTTTTGCTTTGTTAAGCAAAATTATTACAGATTCTTAAAAAAGTACTATTGAGGTGGTCGTTGGCTTGATTTAAAAATTGTACTATTGCGATAAAAGTGCAATTAAGTACAGGCGATAAGCAATAATCCATCAAGGTGGATGGAGAAAAAAACGTAATTTTATACTAGCAAGATAATTCAGCAAACTAAGTTTGGTTCAGCCGGAAAAGTGGATGGTGAGAGTATATGACGGTAGAAAAGCCAAGAATGGTGCAGGAATACGTACCAGGAAAACAAGTGACACTTGCCCACCTTATTGCCAATCCAAAAAAAGATTTGTGTGAAAAGCTGGGGATTGGCAATACGGGTGCAATCGGTATTTTGACGATTACCCCCTGTGAAGCGGCCATTATTGCTGCTGATGTTGCAACAAAAACAGCAGCAGTTCAAGTTGGCTTTATGGACCGTTTTACCGGCTCGCTGGTAATCACCGGTACAGTATCTGCTGTAGAAGCCGCCTTGAGTCAGGTAACAAATGTACTAAGCGAAGGTTTGGGCTTTTTTACCCCCAAGCTGACGAGGACGTAGCGTAAGATGATTATACTGATAGGTCCTGTCGGTGCAGGGAAGACATCGTTGCTGAATGTGCTGCAGCATACGGCAGGTAAAGCGGAAAAAACCCAAAGTATTCGTTTTTGCGACGGCGGCATTGATACACCCGGAGAATATGCGCAAATCCCCCGTTTCTATTCAGCGCTGATGGTGACCGCGGCGCAAGCGGAGCTAATCCTCCTGGTGCAGGCCGCCAATGAACAGCGCGTGCTGCTGCCGCCCGGGTTTGTCTCGATGTTTTCCCGGCCGGTTACAGGGGTAATTACGAAAATCGATTTGCCTGACACGGACCAGGCAACAGCTGCGCTGCGGCTAAAAGAAGCCGGCGTGAAAGAAAAAATATTCCCGGTCTCTGCTTTTACAGGTGCCGGGCTAGCCAACTTGATGAGCCACATTAGTGAGAGGGGGTGTAAAAGATGAGTGAAGCATTAGGAATGATTGAAACCAAAGGACTGGTTGGTGCTATTGAGGCAGCCGATGCCATGGTCAAGGCGGCCAATGTCGTTTTGACAGGCTACGAAAAAATCGGTTCCGGCCTGGTTACCGTTATGGTCAGTGGTGACGTGGGAGCTGTTAAGGCTGCTGTTGATGCCGGTGCCGCGGCAGCCAGAAATGTTGGCGAAGTCGTTTCCGTTCATGTGATTCCCCGCCCCCATGGGGATGTGGAAAAAATTCTCCCAAAACGTAAATAGTGATTATTTTTGGAGGTGGATTGTATGCAAGATCAACTGATCGAGAAGGTAATGGATGAAATTAAAAAACGGATGGAAACAGCTGCTCCTGCCGCACCGGCCAAGGAAGAGGCCAAAAGTAATGCCATTCCCGCTCTTACCGAATATGTGGGAACAGCCGTCGGTGACACGATCGGGCTGGTAATTGCCAACGTAGATCCCATGCTGCATGAAAAAATGAAACTGGACCCTAAATACCGCTCGATCGGCATTTTAGGAGCCCGTACCGGTGCAGGACCGCACATTATGGCTGCTGATGAAGCGGTAAAAGCGACTAATACGGAAATTGTTGCCATCGAACTGGCCCGCGACACGAAAGGCGGAGCCGGTCATGGCAGCTTAATCATCTTTGGTGCGGAAGAAGTCTCCGATGCCCGCAGGGCTGTGGAAGTGGCCCTTAAAGAACTGGACCGTACTTTTGGCGACGTTTATGCTAATGACGCAGGTCATCTGGAACTTCAGTATACAGCCCGCGCCAGCTACGCCATAAACAAAGCTTTCGGAGCCCCGCTCGGCAAGGCTTTCGGCTTGATTGTCGGTGCACCGGCAGCGATTGGTGTGCTGATGGCCGATGTTGCCGTCAAAACTGCCAACGTTGAGGTTGTCGGCTATGCGAGTCCTGCTGCTGGAACCAGCTATTCCAACGAAGTTATCCTGCAGGTGACAGGTGACTCCGGAGCAGTTCGCCAGTCGGTTATCGCCGCCAGAGAAGTTGGCAAAAAACTGCTGGAAGCAATGGCTGGTCCGGCTCCTTCAGTTACAACACCGTATATCTAAGACAGGGGGGAGAAAGAGATGAAAAGATCAAAACGCTTTGAAGTATTGGAAGCTCGCCCTGTAAATCAGGACGGTTTTGTCGTTGAATGGCCTGAAGTCGGTCTCATCGCCATGGGCAGTCCCAATGATCCGAAGCCCAGTATTAAAATCGAAAATGGCCGCATTATTGAAATGGATGGTGTACCTCGTGCCAAATTCGACTTTATCGATCAGTTTATCGCTGATTATGCGATTGACGTAACGGTTGCAGAACGGGCAATGGCAATGGAAGATACTGCTATTGCCAAAATGCTTGTGGATATCAACATTCCCCGCCAGGAGGTTGTTAAACTGGCCCGCGGCCTGACAGCAGCTAAACTGGTCGCTGTTTTTAATACCATGAATGTCGTGGAAATGATGATGGCCATGCAAAAAATGCGGGCCCGCAAAATCCCGTCCAATCAGTGCCATATCACGAATACTAAGGACAATCCTGTGCTCATTGCTGCCGATGCTGCTGAAGCTGCGATGCGCGGCTTTGACGAAATGGAGACAACGGTAGCCGTTGTACGTTATGCCCCCTTTAATGCGCTTTCGCTGCAAGTAGGTGGTCAGGTAGGAAGAGGCGGCGTACTGATTCAATGTGCCTTGGAAGAAGCGACGGAACTGCTCTTAGGGATGCGCGGTATTACTGCTTATGCCGAAACCATTTCCGTGTATGGCACAGAAAACGTTTTTGTTGATGGTGATGATACTCCCTGGTCAAAAGCATTTTTAGCATCGGCCTATGCTTCGCGGGGCTTGAAAATGCGCTTTACTTCCGGGACCGGTTCTGAAGTGCAAATGGGTTATGCCGAGGGAAAATCCATGCTGTATCTGGAGATCCGCTGCATTATGGTCACCAGGGGAGCAGGCGTGCAGGGGCTGCAAAACGGCTCAGTGAGCTGCGTCGGTGTACCGGCAGCCGTACCTTCCGGTATCCGCGCTATTTTGGCAGAGAATCTTTGTACGACTATGCTGGATATGGAAGTAGCCTCCAGCAATGACCAGACCTTTACGCATTCCGATATCCGCCGTACGGCCCGTACTTTGATGCAAATGCTGCCGGGAACGGACTTCATTTGTTCCGGTTACAGCGGTTCTCCCAACTATGACAATATGTTCGCCGGTTCGAACTGGGATGTTGACGATTATGACGACTGGAATATTATTCAGCGTGACCTGATGGTAGATGGCGGTCTGCGCCCTGCTTCGGAGGAAGAGGTTATTGCCATCCGTAATAAGGCGGCCAAAGCCCTGCAGGCAGTTTTTAGAGAATTTGGCTTCCCGGCTATTACCGATGAAGAAGTGGAGGCCGCTACTTATGCTCATGGCACGAAAGATATGCCGGCGCGCAATATCGTAGAAGACTTGAAGGCTGCGGAAGACATGATGAAACGCGGCATTACCGGTGTGGACATTGTAAAAGCACTTGCTAAAAACGGCTTTACCGATGTGGCCGAAAATGTCCTGGGAACATTAAAACAGCGGATTTCGGGCGATTATCTCCATACCTCGGCTATTCTCGACAAAGACCTGAATGTTATCAGTGCCGTTAACTGCCGCAACGACTACCGCGGTCCGGGAACAGGCTATCGCATGAGCAAAGAACGCTGGGATGAAATTAAAAATATACGCCAGGCGATTAGTCCGTCTGATTTTGACGTTTGAGGAAAAGAGAAAGAGAGGTGCGACAGAGATGCAAATTAACGAACAGTTAATTCGTGAAATAGTAACGCAAGTTTTGGCCGGCATGGAACAGCCCAAGGCGGCGTCTAAACCGGCGGTTCTGCTGGGCCGCTCCATGACGCTGGTGGAAAAAGGCGAAGCAAGGCCGGGCAGTAAGGCAGATGAAGTGATTATTGCCGTTGCTCCTGCCTTTGGTAAATATCAGAATAAAACGATTGTGAATATCCCTCACAGTGATGTTTTGCGGGAAATGATTGCCGGTATTGAAGAAGAAGGGATCAAAGCCAGGGTTATTCGCGTGCTGCGCTCTTCTGACGTCGCTTTTGCCGCCCATGATGCTACAAAATTAAGCGGCTCGGGTATTGCCATCGGCATTCAGTCCAGAGGAACGACGGTTATCCACCAAAAAGACCTGCCGCCGCTCAGCAATCTGGAGCTGTTTTCCCAATCTCCCTTACTTGATCTGGAAGTATACCGGCAGATTGGCCGTAATGCCGCCAAGTATGCCAAAGGGGAATCGCCAACTCCCGTGCCCACCCGGAATGATCAAATGGCACGGCCGAAATTTCAGGCAAAAGCGGCAGTGCTGCATATTAAAGAAACAGAACACGTTGTACCAGGCGCCAAACCGATAGAACTGGAGTACAGCTTTAACTAGACGGAGGTGACAAACATGATTGAAAACAAAATGGTAGAAGAACTGGTGCGGGAAGTATTGAAATCGATGGGACAGCAGGCAGCGCAGCCGGTAAAAGCCGCTGCACCGGCCGGCTTGTGCCCTGACCGGGATTATCCGCTGGCTGCCAAGCGTCCTGAATTATTAAAGACCCCGTCCGGCAAGGGGCTGGCCGATATTACTCTGGAAAAAGTAATTAGAGGTGAAGTCAAATCAGAAGATGTGCGCATCACTCCGGAAACGCTTCGCCTCCAGGCCCAGATTGCCGATGGTGTGGGACGGAATCAATTTGCCAACAATCTTCGCCGGGCTGCAGAATTGACAGCGATCCCCGATAATCGTGTTTTAGAAATATACAATGCGCTGCGTCCTTATCGCTCAACCAAAATGGAGCTTTTAGCAATTGCCGATGAGCTGGAGCAGCACTATCATGCAACAATCAATGCTGATTTTGTAAGAGAGGCTGCAGGAGTCTACGAACGCCGCAACAGACTTAGAGCAGAATAGGTGGGAGCCATATGCCAATTATTGCCGGAGTGGATATCGGTAACTCTACAACCGAGGTTTGTTTGGCCCGCTGCTCGCGCGGTCAGGCACCCGAGTACCTGGCCAGCAGTATTGTCAAGACCACCGGAATTAAGGGAACTACGGCCAACGTTCCGGGTATTATTGCTGCGTTAACAGAGGCGCTAGGCAAAGTGGCTTTGCAACTGGAGAATTTGTCAGAAATCAGAATCAATGAGGCTACACCGGTGATCGGTGATCTGGCCATGGAAACCATTACCGAGACGATCATTACCGAGTCAACTATGATTGGCCATAACCCATCCACACCGGGCGGAATTGGTCTAGGTGTCGGAGTAACCGTTGCTTTGCAGGAATTGGGAAATATAACCCGTGGTACTAATGTTATTGTTATTGTTCCTCAGGGAATTGATTTTGAAGATGCGGCTCAAGCCATTAATGCTGCTGCAGCAGGCGGCATTCAGGTGCAGGGTGCGATTGTCAGGCAGGATGATGCCGTATTAATTGGCAACCGCCTTGCCCGCAAGATTCCTGTAGTTGATGAAGTAACGTATATTGAAAAAGTGCCGGTAGGCATGCTGGCGGCAGTTGAAGTGGCTCAGGCCGGGCAGACCATTCAAACGCTGTCCAATCCATATGGTATTGCCACCGTCTTTCAACTGACACCGGAAGAAACAAAAATGGTCGTACCTATTGCCCGGGCCCTGATCGGTAACCGCTCGGCAGTTGTTGTCCGTACCCCCGAGGGTGATGTAAAAGCCAGGTCTATACCGGCCGGTTTTATTACCATTATCGGACAAAAAGGGAAGAGTGATATTGATGTAGAGGCCGGAGCAGCCAAGCTTATGGAAGCGGTCGAGCGCGTTCAGCCGGTAAGTGATGTTCAGGGGGAAGCCGGTACAAATGCCGGCGGCATGCTGGAGCGGGTTAGACAGGTAATGGGAGAGCTTACCGGACAGCCGGCAGCAGAAATGAGAATTCAGGATATTCTGGCTGTGGACACATTTGTTCCCCAAAAAGTACAAGGCGGCTTAGCTGGTGAGTTTGCACTGGAAAATGCAGTAGCTTTAGCGGCAATGGTAAAAACCAGTCGTCTGCCTATGCAGCAGATTGCCAGCCAGTTGACGGCCGAATTAGGTGTCAGAGTAATCATTGCCGGTGTAGAAGCCAATATGGCTATCCGCGGGGCGTTGACCACGCCTGGAACTGACAAACCGCTGGCTATTCTGGATATGGGCGGGGGATCAACTGATGCTGCTATCATCACACGGGATGAGCGCGTATTATCCATCCATCTGGGCGGAGCCGGTGATATGGTAACCATGCTGATCAATTCCGAGCTTGGTCTGGAAGACTTCGATCTGGCGGAAGATATTAAGAAATATCCGCTGGCCAAGGTAGAAAGCCTTTATCATGTCCGGCTGGAAGATGGAACGGTCCGGTTTTATGAGCAGCATTTGGAGCCTCAGGTTTTTGCCCGGGTAGTGATTTTAAAAGAAGGGTATATGATACCTATTCCCTTTGCTCACCCGCTGGATAAAATACGGCATATCCGCCGGGAAGCAAAAAAACGGGTATTTGTTACTAATGCCCTGCGCTCCCTGGCCAGGGTGGCACCGACCGGCAACATCCGCCATATTGAATTTGTTGTGCTGGTAGGTGGTTCGGCCATGGATTTTGAAGTCGCCGATATGGTGACCGACGCACTGGCCGAATACGGAATTGTCTGCGGCCGAGGAAATATCCGCGGCACGGAAGGACCCCGTAATGCCGTTGCCACCGGGCTGGTGCTATCCTACCAGGATGGAGAGGCGTGATACTATGCAGGCTGGTCAAACGGTAACGAAACCAAGTATAACCCTGTGTGTCCATATACATGAAGGCTGTGAGCAAAAGCTGCGGGAAATTCAGGCCGGTATTGAAGAGGAAGGAGTTCCCTGCACTGTGCTGCCGGAAACTGAACCGGATTGTATTGCTCTGGCCTGTAAGGGAGCCAGCCTGTCTCAGTTAGGGGTAGGCATTGGCATTAGTTCTTCCGGACTGTGCATTCATCACCATAAGCTGCCTGCCAATGAGCCGCTGTTTGTGTTACAAGGGACAGGGAACGGCAGCGAATGGCGGCGGTTCGGCTATAATGCGGCGCGACTGATTAAAGGGATTCCTTTTAAAAATGGGGACCCGTCACCAGCAGCAACCGGAGAACCTGATCTTACCAGGGTGGTTCGAGAAATTGTCCTGAAGATTTTGAAAGAAACTGCTCAGACCATGGGGAGGTGAAGACATGGTCAAAAACGCTGTAGGTTTATTGGAAGTAGTCGGATTAGCGGCTGCTGTGGAAGCGGCCGATGCGGCAGTAAAAGCCGCCAATATTGTATTGCTGGGTTATGAACTGACTAAGGGCGGCGGCATGGTTGTTGTCAAGCTGAGCGGAGACGTGGGGGCTGTTAAGGCTGCTGTTGAAGCGGCAGCTGCAGCAGCGGCCAGGGTTAACCGGGTAGTGGCAACCCATGTTATTCCCCGGCCTCATCAGGAGGTGGGGGCGCTGATTGTCACCAAAGAGACGGTAGGAGCGGTTAAGGAAAATCTTGTTTTATCAGTAGCGGATGAGACAGTGGTACCTCTTAATCTGCCCGTAGCTGCTGATGTTGATCTCCCTGACCTTTCGGCACCGCTGGCAGAAGACAAGGAGCCGGTCGAGCATGATCAGCCGGAAAGTGCTGTTGAAAGCAAGAAGTGGAGTTATACCTGCAATCTCTGTGGTGACCCTGCCTGTCGGCGCCGAAAAGGAGAATCAAGACAGACCTGCCTGCATTATGACAAAAATAACAAGGAGGATGAATAATATGCGTGGAGAGGCTTTAGGAATGGTAGAAACAAAAGGGTTGGTAGGTGCTATTGAAGCGGCTGATGCCATGGTAAAAGCAGCTAATGTTATTCTGGTGGGCTATGAAAAAATCGGTTCCGGTCTGGTAACCGTCATGGTACGCGGCGATGTGGGAGCGGTTAAGGCCGCTACCGACAGCGGCGCAGCAGCTGCGCAGCGGGTTGGTGAATTAATGTCTGTCCATGTCATCCCGAGACCTCATGTGGACATAGAAAAAATTCTTCCCAAGCTTGATGCATAAACAAAAGTAGTCTTAAGGTAAAAGAGGTGAGAGGATGGACCGGAATTTGATCGATGATATTGTGCAAAAGGTATTGCTGGCCATCGGCTCGGAAACGGCCGGCAGCTCTATACCGGCTATTCCAGTGGGCGTTTCCAACCGCCATATCCACCTCTCTGCCAGTCATCTGGAAGCATTATTCGGCACAGGTTACGCATTGACTCATGATAAAGACCTGAAACAAGTCGGGGAATTCGCTGCTAAAGAAACTGTGACCTTAGTAGGTCCTAAAGGAGTTATTCGTGCGGTAAGGATCTTAGGGCCGGTACGCAGCTTCACTCAGATTGAATTAGCCCGGACGGATGGATTTAGCCTGGGTATTGCGCCGCCGGTGCGCGACTCCGGTGATATCGAAGGCTCAGCAGGCGTTGTTGTGGTTGGGCCTGCCGGTGCAGTAACGCTGAAACAGGGAGTTATTTGCGCAGCCCGGCACATCCACATGGAGGAAGCTGATGCCCAAAAACTTGGTGTTGCCGATAAAGACCGGGTGACGGTAGAATTTGGCGGTATTCGGGGGGGAAGCTTTCATAATGTTCTTGTGCGAACAGGGAAAGATTTTCGATTGGAATTTCATATTGACACCGATGAGGCTAATGCGGCAGGGTTAAAGAATGGCGATGCTGTTACCTTACGCACAGGCCGGGAAGCAGGGGGTGGACAGTTGGCAGCAGAAGCTGGCAAGCCGATCGTGAGACCCAAAGAAGCGGAAACAGCACTGGTGCTTGCGCACAAAGTGATTGATGCTGCAGCCGTCAAAGCAGCGGCAAAACGCGGCGCCACAACCCTGACAATCCAAAAGGGCAGCATCATTACTCCCTTGGCACGGGATATCGCCAGGGAATGCAACATTCAACTCATATCTGTCACTTGCTAAAGCAAGGCAAAGGAAAGGATGCGTTTATATGTGGGTAGGAATGGTGATCGGCACCCTTGTTGCCACACCGAAAGATGACAGCTTAACAGGCAGTAAACTGCTTATTGTGCGGCCGATTGAACTGATCTCCAAGGAGAGGCGTTCACCGGTGGTTGCTGTAGATACAATCGGGGCCGGTACGGGTGAAACAGTGCTAGTTGTCGAAGGCAGTTCCGCCCGTCATGTAATCGGCAATCCTCAGGCTGCAGTTGATGCGGCAATAGTAGGGATTATTGACAGTATTGAGATCAATAAAGACTTACTTGGGAGTAACTGAGCATGAAAGTATATACAAAAACAGGCGATGACGGGCAAACCAGCCTGCTGAGCAAGCAACGCGTGGGTAAAGATCATATCCGGGTACATGCTTATGGCACGGTAGACGAAGCGAACGCCGCAATGGGACTGGCAAGATCGTATATGGCGGATAAGTCCTGGGCAAGTGATATTGTCTACGGTCTGCAGCGGGATTTAATCCAATTAAATGCCGATCTTGCAACAGAAGGAAGTTTGGAGGGCAGTGAGCCGAGGATTACGGTCGAGCATGTGCATAAACTGGAAAAAACGATCGACGTACTTGATGAGCGGCGCATTCAGCAAGCTTATTTTGTGACACCGGGAGCTACTACCTGCAGTTCTGCACTGGATTTGGCACGTACCATCGTTCGCCGTGCCGAACGGTATGTAGTGGAGATCAGCCGTACTGCCGCCGTACCTAAAAGTGTGGCCTTATACTTAAACCGTTTATCGGATCTCCTGTTTGTGCTGGCACGATGTGTTGAGCAGCAGGATCTGATAGCGGCAGTTACCAGTGGTGTAGTTGACAAACTGCGTGATCCCAAGCCGGAAGGGGTGGAAAAACTGCTGGATAAGGCCAAAAGGGCAATTGCCGCGGCTGAACAAAAAGCTATGGAGCTAGGTGTTCCCATGGTTATTGCGGTAGTTGATCCTGGCGGGAATCTCATAGCACAGCAGCGCATGGACGATGCATTGCTGGCAAGTATTTCTCTGGCGCTGGATAAAGCGTACACCGCTGCAGCACTCAAAACTTCTACCGGGCAAGCCGCGCTGTCCGTAGCTCCCGGACAGGAACTGTATGGCTTGAATACGGCTAATAATGGGCGCTTTATCGTCTTTGGCGGTGGAATTCCCATTTTTGCCGGGGACAGAATTGTTGCGGCAATCGGCGTAAGCGGCGGGACGGTAGAGGAAGACAGTATGGTAGCGAAAGCCGGGATAGCAGCGTGGTAATTACGGTTAACCCGGAGGGAGGAACGGATCATGATAAATCAACAATTGATTGCACAAATTACGTCGGAAGTTATTGCAAAGATGCGTGACCGGGAAACCAACGACTGTTATGGCAGCGGGATTTTTGCCACCATTGATGAAGCCGTTGCCGCAGCACGCATTGCTCATAAAGAACTCAAAACAGTATCGCTTGAAAAACGGGAAGCGTTAATTGCCGCGATGCGCCAAACCATTTGTGAACATGCCGTTGAGCTGGCCGAGATGGCTGTCAGCGAATCAGGAATGGGACGTGTCGAGGATAAGGCGGTAAAAAACCGGCTGGCTGCAATGAAAACTCCCGGAACCGAAGATCTTCGCACCGAGGCCTGGACAGGGGACCGGGGTTTAACACTTTTGGAAATGGCCCCCTATGGTGTAATTGGCTCAATTACACCGACCACTAATCCGTCGGAAACAGTTATCTGCAATGGGATCGGGATGATTGCTGCCGGCAATGCCGTAGTTTTCAGCCCCCATCCGACAGCCAAGAATACTTCCCTGAGGACCATCCGGCTGCTCAATAAAGCAATTGTGAAAGCCGGAGGGCCTGCTAATCTGCTGACTGCCGTTGCGCAGCCCTCTATTGAAGCAACAAATGCAATGATGAATCACAGCGGAATTAATATGCTTGTTGCCACAGGCGGACCGGCAGTGGTCAAGGCTGTTATGTCCTGCGGCAAAAAAGCGATTGGTGCAGGTGCAGGCAATCCTCCGGCCGTCGTTGATGAAACCGCGGATATTGAAAAAGCGGCCAGAGATATTATTGCCGGCTGCTCTTTTGACAACAATCTGCCCTGCATTGCGGAAAAAGAAGTCATTGCTGTAGGGCGCATAGCCGACCAATTAATCAGCTATATGCAAAAATACGGGGCCTATCTTATTACCCGGGAAGAAACCGAACGGCTGCTGACTGTTATTATGACGGAAAAAGAAGAGCAAATGGCCAAAGGCTGCACGGAGAAACCCAAAAAATCCTATGGTATCAATAAAGATTATGTCGGCAAAGATGCTCAATTTATTTTAAGTAAAATCGGCATTCAAGTGCCGGACGGCATTCGTGTTGTTTTATGTGAAACTGAGGCCGAACATCCCTTTGTTGTGGAAGAGTTGATGATGCCGGTTTTGCCTGTAGTACAAGTGAAGGATATCGACGCTGCCATTGAATTGGCGGTGAAGGTAGAGCATGGTAATCGGCACACGGCCATCATGCACTCCAAGAATGTAGATCACCTGACCCGATTTGCCAAGGCGGTAGAGACAACGATTTTCGTTAAAAATGCCCCGTCCTTTGCTGGTATCGGCGTTGGCGGAGAAGGATTTTCCACCTTTACAATTGCCGGACCGACGGGAGAAGGCTTGACTTCACCCCGCAGCTTTACCCGGCAGCGCCGGTGCGTTCTTGTTGATGCATTTTCCATCGTTTAGTGGCTACATAAGGAAGCGGGTGGAACGATGAAAGAAGAAATTATAGCTGCCGTTAAGGCAGCGGGCGTAGTAGGAGCCGGCGGAGCCGGCTTCCCAACCCATTTAAAACTGAGTGCCGCTGTCGATGTGGTGATTGCCAATGGTGCCGAGTGTGAACCGCTGCTTAGAGCACATCAGCATATCATGGCGGCAGAATGCAGCAAGCTGATTATTGGTTTAAAAACGATCATGCTGGCTACTGGAGCCAGACGCGGTTACATCGGCCTGAAGCGTAAGTATGAAGCGGCAGTTCAGAATATTTCAACTGCTCTTTCGCAGCTCAAGGAAACGGAAGTTCAGTTGTTTTATTTACCGGATTTTTATCCGGCCGGTGACGAACAGGTACTTGTTCACGAAGTGACTGGCCGCATTGTACCGGAAGGTGGTATACCGCTTAATGTAGGCGTCGTTGTGACCAATGTGGAAACACTGCTGAATGTTACGCAGGCGTTGGAAGGAATTCCTGTTACCGAAAAATATGTTACCGTAACCGGTGCAGTGGTAAGGCCGATAACAGTTAAAGTACCTGTTGGCCTGCCGATTAGTGAAGTTATTGCCCTGGCGGGAGGCGCCTGCATCGGTGACTATCGAGTGATTGACGGCGGGCCTATGATGGGGCGCTTAACGACACCTCAGGCGCCCGTTACCAAAACAACAGGCGGTATTATCGTGCTGCCGCAGGATCACTCGCTCGTTACGGAAAAGAGCATGCCCTGGAATATTATTGCTAACCGGGCGAAAGCAGTCTGCTGCAACTGTATGGCCTGTACCGATGCCTGTCCGCGTCATCTGCTGGGGCACAGCCTGCAGCCTCACCGTATCATGCAGGCAATCGGCAGGGGGCAGTTAACAGAAACAGAAGTGCTGACAAAGGCGTTCCTATGCTCCGAATGTGGTGCCTGTGATACGTTTGGCTGCACCATGGGCTTATCACCCCGGCGGGTAAATGGCGAGCTGAAGCGTCAGCTGGCTAAAGCAGGTATCCGTAACCCTCACCATGCCGCACCGGCTGCTGTTTTAGGAACCCGTGAACACCGGAGAATTCCGACGAAACGGCTGTTGTACCGGCTGGGGCTTGACCGGTATGACGTACAGGCACCATTAGAGTCTCCGGCCATTGCGGTGCATGAGGTACGAATTCCGTTATCCCAGCACATTGGCGCGCCTGCCAAGGCAGTAGTGGCGGCAGGCTCGGCAGTACAGCGGGGAGAATTAATTGGCGTGATCCCCGAAGGAGCGGCAGTTGGTGCAAATGTCCACGCCAGCATTGCCGGTACGGTAGTGGCGGTTGATGACAGCATTGTGATCAGAGCGATGTAGGCGGCAGGGGGAGAAGAAAATGAAACATGCGATTGGACTATTGGAGATAAAGAATATAACCAAAGGGATTTTAGTCGCCGATGCTATGCTCAAGGCGGCCAATGTTGAATTGATTCTGGCCCAGCCGCTGTGTCCGGGTAAGTATGTTGCTATGGTCAGCGGAGATGTAGGGGCGGTACAAAGTGCGGTACGCAGTGGGTTGGCAGCAGGCGGCTCCGAAAACATTGTTGATGAATTTGTCCTGCCCAATATCCACCCCAGTGTTTTTCCGGCCTTGTCAGGCTGTACGGAAATTAAGAAAATAAGGTCGCTCGGCATTATTGAAAGTTATTCTGTAGCTTCGGCAATCGTTGCCGCCGACCAGGCGGTAAAGGCGGCAGCTGTAGACCTTTTGGAAGTGCGGCTTGCCCGGGGTATGGGGGGAAAGGCGGTTGTCTCGTTAAGTGGAGAGGTTGGTGCCGTGACTGCTGCCGTACGGGCAGGCAGCAGAGCGATAGAAGAAAGCGGATTTCTGGTTGATCAGCTTGTTATCGCTGCTCCCCATCAGGGCCTGCATGCCTCGTTGTTTTAAAATCGGGAAGAGAGAACAGGGGGAGATGAATCGTGTTTGCTTTCAATGAGTTGGCGGCAGCCTTTGGCGGCGGTGTCTTTGCTGCGGCAGTGGGCGGACTTCCGGCCTTTATCATGTGCGGTATTCTAGTCTTAATCAACAATCCCGACATGGCCTTCGGCCCTTATTTTGGTCCCCATATTTCCTTTGCTGCCGGCGTTGCGGCAGCAGCCTATGCCGGCAAGAAAGATCTTACTGCCGGTAACGATATCTTAACGCCTTTAATCAAATATAATAATGGACCTGTCCTCGTAATTGGCGGTATATTCGGTGCCGGTGGACTTATCATACAAAAATTACTCGCCGGTGCGGCTGTTCCTACCGATACGGTTGCCTTAACTGTAGGGCTATCCGGTATCGTTGCGAGACTTATTTTTGGCAATGGCAAACTGTTTGGAGCGTATACCCTGCCCGACCGCAGTTCGGCTGCAGCTCTTTTAGTATTAGGGCTGGGTGTAGGGCTGATTTCCGCTTATGCGACAATAGTTACGAAAAATGTTATTCTGGGCTTTGGCATAGCAGCGACAAGTCTGATTCTGGTTCAGTTTATGGGAGTGGGTCCTGTTACTCATCATCTCGCACTACCGGCGGCGGTTGCCGCTGCAGCTACCGGCAGCCTGTGGTTTGGCGCACTGTTTGGCATATTAGGAGCCTTTGTGGGCGACTTTGTGGGCAAAACCTTCAACAGCGGCAACACGCATGTTGATCCGCCGGCAATTACCATTGCAGTATTAACGACCATCGTTCTTCTCTTCTTGAGTTAATTCCGGAATCGATACGGCAGCAAGGCGCTTAGCTATTTTGAAATAGTTGAGCGCTTTGTTCTTTCTTTCGCTTTTTCCCCTAAAACAAGGGGACAGAGAAGCTGTTTCTGAGGATTTTTTAAATAAGCGGAAAGATCTTATTTGAAATATCTCTGCATAATGTATACAATATACAATATACAAGAGTGTTTCAAATATTTAATAGGGAGAGTGTGGTTTATGCGTACAGAACACGATTTTTTGGGAGAAATGGACTTGCCGGATGACGCATACTATGGAGTTCAAACCAAACGTGCTGTCCATAATTTTTCGATTACCGGTCATAAGATAAACCGGGATTTTATTATTGCCTTAGCTATTATTAAAAAGGCGGCAGCCAAGGCGAATATCCTGACAGGACAATTATCACCCGATGTTGGCACGGCAGTTGTCCAATCAGCCGAAGAGATTATTGACGGCAATTGGCATGAACAGTTTGTTGCGGATAGTATACAGGGCGGGGCCGGGACTTCTATTAACATGAATGTCAATGAAGTGATAGCTAATCTTGCGATAGAAAAGCTCGGCGGCAAGAAGGGCACTTATGATATTGTGTCACCCAATAACCATGTAAACATGTCTCAGTCTACTAATGATGTTATCCCCACCGCGATCCGTATTGCCACTATTCGAAAAGCCAACCATTTAATTAAGGAATTCGTTGGCTTAGGAGCTTCTTTATCCTGCAAGGCGGAAGAGTTCTCCCGTGTATTAAAAATGGGCCGGACCCATCTTCAGGATGCAGTTCCCATTACACTGGGACAGGAATTTAATGCGTATGCGAGTGTTGTTAACAGGGCTGCGAACCGGGTAAAAACGGCGATGGCTAAGTTATACTGCATCAATATGGGAGCGACCGCTGTAGGAACCGGCTTAAATGCCGAGCCGGAATATGTTGAGGAAGTAGTAAGGCAAATCGGGCTACTGACAGGGGAGCATTTTGTGTTGTCACCCAATCTGGTTGACGCTACGCAGAATACAGATGACTTGGCCGAATTCTCCAGTGCTCTAAAAGTCAGCGCACTGGCATTATCAAAAATAGCCAATGATTTACGGCTGATGGCATCAGGACCTAAATGCGGTTTTAATGAAATTTTGCTTCCGGCTATGCAGCCAGGCTCATCTATTATGCCAGGGAAAATTAATCCCGTAATACCGGAAGTGGTGAATCAGGTTGCTTTTCAGGTGTGCGGCAATGATTTAACTATCAGCTTAGCCGTTGAAGCCGGTCAATTTGAGCTAAATGTGATGGAGCCAGTGATTGCCTATAATCTTTTTAATTCTATTGAATTTCTGACTAATGCAATCCGTGCGCTGAATTATAATTGCATTACCAACATTAAGGCAAATTTAGCGCGATGTCAGGAAATGGTCGATAATAGTATCGGCATTATTACCGCGATCTCACCTCATATTGGGTATGAAAAAGCATGTGCCATCTCGCGGGAGTCCTTAGCTAGCGGGATCCCGGTGAAAGAGATTATTATTGCTAAGAACTTGCTTCCGGTCGAACGGTTAGATGTTATTTTATCACCGGAAGAAATGACTAAACCGGGCATTTCGGGAAAAGAATTTCTTTTGCTTGATCTAAAAGAACATGAGGAACAGGCAGTCTAGTGAACAGCTAAAATCCAGCCGCTATTTTCTGCAGCTCAGCTTACTTGGGAAGTTTTTTCTTGAGTGGGAAGCATAGTTTTGGGGGAAAGCTATGCTATAATAGAACCAGAACAAGTCCCAATGAGGCTAGGAGGTTTTATGGAAGAAATAATGAATGCCGTTACACATGGCGTAGGTGCAATTTTTGCCTTAGCCGGCCTGATTACGCTGATCGTGTCTTCTTATCTTCATGGTACGGTCTGGCACATTGTCAGTTTCAGTATATATGGTACTTCGCTGGTTCTGTTATACCTGGCTTCTACACTGTATCACAGCTTTACAAGCGAAAGGCTCAAACATATTTTTAAAATCTTTGATCATGCGGCGATTTACCTGTTGATTGCCGGTACCTATACTCCGTTTACGCTGGTCTTGCTGCATGGAACTCTTGGCTGGACCGTTTTTGGAGTAGTCTGGAGCCTCGCAGGTATTGGCGTGATTTTAAAGATCTTCTTTGTTAAGCGGTTTAACTTGCTGTCAACATTCTGCTATATTGCCATGGGGTGGTTTATAGTAGTTTTTATTAAGCCCCTCGCGGCTGCTTTGCCTGCTGCCGGAATGTACTGGCTGATTGCTGGCGGGCTCTTCTACACAGTGGGAGCTGTATTCTATCTCTGGCGAAAACTGCCTTACAACCATATGGTTTGGCACTTGTTCGTGATTGCCGGAAGTGCTGCCCATTTTATCACCGTGTTTTATTATGTTCTGCCGCTGCCTGTTGGTGGTTCATAGCAAAAAAGGAGGCATCTCATCTGAGATGCCTCTTGTTACTTTTGGGGCAATGCCAAAAGTAAGATCTAGTCTTTTTTTCTTCTTATAGCGATTTATACAAATCTTTATCCAGCTGCTCAATAAACGGTGAAACCGTTCCCGAATAAAATAGTGTCAGGCGATGCAGTGCCCGTGTGCAGATGGTATACAGAATATGTCGTTCTTCGGAATGGTTATAGTTTGCTTCATCGGCATTGATGACCAATACAGCATCAAATTCCAGGCCTTTGGCGAGGTAAGACGGCATAATCACAATTCCCCGATGAAAATGGTCATCTTCATTTGTTACCAGATGCAGCTTTAACTGATCTTTGAGCGCAGCAAAAAGCAATTCTGCTTCACTATTGCTCTTGCAGATGATCCCAATTGAGTTCCAGCCTTCTTTCGAATGCTGCCTGACGACAGTTACGATGAGCTCTGGCAATCCATCGCGGTCTTTTACAAAATGGACTACCGGTAAGGGGCCAGGCCGGTTAATGGGGTCGGCTTTAGCCTTGTGGGGAAGCAAAGCCTGACAAAATTCCTGGATTTGTTTGGTTGACCGGTAGCTGCGGGTAAGGCGGAACATATAAAACTTATCGGCATTAATGATTGTGCTGGCTGACTTGAATGTAGCAGTATGCAGAAAAGGATGCAGCCTTTGTTCGGGATCGCCGACAACAGTCCAGGAGGAGTTGGGGAATAGATTGACCATTATTTTGTATTGCAGCGCGGTATAGTCCTGGGCTTCATCGATGATGAGATGCCGAATATCCGGTCTGGCGGCAAAGCCCTGAAGAGTGCCTTGAAAATATAAGAAGGGGGGAATGTCTTCATACGGCAAAATACCCTGATTAATAAAGGAAAGGCTTTGTTTTCGGATCGCATGCCATTTTGCCGGCAGCTTATTACCCAGATAGTGAATAAGCCGACTGTTCTTGGAGTAAAAACGGCGATATTCCTCCAGTGGATTAAGGCTGGTAAGGCGGTCAATTTTATCAAAAATCGGCTGGAGCTGCTGTTTGGCTTGAATACGGGCAAGTGCTTTAATTACTTTTTCGTTTACTTCTTCATCGCCGGCAATCAGTGCGGCCTCTTTTTCATTGCGCAGGGCATGAATAAAAGGACGCATACGGATTTGCAGTAACTCGCGGATTTTCCCCAGCCTGAGTGTTACAGGCATAGAAGAGTAGCTTTCCAGAAAATAGTGCTTCCAGTCATTTTTGGTGAAAATAATCTCACCTTGAACTTCAATGTCCGGATAATCATTTACCAGGCTCGTTTGCAGCCAGCTTAAATATTCTTGCAGAGCCTGATCAAAAGTTCCGGAGGATTTGAAGCGAATACCAGCTGCCCGAATTTGCGCTGATTCCTCATGCGAATTGGCAAAAATCTGCTCCAGGTGGGCGGAGCGGGTTTCAAATTGCAGCGAAAGATTAGCTGACGATTGGGTGACATAGTCCTGAAACGTCATTTGCGGTACATTTTCTTCGCCCAGCTCAGGCAGAACGTTTGACACATAATCACTGAACAGATGATTAGGGGAGAGAATAAGCACATTCTTTGCGGTGATTTTATCCCGGTCACGGTACAGCAGAAAGGCGATGCGGTGCAAAGCAACAGAAGTTTTACCGCTGCCGGCAGGACCTTCCACAAATAGCGCCCGGTGCGTTTCGTCGCGAATAATTTGATTTTGCTCACGCTGAATACTATTCACGATCGTGTGCATTTTATCATCAGCGCTTTTCCCTAAAATTTCCTGCAGCACTTCATCATCTATTTTCCAATCGGCATTAAACATATATTCCATATGCCGGTTTACAATTTTATATTGCCGTTTTAAGGTAATCGAACCATTGATAATGCCTGCCGGGCAATCATACCAGGCTTTTCCCAGACCAAAATCATAAAACATGCCTGATACAGGGGCCCGCCAGTCGTAGACAAGAAATTCTTCTGTCTCCGTATGAGTCAATGTCGCAATTCCTATGTAAATTTGCTCAGTTTGCTCTTGATAGCCGGGCGTTTCTTCCACAAAATCAATTCGTCCGAAATAGGGAGAATTGATCATTTTCCGAAGCCGCTGCGCCGCATTATGCGTTACGGAAGTAAGCGCCCGCTGGCGATCGACCGTTTCTACCAATTGCGCTTCGTCTACGGTGTTGCTGCCGCCATAATCCCAATAGCTTTGCAAAGATGTTTTCAGCTCGGCTTCTTGAGCACTGCAATCCTGGTCACTGCTCAGGAGTTGTTTTTCTATTTCTTCAAGCGTTAAATCAAGTCGCCGCAGTTCGGCTTGCCGTTCCTGATCGTTCATGCTAGGCCTCCGAGTTACAGAATGGAAGGATCAAAGTTGACAAGACCCTGATCCTCACTGTATAATTAACGTGGATTATTATGAATAAAGCAAAATATGCAGACTTATATAGTAACAGGATTTTTCTTAAAACACAATACGTATAGATGCGGTTATTTTTCCTGAAAAAGCAGCACTGACATGTAATGTTCTTTATTGCTTATTCTTTCATCATTTTTGTTGAATATTCAAAAGTACCCTGCGGTTTGGCCGCAGGGTTTTTCGTTGCCGACAATTAAAGCAGGTATTGAAATACCTGCTTGTCGGTTGTTGAATCAGCGAATATAATGAACCCGGTTAGGTTTACGGGCCGGTGCGTTGACGGCATTGGCCTTTTTATATCCCAAAGCGACAGAACAGACGGGCTTGAAACCATCAGGAATACCTAGTTGCTGCCTGAATTTATTGGCATCAGGATGATAGAATAAAAACAGGATTAAATTGACCCAGCAAGCCCCCAGGCCGATTGACTCAGCAGCAAGCAGCATATTTTCGTTGGCGGCGGCGCAGTCTGATTCAATTGACGTGGCTGTTTCCTTACCGGAAACTAAAATGACCGTAGGTGCCCCATAGAAAATATGGAGCTTATCATTATTGGCCATTGCCCGGATGTGTTCGTCGTCAAAGGTTTTTGCAGCTTCTTTGGCATGCAGATTCAACCGGTTGAGCAGCTCTTGATTCTGAATGACGGTAAAATGCCAGGCTTGTTGATTAACAGCACTTGGCGCGTATAAACCGGCTTCAAGGACAGTCTGGAGTTCTTCCTCTGTAATTTGCTCTTCTTTGAAGCTGCGGATGCTGCGCCGGTTTTTTATTGTTTGTAAGGTTTCATTGATAATCATGGGACTAACCTCCTAAACAGTATTTTTAGTATATACGTGAGTGAATTCGGATATCCTGCAAAGGAATTTCGCCTGTTAAAACATTGCCTGCCGGATTATCTATTGATACAATTAGGAGAGCAGAATCCTGCAGTAGGAGAAACAGCGTGGATATTAAAGTTAAATTAGCATACATCCTTGTTGATTTGGTTTTGCCTTTGGCACTTGGTTATGCATTGCGTTATCACAGAAAAGATTATGAACGTTTCTTTCAAAAAATGATTGATTGGAATATATGTATCATTTACCCGGTCTTATCGGTTTTGACATTTTGGGTACTTTCCCTGTATTACGAATTAATCTGGTTTCCTGTGTTCGGAATATTAATCAGTCTTATCCCCGGAGCGATTGCTTATCTGCGGGTTAAGAAAAAGTACACGGAAGAGCTGAATAAAGGAACTTATATTATTTGCGCGATGCTGTCGAATGTAGGCACCCTCGGCGGTTTATGCGCCTTTATTTTATATGGTGAAACGGGATTTGCCTATACTCAGCTGGTTGTGCTGCTGCAAACGGTGATTACCTTTATGTTTTGCTTTCCCTTAGCTCATTATTATTACCAGCGCAGCATTCAGCAATGTACGGAAGGACCATCATTTTCATCAATGTTTCTGAATCGGACCCAGCTGCCGGTTGTGGGGATGGCAGTAGGCCTGATGCTCAGGTTTGCCGATCTTCCCCGGCCGGAACTGGCCGGGGCTTTTGTTGATCCGCTGGTGCACCTTGGTGCCTGGACGGCTTTGCTCCCTATTGGCTATTCGATTGATTTTTGCCGGATGCGCGCCTGCTATACAGGGATTCTAGACTTGATTCCCATTAAATTTATAATTACGCCCCTTCTGTCGTATATGCTGGCAGTTTTGGTTTTTACAGATGAAATCGCCCGGAATACCATTTTAATACTGGCCTGTATGCCAACTGCTATTAATGCTGTTGTAGCCGCTAAAATTCACAATCTGAATCTCGATATTGCTATGGCTGCTTTTGTGCTTACGACGGTGGTATTTCTGCTAGTGGAGCTTCCGGTGCTGTTCTTATGGCTTCATCTGCAATAAAACGTACAAGCGTGCATGTTTTTTGACTCTCTCTCTTTTCTCATAACTTGGCCGTAGGTGGGAGATACTTTTTTCATGAGTATCTTTACCGGGAGGTTTCATCTTGGAGAAAAATGATAAGGGCTTATCAGCCTGGCAATTGACGATGATGGCATTAGGAACGGTGATTGGCGGCTCTTTTTTTCTTGGGTCGGCAGTAGCCATCCAGGCAGCAGGTCCAGCAATCCTGATTTCCTATTTGCTGGCAGGCGCTTTGGTTTACGTTATTCTCTTTGCCCTGTCGGAAATGACAGTAGCCGATCCTGCTCCCGGCTCGTTTCGTACCTTTGCGCAAAAAGCATATGGGCCGGGACTGGGATTTGTCGTAGGGTGGGTGTATTGGAGCGGTATGGTACTTGCCATGTCGAGCGAGGCCGCGGCCGTATCCATTATCCTGCAAAAATGGTTCCCTGCACTATCGGTGCCTTTATTGGGAGCTGGCGTGATTGTCAGCGTGACTTTTCTAAATTTGCTCGGGGCTGATAAACTAAGTAAGCTGGAAAGCGGGCTGGCGGCTGTAAAGCTGCTCGCGATTGTCGGCTTTGTTGTGGTGGGAGCTGCTTTAATCAGTGGCGTTTTTACCGGCACGGAGCGGGTAGGAGCCGGAGCTCTATTGACCGAACCCTGGTTTCCCCGGGGAATAGCAGGGATTGCCGGAAGTATGCTGATTGTTATGTTTGCCTATGCGGGATTTGAAATTATTGGTCTGGCAGCTTCAGAGACTGCTAATCCTGCTGAGACCGTGCCCAAAGCGATCTCCTATACGATAGCCGGATTGGCAGGTCTATATATTGCTGCAGTGCTTATTTTGCTGCCGCTTATTCCCACAGCCGCTTTAAGTACCGCTGAAAGTCCGTTGGTCTTGGCGTTAGACCAGTGGAATCTTGGCTGGGCAGGTACAGTTATGAATATTGTTTTGGTTACCGCTATCCTTTCCACTATGTTAGCCGCCATGTTTGGCCTGGGCCGGATGATCCGCTCGCTGGCTGAAGAGGGGCATGCGCCTGACTGGGTGAAGGATACAGGCGATATACCGCGCAAAGGAATTTTGTTTTCAGGTGCTGCCATGCTGGCGGCACTGGGAATGGGTTTCTTTCTTCCAGAACAGGTCTATCTTTTTCTTGTCAGCTCAGGTGGATTTTCTCTGCTCTTTGCCTATGTGGTTATTCTGGCTTCTCATTATAAGTTTCGCAAGGAGCATGGCTGTTCGCCTGATGGCAAATGCCAGCTTCCCGGCTATCCCTATACTTCCTGGCTGGCTTTGGCAAGCTGCTTATTAATCATTGCCAGCATGCCGCTTGTCGCCGGGCAGGGGGCCGGTCTGGCAGCCGGAATGGGATTAGTATTGCTGTTTTCAGCGATTTATACTGGTCAAAAGCTCTATCAGAAAAGAGCGGCGGCTGCACCTGGTACTGCCAGCCGGCAGCTGCAGTTTGAAACCGCTGAGGAACTGACGCCTGATCAAGCCAAAATCAATCGACAGCAAAACAAGGAAAACGACGAATAAAAACTGCCCTGCTCAAAAGAGCAGGGCAGTTTTATTCATTAATTTTTGCTGCGAGCCATCAGGCGGGACATCTTATCGGCAAAGCCAATCGGATCTTCAGGCGGGAGGCCTTCAATCAGCATTGCCTGCACATAAAGCAAATCGCAATAGTCCTGGAACGCTTCTGATTCAGGAGCAGTTTCATACAGTTCTTTCAGTGCTGCGAACACTTCATGTTCCGGATTCAATTCCAGGATGCGCTTGGCTTTGAACATGGTCTTATTCATTTCAGCCAGGATTTGCTCCATAGAAAGGCTGATTCCACTATTATCGCTGACTAAGCAAACGGCACTTGATTTTAAGCGGCTGCTGATTTTTACATCAGCAATTTTGCCGTCTAAATGTTCTTTTACCGCTTTAATTAGGCCTTCATTTTCTTTGGCCAGAGCCTCGGTATCTTTTTTGCCTTCTTCTGTGTCTATTTCGTCAAGATTCAAATCGCCACGGCTGACGGACTGGAATTTTTTCTCCTTATATTCCCGTAAAGCATCAATAGCGAATTCGTCAACTTGATCGAAGAGATAAAGAACTTCGATTCCCTTTTCACGCAACAGCTCCAGCTGAGGCAGGCGGTCTACCGAAGCCTGGTCTTTACCGGTAGCATAATAAATCGATTTTTGATTTTCCTTCATGCGCTGCACATATTCCTCCAGGGTAGTGAGCTCCTCGGCGGAGCGGGAGGAAGAGAACAACAGTAAGTCTTTCAGTTTATCCCTGCTCTGGTAATCGGAATATACGCCGATTTTGAGCGCCCGTCCGAATTCCTTCCAGAATTTTTCATATTTTGGACGGTCTTTGGACAACTGGCTGCTCAGGGATTTCAGGACATTTTTCTCCAGATTCTTACCGATCAGTTTGAGCTGGCTGCTGTGCTGTAAAAGCTCCCGGGAGATATTTAAGGAAAAGTCCGGAGAATCAACTAAACCGCGGACAAAGCGCAAATACTCGGGCAGCAGATCCTTGCAGTTGTCCATGATGAAAATCTGTTTTGAATAGAGCCTGATTCCTGCAGTTGCTTCACGGTCATAAAAATCGTAAGGCGCATGCGACGGAATGAACAGGAGGGACGTATATTCGACGGCGCCTTCAGCCTTATTGTGCAGGATTTCCAAAGGTTCTTCCCAGTCGTGAAACAGATTTTTGTAGAAATCATGATATTCTTCGGTAGTAATCGAGGCCTTGCTCTTGGTCCACAGCGGTGTCATGGAGTTTAACGTGCGCAATTCCACCACTTGCTTTACCGGAGCATCTTCAATTACTTTCCCGTCGGCATCCCGTTCGCGCTCTTCCCGGGTAAAGTTCATTTTAATCGGGTAGCGGATATAATCTGAGTATTTTTTGATCAGCGATTGGATAACGGAAGTATTTAGAAAATTTTGTTCCGGTTTTTCGGAGGAATGGAATTCTTCTTTTAAACTTAAAGCAAGAGTCGTTCCCCGCTGGGGCTTTTCAATTTCTTCAATTGTATATGTACCGTCGCCGGTTGATTCCCACTTAATGCCTTTTTCCTGGCCAGGTGCCCGCGTGATGAGGGTCACTTTATCAGCAACCATGAAAGCAGAATAGAAGCCAACACCGAATTGGCCGATTAACTCATGCTCGGAGGCTGTTTCATTTTCTTTTAGTTTTTCGAAGAAAGCTTTGGTTCCCGATTTGGCAATAGTACCGATATTTTCAATTACCTCAGCATAGGTCATGCCAATACCGTTGTCGGAGATGGTTAATGTATGGCTGTCCTCATCAGGGACAATAAAAATTTCAAAGTCCCGGTTATTTTCCAGCAAATCCTGATTGGTTAACGACTCAAAACGGATTTTATCAATGGCATCAGAGGCGTTAGAGATTAACTCCCGTAAAAATATTTCCCGGTTCGTATAAATAGAATGAACCATCAAATCCAGCAGTTGTTTGGTTTCTGCCTGAAACTCCCGGGTTTCTTTGGTAAGTGTTTGTTCAGTCATGCAGATTCTCCTTTACTAGGTAATTACGAGTTCACATGTGATTGTTAGCACTCTTGTGTAATGAGTGCTAATACTAGTTCTATCATATCGCGATATTGGGTTAAAATCAATCATTTTTATAGACTCGTGTTCGTATTTTGCGCAAGAAAAAACGCTTTGGTGAAGCTCAGCCATTCCCGGGCCGCAAAAGATAAATAGCGGTTTTTTTGGCGGATGATGGCCAGCTTCCAGGGAATGACCGGATCAGTCAAAGGGATGCAGCGAAACCGGTCCTTATCTAATTCCTTACAAACTGTTTCCGGCAGCAAGGCGATGCCCAGTCTGGCACCTACCATTTCGCCAATGAAATCCCATTGCGAGCTTTGACAGGCAATAGCCGGCCGAAACCCTCTAGCCTGACACTGGCTGAGGATATGGTCATATAAAGAAAAGTCCTCTTTATATAAAATAAAGGGCTCTTCTTTTAGGGCCGCCAAGGTGAGGGCAGTATTTCCGGCAAGTGGGTGCTCCTGATATAAAACAACGCACAAAGCTTCATTCACAAAAGGAAAAAGTTCAAAGCCCTCCTGGCTTGCTGGCAATGCAATTACTCCGAGGTCCAGTGTCCCAGCCTCTACACCAGCTTCAATTTGTTTGGAGCCAACTTCGATCAATTTAATTTGGATAAGCGGATATGCCTGCCGGAAATGGCCAATGACTTTTGGGAAAAAACGGGCGCCTACCATAGGTGGCAGTCCAATCGTAATTTCCCCCTTTTTTAGATTGCATACTTCGCTTAACTCAGATGCAAGATCCTGGAATTCCAGAACAACATGCTGTGCCTTTTCAAACACGGCTTTCCCGGCATCTGTTAATTCAACCTCCCGTCCTGCCCGTTCCAGCAAGGTAATATTTAATTCATTCTCCAGTGTTTTAATGACCTTACTGATCGACGGCTGGCTGACACGCAGGGTTTGTGATGCTTTGGTAAAGCTCTTTTGACGGGCTACTTCAAGGAAGTAACGTAAATGCAAAATATCCACAGGAAAACCTCCGATGCTGACGTCATTATAGCTTTAACGCATAGCTGTTATATATTACAAGTATTTTATTATTCCTGCCGGACGATGTAGACTGAGATGCATGACAGGAGTGAGGATATATGCATTTGGTAAAAATTACGATGCAGGTTTTATTATTATGTGGTATCAATAGTATTGGCAATAGCCTGTCGGAATTGATTGGCAGAGGGATTCCCGGTAATTTGCTGGGGATGGCAATCCTTTTCGGATTGCTGAAAACAAAAATTTTGTCGTTAGCGTGGGTTGAAGCAGGTGCAGATTTTTTAATTGCTGAGCTGTTATTATTTTTTATCCCTTCGGCAATTGGGGTCATGCAATATGAAAGTGTATTTGCCAGTCAGATCGGAGTCTTATTATTTGTTGTAGGTTTCAGCATTGCTGCAGTCCTGGCAGCTGTTGTGCTGTCGGCTGAGGTAATCGGCCGTTACCGGGAAAGAAGGGAAAAAGCATGTTAGTACTATTTGGATTGTTTCTGACGATTATTGTTTATATCCTGGCGAAGCTGCTTTACCGGCGATCGTCTGCAATTGCATTATCACCGCTGATTGTTTGTCCCGTCGTTTTGATTGCCCTGCTGACAGGCTTTCATATTTCTTTTGCCGCTTATGACCGGGGAGGCCATTTATTGAGCTACATGCTGCAGCCGGCAACAGTGGCTTTTGCCGTGCCGATGTACAAATACCGGACTATTATTAAGACCTATCTTGTTGAGCTTATGGTGAGCGTAACCGTTGGCGCTGTCGTGGCGATTTTGACATCTGTAGGAGCTGCAGAACTGCTGGGGATTGACCCGCAGATAGTGACAAGTCTTGCTCCTCGATCCATTACCACCCCCATGGCCATGAATGTTGCCCGGGTTTTAGGGGGAGATCCGGCAATGACCGCCGTTTTTGTGATCGTTACAGGTGTGATTGGAGTCGTACTAACTTCTTCGGCACTGAAATGGGGCTCAATTAAAACACCTGTTACCAGGGGGATGATGTTTGGGATCACCGCTCATGGAACTGGAGCCTCCAAAGCCTATGAATTGGGATCGCTGGAAGGGGCGATCGCCAGTCTCTCGATGATTTTTATGGGCTTAATTACCACCGTGGCCGCTCCCTTGCTAGTACCGTTTTGCTTTGCTATCTGGCGCTCATAGCTGCTTTGCAATGTGCAGCTCTGTCAACAAGGAGTATCGACAGGCTAGCTCGAATTCTCTATTAGAGCTGCGCAACAAAAATGGAAAGTAGGTACGAAAATGAAATTGGTGTCATGGAATGTAAATGGACTCAGGGCATGCTTAAATAAAGGTTTTATCGATTTTTTTACGCAGATCGATGCCGATATATTTTGTGTACAGGAAACAAAAATGCAAGAAGGTCAGGTTGATATAGAACTTGCCGGTTACGAAAAGTATTGGAACTATGCCGTAAAGAAAGGGTATTCCGGTACGGCTGTTTTTACCCGGCTGAAGCCGCTGGCTGTTACCTATGGCATGAATCATGAGGAACATGATCAGGAAGGGCGCCTGATCACATTAGAGTTTGATGATTTTTTTCTGGTAAATGTTTACACACCGAACTCGCAGCGTGATCTTTTGCGGCTTGACTACCGCATGAAATGGGAGGATGCTTTTCGTGAACATCTGCAGCAGCTTGATAAGAGCAAGCCGGTGATTGTCTGCGGCGATATCAATGTTGCCCATCAGGAAATTGATTTGAAGAATCCGAAAACCAATAAACGCAATGCTGGCTTTACGGATGAGGAGCGAGGCAAGTTTACCGAATTGCTCCAGGGAGGGTTTACCGACAGCTTCCGCTTTTTGTACCCTGATAAGGAAAATGCCTATACCTGGTGGTCGTATATGATGGGGGCACGAAGCCGCAATATTGGTTGGCGTATTGACTACTTCCTCATTTCCAACCGTCTTCAGGAGCAGGTTAAAGAGGCGGTTATTTACCCGGAGATTATGGGCAGTGATCATTGTCCGGTAGGCTTGGAGATATTTTCTTAATAAAAGAAGCTGTCGCAAAATGCTTTAAAAAGCATAATGTGACAGCCTTTTTTTGTATATCCAGGCAACAGCGGAAAAGGACCGGCTTGTTACTTTTGTGACAAACGAATTTCTTAACGTAAGCTGAGCATTTCCCATCCTGCGGACCGCCTTTTTCCAGAAGGAAGGAAACGAGGATTTTAAGCAAAGAACCGGCTGCGGGTTACTTCCAGAAAGCTTAGCATAACCGGTGACAGCCATTTGTCCTTATGATAGATCAACTGGGTATACATGCCAAAGTCAGGACCGGTCCAGGGTAATTCGGCAAGCAGATTAGCGGCGAGTTCTTTTTCAATATAGATACGCGGTAAAATCGCTACACCTAGGCCGCTGATAACAAATTGTTTGATGGCCTCGATATTTTTCACTTTCATAAATGAGCGGGGATGAATATTGTTTTGTGCCAGCAGATTTTCAATATAATCGCGATAAGCGCAGCCCGACTGAGTAACAATAAAATCCTCGGCTGCCACATCAGTCAGGCTGAAGGTGCTTTGATCGGTCAGGCGATGATCAGGTGCAACAATGAAGGACATTGGCTCCGGGCATAGCACCTCGGAAGTGAGATCAGGATAGCTGTTTTTTTGAGCCAGGATGAATGCCAGGTCAATACCATTATTTTTCAGGTCATCGCGAAACTTGGCAATACTGCCGAACTGCAGCTCAAGCGCAACGGCAGGATAGCTGTGACGAAACTCCTTTAGCAGGGCTGGTAAGCGCAGCACAGAGAACGTTTCACTGGCGCCGATAATCAGCTTTCCGCAGCAGGATTGCTGTGGTGATACCGCACTGGCAGCTTCCTGGGTAAGTTTTAAAATACGCTCGGCATAACCTAAAAACTGTTCACCATCCCGGGTTAAGCGAATACGGTGTCCGAGACGGTCAAACAATTTGATATTTAATTCTTTTTCCAACGCTTGAATATGGGTGGTTAGTGTAGGCTGCGTATAGCCTAATTGCTCGGCAGCCAGTGCGAAGGTGCCGGCTTGAGTGATTGTCACAAATGTTTGCAGTTGTCTAAACTCCAAAATAATGACCTCGCTATTGAAAAAAATTATTGAAGTTTTTAGTTTAATTAATCGTATTGATAGGATAACATACTGGCCCCAGTGCGGCAATAGGTGCAGTTTACTGGGTACCGCCGAAAGAAGCGGAGGGGTGGCAGGTAAATGCTAAGCATAAGCCGAAGTTTCATTATATACTGCTTAGACTATAGTAGAGCCATCATATATAGAAATTGGAGGTTGATAGGTATGGCAGGTCATTTTGCCCGCCGGGTAGAACAAATGAAGGCTTCCGAAATCCGGGAAATCCTGAAAGTTACGGAACGGCCTGACGTGATATCCTTTGCCGGGGGACTTCCGGCACCGGAATTGTTTCCTGTAGAAGAGATGAAAGCAGTGTGTACAGCTGTTCTCAGTGACGATGGCAGGGCAGCACTGCAATACAGCACAACGGAGGGGTATCAGCCGCTTAGAGAGCAGATTACAGCTAGAATGGCTGAGGCAGGAGTGGTTGCTTCCTGCACTGATGTATTGATTGTCAGTGGTTCGCAGCAAGGACTCGACCTTACAGGGAAAGTATTTTTAGATGAAGGCGATATTGTTATTTGCGAAAGTCCCACTTACCTTGCCGCTATTAATGCCTTTAAAACTTACTCTCCTCAATTTGTGGAAGTTGCTATGGATGAGCAGGGGATGATCATGTCCGCCCTTGAAGAGACTCTGCAGCGCTATCCACAGGCGAAACTTATTTATACCATTCCGGATTTTCAGAATCCTACTGGCAGGACTATGAGCATCGATAGACGGAAAAGATTAGTTGAGCTTGCCAATCAATATGATGTGATGGTGATGGAAGATAATCCTTATGGAGAATTGCGTTTTGCCGGAGAGCGTGTACCGCCGGTAAAAGCTTTTGATACAGAAGGGAGGGTCATTTACCAAAGCACTTTCTCTAAGGTTCTTACTCCGGGAATCAGAGTGGGCTGGCTGTGCGCGGCGCCGGAGATTCTACAGAAATACATAATATTCAAACAGAGTACCGATTTACATACCAACACAATGGCCCAGCGGCAGGTAAGCAAATTCATGGAAATGTTTGATCTAAAAGAACATATTGAAAAAATTAGAAAAGTATACAAAACAAGACGGAATCTGATGCTGGAAGCAATAAAAAGTGAATTCCCTGCGGGCGTAACCTATACGCAGCCCGATGGGGGATTATTTCTCTGGGTAGAGCTTCCGAAGGAGCTAAATGCCCGGGATTTATTGATCAAATGTCTTGAAAAGCAGGTTGCCTTCGTTCCGGGAGGCGCGTTTTTCCCGAATGGCGGCAATGAAAATACATTGCGCCTGAATTTTTCCAATATGTCAGAGGAACGGATCGTTGAAGGTATTGCCAGAATTGGTAAGTTGATAAAAGAGATCTGTCAGGAGAAAAACCGCCAATAGGCGGTTTTACTTTTCCAAAAAAAGCATTCCAATTTTTAGTAAAGCATGCTAATATCAAGTATCTCGTTCGTACAAGTAATCATCATCAACTTATGAATGTCTATTAGGGGGAGAACAATGTCAATTAAAACAAAAATGGTTGCTTTACTTGTGATTTCTTTATTAGTTGTAGGCATGATTATTGCCGGCTCCGGCATGTATGTTTTATACCAGCAAACAATGAACAGCACGCAAATCACGATGGTGAACCAGGCTGTGCAGCTTTCCGGGCAGGTTAGCGATTTATTCGAATCGTTTGATAAAAGCGGCAAGGTTTACGGACAGGACAGCGAATTGCAATCGGCTGACCCTGCCCGCATACAGGCTAAGATCGATACCTATTTTGGTGTTTCCTGGGGAGTTGACCGGTTGAACTTTTTAGATCAAACCGGCAAACGACTGGCAATTGCTCCGTACGATACAAAAGTAATTGGTGATAGCCTGGCCGACCGGACTTTCTTTAAAGATACCTTACGGGATCAAAAATCCCATGTCAGTGATATTATTGTCAATAGAGTAACAGGTGTGCCTTCCGTAATAGTCACTCAGCCTGTAAAGGATCAGGGCGGAAAGCTGACAGGAATGGTGCTTCAGGCCGTCAATCTGGAAACTCTGCAGAACTATCTCGGGCAAGTCAAAGTGGGCGCAACGGGAGTTGCTGCGATTATCAGTCAGGATGGAACGCTTATTGCTCACACCAACCGGAATTTGGTAAAAGAACAAAAAAAGATAGCTGACGATTTAATGAATCGTTTGAAAGGCCAGCCTGGCAGGCTTGTTCACTATACCGATCTTGCCGGCCGGGATTCTGTTGCACTCGTAACCACTGTTAACAACACAAATTGGCTTGTTATTACTTCGCTGCCGACCAGTGAGTTTACAGCAGGCTTTTATGCCAGTCTGGTTTGGATGCTGGCCGCTCTTGCCGCTGGGCTGATTCTGGTAGGCTTAATTGGCTGGCGTTACCTGTTAAAAACGCTGCAGCCGATTGAAGTGCTGGTACAGGAAGCTGCAAAAGTTGCGCAAGGCGATCTTTCGCTCACCACCTTAAAGATTACATCCAAGGACGAAGTAGGACGGCTGGCACAAAGTTTTGAACAAATGGCAAGTAATCTGCGCGGCCTTATGCGGCAGGTTACGGCAGCAACGGAGCAAGTAGCTGCTTCAGCAGAACAGCTGCATGCCGGAGCTGAGCAATCGGCACAAGCTGCCAATCAGGTTGCGGTTTCTATTTCGTCAACGTCGGAAGGCATTGAAAAGCAGACGATAGGCGTTGCTAATGTACTGGCGCTAGTAGAAAATATTACGCAAGGGTCGCAAGAGGGAGCAGAGGCTGCCGTACAGGCTGCCAAAATTACGAAAGAGGCTGTGGCCTCTACCGTAGCAGGCAGTAATGCTGTGGATAATGCAATTGTGCAAATGAATCAAATCCAGCGTACGGTCGAGAGTTCGGCCGAGGCTGTTGCTGAATTAGGAAACCGTTCCAAGGAAATTGGCGTGATTGTGGATACGATATCAGGAATTGCTGCCCAGACCAATCTGCTGGCTTTAAATGCGGCAATTGAAGCTGCCAGAGCTGGTGAGCAGGGCCGGGGCTTTGCGGTAGTAGCAGAGGAAGTACGGAAATTGGCGGAACAATCGCAGATAGCCGCAAAACAAATTTCCGAATTAATTCGTGATATTCAGGACAGAACAGATCAGGCTGTTGTAGCAATGACTGCAGGCACAGCCGAAGTCCAAAAAGGCAATGCCGTAGTTGATCAGGCTGGAGCTTCTTTTACTGAAATTCAGCACCAGATTGAGGAGGTTGCCGCTATAACACAGAAAATTGCGCAAGGCCTGACCCAGGCTGTCGAAGCCAGTAAGCAAGTGCTGGGGGCTACACAGGAAGTTGATGAAATCGGCCGGGATATTGCCGGGCAGGCTCAGAATATTTCGGCGGCAACGGAAGAACAGTCTGCTTCTATGGAAGAAATTGCTGCTTCCAGTCAGTCCTTGGCCAATATAGCGGCAGAACTGCAAAAAGCTGTGCGGAAATTTACGATATGACCTATAAGAGGCTGTCTCAAAGTAATTTGAGACAGCCTCTTGCCATAGAGAATCCATAGCACAAATCGGGCATATGTTTTCTTTTATTTTCGGGAATTTCCTGATTTTAGCATCTTCAAGCAGGTACTAAGTGGAAAACGTCGAACAAGAGTTAAATAATAATGATTATTCCTATAAACGATTAGGATACAGCTCAACAATAACGCAGAACGGAGGAATTTCTATGAATCGAAAACCATTTACCGTTATGTTTGGTGGCCCTGCAGGCTATGGAATCATGAGTGCAGGTACATTAATTGCCAAGGCGGCAAGCCGAAATGGCCTGTGGACGTTTGTTGTCAATGAATATCCTTCTTTAATTAAAGGCGGTCTCAATACCTGTGCAGTCAGTTTTGATAAGCAGCCGGTTAAGGCTCATGAAGAACGCTATGAATTTCTGGCCGCTTTATCCCAGCAGGCTTTGAATCAGAATTACGAAAAATTAGCAGAAGGAGCAGCGGTTCTCTATGACAGTGATGCGGTAAAACCCGATGAAAGTAAAGTTCCGGCAGGAGTAAATTTGTATCCGGTCAAATTAATTGGAGCTCTTACCGGTGAAGCGGCCAAAGTAATGGCTAACAGCGCTATGGTAGGGGCTTTTTGTGCCTTAACAGACTTTCCACTGGCGCTGGTTGCCGATACAATGAAAAGCGAGTTTAAGAAAGCAAGTGTTTTGGAACAGAATCTTGCTTTGCTGAAGCGGGTATATGAACAAACCAGGCAGCAATATAGCGGTAAAATGCTGTTTCCGCTGGAATTTCGGGCTGATGGCAATAAAAAAATGCTGTTAAACGGCAACGATGCTATTGCGATGGGAGCATTAAAAGCCGGCGTAAAATTTGCTGCTGGATACCCGATGACACCGGGGTCCAGTGTATTAAGCTATTTGGCTGATCATGCCGCCGAGTACGGAGTGGTTTTTAAACAAGCTGAAGATGAAATCGCGGCAGTGAATATGCTGATTGGTGCCGGATATGCCGGTGTACGGGCTATTGGCTCCACTAGCGGCGGCGGTTTTGCCCTGATGACGGAAGCCTTGGGATTTGCCGCCATAGGTGAAGTCCCACTTGTTATCGTTGAGGCCCAGCGAGGGGGACCAAGCACCGGTCTGCCGACGCGCACTGCCCAGGCGGATCTTAATTTTGTAGCCTATGCCTCCCAGGGCGAATTTCCGCGGATTATTGTTGCGCCCGGTGATGTGGAAGAATGTTTTACCGAGACGTTTCGCGTGTTGAATCTGACAGAGAAGTACCAAGTGCCCGGTATTATTCTGACCGATAAATATCTGGCTGATTCTGTTGTTACGCATCCCTATTTCGAGGAGCAGGGATTAACAATTGAACGAGGAAAAATGGTAGATGAAGCGTGGCTGAGCGAACAACAGCCTTATCAGCGCTACTTACATACTGCCGATGGCATTTCTCCCCGTGCCATTCCCGGTCAAAAGGGAGGGCGCCACATTGTCACAAGCTATACGCATGGTGAAGATGGGTTTTACAGTTCGGGCAACCAGGAATATGCCGAAATGGAACCCGAGATAACAGCAGCAGGAATTGATAAACTGTTTGCGAAAGTTCCCGCTCTGCTCCGCGAGATTCCGGCCATTAAGCTGCATGGACCTCAGACCGCTGAAATTACTATCGTTAGCTGGGGATCGACCAAAGGTGCTGTACTGGGAGCGATCGATGAGCTAAATCAGGAAGGAAGAAATGTAAACTTCCTGCAGATTTTATATCCTCAGCCTTTTCCCGCTGAAGCAGTGCAAACAGCTTTGCAGGCAAGTAAAAAGATTATAATGGTCGAAGGCAATAAAACATCCCAAATGGCTGGAATGATCCGCATGCATACCGGGCTCTCGGTAAATGCCAGCCTGCTGAAATATGACTCCCGCGCGTTTACTGCTTCCTTACTGGTAGAAAAAATAAAGGAGGTTCTCGCCTAATGGAAGATTTAAAATTGCGGTATGTTCCTACCTGGTGCATGGGGTGTGGCAATTATGGCATATTGAATGCTTTAAAAAAGGCAATCTCCCAATTGGGTGTTGAGCCGGACCAGCTTGCGCTGGTAACCGGTATTGGCTGCTCCAGCAAAATCAGTCAATATGTTAATACTTACCGGATTGAGACGCTGCATGGGAGAAGCCTGCCTGTTGCTACAGGCGTTAAGCTCGCTAATCATCAGCTTACGGTTATTGCCGAAGGTGGAGATGGTGACGGTATGGGGCTGGGCATCGGACATTTCATTCATACGGCCCGGCGCAATCTGGATATTACCTATATCATTCACAATAACCAGATCTATGGTTTGACGAAAGGCCAGGCTTCTCCAACCAGTGATATTGGCGCAATTACAAAATTTACCCCTGCGCCGCTGGGCAGTGTAGAACAGCCAATCAATATTGTGCAAATGGCCCTGCAGGCGGGAGCAACCTGGGTTGGACGCTCAACTGCCGCAGATCCTAGGCTGGCTGATTATATGGTGCAGGCAGTACAGCATAAGGGCTTTGCCGTGCTGGATATTCTGCAGCCCTGCGTTTCCTTTAATCATGTTAATACGTACAAATGGTACCAGGAACGTGTTTATCGGCTGGAGGAGCCGGATTATGATGCTGCCGATTATGCGCAGGCTGCCGCCGTTGCGGGGCAATGGGGAGAAAAAATACCGATCGGGGTAATATACCGTACGGAGCGCATGACCTTGGAAGCATCTTTACCACAATTGGCTGGCAAGCCGCTGGCTGAGCAGCCTCTCAATGCGGTTTCTATAGCGTCGTTAATGGATGAACTGGCATAAAGTGAAATTGAAATTCTGTTCCGCCTGAGTCGGATACTACCCTGATCTTGGCATTATGCCTGTCCGCTATGCTGTAGCATATCGGCAGTCCCAGACCGGTTCCGGTAGTCTTGGTAGTCATAAAAGGCGTACCTAGCTTTGTCAGCATTTCTTCAGAAATTCCGCAGCCATTGTCGGCGATTGCCAATACAACGTGATTGTTTTGCTCATAGGTTTTAACGGTTAGTATACCTCCTGGCTCCATGGCTTCTAAGCCGTTTTTGGCGATATTTAAAATCAACTGCCGGATTTCCTTGGGATCGGCAAAAATCGCGGCAGTCGACTCCAGAACGGGAAAAACGACTTTGCTTTCGAGCATGGCAGTCGCTTCAATCAGTGGCAGCAGTTCGGTGATAAGCTCACTGAGCGAACAGCTCTCCTGTTGAACGAAGCGGTTCTTGGCAAGTGAAAGGAATTCCGTAATGATGCCGCTGGCCCGGTCGAGTTCGGAGATCATGAGTGCGAATTGTTCATTATAGGGGGTCAGGGGCGGTTTTCTTATCAAATGTTGTAAATAACCCTTAACTGTAGTCAGCGGATTTCTGATTTCGTGACTAATGCCGGCAGCCATCTGGCCGACCATATTCAGCCGGTCTAGTTTGGTAATTTCATTAAGATACATTTTTTTTCCGTTATATCCAAAGCCATTAACAAAATGCATTTTGTGTTATTAAGCGTGACCAAACTGCCGGAGAGACTGAGAGTGTAGCAATGATTGGCAACGTTTCTCAACTCAACTTCGCAGTTTGTTAGCATATCACTGTTGGCGAACGCGCCCAGCAGACTGTCGACCGGCGGAGAAGTGACAATACCGGAATTGCCAATGGTTAAATAGGGTACTTGTTCCCGGCTAAAGCCTAAAATAGCCAGGAAGCGGTCATTTATATCAACAAATGCCCCTGTTTTGGCAGTGATTATCGCCATCATACAAAGGTTGCTGTGAAAGACTTTGGCAAACTTTTGTTCCGATTCAGCGCACTGATGCTCCTTCTCGTAGACCCGGGCAGTTGTGAACAGTGTGCTCGTGTGAGCGCAGAATAACTCGAAGAAGCTCCGGTAATTTTCATCATAAATTTGATGGGAGCTGATTCCGGCAATTAAAATGGCAGAAATCCGGTTACGTCCCTGATGCTTAATGGGCAGGACGATACAGGAAGCAGGCGGCTGCTGCCAAGGGCCGGACGGAATGGTTGTAAATAATTCTTCCATATTAGCGGCAATTTTGGCTTTTCCCGTGTGGAAAACCGAGGCCGCCAGTATAGCCAAGGGGCCAACTGGTGAAAGCAGATCAATTGCTGCCGGGCATTTGGCGGTGTTGTTAAAGCCGGTGGTACCGGCGAGAGTCATACTGGCAGAAGTGTCATCAACTAAGTACAATATTGCGAAGGGAATGTCGAGGGGGTTCTCGGTTATTACCTGCAGGACTTGCGCTGCTGCAGCCTGAACAGTTTTGCTTTCTTGATTCATCGCTCTTGCTATTTTCAGCCGGCGTGCGCCAATCACTTGGCTGGTTGTTTCTGTACACACATTGAAAATTCCATAGACTTCTTTCAGATTGTTATACAGCGGGCTGTAGGAGAAAGTGAAGTACGTCTCTTCTATATAGTGGTTTCGGTCCATTTCCAGCAGCAGGTCTTCTGACCACGTTGCTTGTTTCATTAGAAAAACACTTTCGAACATAGGGCTTAAGATGTGCCATATTTCTGACCAGCAGTCTTTTCCCGACTTTCCCAGATAATAAGGATGTTTGGACAGTCCCAGCATTGGGCGGTACGCATCATTATAAAACATGGTGTAATTTTTGCCCCACCAGATAGCCATGGGGAACTTGGACCCAAGACAGATTGTCAGAGCAGTGCGTAAGTCCTCCGGCCAATCGATGACCGGTCCCATTTCAGTCAACGTCCAGTCAATCTTATCCATCAAGGCGGCCATCTCACTACCGCATATAGTATCAGTCCATAAAAAATGATTTTTCAACGTATATGCCTCCAGCCATACCAGAAATACTTATCTGTTGTTAATTTATCGCAAAACAGCAAAACTCCTTGTTGGTCGAATTTTCGATACTTATATTATGCTGCACAAAAATATGGAAGGTGAAGAAGGCAGTGAACTATCATGATAAAGTTGTTTTGGTAACAGGCGGCGCTAATGGAATTGGCAGGGCAATTGGCTGGGCATACTTACAGCAGGGAGCTGCGGTAGTTCTTGCTGATATTGATGAAGCCAAAGGCCGGCAACTACAGGACGAGTATCTGGCTCAGGGCTATAAGGCATTTTTTTATCAAATTGACTTGTGCAATGTTGAGGAAATTCAACAATTATTTCAAACCGTGATGGCCAAATATCAGCGTATTGATATTCTCATTAATAATGCCGGTAAGGGTAACTTCAAATCACTGTATGAACTGTCAATTGCCGAATGGGATGAAGTCATCAATCTTAATCTGCGGGCTGCCTTTGTTGCAGCGCAGCAATTCGCCCGTTTTACCAAAGGAACCGGCTACGGGAGAATTATTAATATTGCGTCTACCCGCTATTTAATGTCCGAAGCAAATACAGAAGCCTATGCAGCCTCTAAAGGTGGTATTGTTGCCTTGACTCATGCGCTGGCCATATCCCTCAGTACTGAGAATGTAACTGTTAACGCCATCAGCCCCGGCTGGATAGAAAATAACTACTATGAGCAGCTGACTGCCAGCGATCATCAGCAGCATCCCTCCAAGCGTGTAGGTAAACCGGAGGATATTGCGGCAATGTGTCTGTTTCTGAGCGATGAAAAAAACGACTTTATTAATGGGGAAAACATGGTGATCGACGGCGGGATGACCAAGAAAATGATTTATGTTTAGGCTGGATTCTTTACTATAATGAAGAAAATACTTACTAAACAATTGGAGGATGGAGACATGAAGTGCATTGAAGCAATCCTGGGCAGAAGAAGCTGCCGCAGTTTTAAGAAGCAGCCGGTTGAAGCGGAAAAAATTAAGCAAATGCTGGAAGCGGCATTTTATGCGCCCTCTCCGGCCAATAAGCAGCCATGGGAATTTATCGTCGTAAATAATCCCCAATATAACGCCCGTTTAAAAGAAACCTCAGAGATTACAAAAGAAAAGCTGGCGGCAAGAAGCGGGTGGCAGTGGATACCGGCATTTAATATTGAATTTTTATTGCAAGCGCCTACTTTGATTGTGGTAGTTGGCGATCCTGCCCGAAACGGAGCGGAACAGTTCCTTGACGTACCAAGTCCGGGGTATTTAGAAGCGTGCAGTGCTGCAATTCAGAATATGTCACTTGCTGCCCATTCAATGGACTTAGGGACACTGTGGTTTTCTTTATATGAAAAAGCGGATGCGAGACAGATTTTTGGCATCAGTGAAGATAAAGATCCCGTTGGGATCATCTGCGTCGGGTATCCTGAACGGCTTGGCAAGGCACCTTTCCGCAAGGGGATAGAAGATAAGGTGCGGTATATTGACTGATAGACAGTAGCAAAAAGGGCACTCTGAGGAGTGCTTTTTTTGTAAGGACGTCGTTGTTGTACTGGTCACACCTAAGTTCAATCTTAGCCTGAGTGAGCAGCTAAGATAATATGCTAGAAAAAGCGGAATGGAGGAGACAAGTGAGAACAATTATTCGGGTACTATTGCAATTCCTGTTTAAAACAAAGGTTATTGGTGAAGCCCGATTTGAGTTTAGCGGCCCAAGCATTATTATGCCGAATCATGTTTCCTTTCTAGATGCAATTTTTCTATATGCTTATCTACCAAGGGAAGTCTGCTTTGTAGTCAATACAACGATTGCGGCAAAGTTCTCTTTTTTTCTTAAGTGGGTTAACCATATTGCTGTTGACCCGCTTAATCCCTACTCTCTCAAGAAAATCGCGGGAGTCATTAAGACCGGTCAGCCGGTAGTTCTGTTCCCTGAAGGCCGGATTACAACGACAGGCAGTTTGATGAAGATTTACAGTGGTTTAGGTTTCATTGCTATCAAAACAGGGGCATTGATTCAACCGGTGGTTTTTCGGGGACTAGAGCGTTCTATGCTATCGCGGCAAAAGCAGATTAAAAGACAGTGGCTGCCGCAGGTAATCATTTACGTTGCTGCAAGAGAACGGCTTACCGCTGCTCCGGACAAAAGCTTTCGGCTTCAGAAAAGGGAGATTAGTGACCGTATCCTGACTTTGCTGCAGCTCACGATGTTTGAAGCCAGGCAGCAAGAAGACAACTATGAGAATCTCTTTGATAAGCTGCTAAACGCCGGTCAAATTCACGGCATGGGGAAACAGATAGCGGAAGATAGTGGTGGGACAATCAATTATCGACAGGTAATCATCAATAGTTTTGCGTTAGGTGCAACGTTAAAACCACAGTTTGTGGATAACAGCCCTGTTGGTGTCCTGCTGCCTAACTCAATTGGACACCTGGTCACGCTCTTTTCACTTTTTTACCTTGGAAAAACACCGGCAGTTCTCAACTTCAGTGCCGGAGCAGAAAACAATGAAGATTGTGTGAAAACTGCCGGCATAAAAGCTATTTTAACCTCACGAGCCTTTATTGCGAAAGGTCAATTAGCGGAATTGGAATCAAGGTTGTCGTCGCAGTTCAAACTGATATATTTAGAAGACTGTAAACAGCAAATTGGCTGGTATGATAAGCTTAGGGCCGTGTGTAACTACCTGCTGCGGCGAAAAGCAGTGCGTGACGGGGAACTGATCTTGTTTACCAGCGGCAGTGAGAGCAAGCCAAAAGGGGTACTGCTTAAGCATCGCAGCATTCTTGCAAATATCAATCAAATCGCCAGTGTGATTGATTTTACCTCGCGCGATAAAATGCTGAATGCTCTTCCCATGTTTCACTCCTTCGGCCTGACGGCAGGGACGCTGCTGCCTGCACTAAATGGTGTGGAAGTATTTTTATATCCCACGCCTTTGCATTATAAAGTGATTCCTGAAATTGCGTATGATCGAAATATAACGTTGCTATTAGGAACACCTACTTTTTTGCAAGGATATGCGAAATATGCCCATCATTATGATTTTTACAGCATGCGTTATGTGCTGGCTGGGGGAGAAAAGCTAAATGAGGAAGTACGTAAATTGTGGCAGGAGAAATTTGGCTTGCGGATTTTAGAAGGGTACGGCACAACTGAGACCGCGCCGGTAGTAAGTCTTAACACGCCGCTGTTTGCCAAAGCGGGTACCGTAGGCAAATTTCTCCCGGCTATTGAGTGGCGCATCGAGAAGGTACCCGGCATAAGCGAAGGAGGCAATCTGTTTGTAAAAGGCCCTAACGTAATGGCAGGGTATTTATTAACAGGGAGAGGGTTTGTACCGGCTTCCGAGTGGTATGATTGCGGTGATGTTATTAGTATTGACGAGTCAGGCTTTATCAGTATTCGTTCCCGGCTGAAACGATTTGCCAAGCTATCAGGGGAAATGATTAGTTTAGATGCCGTGGAAAAAGTGGCAGAAAGCTGTTTTGGCACTAATCGTAATGCTGCCGTTAATCGGCCTGATTCCAGAAAGGGAGAAAAGATCATTCTCTATACCGAATATCCCCAAGCCACGAAGCAGCAGCTGCGGGAATTTATCAGCCAAACCGGGCAGAGTATGCTGGCTATGCCTGCAGAGATTATCATTGTGGATAAGTTACCCGTATTGGGAAGCGGAAAAACCGATTACGTGGCACTCAAGGCTGACAGAAGCAAAGAGGGGGAAACCCATGCCTAAACTATCACCTTTGCAAGCGTTGCTAACAGCTCAGTTTTTGTCCGCTTTTGTAGACAATATGATATTGTTTATTGTTTTAGCGGTAATTAAACGGGATGGCTATCCTGCCTATTATCTGCCTTTTGTGCAAACCACATTTTTAGCCTCCTATATCCTGTTATCTCCCTGGGTAGGACGCTTCGCTGACCGGAATCCTAAAGCAGAGGTATTGGTTGCCGGCAATTTAGTCAAAGCGGCAGGTGCGTTACTGATACTCTTTCATGGTAATCCTGCGCTAAGCTATGCTGTAGTTGGCATTGGGGCCGTAATCTACAGCCCGGCAAAGTATGGCATACTGCCCTATCTTACCAGCAATGAAAAAGAGCTGCTCAGTGCCAATTCCGCCTTGGAAGGCTGCACGATCCTGGCGATATTAACGGGATCGGTTGCAGGAGGAATCTTATCCGATATTTCGATCCCACTTGCATTGGCCACTTGTTTGCTGCTGTACGCAGCATCCGTATCAGTAAACACCCTTATTCCCAGCAATCCAGGCAACCGCAGCATTCGCTATCAAGCGGCGATCAGTGAGTTTAGCAGTGACTGCGTAATGCTGCTGCGCAACAGGCAGAGCCACTTCTCCCTGATTGGCAGCGGATCATTCTGGCTGGCGTCCGCTGTCTTGCGCATGATTGTCTTTGCCTGGGTTCCGCTTACTCTCGGAATTACCAGCGGCAGTTCAATTAGTCTCATTATTGCTGTCACCGGAGTGGGGATTGCCCTTGGAGCGGCAATTGCTCCCCGGCTGATCACCATTCAGCAGGTTCACCGGGCGGTCTGGTTTGGTTATGCAATGGCTTTATGCATATTTACCTTTCTCTATATCAAAAGCCTGATGCTCGTTGTTACTTTTCTCCTGTTGATTGGTGTATTAGGCGGTATCTATATCGTGCCGATGAATGCTGTATTGCAGCGTGTCGGACAGCAGTCGATCGGTGAAGGCAAGACCATTGCTGTGCAAAATTTTGTTGAAAATAGCTTTATGTGTGTGGGTGTGGGGCTGTATACGCTTGCCACGCAAAACTCTGTTACAGTTTCTGCATCAATTGGTGTTACGGGTACGGCGATGCTGCTGCTGGTTACTTATTTATTCTTTTATACAAAAGTTACGAAATAATCTGCATAAATAAAACAGGATACCCCTGTCAAGGCAGGGAATATCCTGTTTATTTTTATTCTGATTTGCAGGCAGCAAATTTAATGAAAAATGTAGTGCCTTTTGCAGATGTTTTCACTTCGATTCTGGCGCCATGACGTTCTGCGATTCGATAGCAAATGGAAAGACCTAATCCTGTTCCCGCTTCTTTTGTAGTCAGGAAAGGAGTTCCTAATTTATTGATAATGCCCTCGGAGATTCCAGGTCCGGTATCTTCAATTGCTAAAATGATTTTTTCATGCTCCGTATAGGTTCTAATCGTTAAAACACCACTGGTTGTCATGGCTTCCAGACCGTTCCGCACGATATTGAGGATCAACTGGCGTATTTCTTTGCTGTCATAACATAAGACAGGAATAGAACCGGCGGCAATTTGAATCTCGTGTCCCAGGCGAAAGGCATCTGCCTGCAGCATGGGAAACAGGGCCTGGATGGTGTCATTCAGATTTCCCGGCTTTAACTCAACGGATTTGTTTTTGGCCAGTGACAAGAATTCGGTAATAATCAAATTCGCTCTGTCGAGTTCTTCAATCATGATTGCAAATTGCTCGTGGTCGTCGGCATATTTGGCCTTGCGGGTAAAAAGCTGCAAATAGCCCCGTACGGTAGTAAGCGGGTTTCGGACTTCATGCCCGATACCGGCAGCCATTTCACCGATGACATTTAGCCGGTCCAACCGTGCCAATTCTTCAGCGAGCAGGCATTTGTCCGTAATATCGGTTAACATCACTACACAGCCGCCAAATGCATCAGTTTCAGAATTGAATTTACCGGCGTTAATAAGCAGCGTTAATGGTTTGTCGTCAGTTGGCACATATTGCACTTCTATTCCATACGTATGATCAGAATGTATTGCGTCGCTAAGCTTGAATGGGGTGTCATCTGATGAATAGAATAAGGGAATTGCCGTATCAAAATGGCTTCCTACCAGCTGACCACTGAGCATGGCTAATGCAGCCGGATTGGCCTGGGTAATCTTGCCGATTCTATCACAGACAATAATCGGTTCCTTTGCCTGACTGAAGATCATCTGAACAAAACGTTCGCTGTGTCTTTGTACGGTTAAATCGGTAACGACCAGGCAGGTGAACGTATCTCCGTCCAAAGTAAGGCTGATTGCTGACATGATAACCGGAGTGCTGAAGTCATCACCTGTCTTGAGATGGTATTCTGCTCGCAAACTGCCTTTGCGGGCTAATAAAAATGTGGTGAACTCGTCCGAGTATGGTTGCTTGATAAAGTTATGTATGGATGATCCAATGACTCGGTCAAGAGGAAGCTTCACGATATCAGCAAAGTTTTTGTTGCAGAATAAGATCACGCCGTTAGAGGATATCGTAGCGCACCCTTCTTGCATTTCTTCTACTAAAACCCGGTAAATATGGTCTGCACCTTTTAAAACATAAACTTGGTCACTCGATTCATTTGAGATCAGGAGTGCATCGACTTCTCCATGTTTTATCGCACTTATAATACTGTTGGCTTCCGCGAGTTCCCGGCGCAGTTCTTGAATTTCTGCTAATAAGGCAGCATCGGGATGACATTCATTCATCATCGTAACCCTCACTCTTCGGTAACTAGGAATCTATTCTTGCTTTGATCGTTTCAGTATCGGCCAAATCGCCAATAAATAGCCGCTTGGGACAGGGAGACTTTCGGACTAATGTCGGTACGGCAAAAATTTGCTCGGCCTTGGCAAGAAGGGGCTGCTGGAAGATATCAATTACTTGCAGCTCAAAATTGTTTCTCGAAAGCTGGTTGCAAATTTTCTGGACATTTACAACCGCTTTCTGGGACCGTGGCGACGACCCAGCGATATATAACTGCAAGACATATACCTGATTTACCGGTTTAATAGCTGCTCGTTCAAATTCTTGAACAGAGTGGGCTAGTTCGTCCACCTGGTCGCCTCCTAATTGGTTTGTATACTTAATCCGACTAATACCCGCTCAGTATTTGATAAATCACCAATGATTTTGACTAGTGGAGAAGGCAGGTGACGTACTAAAGTGGGAATAGCCAGGATCTGGTCGGCTCTTCCTAGCTGGGGGTTCTTGGTTAAATCGATAATCTCTATACTGTATTTACCAGAGAGATGTGTTTCACAAATTTCGCGCAAATTGGCAAATGCCCTTACACATTTTGGGGTTTGGCCTGCTACATATAGCTTTAGCCTGTATGTATGCTCATTCCTCAATTCTTCTGAATCCTGCTCAATACTTTCCAATCTGATATACCCCCTTTGAATGTGCATTTAATCGTCAGCATTTCTTAATTTCGCTAAGTGAAGTCTGTTGCTGTCCAGGGCTGTTAAATGAGCTCCTTCCAAGGCCATAATCTTTTCTAATTCCATTTTTTCTGATTCAAAATCGGCTTGTAGACTAGCTATTGTTGCTGTCAGTTGTTGGTGCTTGCGCTCAATTTCACGGCGCTTGCGCTCAATTTCCTGTTCCCTCAGCAGTCTTTGTGCAAGCTCTTTTTCTTCTTGCGCATATCTGGCGGAGCCGGTTAAAACCCCTTCCGGTCCAGTATACACATCGAGCAGTTCAATGCCCTGATCGGTTAAAACGAACTCGCGAATTTGATTCGAATGAGCCATGCCTCGTGATTTAAGCAGATAAAGGCCCCGGTTGCGTTCGCCGTTAATTTCAATATTTTGCAAAGCAATCCAGGTATCGGTCAGTGAGGAAATGGCGATATCGGTCTGACTGGTTTGATTGAAATTGGAAAGGTCAAGAAAAAGAGCGGTAATGTTTTGCAGTTTCAGGAAGTCAAGCATGCGGGTAAGCATCAGCTTCACATCAGAACAATTTCCCGCAGCGGTGAGATTTGATATTGGGTCGAGGATAACAAGCTGCGGCTTAGATTCAGTGACCTTTTTGTACATGTTAACCAGATGCATTTCCAGCCCGAACAGTGTGGGACGCGAGGCATGGATTTCCAACAAACCTTGGTCGAGCCATTGGTTCAGGTCAATGCCAACAGACTTCATATTGCGGACAATTTGGCTTCGCGATTCCTCAAAGGCAAAATATAGACACCGCTTTCCCTGGCGGCAGGCTGCATCTGCAGTGCTGGCAGCAAGTGAAGTTTTGCCTGTACCGGCCGTACCGGAGATTAATATGCTGGAGCCAACATAAAAACCGTGCCCCCCAAGCATAGTATCAAGCCGTTCGATGCCTGATGAAATTCGTTCTATCGATGCCACAGCGTTAAGACCTACCGAGGTAATTGGCATCAGACAGATGCCCTGTTCATCAATTAGAAAAGGATACTCATTTGTTCCATGAGCCGAGCCGCGGTATTTGGCAATGCGCAGGCGCCTAGTCGATATTTGATCTACCACCTTATGCTCAAGCAGGATAACGCAGTCAGAGACATATTCTTCAATACCGTGGCGGGTAAGCGTGCCATTACCTCTTTCACCGGTGACAATTGCAGTCACCCCTCTTTCTTTTAACCACCGGAAAAGACGGCGCAGTTCGGCACGTAAAATAGTAGTGTTAGATAATCCCGAAAAAAGAGCCTCTATGGTGTCAAGAACTACGCGCTTTGCGCCGATGGATTGTATTGCATAATCCAGACGGATGAACAGACCATCTAAATCATAGTCACCGGCTTCAGCAATCTCATTTTTATCCAAATGAACATAATCTAGGTTGATTTTGTTCTGTGCAGTGAGCTCGTTTAGATCCACACCTAGAGAAGCGAAGTTTTCTGCCAGTTCAGTTTCGTTTTCTTCAAAGGACATAAAAATTCCCGGTTCATTATATAATTGTGCGCCATTTACTAAAAACTGCATCGCCAGCAAGGTCTTGCCGCAGCCTGCCGCACCGCAAACGAGCGCTGTCCGGCCGAGTGGCAGTCCGCCAAAAGTTATATCATCCAAGCCTTGAATACCTGTAGGACATTTCTTTAATATCTGTGCTGGATATGCCTTGTGCAATATGGTCATAAAATCCCCCTAATAGAACAGTTGCTAATGAGCAAAACGAATATATTATTAGACTCTTTTTTACATAATCCTCTAAAAAAATCCTTATTTGGATATCTTTGCTAAAACAAGCTGTTTTCTGACAATATTAGACAGCAAAAAGCCCGGCATATTGCCGGGCTGGGTTGACCTTGGTCGTAGTTTTAGTTAGCGTTTCTCAATGGAATCAACCTGAAACATGCATTCGCCGGTTTCGTTAAGCATCTTCCGGAGCTTAGCGGTATCAACAGATTCGGACGGAGCCTGAACATCGATAATTAGTTGGCCGACGCGCTGTGGATTAGTTTCAACCGCTTCCATATGCAAACCGGCAAAATCATCGACATGATGACGAAAAAAGGAAATGACTTCTTCGGCTGTTCGCTCCGTGTTGCCTAAGACGATACGCAATGTAGAATTCATAATTACATTCCTCCTTTTTATAGAAAAGCTTCGCTGGACAAGCTGCTTTTCCTGCAGAAAAAGCTGTGTGAGATCATAGTGTGTGTTTTTTATGTGGTTTTTATTGAAAAAGTGGACAGGGATGATTTTAAAAATACAGAACTACTCCTGGCGGGTAAAACGCAGATGGTGCCTCAGCAACAGACTGTGTAAACTAAAGTTTGTTTTGCAGGTTTTTGCGTTTAATAGTAAAATATGTTACAGATAGGAGTGTGAAGCTATGTTAGTTGTATTGGCAAAGTTGACGGTTAGGCCAGAGAAAAAGAGCGAACTACTTGAATATGCCAAGGCGTTAATTGCTGCTACCAGACTGGAAGAGGAATGCATCAGCTATGAATTGCTGGAAGATCCCTATGATGCTTCGAACTTACTATTTGTTGAGAGATGGACGGATAAAAATGCCCTTGATAAGCATCAGCAGATGCCGCATATTTACCTGTGGCGCCAACAGTCGCTGCCTTTGTTGGCCGAAAAAACGGTTGTCAGGCTGTATCACTCGGAAGAAATAGAGTTATCGTAATACATAGATCAGTATAAAGGAGCGGAAGGTATGCCAATTAAGATTCCTAACAACCTGCCAGCAGTCAATATCCTCGAAAAAGAGAATATATTTACCATGGATGAGGATCGTGCTTATTCCCAGGACATACGGCCGCTTCGTATTTTATTATTGAATCTTATGCCCACAAAAATCGTGACAGAAACACAGCTGCTGCGGCTCTTAGGAAATTCTCCGCTGCAAGTGGAATTTGATTTTATGTATACCACGACATACGAACCGAAAAATACACCTCATGAGCATTTGGTTAAATTCTATGAAACATTTGCAGCCGTAAAAAGCCGTAAATATGATGGCATGATTATTACCGGGGCGCCAGTGGAACAAATTCCTTTTGAAGAGGTTGACTACTGGCAGGAGTTATGCGAGATTATGGACTGGAGCAGAACGAATGTTTATTCTACGCTCCATATCTGCTGGGGCGCGCAAGCCGCCCTGTATCATCACTACGGTATCCCCAAGCATGACCTCGCGCAGAAAATGTTTGGCGTCTTTCCACATACCGTAAATATTAAGGAAAAAATGCTGTTTCGCGGCTTTGATGACGTCTTTTATGCTCCTCATTCGCGGCATACCGAGGTAAAACGGGAAGATATTGAAAAGATACCTGAGCTTTGCATCTTATCGGAATCGGAGCAGGCAGGCATCTACGCAATAACGGATAAAAAACACCGGGCTTTGTTTATTACCGGCCATTCCGAATATGATCCACTTACGCTAAAGGCTGAGTATGACCGGGATGTTCTGCAAGGCCTGCCAATTAATATACCGGCTAATTATTATCCCAATGATGATCCGTCCAAAATGCCGGTGGTTCGTTGGCGCAGCGCTGCAAATTTACTTTTTTCAAACTGGTTAAACTATTATGTTTATCAGGGTACACCTTTTGATTTGGAAAAACTCACCGAACCGGATGATATAAGCAGCCTGTATGGAGCAGGAATTTAATAAAAATCGCAATACCCAAAAGGAAAGGTCTGCAATACCAGCGTATTGCAGACCTTTCCTTTTGGCGGACAAAGCGCAAAAAGATATTGAACTGGATGGCAAATATTGATATTATTAATAATGATATATTAATCAAAAGCGAAAAGGTGGGAATAGCAGCTGTGCCAAACGACAATTACGTGAGTTATGTAAGACTCGTGTTAGGTTTATACATACTGAAGATTCTTCAGCAGGCTCCGGCGCACGGAAACAAATTAGCTGTTGAAATTAAACATCGTACCCAAGGCGGGTATACACCAAATACGAATGCGTTATACCCTTTGCTGCGTACATTAGAGGAGCGGGGATATGTTGTTGGTGAGTGGGATAGTACCGTTACACGCAGCAAGCGGATTTATACGCTTACTGAGGCAGGTGGGGAGCGCATACCGGCACTGGAGGTCATGCTGGAAGAGCGGCTGAAACAAGTAGAGCAGAAAGTCGCCATCTTACGTTTAGATTTGCTGGGACAATAAGCGAAAGAACAACTTACAAGAAAAAGGCGAGGGGAAATTGTGAATAAAGGGACACCTGCAATCAGCAACCGGCACATGGTGATCATTATTGGTTTATTGGCGGCAATTTTAATTGCCGGTGGAATATGGTGGTGGCTGAGAGCAGCCAGGCTCGTGTCTACGGATGATGCCCGGGTAAAGGGAACAATTGTTGCGGTTAGCAGTAAGGTAAGTGGCAGAGTAGACAAGGTATTGGTAAATGAGGGCGATAATGTTACGCCTGGGCAGGTAATAGCCATACTTGAGCAACAGGAATTTGAAGTACAGGTAGAGCAGGCAAAAGCCAATCTTGCAGTGGCTGAGGCTAGGCTTGCCGCTGCTATCGCAGGAAACAGGCCGCAAGAAATTGCTCAAGCTAATGCTTCTGTGCTGCAGACAAAAGCAAATTTGGAAAACGCTAAAAAAAACAGTGAGCGCGATGAAGTCCTGTTCCAGCAGGGAGCAATTTCTATTCAACAAAGGGATTCCAGTAAAACGAGCCTTGCTATCGCCAGGGCACAGTACATTGCTGCTACCGAACAATACAGTTTAAGCCGGGAAGGATCCCGCCAGGAAGATATTTTGATTGCGCAGGCTCTTGTTCAACAAGCCAAGGCAGCTTTGAAAAATGCCGAAATCCAGCTGGCGGATGCGACAATTAAAGCACCTGTTTCGGGAGTAGTAGCCTTAAAATCAGTGGAAGACGGTGAAATTATTTCCTTTGGTCAGCAGTTATTCAGTATTACCAATCTTTCAGATGTATGGATTGGTGCCAATATTGAAGAAACCTATATCGGTAGAATAAAAGTAGGTCAGTTGGCCGAATTTACTGTTGATGCCTATCCGGGCAAGACGTTTACCGGTCATGTAGTGGAGGTAGGACCTGCTGCAGGCTCACAGTTTGCGTTGCTGCCGACAGAAAATAGTTCAGCAAACTTTACGAAGGTTACTCAGCGGCTGCCAGTTAAGGTAAAAGCAGAAAAATCGGATTTTGTATTAAAGCCGGGGATGTCGGCTGTAATTACTGTTAAGGTTCAATAATTACAGTGTCCAATTTACTAAAAGAGGCTAGTATATGATTAAAAAATATGCTATTTTATGCGCCGTCTGCCTTGGCACTGTGCTAAGTGCTTATGTCAGCAGTTGTGTAAATATTGCTCTTCCCAATATTATGGCGGCATTAAACTTTAATATGGACTCCGTTGTCTGGGTATCGCTTGGATATATGCTGCCTTATGGATCGACCCTGCCACTGACAGGCAAATTAGGGGATCTGTATGGAGCAAAACGCATGTACCTAACAGGGCTGGTGCTTTTTACCATTACCACCTTACTGTGCGGTATAGCTACATCTTCTGCAGAAATGATTTTCTTTCGCATCCTTCAGGGGATTGGAGCCGGGATGCTGCTGCCCAATGCTATGACAATTGTCGCCGAAACATTTGAAGCGCATGAGCGAGGGCAGGCACTGGGAATATGGAGCGCAATGGCAGCTGCCGGCAGTGCGCTCGGGCCAACTGCCGGAGGTTATTTAATAGAGAAATTTGACTGGCGTTCCATTTTCTTTTCCGTTGGACCGATTTGTGTGCTTAGTATTATTTTTGCGCTAACGGTGATACCCGCATCAAGAAAAAATCCGGAAGCTGCTGTCGACTATCTGGGAGCATGCATGCTTATTGCGGCCATCAGTTCGCTGCTTGTTGCCTTGAATCAGGGACAGAAGGAAGGCTGGGATTCTCTTTATATTCTTGTGCTATTTTATTTCGCTTTTGCCGCGTTTGTTTTATTTCTGCTGGTTGAATTAAGAGTGAAGCAGCCGATGGTTGATATGCAGTTGTTTGCGAATATGAATTTTACTGTAGCTAATGTGGTTGGCTTTATCACATTTGTGGCTTTTTACGGCGGAAATTTCTTACTGCCCTTTTTCATGAAATCCATATTACATTATAATTCGGTTACTGCCGGGATCATGCTGCTCCCGCTTACGGCAGCCATGGTACTGTTTTCACCGATCGGCGGGCGACTGGCTGACCGTTTCGGATCACAGCTGCCGGCATTTACCGGGATCAGCCTGATCGCCTGTGCGCTTTACTCACTGGATACGATCAGTGCTGATTATTCAGCCTGGAGTTTCTTCACACGCCTTTCCTTATTCGGTATCGGTCTAGGCCTTACCATGTCGCCTCTAACCAATTGTGCCGTTTCCTCATTGCCGAAGGATAAAATCGGTGTCGGGTCAGGAATCTTTAATTTGGCAAAAATTATTGGCGGCAGTATCGGGGTGGTTTTTGCCGAGACGCTGTTAACCCGCAGGGAAATTTATCATACTGCCGTATTAAATGAGTATTTGAATCCGGCAATTCACTCTTCACAGGATGTTTTCCGGCTGTTGCAGGCATTATGGGCCAATCAGGGAATGGACAGCGCCATGCTGCTGACTGCCGCCAATGGGTGGTTAACGGGGCATGGTCTGTTACCTGGACAGTATGTTATGTTTAAAGCGCTGCTAGGGCAAATGATTTCCCGTCAGTCTTCTATCTTATCTTTCCAGGACGTGTTTTTTACCGTTGCTGCCTTGTGTTTTGCTGGCAGCCTGTTGGCACTGCTTATCCGACGGAAAAGGGGAGACTCAGATCCTGCAGCATCGGAAACAATATAAAGTAAGGAGGGGTAGGTTATGCCTAAATTTCAAACGATTTTAGTTCCGGTGGATGGTTCGGTCAATTCTGAAAGAGCTTTGTCATATGCTGCGTATCTGGCTTTACAGTGTTCAGCCTCTATTGGTGTTCTGCATGTTGTGAACTTATCGTCCGCTGTGGCAGCTATCGGGCATGTAGGTACAGGGGGGTATATTCCAGACAGGGTGTTGGACGATATTCAGGAAGCCGGACAAAGCGTTATTGATGAGGCATTAAAAAAAATCCCCCCTGAAGTTGAGGCAAAGGGATTTTTAGAAATTGGATCGCCCAAAGATATTGTGGTAACTTTTTGTGCTGAGAAGAAATATGATGTAGTTATAATGGGCAGCAGGGGACTTGGCACGATTGAACAATTAGTGTTAGGCAGTGTAAGCAGTTATGTATTGTATCATTCTAACTGCCCTGTTATGGTTGTTAAATAACAAAATAGAAAGCGTTGGGGAAAAAGTAAAGCAGCGGCTGCAAACATGTCAGCGGCTGCTTTATTCGTTGTTTAGATAACGGATTGCTCCTGAGACGGCATGTTATTGTAGGCTTTGTCGGCGTAGGCCTGTGCATAATTAAAATAGGGATCTTCAAAATCGAGAATAAAAAGGCCGGGATTCTTTATCAAATCAAGTTCAATTGGCTGGTTGACAGGATTTCCATTCTTGTCAGTAGTGACGCGGACAATGGGAGTTGTTTTGTTTTTGATGCCGACTCCGAGAATAACGCCGCTTTCTTGTGTATTAAGGCGTACCGACTTGCCCATCGGAAAAATCGCAACATTTTGGTTAAAGATATCGACCAGGGCTGGGTTAAAATATTCGCCGGAAGCTTTGTTTAAAATTGCAACCGCATAATAGACAGGCGTAGGCAGGCGATGCGGCAGTCCGGCAATTAAGCGGTCATATACATCGGCAATGCTGATGATTTGGGCATATTCGCAAATGGAGTCACCCTGAATGCCCATGGGATAACCACTTCCATTCCAGCGTTCGTGATGCTGAAAGCAGGCATTAATCACATTAACCGGCAGGCCAGGATTTTCCCGCAAGACTTCCAAGGCATAAAATGGATGCCGTCTGTACTCTTCGCGTTCATCTTTGGACAAATAGTCTGGAAACTGCAGGGCTAATTGCCGGGAGAACTTAATTTTTCCGATATCATGCAGCATAGCGGCCAAACCTAGTTCGCTTAGTTGGTTGTTATCATAGCCCAGGGCCAGTCCGGTCATGACTGATAGAATACAAGTATTGACCGCATGAGAAAACATATACTCCTGTTTGCGGCGTATGTCCAAAAGATGAATCATGTTCTCTGGCTGCTGGCTGAGCTGAGTAATGAGGCTGCTGACAATATCCTTAACCCCATCCAGCTGGACTCCTTTGCCCACCCGGAACTGATTAACTACCTTTTTGGCCGCTATTGCAGCCTCCTGCCGGTGTTTCAAATCGTAAAAATCCTCTGTTACCGGGAAATCCTGCGCTTTCGGCTGCCCGACAAACAGGGAGGTAATACCCTGATTGCGCAAATACTGAATATATCGCTCTTTCATTTCAATGCCTTCATGGAGTAAAACGGTACCGTCATCCAAAACAAGCGATTTTGACAGGTACATGCCTGGCTGTATTTCATCTAACGTTATATTTCGCATAGATTTTTTCCCTCCCGCGATAAGCACAATGCCTATCAGTTCCACTCTATATTATATATATCGAACAGAGTGGGATTTTCTTAAATTGGATTTGCCCTTGCCGAAGAACCAGGCTTTTTGGTTCACTTGCCTGGGACAAAAATCCCGGCATCGGACTGTAGTCCTGAAAAAGAATTGACGATCTGGTAAAAACGTAATACAATTATACCAAAATACTACATTTTTTTTAATTTTATTGGTGATTTAAGTAAATATATAGGCAAACTTGTCGAAAGGCAAGGACGCAAAGCTATGGGTCTAAGGACAGTTGTCTATGATTGCCAGGTTGCCGATTCAATGCGAATTGTTATTGCAGCACAGTCGGGCATGACTGGTGCTGTTTTATTTTTATCAGTTTGAAAGTGCTAAAACGCCCGTTGGATATGGAAGCGGAGGTTTTCATCAATGCTTGATCAGGCGGAAATCCAAAAAATTATAAGAGAAAATTTGCCAGATGCCGACAACGATTTACTTTGCAGACTAACAGAAGAAGTTGAGAAAGAGATGGAGTCCCATGCTCAGCTTTTTATTCGCAATCTTCTGACGCAAGGCAGCGCAAAAACAAGAGGAGCACTCTTCAATGTTGATATTAAGATTTAAAAGTATTATTACTCCCTCCTAGGTTACGAACAGACATTTATCACCAGAACAACAACTGTGCAATAGATTTGGAGGGAGCAGTTTGTTCAAATTGCAAGGCAAGTTCGGCGCTATTTATGGTTTGCTTGTTATTGTATTTACTCTGGCTTTTATTGCTGTTAGTCCATCGCATATGTATCAGCTACTGTCGGTGGTATTTTGCGCCCTGGCATTTACTGCTTATCAATATCGTGGGGCTTCTTTCTCTTATGTACTGGTAGCTTGCATGGTAGGAGTCCATCATTTTCTGCTTATTGCTATGCAAAGTTACCGGACCGTGTCTGTAGATGTTTTGACACCATATATTATCAACTCGGGATTTATCTATGCGCCATTATTGTCAAATCCCTTTTATGCGTTAGGACCACTGGCTACCCTTGCGGTTCACTTTTTCTTCTATAAGGCTGAGGGAGAATGGTGGCTGGTGGCGACGAAGGTCATAGGCACTATTTTATGCGGCTTGCTTAGTGGAACCGTTATTCAATTTGTGCGCGGTATCACGCTTGAGCGTGACCGTTTTTTAAAATCCAGCATTACTGATCCTTTGACGGGTGTGCATACCTTTTCCTATATGATTCAATGCGGTCAGAAGGCAATGGACGCAGGGCATAAACTGACGGCTGTGCTTATTGATTTAGATAATTATAAGAACATTAACGAGACTTATGGACATTTTATCGGTAATAAAGTGCTCGTCCAGTTCGCCGAAACTTTGCGCAGTTTTATGGGACCAGAAGCATTGGTGGGCCGCATGGGCGGTGATGAGTTTGTTATATTGCTGAAAACAGAAATTGAGAGCAGGCCTGCTGCTGAAGTTCTGGAGCAGATGAAAGAGAAACGCTACATTACCGACCCTGATCTGATTCCAATTTGTGTGGTATTTTCTTATGGTATTGCCGTGCAAACACCGGGCGAACCGGTGACGATTGAACAGTTGCTGACCATTGCTGATAAAAATTTGTTTTATCATAAGATCTCGCAGAAGAACAGGCAGCTCAACTGTGAGGTTAATGAAGAAATTCCGGAGCCGTTTGTAGACCTGCTGAATGTTTTATCGCAAAAAGATATGTACACATTTATACACTCTTTGTATGTTGCCAGGTATAGCAAGGCTCTCGGACAGCTTTCCGGTCTGAGTCCTCTTGCTGTAGATAACATCGCTTTAGCCGGATGGCTGCACGATATTGGCAAAATTGCTATTCCCAATGAGGTATTACGCAAGCCGGCGCAGTTAAATCACGCTGAATACAAGTCTATCCAACAACACGTTGTATACGGTTTAAACCTGTTACAGTCTTTTGATGTCAAGAGCGATGTAATACGGGCAATTGCTGAGCATCATGAGCGCTATGACGGCACTGGGTATCCCTATGGAAAAGCAAAAGAGGATATTTCAATTGAAGGCCGCATTCTGGCAATCGCAGATGCTTATTCAGCCATGACCATTAAGCGGGTATATCGCAACCATCATTTTTCTGCGGAGGAAGCGGTTTGTGAGCTGGAAAAAGGAAAAGGATATCAATTCGACCCTGCCCTTGTTGAATGCTTTATCGCCATGCTGGTCGACAAGAATAAATTGAAGCCAGATGTATATACAAAAAAAGGACTGCCGGAATAGAGGAAATTCTATTCCGGCAGTCCTTTTTTGTAATATCTTTTTGCCAATTCTTTCATACTAAAGATATTGTATAAAATAACCTAAAAGGCGTTTAAAGGAGGATAAAATTGTTCCTATTTCAGCGGGTTCACTGCTGGTTTGCTTTATTTGCAATCGCCGGATTTGGTGTGCAGGGGCTGGTGTCGAATACCGGTGCATTGTCGGTATTGTTTGTCAATTTGCCTTTCCCTATTGAATATATCAACGGCAGAACTTTTCATGTGAATATCAGCCTTTATTGGACCTTCGCAGGGATCGTGAGCGGAATTTTTTACTTGCTTTGTCCCATCAACAATAAACAGGCGCAGTATTTTACCGGAGCAATATTTCTTTTCTATTCCTTGGGGACCTTGCTGATTCAGGCCATTTTGGCGCTGCATTTTACCGTAATCAGAGAATATCTGGAAGGGCCGGTAACTCTGCGGGCTTTGCTACTGGTGCCGCTGGTTATGCTTAGCGGTTACTTGCTGCGAGCCTATCCGGCGCTAGTAAAAGAAAAAGGTCATGTTATTCCTTCCGCAATTATTGCCGGATTATCGATACTCACGGCTTTCTATACTTCTACGGTCTATTATTATACGAATCCTGGTCTGGCGGAGTATCACCGTTTTCTTACCTTTCATATCGGCATTGAATTCGGTGCAGAAATGATCGGCCTGGGCCTTACAGTATTGCTGCTCATCAGGCTTGCAGCCATAGAACGCCCGGAAGGAGCCTTTATTGTTCTTGCGGCGGCGGGAATGGCGATACTTGCGCTGCTAGCTGCCGGTGCTGCATATCTGCTGTGGCCGGAAAACTGGCTGCTGCTTGCAGCAGCCGGCAGTGGCTTCAGTATGCTGCATGTAGTCCCGGCGCTGGTCTTTTTCGTAGTGGTGCTGCAACGAATACAGAACTGGCTCACCGAAAACAGAGATTACCGTTCCCGGCTTTCTTTGATGCTGGTTGGCAGCAGTTTAGTGTATCATATTATTGGAGCTGGAATGCTGGGGCTGTTTTTGGCCTTGCCGGCCACACATCAATATATCCAGGGCACCTATATTGTTTCTGCGCACTCTCATCTTGCTTTATTTGGTGTTTTTGGCTTTCTTGCGCTAGCCATATCCAGCTACTGCTTATTGGAGCGTGTCGAATTAACAAAAAAAGAAGAACGCTACTGCTCGGGGGGAGTTTTGCTGCTGCACATCGGGATGTTAACAATGGCAGCAGGGTTAGTTATGGCCGGAGGGCTGCAAACCTATTTGCTGCGTGTTCTTCATCAGCACATGTCGGTGGCTGATGCTCTTCTGAGACCCTACCTGTTTCTGAGAATCGGTGGAGGAATGATGTATATGCTGGGCAGCTTGCTGCTGGCCGGCACGATACTAAAAATCGTCTGGCAGCAAAGAAGAGCAGTTTTTGGTTACCGTCTAAAGTCCAGAAACAAGGAGTCCTTGTATAAAACATATTCACGGCTCGTACATAAGCAAAAAGAGCTGCAGCCTGTTATTCAGCGGATTATTATTTTGCAAAAAATTCAAGCTGTCATTACTAAACTGGCTAAAAAATAAATTTGCAACATATATAAGGCTAAGAAATGATTGGATAGTCCGGGCCTATCCAATCATTTCTTAGCCTTTTTAAGCTTATGCTGCTTGGGTTAGCGGAATATGGCGATTATTTATCTGCAGCATTCTACAATTGCTAATTAACATATGTCACATTTCGGTTAATATGCACGTATGATAGTATGCAGGTTGAATTTTTTCTGAAAGGAGTAGGTTTGCAATGAATAATGAATATCATAAATGTCCCAAATGTCATCAATGCCATTCCTGTCATCAATGTAATTCCGGCCATCAATGCAAGCAATGCCCATGTCCTATTTGTATTATTGTTCCGCATGGAGCAACAGGAGCAACAGGGGCAACAGGGGCAACAGGGGCAACAGGGGCAACAGGGGCAACAGGGGCAACAGGAGCAACAGGTGCAGGCGCTGCAGGAGTCACAGGAGCTACGGGAGCAACAGGAGCCACGGGAGCAACAGGTGCCACTGGTGCCACAGGTGCAGGCGTAACAGGGGCAACAGGAGCAACAGGCGATCCAGGGGCCACTGGGTTTACAGGCGCCACAGGCGCCACAGGATCCACAGGAGCCACAGGAGCCACAGGCGCAACAGGAGCAACAGGAGCAACAGGCGCCACAGGGGCAACAGGGGCAACAGGAGCAACAGGAGCAACAGGAGCAACAGGAGCAACAGGAGCCACAGGGGCAACAGGAGCCACAGGAGCAACAGGAGCAACAGGAGCAACAGGAGCAACAGGAGCAACAGGCGCCACGGGAGCCACGGGAGCCACAGGAGCCACGGGAGCCACAGGAGCCACAGGAGCGACGGGTGCCACAGGAGCGACGGGTGCCACAGGTGATACCGGGGCAGCAGGGCTAGCTGGGGCAACAGGAGCCACAGGAGCGACCGGGGAAACAGGAGCCACAGGAGCCACAGGAGCCACAGGAGCCACAGGAGCCACAGGAGCCACAGGAGCCACAGGAGCCACAGGTGCCACAGGAGCCACGGGTGCCACAGGAGCCACGGGAGCCACGGGAGCCACAGGAGCGACGGGTGCCACAGGGGCGACGGGTGCCACAGGTGATACTGGGGCAGCAGGGCTAGCGGGGGCGACCGGAGCAACAGGAGCAACAGGCGCGACCGGAGAAACAGGCGCGACAGGCGCGACTGGACCTGCAGTAGCCTTGGCGGGACTCCAAGTTCAATTGGTAGGGGATGTTGATGCAATTGCACCAGGTGCACCAGTTATCTTTGATGCGATTGTCAATGACCTGTCAACTGTTATCGCATATGACGCTGTGACGGGAACGGTGACGCTGTCTGCAACGGGTGTTTATTATGTTAATTGGTGGCTGGCGGCAGATGGAATTGCCGGTGACGGAACTGCTACAATGCCTACCTTCTCTCTTGTAACTTCTACTGCTGGTTCGTTCCTGTCTTCAAGTCCAATTGGTTCGGGCCAGTTTAGCGGCAATGCTTTAATTTTTGTTGCTGCTGTTCCGGTAACCTTCCAATTAGTGAGCGCAATTGACAGTACAACATTTTTAGGTATCCTTCCAGTTAGAGCCGATTTAACAGTTCTGACTGTCGGTGTATAATCAGTAAGCGAAATAAGCCTTATGGTTTCGGCCGTAGGGCTTATTTCATTTCGTGCTTCAGTTATACTATGTAGTAGATATTGTAGCGCAGTTAAGCTTTTTTTTGCACTATATCTTGTTGTATTACTATTGACAAACACAATATATGGTAATAACATTGTAGTTAGCAATCTAAATGGGGAGGCGAGGGGCCGTAGAATGTTATGCATGGCCTAATGACAGTTATGATTACAACAATTGTGAAAAGAGATGGACGGGAAGTACCATTTAATTTAGAAAAAATTAGTAATGCTATTAATAAAGCGCTTCAGGCCAGTGGAATGAGCGATGATAAACTTGCACTCGCGCTTGCAATTGATGTCTCCAAGCAAGTGAGTGAAGAGAGTTTTTCCAGAAAAACGGCTCCTACGGTTGAGGAAATTCAGGATATTGCGGAGCAGGTTTTGATTGATGCCGATCTTTCGAGAGCGGCAAAAGCTTATATTCTTTACCGGGCGGAACGTACCAGGGCGCGGGAAATGAATACCAGGCTGATGAAAACATATGAAGAAATCACCCATCGCGATTCGAAAGAGAGTAACTTGAAACGCGATAATGCCAATATTGACGGCAATACTGCTATGGGTTCCATGCTGAAATACGGTGCGGAAGGTGCCAAGATCTACAATGAGATGTATATCCTGAGACCGGAACACGCCAAAGCCAATCATGACGGTGATATTCATATTCATGATTTTGATTTTTACACTTTGACGACAACTTGCTGCCAAATTGATATTCAAAGGCTTTTTAAAGATGGATTCTCCACAGGACATGGGTTCTTACGCGAGCCCAATGATATTGCCAGCTATTCAGCACTTGCTTGTATTGCGATTCAATCGAATCAAAATGATCAGCATGGCGGGCAAAGCATTCCGAATTTCGATTACGGACTTGCTGATGGCATTCGGAAAACATTTGCCCGCCGATATATCGAAAATCTGGTAAGAACGCTTGAGTTTGCGGTGGGTCGTACAGCAGCTGTTGCTGATACCGTTAAAGCTGCTGCGAAAACTATTTTTGCTAATACGCAGCTGGTACCCGTGCTGGCAAATGATAACGATTATATTAAGCAGGAATATGCCCTTTTGGTTGACGAATTTGATGCTGAGACACTAAAAAAAGCGCAGGCTTTTTCCCTGGAACAGGCTTTAGAAGAGACCGATCGGGCAACTTATCAAGCTATGGAGGCTTTAATCCATAATTTGAATACGATGCATAGCCGCGCTGGTGCTCAAGTTCCCTTCAGCTCGATTAATTACGGTACCGATATTTCTCCGGAAGGACGCATGGTAATGAAAAATATCATGCTCGCTACCGAATCCGGACTTGGTTTTGGCGAAACACCCATATTCCCTATTCAGATATTTAAAATCAAAGAAGGGGTAAACTATAATCCGGGCGATCCTAATTATGATCTTTTTAAGCTTGCCTGCCGGGTTAGCGCCAAACGCCTTTTCCCCAATTTTTCGTTTATTGATGCTCCTTTTAATTTGCAATATTACCAGGAAGGCAATCCAGCAACAGAAATTGCATACATGGGCTGCCGGACCCGGGTTATTGGCAACGTGCATGACCCTAAACGGCAAATTGCCTACAGCAGAGGTAATCTGAGCTTTACTTCGATTAACTTACCGCGCATCGGTATTTTAAGCAATCAAGATATAACTGATTTCTATGCAAAACTGGATGATATGATTAATTTATGTATTAATCAGTTATTGGACCGTTTTGAAATCCAGTGCCGGAAGAAAGTCCGCAACTTCCCGTTCCTGATGGGGACGAATGTATGGCTTGATTCGGAAAAGCTGGGGCCTGATGATGAAATCCGGGAAGTCCTGAAGCATGGAACATTGACGGTTGGCTTTATTGGCTTAGCAGAATGCTTGAAAACCTTGATTGGTGAGCATCATGGACAATCGGTAAAGGCACAGCAGCTTGGGCTGGAGATTGTGGGTTATATGCGCAAGCGTATGGATGAAGCTGCAGAGAAATACAAATTAAATTTTTCCCTGATTGCAACACCGGCTGAAGGGCTTTCAGGCCGCTTTATTGAGATTGACCGCAAGCGCTTTGGCAGCATACCAGGGGTAACCGACCATGAATATTATACAAACTCTTTTCATGTTCCGGTTTATTATCCCATTAGTGCATACGACAAAATTAACTTGGAAGCACCTTATCATCAGTTTACCAACGGCGGCCATATCACTTATATTGAATTAGACGGCGATCCTACAGGCAACCTGGATGCTTTTGAATCGGTTATTCGCTGCATGAAAGAGCAGGGCGTAGGTTATGGTTCGATTAACCATCCTGTCGATCGTGATCCTGAGTGCGGTTTTAACGGGATTATTGGTGATCATTGCCCTAAATGCGGCCGCAGCGAGACCGAATGGCCACCATTTGAACGAATTCGGCGGATTACCGGTTACCTTGTCGGCACGTTGGAGCGATTCAATAATGCTAAACGAGCCGAAGTTAGAGACCGTGTTAAGCACCTTAATGTAACTGCAGACACCAGGGAGATGGAAACTCTTTGATTCAACTGAGACTTGCCGGGGTTATTCGCGAGTCAATTGTGGACGGGCCCGGTATACGGTTTGTTGTTTTTGCTCAGGGATGCCCCCATCAGTGCATAGGCTGCCACAATCCTCAGTCCTGGCCATTTGACGGCGGCTTTATTGCGCAGCCTGGGCAGATTATTGAGGAAATGTTGAAGAATCCGCTGGTAAAAGGCCTGACGATAAGCGGCGGTGAACCTTTCTGTCAAAGTGCAGCGATGGCACAGCTGGCGCAGGCTGCCCGGCAAAATGGATTTGATGTTATTACCTATACGGGCTTTACATTTGAAAAACTGCTGGAACAGGTAAAAACCGATCCAGCGGTGCTGGAACTGCTTTGTTACACGGATATTTTGATTGACGGGCCTTTCATACAAGACCTGAAAAGCTATGAACTTCGGTTCAAAGGCTCTTCGAACCAGCGAATGATTGATGTAAAACCATCGCTGGAACAGGGGAAGGCCGTGCTTATCCAGCTATAGGACAAAAAAGACAAGCTTGCCAGTGGCAACGCTTGTCTTTTTTCTGCGGTCAATGTATTATTTTTTGGAAATTTAGTTGAAATTTCAACTTTTATGTGATAAGCTAATTATAGTTGAAATTTCAATCATTATTTTGGAGGGATTGGTATTAGGGAATTAACAAATCAAGTCCTGCGGGAAGTTGGTATGCTGGCCCGCTGTATTCAATCCATTAGTGATATTAAATTCCGCGAGCTGAAGCTGCAACGAGGCCAGTTTGTTTTTTTGACACGTATATGTGAATACCCCGGAATTAGCCTGGTCGAGCTTTCTACTGTGCTTAAGGTAGATAAAGCAACGACAACAAAAGCAATTCAAAAGTTAATTGAAGAACAGTATGTTGTGAAAGAACGGAATGCAGAGGATAAGCGGATGTGGCATCTTTATCCAGCCGCAAAAGCGACAGCAAGCTATCCTTATATCATTGAGGAAGAAAACCGCAATATTGAAAACTGTTTTGCCGGCTTTAACGAACAAGAAAAAGAAGCAGTGTACGTATTGCTGAAGCGAATGCGCGAGAATATTGAGCAGGACTGGAAGCAGCTTAAAACAGGTAAATAGGCATATCATACGGAGGATTATAGATGGAAGGTATACGGATAATCGAGTACGCAGCTAGCTATCAAGAGGACATTATTGCTTTAATCCTGAGCATTCAGCAAGATGAATTTCATGTTGCCATTACCCGGGAAGATCAACCAGACTTAAGTGATATTCCCGGCTTCTATCAACAAGGGAAAGGCAATTTCTGGCTTGCGATTTATGATGATCAGGTTATTGGCACGATTGCGTTAGTGGATATTGGTAATGGGCAAGGCGCTTTACGAAAAATGTTTGTGAAAGCTGCTTTTAGAGGCAGCAGGTACAATACGGGTCACCAGTTGCTGCAGCAGCTGCTAATATGGGCAAAGCAACAGGATATGGGAGTAATTTATTTGGGAACTACCGAAAAGTTTTTAGCTGCTCACCGCTTCTATGAAAAAAATAACTTCGTGCAGATTGAGAAGCATGAACTGCCAGCCGCATTCCCTGTTATGAAAGTAGACAACCGTTTTTATCAGCGCAAATTGTAAATAAATATACACCTTCTGTAGAAATAGCGGTAAGTTTGTGCTGTTTTTACAGAAGTTTTTTTATTTATTGACATACAGGTGTCAGCCCTAGCTGTAAATGGGTAAAAAAGGAAGGGATTTTTAGCATTTGCAAGAATTAATAGAATTATTATGCTTATATGTATTTATAAGGAGCTAATGAATGTACTTTTCGGTGGGGACCGCAGCAAAAACATACATTATCCTGACGGTAATTGCTACAATATGCTCTTTAGTAACTACCTATTTATTCTTACAAGAAAAGGAAGACTTACTACTTCATAAAAAGCAGTTGCAGCTGCTCAGAATATCATCGGAATTAGAGCGGAATATTGAAAAGGAAAGCTTTACCAAGCAAGTAACAACTGTTGATAACATGGCTATTAGCGGAAAGGAAAAAGCCCTGCTTATCAATAAGTGGCTCCAGCCAGTATTAATGAAATTATCAGCGGAATATCCTGATTATGGTTTTGGTATATATTCCAAGCAATTAGAAAGGATTGTAGCCATCGGGCCGGAGTTTGATGAAAACCGTCTGATTAAGGTAGTACGTCACGAGTCACTCAAAGTATACGCATCGAGGCAGCCAGAATACTCCCGGTTTAATAACTCTACCGGCTGGGGAGGTAAGCCGATACTTAACATTGCCTATCCTATTTTCTATCAAGGCGAAGTAGTAGGACATACCTGGGCCTCTGCCAAAACTGAGGATGTTATGGTTGAGCTGCAGGTAGTGCAGGCACAGGTGATTTTGTACACAGCTGCTATTTACATGGCCATACTGGCGGTGATTTGGTTTGCCTTTAATAAGTGGTACAGGGGCTTGAGACGACTGGCGGCTTATATCAAAAATCACAACCAGCAGGAAGAATTAACGCGTGAGTTTCCTGAATTGCAATTTCTCATTGAGGAGATTGCCGGTTTGCGCGATACTCTGGAAACGGAGCATCAGCAGCGGGAAAAAGTTCTACAGGAGATTGCCCGGATTGACCGTCTCGATTCAGTAGGTGATATGGCTGCCAGCATTGGTCATGAAGTGCGTAACCCGATGACAACCGTGCGGGGATATCTACAGCTGTTTCAAAGAAAGCAGCAGTTTGCCGAGCATGCAGAGCAAATCAATACGATGATTGAAGAACTGGACCGGGCCAATTCCATCATAACCGAATTTTTATCACTGGCTAAAAATAAGGCGGTCAATATGAAAGTTGGCAATTTGAATACGGTTATTTATGCCTTATATCCGCTATTGCAGGCCGATGCCCTGCGCCGGGGGCATGAGATTGGCATCGAGCTGGATTCTATACCGGACAGTAACTTTGACGAAAATGAAATCCGCCAGTTGATTTTGAACCTGGTGAGAAACGGTCTGGAAGCGATGCAGCAAGAGGGACTGGTGACAATTCGTACGTATACTCGTGGCAAATGGCTGATTCTTTCCGTTGAAGACAAGGGACCAGGAATTCAGGAAGAAGTACTGGCAAAACTGGGAATGCCCTTTGTTACGACGAAAGAAGAAGGAACCGGGCTGGGGCTGCCTGTGTGCTACCGGATAGCCGAACGGCATGGCGCGAAAATTAGTGTTAAGACTGGCAGTGATGGCACGACCTTTATTATTCGGTTCTGCTTGCAGGCTATGCCGGTTTAAGCTTTGGTATTCGGGGACAATACAGCCCGGGAAACATTGTTATTCAGCCGGAAGTAGGGAGCATATTATTCTTCGGCAGCATCATAATAACATAAAAAGGGAAAGAAGGTAGATTTATAATGAAAGAAGTTTTGCAATTTCTTAGTGAAAACCCGACTTTTTATCTGGCAACTGTAGAGGGGACTATACCGAAAGTGCGGCCTTTTGGCTTTGCAATGGATTATCAGGGAAAACTGTATTTTTGCACCAGTAATAAAAAGAAAGTATATCAGCAGCTGACACAAAATCCTTATTTTGAAATATCGACAACGTCCAAGGAACATGAATGGCTGCGGTTAAAGGGCAAAGCTGTTTTTCATTCTACCAAGGAAACCAAGCAGGCAGCATTAGCTGCTGCTCCGTTCCTTAGCAATCTATACAGTGTTGACGATCCTAGCTTTGAGTTGTTTTATATTGAAGAGGCTGAAGCCGTCTTTTATAACCGGCAAGGTGTCGCCAAAACTATCCGGTTCTAATTCTGCAAGATAAGAAAGGACAACCTTCGATACGCAGGGTAGAGGTTGTCCTTTTTCTTCCTATTATTGTTTTGCCATAGCATGAATCAGCTGCCAATGCTCAGGGATAACAGGCATGACAGAAAGACGTGACAGGCGGACGAGTTCCCATTCCTGAAATACAGGATTTGTTTTTATTTCCTTCAGGGTTACCGGTCTGGTTAACCGGTAGCGCGGTTCAACATCTGTCAAGATGAACCTCTCGTCAGTTTCATTAGGATCCTGGTAGGCGGGGGATACGACCTCAGCGACGCCAATAATAGCCTTTTCCTTACCGGTATGATAAATAAAAACCAAATCACCTGGTACCATCTTACTAATATGCTTTAAGGCAGCAAAGTTTTTTACACCATTCCAGCGGTCGCGGCCTAATTTCTCAAGATCAGTATAACTGTAACTTTCAGGTTCGGTTTTGGCAAGCCAGTAAGCCATTTTTGCGCACTCTCCTATTCGGTATTGCTATACGAGCTGGTTCTTCTATTATATCCCAATAATAAAAGTAATTTTGGTGGGAAATGAAAATAAATCGCTTATATGAAATTACAACAATTTTATTGAACAGGCAAACGGTAACGGCCAAAGAACTGGCCGAACGTTTTCAGGTATCAACAAGAACAATTTACCGGGACGTAGACGTTCTTTCTACAGCAGGAGTGCCGGTGTATATGAATAAAGGCAAGGGCGGCGGAATTGCTTTGCTGGAGAGTTATGCCCTTAACCGTACATTGATTTCTGAGGCTGAAAGTGAAAGCTTGCTGCTTGCCATTAAAACACTGCAGGCAACACAATACCCGGGTGTGGATACTGCACTGGAAAAAATCAGTGCCCTATTCAAGAAAATACCTGAGCATGACTGGGTGGAAGTGGATTTTTCACCCTGGGGCAGCCTGCCTGAGGAGCAAAATAAGTTTACCGAGATAAAAAGGGCAATGCTGCAGCGCAAGGTTATCCGGTTTGTTTATGTAAATGGTAACGGTCAGAAAAGCATTCGTTTGGCAGAACCGGAAAAGCTGCTCTTTAAAGGGAATTCCTGGTATTTGTCTGCCTATTGCAGGCTTCGGCGGGAAAGCAGAACCTTCCGTATTTCCCGGGTAAAAAATCTGGAAGTGACGGATGAACAGTTTGCAGGGCGGAAAAAGATAGAAAACCCCGAGGCTGCAGAAGTTTCACAACAGTCTCTGATCAAAGTAAAGCTGCAATTTCAGGCCAAGGCCCTAAGCCGCCTATACGATTATTTTGAGGAAAATGCTATTACCTCCGGGCCGGACGGAAGCTGCGTCTTGGAAGCTGCCCTGCCTGAAGGGGAATGGCTTTACAGCTATATTCTATCCTTTGGCAGTCTGGTAGAGGTAATCGAACCGACACACATCAGGAATTTGATTACAAACCGGCTCCGTCACGCGCTAGCACTCTATGAACCGTAAAAGAAATATGACATGCTGTTGTCATATTTCTTTTTGTATGATTAGGTTGTGTCGAATAGATACTAGTAAGGAGCTGTTAACATGTCTATAAAATTACCTTCGATTATCGCAGATTTTGTTCGGGCTAAGAACGATTTTCAAGTAGAGGCAATGTTGGCTTGTCTGACAGAGGATGCTATTGTGGAGGATGAAGGTCAAACATTGCGCGGAACGGCAGCGATCAAAAGCTGGCTGGAAAGGACCCATGCCCAATATGATGACAGACTGGACGTCATTGGCGTGCAGTCGGAGGGCAGCCGGTATATCGTTACTGCCCAGGTTTTTGGAAACTTTGACGGCAGTCCGGTTCCGCTTGATTTTGATTTTGTTATTGCTGCTGGGAAGATTTCAGCATTATGCATTACCCTGCATGGAGAGTGAGGAGGCGTAAAAATTGATTATTAATCATTTGCTGTTAAAGTTGCAGGACCGAACAACTGCCAGCATAGCCCAGACTAAGGGCATACTGCTAAGTATGGAGGGGCGGATTGAAGTCCTTCGTAAAATACGAGTAGAGACAGATATTCGGCATGGAGCGTCTTCTTACGATTTAATGCTGATCACCGGGTTTGCTTCTATGGCTGATTTTGATACGTATTTGATTCATCCAGTGCATCAGGAGGTTTCAGCTTATGTGGGAAATGTAGTGGCGGCCGCTGCGTCGGTTTGTTACGAGAGCTAAAAAAAGAGCAACAAGAATGTTTAAGTTCTTGTTGCTCTTCTGTTTTAACCTGCCTATTTCAGCAGCTGTGAAGGTGCCACTTGTTTATATTTTTTAAAAAGGCGGCTGAAATAATTGCTGTCATTGAAGCCGACGGCAACTGCTATTTCAGTAATGGTAAGATCGGTTTCCCGTAGTAAAAGGGTTGCTTTGTTTAAACGAAGATGGTTAATGTATTCGGTAGGTGACTTACCTGTTAGGGTTTTAAAAAGACGGCAAAAATAGTGAGGACTCATTGCTGCCATTTGTGCCAAGCGGCCAAGACTGAGCTGCTCGGTATAATGATACTCTATATACTCCAGGATGGGATTGAGGCGGTCAAGCGTTCGGCGCTGACGCTCTTTTTCCGTTTCACTGATAGTTTTTTCGCCATACAAGCGAAGCAGCAGGACAAGGATGCGATAGATATAGGCTTTTACGGCAAGCTCATAACCTAAGTCCTGACGGTAATACTCAGCAATTAGATAACGGATTTCGCTAAGCAATTCATCATTATGATCAATTTGGTTGCGAAAAAGAATCCGGTTGTTTACCAAAGGTGTGACATACTTTGTCTGGCATAAGTCAAGCTGATTGCTGTGCAGAAAGGAAAGGTTAAACTCAATCACATAATATACCAGCTGATTGGATAAGCTCTCCCCATAATGAAGATCATTGCTGTTAATGACAATCAGTTCCCCCGGGCCAACATGAATGGGACGGGAGTTGCAATGGATCAAAGCCTCACCTTGTTCAAAATAAAGGATTTCGAAGTTCTCATGCCAGTGGCATTCAAAAGCCGTTCCTTGACGGTAATGTTCACTGCGATGAATGTCTACCGGAAAATCTTTATTAATATTAAAATCACACTTACGGCCATTTTTATCAATCGCCATCTTTATGGCAATCAGCCTCCAGTACAATTTTGTGCTATATTTTAACAACATTGTTCATGAAACACAAAATAATCGTTAGTATAATGGTATCATATTAAACAGTTTCATACATCTGCTTCCTACTATTAATTTGGAGATAAGCAGGATAAAATGCAGGCTAAGGAGGTAAGTTCAAAGCATGGATGGGGCAGTTAATATCTTCAGCGGAGGAAAAAAAGCTTCCAATACTCTTGACTTCTGCAGGTTTATGATTGTGCCTATAGGTCAATTGACAGCAGCTGAGTCGCATCAAATGTGTACGGAAGTTTACCATACTGTGGAACAAATTTTAAATAACCTGGGACGCAGTGCCTGCATTGATGGTGATGGTGGTTTTACGCCGAATTTGGTTTCAAATGAAGAGGGGTTAGCGGTTATAGTAGGGGCTGTGCAAAAAGCAGGGTATAAAGCGGGCGAGCAAATCGCTTTGGCCGTTGAGGTAGCAGCTTCCGATTACTATGAAAATGGAGAATATAATTTCCCTGGCGAAGGTTTTATTTGTACAACAAAGGAAATGGTTGAATATTACGCTAGACTGGTGGAGCAATATCCGATTTTTGCCATTCAAGGTGCAATGGCCAGGGAAGACCAACAGGGCTGGGAGCTGCTTGCCCGGCGTCTGGGAGACAAAGTGCACATTAGTTAAGACTCAAAGCCTGCGGAAATAGCCGGAGGCTTTTATTGCCCTTTCTGGTATATATTGGTGATTGTCACCACTTGACACATGCCTGCATACAATATGACATCTGGCTTACGAGTAGGGAGCATCGGATTCGTTTTGTAGAGTAGGCTTGTGGAGGTGGTTGGATGAAATCTGCTTTAATAACCGGCATTACTGGTCAGGACGGCGCATATTTGGCTAAGCTGCTGCTGCAGAAAGGGTATAAAGTATATGGCTTAATTGCGCGGCGGGCAACAGCAACTACATGGCGGCTGCAATATTTGAGCGTGGAAGAGGAAATCGAACTGATTAATGGTGATTTAACAGATGTAGCGTCCATTATTAGGGCGATAAAAGCGGCTAATCCTTGTGAAGTCTATAATTTAGGGGCACAGAGCTTTGTCGGAACGTCCTGGCAGCAGGCTATTTTAACATCTCAGTCTACTGGGATCGGTGTATTAAATGTGTTGGAAGCAATTCGGCAAACAGATCCGTCAATCAAATTTTATCAGGCTTCCAGCAGTGAGATGTTTGGCCTGATACATGAACCGATACAATCGGAAACAACGCCTTTCCATCCCCGTAGTCCTTATGGAGTGGCAAAATTATTCGGTCACTGGATGACCGTAAACTATCGGGAAAGCTTTAACATGTTTGCCTGCAGCGGTATTCTTTTTAATCATGAATCGCCAATACGGGGAATTGAATTTGTAACCAGAAAGGTTACTGACGGCGTAGCCAGGATTAAGCTAGGCAAAGAAAAAGAGTTGCGGTTAGGCAATTTGGATGCAAAACGGGACTGGGGCTTTGCGGGTGACTATGTCGAGGCGATGTGGTTAATGCTGCAGCAGGATCGTCCGGATGATTATGTTGTCGCTACCGGTAAAACAACAACTCTCAGAGATATGTGCAAAATTGCTTTTGAATATGTGGGTCTTAATTATGAAGATTATGTGGTAATTGATCCTAAATTCTACCGTCCCGCTGAAGTCGACATCTTGCTTGGCAATCCGGCTAAAGCCAAAAGGGTCTTGGGCTGGGAAGCAAAAGTCAACCTGAACCAATTAGTTGAAATGATGGTAGATGCTGATCTGGCCCGCATTAGAGAAGAGAATTGAACAGAATAAAAGGAGTGCTGGGATCAAATGAGTGCTGACGATTTTGTTACAATTGCCATTTTGGCCAAAGATAAAGCACATGTTTTACCGTTCTACCTTGATCTAATTGAGAACCAGACCTATCCTGCTTCCAAAATCAAGCTTTATATTCGGACAAATAATAATAATGACAATACTGCAAAGGTACTGGAACAGTGGATCGAGAAGGTTAAAGACCGGTATTCGGAAATTTATTACTCCTCCAGTGATGTTGATGAACAGGTGCAGCTCTATTCGCCGCATGACTGGAATGATTTGAAGCTGACTGTACTTAAGCGCCTGCGCCAGGAATCAATTGAATGGGCCCGCGCCAGAGATACTCATTATTTTGTTGTTGACTGCGATAATTTTATTGCCCCCGATACCTTAGAAGTACTCCTTAAAACCGGGATGCCTGTTATCGGACCTTTTCTAAAAAATTGCGACAATGCTGACAGCTATTATTCTAACTATCATTTTCATGTAAATGAATATGGCTATTATCAATATGCAGAGTTATACTTTGATATTTTCCATCAGAGAATTAAGGGCCTGATTCAGGTAGAAGTCATTCATTGTACTTACCTGGTTCGCCGTGAAATTCTCGATGTAGCCAGCTATATTGACAATACTGCCCGCTATGATTATGTTATCTTCAGCGATACGCTGCGCAAGGCAGGTATTCCTCAATACATTGATAATCGTCGTGAATATGGCAGGCTTACTTTCTGTGATACGTTTGAAGATTTTTGTGCCAAGGGTATAGTAGTCAAAGAGAATAAAGGAAATTGAACGGATGAAAAATCAAATCGTTGTCAATCTTACAACATACCGGCTTTATTATTTTGAGAATAATCAATTACAAAAAGAATACCCGATAGGTATTGGCCGGGCAGCAACACCAACGCCACCGGGCGTTTATCAAGTACTGGAAAAGCTGGTGTTCGCAAAACCTGAGCAGATAGACCTGGATTTTGGCTCTCGCCGGATGGTTCTATCCAGTGATAAGACCTGTCTCCATGGGTCATGGAATGGCCCTGTCGAAGGCGAGGTTTCCGGCGGCTGTATCAGAATGCATAATCAAGATATTGAGGAACTATTTGACAAAGTACAAGTCGGTACAATCGTCAGCATGGTAAAAGACTAACCATTAACAAGCGGCCAGAAACGGTCGCTTTTTTGCATTTAGAAAGTGAAATAGCATAAGACAGGTCTGGCAAGCTTTGCTACAATAAAGGGAGGAACTTAAGCAAGGGAGGGCTGGGCATGTTGACAGAAGAGGAAAAATGGAATGCAGTAGTATGCAGCGATTCCCGATACGATCATCTGTTTTGGTATGGAGTAAAAACAACGGGAATTTTTTGCCGGCCTTCGTGCAAATCAAAAGTGCCGCTGCGGAATAATATCCTGTTTTTTGATGCTATTCAACAAGCTTATGATTATGGACTGCGTCCCTGCAAAAGATGCCGCCCTGATTTAATTGAGTTTAATCCTGGCTTGGAAGCAGCGCAGAATGTGAAGCGGATTTTGGATACCTGTTATGATGATCGTTTGATGCTTGCTGCTAAAATCAAAGCGCTGGGCATTAGTCGTAATCATTTGATTGCGTTATTCCACACCCATTATCATGTAACACCGGTGGAATACAGCAACCAACTGCGAACGGCAAAGGCGGCTCAACTGCTCCGCGAAACTGACAAGGCTATTTTGCAGATTGCGTTGCAATGCGGTTTTGGCAGTGTGTCGACTTTTTATCATTTTTTTAAAAAACACATAGGCTTTACGCCGCAGGAGTATAGAAAAACGGCAGGAAATGGGAAGGACAACTATGATAATTAGTGCAAGCAGGCGAACCGATATTCCTGCCTTTTATGCAGACTGGTTGATTAATCGGCTGAAAGCGGGGAGTGTTCTTTTACGCAATCCCTATAATCCCAAGAATATCTCCCGTATTACCTTCGACAGGGAAAGTGTTGACTGTATCGTTTTTTGGACAAAAAACGCTCAGCCGATGCTTAGCAAGCTGGGCCTAATTGATGCTATGGACTATCCTTACTACTTTCAATTTACGATTACGCCCTATGAGAAACAGATAGAGCGAAATCTGCCGGACAAGCCGGTAATTATGGATACATTCCGGCGCTTAAGCAGTTTGCTCGGCCCCAGACGGGTTATTTGGCGGTATGATCCTATCATCATCAATCAGGAGTATTCGGTAGACTATCATCTGGACAAGTTTGGCAGCATGTGTAACACACTTGGCAGCTATACGGAACAGTGTGTATTTAGCTTTATTGAGCTTTACCCCAAAATCAGGCGGAATATGCAGGGGATTGTCAAGCAGCCGGTTTTACTGGCCGATAGGCACAAGGTTGCTCAGGGGTTTGCCAAAATTGCGCAAGAGTATCAGCTCAGCTTGGCAACCTGCTGCGAAGGCGCTGATTTTAGCCTGTATCCAATAAAAAAAGCGGCTTGCATTGACCAGAAACTGATTGAGGAAATTACTGGTTACAGCCTCAAGCCACTGAAAGATGAGTATCAGCGCTCTGCCTGTAATTGCCTGAAAAGCGTCGATATTGGTGCTTATGACTGTTGTTCGCATGGCTGCATCTATTGTTATGCCACAAGTAACTTCGACAGGGTCCGTGCAAACATGCGGTATCACGAATCTTCCTCACCGATATTGACCGGTAAAGTAGGACGCGAAACGGTGTCTAGCAAAGCAGGCGAATCACTGAAGCAAATGCAAACCGTACTGTTCTGACAGGATGGTTTGCATTTTTCGTGCTAGATAAAGTATTTTTTTGTTTGGCAAAAGAAAAGTAAGCTCTTGGCTCAAAAACATGGTATGATAGTAAAGTATGTTTATTTCGCCTTATTAGAAAAGTTATAACTTTCTAATGGCAAACGACATGGCTTTTCTAAAAAATTCTATCTAAAAGTGGGAGTGGGATTGTTTGTCAACAAGTAAAAAAAGAGAGACTTTTTCTTCCGGGTTAGCAGTATTTTTTGCGACACTGGGATCGGCAGTTGGGCTGGGAAATATCTGGAAATTTCCTTACCTGACAGGTCAAAATGGCGGCGGAGCTTTCCTATTGGTTTATTTTTTGTGTATTTTATTTGTCGGCCTGCCTATTATGTTGAGTGAATTTTATATCGGACGCAAAACACGAAAAAATGCTGTTGGTGCTCTAGAGCAGCTTAAACCAGGCACGCAGTGGAAAAATATTGGTATTATGGGCGTCGGCGCATCTTGCCTGATTATGTTCTTCTACAGCTGTGTGGCCGGGTGGGTTTACTTTTATCTATTTAAAGCGCTACTCGGTGATTTTGCCAATGTAACCATGGAGACCGCCAAGGCACAGTTTGGCAGTGTTATTATGGGGCCTTTATCACCGATTGTGTGGCAGTTCATTGTACTGGCAGTCGTTACTGCCATTTTAGCAATGGGCGTTAAGCAGGGAATTGAAAAGATTACGAAGACACTAATGCCCTTATTGTTTGTTTTAATCATTATTTGTGATATTCGCGCCTTGACTTTACCGGGAGCGAGTGAAGGAATTTACTTTTTGTTTCATGTTGATTTTGGGCAGCTGTCTGCTGCAGCCATTTTGGCAGCCTTGGGACTCGCTTTCTTCAAATTATCGCTTGGTATGGGTACGATGATGACTTACGGCAGTTATTTTACGCAGGATAACAATATGTTTAAGACTGCTATTAAAGTAGCCTTTTCTGATACGCTGGTATCGATGCTGGCCGGTCTTGCGATATTCCCTACCGTATTCTCCTTTGGGATGGAACCCACTGCCGGTCCGGGCTTATTGTTTATGACCATTCCCCTCGTTTTTTCCCAGATGCCTTTCGGTACTATTCTGTTAATTGCCTTTTTCTTTTTAACTGCAATTGCTGCTACTACGGCCATGCTGTCACTGGTGGAAGTTCCTGTTGCCTATTTGTCGGAAGAAAAGGGCATGTCCCGCAAAAGTGCGGCTATTGTAACCTCCAGCGTTATGTTTGCTGTGGGGATACTAGCTACACTGTCGGTTGATAAAGCCAGTGTTCTGGGGCATATTACTATTTTTGGCTTAGGCTTTTTTGATCTTTTTGATTACATTTCGTCCAATATATTATTGCCGCTAGGCGGGCTGTTCATTGCACTGCTGATGGGATATTCAATCAAGCAGGAAGAGGTAGTGACCGAATTATCCAATCACGGGCAGCTTAAAATTGCGGGGCTGGTAAAAGGATACTTCTTCCTTGTCCGCTATGTTACCCCTATTCTGCTCATTATTGTATTTTTAAGTTCAATAGGTATTATCAAATTTTAAAACTGCGAGCTGCCTTTTTAAAAGAGGCAGCTTTTTTGTTTGTTTTTTTGAAAGTGTTGACAAAATAATCAGAAAAATCATATTATGGTAGTAGAGGACAGAACTGCTGGAGGGATGAATATGAAGAAGCTGATCGGCCTTGTCTTGGGAGTTTGCTTTTTGTATTACCTGGCATACCTTCCGACGTTTGTGTTTTTTGTTTTTATTGGCCAGCATATTCAAGCAATCCTGGGCATTACAGAACAAACCTTTATTACCTTACTGAATTTGCTTTTTGCCAGCCTGCTCCTATTGTTTATTTTATGGGATCATGGCAAGCATCGAGTTCGCTGAATAATTGAGAAAGGGCTGCTTCCCTAGGTTTGAAACCTAAGGCGGCAGCCCTTTTTTCTGTAAAAAAATTAGTCGTCAATGATATTTGTCAAATCTTTTCCTTGCTTTTCTAAATAATTTTTACCCCAGCTGCTAATCGAGTCTAAAATTGGCTGCAGGCTCCATCCCAGTTCCGTTAAAGAATATTCAACTTTGGGCGGCACCTCGGCATAAATTTTCCGTGTAATTAAACCATCCTGTTCCATTTGACGAAGCTGCTGTGTCAGCATTTTTTGACTAATGCCAGTTATTCCGCGCTGAAGATCACGAAACCGCTGCTGATCAGCCGAAAGCAAGTTGCGCAAAATGAGAACTTTCCACTTGTGCCCAATCAGATTCACAGCTGTTTCTATTGGGCATATTTTTATTTCTTCCATGGTGATCCCCCAGTAAAATCAATAATAGTTACCATATGGTTGGTACCGAACAAAATAGTGCCTTCTTGCGGACGGCAACTTTCTTACCTATTATAGTAACAAATGCAGTGCTAGGCAATGCGCCAACTTGCTGCGAAATTTAAGAGAGGTGATTGAAATGCGTATAAATGGTAAATATATAACACTATTATTCGGTATGATAATGGGAAGTTTAACATCCTTCATTATATCGGCTGTTTTGACTCTGGCGAATAATGGATTGCAGGATTTCCTGCAGCATTGGCTGAGAAACTGGATGATTGCTATATGCTTAGCAGTACCGATTGCAACATTTTTTCCGCCGGTTATCAGAAGAGAACTTGCAAAAATTACAGAGTTAGGAAAAATCTAACAAGAAATAAAAGGAGGGAATAGTTATGAAAAAAATTAATGCCGATTCCTTATTGGAATTCTCACTGCAAAAATCGGTGCGCAAGGCCATTGGCCATGAAGGCAGTAAATTGGATGTAGGGCTATTGCTATATGCTCCCGGACAAAATACACCTGAGCATATCCATCCCGATATGGACGAAGTCTTTTACATCGTAGAAGGGAGCGGAGTCCTTACCATCAATGGACAGGAATTTGGTTTGGAGGAAAAAGACATTATTCTGTCGCCAAGAGGTGAAGGGCATGGATTTCAAAATAGAGGCCCCAATAATTTAGTAGTGTTGCAGGTTAAAATTTTTTAAGCTTTTAGGAGGCAATGATGAGGAACGCCCGTGATGCTAACAAGCAGGTAACAAGGGCTGCAGCTATGCAGATGCTGGAACAGGGTGAATATGGAGTTCTTTCAACCTCGGATAAAGAGGGCTTACCTTATGGTGTACCATTAAACTATATTGTCTTGGATAATGCAATTTATCTGCATTGTGGTCTTGAGGGCCATAAGCTGGACAACATAGCTGCTAACAGTAACGTGTGTTTCACGGTCATCGGCTATTTAGAAATAGTACCGGGATCTTTTACGGCAAAATACGAAAGTGTGATCGTTTTTGGTAAGGCTAATGTGGCAGGTGAACAGGAAAAAATTGCAATGCTAACGGAATTAGTAAAGAAATATAGTCCTGATTTTCAGGAAAAAGGCATGAAAGTTATTGAGGCGTTTAAGGATAATTGTACCGTTATTCGAATCAGCATTGAGCATCTCACTGGCATGCGAAAAAGATAGCGGCAAGGTCACATAAAAAATTAACTTAGCGCATTTTACTTCCGGTTTGAATATATTACCATGAGAAGAACTTTGCAAATGGAGTGATTTGACATGGGCTATTATATTCCTGTAGGACCGGACGTAAAACTTTATGTAGAGGATCTGAACCCCGGCGGCTGCAAAACAATTGTATTTATCCACGGCTGGCCGGCAAATCATAGGATGTTTGAATATCAGTTTGATCAGCTTCCCCGGCTGGGCTATCGTTGTATCGGAATTGATCTCAGAGGCTTCGGTAACTCGGATAAGCCATGGGACGGCTATGACTATAATCAGCAGGCGGACGATATCCGCTGTGTTATGGAGGCACTTGGCTTAGAGGATGTTACACTTGGCGGTCACTCAACAGGCGGGGCAATTGCTGTCCGGTATGTGGCACGCCATAATGCCTATGGCGTATCCAAGCTGGCGTTATTTGCGGCGGCAGCTCCCAGCCTGATAGAACGTCCTTATTTTCCCCATGGCTTAAAGCGCGAAGATGTAGAAAAAATTATTCACGATACGCTAAATGACCGTCCGAATATGCTGCAAGGCTTTGGTAATATGTTTTTCTTTCAGCATATTACCGAACCTTTCGCTGATTGGTTTTTCCAAATGGGCTTACAGGCGGCCGGCTGGTCTACAAGTGCAGTTGCTGAAGCCTGGCTGCAGGAAGAACTGTTTGAGGATCTCGCAAGAATCCGGATTCCTACGCTGATTCTGCATGGCATTCATGATAAAGTCTGCCTTTTCCCGTTGGCAATCGCGCAACACCGCGGCATCCGGAACTCAAAGCTAATCCCGTTTAAATACAGTGGTCACGGGGTTTTTTATGACGAGCGGGATAAATTTAATAAAGAGCTTGTACAATTTATCGAAGAGTAGTGTAAGGGGGCGTTAAGCTCCCTTACTATCATTTCAGTAAGTAACATTCAAAAAAGTGCATACTGTACGCAGGGAGGAATTTATATTATTATTTGTACATAAAGTGAGTTATAGCATAAAGCAGGGGGCGATTGAATCATGGCTAATTTTAAAGAAATTCAGCCGCAAGAGTTTGTGTATAGTCCTTTTAAATTGATAGGTGAAGAGTGGATGCTCATTACTGCCGAAAAGGATGGCAAGGCTAATACCATGACGGCTTCCTGGGGCGGTCTTGGAGTTATGTGGGGAAAAAATGTTGCCTATATTGCCATTCGCCCTCAACGGTATACGAAAGAATTTATTGATAACTCGGATACCTTTTCCTTGACGTTTTTTGATGACAGCTTTAAAAAAGCCTTGGGTTATCTTGGGGCAAAATCGGGCAGAGACGAAGATAAAATCGGCAAAACCGGGCTGCATATTGAACATATAGACGGCGTTCCCTATTTTTCCGAAGCAAAAATTGCTATTCTCTGCAAGAAACTGTATGCGCAGAAATACCAGCCCGAGTGTTTCATTGCCACAGAACTGAATGACCAATGTTATCCCGATAAAGATCATCATACTCTGTATATCGCCGAGGTTACGAAAATCCTGGTGAAAGAGTAAGCGGGTACAACATTATTAGAACAAAAGCCAGCAATTGTGCTGGTTTTTTGTTCTATATGCAGCATATGGGTTGTTTATATGTTTTTAACCAGCGGTCTCGCAGCGGGCGTATCCATTATGAGAACAGGTATAATTGCACATACGACGGCAATAGCCATGATGCTATAAATCCAGTTTATCCCGAATAAAGAAGCAATGAAACCAAAGAAGAGAGGAGTAACCATATTGGTAGTTCCTCGAGAAAAGGTGCTAATTGAAATAACATCATCGTAGTTGTGTTTGTCCTTAACAGGCTCTGTAATAATAGTCTGAATAACAGGGATGGTTCCTTTGGTTACGATACCAAGTAAAAGTGATGCTCCAATGATGATAAACAGTTGGTCTCCTAAAACAAGAACTACAAGCAGTAATGCCATAAAAATCTCCGATAAGATAAACACTTTTCGTGTGCCAAATAGATCAACCATCCGCCCGCATGCTACTTTCCCAAGGATACAACCTAATGTGAAAGCAAGGGCAAAACTAGCAATGATTTTGGCATCAATACCTTTTGCGAAGATTAGGTATGGCAAAAATGTAAATATTTGATCGCTGCCCAAAGCATCAAGTATATTTGCACCTATTGGCAAGGCATATTGGCGCTTGCGTAGAAGCGAAAAACAAGGGAAATGCCGTGCTGGTCCATCTGCTGGCAAAGCCTCAGGATAGTTTGTCATCTTCACTTTTTTTGAAGAAAAAAATATATAGCCTGCAAATAATATCGCTCCTAAGCCATATGCTAAACACACTATCTGCCATCCTGAAAGGCCGAACGTAGAAAAAGCAGCAATAAAAGCAGCAAGTGAAGCAAATGGAATTCTACCTATATCACCAATAGCTGTGAAATTGCCCATATTTCTTCCTAGGGAGCGGCGGTCAGAGTTCGTTGTAAGATACGCAAATGCAATGTTATGGAACACGCAATAACCTGCAACTGCTATGATAAAGCAAAAACCTGTGAGATAAATATTTTTTGAAAAGGCACTAGTAAAAAAACCAATGCCATATAATAAGATTATTACACTTAGGGTGCGTAACAAACCTAAATACCGGGAAAATAATAGTGTCGATAGCCCTAGAAGCGTGCTTCCCATAACAGCAAGAGAGATAATAATACCGGTTTCTTTTTCACCAGCTCCCAAAGAAATGACGATAAAGGAAAGGAGTATCGGGACACTATCAAATAGACCATCGATAATTATATGAGATGTATTAAGCAGGAATTGTTGATTATGCACTCGTGCTTACCTCCTCTAAGCTGTATATTTAAATTAAATCTATTATAACGTTGAGGCTGTTAACCAACAATTGTGTTATAGTGAAACTGTATCGATACAGTTTAGGGGTTGAATGTGATGAAGCCAGCATACGAGAAAATTGCTGATGATATCGAGAGAGAGATTCGGGAAGGCAAATTTCGATCGCGGGAAAGGTTGCCGTCTATTCGTGAAGTATGTGCCACCTACCAGGTTAGTAAAAACACAGCGGTGAATGCCTATCATATTTTAAAGAGCAAACACTTAGTTTATTCTATTCCTCAAAGTGGGTGCTATATTTTGGAGCAGCGTTTCAAGGTAGAGCAACCGAGCGCTGCGGTAATTGACTTTTCACGTGGGAATCCATTACTGGGGAACGTTTTTACGCCTGATCTGAAACATTGTCTTGATAGGGCCATTGACATATGCAATACCAATAGCTCTGATTGGCATGAACTATATGGTGTCCCTTCTTTAAGAAAATTGCTGCCCAAATACCTGGCGGATTTTCAAGTGTTCACTACTCCTGAGAATATCTTTGTTAATCTTGGCGTCCAGCAAGCTCTTAATATATTACATAACATGTCTTTCCCAAACAAAAAGGACGTTATCTTGATTGAGCAACCTACATACAGATATTATAGTAATTATCTGAAAAGCAATGGTGCCAAAATTCTGGGTATCCCGCGAGAGCAAGCCGGAATTGATATAAATCTTCTTGAAGATATCTTCAAAAAAGAAAAAATTAAATTTTTTTACACAGTACCGAACAGCCATAACCCACTAGGTACTTGCTATTCTAAGGAGCAGCGTAAAGCCATTGCACAATTAGCAGAAAAATATGATGTATACATTGTTGAGGATGATTATTTTGGGGATGTCCTATTAGGTGATTATGGAGATCCTATTTACTCTTATGGAGATTTTAAACATCATATCTACTTAAAAAGTTTTATTAAGATAATACCCTGGATTAGGATCGGCATAAGTGTCATTCCGACGCATCTATTACCACTATTTACTGAACAAGTGCGCTGTTCCTACTACAACTCTTATTTTTCTCCGTCTCTGGTATCGCAGTCAACTTTAGAAATCTATATACGCAGCAATTTATTACATAAGCATGTTGCATCTATTAAAAAAGAATTAGCTTTGAGGCTTGAATGCCTAAAAACACATTTTGCAGATGCTGCAAAATATGGTGCAGCATGGGTAGGTGGCGAGAGTGGTTTTTATTGCTATCTGATGCTGCCTAATTATATAAATGAGATACAGTTTGTGGAGAATTTAAAAAGGAGAGGGATTTTAGTTACCCCTGGTGCTGAGTGCTTTCTTAATGAGCGGTATTATAAAAAAGGCATACGTGTTAGCGTGGCGCGAACAAATGTGAGTGAAATCAATAGAGGCGTTCTAGAAATATATAAGGAGCTTAGCAGGCATAGTGAGTGTAAATATAGTTTATATTAATTACTTTGAGGAGGGAAAAAATGGTTATCAGTAGAATAGAAAGGATAATGTATTTGTACATATCTCAGCTGTAAGGAGGGTGTAAGTTATGAAAGTGTTGGTTGTCTATTATTCCATGTATGGACATGTTCATCAGATGGCGGAAGCGATTGCTGCAGGTGTGCGGGAAGAAGCTGGAGCTGAAGCAATTCTGCGCCGGGTTCCGGAGACGCTGCCTGTGGAAGTACTGGAAAAAATGGGAGCAGTTGAAGCGCAAAAGGCGTTTGCTCACATCCCTGTCTGCACAGTGGAAGAGTTAGTTTCGGCGGATGCAATTATCTTTGGTACGCCTACCCGCTTTGGCAATATGTGCGGTCAGATGAGACAATTTTTGGATGCGACCGGCCAATTATGGGCTAAAGGAGCACTTGTTGGTAAAGTAGGAAGTGTATTTGCAAGCACTGCCACCCAGCATGGCGGGCAAGAATCTACTTTACTCAGTTTTCATATAACACTCTTGCATCACGGGATGCTGATTGCCGGCTTGCCCTACACTTATCCGGGCCAGTCCACCATTGATGAAATGACAGGCGGATCGCCCTATGGTGCAACAACTATAGCCGGTGGACAGGGGCAGCGGCAGCCCAGTGAAAATGAACTGGCAGGTGCGCGCTTCCAAGGGAAATATGTTGCTGGAATTGCTGCTAAACTAAAAAAATAAGATAAAATAAAGGGCCGGAATTAGCTATCGCTAATCCGGCCTTTGGAGCGCTTATAAGGTTATATCGTGACACTGTTTGCCGCAATCTTATTCACAATAACCGGTTTACTGTTTGAGCCGGCTGATTCGGAAGCCGCGGTAATAATTCTGGCGATTTTGCTGACAGAAATAAAAATCGGCGTATTGCCGCTCGCATCAGATAATACCAGTATGCCATATTCATTCTGGTAAACCTCGCCGCTGGCCTGAACGGTTACTCCCATTTGAATAATGACTTCGGTGGGAATCGGCAGATAGTCGTTAACTGCGGCAATCAGGTCAGTATCACAGCCTTTGGGCAGTGGCGAAGGCGGAGGTAGATAGGTAATGGCGGGATCATATACGGTAGCGTCACCAATATAAATGGCACAAATCGCTGCAAGCGGCACAGCCTGCGATTGACCGAGATTGTCAGTCACAATAAACAGACCAGCGCCATCGGCATTGGGCGATGTATAGAGCGAAGTTGCCGTGCCTGTTACCACATTGGCGTTTGTCGTGAAAACAGACATGATGCTGGCCGGATATAACGTAATCAGCTGTTCGATGACATGTGACAGCTGAGCATAGCTGAAGCAAAGGCTGGAATCGCTTAAGTCGCCTGGCGGTTCATCTTTAAACAAGGTAAGGCCTGCTTTTGTATGAACCAGTGAGGAAAAAGTAATATCGCCGGAAGTCGAATTTACCAGGGAAATAGTGGCAGGTGTGGAAGTGATATTAATAACGCCTGCTCCGCTGAATGGTCCGATTTTATTGGGTGAATTGCTCTGGATAGAGGCTCCCAGTGACGAAGAAAGGGCGAAGCCCGGGCCTGCCGAGGCAATAGCCGCTTGTGTGACGGCCCACCAATTAATGACGTACCGGCCAGGTTCATTGATTGTGATAATGCCTGTGAGGGGCGCATAACTAATATTTCCTGTTGTAAATAAGACGGTATTAAAAACAACACTGGCGGATGCTGCTACTACTCCAGTCGTTGAGCGTTCTAACTGCAATGCTATTGTCCCCATTTTATCCCTCCGTTCCTATAAAATATCTATCTATTTTTATGCGTATAAGTCTTATTAAATGAATAAAGCTCCGGCTGAATTGCTATAATTCAGCCGGAGCTTTTTTATTACTGGATTGTATTATTTATCGTCCTGCAGCGTAATATCCCAGCGCTGTTCCCGTAATTGCTTTTTCCAGGTATGGTTTTCTTTTTCTTCTGTAAGAGTAAAGCCGTATTGCTCATATAAGTGACAGGCAGCATCCAAGCCTTTGAAGGTCCACAGGAATACATGCTTGTACTGCTGGCTGTGGCAGTAATCCATAGCTGCTGATAACAGCTTACGGCCAGCACCTGCTCCTCTGAAGCCGGGCTCGATTAAGAACCAGCGAAGCTGGGCGCTGTCATCTCCTGTTGTAACGATACCGATAAAACCAACAATAGTGCCGCAGTACTCTGCTACAAAAAGTTTACCGCCTGCCGGGTTTTCCAGGTAAGTAAGGAGACTTTGTAAAACATACTTTTCAAATATCTGATCAAAGCCATGCTCTTGGGCGTATAGCACACCGTGACGGTAAGCGATGTAGCCACAATCACCGGGCTTGTATTCGCGAATTGTAATCGAAGTATTGTTTCCTGATAAGATGGCTTGTATTGCCATCATATGGTCAACCAGCTGCTTTTGGCCACCTTGGGGAATTGGTTCTAATAAATGAACAAGTTGAAGGGAGGAGGATTCTGACAATCGTCGATAGATCTCCCGGCCTTTATCCGTTATTGCAAGGTTTTGGGACCGGCGATCCGTTACTGATTTGCTTGTTTCGATGAGTCCCTCTTTCTTAAACCGCCGGAGAATACGGCTAAGATAACCAGGGTCAATTTGCAGCATTTCCGTTAAGGCGCTGGCAGTGCAGGCAGTGGCGCTATCCACTTCCACTAGTACCCGTGCCTCTGCCAGAGAATAGGGGCTTTCCAGGATCGTCTGATTGACAAGACCAATGATATTTGTATAAAACCGGTTAAACTTCCTGATTTCGTTTATCTGGGCCTGAATACGATTATCCATTGCTATCTGCCCCTTCCCAAACGTTAGTAAGATTACAATATTACAGTATCAATAATAGTTGACGAAGTCAAGTTTTTATTTGACTTTGTCAACTATTATTGCTTATAACTAGTAAACATATTTCTGGGGGCAACAAAAGTCGTGCTATAAAATAGCACGACTTCACGGTTTGTTAAATCTCGCCTCATTGACTAGCTAGCTCGATAAACGCTCGCATGGCAGGTGTCAGCCATTTGTCCTGGTGATAGATCAGCTGGGTTTTCACTGGAAAGGCAGGTCCTTCCCAGGCCAATTCGATCAGCTTACCCCGTTCAATATCATCCTGGACGGCAATCTTCGGCAAAATAGCAGCGCCCAGGCCGCAAATCGTGCATTGCCTAATCGCGCCAATACTGGACAGTTCCATAAGGGCTCCCGGCTTGACACCATACTCTTGCAGCATTGCCAGAATGAGCGGACGATAGCCGCAGCCCGGCAATGTGACGATTAGGCATTCACCGGAAAAGGCATGTGGCGTAATTTTCTTATGCATTGCCAGCGGATGGGAGGGACTGACGACTACGCTCATCTGCTCCTGATATAATGTCTGTACCGTCATTTCCCGATTTTTTACTGAATCAGTCAGAACTAGAGCGACATCAATATTGCTGGTTTTGATCAGCTCAAAAAAATGCTCACAGCTTTCCGTTTGCACCCGGATATCTACCAATGGGTACAGTTGCCGGTATTCGGTTAATATTTGTGGCAGCCGGTATATACAGACCGTCTCAGCGGCACCGATATTTAATACGCCTCGCACTACCTGTGGGAGAAATTCGCCTTTGGCTTTTTCACATAGTGCGAGTATTTGAGTGGCATTCACCAGAAAGCTTTTACCGTCGCTTGTTAGCTGAATTCCCCTGCCGATCCGTTCAAACAGCTTTACCTGCAGTTCTTCTTCCAGCTGATGAATCTGGCCGGTAATATTGGACTGGGCGTAGCCAAGCTTTACACCGGCTTTGGTGAAATTTAGGGTTTGGGCTGCTGCGCAAAATATCTGAAGCTGACGTAACTCCATTTTAATCCCTCCGGAATTCTATCTGTATAACTGATTATAATCATATGAAACAATCATTATTTCTACATGTGATTACATGATATACTAGGGCCAGCGATCCGTCTATAGGTAGCAAATAAACAGTCAAAGGGTGAGGGAAAATGAGTAATGTATTTTATCGTGCCGTAAACAAAGAGTACCTGGAAGTGGATTATGGCAAAGGAATTTACCTGTATGATACAGCCGGCAATCAGTATATTGATGCTTGTTCAGGTGCCGCTGTCAGCAATCTGGGGCATGCTCATCCTGTCATTCTCGAAGCGATGATGTCCCAGGCGCAGAAAGTGGCGTTCAGCCATTTATCGCGATGGACCTCACAGCCGATTCAGCAGCTGGCCGACCTGGTGGCACAACTGGCACCGGGGTCATTGAATAAACTCTATCTGGTATCCGGCGGTTCAGAAGCAACGGAATCGGCGCTGAAAATGGCGCGCGGCTATTTTGTCGAGCGCGACGGTCAGAGCTCTAAATACCGGATCATTTCCCGCTGGAAAAGCTTCCATGGCAATACAGTCGGCTCCTTATCCATGACTGGTGATAAACGCCGCAAGAAGTATACCCCGCTGCTCTTGAATTTCCCCCATATTGCACCGGCATACTGCTATCGCTGTCCTTTTGGCAAAGAGCAGGAGACCTGTGAGGTAGAATGTGCTCTTGATTTGGAACGGGCAATTAAAATGGAAGGCGCCGAGTACGTGGCCGCTTTTATTGCTGAGCCGGTAGGTGGTGCTGCCTGTGGTGCCATTGTTCCTCATAAGGATTACTTTAAGATTATTCGCCAGATTTGTGACCATTATGATATTCTGCTGATTGATGATGAGGTTATGGCCGGTTTTGGCCGTACCGGGTCGATGTTTAGTATTGATGACTGGGGTGTTGTACCTGATATGATTTGTGCCGCTAAAGGGATGAGTGCGGGATATTCACCTCTTGGCGCGGTCATTGCCAAGCAGGAAATTTATGATACGTTTAAGCATGGCTCGGGAGTATTTGTCCATGGACATACTTACGGCGGTAATCCTTTGTCAGCTGCTGTTGCTCTGGCGGTAGTGAAAACCCTGATTGCCGACAATATAGCTGAAAACTCGCGGACTGTCGGTGCCTATCTGCTTGGCCGCCTGCAGGAAACTTTGCTGCCCTTTTCCTTTGTCGGTGATGTCCGCGGCAAAGGCCTGATGCTGGGGGTAGAAATTGTCCGCAATAAAGGGACGAAAGAACCTTATCCGGCGGCAATGGGAATGGCCGAAAAACTGACGGTCACGCTCCTGAAGCATGGCATCATTGTATACCCCGGTAGCGGGAATGCCGACGGTGAAAACGGTGATCAGTTCCTGTTGGCCCCACCGCTGATCATTACCAAGGACCAGGCTGATGGACTTGTGGCAGGCCTAGCAGCGGGTTTTAAGGAATTTGAGCAAACATACTTCACACTAAAATAAAGGGAGTGAGCTTATGGAAAGACTGATCATTACCATTGCACCGACGGGGAATGTGCCGACAAAAGCAATGACTCCCCATGTCCCGGTACGGCCGGCGGAAATTGCTGCTGACATTGTGGCCTGCTATGCGAAAGGGGCTGCCGTAGCCCATATTCATGCCCGCGATGAGCAGGAAGTCCCCACTTGTGACAGTCACTATTTCGCAGAGATTGTCAAACTGCTTGACGAGTCAGGCTGCCCGATTCTCAAGCAAATCTCCACTGGTGCCCGCGGCGGAAAATCTGGTGAAGCCCGCGCAGCATCCTTAGGGTTACAGCCTGAATCAGCCAGTTTGGCTACCGGGTCGTCCAATTTTCCTGCCAGCATTAATGCCAATGATCCACAATTAATCGAGTATATGGCAAAAATCATGCTCGACAATCATATTAAACCGGAAATTGAAGTATTTGATGCTGCAATGATTCATAATGCCGTCAATCTGCAGAAGGCGGGACTGTTAAAGGGGCCGCTGCTTTTCAATCTCGTGTTGGGTGTAAAAGGTTCATTGCCGGCTACTGCCAAAAACTTGTTTTTTCTGGTGGAAAGCCTGCCGTCTGATGCAGTGTGGAGTGTGTCGGTAATTGGGCCCAGTCATGTGAATCTATCCGCTGTTGCTATGGCACTGGGTGGTCATGTGCGAGTTGGGATTGAAGATAATGTTTATTATACAAAAGGTGTGTTAGCGACAAATACAATGCTGGTAGAGCGAATTGCCGGCATCGCTAGAAGCATCGGCCGCGACTTGGCTACACCCGATGACGTAAAGAGAATATGGGGAATTGCCTAGTGTAAGAGTACTGTAACGCAACCCGTCCGTGGATAATAGAACCTCTTTCATTCTTGGATGAAAGAAGGTTCTATTATCGTTTCAGCGCCACCAGCAAAACGATCATTTCGAGCGCATATCCAGCTGTACATTGGTGAAACTATCAGCGATACTGTTCTATTCTATAATGAGCTTTTAGGTTAGGGTGAATCAATGAAGAGAATACCAACTTTCGAAGAGACATATACCCTGCAGTCCGCAGCTGACGCCGCAGGCCGTGAATTCTGGTTTCACAACGTGGTATTCACTTATCAATGGTGGCTGCTAGTGGCCGTATCCATTATTCCTATTTTAGTCTGGTGGAGACTTGTTGATCGTAGAAGACTATTCGAAATTATGACCTATGGGCTGCTGGTAGCTTTAATATCAGGTTTATTGGACGCGATTGGCGTGGAAACAGATGCGTGGGAATATAAGTACGATCTGCTTCCCTTGCTGGATGTATTTATCGCATATGATATCTCGGTATTACCAGTTTGTTATATGCTGATTTATCAGTATTTTCCCCAATGGCAGTCATTTGCTGTTGCACAGCTTGCCATTTCCTGCGTATTTGCTTTTATTTCGGAACCGATGCTTGTTTACCTTGATATATATAAGCTGATAGATTGGAAACACATATACTCTGTTCCAGGCTACTTTTTTCTCGCTATCTTCCTCAAATGGGTAATGGACAAATTGATTACTAAGAGCCGTTCCTATTCATGATGGACAAGTGGGGACGGTCCTTTTTTGTCACCTTTTTCGGCTGAAGCAATTGGTTATTCTTAATAATGCTCCTGTTGTGTATCTATTGCGTGGCAATGCTACGTTGCTTTATGGACAAATGGGGACGGTCCTAATTTGTCACCTTTTTCAGCCGAAGCAATTTGGTTATCCTTATAATGTTCATGCTGTTGTATCTATTGCATGGCGATGCTGCGTTGCTTTAAGAGCAAAAGTGACAAAAAAGGACCGTCCCCTGCTGTCCCAAAATAGTAACTCCCCTTAGTCGCTTGAGACTAAGGGGAGTTTATTATTTTACGGTTAACTATTTTTATATTTTTCAGACTATATTGACAATGCCTTGCGATCGGTTTTATAATTTGAGCATAAATGAAAATAAATGAGCATAAACAATCAATAAAAGAAACGATAAATAATCAAAAATGAAAAATATGGAGAGAAGGTGGAACTGTAGTTTGAATTACAAATTAGTGGTTGCGAATGAGTAAGGAGGGAGAACATGAGAGAGCAGCTTCAAAAGTTTGGTGGTTTTCTGGCCGGGATGGTTATACCAAATGTTGCCGCATTTATCTGTTGGGGGTTCATCACTGCCTGCTTTATTCCTACTGGGTGGATTCCAAATGAAAAACTAGCGAAACTTATCGGGCCGATGATTCAATATTTGCTGCCCCTATTAATCGGTTTTTCCGGCGGCAGACTGGTCTACGGTATACGTGGTGGCGTAATGGGTGCTATGGTGACAATGGGAGTGATTGTCGGCAGCGAAATTCCCATGTTCCTGGGGGCTATGATGGTTGGACCGTTTGCCGCCTGGATTATCAAAAAATGGGATAACATAGTTGAAAATAAGATTCCTACCGGGTTTGAGATGCTTGTTAACAACTTCTCAGCAGGTATTCTGGGTATGATTCTTATCATGCTCGCCTATAGTATTATCGGGCCAATAGTGGCTAGCATTGCCACCTTCTTAGGTGTTGTAGCCAAAGCTATCGCTGAAGCTAAGCTTTTGCCTCTTTTAGCACTATTGATCGAGCCAGGCAAAGTATTATTCCTGAATAATGCAATTAATCACGGCGTTTTCTCACCGATCGGGGTAGCAGAAGTCAGGGAGTTCGGCAAGTCGATCTTCTTCTTATTGGAAACCAATCCTGGTCCTGGACTTGGCCTGTTGCTGGCCTACTGGGTGTTTGGCAAAGGCATGGGCAAACAGTCAGCACCGGGAGCTATTATCATACACTTTTTTGGCGGTATTCATGAGCTTTATTTCCCCTACGTTTTGATGAACCCTCTGTGCATCATCGGGCTTATTGCCGGTGGACTGTGCGCAAATTTGACATTCCTGCTGTTTCATGCCGGTTTAGTCGCTACCCCTTCGCCAGGAAGTATCTTTACTGAATTGGCGATGACTCCGAAAGGCGGATTTCTGGGGGTTATGGCAGGTATTGCCGTTGGCACAGTAGTATCTTTTTTGGTTTCCAGCCCTTTCGTTCGGGCCTATAGTGCCAATGTAGATGATAAGAGCGGCGAAGACTTTGCAAAAGCCCAGCAATTGGTAAAGACCTTGAAACCGGCTAAAGTTCAGGAGCAAGTAATTGATTCTGCAAAAAGTGAAGCTCTTGCGACAAGCGAGACGAGACCGGTAAAGAAAATTGTATTTGCCTGTGAGGCAGGCATGGGTTCATCCGTTATGGCAGTTGCAGTATTGAAGAAGAAACTTGCCCAGGCCGGAAAAACAGGCATCGAAGTAGTCCATAGTCCGGTCAATCAAATTCCTCAAGATGCAGATATTGTTTTGACCGCTATGGGGCTGGTGGAAAGGGCAAAAAAAATTGCAGCACCGGCAGCCAGTGTTTATGGTGTGCAGGATTTTATTAACACGCCGGTGTATGACGAAGTAATTAGCCAATGTGAGTAGAGGCAGCAAACGTTAACGCTGCTTAATAGCAAAGGCGGTGAATCGCATGAAATTTGACCGTAAGCTGGTTTTTATCAGAAATGATTTTCTCAATAAGACGGAAGTCATCGAGTTTTTAGGCGGCCAGCTTGTTCAGACCGGGGCAGTACAGCCTGATTATGTGCAGGCTATGCATAAGCGGGAGCAGGATATTGGCACCTATATTACCGAAGGAGTGGCAATTCCTCATGGAACGGAGGCAAGCCGGCGCCTGGTCAAAAAGGCGGCAATTGTCGTCGTGAAGATTCCTCGCGGTATAGAATGGAGCGATGGCAATAAGGTTTATCTGGCCTTTGGCATTGCAGGCAGCGAGGAAGAGCATGTTGGCTTGCTTGGCGAGCTGGCAGCCATTCTTATGGATGCGGATCAAAAGCAACAACTGATGGCAGCTGAAAGTGAAGATGAGTTATTTACCTGCCTTACCAATAACAGCGGCAAATATTGAAACAGCACTTGTAAATGGATAAGGTAACTGGAGGAATTTATGTTTGCAGAAGAAAGAAAAACAGAAATTTTGCAGCTTGTTAAAATAGGTAAGCCCGTAACCGTGACTAGTTTAAGCCAGAATTTTGGTGTTTCCGAATCGACTATTCGCCGGGATTTGCAGGAACTGGAAGACAATGGCCTTATCCAACGGACACACGGAGGAGCCATTTCGGTTCAGACCGGTTTTGAAATGAGCTTTCAGGAAAAAGAAATCCGGTTTTTAGCAGAAAAGCAGCAGATTGCAGTATTAGCGGCCAATCTGGTGCAGGACGGGGAGACGGTTCTGCTTGATTCAGGAACAACCACACTGGAAATTGCCCGGTTATTACGTTCGAAGAAGATAACCGTTGCTACTAACAGTATGGATATTGCTCAGGTTTTTAGCGAGGAAACCGGTGTTGAGACCTTGCTCCTTGGCGGTACACTGCGCAAAAATACCCGATCCCTGGTAGGATATCTTACCAACGATGCTCTAAAGAGAATGTATTTTGATAAAGTGTTTCTGGCAGCAAACGGTATTGACGTTGAGTTTGGAATAACTACGCCCAATCTGACAGAGGCAGAGACTAAGCAATATATGCTCCATGCCGGTAAAGAGAAAATCGCAGTAGCTGACAACTCAAAGCTTGGGCAAAGAAGTTTATGCCGGGTCTGCGGTCTTGAAGACCTGGACTTGCTAATTACCGATAGCGGGCTTACAGCAACTGATGAACAACAGCTTGGGTCCTTGCTCCGGGTGATGAAAGCAACGCATGCCAGCGGGGAGTGATAATGTGTGAAAAATGAGGCACAACAAAAAATTGTCACAATTACGCTCAATCCCGCATTGGATCATACCGTCCATATCCCCCGGTTTCAGACAGGAGCGGTTAACCGGGTTCAGCAGCAGCGGATAGACCCGGGCGGCAAAGGCATAAATGTGGCAAAAGTAGTCCGGGCACTGGGCTATCCGGTTGCTGTTACCGGTTTTCTGGGACTGGACAATAGTAAGGTATTCAATGAATATTTTCACAGGCAGGCAATTGATAATTTTTTTGTCGAAGTGACCGGTGCCGCCAGAGTGAACATAAAAATTGTCGATGATCACAGTGGCCAGGTAACGGAAATCAACTTTCCCGGTCTTACCAGTACCGGCGCAGACCTGGCACAACTGACAGGCGTCATCCGGCGTCTGGCAGGTGAACGGCAATGGTTTGTTATCTCCGGCAGTTTGCCCCAGGGACTGGCGGACACTGTTTACAGGCAACTAATTGAAATATTGAAAGAGCAGGGAGTAAAGGTGCTTCTCGACAGCAGCGGGCTGGCTTTGCGCGAGGGTATCAAGGCCATGCCGGATGCTATAAAACCAAATTTGGAAGAGCTTGGTCAATTGATGGGAAAATCGCTGGAAAAAGAAAGCGAAATTACGAAAGCCATAGCAGAGCTGCTTGACGGTGGCATCAAGCAGGTCGTAGTTACCTTGGGCTCACAAGGAGCAATTATTGCCGATAAAGAGCAAACTCTCCGGGTCAGACCGCCAACCGTTATAGCAAAAAGTACGGTTGGTGCCGGGGATGCCCTGGTTGCCGGTTTTGTTGTCGGCCAAACTCAGGGCTTGTCATTAGCTGATTGTGCCCGTTTAGGAACGGCTGCAGCTACCGCTTCGGTTATTCAACCGGGGACGCAGGCGGGTTCGATGAAGGAAGTAGCAAGATTATTGTGCCAGGTAGACATTAGCTAAAATAGACGAAGAAGGTGATGCTAAATGATTACCCGTGAAATAGTGATGGGCAATAAAAGTGGAATGCATGCGCGCCCTGCTACCCTGTGGGTACAGACTGCCAGCCGGTTTCAAAGCAGTGTACGCTTGGTAAAAGGCGAACGGGATGTGGATGGAAAAAGCCTGCTTTCTCTGCTTTCGCTGGGCTTATCTGGCGGAAGCACCTTTCAATTCAACGTTAACGGTCCTGATGAAGCCGAGGCGGCAGAAGCTTTGACTAAGCTGGTCGCTGAACTGGCCCAAAAGGGAGAGTAGAAGTAGCGAAGAGGTGATCAAGATGGAAACGCGGGCAGTTAGATTATATGGTAAGAAGGATTTGCGGCTGGAAACCTTTCAATTGCCGGAGATCAAAGAAGATGAGATTTTGGTTCAGGTTATTTCTGACAGCATCTGCATGTCCAGCTATAAGGCGGCTATTCTCGGCCCTGAACATAAGCGTGTTCCCAAAGACGTAGACAAACATCCGATTATTATCGGCCATGAAATGGCCGGTAATATTGTGCAGGTTGGTGCCAAGTGGCAGCAGCAGTTTTAGGCAGGTGAAAGATTTGCCATGCAGCCTGCGCTAAACTATCAAGGGAGCATGGATTCACCGGGCTATTCCTATCGTTATTGCGGCGGTGCCGCTACCTTTGCCATTTTGCCGCAGGAAGTGATGGAGCTTGGCTGCCTGTTAAAATATGAAGGCGACTCTTATTATGAAGCATCACTCGCTGAACCTATGTCCTGCATTATTGGTGCCTTTCATGCCAACTACCATACCGATATGGGAGCTTATGAGCACCGGATGGGTATTGCTGCAGGTGGTAAACTGGCTATCCTGGCAGGTGCCGGACCGATGGGGCTGGGGGCGGTCGATTATGCCTTGCATGGTGACCGGCGGCCGGGACTGATTGTTGTTACTGATGTAGATGAAGCCAGAATCACGAGAGCGAAAGCCATCTTTGATCAGGCAGAGGCCAAAAAGGCTGGAATTGATCTATTGTTCGTCAATACCAGCAATATAGAAGATGTACCGCAATATTTGCGGGAGCTGACCGGTGGCACAGGCTTCGATGATGTTCATGTTTATGCTCCCGTTAAAGCAGTTGTGGAACAGGCTGACCAGATTTTAGGACGGGACGGCTGCCTGAACTTTTTTGCCGGACCAACCGACACGTCATTTTCCGGGCTGATTAACTATTATAATGTTCATTACAATTCGGCCCATGTTGTGGGGACTACCGGTGGCAATACAAATGATATGATCGAATCACTGCGGCTGACAGAAAAGAAGCTCATTAATCCGGCAGTTATGGTTACGCATATTGGCGGGCTGAATAGTGTGGCTGAAGCCACGTTAGCGTTGCCGGAGATACCGGGCGGAAAAAAACTAATTTATACCGGGATTACTATGGATTTGACAGCAATTGATGATTTTGCTGCTTTAGGCAAAACTAATCAGCATTTTGCCAAACTGGCAGAAATTACGAACCGCTCGAAAGGCCTCTGGAGCACCGAAGCGGAAAAGTATCTGTTAGCGCACTGGCATTAAGAACGAATATCTGGCTGGAAGTGAATGCATTCACTTCCAGCCAGATATGTTTATCAATGGAGCAGGACTTTAGCGATCGGCGGTAAATAGACTTCACAGAGTAGCAAGCTGCTTATCTGCACATGCTGAAGTTCAAGAGAGCAAAAAGGAGTCTTATTATGAAAACCATGATTTATTATTTTTCTGCCACAGGAAATTCATTGCATGTTGCCAGAAAAATTGCCGCAAAACTAGAGAAATGCACCCTGGTGTCAATTCCTGAAGTCAGTGATAGCGGTACTATTATGACCGATGCCGAACGAGTCGGCTTTGTCTTTCCCACACATTATTTTGGTTTGCCGCCCCTTGTCAGCAGCTTCATCAGCAGACTGAAGGCTGTTAATGCCAGCTATCTTTTTGCAGTTGCAACAAGCGGCAGCAACCGTCATCTCAGCAGTGCAATCCGCCAGGCAGCGATGCTGCTGACAAAGCAGGGGTATAAGCTGAATGCCGGTTTTCATATTGACATGATCTCCAGTTACACACCGCTTTCCGACCTGCCGCCACGGGATAAACTGAACGGGAAGCTGGAGCAGGCCGATCTGGCAATAGAGAAAGCGGCAACTGCGATTTCAATAGTAAGCGGCAATCTTGAGGCGGAGCATTTCTGGCTGCCCTTTCATGCCATCAACAAGTACTGGCAGCAAAAGCTGCTGCCGCATGCGTACCGAAAGTTCTCTTGTACGGATGCCTGTATCTCCTGCGGTAACTGTGAAACGGTTTGCCCCGTCAATAATATAACCCTCCATGAAGGCAAGCCCCAGTGGCGGGAAAAATGCCAGGAATGTTTGGCCTGTCTGCATTTTTGCCCGGTGAAAAGCATCGAATTCGGCAGCCATACGGCTGGCAGGAAGCGGTACCATCATCCGCAGATCACCTATAATGATTTAATCAGCCCCAAGAAATAAAAAATCGATTTGCTGTAATTAATGCTCAGTAGTTACGTCAACAATAAACGAAAGCAACGATATTAACCGGCTGTGCATAGCTGCGAGAATCAAAGGGATAATAAAGTAACAGGGAATGCTCGCTAAGCGTTAAGGGGGTTAGTATGAATATTTACGATTTTAAAGTTACAACGATTGAGGGCCAACAGACTTCATTAGCTGATTATCAAGGTAAAGTTATTATTATTGTGAATACGGCAAGTAAATGCGGCTTTACTCCTCAATATGAAGAGCTGCAGACGCTTTATAACACTTATGCTGATAGAGGCCTGGTCATACTTGGCTTTCCCAGCAATCAATTTGCTGAACAGGAACCGGGCAGCAATACGGAAGTGCAAAATTTTTGCCGCTTAAATTATGGCGTAAGCTTTCCGCTGTTTGAGAAAACGGAAGTTCGCGGTAAAAATGCTCATCCCTTGTTTGTATACCTGACGGAGCAGGCACCCTTCAAAGGCTTCGATTCCAAACATCCGATTGCCGGTAAGCTGCAGGAGGTCTTGCAGGAAAAGTTTCCTGAATTACTGGAAGGCGATTCGGTTAAATGGAACTTTACCAAGTTCCTGATAAACCGTCAAGGCGAGGTAGCAGGGCGCTATGAGCCGACCACTTCACCGCTGGCAATGAAAGCCGATATTGAGAAACTGTTATAAGAAATGGCCGAGAATAGTACTGCGGATAACACTTCCGTTACCAATTTCGAGTGGGCGTAACCGCCAATTAGGTGGAGACGCGGGAAAACTCCCGTCCCTTTTTCTAAGGAACGGGAGTTTTGTACTTTCCATAATCGGTTAGGAGGCATGCACAATGATTACCATAACATTAAAAGACGGCAGTATAAAAAAGGTCAACAAAAACAACAGTATTCAGCAAATCGCCGAAAGCATCGGGGACGGACTTGCCCGATCCGCTCTTGCCGGCGAGGTAGACGGTGTGCTACGGGACTTATCTTATCGGCTTGAGCGAGACTGCACACTGATCATTCTGACCTTTCACGATGAAGGCGGCAAAAAGGTATACCGCCATACTGTTTCCCATATTATGGCTCAGGCTGTAAAAAAACTATTTCCTCAGGTGAAACTCGCAATCGGTCCTGCCACAGACAACGGTTTTTACTACGATTTTGATATCGATAAGGCATTTACCCAGGAAGACCTCAAAATAATCGAAGCCGAAATGGAGAAGATTATAAAAGCAGACCTCCCGCTGGAGCGGTTTACGCTCTCCCGGACGGAAGCTCTCCAGCTCATGGCGGATAAAGGAGAGCCCTACAAAGTAGAACTGATCCGTGATCTCCCGGAAGGGACGGAGATATCCTTTTACCAGCAAGGTCAATTTGTCGACCTGTGTGCAGGCCCGCATCTGCTGTCAACAGGCAAGGTGAAAGCATTCCGGCTTACTCAGGTCTCCGGTGCCTACTGGCGGGGCAGCGAGAAAAACAAAATGCTGCAACGAATTTATGGAACGGCTTTTCCTAAGAAAAGCGAACTTGATGAATATATCATTAGAACAGAGGAAGCCAGGAAACGGGATCATAACAAGCTGGGCCGCGAAATGGAACTGTTTACAACAGTCGACTATATCGGTCAGGGTCTGCCCATTCTCATGCCCAAAGGAGCAAAGGTTATCCAGATTCTGCAGCGCTTTGTCGAGGATGAGGAAGAACGGCGGGGCTACCTGCTGACCAAGACTCCCTTTATGGCGAAGAGTGATTTGTACAAGATATCCGGGCACTGGGATCATTACCGGGAAGGCATGTTTGTGATGGGCGATGAAAGCGAGGCAAATGCGGAAGTTTTTGCTTTACGGCCCATGACCTGCCCCTTCCAGTTCCAGGTGTATTTGGCCAGACAGCGCAGCTACCGGGATCTGCCCATGCGGTTTAATGAAACGTCAACACTGTTTCGCAATGAGTCTTCCGGGGAAATGCACGGCCTCATCCGCGTAAGACAGTTTACCATCTCCGAGGGGCATATTGCCTGCCTGCCGGAACAGCTGGAACAGGAGTTTGCCGATTGTGTAAATCTAGCCAATTACATGCTGAAAACGGTAGGGCTTGCCGATGACGTTTCCTACCAGTTTTCCCAATGGGACCCGCACAACAAAGAAAAGTATATCGGTTCGGCTGAACAATGGGAGGAAGTCCAAAACAGAATGCGGGAGATATTGGAGCATTTGCAAATACCTTATCGGGAAAAAACTGGTGAGGCTGCTTTTTACGGTCCCAAACTGGATATTCAAATCAAGAATGTCCATGGAAAAGAAGATACCCTGATCACGGTACAAATCGATTTTCAGCTTGCCGAAAAGTTCGGGATGCTCTATGTAGACCGTGACGGGCAAAAAAAGCATCCTTATGTTATTCATCGTACTTCAATTGGCTGCTACGAACGCACCCTGGCCCTGTTGATCGAAAAATACGCCGGTGCTTTCCCCGTATGGCTGGCGCCGACCCAGGTAAGAGTACTGCCGCTGACCGAAAAGCATCACGCCTATGCATTGGAAGTAAAAGAACTGCTGCAGGTAAAGAATATCCGGGTAGAAGTGGATAGCCGGAATGAGAAGATCGGTTACAAAATCAGGGAAGCCCAAATGGAAAAAATACCGTATATGCTGGTTATCGGCGATAAAGAGGCAGCCGATAAAGCAGTAGCGGTGCGCTCCAGAACAGAGGGCGATATAGGGATACTGCCGCTGGCCGACTTTATCGGCAAAATTGCAGCGGAAATTGAGCGGCGTCAATAATTGTGAGTGCGGTTATTCCTGCCCCCATTCAGTAACTTCCTGCCAGGCTTTGCGGGACCGGGGCCAGGGAGCTTGAGCGGCATGACCAATGGCCACAGCGGCGACCAATTCGCTGCTGCGGTTCAGCCAGGCGCGGATTTCCCGCTCAGCATAAAAGATGTCACACATCCATAGTGTGCCAAGTCCAAAAGACTGGGCTGCCAAAAGCATATTCTGAACAGCTGCACCAATGGACTGTGTGTCAGTCAGCAGACGGTAATGATTATAATCGGCTTCTTCAGTAGAAAAGGCATTAAAGACAGCAAAAACGGCAGAAGCCTGCGTAATTGCCTTGATACTCAGTTCACAGCTGCCGATATCCAGTCCCTGCTCTTTGCGGTGCGCTGCGGCCTGAGCCATGATAGCAGCCAGCTCAGCTTTTCTGCTGCCTTGTAAAACTACGAAGCGCCAGGGCTGGCGGTTTTTTCCTGACGGTGCTTTCGTTGCCGACTCCAGAATTGCTTCGATGGTTTCCCGGGCTACCGGTCTGTTTTCATATTCGCGGATACTTCTTCTTGCCGTGATTGCTGTTAGAGTGTCCATTGTTTCCTCCTGATGCATGGCTTAGTTTGCTATTATTATAGCAAAGCGGGCAGGAAGTTTGAACAAGATTGCTTAATTGTAAGCGTAAAGCGATATGTTACAGGGAGATGAAAATGATATTTAGCATTGTCAGAGACCTGCTGAAAGGCAGTTCCATAACAAAGCCGGACAAGGTGCTGCCGGTAGTACCGGTGAACTTTCGTGTCCTTGAAGAACAGACCGGAGCTGCTATTACCTGGTTTGGCCACTCGACCGTATTTGTGCAGCTGGACGGCAAACGCATCCTGCTTGATCCGATTTTTGCCGACAGACCCTCGCCTTTCCCTTTGGTTGGCGGCAAACGCTTCAGCCGGGTTCTGCCCGCAGACCCTCAGAGTATGCCGGCCTTAGATGCAGTCATTATATCTCATGATCATTACGATCATTTGGATTACCGCTCCATTATGGGCCTGAAGGACAGAACCGGCGTGTTCTTTGTACCTTCCGGTGTAGCGCGGCGGCTGAAAAAGTGGGGGATCAGTCCCGCAAAAATCCGGGAATGTAAGTGGTGGGATGAAGAAGAACTGGCCGGGCTGAAGATTATTTGCACTCCGGCCCAGCATTTCTCGGGAAGAGGTTTATTTGACCGCAATACAACGCTGTGGAGCTCGTGGGCACTAAAAGGGCCTCAGTCGAGTATCTTTTTCAGCGGCGACGGCGGTTACGGCGCTCATTTTGCCGAGATCGGTTCTAAATACGGCCCTTTTGACCTGACGTTAATGGAATGCGGCCAGTATGACAAGCGATGGTCGGAAATCCACATGGCGCCGGAAGAAACCGTCCAGGCTCATGTTGACGTTAAAGGAAAGCTGTTGGTTCCCATTCACTGGGGAGCCTTCAGTCTGGCCTTTCACAGCTGGACCGATCCCATCGAACGGGTGACAACAGCTTCCCACGAGCGGGGAGTCGCGATTGCCACTCCTAAGATTGGTGAGCCCGTTATCCTTGGGGCAGCAGAGTATCCTGCCGCCAAATGGTGGGAGTAACGACGGGGAAAATGGTTTGACAAGGCGAGACAAGGAATGGTAGTATTTAGTTAATTTGGAGCAGAAAGCCCGAATGAAAATAGGATAATTGCCCTTGAGGGGCAGGAAAGCAGGCACTATGTTGAACCTGAAGAAACGTGTATCTGTTATCTTTATCGCAACCTTAATTCTTGCATTGGGAGTCATCGGCTGGGGGGCAATACAACCAGCAGCAGTATCCGCTGCCAAAGCACCGGCATCAACCATTGGGATAGTCGATTACGGCAAGCTCATTGATCAGCATCCTGATGCCGACAAAGCCGACGCGGCTTTAAAAGCAGAAAACGAACAAGCCAGACAAGAATATGAAAGCAAAGCCGCTTCCCTGAATGATCAGGAAAAGCAACAGCTAGGCAACCAGCTTAGCCAAAGAGTTGAAATGAAGCGTGAGCAATTGCTCGGTGACATCATGGACAAAGTCGATGCTGCCGTAAAAGCAGTAGCTGACGAAAAGGGCTTAAGCATTGTTGTTCACAAAAGCGCCATCGTTTCCGGCGGAGTGGACATTACCAATGATGTATTGGCTAAAGTGAAGAAAACGAAATAAAGTGTCAAGGCCGGAATGGGGAAATCCATATTCCGGCCTTTTTATTTCAAATTCTTTCTTTTTTGAAAATTGTTTGACAATATATTACAAAAAGTGGTATTATTAGGACAAGATTAGAAAAATGATAATAAGTTTAAAATTAAATATAAAGGTACAGGTGCCCGAAAGGGCCTAATAGAAAAGCCGGTTAAAGTCCGGCGCGGTCCCGCCACTGTAATGGGGAGCAAATCCAAGAAGTGCCACTGGAACATAACTGTTCTGGGAAGGTTTGGAGGAGCGACGATCCAGAGCCAGGAGAACTGCCTGTATAGCAATCACCATTTGACCTGCGAGCGATAGGGAAGGGGATTCTGATGCAGTATTGCATGTTATCTGGCAGACTTGCCGGAAAGTAAGAAGCCTTCCCAGGTGCTGACAGGGAAGGCTTCTTTTGTTTTCTACATAAATGCTCTGGCCTTACAAAATTTCATATGAAATCAGGTATCCGGCTTAGCCGGATTTAAAAGGGAAGTCCGGTGTAAATCCGGCGCTGTCTCGCAACTGTGAAGGAGAGCCATTTTTCTGTAAGCCTCTTACAAGGGAGAATTATGGCGATGATCCTAAGTCAGGGTACTGCCTGGTTTTGCGCATCCGTACAGCCTGCGATGTATAGGTCTGGGATTAAGAACACTTGCGTGCAAGGAATAGCTCTACGCTATATGATTGACTGCAGGCTTAGTTAAGGTAAGTTTTACTCACCTTTGGCCATTTGAGTTCTTAAACCGGCACCGGAAGCAGGCAGCTTTAGCAAAAGGTAAAGCGTCGATCTTTCCGCCGGACGGAAGGATTGACGCTTTTTTTGTTTTTAATCTTCGCTTGATCTGCGCTTGGCAGGGAGAAGATTAGGGAAGCTTTTGTAAGCTCTAGCCTTACAGGAAGCAATATATGAAAGATGAAAAGGAGGAAAAAAAGTACAAAATTATCGTCATAGGGTTATGAAGTCCTGCATAGGATGAAAAAGTAACAAACAACCGCATAGCGTTGGGAGAGGTGCCTTTCGGGGCTTAAAAGGGAAGACCGGTGTAAGACCGGCACGGTCCCGCCACTGTAACGGGGAGAGAACCGCAGCATGCCACTGAGACAAACTGTCTTGGGAAGGCGCGGCAAACGATGAACCGGAGTCAGGAGAACTGCCTATCCAGCAATCGCCTTTATTACCTGCGAGCGACAGGGAGGAGATTACGTAAAAACCAAGGCCCGGTTTGGGCCGGTTAGCGTAAGCGCTCCCAATATGGGAGTTTTTTTATTGCTATTATTATTGTTTATTAAGGATTATTTGCAAGGGGTTTGAGAGTACAAGCCTTGCTTGTACCTATAACACCATTATAAAAAGTAAGTTGAGGAAAAGAATGAAAACATTTACCGGAATCCTTTCACTGGTGGCAGCCGCATTATTCTTATGGGGGCTGCTTGCACCCGCTGAGGCGCTGGCCGCCAAGGCAAAAAACGAGCAAACCATTGGTTTCGTCAACAGGCAGCAGGTTTTCGCCGCTTATCCCGGGATTGAGGGACTTATGAACCGCATCCAGACCATGCGGGCCGAGGCGCAAAAAGACTATGACGCCAACGCCAAAGACCTGCCGGCGGCGGAAAAACAAGCGTACAGCGATAAGCTGTCCCGCCAGGAAGCCCAAAAGGAAGACGAGCTGATGAAACCAGTGGGAGACAAAATAGAGGCGTCCATTAAGGCCGTCGCTGAGGAAAAAGGACTGGCAGCAATTATCGACGCACAAGTTGTGATCTATGGCGGTATGGATATCACCGCCGATGTGGCAGCGAAAGTAAAACAATAAGCAGCAGCAGTGACGGCAGCTAACTGGCCTAACATTCTGCCCGGACGTGATAACGACGCCCGGACAGGCTGCGATAGGAAATGGGAACAAGGAGGTGAAGCTTTACCGTAGGCAGGCTACAATCTTGGCAGCGAGTTAGCTGCCGGGTTCGTTAGGTAAGGCGGTAAGCAAAACAAAAAAAGTAGAAAGAGGTGCTTAGTATGTCAACAGTAATTGCTACGTTTTACAATTTTGGAATAAGTCCTGCAGCAGGCCGAGTCAGATTAATTACCTCTTCTGGCTCTACACCGACAGTTGTCAGCGGTTCCGGTGTGAATCTTGCCAATACTGACCCTATCGCTTTTTACTTCAATGGCGGCAGCAGCACTGGTATTCGAGTATTGGTGGTAGAACGAGCATATGATCCAGTTACCTTTTTTCAATTACCTTGCGAAATTACTGTATATGATCCTAGTACGTGGGCAGTTACAGTAGCAAGGACTACTTATACCTATAGTGACAGTGCAGCTTTGCTTAATGTCTATAGTCTTACCTCACCTGGTGGTGTTAACGCTGGCACGCTTTTTGGTGCAGATTATTCTGCCGGCAGAGTGTTTAAATTTGTTCATGCGAAACCTAGCACAGTAGAAACCTTGACACTTGCTTCCGATTATTATGAGTTTGCGGCAACCGGATCTGGTGCTAACGCCTTTAGCGTTGATACGGTGTTTAATACCGAATCATCGGTAAATTATATTTACGCTGTAGCCCAGCAATATACAGTTTCCCCTGCCGGCAGCTCTGATCCGGCTGACTACACGTATTACAACAGCATTATCGTTAAGCTGACTGCTTCTAATTTAGCAGCCAGTCCGGTCGATGGGCCGGATGCAACCTTAGCACCGAATGTTTTCGAGCTTCAGCTTTATGACAGCAATCTCTACGTAACTGCTCTGGGGGGGGGCGCAATGGAATAACACCCCGATTAAATGGAACGAGGCATCCCGTATTCAACGGGTGGCTCTCGCCAACCTGACGGTAACCAATCTTGTCCGCCCGGCGAATTCTACGGAGACTGGTAAAACCGACGACAAATTTGATATCCGTTCTCTGGCTATTCTCTCCAATGGCGATGCCTATATTCTGACCGGTTCTTACAATGCATCTTTTGCTTATAGCGGGCGCTTGTGGCAGGCTGCAATTTCGGATTTGGATGCCGCTAGCAATGACCTCATATCGGATGTCGTGAATGTTGTCAACGTTCCTGTTACTATATCTTCCGTCTACGGCTACCTATGGGCCGTATTGCCGGCAGATGATATTAGCAAAGTTTGGGGCATGTTAGGTGTCGATCTTGGCATATATGATGCAAGCGGTATTGTTAGCGGTACAAGCGCCATTTCCGCTGGTACAGCGTCGCAATGGGGCGCTACCGGCAGCCCGTCATTTAATGCCGTTGCCTTGGCGATGCCATCCATTACGCGCCTGAAAGGGGCTGCGCCGGCTTCTATTAAATCGGTGCGTGGTTTTGTCCATCCGTTGTTGGCTTCCCGCGCCGGCGTGAGCCAGGAAGACTTTGATAAGTTTGTTAGTTCGTATCTAAGTAAGTAATGCTTAACTGCTCTTAGAAAAGGGGGCGGATTCTCCGCCCTCTTTTCTAGCTATGTTATGTAGGAGGAAGTTTTTTGCGTAGAAGTAAAAATCATAAAAAAAATAGGCAATGTCGCAATCATAAATTAGCTAAGAAAGCTTTAATTCTTTCTCTGGTGTTAACTTCCATATATTCCTATAATACTTGTACGCTTGCGTCCCCAAGTATTACCGGCGAAGTCGTTGATCAGATGAATTGGGGAGGAAACACAAATCAGGCAAGTCTAACCTTTACCGTTGATGAAGGTACAACTTTACGGACATACGGACGCTCTTCCCAGATACAAACTGGTTACAGGGCAACAATCATTCTTGGAAAGAATAGCACTTGGCGGCCACTAGAAGCTACGGATATCTCAAACACTTCCATGCCTTTTATCATGAACGATGGTGCTGCAATTGATTTAGCTTATAAGTATAGCGCCGATAATGGTTATACGGAAGAGAATGGTTATAACACATGGTCGACAATCGGAACCTCAGCCGGACGTAGATTGACGCTAAGAAATGGACAGTTTGGCGATAATCTTACCTTTCGGATTAATCTGGATACGAAAAATTCGTCGCTTAACCCAGATGGCACATGGTCTGCGAGTACTGGTTATACTGATTCAGTAATTTTGCGGACTCCTCAGCTGATTGATACGGCTGAAGATGCAACTTCTCATATTACGGTAGATTATACAATCCATAAAAATTTTGCCGGTTATGACTGGACAAATACTGCAACTCTTTCTCCACTGCTCAAGGGCAAGGTAGACGGGGTATTTCAGATTCTTTATTCTGATGTGCCTACAATGGATAAATTCATTGTTACTGGTTCTTCCCAGAATGATATTGACGCTGTCCTGAACAAGTACGTCATCTCAACAGAATTATTGGTAGATTCTTCGGACACTACAAGTAAAAATTACTCTGTCTACTGGTCAGCGCAACAACAAGAGTTTCTCTCCCAGGGAGCTTACTCTGCCGCCAACGCCGCCCTTTCGACCCGTAACCTGTGGCGCATTGAAGACGGCCTGTTCTGGAAACGCGGCGATGACCGGCGGTTCGCCAACCGCAGCATTGACCAGAACGATTTCAGTGACCGGGAAGGCGTGTGGGCCAATACCTGGCGAGGGAAATATAGCTATGACGGTATTCAGAACTCCAGCTTCGGCCAGACCTATAGCGGCATCCAGGTCGGATATGATAAGCTGCGGGACCGGGAACTGTTTGGCGGCAAGTTTTATACCGGACTATTCTTTAGCAAAATGACCTCCGATGCTGACTTTTATGCGCAAAATACCGGTGGCGCCGACTATAATAGCGGCAAAGGCGATTTGGACAGCGATGGACTAGGCGCATATATGCTCTGGGTAGGCAACAAAGGACACTATCTGGATACTACCGTGCGCTGGAGCAAAATCGGCAACGAATACACCTATACCGACTCTTTCGGCGACAGTTACAGAAAGGATTTTACCGCGAAAACCTACGGTCTCGGTGCTCGCTACGGCCTGCGCGTGGATAAAGGCAACGGCTGGTTTATAGAGCCGCAAATCGGCCTTTCCTACGGCGTCATGCGCTCCTTTGACTTCCGTCAGGATAACGGTCTAAAATATGCACAGGACAAAATGGACATGTTGATCGGTCGTGCCGGACTGTCCATCGGGAAGCGCTACGGGCAAGGCGATCACACTGGCGAAGCTTATTTCAAGCTGTCCGCCAACCATGACTTTATGGACGGCGGAAACGCTATGATGTACGCTATGCAGAACAGCACAAATCCAGACTTGGCGCAAAATGTGCTTGCCTCGCAAAAGGTGGACACCCTGGCCGGTAAGGATACCTGGTATGATGTGACGCTGGGCAGCAATTTCAAGCTGGGCGATAGCCGGAACGGCTGGCTGGAAGTCAATAAATCCTTTGGCGGCAAGGTGGATACGGACTGGCAGATAAACGGCGGTATTGCCTGGCATTGGGGCGGGCCGTCACGGGCGGACAAAGCAGTATACCGGAACCGGCAGGTGCCTGGCAGCTTCAGCATGAACCAAGCAGAAGCTGCTCCGCAGAGCGAAAGCAACCGGGAGAGTCTGCCGGTAACGGCAGCAGTAAAGGCTGGAGCAGTCACTGGTTCAGCGCAGGAGATTCCGGCAAGCGTTGCCGTTGAGCAAAATACTGCCTCCGGTTCTGACAGACAAATTACCAGCCGGTCGAATCTGAATACGTTCCCGAAAAGTGCTGATATAGGCTTGGGCGCAAGCAGTACACCTGACGGTACAGGCACAACTGGTGCGCTGCACTCCGGCGAGACTGGCGGGTTTACACTGGAGCCGGTTGTTGTCGAAGCAGCCCGTCCGGACTGGGAGAAAAAGCTGTCACCAGGTACTGTATCGGTCATTGAGGTGGCCAAGTATGAAGGCGAGCATAAGACGCTGGGCGACCTGCTGCAAACGGTGCCGGGTGTCTATATCGACAAGCTCTCCGGCGGCGGTACCGGCCACTACACGACAGTGCGCGTGCGCGGTTCAAGCGCCAGCCAGGTCAATATCTACATGGACGGTGTGCTGGTCAATACCGGCAGCGAACAGGCCGTAAACCTGGAAAATCTCAACATCGACAATGTGGAGCGCATCGAAGTTTACCGGGGCTATATTCCGGCCCGCTTTGCCGGTGCGGCTATGGGTGGGGCAATCAACATTGTGACGAAAAAACCGGATCAAACTGGCGGCAAGGTCAGTTATGGCCTGCGTTCGTTTGGCGGCCAGAAATTCAATCTGGAGACCACGGCCCCAGTTGGGGAAGGAAGTTTGTTGTTAGCGGTCAATCATGATGAGGCTACCGGTGACTTTAGGTACAATAAACATTTGACCCAGGACGATGTCACAAAATGGGAGATTATAAATGGCAAGACGTACCCTGTCGAAACCCTCCCAATGACCCGCTGGCGCCAGAATAATGGCTATGAAAACAACAACATCCTCGCCAAATGGCAGGACGACAACTGGTTTGTCAAGCTGAACTACATCAATAACAAGACACACACACCGCAAGCAGTCGGCTCTTATTTGGCAGATGTGCCGCAGCAATATTGGCCTAATTCCTTTGATAGTGCTCAACGGGCCATGTATGGCGGCACGGTGGATACGGAAAAAACAGAGCTGTCCTTTGGCCGTCGCCAACAAACCGGCAATGTGGAATGGGGCTGGAAGCTGGGTACTATCCATCAGGACAAACAGTCGTTATGGGCCAGATACGGGACTGGCCAGCGTGATTTCGTCTTTGGTACCAATACCTTCCGCAATGATACTTATAGCGCTTCCATGGACGGCACCTGGAAGATGGGTGAGCATCACCTGCTTGAATTCCTGGCGACAGGCACGAAGGAAACGATGAAGGTCAAGTTTGATGCCGATCAGTTTTCTAATCAGAATTGGAAAGACGACTTTGAAGCTGCGTTCCTGCCGAAATATGATATGAGCAATTATTATCTTCAACTGCAGGATACGATGAAGCTGGACGATACCGGCAGCCTGATCTTTACGCCTCTGGTGCGGGCGCAAAAGGCTAATATTGGTATTGAGGTTATGGAAGGGGAAGGATGGCTGTACAGCTATAACCTGGGCCTGAAGAAACAGCTGAATGACAAGTGGACCACCTGGGCCACCTATGGCACCTATCACCGGCTGCCAAGCTGGTACGAGGTGTTTGGCGACGGCGTCAACCTGGTGTCCAAATGGAAGGAATTTAACAGTGCGGCCAAATGGAGTCCGGAAACGTCGGCTGAGCATGGACAGAACTGGGACGTATCCGTTAACCGGAACGGCAAACTGCTCGGTACAGACAACGATACCACCGTGACCTATTTCCAGCGCGACTCGGAAAATCTGTTAACTACTGTCTTTAACCCGTTGACCGGCGCGACCTGGTACGCCAATTACGGTGCCGGCAAGATTCAGGGTGTTGAGCTTAGCAGTAAAATGCATTGGGAAAAAATTGACTTTACGTTAAGTACTACATGGCAGGACTCCTTAATCACCAAAGGGTATAAGGCTTATGACAATATGAGCAATGCCGCCTGGCAAGATCAGCCTTTCCCCTGGACGCCGGAGTGGTCGGTCAATGCGCGAGTGGATTATCGTTTCCCCGGCGATAAGTTCAGCGTCTTTGGCGAATACAATTGGACAGATAAACTTTATCAGTATAACAACACCGGCAAAGGTGCCTACTACGATGCATTGGGACTCTTTAATATCGGCATGAAATATAGCTTTAACAAGCAGTTTAAATTGATTGCCGGCATTAATGACGTTGCCAATAAAGGGCCTGACCAAATGCTGCAGTATCCTTATACAGAAGGGCCGAACGATCCGTATCCAACAATAGATAAAACCAAGAACAACGTTGCTTATCCACAGCAAGGCCGGACCTATTACATGACAGTAGAGTACACATTCTAATTACTTCCTGCGTCAGCTACCGCAGGGACAAATCACCGAAGGAGGAGTGACTAAGGATGAAGGCTAAGCGTAAGTTGTTGATTCTGAAAATGGATCTTCTCGATCAGATGCAGGAAATCGATACGATCAAAGAGGTGATTGCGCAGACGGCAGCAGGCTTGGTAGCAGTGAGTGTGGTTGACTGCAAAAAGCCAGAGGATATCATCACTGCTGTTACCGCCGCCAAGCCAGACTGGGTCCACATCGTTGGCCGCAGCGATGACCAAAAGCTGATTTTTTCCGGTGGCAGCGGCACGGAACCCTCCTGTGACCGCCTTTCTCTGGTGAAGAGTTCGCGTGAGGCAGCACCGGCGCTTACCCTGCTGACGCTGAACAGTAAGCTGGACAACCGGGATTTGTCCAATATGGGACAGCTCCAGGCCATGATTGGCATGGAAAATGGCTATAACCCTTTGGCTTCCCGCCTGTTTATGCCGCGCCTTTACGGCAATATCTGCCAGGGGATGCCGTTGGCGCTTGCTGCCAAAGCAGCCATCGACGATATGCAAGCAGAAGTAATTCAGCATGGCGGTATGCCGTCCATGTGCTTCAGCCACAGCATTGATCCGGAAAGCTTTACTTTTTTACCAAGAGAAGCTGCAATCAATTAGTAGCAGCCAGCAGAATAGCAGGCCGGGACAGTTGTCCGGGCCTGTTGTTTATCCCTAACCGCTAAAAAATAAAAGGGGACAGTCCCCTTTTATAAGAAGTTGCCTATACGGGGAATGCATGTGCCAGTAAAGGAAAAAAGCTAAAGGAGGTTTTCGTATGCATGCCCATGTGATTTTGCCGAATAACAGGGAAGTAGGGACAGGCTGGCGGCCGTCACTGCCTGATTTGCGGGATTACACTGAATGCCACCCCAATCTGCAGGAAACAATCAAACGCTTAGGGATTGACGATACTGTGCCACTGCCGGCAAAAGCAGACCTGCACCAATGGTGCAGCACACCGGTGCCAGATCAGGGTAACCTGGGGGCCTGCACCGCCCATGCAGCGGCGGCCATTATCGAATACTTTCAGAACCGGGCTTTCAATAAGCATTTTACTGCCTCGCGGCTCTTTATTTACAAGAATTCCCGCAACCTGCAGGGAATCACCGGGGATGAAGGCTCTTACATCCGGGATACCATGGGATCACTGGCCTTGTGCGGCGTACCGCCGGAACGGTACTGGCCGTATACCGATAAAACGCCGGATTTTGACAAAGAGCCGACTTCCTTTGTCTATGCGATTGCCGATAATTATGAAGCGCTGCAGTACTTCTGCCATGATCCCGCCGGAAATAACCTGGCTCCGGCCGATGTTCTATGCAGCGTAAAAAAATATTTGGCTGCCGGTGTGCCGGCGATGTTTGGCTTTTATGGCTTTCCTTCCTTTACCGCCGCCGACGTTCCCGGCGGCATTCCCGGTCCCGGTCCCAACGAACAGGCTGCCTGGGGCCATGCAGTGGCGGCTTTTGGCTATGATGATACCTTGAAAATAACAAACACCCAATATAATCAGGAAACTACGGGAGCCCTCTTAATCCGCAACTCCTGGGGCAGCACCTGGGGAAATGCCGGCTATGGCTGGCTGCCGTATGAATATGTACTGAATAAGCTAGCAACCGATTTTTGGTCACTGCTCAATATGGAGTGGATTGCCACCGATCAATTCGGGATGTGACCGCTGTGCTGGGACAATTCAAACCGCAGCTCGTCAGTCTGACCCTGGTTATCGTGCACAGAATTTGGGCTGATGAAGTCGCACCAAATTAAGATGACTGCGAAAGGAGGAAATACCTTGAAAAAGATCATCTATATTGCCATGCTTCTATGTTGCTTAAGTCTGGGAAATCTAGCTTTTGCGGCGGGAGAACAGCAGAAGGCGCAGGCCCCTGCCGATGCCGCAGCTACTAACCTCGTCGCAGGCTATACTGCAGCGAAAGAAAAGCTGCCGCCAGTCCCTGTACCGCCGGCTTCTCTGCAAGATGCCAAAGCTACTGCCGCCTACATCGCTGCTGTGGATGCCTATTTAAAAGCATCACAGAAGTATATAGACTCAGCAGGAAACGATGCGAATGCTATTATTAAGGAAAGAAACACCGCCATTGAAAGCGCCAATCAGGTTGTAGCCGACTATAACGCTTTTTTCAAGATCGAGGAGAAGAAATAACCCTGACGTGAGCTAGCGATGAGACTGGATACCGAAAAAGCATGCCCCCAAAAAAGGGGACAGTCCCCTTTTTTGTCTGCGTCTATAATGAAGGAGGGATTGACATGCGGGAAATGAAGCTGCTCCCTTTTGAAGTGAATGAAATCATGGAAAATACGGAAAAAATCCCCGAAGGGATTCAACTGATGAAGGCCCCGGCGGTCTGGGACGAAAGCAAGCGCGGTCAGGGCGTGGTGGTAGCTATTCTCGATACCGGCTGCCAGGTGAATCATCCTGATCTGAAGGACCGCATCATCGGCGGCCGCAATTTTACTACCGATGATTTTGAGCATCCCGATACCTACAATGACTACAATGGCCACGGCACTCATGTGGCGGGTACAATTGCCGCATCGGAAAATGCCCAGGGACTGGTGGGCATGGCCCCCCAGGTGAGCCTGCTCATCCTGAAGGTACTGGACCGTTACGGTAACGGCGGCTATGAGAATCTCATCAAAGCCATTGACTATGCCCTGGCCTGGCAGGGGCCGGCGGGACAGAAGGTACGGATTATGTCCATGTCACTAGGCGGTGATACCGATGATCCAGCGCTTCATGCGGCCATTGTCAAGGCGGTGGACAGCGGCGTGCTGGTTGTCTGCGCCGCCGGCAATACCGGTCAGGTCGAGTGCCAGTATCCGGGCGGCTATAACGAGGTAGTCGGCGTAGGAGCGGTGGATTTGCAGAAAAAGCTGGCCCCCTTCAGCACGATGAACAAAGAGATTGATGTGGTGGCACCGGGCGTAGATATTATCTCTACCTATCCTGACAACCGCTATGCCTCGCTGTCGGGAACCTCCATGGCAACACCCCACGTCGCCGGAGCGGCTGCGCTCATCATCAACCAGTGCGAGAAAGATTTTGAGCGTACACTGACCGAGTCGGAAATCTATGCTCAGCTCTGCAAGCGGACAAGTGCCTTAGGCTATAAAAAAATCAAGGAAGGCAACGGCTTTCTTGATTTGACGGTAGGTTATCAGATCGTGTTGAACCCGATGTGTTTAGAGGTTGCCGCTACTGCGGTCAAAGGAGAGGGAGCGGTATGAAAGCAAAACTGCTGCTGCTGCCGCTGGCTTTTCTCTTTTCCTTTCCCGCTTTTGGCTGCGCAGCGGACAGGCCGGCTAAGGCGGAACTGCCGGCCTCGTATTACTGCGCTTCGGCGAAACGAATTGCCGAAAGCTACGTGGTATTGATCAAAGAACACTACGCCGGCAGGGACAAGGATCAGCTGTATGATAATGCCCGGCTGAAATACGAGGCGGCAGCAGCTAAATTCTCCGGTGTACGGTCCACTATTGAACTGGAAGTAATCGGCGGCAGCCGGATTCCCAATGTAAACGATTCTCGCTATCAGGCAGTTGTGCTGGATGCCTTGCAGGCCTTTGACGAGTTCAGCGCGGTGGCACAGAAGATCGTGTCCTCCCCGGCGCTGCACAGCAGTGCCCAGGAAATCACTACCCAAAGCTTTGCCACTGTAATTACCGATATTTTTTCTTTTGTAACCAAATTTCAGGAGATCTGGGTGAAGCATGACCAAATCCGTGAGACAAGACTAAAGAAGCTCGACGAATGGATTGACCGGTATTATACCTGGCCCGGCTGGGAGGATATCGGCAAAAGCACCGGCGAATAGCAGGAAAGCTTGTCAGGCTGTGTCGAAGAAGTTGGAATACCAATAAGGAAGGTGTACGATATGAAGATGATTCGCTATACGAAAATACTGCTGGCTTGTCTGCTGCTGCTGGGACTGCCGTTTGCTGCCCTGGCGAAGGCAGATAGCAATGCCGTTCCGCCTAAACTGGTGACCCTGGCACCGATTGCCTTTACTGCGGAAATTACCGAGCAATATGCAGCGCAGGTGCTGCATGTAACACTCAGAGTCAACCTATCCGATGCCGGTGTGGTTCAGGATAATGTGCAAATTATCGAGAGTTCGGGGAGCGCACTAGTTGATCAGGCTGTCATCACTGCTGTGAAGGCCTCAACCTTCCAGCCCGCGTCCCGCGACGGTAAGGCAATGGCCAGCTCTATCTTGCTGCCGCTGCAGATTGAAGTTAAAAATGATGTACCACAGGAAGAGGTACCTGCCGGTGACGGACAGGCGGCAGCACAGTAGGGATAAAAGGAGTAAAAAATGCCAAATTTTAAGCCGCTAAGCTGGCAGAAGCGGAAGCAGCGGTCAAGAATAGCGGAGAATGGTTGTCTATTGAAGAGACAGAAAGAAGTTTAGGAGTGTAGCCGTGGAACACGGCAAATGATGGGAGAATAGCCATGAAACTGTATCTTAGGCCAGGGCTGCTGGCTGCTCTTATTTTTTGTTATAGTATTGCTTTCTGTTTTGGCAGTGAGCGGATGCCGGTTTATACCTTGTCTACCGGCGATGCGGTTTATCAGCAGGACACCAGTATGGTTATTGCTTTTACCGGGCCGAGAGCGGTACTGAGTACTTCACTCTTTAGTGGAGGATATAGGAACGATTTGCAGGCAGTATTTAACCATGATATGAAAAGAGCCACTGGGATAACTGCCGCTACTTACCTGACCTACTTAGCCGATACGGCCAGGAGTCTGGGACTTGATCCGGCCAGCGTGAGCGGGATGGGCACAGCTGCCTCGATGGAGAATGTCGCCATCCGCTCGGAAAGCTATCAAACACTTACGGTGACGGCGATTGCGACCGGCGGTGTAGAAGGCAACGGCGGACGGGTAGGTGATCCTACTTCGTATTTTATGCCCGGTCAGAAACCGGCAGCCTATAAGCCGGGAACGATTAATATTATGCTGGTGATTGATGCCGATCTGCCTGCCGGTACGATGGCCAGGGCACTGGTCACCTGCACGGAAGCAAAAACAGCAGCCTTGCAGGAGCTGGTGGCGGGCAGCCGGTTTTCCACCGGCTTGGCTACCGGCTCGGGCACTGACCAGACGATGATCATTGCCAATCCGGGCTCCGAGCTGTATCTGGAGGATGCAGGCAAGCATTCCAAGCTGGGTGAGCTGATTGGCCGGACGGTCAAGCTGGCTGTGAAGGAAGCGCTGTTTAAGCAAACCGGCCTGTCCCCGGAAAAGCAGCACAGTGTGCTGCGGCGCATGAACCGTTTCGGAGTGACAGAGGACATGCTGTACCAGCATTATGTGCAGGGCGGCGGTATAGCCGATAAAGCGCGTTTTGCGGCAGCACTTAAGCAAGTGGAACGGGAGGCACCGCTGGTCAGCTATACCTCGCTGTATGTGCATTTGCTTGATCAACTGCAGTGGCAGCTGTTAAATAATGAGGAAGTGGCGGAAGCCGGCAACGCTTTGCTGCGCCTGACGGCAGATGCCTACCATGTTCCGGCTCCGGTTATTGCCGGTTCTGATCTGCAGGGCGTTGTTCAGGCCTGGACAGATTTGGTTGTGGAAATAGTGAAAAATCCCCTTGACACGGACTGATTCGTAGGGTATCCTTTTAACAAATACATAACTGCGCTGATCAGAAAAACTGAAGGCCAACGTCTCTCGCAAGAGAGGCTTGGTCTTTTTTGTTTTGCTGTCACGGGAACAGGTGGTTAACGAATGCATTTAAATTGGGAATTTATGCTGCAAAGCCTGCCGCTCTATCAAAAAGCGGCTGTACTGACACTCCAGCTCGCTATTGGCGGTATTGGTGTATCACTGCTCATCGGCCTCTTGTGCAGCATCATTTTATACTACAAAACGCCCGTTTTGAGCAGCGCTGTCCGGGTATATATCGAGCTTTCCCGCAATACACCGCTCCTCATCCAGCTGTTCTTTTTATACTATGGCTTCACGAAGCTGGGCCTAACAATGGGTGAGTATACCTGCGCTATTCTTGGTTTGTCCTTTCTGGGCGGCAGTTATATGGCCGAAGCCTTTCGCGGGGGAATTGAATCAGTCGGCAAGTCGCAGATTGAGGCCGGGCTCAGCTTAGGCCTTTCCAATGGGGAGCTTATCCGATACGTTATTCTGCCTCAGGCGTTTACCGTGTCCCTTCCGGCAGTAGGGGCCAATTGTATTTTTTTGTTGAAGGAAACCTCGATCGTCGGAGCAATTGCCATTCCGGAGCTGATGCATCTGACACAGGATCTAATCGGCATGTACTACCAAACATATGAGTCTTTATTCATGCTGGTAGCCTCTTATCTCATTATGCTTTTGCCCTTGTCGTTTGGACTGACTTGGCTGGAAAGGAAGCTACGCTATGCTGAATTCGGGAATTGAAGTACTGTTTGAAGGAATTAATATGCAGCGCCTGATGGGCGGGCTGCTGATTACGGCCCGTATCGCACTGCTTTCCATTATTATCGGTTCTTTGCTGGGCCTCTTGCTAGGTCTTGTACAAACTTCAAAATCGAGGATAGTCCGCTTCTTCTGCCGCTTTTATCTGGAGCTGTTTCGTATCATTCCCATCCTGGTATGGCTGTTCATTGTCTACTTCGGGATACCCAGTATGCTGGATATTCATGTTGAGGGAGAAGCAGTGGCAGTCGTTGTCTTCAGTCTCTGGGGGGCGGCTGAAATGGGCGATATCGTGCGGGGCGCTCTGATCTCCCTGCCCAAGCACCAGATGGAATCAGGCAAAGCGCTAGGCCTCAGCTTCTGGGGGCTGTACCGCTATATTCTCATTCCTCAGGCCGTCCGTCGGATGCTGCCGGGAGCAATTAATTTATCAACAAGAATGGTAAAAACTACATCTTTGGTTGTCATGATCGGGGTGATTGATGTTGTAAAAATCGGTCAGCAGATTATCGAGTTGTCCATCTTGAAAGCACCTACCGCTTCCTTTTGGGTCTATGGTTTTATCTTTATCCTGTATTTTATTATCTGCTATCCGCTGTCAAGGCTGTCCAAACAGCTGGAGGCAAAGTGGCAAAGCTAAGGAGGCGTTAGTATTAGGAACAGTGGCGAAGTATTGCTGGAAATAAAAGAGCTAAATAAGCAGTTTGACGGTAAAACGGTATTAGATACAATCAACCTTACCATCCATAAAGGCGAGGTTGTTGTTGTCCTGGGGCCGTCAGGCTGTGGAAAAAGCACCCTGCTCAGATGTCTGAACGGGCTGGAGGAAATTCAGGGAGGTGATATCCGCTTGGCCGGTAAAAGCATTACTGGCGAAAACGGGAACTGGCAGGCGGTGCGTCAGCAGATTGGCATGGTCTTTCAAAACTATGATTTGTTTCCCCACATGACGGTTATTGATAACATTCTGCTAGGCCCTGTAAAGGTGCAAAAAAGAGCACGTGCTGAGGCGCTGCTGCAGGCGGAGCAATTGCTGGAGCGGGTAGGCCTGCTCGACCGCAAGGATGCTTATCCCCGGCAGTTGTCGGGCGGACAGAAACAGCGGATTGCCATTGTCCGGGCTTTGTGTATGAACCCTGACATTATGCTGTTTGATGAAGTGACAGCTGCTCTTGACCCGGAGATGGTGCGGGAAGTACTGGATGTCATTTTAGGGCTGGCCAGGCAGGGCATGACGATGGTAATGGTAACTCATGAAATGGGCTTTGCCCGGGCGGTAGCAGATCGGATTGTATTTATTGATGAAGGCAAAATCTGCGAGATGGCCGACCCAAGCGAATTTTTTACTAATCCAAGGACGGAACGAGCTCAGCAATTCTTAAATATTTTTCAATACCAAAATTAAAAGTAGAGGAGAAGAGAGTTATGAATTTCAAAAAGACCCTGGCAGTGGCTTTCAGTGCATTACTTCTGATCGGCGTTTTAGCAGGCTGCGGCTCCAATACCGCCACGAAAGCGGATGGCAAAGGCGAACCGGCTGCGGCTAAAAGCTCGATCGAGGAGATCAAAAAACGGGGAACAATACGAATCGGTATCTTTGGCGATAAGCCTCCCTTTGGTTATATTGATGCCAACGGCAAAAATCAAGGCTATGATGTGTTTATTGCCAAACGCTTTGCCAAAGATCTGTTAGGCGATGAATCCAAAATTGAATTTGTGCTGCTTGAACCGGCCAGCCGCGTAGAGTATCTGCAGACCAATAAAGTGGACATTATTCTAGCTAACTTTACTGTTACTGATGAAAGAAAACAGAAAGTTGATTTTGCCAATCCGTACATGAAGGTTGCCCTGGGGATTGTCTCCCCCGCAGGTGAGCCGATTACCTCTGTTGAACAGTTAAAGGGCAAAAAACTGATTGTTACCAAAGGGACTACCGCCGAGACCTATTTCACTAAAAATCATCCGGATATTGAATTGTTGAAATTCGACCAAATCACCCAAACTTTTGAAGCTCTGAAAGATAAACGAGGTGCTGCCTATGCCAATGACAATACCCTGCTGTTTGCCTGGGCCAAAGAAAATGCCGGTTTCACGGTTGGTGTAGCGACTCTGGGGGGGCTTGACACCATTGCCCCTGCAGTAAAGAAAGGGAATAAAGAGCTGCTTGACTGGATTAATACGGAATTAGAGACTCTTGGCAAAGAAAATTTTATCCACAAGGCCTACGAAGCGACACTAAAACCGGTATATGGGGATTCTATTAACCCGGAAGATATTGTAGTCGAAGGCGGCAAACTAAAATAAGCATCATTCTAACAAACCAGCCACCGGTCAAGCCGGTGGCTGGTTCATTTTACCGCTGATCGCTGATAGAAGCGTCGCTGTTATTGGTTGATAAATCCGTCAGCGGGTCATACGGCGGCCCTGTTATTGTACCAACAAGCAAGGCAATATCAACGGCATTTTCCGGGCTGCCCCAGGAGTTGCCGGAGAATACAAAGACGGACCGGTCCACAACGAAGCCACGGGTATTATACACTACATTATTAATGATGTTACCAGTAGAATTCGGGTTAAGATAAGCAGGTTGCCTCAGAGAGTAGAAAATATTATCTTGAGCGATTAAATTCACTACATTAGATTGCGTTAAAAAACCGCGATTCACAACCCAGCCCGTTGAGGGACCTGCCTGTGGCGGACCCAAAATGACATTATTAACAAGCTTATGATTTGTTCCAGCTAGTTGGATAAACTCAACGGCATAGGGATTATCACTGGTAATCGTTAGACCGTCGATGGTTATGCCGCTGCCGGTAACCAGAAATAGAATAACCGCCGCTTGCAATTGTATAACTGTACTGGGATAGCCTTTTAAGGTTACACCTGCTTTATTAATTGTTATTGTCGAAGTAATCGGATAAGTTCCTCCTAGTACATGGACAGTCCCTGTCGGAGAAACTGCTGTTACTCCTTGCTGGATAGTTCCAAATGGACTAGCCTGCGTGCCATTTCCGCCAACAGCTCCAGCTTGAACATAAACTGCATATGGATTGGGTTCAAACGTTCCTGTTGCACCTGTTGCTCCAGTTGTCCCAGTTGCGCCCGTAGGACCTGTTGCACCTGTTGCTCCAGTAGGGCCTGTTGCTCCAGTTGAGCCTGTTGCGCCTGTAGGACCCGTTGAACCCGTTTCACCGGTTGAGCCGGTGTTGCCTGTGGTACCTCCTGGAGCGCCAGTTGCACCTGTATCGCCAATTGCTCCTGTGGCTCCTGTCGGACCAGTGTCTCCTGTTGCTCCTGTTGCGCCAGTGGCGCCGGTTGGACCTGTATCACCTGTTGCACCTCCACCTGCGCCGGTAGCGCCTGTTGCACCGGTTGCCCCCGTAGAGCCAATCTCGGGAACATCATCTTCAATAATAACAAGAGTTGCCGTAACCGGTACGATTGCCGAATAGTAAACTAAGGAATCACTTGCATTTACCAGTGATAATGTAACCGGAGCAGCTGTAACGTCGATAACGCCTACTCCCGGAACCACACCTATTTTTGACGGAGAATTGCTGTCTAAAAAATCCCCCTGGGAAGACGACAGGGAAAATACAACTCCACAAGCTGAAGCGATGGATTGCGTTGCAACCCACCAATTGAGGAAGTATCTTCCGGGTTCATTAAATGTTATTACGCCTGTTATGTCGTTGTAACTAATATTACCGGATGAATAAACAACGGATTCAAAAATAACATTTGCTCCCTCTGCGACACTGCCGGCAGTCTCACGTTCAATTTGTAAGGCGATATTGCTCATGAAGTCTCCTCCTGACATAAAACATCTTATTTCATCCTATGTTTTTAGACGGCGAAGTGTAACATGAGCAGTAAAGCTTATTTGTTTTTGCTGAAATGGTCGCAGCCCCAGCGAAAGAAGGCAATAAAAGAGCGCGAAAGCAAAAACGTTATGATGAGAGTATAAAAAGTAGTAAACCAGCTCCATTCAATGTAGTGAATAAGATCGGTATAGAGCTCAATAGGATACTCAATTGCTGTTAAACCGGCACTAAACAATACCGCATAGCAGACAATGGAAGTGAGACCTTTCTCACGGGTAACCTGGTTGTACAATATACACATAATAGGGAAGACCCATAATTCGAATAGGATACACGTGTTATAAAACTTGGGCAGCAGTCTGACGGGATAGTCGATAAGCTTCAGGTTGACAACCGGGCTTCCCCAGGCAAAGTCAATCAGACTTTTAAACAAGTAGATCACGACCCAATCCCGAAAATATCGCCAGTCTACCACGAAAATCAGCAGCAACAAGGCAATACCTGCTGCCAGTACGCTAATTACTATTTCTGCATTGAGCATCTTTACGATTCCTTTCCCCTGCTAAAGTGAAAAACTATCAATATCCTTCCCGGCTTTCGGAAAGATCATTCTATGACATATAATGACAAAAAATGTCGAAATTGCTATAATAGAATTACCTTCAAATTCGATATGCTGCGCGAAAGGATTCGAAAAGTGCCAAATATCATGTCAATACTGACTACTATTCCGATCGGAGTGTTATTAGGGGTTTGTGTAATCTTCTGGGGAGTTCCCTTCGAACCGCGTTTCGTCGCTAATAGCGATAATTTTTCGTATGTCATCTACGGTACAGCTTTGCTGTTAAGCTGGTGGTTTAATAGAAGCCGCGTTTTTTTCGCTGTCATTATAATCGCCTTAGCGCAGTTTGCTCTCAGTGACAGGGCGGCGGCTGCGATTGCCGCACCTGTGTATGGAGCCGCTATTTATCCATTTGTCTGCGTAATGCTGCCGCTTAACATCTGCCTGTTTTCGCTGCTAAAGGAACGAGGCATATTTAATGGCTGGGGTTTAGGGCGATTTGGGATTATTATAGCGCAGGCAGTTTATTTGGCTGTAGCTGTAGTGGCGAATGACCGCACTTTGCTGGCGTTTTTTTACCAGACAGTCCCGGCAGGGACGTCGGCTGCTTTTCCCGGATTTGCAGTCTGGGCATATTGTTTTGTTTTTATACTGCTTGTGGGCAGACAAGTGCGTACTCGGTCTCCGCTAGGCAGTGCTTTTATTGCAGCTGCCGCAGCTACTTTGCTGGGCCTGTATGTAAAGGAGCAAATGATGGCACTGCCGGTATTTTTTGCGACAGCGGGAATTATTTTTATTGTTGCTGTGATTCAGGATTCGTATTCGATGGCCTATCTGGATGAGTTGACGGGACTGCCCGGCCGGCGCGCTTTACAGGAAGACTTGCTGAAGTTAAGTGGAGAATATACCATTGCTATGGTGGATATTGATTTTTTTAAGAAGTTTAATGATACCTATGGGCACGATACGGGTGATGACGTTTTGCGGTTGGTAGCCTCAGTACTCAAAGAAGTAACAGGCGGCGGCAAAGCATTCCGGTATGGTGGTGAAGAGTTTACGGTCGTATTTCCCCGTACCAGGCTTGCTGATGCGGTACCGCATCTGGAAAAACTGCGGGCAGCTGTAGAAAAATGCCCGTATCAGTACAGCGGAAAAACCGAAAAAACAGCTAAAAGGAAAGCGTCAGCCAAACAGGAGAAACAGCTTTTTGTTACTATCAGCATTGGCGCAGCGGAGCGAAGTGAAAAACATAGCAGCACAGGCGAGGTAATCAAAGCTGCCGATACTGCGCTTTACCGGGCTAAGAAAAAAGGACGGAACTGTGTCAGCAAATGAAGATGTAGACAGCGGTCTAGCATTTGTCAAGGTGAGAAAACTGTGGTAGTATAGTGAGACTAACGTTAGAATGGAGAATGCAAATATGTCTGAGTTGCCGAACTGTCCGAAATGCAAGTCCGAATATACCTATGAAGATGGCAGTCTGCTGGTCTGTCCCGAATGTGCTCATGAATGGGCTCCGCAGGCGGAAATAGAAGTCGCTGATGCGCAAAAATTCATAAAAGATGCAAGCGGTAACGTATTAGCTGATGGCGATTCGGTTACTGTCATTAAGGATCTAAAAGTAAAGGGCAGTTCATCTGCTATAAAAATTGGTACAAAAGTTAAAAATATCCGCCTCGTTGACGGTGACCATAATATTGATTGCCATATTGATGGCTTTGGAGCAATGAAACTCAAATCAGAATTTGTTAAAAAAGCATAGAGCCATGTTAGAAAAGTCTGCCGGTTACGGCAGGCTTTTTTTGTGCAATCATAGATACATACAACAGAAGCTTTGACAGTGTAGTGGGTAACCAATTAACATAAGTTTTCATACTATATTATGATTAAGTTCGCTGCTGCTGTTAATATAGAGGTATTGTACTGCCTTTACTGCGGGAGGAACGAAATCAGTAATAAATATTTCTAAAAAGGGGAGGGATAATATGGATACAATTGGTCTGCAGATCGAGAGAAATTTAGGCGGAACTGTTGCAACTAATGCCAATGTAGTATTTGATACGGTTATAGATACCTTTGGTCCGGTCAGTTATAATCCACTTACGGGGGTTATAACCATTAATAAAACCGGCAGATATTTTATCAACTGGTGGGTCGCAACCCAGGCTGCTGCAGGAAATGTGGCGATTTCCTTTGCTATTTCATCCTCTCAGGGAGATGAACTGGTGGGAGAATCACCTATTAAGGCAGATGAAGTGGTGGGCTTTGCCTTAATTCAGGTAGATGCTGCACCGGTAACTGTCAGTTTAGTAAATAGAACTGTAAGCACAGTATCCTATTCGACATTAACAACGACAAGAGCCTCTTTGGTTTTAGGTGAGGTTCCAGAAGAAACGGGAGTGACTGGTACGACAGGATCAACCGGGGCAACCGGAGATACAGGGACAACCGGTGCCACTGGAGCGACAGGAGCAACCGGCGTAACGGGAGCAACCGGAGCCACAGGAGCAACCGGAGCCACAGGAGCAACCGGAGCCACAGGTGCAACCGGAGATACAGGAGCAACCGGAGACACCGGAGCCACAGGTGCAACCGGAGATACAGGAGCAACCGGAGCCACAGGAGCAACCGGAGACACAGGAGCAACAGGTGCAACAGGAGCAACCGGAGCCACAGGTGCAACTGGAGAGACTGGGGCAACCGGTGTAACGGGATCCACAGGAGCAACCGGAGTAACAGGTGCAACAGGAGACACAGGAGCCACAGGTGCAACCGGAGATACAGGAGCAACCGGAGCCACAGGAGCAACCGGAGACACAGGAGCAACAGGTGCAACCGGAGATACAGGAGCAACCGGAGCCACAGGAGCAACCGGAGACACAGGAGCAACAGGTGCAACAGGCGCGACAGGTGCAACCGGAGTAACAGGTGCAACAGGAGATACAGGAGCAACAGGAGCAACCGGAGCCACAGGAGCAACAGGAGATACAGGAGCAACAGGTGCCACAGGAGCAACTGGAGCCACAGGAGAAACCGGAGCAACAGGCGCGACAGGAGAAACCGGTGCAACAGGTGCGACAGGAGAAACCGGAGCAACAGGCGCGACAGGAGAAACCGGAGCAACAGGTGCGACAGGAGAAACCGGAGCAACAGGCGCGACAGGAGAAACCGGTGCAACAGGCGCGACAGGTGCAACCGGAGCAACAGGTGCCACAGGAGAAACCGGTGCAACAGGTGCAACCGGAGATACAGGAGCAACAGGTGCAACAGGAGCCACAGGAGCAACAGGTGCAACAGGCGCGACAGGTGCAACAGGGGTAACAGGGGTAACAGGAGCAACAGGAGATACAGGAGCAACAGGTGCAACCGGAGACACAGGAGCAACTGGAGCCACAGGAGCAACAGGCGCGACAGGAGAAACCGGAGCAACAGGTGCGACAGGAGAAACCGGTGCAACAGGCGCGACAGGAGAAACCGGTGCAACTGGAGCCACAGGAGCAACAGGTGCAACAGGCGCGACAGGTGCAACCGGAGACACAGGAGCAACAGGTGCAACAGGAGATACAGGAGCAACAGGTGCCACAGGAGCAACTGGAGCCACAGGAGAAACCGGAGCAACAGGCGCGACAGGAGAAACCGGAGCAACAGGAGCCACAGGAGAAACCGGAGCAACAGGAGCAACAGGTGCAACAGGCGCCACAGGAGAAACCGGAGCAACAGGCGCGACAGGAGAAACCGGTGCAACAGGAGCCACAGGAGAAACCGGTGCAACAGGAGCCACAGGAGAAACCGGAGCAACAGGCGCGACAGGAGAAACTGGAGCAACAGGTGCGACAGGAGCAACAGGAGCAACAGGGGAAACCGGAGCAACCGGAGCGACAGGCGCAACAGGTGCAACTGGCGAAACTGGAGCGGTTGGTGCTGGGTTGGCTGGTCTTGTTGCGTTTAGTCCCACAGATGCTGCCAGCTATCCAACGAATCAGGTAGTAACGTATAGTGGTGGTACCTATATGGTTACTACGGCACCGCCGACAGGAGTTCCAAATACCTCTCCAGATTATATGATGCTAGCGGCGGCAGGGGCTACTGGAGCCACCGGGCCAGAGGTAACGACGGAAGGTTTTTCAGCATTTCTTTCTACGCTGGCCTTGTCAGCAAGCTCGCAATTAACCGGCTGGACAGTTACCTCTCCTTATTTTGACAGTGCCACCTTTAATGAAACAACAGGCAACTATACCGTTCCGGCAACCGGGGTTTATACTATTCAGGCGACAATTAACTATACGACTACTGCTGCTATTTCAATTAACCTCGGTGCAGGTGTTAACCCAGGCTTTGTAGTTAGAAGAACTTCACCGACAGTAACCGACTTAATTACGGGGTTATTCCCGGTGTTAGACGTTAACGTAGCATTGGTTTTAACTCTGCGTGCAATACTCGGTAATGGCACGGTTACGTTAGCCGGAGAAGTGCAATTGAACGCAGGTGATGTGGTCGGACTCTTCTATGAAGCAGATGGGTTAACCGTAGCACTTAACTTAGGCGGCGCAGGTTCAGGGATAATTTGGTCGATTAATCGCTTAGCTTAAAAAACAGAAAGTGCATTATAAAAGGGTACCGGATTGACCGGTACCCTTTTGCTGCTCCAAAGGTGTACTCACTTTGTTTGAGAAACTGGATTATTCTCAGGTAAAGTTTAGAATGTATTGGATAAATCGCGCAAGAGGTGGAGTGATAAATTTGTTTTTGTGATAAGCAAGGCTGAACTGCCTGTGGAATTTTAAGTCATCAATAGGTACACTCGCCAGTTCATTTCGGGCGATTTCTTTTTGAACAGACATTTTTGATAGGACTGTAATGGCTAATCCTGCAGCCACGGCATTCTTGATTGCTTCAGCACTGTTATACACACCGCCTGTCTGCCAGCTGATTCCATGACTAGCCATGACAGAGGTAAACAGTTCACGGGTACCGCTGCCCTCTTCTCGGACCAAGAACTCGGTATGATTAAGGTCGGCGGCGGCAATTTTTCCTCTTACCGCAAATGGATGGCCGGGAGCTGTTACTAATACAAGCTCATCTTTCATAAAGGGCTGAACCACCAGCAGTTGAGAATGAACGTTGCCTTCAATCAGGCCAATATCCGTTTGATCCAATAACAGCATGTTTTCAATAATTCTTGTATTATTAACAGCTGGAGCAATTTTAGTGTGAGCATTGTTCTGAACAAAGTCCCGGATCAGCCGGTGCAAGATACAGGTACCGATGGTTACGCTGGCTCCTACACGGATTATTCCTTGCTCAAAGATTTCCTGCATAGCAGCCTCTGCTTCGTTACTCAAGTTCAATATATGGCGGGCATAGCTTAATAGTTTTTGACCTGCAACCGTAATAAATAACTTGCGTCCCAGCCGTTCAAACAGCTTAAGATTATAGTGTCTTTCCAGTTCGGAAATGGCCTGGCTAACCGAGGGTTGTGCAATGTGAAGTTTTTCTGCAGCGGCAGTCATATTTTTTTCGTCACAAACGACTAGAAAAATAGTCAAATGTCGTAAAGTCATAATTTGGCAACTCCATTCATAGGTAATTACCTATCATATATACAATATTATAGTATTTTACTTAATGAATGTCTAATGGTATGATCAAGTCAAAGAGGAGGCAATTACATGAAGTATACTGAACGAAGCTTAGTTCTGCCAGGCATTGCAGTAACCGTCCTAGTCGCTGTTCCTGCGTGGTATCTTGGTACACAATTTCCGCTAATTGGCGGACCTGTATTCGGCATGCTGTTGGGGATAATCGCAGCAATTTGTAAGAAGCCGCCTGCCTGCTGCCGTACAGGCATTCAATTTACCGGCAAATACTTTTTACAATTATCTGTCATACTGCTCGGCTTTGACATGAATTTATTCCATGTTTTTGCAATCGGCAGCCAGTCCCTGGCAATTATGTTTTTTACGATTAGTGCTGCTTTTGGTGCTGCCTGGATGATTGGCCGCGGTCTAAATTTATCGGGTAATACGGCTATCCTGATCGGTGTGGGTACTGCCATCTGCGGTGGATCGGCAATAGCAGCAACAGCTCCTGCTATTGCTGCCAAGGAAAGAGAAGTGGCCTATTCGCTGTCTACGATCTTTTTATTCAATGTAGCTGCCGTATTTATTTTTCCTTTGTTAGGGCATTATCTGAAGATGAGTGATTTAGGTTTTGGCCTGTGGGCCGGTACGGCGATCAACGATACTTCTTCCGTTGTGGCCGCTTCCTATTCTTATAGTCAAGCAGCCGGCAATTTTGCAACGATTGTAAAGCTTACCCGTACATTGATGATCATTCCAATCACAATCGTTCTGGCAATCCTAACGGCGAAAAAGACCGCTGCTGACAGTGAATTTAATTTAGTCAAAACCTTCCCGTGGTTTATCGCCGGATTTTTGGCAGCTTCCCTGATAAATACGTCAGGCATTTTATCCAGCGAGCTTTGTGCCGCGCTGGCTCATGCCGGAAAGTTTTTAATTATAGCCGCTATGGCGGCAATCGGTTTAAGCATAGACCTGCGGCAGATGGCAAGTAACGGAATCCGGCCGGTACTGCTGGGCTTAACGTGCTGGGTGTCAGTTGCCTTGGTATCACTTGGCGTACAGTATTACCTCGAACTATGGTAAGCAAAAAACAGTCTCTTTATCTGCTATTGCAAGTAAAGAGACTGTTCCTTTTATTTTAGGGCTTCCTGGGCTGTCGGTTTAATACGGGGGTCTTTCATCATGCTGCGTACAACATCTTTCATAGCCGGATCAGCCATAATATCAAGCATTGGTTGTTTCATTTCCGGTTCAGACATCATTTTCACCATGGTTGCGCGCATTTCCGGATTGCTCATGGCTTTCTTCATCATTTCCGGCCTGTTTTTCATCATGTTATTCCAAGCGTCTTCACTCATTTCCTGCATTTGCTCCATGGGCTGAGCCGGCTTCTGCTGGGGGGCGGTGCCGCAGCCGCTGACAATCATTGTGCCTAAGACAAGTAAAGCGAATACGATTCGTAACCGGTTAAACATGTCAATTCCTCCCTTATTTGGTTATTCCTTAGCCTGTGTACAAAAGCGCAAAACTATTCGCGATCATTCTTGACAAAACGCAATGGTCATACTAATATATGTATATACATGAAACGGGGGAAGCTTATGACTTCATCAGCAAGAATTGATCAGCGTTGTGTCTGCTATAATTTACGCAAAGCAGCACAGGCTGTCACTCAGTATTATGACCAGCATCTACAGCCAAGTGGATTAAGAGCATCTCAGTATTCACTGCTTCTAGCCGTTTCGCAGAATGAAGAAATATCCATTAGCGAGCTTGGTGAGAAAACCTGCAAAGACCAGACGACAATCACCCGTAATATTGAAATACTGAAGAAGCAAGGTTATCTTACCATTACCCGCAAGGAAACCGATGCGAGGAAAAAAGCAATCTGCCTGACAGAAGAAGGGAAGAAGAAGTTAGCGGAAATACTGCCCTTGTGGCGAGAAGCCCAAACCCATATTCAACAAGAATTGGGTTTAGAACGTTTGGCTGATTTCTTTAAAACCTTGAAAATGCTTGAACAATTAGTAAAATAAATTTTTTAGTGATTTACATGTATATACATGTAAATTAAAAGACAGTCACATTATACGTAAGGGGAGTGCGGTAAGATGCAAACAACAGCACAACTGATTCGGGAGAGAGCATACCAACTGGGTTATGAAAAGTGTGGGATTATTCCGGTCCGTGCTTTGGAGGGCTATGCGGAAAAGTTTAATGAACGCATTCAAAAAATACCGGCGTCCGAGATGTTTTATCAAAGACAGCGTCATCTGACGCAGCCGCTTGAGCACTATCCCTGGGCAAAATCGGTTGTTATATTGGTAGCAGGCTATGGAAAATATAAAATACCGGAAGCGGTTCGAGGCCAGATTGCCAAAGCCTACTTATTTGATGTTCGCTGCGATGCCAGCTCAGAGGAATTTCAGAACAGCCAGGCAATGGAGCGTTTTATGGAAGGGCTTGGTTTGAAGATTGCTACTAACCGCAAATTTGGAGTTGTCGGGCTGCGCTGGGCGGCCATGCAGGCCGGTCTTGGCATTATCCGGCGCAATAATTTCTTTTATACACAAGCCGGCTCCTGGATGCATTTGGAGGCCTGGCTTACCGACGAGGAAATGGAGCTGAGGGAAGCTTCCAATACCCGTCCCTGTCCCGAGGGATGCAATCGCTGTGTAAAGGCATGTCCGACCCGCTCGTTATCAGCTCCCTATACGATGCTGCCGAATACCTGCGTTTCCTTCCTGACGACTTTTGGCGGACGCAATCTGCCTCAGGAGCCTTTGCGTAAAACCTTTGGCAGCTGCATCTATGGCTGTGATATTTGTCAGGATGTGTGTCCGATGAATAAGGGGAAATGGCAAGAGGAAAAGGAGTTTCCTGGACTTGCCGAGTTATCTTTGGCGCTTACTCCGGAGAATATATTGCAGATGAAAGACGATTTCTACCGGGCAAAGGTTCAGCCCAAGTTTTTCTATTTGTCGCCGGATGAGCTTTGGAAGTGGCAGATAAATGTATTAAGCTTCATGCGTAACAACTATCAGGCGAAATATAAAAATGTCATTCTTACAGCCTGTGAAAGTGACAATGAAAAGGTTCGTGAGATGGCGCAGACCATTGCCAAAGAAGTGGCAGTGTAGTCAGTATGGAAACCGGCATGGGCACTGAGCCATGCCGGTTTATGTGTTCCTGCGATAAGAAGATGGGCAGACAGGTTAGCCATGCTTCTTACCGGATGAAAGGATTTTACAGATGCATCCTCCAGGTATACTATAGAATTATCGATATCTTTAGTACCGTATTAAGGAGGCTTGTTCAAGGAAATTATGTAATAAATCCGAAAACTGGACAACATAGCTATATCGCAGGTTTGATACGAAATCATAATGCTTAGTTAAGTTGGAGGAAATCATGCCAGAGAGTACAATACCGGTTAACACGATTGATGAGTATATCTTACAATTTTCGCCTCATGTTCAGGCAATACTCAACAAGTTAAAAAACGTAATAAAAGAGGCCGCACCTGTCGGCTTTTATCCCGGTCCCAGTGGAATTGAAGCCTTTAAAAGTGAATTATCGAATTATAAAGGCGCAAAGGGCTCAGTCCAGTTTCCCTTAGATAAGCCGCTTCCTTATGAATTAATCGGTAAAATCGTTACATATAGAGTTGCTGAGAATACGGCTAAAAGGAGTGAGAAAGGATGACAACAGGGTGGAACCTTGACAATAGCTATGCGCGGCTGCCGGGGAAGTTTTTTACCCGTCTTAACCCAACTCCTGTACGTACACCAAAATTAATCCTATTGAATGATGCACTGGCGGATTCTCTGGGATTCAATGCCGCTGAACTGAAGAGCGCCGACAATGTGGCTGTGTTTGCCGGCAACCGGCTGCCGGAGGGGGCTGCGCCGCTCGCTCAGGCATACGCAGCCCATCAGTTCGGACATTTTACCATGCTGGGTGACGGGCGGGCCTTGCTGCTGGGGGAACAGATTACTCCTCAGGGTGAGCGGGTAGATATTCAACTCAAAGGCTCGGGCAGAACGCCGTACTCCCGCGGTGGAGACGGACGGGCAGCATTGGGGCCGATGCTGCGTGAATATATCATCAGCGAAGCGATGCACGGGCTTGGTATTCCTACAACCCGCAGTTTGGCGGTGGTGACAACCGGTGAAGCGGTTATCCGGCAAACCGAGCTGCCTGGAGCAATCCTGACCCGGGTAGCTGCCAGTCATATCCGTGTCGGTACCTTTCAGTATGTTGCCAATTGGGGCACTGTTGAGGATATAAAGACACTGGCCGATTATACGCTGCAAAGGCATTATCCGGATATCGAACCATCGCCGGATTGTTATTTGGAACTGCTAAAAGCAGTGGTCAGGCGCCAGGCTGCTTTAATTGCCAAATGGCAGCTGACAGGCTTTATTCATGGTGTAATGAATACGGATAACATGGCGATTAGCGGAGAAACCATAGACTATGGACCCTGTGCTTTTATGGACGTTTACGATCCGTCAACCGTATTCAGTTCGATTGACCGGCAGGGGCGGTATGCTTATGCCAATCAGCCGCCGATTGCCGCCTGGAACCTTGCGCGATTAGCCGATGCTCTCTTGCCGCTCCTGCATAGTAACGAAGCGCAGGCGCTCCGGTTGGCGGAGGACGTAATTTCTGGTTTTCAGAAACTGTATCAAAGTACCTGGCTGGCCGGAATGAGAGCTAAACTGGGCCTGTTCAATGAAGAGGCAGCAGACGAGACACTGGTGGCAAATCTGCTTACAATGATGGAGAAATACCGGGCCGACTATACGAACACCTTCCGGTTGCTGACGCTGGGGATGCATGAGGATGCTGGGATGATGCAAACTACGGATTTTGCCCACTGGCGTGATTCATGGCGGGCAAGACTGGGCCGACAGCAACAAGCAGAAGATAAATGGCGTCAACTGATGAAAGACAACAATCCTGCCGTCATTCCGCGCAATCACCGGGTGGAAGAAGCGCTGGCGAGCGCGGTGGAATACGCAGATTACAGGGGTATAAATAGGCTGCTTGCTGTACTGGCCAAGCCGTATGCTTATACTCCCGAACAGGCTGAATATGCTGCTCTGCCTGTGCCGTCAACTGTTCCGTACCAAACTTTCTGTGGTACTTGAGATCAGTAGTAACAGCGAACGTACAGTTTATGAAAAAAACTTCATGGACTGTACGTTTCGTATTTATATTGATACATTTTGTTTTCTTACAACGGATTATTTAGTATAATAGAAATATACTACGTGATTAGAGGTTGTCAGGATGAAAATACGCAATGCAGCAATTGAGGATCTATCAGCATTACTTGTTCTTGAAAATCTTTGTTTTGTAAAAACAGAAGCAGCTACACCAGAAGCGTTTGAAAAAAGGCTGAGGATCATTCCGGATAGCTTTTTTGTCTTTGAAGAAGACGGAAAGATTATTGGACTGGTAAATGGGCCGGTTATTGCAAGCCCCTTTATTACGGATGAATTATTTCGTGATATACAGGCCAATCCGGTATCGGGCGGGCATCAAAGCATCTTGGGCCTGGCAGTTGATCCACAGTATCAAAAACTGGGGATTGCCGCAAAGCTGCTTAGTCATATGGAACAGGCAGCAGCCAGCAGGCAGCGGGAAACCGTAACCCTTACCTGTAAGGAAAAGTATATTCGCTTTTATGAAAAGCATGGTTACAATAACAGCGGTACATCCGGTTCACAGCTTGGTGGCGCCGATTGGTTCAATATGATTAAGACATTATCGTAAATTTGCCTTGTGAGGAGCAGTACAATATGATCAGAGCAGCTAAGGAACAGGATCTGGCGGACATACTGGAAATATATAACGATGCAATCATCCATACGACGGCGGTTTATGATTATACAGCCCATACCCTTGCGGACCGAAAAGATTGGTATGAAAAAAAGAAGGCTGATGGCTATCCCTTATTAGTATTTGAAGAAGATGAGAAAGTTGTTGGTTTTGCTACCTTTGGTCCTTTTAGGGCCTGGCCGGCATACAAATATACGATCGAACATTCCGTATACGTACATAAGGAGTACAGGAATGCGGGTATTGCTACGCTGCTAATGAAGGAAATCATCCGCATTGCCGGTGAACGGGAGTATGCCACACTGGTTGCCGGAATTGATGAGGCAAATGAAGGCAGTATTATAATGCATGAAAAATTAGGGTTTCGATTATCCGGTGTCATCAAGAATGCCGGCTATAAGTTTGGTAAATGGTTACATCTTGCCTTTTATCAGCTGGATTTAGCAGGCCCTAAAATACCTACGGAAAAATAACCGGCAATCGAACACTAATGGATGAGGCCACAATCTTCGGCAATAAACTTGCCGTTTGGCACTCAAGTCTGCACAATCTGGGATATTAGAACACGGCAATGAAGCCCTGGACTCTCTCCGAGCCCAGGGCTTTTACTTTTAATTTTTTTAACAGCAACAGGGAGGATGAAAGTATGAATTCGAGTATCAGGATTATTACGACAGCAGGTGATTATTTAATCGCCAATGAATTAATGACAGCAGTGCAGCAAATTCTGGGGAATACCTTCGACGTTCACGCATGCCCAATCAATAACTTACCTGAGCATACGGGTGCTGATTTATTTCTATGCGTTTCATCACGGAAAACAGAATTAGCAAAAAAGATTCCGCAGGATAAGATTGTCGGTATTGAATTGCTGCCCTATAATTACTTCTTTATTCAGGTGGCTAAATTGCCGGCAGGAGCAACGGTACATATCTTTAATAATTCAACCAGTTATGCAAAAAAACTCGAAGAGTATTGTGGTGAACTAAGTATTGACCACATACGCTTCGAGTATATTTCTTATGATGAGATAACGGAGGAAGAGGCTGGCAGGCGCCTGGCAGCAGCCAAATTCATTATCGGAGTAGAAACGATAGTTGGCGTTGAAGGTGTACTGAATCACCGATATAAGAAGTACATTCAGCCTGATGCCCGGATCATTGCCGCAAAGCGGATCGCCAGTGTTGAGTCTGCTTGTGAGTTAATGCAGTGGATAACCTCTTTCGGCAATAAGCAGTTATTACTGCAGATTACAGAGAACACAAACCAGTTAAATGGCCAATTACAGCAAATAACCGGGATAGCTCAGCGAATCTCGACTTCCATCAATAATGAAACAGCTGCGCTGCAAGATATTACCACTAAATTTACGCAAGGCGTAAGCCAATTGGAGCAAGTGAAAAACCGGTCGGAAGTGTTAGCCGCAGCTGCCAAGAATATTGGGAATGTAGCGGATGCCATTAAACATATATCGGGGCAAACCAATTTGTTGGCTTTAAATGCAAGTATTGAGGCTGCCCGGGTGGGTGAGCACGGACGCGGCTTTGCAGTAGTTGCGAAAGAGGTAGGCAAGCTTGCTGAAGAAAGCCGTCAGTCGACAGAGAATATTCGCTCTGCGATTGTGGAAGTGCAAGCAATCGTGTCTGAGATTGTGCCTGCCCTCATTGCTTTAGCGGGGGAAATGGAGAAAAACCAAAAATTCTTTACCGAAGTTTCCCGGTCTTCCCAGGAAGAGAATGAGGCCATTATGCAAATATTTAAGGCTTTAGAAACGATTAGTGACATGGGAAATGGTATCGTTCAGGCAACTACGAAGCTGAGGTAGAACCAGCAGCGCTATGCCCCCAGGAAGCGCAGCGTTACCATTGTTCCCATACCAAGCAACAAAGTCACAACAATGCTGCGGCTCTTGTAGGCTGCGAGGGCTGCAGCAAAACCGGCCAGCAAATAGTGATTGTGCAAAGATAAATCCAGCCGGCCCTCAGGCAGGACCAGGGCTGGTAAAATCAAAGCGGTAAGAATCGCTGTCGGGATATGCTTCAGCCATCGCTCCAGCCATAGCGGCATACCGGTCTGCTGCAGCAAGGCTACACAGCTGAACCGGGTTATAAATGTGACAAGGGCCATACCAGCGATAATTGCCATTATTTCATTGCGCATCTTCTTTAGCTCCTTCCATAAGCACACCGATTAAGACTGCTCCCAAACAGGCGGCAACCATATACCATTTGCCGGGCAGATACAACGCACCTGTAATGGCTATCAGGCCGGCTGTGATACATACGGCAATACTTATTTTGTCGGTTAACCTTGGCAGCAGTAATACCAAAAAAGTTGCCGGCATGGCAAAATCCAGTCCCCAGGCCAGTGGATCAGGTATATAGCTGCCAACCAGAACGCCCGTTATTGTCGATAATGCCCAAGTGATGTACAGGCTCAGGCTGGTACCTAGCTGGAAAGCTGCGCTGTAGCCGGACTGATCGATGCGGCTGATTGTAACGGCATAGGCTTCATCAGTCAGCAGAAAAGACAGCAGTGCCTGACGGGACAGCGGCAGCCGCACCATGTATTGTGCTAAAGATGCACCCATCAGCATATGACGTAAATTTACCAGAAGTGTTGTAAAGACGATCATGCTCCAGCCGGTAATACCGGCTCCCAGCATGGTAATGGCAATAAATTGACTGGCGCCGGCAAATACCAGCAGCGACATCAAGATCGTTTCCAGTGATGTCAACCCGGCAGTCAGGCCCATGATTCCGCAGGTAATGCCGAAGGGAATCACTCCTAGTAAAATTGGCCCGCTGCTAATGACTCCTTTCCAAAACTCAGGCTCGCTATATTGATAGCCTTGTGCAATAATTGCTTTTTTACTGTCCATGTTATTTACTCCATTCCACACGTGATATAAGTTTACAGTCAACTGAATTTCAGCTGATTATCAGTGTTAATTTGTATAGTATTATATCATTGCAGCATGTTGCACACAATGCTATAATTTATGCGCTCCGTATAGATGGCTGAAACGGTTTGTGATAGAAGATACTAGTAAGGCGATCAAATTTAGATTGGGAGCCGATTACAATTCATACATCACAGTTTTTACGTTCAATACAAATCATGCATGACAAAACCGAAGAAAAGCAGGAATATCCTTTTTCGCTGCCTGTTTTTCGTAATTTGCACTGCATCGACTTTCATCCCCAGGTTACCTTTATTGTAGGGGAAAATGGCACTGGCAAGTCTACTTTGCTGGAAGCAATCGCCATAGCCTGGGGCTTTAATCCCGAAGGTGGAACTCGCAATTTCTTATTTTCAACGAGAGACTCTCATTCGCAATTGTACCGGAATATTCGGTTGGTACGGGGAGTGAAGAGACCGCGAGACGGTTTTTTTCTGCGGGCAGAGAGCTTCTATAACGTGGCAACGCAGGTCGATGAACTGTTAGTTAAGCAATATTACGGGGGACAATCTTTACACGAGCAATCCCATGGGGAAGCTTTTTTTGCAACCTTTATGAACAGGTTTAGCGGCAATGGGCTGTATATACTGGATGAACCGGAAGCGGCTTTATCGCCGATGAGGCAGATGGCAATGGTAGCCAGAATCCATGATTTGGTACAGCAGCAGTCTCAATTTATTATTGCGACACATTCCCCGATTATTACCGGATATCCTCAGGCCTTAATTCTCCAAATTGCCAATGAAAGTATTCGCGCTGTTGATTACGAAGCAACGGAATCTTATATGATCACGAAAGAATTTATTAATAACCGTAAAAAGATGCTAGAGCTGTTATTGAAATGACAGCCGCTTTTCACTAATAGCCTGCAGTGGTATGATAAAAGAGATATATGCGTTCGTCTCTTACATGCTGAGCCAGTATAGACGCATAATAACAGGTAAGGGAGGATCAAACTTATGAAAATCATTGATGCTCATATCCATTTCTGCCAGGAACCTTATTTTGATCAGATCGCAGAACTGGCTGGACATAAAAATACCAGTGAACACCTTAAAGCAGAATATACCAAGCATAATATTGCTCACGCTGTAGTTATGGGAAACCGCAGCCTGGACTTGAGCAATCATCAATATCCCGACTATCTCAGCTACTGCGTCGGTCTGGACAGCACCTGCTTTAACGTGGAAGAGGTGACCCAGCAAGCCTATTTAGTAGAAAAACACCTGCAACGAAAAAATTGTGTAGGCATTAAGCTGTATCCAGGCTATAACCACTTTTATATCTCGGACCCGGTAGTCGATCCGTTTTATCAGCTGGCGATGCAATATCACAAGCCTGTTGCTGTTCATACGGGTTTGACGGCCACCAGCAATGCCCTGCTCAAATATAGTCATCCAATGGTTCTGGATGAAGCGGCAGTACGCTACCCGCAGGTGCAGTTTGTTATGTGTCATATCGGCAACCCCTGGTTAGTAGATGCGATCGCGGTTATTGAGAAAAATCAAAACGTAGCCGCTGATCTTTCTGGGATTCTAGAGGGAAAAATCGCCAGCATGCCGGACTTTTTTGCCAGAAAGCAAGGGTATATTGGCTTCTTGAAAGTGTGGCTCGAATACCTGGACAATTATGAGCGTCTGCTGTACGGGACGGATTGGCCGCTTGCTAATATTGCGAACTATATTGATTTTGTGGCCCATATTATTCCGGAAAAACATCACGATATAGTATTCTTTGACAACGCCAACAGGATTTATGATCTGGGCCTATAACCGGCGGAATTATATTTGCTAGCTGTTACATGCGGAGTTATGACATAGACTGGTAACTCCGTATGATTTTGATCTATAACGATAATTGTTATTTGTTGAAAATAAATATTGCAAACGAGACTGAATTCTGCTATTATAGAAATAGATAATTTTGGTAGATGATTTACCATATGAAGGGATGATAGTATATGATTAATCAAAAAGTGGAACAAGCAATTAACAATCAAATTCAAATTGAATTGTACTCTTCCTACCTTTATCTGGCGATGTCAGTGTACAGTGAAGGGCAAAATTTGAAAGGCTTTGCCAACTGGCTGAGAAAGCAGCATCTGGAAGAACAGGGACATGCAATGAAGCTGGTTGATTATCTGGTAGAGAGAGGCGGTACCGTTAAACTGCAGGCATTAGAAGCGCCGCCGGTAGAATTCGGCAATCCTGTATCCGTTTTTGAGCAAGTTTTGAAACATGAGCAGCATGTAACCGCTTCTATTGATAAATTATACGAAATTGCTATAGCCGAGAAAGATTATGCTTCGCAAATTTTCCTCCAGTGGTTCATCAGCGAACAAGTCGAAGAAGAAGCGAGTGCTACTGAAATACTGGAAAAATTAAAACTGATCGGCGATAAAAACAGTGGTATATTCTACTTTGATAAAGAATTGGCAAAAAGATAGCAATTTGGAAAAGACTCCATAAAGGAGTCTTTTTTTATTGTTAGGAATAAGTTTGACAAAAATTAAGCAAACTATCAGTAGTTTCGTTGCCAATAACAACGTACTGGAGGTGCATATTATGGGTAAAGGTGTAATGTCTGATAAGTTCAAATATGAACTGGCCCATGATCTCGGGTTCGGTGCCAAGGTGGAAGATGGAGATTGGAGCGACGTAACAACAGGTGAAGTTGGCTCCATGGTTCGTGAAGCGATAAAACGCGGTGAAGCTGCCATGGCGAAAGAAGCACAGGAAAATGGTGCTGCACATCAAAACGCTGAATAAATGAAAAGATGCCCCGGAGCTTATAAGCTTCGGGGCATTTACCTGTCCCCCTAATGTTGTCACTTAGTTTCCTATGACGGCTGCTATCATACTTTGCTATGAACTTATGAGACTGTTGTACAACTGGTGTGATATAATACATTCAACTAGCCATCGTTATATTATAACGGGCTTTTCTCGGCACTTTCCTTGCACATTTCTTTTTCATGATTAATTTTAACCTTAAAGTCGTATAGTCTAATTAAAAGTTCATTTGGAAAAGCGGTGAATAAGTGAATGACTCTACAGCAATTAAAATGCTTTCTTGTTATGGTAGAAGTACTTCATTATACCAAGGCTGCAAACCAGCTCTATATATCACAACCTACTCTTAGCTATGCATTGTCTGAATTGGAAAAGGAGTTGGGAGTTCCTCTTTTTGAAAAAAAGGGGAATCGCACTTGCATCACAAAGTATGGCGAGAGTTTTACTCCCTATGTAAAGCAAATATTTTCGACGCTGGAGGATGCTACAGCTCGCTTATATGAAATGCTGGATGCATCATGTGGAAAAATTAATCTAGGTTATATGTATAGTATTAGCTTTGATTACGTGCCAAGGATGCTTGAGAAGTTCTATGCTGATGAGGGGAATAGCCGAATAACTTTTGACTTCTTTCAAGGATTGCATTCTGTGATGATCGAAAAATTAAAGTCAGCTAACTTAGATTTAATACTTACCGCAGATCCAAACGATAAAACCATTATAGGAGCTCCAGTTTTTCATCAAGAGCTTTTCGTGATTGTACCAGAAAATCATCGTCTTGCAAGACAAGATGAAGTATCTCTTTCAGATGTGAAGGATGAGCCGCTGATAAGCATTGGCGGAAAAGCAAGTAATATCCGAAACCACCTTGCCAAATGCTATGAAAGGATCGGTTCAAAACCAATTATTGCTGGAGAAGTAGCTGAATGCATTGCTATGTCTGCTTTGGTAAGAGCTAATCTTGGAATAGCCGTTACCCCGTTATCTCCTACATTTGAAGGGGGACGTCTGAAAGTTCTGCGCTTTTGTGAAAAGGAAAGAGATGCGTTAGCGCGTAAAATCTATTTACTATGGCTCAAAGATCGTCAGCTGGAACCGGCTGTAAAACGTTTCCGAGACTTCATTATCAGCCAGACTGTTTGATCAAACCAATAGGTGGGCTGCTCAGCAGTTCTAAGATAAATATATAAAATTAAATGTACTCCAGGGTGGACGTTATTTCAGTGTCCATTTTTGGGGTGCATTTTTATTTTAACATTTATCAATAATTTTTTTATTCCTTAATAAATCAATTAAAGTGCTTCGAAGTAGATCGAATGCTTCTATGATGAAATAGAAAAGGACTATTTCATTTTTTCTTGCTAACCTTTTATACTGAAATCGAAATATTAAGATAAATAAGAAAAAACAAAATAATAATTGGAGGAGAATTTATGGAATATAAAAAGCACATAGTGGTCCTTCAAACTAGTTTTGCCAAGCGAGAAGACACGACTGCCTATCTTGAGGAGCATTTGCCAGGGATCCGTATAGACTTTATTACGGACAGCTCTTTATTAGCGGATATACGTAAAGCAGGAGCAGCAACACAGCCCGTCATTCAACGAATGACACTCTATGCAATGGCGGCAGAAGCTATGGGAGCAGATTTAATTCTTAACTCTTGCTCTACAGTTGGAGAAGTCGCAGACATTTACAGTCGAGTAGTGCCAGTGCCTGTGATAAAAATTGACGATGAGATGGCGAAGCAAGCTGCTGAACTTGGTGATAATATTGCACTGATTGCCACACTGCCAACTACACTAGGCCCAAGCCGGCGAGCTATTGAACGTTATGGCAGGAAACTAGGGCGGGAAATTAAATTTACGGAATTTCTTGACCAGCCTGCCTGGGAAGCGTTATCAACTGGCGATAGCAAGCGTCATAATGAAATTCTTATTGAAAGTATCAGAAAACTGGATGAACAGAATTTTGATGCAATAGTTATGGCTCAAGTTAGTATGCGGGCTCTTTTACCGGATTTGACCGGAACAAAGACACCCGTATTATGCAGCTTCTATACAGGTCTGGACGCCGTCATTGACAAAGTCAAGAAGATGTGTGAGCAGCAATAGGCGACTAAGAAAAGCTCTGTTAACAAAGTAACAAATACGGTACTGGGTGTTAAGGTATTGATTATGAGTAAAAAGGAGATATAGAATGGCTGACTTTCAAAAACTTGGAGTTCACGATTTGCAATGCATGTCTCGGACTATACGGACAGACATCCTAAAAATGGTACATGCGGCTTGCTCTGGTCATCCCGGTGGTAGTTTATCGGCCACTGATATTGTTACGGCACTATATTTTAACACGTTAAATATAAATGCAAAGGATCCTCAATGGGAAGACCGAGATCGATTTGTTTTATCTAAAGGCCATTGTTGTCCGGTATTGTATGCTTGTCTTGCCCGTCGTGGATATTTTGAAGTAAACGAGCTTTTGACTCTGCGCAAATATGGAACGAAGTTACAAGGGCACCCTGACATGAACAAATGTCCTGGTATCGATATGACAAGCGGATCACTAGGAAATGGTATAGGTTGCGCAGTGGGCATTGCTATAGCTGGAAAAGTACGAAATAAGAACTATAAAGTATATGTCATGCTAGGCGACGGCGAATGTCAGGAAGGTGTGGTATGGGAGGCTGCCATGTGTGCAGCTCATCATAAGTTAACAAATCTGATTGCTATTGTTGATGTAAATAAACTACAGATAATTGATACAACAGAAAAGGTAATGAATATTGAGCCTCTAGCAGATAAATGGCGTTCTTTTGGCTGGAAGGTATTAGAAATGGATGGGCATGATATGGCGCAGATTGTTGCTACACTAGATTACGCCAAAACTATTGAGGGACCTGTTGTGATACTAGCGCAGACTGTCAAGGGCAAAGGGGTATCTTTCATGGAAGGCGTGGCTAAGTGGCACGGTGCTGCCCCAAGCAACGACGAACTGGCACGAGCTATATGTGAGATAGAAGGAGTGGCAGAATAATGGAAGTAGCAACCAGATTTGTTTTTGGCAAGGAATTGTTAGAGATCGCAAAGACCGATGATAGTTTTGTGGTATGCAATGCGGATACCAAAGCTTGTGGCATTGAAATGATGGGCGAGTTGTTTCCGGATAGGTCCTATTCTATCGGTATAGCTGAGCAAAATCTCATTAACGTAGCATCTGGTCTTGCGGCAACAGGCTTTAAGGTATTTGCCTGTACCTTTGCTGTCTTTGCTACGATGCGCTGCTGCGAGCAGGTAAGGACTTACATTTGCTATCCTAAACTTAATGTAACTGTAGTTGGTACTCATACTGGGCTGCAGGTAGGAGAGGATGGTGCGACTCACGCAGCGGTAGAAGACGTGGCTATAATGGGAGCCTTGCCGAATATGACGATTATTCAACCGGCCGATGCTGTGGCGGCTCGCTCTATAGCGCATGCTGCAATAGGTTTTACCGGCCCTCTATATATTCGCTTGCACCGTAACCCGTCTCCAGTAATTTATGATGATTCCTATCAGTTTGAACTAGGTAAGGCAACAAAGATATTAAATTATGGCGATGATGTGGCACTTATTTCTACTGGTATCATGCTGCAAAAGGTATTAGATGCAGCGGGTATACTCAATGCAAAAGGGATCAGAGTTCGTGTGATTGATATGAGCACTCTCAAGCCTATTGATGAGGATGCGGTGTTGGAAGCAGCTAAAGCGACAAACGCAATAGTAACAATAGAGGATCATTCGATTATTGGGGGACTAGGTTCTTCCGTTTCCCAACTTTTGGCGGAAAAGTATCCTTGTAAGGTCAAATGTATTGGTATCCCGGATGTTTTCGGTGAATCCGGACCATGCGAAGTATTGTATACCAAGTATAATATGGATACTGCAGGGATAGTAGCGGCTGCTGAAAATTTAGTTGATCAAAAGAACATTAATTTCAAATGAACCTAAAAGTAGTGGTACTTGAAGGTTACAAATTATACAGCAAGTAGTTTCAAAATTTAGGAGGGAAAGCAATGAAGAAAAATATGTCAGAGCAAATTATCCAATATTTAGAAGACAGAGGAGTAGAGCACATCTTTGGATTATGCGGACATACGAATATTGCTTTTTTAGCTGCTTTATCCAAAAGTAAAAAAATTAAATTCATAAATGTGCGGCACGAACAAATCGCTTCGCATGCAGCCGATGGTTACGCTCGCGTAACCAAAAGATTGGAACTAATTAGGTTTACTCAGAAAGTCCTGGAAAATGATGCGGCTCGTCAGAACGGCGTAATAAAAGGAATAGACGGCCCCGAAGTATTGAGCGATATACTTCAGGGCTGTTTTATACTTATGTGAGTATAAGAGACTCGTATTGTACAGAACCTAAAAGATGGTGGTACGTGGCGACCACTCGAAAAAAGCGTACGAGGTATTTTATGCCTTCATCATTTTGGAGCAATACAATTTGGTACATACTTTTAGGTGTAACAATTCTTATTGAACTCATCTTCATTCTCACAAAGGTACGGAACAAGTGGAGAGTATTAGCCTTATACATTTCCTTAGCCGGTTTGGTCTTTAGTTATGAAATACTAATAGGCGGTCTGCATGCATATCAGTATTTCCCAAAGATTATTCCACACAGCTTGTATGATGATGGAGTCGTAGGGAATTATTTCTCGCAGTTTTCTGTTTCAGCTACTGCGATGCTGATTGCTGTTTTTAAGCTGAATTACTACTGGTATGTTATATTTGCTGCAGCCTATGGCGGTATTGAAGAGCTCTTCTTAAAATTGGGCATTTATGTGCAGTATTGGTACAGGACATGGATGACGGTTGCCGCGCTGCCTGTACTATTCTGGATTGGGAAAAAGGTATATGAAAGCGGATCAAAACCTATAAAGCCTACTTTATTTTATATATATATATTCTTAGGGTTAATTACCTTACAAGCTCATACCATGTGGGTCTTTAGACTATTGAGCATATTTTCGTTTGGCCCAAGTCTTGATGTTCCTCCGGAAAGATCCGGCCTCGATGCACTTATCTCGGGAAGTTATTACCTAATCGTGTTCAGCACAATGATGGCTGTTTATTTTTCAAAAATCAAATGGGCGTGGAAAGCGTTGACCATCGCTGGCCTTTATATCGCACATTACATTGGTTTTAAATTACAGCTGATGTATTATCAGGAGGGCTGGTTCCTAGCATATACAACGATTGCAATTATCTCCTTGTATGTGTATATATATATTCTTGATAAAATGTACGGACAGGCGAATGCGGAATAATGAAATGGTGACCTGAAGTAGCGAAACATGCTTCCGGTCACCATTTTTCTATATTCTCTCATGCAGGCACAGGGACAATTGGGGACGGTCCTTTTTTGTCAACTTTGCGAAGTTTATCATTAAAGATGATCAGCAGTAGGGCGCTGTTCAATAGAAGGATAAAATGAATAAATGTAAAATATATCCAATAATTACAATAATAATCCAATTGCGTGCATATATACTTATATCGCCTTTTGGCTAAAGTGTGTGGCCAGGCAGGGCAGTATATTTGGCAGTAAGGGCAAGAGTTTTAGATAGGCGGAACAATTATATTTTTAGGCAGGATACGTTTTGAAAGCGGAGAGTGAAGAGATGTGGCAAAATATTTTCGAGTATTTTCAAAAGGATATAAATAACTACCTGCTGTCTATAGGGCAGCACTTTGAAATAAGTTTATTAGCCTTAGTTGTGGCAGCCGTGATCGGTATCCCTTTTGGAATAGTATCTACAAAGAATAAAAAATGGTATCAAGGGGTAACTACATGGTTTGGTACACTGAGAATTATTCCGAGTTTAGCCGTTCTCATTGTATTAATTCCTATTGCTGGAACAGGAATGACACCCGCGATGATTGCGTTGGTTTTACTTGGAATGCCGCCAATAATAGTAAATACAGCACTTGGTTTTAATACTATTCCTGAGTTTATGATAGAGACGGCAATGGCTATGGGCATGTCAAAAACGCAAAGTTTCTGGAAGGTTAAACTGCCTCTGGCGGCACCATTTATGTTGACAGGGATAAAGACGGCAATGATTGAGATCATTGCAAGTGCTACACTGGCGGCCTATGTAGGAGGCGGTGGTGTCGGAAATATTATTTTTACCGGACTAGGATTAAACAGAGCGGATTTATTACTCATCGGAGGTATTACCGTAGCGATCATTTCCATGCTGGCGAACCTAATTATGCTGGGCTTAGAAAGATATCTTTTTAGATATAAATTTCTTGATTCGGATATATAATTCAACGTTCTAGGTAGGCCAAGATGTAGCTTTTATCAATTCTCACAATAAAAAAGTGAATAAAAACAATATTAACGGAGGAAAGTGCCAATATGAAAAGAGTTTTAGTAGCTTTGTTGATTGCAGTGGTAATCGGAAGCCTTGTTGGTTGCAGTAATAATAAAAGTGTAAGTGGAGATAAAAGTAAAATCCGCATAGGGGCAAAAAACTTTACAGAAAACTTAATAGTTAGTGAAATTTATGCCCTAGCCCTCGAGGATAAGGGGTATAAAGTGGAACGAGTACCTAATATTGCTAGCTCCATAATCCATACTGCACTTGTAAATGGTGAAATTGATTTATACCCTGAGTACACAGGCACGGGATTGTTAGCAATTCTAAAGAAGGATTTGCTAACAAATCCCACACAAGTTTACGACACTGTTAAAGTGGAATATCTAAAGCAGTTTAACTTAGTATGGTTAAATTATTCATCAGCAAATGATGGGCAGGGATTAGTAATTCGCACCGATGTGGCGAATGAACTGGGTATTAAGACTATTTCTGATTTGCAAAAGCAGGCAAATGAGATTAGATTTGCCTCGCAAGGCGAATTTGATAAAAGAGAAGATGGTATTCCTGGCTTAGAGAAAGCATATGGTAAGTTTAATTGGAAATCATCAAAGGTCTATGACAATGGCTTAAAATATGAGGTATTGGCAAGTAATGAGGCAGACCTTGCACCTGCATCTACAACAGAAGGTCAATTAACTAAGTCCCAATTTACTTTATTAATAGATGATAAACATGTATGGCCCCCTTACAACTTAGCACCAGTAATTAGAAAAAACGTATTAGATGCGCACCCCGATATTGCTGATATTTTAAATAAGATTAGCGCAAGCTTGGATACCAAGCAAATAACAAAACTAAATGCAGAAGTTGATGTAGAAAAGAGAGAATACGAAGAAGTAGCAAAGAAATATTACGATTCGATTAAATAGTAGCAGCAAGGAGCTAGTCGACATGAGTATAGCAATAGAGTTTAAGAATGTTAGCAAACAATTTAAGGAATCAACATCTATTGCAGTTGATAATGTTAGTCTGACCATAAAACATGGCGAATTCATTACCATATTAGGCTCATCAGGCTGCGGAAAGACGACTCTCCTTAAAATGATTAATCGCTTGTATGATCCACAGAAAGGGACTATTGAATTTTTCGGTAAAGATATTAGTAATACCGATCCGGTTGAGTTTCGCAGAAAAATAGGTTATGTGATTCAGCAAGCGGGCCTTTTTCCTCATATGACGATAGCAGGTAATATAGCGACAGTTCCCAGAATCCTTAGGTGGCCGAAGGAAACGATTGATTCTAGAGTAGACGAACTTCTCAAGCTTGTCGATTTGGAACCAAGCGAATTTAGAAATAGATATCCGGCACAGCTATCTGGTGGCCAGCAGCAGCGTGTCGGACTTGCTAGAGCTTTGGCGGCTAATCCTGATGTCATGTTACTTGATGAACCATTTGGAGCTATTGATGCAATAACTAGAATCAATCTTCAAGATGAGTTATTAAAGATCTATCGTGCTTCAAAGAAAACGTATCTATTTGTTACTCATGATATTACTGAAGCATTTAAACTTGGCAGCCGGGTTTTAATAATGGATAAAGGTAAGATACAACAATTTGATACGCCGCAAAATATTGCTAAAAACCCTGCAAATGATTTTGTTATATCACTACTTCGCTCTGCAAAAGTTCAAAAAGTATTTTTGGAGGAATAGAGAGTGATGATTGATTATCTATTGAGATATCCTGACAAGCTTCTAAAAGCTTTTGTGCAACATGTAGAAATTGTGGTGATTACGTTACTGATTTCTATTATATTGGCTGCTTTACTGACTATCCTGGCAGCCTATTCCAAGGTGGCATCCGGATTATTGGTTACTCTGTTTTCCATGGTATATTCGATTCCTAGTCTGGCGTTATTCGCAATCCTGGTGCCACTGACCGGACTTGGTAAAACAACTGCAATTATCGTTTTAGTAGTTTATAACCAGTACATATTATTGAGAAATATCCTGGATGGATTAAACAATGTAGATTCGTCTATTGTTGAAGCTGCAACTGGAATGGGAATGAGTAAAAGCCAGCTGTTATTTCAAGTAAAGTTGCCGCTAGTCATTAAGCCAATCTTTACAGGGATTCATCTGGCAGTTGTATCTACAATCGGTATTGCTACCATTGCGGCATCGATTAATGCGGGTGGAATTGGCAGCGTATTGTTAGACGGACTTAGAACAGTAAATACAGCTAAAATTCTATGGGGGACCTTAATGGCAGCAGGCTTAGCCATAGTAGTAAATGGTATATTCAATGTTATTGAAAAGAAGCTTGAATAACTTAAAGTAAAATTTTTTAGGACAATTGGGGACGGTCCTTTTTTGTCCCATTTCTACTATGTTCTTATGGGGGGATCATAAATGGGTAGGCAAGCGCGACAATTAAGTGAAAGCGGTTTTTATCATATACTGCTTCGGGGGATTAATCGCCAGCATATTTTTGAAGAAGAGAGTGATTACACCTATTTCTTGAAGGATTTTCATAACTTGAAGACTGATCTCGCCTTTGCGGTGTATGCCTATTGTTTGATGAGTAATCATGTCCACCTTTTACTCCGGGAAAAGCAGGCAGGCGATATATCACTGATTATGAAGCGATTATTAACTAAATATGCTATGTACTTTAATCGCAAATATCAGCGGAATGGAGCGTTGATAGCGAATCGATATAAGAGCGTGCCAGTTGAAGTAGATGAATACTTTATTCCGCTGTTACGCTATATTCACCAGAATCCGCTGAAAGCTGGATTAGTAGATAAACTGGAAGCGTACCCGTTTAGTAGTTATCGAGAGTATTTATCAGGCGGGGAATTGACGGATACTGCATTTGCGTTCGAACTAATCGGGCGTGAAGAATGGATAGGCTTGCACCAGGTGCTGACAGTGGATGAGTTTGATATTTCAGGGAAGCTCAGCATAAATGATGGCGAAATACGCCGTAGGATTATGAATTTTACTAATGGACGGGAGCCTCACGAGATTGGATCATGGACAAAGGCTGAACGTAATTTTATGTTAAGAGAGCTGAAACAAGCGGGATTATCGATTCGACAGATTGAAAGAGCGACCGGCATCTCACGGGGTGTGGTGGCAAAAAGTTGACAAAAAAGGACCGTCCCCCGCTGTCAACACGAACTTTTAGTGCTGCGAGCCGAGTACTTCCTAAAAACTCGTGGACATGAGATTGTTCTTCTTCGTTCCAGTATTTCCTTAAATCTTAGTCCAACTTAAACCTCCTTTGTTTGTATATAACTTTTGCAGCCAGCAATAGCACTTTCAAACCACCAATGACGCTTGTCCACGCATTTTTAGAGCATGTGGCCGCTAGATACTTCGATATCCTGGGCTGTGACCCAGCCCCTGCGTAAGCGGTAAATTTCAGTTGTATTTTAGTGTGTTATAATGTAATTATCAAAAGCGCAGTTTGCTTAAACACCAGTTTTTCAAATGTAGACTGCATAATGAATAATGAAAGGAGTGTTATTATGTTTAACAATAATATGCTGGATATTGTAACAAGGCGGGAGGTGCATACAAAATAATTTAGTGTATATACCTCCCAAGAGTTACTGTATAACACTTTTGGAGGATTAAAAAATTGAGCAAAATAGATATGACAAATTTAGGACTCAGCCAAAGATTTATTACTGAGTCTGCATTATATGCCAGTCTGTATGTCGGGCGAGTAGTTTCTCAATATAAGGCCCTATACAAGGTTATAACAGAAACTGGTGAGTTAGCAGCAACAATTTCAGGGAAGCTTCGTTTTGCTAGCCGAACTTTATCGGAGTACCCTGCTGTTGGTGACTTCGTTATGCTTGACCGAAATGATGATAACTGCGGGAATGCAATTATTCACCATGTTCTGACAAGAAAAAGTGCCTTTATTAGAAAAGCTGCCGGGACATCGAATGATGAACAGGTAGTAGCTTCCAATATTGATACAGTTTTTATTTGTATGTCGCTTAATAATGATTTTAATCTTCGTAGATTAGAACGTTATCTTGCAGTTGCCTGGGATAGTCGGGCAATTCCGGTTATCGTGCTTACTAAGGCTGACTTATGTGATAATCTCCCACAAAAGATGTTGGCACTGAATGCTGTTGCCTGTGGTGTTGATGTGCGTGTTACTTCCAGTATGAGTGAGGATGGATACTTATCTGTTAAAAGTTATACTGGTAGTGGCAAAACTATTGCATTCATTGGTTCGTCTGGTGTTGGAAAATCTACCTTAATTAACAGACTGATAGGTGAAAATACTCTTGAAACTCAAAAAATAAGAAATGATGATAAAGGCAGGCACACTACTACCAGGCGGGAACTCTTTGTTCTTCCAAGCGGTGGCATTGTCATTGATACTCCGGGGATGAGAGAGCTTGGGATTGAAAGTGCGGACTTATCAAAAACCTTTGCTGATATTGATGAACTGGCAACAACGTGTAAATTTAATGATTGCACGCATACGAGTGAGCCCCATTGTGCGGTACAAAAGGCTATAAAAGGTGGCCTGTTGCCGGAGGAAAGGCTTAAAAATTATTTAAAACTAAAAAAAGAGGCTAAGTATGAGGGCTTAAATTCTAAGCAGATTGAGACGGAAAAGTTAACTGCCATGTTCTCAGAAGTGGGCGGCATGAAAAATGCACGAAAGTTTCTCAAAGAAAAAAATAAGAAAAGACAGGGTTTTTAATAGGGGAAGCCTGATTAGGGAGAAGACCGGACCCGATTTTGTAGTGTGTATAAATAGTGAAAAAGTAGTGAAATACCCTGAAGCTGTTCGCTTCAGGGTAACTTTTTTGATTGAATTGGAGAGGACATTAACTAGCTCCATAATACCTCATAATTAGAAAAGACTCTCTTCCATGCTTGGATTGTAAAAGGCGTGTAATTATCATATACTGGTAATGTATGGGTAGTAGAATAGGACGGAGGGAGTTTGATAATTTGATGGGATTTTGGCGAAAGCGCAATTGGGAAGTTGCTTTGATAGGGGGCTTGTTATTGGTGGCAATGCACACATCGTTTGCATTTGCTGCGGAAAAACTGCCGCCGGAAAAAGCCTATTTATATGAAGTGTATAAAAATATGGCCAAGGTAAGCAGCGTTCACTATGATGTTTCCGTTAAGGCTGACACTCCGATGGGAGTAGTAGAGGCTGTGATTAATGGGGAAGCTCAGGAAAAACCGCTGAGCATGAAAAACGATGCCAGCTTTACCTTTCGTGATATACTGAATAACGAAAATACTATGCTGGCTAAGCAATATATAGAGCAATACCAGGGTAATTTAATGATGTATATGTTTGTTAATCAAACCTGGTTCAAACAAATGCTGCCGGTTGATCCTGGACTGAAAGCCAAACTTGCTGCTGATGAAAAGACTAATTCTCAGGCGGATATGCTGCAATTTATCAAAGCGGTAAAGCCGTTAAGGGAAACACCATCGTTCAAATACATGGAAGTAACTCTGGATACGATACAATTAAGTGATGCGATGGGGGCAACTGTTAAGCAGGATACGATGCAGAATAAGGAAATGCAGAGAGCGGCCGCAGTAGGACGGCTTGCCCTGCTGGCTGCAGGTGATATTAAGTACACTGTTAAAGTCGATAAAGCAACGAAAATGATCAACGAAATTGAAATGGATTTAACAGAACCGATTCGCAAAGGCGCAGGTTTATTGTTGGATATAGGTGAACCCAAAGACAGAGCAGCTATTGAAGGCTTTTTAGCAAAATCAACATTACATATGCGGGCTTCCTATTCGCAATTTAATCAGATAAATCCGATAGAAATACCGCAGGAAGCGCGCGATAATGCAAAGGATATCAGTCCAATGAGTAAAGTGTAATTTCATAGTTTTGTGAAGCGAAAAGATTTGGACCCCCTGGAAGCTCATAGTACAAGCTTTCGGGGGTTTATATTATTTAGCTATATAATTGAGGCCATAGAACTTAACTTTTCCTGGAAAATCTCGATAGAATAAGTAGAACAGTACGGATGGAGTGGAGAATATGGCGATTGATCAAACCGGCTTAAACAACTTGCTGGCTACTCTTACGCCCAAAAATAATATGGCGGTCTTACGGGAACAGCGTGCCAATGTTTTGCAGAAACTGCAGCAGAAAATGGATAACGGCAAACCGGCTGATGTAAAACAAGAAATGCGAGAACTGGCTGCCGTCGATCAGCAGCTTGCTAAGGGAATATATGATGAGGTCTCCCAAAGGCTGGAGAAAGAAAGACTGGAAAGAGAAGCTGCTGTAGCAAAAAAGGAGCGAGACAGGGAACGGGCTCTGGCTAAGCACGAACGTCTGTTAGTAAGCAGAAGCATGAGTAAAATCCTGTCCGCTGCTGTTAAGGCCGACTATCCGGGAGAGACAGCGATTAGCGCCTTTAATGATGGCGGCAAAGGAGAGCGCAGCTATGTTTCAGCTGTTGATCGCGACCTGCAGGAAGCTGCCCAGTACGGGATTGCTGCCGCAGAGGTGGCTGTACGCAGGAAAAATGCGGAGGCCAAGGCGCAAATCGAGGAAAAGGCCGATAAGCAGCAGGCTGATCACCGTAAAAAGAGTCGGCGTGTCAATATCATGATTTGAATACTAAATTTTTAGGAAAACTAAACATCAGGCAAATGTGCTTATATTAAATAGTAGAGCCTCGAAGACTAATGCTTCGAGGCGTTTTTTATCAATCGGTCAGGAGGAATAGAAGGAACCTCACTTTCAAAGGCAGAAGTTGAGTTATATTGAATCCGGAAATCACGGATGAATAGGGAGGTATTATGCAAACTTATAACAGCAAAGCAGAACTGGTTGCAAAGATTCAAAAAACCTATCAGCTCTTTGACAAGGAATTTGATGAGGTAGCAGAAAAAAATATAGATGATCGGCTGCCAGAGGTGGACAAGACTCCGCGGGAAATGCTGGCCTATCAGCTTGGCTGGCTGAAGCTTGTTATGAGCTGGGAAAAAGATGAGTTAGCGGGTAAAGCAGTTACTACGCCTTCACCTCAATATAAGTGGAATCAGTTAGGGTTGCTTTATGCACAGTTTTATGCTGAATATGGTGAGTGTTCCCTTGCGGAATTACGGAATTTATTTAAACAAAGCATTGAAGCCTGGTGCAATTGGATAAGCGAGTTGAGTGATGAAGAGTTATTTACACCGAATAGACGCAAATGGACTGTGACCAATGCCAATTGGCCGATGTGGAAATGGCTCCATATTAATTCTGTTGCTCCCTTCATGAGCTTTAGATCTAAGCTGCGAAAGTGGAAAAAATGTTTAAACGGGAGGCCACCTGCTGAGCAAGGAGATTAAAAAATGGAGCCTAAAATAGGAATCATTTCACCTTCAAGTACACTGACACAGTTAATACAAAAAAATATTGAGGAAAAAGGCTTAGCTTTTGCAATTCGGCAAGCATCCCAGGAAGATGCGCTGGAGGCCGCGAAAGAGCTCATTGCTAAGGGCGTAGCTGTCATTATCAGCCGTGGAAATACTGCGCGAATGTTGCGCAGTCAGTTGAATATACCGATCGTTGATGTACAGCATACTTTTTTTGATTGTTTTTCTTGTTATCAAAAGGCTCGCCGGATCTCTTCTAAAATCGCTTTTTTAGCAACTTCTGAAGGCTACATGAACATTTTAACCAAATCAAAACCGTTTTTAGAGGATGCGTTAATCTTTCCGATTAATCCGCTGCTGGGAGCAGAAGCCACAGAAGAAAAGCTTAATGAATTGGCTGCTTTAGGGATCGAGGTAGCTATCGGTGGACTGTCTTTGAAAAAAGCGGTGCTGAAGCGCAATATTCAATACCTTATGACCACTGCCGATCAGGATGCTATTGATGATGCTATTCTTACGGCAATCCATTTCTTGAAAATTGAAGAGGAAAAAATTCGCAAGGGCTTAGAGTTGCAAAGCCGCTATGAGTTAACCCGTGCCATTTTAAATTGTGTATCCGAAGGGATTATCAGTATTGATCACAAGGGCATTGTTACAAATATGAATGGAGAAGTGAGCCGGTATTTTGAGACATTGCGCTATGGACAGCCTATTGACAGTGTAATAAGGAAGAGTTATTTTGCCGATGTGCTTGCCAAGGGGGAGTCAATTCGGGGCGCCTTACTATCAACCGGCAAGCACTCGCTAATTATCAGTATTGATCCGATTAAGCTTGAACAGAATGTTATAGGTGCGGTCATAACACTGCAGAAACAAACCGAAATTCAAAATATCGAACACAAAATGCGACGGGTACTTGCGCAAAAGCATTCTGCCGATAAAACATTTGCCGATATTGTTGGCTCTAGTCCAGCTATCCAGGCTGCTAAGAAACTGGCGCTTAAATATGCTTCCGTGGATAGCACTGTTATCATTGTCGGTGGTACGGGGACAGGTAAGGAAATGTTTGCGCAAAGTATTCACAATGCATCCGGCCGGCGTCATGCACCTTTTGTGGCGATTAACTGTGCGGCATTTCCCTCCAGTGTCCTGGAAAGTGAGTTATTCGGTTACGTAAAAGGGGCATTTACGGGAGCACTGAATGAAGGGAAACCGGGAATATTCGAATTAGCGCACAAAGGGACAATTTTTCTAGATGAAATAAGCGAAACGCCTCTAGATGTACAGCTAAAGCTGCTGCGCGTCATACAAGAACGAAAAGTAATTCGCATTGGCGATGATAAAGTAACGCCGGTTGATATCCGGATTATTACTGCAAGCAATAAAAATTTGAATGATTTGGTAAAGCAGGGCGTATTTCGCGAAGACTTCTACTATCGCTTATGTGTGCTGAAGCTGCGTCTCCCAACCCTGAATGAACGGCGGGAAGATATTCCGGAACTGACGCGCTGCTTTTTAAACCACGCCAATCTACATCCCTGCAGTATTACCGAGGAGGCTTTGGAACTTTTGGCGTCCGGTGAGTGGCGCGGCAACATCCGACAACTGAGCAACATTATGGAAAGGTTAGCTGTCATGTGTGATAATGGCATAATTGATAAAAAATTGGTGCTCGAAGTTGCTGATGATATTGCGATGCCTAGCGGCGACCATCTGCCGGAGAGATTGTCGGCAGCGACTGACAATGGGATTTTAACGGAAAAGGAGTTTATCCGACGAGTTTTATCTAAAATGAATGGGAATAAAGCTGCTGCTGCAAAGCAACTAGGGATCAGTACAACTACGTTATGGCGAAAGATGAAAAAGATTATAGAAAACGAACCTTATTATTTTGATTTAATCCGCTATAAAAAATAACTGCTCTTTTGGACATATAACCTTTAAAACGTTTCAAATATTTTCAGTTTGATAATATTTGAAACGTTTTGCAATATAGCGCAATGTATATGTGCAATAATTAGCTAAAGTCATTCAACATAATTTTAAAAATATTTTAGAAAATGAATAGTAATTTTAGTGGGTTAGAAAGCTCGCTAGACTCTATAAGATGATTCTCAATAGAATCATCTTTTTGTTTTGGCATACTTTTTGCTATAAGTTAAATTGCAAGCAGAGAGTCGAAAAAGGAGGAACAGAGTAATGCAATTAGTATTTATCGGATTTGGTGAAGCGGCCTATCATATTGCCAGTGGGCTAAAAGCCGAAGGTTTAACGGATCTCGGTGCATATGACAGGAATGCGGCCGATCCCCAATTGGGAGGGCTGATTCAACAGCGTGCTGCAGAAGTTGGTGTAAAACTATTTGAAAGTTTGGAAAGCGCCTATCAGGCAGGTGAGTTTATTGCTTGTCTAACCAGTGCTAACAGTGCCCTTGCAGTTGCTAAGTCTGTTATTCCCCAGCTTAAAGCAGAGCAGGTATATATTGATATGAATTCGGCTGCACCAACGGTAAAAGCGGAGATTGCTCAGATCCCCCATAATGAGGGCGTCATGTTTTGTGATGCTGCCGTTATGGGCACAGTACCTGGCAATAAGCATAAGGTCCCTATGTTCTTGGCCGGTAATGGGGCTGCAAAGTTCGCAGCGGCGTTTTTCCCATATGGCATGAAACTGACCGTGCTTGATGCAAAAGCTGGGGGAGCTTCAGCTATTAAGATGTTTAAAAGTGTAATCATGAAAGGGCTTCCCCAATTGATGTTTGAATCGTTTGAAGCCGCTGTGAAATATGGTGTGCTGAACACGTTGGTAGATTCCCTTGCCAGTTCCCTTAACGGTAAGACGGTAGAGCAGCTGGCGGATACTTTTACTGCCCGCACTATGATCCATGCTGCCCGGCGCAGTGAAGAAATGCAGGATGTGGTTGCCACCCTGGAAAACCTGGGAGTTGATGCGGCCATGTCAAAAGCGACGCTAGCCAAGCTAGATCTGCTGGCTAAACACAACTGGGTAGAGATACTCGGAACAAATGGCGATAAGATGAATTACCAGGAAGCAATGAAAGCTCTTATTGAAAATAAAGAATGAGGTGCTATTGATGAGTAAAGCTAATTATAAAAGTCTCCCTGATTTAATTTCCCAAGAGGTTATTGATCGGGTGAAAAAATTAAGCCCCGCTCAGCTTTGTGATGGTATGGAAGCGCTGGGCATAGAGCGCAACGGCTGTATGGATGCCAGCTTACTGCCATTAGACAGCGATAAGGTTTTGATTGGAACAGCCTGCACGGTGGATACGGAAGATGGTGATAATTTCCCTATTCATGTGGCGATTTACCAAGGGAAACCTGGTTATGTACTGGTTGTGGCCGGTAAAGGATATACTGAACGCTGCTATATGGGGGATCTAATGGGCAGTGCAGCGGAGGCTGTCGGTTTAAGTGGGATTATTATTGATGGATATGTCCGCGATAAAGTAGGTCTGTCCCAATTGTCTATTCCTATATACGCAAAAGGGCTTATGCAGAGAAGTCCGGCCAAAAGGGGACCTGGTGAAATAAATACAGTAGTAACTTGTGCAGGTGTGAAGGTGACTCCTGGCGATTTAATTGTCGGCGATTATGATGGTGTCACTGTTGTTCCCCGCGATCGTATTGAAGAAGTGCTGGCTGCGGCAGAGAAAAAGGATGCTTATGAGGCGAAACGCCGGGAAACAATAGCGGAATATGTCAAATGCAAGAATGAACAAAAGCCTTTGCCTGAGTTAGCTCCAGCCTGGGTGACTGAAATGATTACTAATAAGTAAGGCTGCGATTCGGTATTGCTTAAATGGCACTTTAGTGCCATTTAAGCCGTTAATTTAGAGAGAAAAAATAACGGTGTACAATACTTGAAGTGTTAGGAGAGGGGATAAATGTTAACGATTTTAGGTTATTTACTGATTCTTGTATTTTTACTTTTAGTTATTAAGAGAAAGCTATCTCCCTTTACCGGTTTAATCGTGGTATCACTAACGGCGGGGGTTCTTGCCTGCTTGCTAAATGGTATACCGGTCGAAAAAATCCTTACCTGGGTAAGAGAGGGCCTGTTTTATACGGTTGATGCCAAAGGTAAGGTAAAACTAGGCACAATGAATACGACAATCATGATTTTGTTTGCAATTCTTTATTTTAGCCTGATGATGAATGTTGGTCTATTTGATCCGCTTTGCACTTATTTAATCAGAAAAGCAAAAGGCGATCCTTTTAAAATTATTATGGTAACTGCATTTACGGCAAGTGTTGTTACGCTCGATGGAGACGGCACAACCACAATTTTAATTATCACTGCCGCATTTGTACCGCTGTATAAACAAATGGGAATGAAGCTGTCTAATTTGGCTATGTTAATTATTCTTCCTACCGGCTTAGGCAACTGTTTGCCATGGGGCGGGCCGCTGGCACGGGCGGCCGCTGTACTGAATATAGAGGTTAACGATTTATTTGTCGCTATGCTGCCCATTTTAGGGGCATCCTTCCTTTATGTATTTTTTATGGCCTATTTGATGGGGAAAAACGAGCGAAAAAGACTTGGCTTTATACCCGGTGTGAATGCGGTAGTATCGCAAGAACAAATAGCAGAAATGGTGGCTGTTATCGAAAATAATGATAAAGAACTGAAACGGCCTGATAAGTTCCTTTTGAATTTACTGCTTACGGGTATTATGTTAGTAACCCTGATTTTAGGATGGGTTAGCGGCGCTTTCGTGTTTTTGATCGGTACGGCTATAGCCCTGGCAATTAATTATAATGCCAAGGAACAGCGTGAGCGTATTACGGCAAACGGTGGCGAAGCCATTGCTGTGACGTCAATTATTATCGCGGCTGGCTGCTTTTTGGGCATTTTAAACGGCAGTGGTATGTCTGCAGCAATTGCCAAGCATATGGCTAGTTTGATACCGGAGTCCTTGGGCAGCCATACTGCTTTTATCTTTGCTTTTCTAGGAGCGCTGGCTTGTTATGCATTGCCTGTGGATGCGTATTATTTTGGTATCCTTCCCGTCGTTGCTCCACTTGCCTATCAGTTCGGCATATCTCCTAGCGAAATTGGCATGGCGTCTTTCATGGGGCAGGCTCTCCGTTATGCAAGTCCCACCGTTCCATGGCTGTTCTTATTAATGGATAGAACGGAAATGAGTTTTGGCGATTATCAAAAAGAGTTCTTTAAATGGTCGATCCCCATGTTTTTCATTTTTATCATTACGGCTGTTCTAACAGGCCAATTACCTTTATAGGATGAAAAAAGAATGCATCACTTACTGATGCATTCTTTTTTTATCCATTTTCAAATGAATTGATTGACTTTCTGTAGCCTTCAGGCAATATTCTCGTTGTAGTTACGCTGGTTCTTGTGCACCTGTCGGTTTTTTATCACGTGGTATCCGTAAATTCCGGCGAAGGCAACCAAAAAGAGTACCGATACCCGATACATTATGGCGTAATTTGTATGTGTGGCAATAAGCCCAAGTACTACAGCGCCAACCGCATAGCCTAAATCCAGCGAAGATAAAAATGTCCCGTTGGCGGCACCTTTGCGGTTTGCTGGTGAGCGGTTAATTGCCCAGGCTTGTAAGGAGGGATGAGCCGCTCCGTAGCCCAGTCCATAGAATAAAGACGCAATCAGTAAAGTCGACTCTGAGGTTGCATAGGATAGTATTGTCAGGCCGATTATCATCAAAATGACTCCCGGGATAATCACAACAGTATGTCCCTTTTGATCAAACAGCTTACCGGCAAAGGGCCTGCTGATTAAAATCATGGCAACATGTCCGGCAAAGTAGATCCAGGTGTTTTCGACACCAATTTCTGTGCCATACAGCATCAGGAAACTCATGATGCCGCCCAGGGTAATGGAATGTAGAAAGCAAAGCAAAGATGGCAAAAGTGCATTTCTTTCAAACAGGTCACTCCAGGTGAGTGATTTATTTTTGTGGGAAGCTTTGGCAACCGGCCTTATGGGTGCAATTGACATTCCCAGCGTCAACAGCATCCCGATTACTGCTAAAGAGGTAGAGGTGAGAAGCAAAGTTGTAAAGTCATAATGCTTCATAATCTCTATGCCTGCAATCGTGGCAAGTGATGTTGCCAAAATAATGGATAAGGCAAAATAACCTGTACCTTCTCCGCGGCGATTGGCAGGAACGATATCGGACATAATTGTTGCAAAGGTCGTTGAGGCCATGCCCCAGCCGATTCCCTGGCAAAAACGCAAGACAAGAATGACTCCGATAGTGGAGACGAAGAAATAAGAGGAGTTAAAAAGAATTAGAATCGACAGGCCTGCCAGCAAAAGCGGTCTTCTGCCCAGGGTATCTGCGGCATTTCCGCTAATGGCACGGACTATAAGGGCGGAGATTGAAAAAACGGCAAAAGGGAGACTGGCTTGCAAATCGTTTCCGCCAATTTGTTTTATATATACAGGAAAAGAGGGAATCAGCATTAGAATCCCTTGATATAGGAGCAAATTGCCTAATAGTAGCAGGACATAGTTTTTAGTCCACAATCTTTGCTTTGAAGTATGCAACGACATCAGTCCATTCTTTTTATAATGTATTTATGTTAAGAGTGTTCGCGAGCGGCGAACCAGCTTCATGTTGTTGTGCGCGCTGGTGAATGGTTTTCAGCAGGCGGCTTAGTTCATTTTTCTCATCTTCCGATAAATCGGCTAAAATGGCCTGCCGGTGGAGTCCGGAGATTTCCAGCCACTTAGGGTATTGTTGTAAAGCTGCGTCGCTCAGACAGACGTTTTTTTCCCGCTTGTCCATGCCGGGAGTTCGCGTAATGAAGCCTTTTGTTTCAAGCTTGACCAAGCTTCGGGACACAGCAGGCGGCTCAATATTTAAATAGCTTGCTAAAGTACCTTGTGTTATGGGGCCAGTCTGTTTTAAAGTCGTAATAATTGACCATTCCGAGCTATATAAGCCATAAGGCTCTAGGCAGTAATTTAACCCTTTGGAAATAATGCGTACAGTCTGAAACAGCTGATGGAGCAGGCTTTCAGCAGTATCCATATTTAACCCTCCCGTTAGTTAACTAGGTAACTAATAGTATAACGGCAGATGCTCTACCTGTCAAATAGAGCTGATAGAGGTTGGAAGACAGATATTTTTTTCTTAATTAAACAGGGAAAAGCACTCGGATAGCGAATACTAGCAATGTTTCTGAAAAAGGGAATAACTGGATGTTTGACAACGGAAAGGTTGTTAATTTCGTAAGCGAGGAGCGTCTTATTATGCGTAGATGTAGTTGTTTAACAGTGGTCATTGCCGTTTTACTGATGCTTTTGCCAGGAATATCGTTCTGTTATGCAGCCAGTTCTCAGGCAGAAGTGGATTGGGACTATCTGATTCCGTTTCACCAGGACCGGGAGCTGGATACGGTATCACTGCATGTTATGAAGAAGTTTTCGGAAACTAAAGGCCGTTCTTTGTACCGAGGCCTAACCATTACCCGGCCATATGGGGATATTTTTTACGAGAATCAGCAGCGAGCAAGCTCGGCAGTTGGCGTCGGTCCCAGTTATATGGTTCGCTTTGCAAAAGGCGGCCCGGGAAAACTGACGTCTGCTTTTGATATCAGCGGCGGGCTTATCTTATATGACAAAACCTTTCCGGCCGGAGGGAAGCAGTATAACTTCATGTGGCGGGTCGGACCACGGTTCATTTATAAAATCGATACTAATTCTTCATTGAATATAGGGTATATGGTAATGCACGTTTCCAACGGTCTCAAAACTGATAATCCATCTTATGATGCCTATGGGCTTTCGGTGGGCTTCACTACCAAATTTTAAAGCAATTTATTAAGAAAACGCCTGCAGAAATGGTATATTTCTGCAGGCGTTTTAGAATTCTTATAAGTCGAAACCGCTTTCAATTAAGCTGGATAACCGGGAGATAAACCGCGCAGCCGGAGCACCATCGATAACGTCATGATTAAGCAGCACTGTCATATATAGATATTCTCTGATTGAAACCTCACCTTTATAAACTCCCGGCTTTTTAACAATTGACCCGAGCGCGAAACATGCCGGATGAATACTAACCGGAATAACCCAGCCTTTAGCATTGCCGATGGAGGTAAGAGAGGTCACGACAATTGTCCCGGCGATTTTTTTCATGAGAAAGGGATCCTTTAAGATATGCTGCCAAATCAGCAGCCTTAAGAATTGTGGCAGCGCAAGGTAAAACCGCATAGCCCATTTATACTGATGATTGCCAAGTACATAGTCCTCTTGGGTCCTAATAGCCTGATCTTTTGCAGCTGAAATTTCGTGCTGAATTTCTTGCAGCGTTTTTTCATTTACATTACGAATGACCATTGGCAAAGGAATTTTTTCATGATTAACTTCTTTTTCTACGATAACTGAAATATCAACCTCATCAAAAATGAGCAGTTGATCATTGCCTTTGCGAATGCCGTGCACAGACTTGTGCTCGGCAACAGCCTGACTGATACATTTTATGATCCAGCCGGTAAAAGACAGGGGAGCTTTGTGGCTGCTGCGATATTTCTTAATCAACTCTCTGGCCAGGGTGACGTCAAGCTCCAGCAGAGCCTGCATGTGATGTGTTCTAACTCCGAGATAGCCGATGTCAAAAGTAGACTTTCTGCTGGAGGGAATTTCTTTGAGGATATGCGGTGCCTTCTCTTTCATGGGTACCTCTGTGATATTGCTAAAGTATATTTTGCGGGGGACGCTGGTAAAGGAATATTTCCAGCTAATCGCGTTTATTCCTCTTCTTTTTTGCAGACAGGTAGCAAAGCAGTGATCAGTTGCAATTTACGCTATTCTTTTTCTTCCAGCCCCGTAGACTGTTTGCTTTTTTCTGCAGCAGCATATATTTTCATCACTAGCCACTTAATGCTGACTGCCATGAAAATGTAGATCGGAAACCCATAATAATACCGCCATTTAAGCAGTTGATAAAAACCGCTCCACACCAATAGCGGTTCGAGGATAAAGCAGAATATGACCGCCATAATCACAGTGGCTTTCCAAAAGCTTTTCCAGGTAGTGCAGTTTTGGTAAATAATTGAATAAATCATTGGCAGGCTCGCCAGGTCTACGGCTGATAAAGGCGGGAAGATGGCTATAATATCTGCAGGATACTCCCAAAGGGTCAGTTCTTCACCTATTTCATCTAAAATGAGGGTTATTGCGGCCGTGATAGCGGCGTGGAGGGTAATTTCCGGCAGGCGCGATTTATCAACTAATTTGCACCAGACAAGCGTAGCGAAAACAAAGACGCCGATTAAAAAAAACCAGCGAAAATGAAAAAGGTCACTTTCCAGCCACTCGCTGATTCGCAGCTGCGTCAGCAGTTTCTGCAATTCGATAGTAGTTGAAACACCTGAGTCGGACAAAGTTACTGACCTCCTTATTTGGAATGCCTCTCGGCAACCGAGAATAAGAAAAGAACGATTCCTCTGACAAGGAGCGCTACCACGATATAGAGAAGGAAGTTATAGCCGTAACTCCAGTTCAATAATCGGTATAAATCGATTTCGGCAAAAACAGGCTCCAGAATAAAAGCCAGAAAGCCTGCCACGCCAATAAGGGCAATACCAAAGCTTTTCCAGGTGGGAAAGTACTGGTAGGTAAGGGAGAGAGATAAAGTTACAAATAGTAAATTGCTGGCTGAAATTACCGGAAAGACCGGAAATAAATAGACTGGATAAACCCAGAGAGTCAGTTCATCGCCGCATTCATCCAGTCCCATCATGATAATCAGCGTTAGTACTGTATAGAGCAAAACCTCCGGTAGTCTAGCCTTATTAAGCAATTTCCACCACAGGACGGCGGAGAGAACAGACAGACCGCAGAGAATCCACCAATTCATATGAACAATATCCTGCATCCATTTAGCAACGTGGGCAGTAGTCAGCATTTTCTGCAGCTCTACTTCAACTGCAGTACCCGTCACAGCAAGTAACATAGGCTGCCTCCCCGGCAATTTCGTTTAGTCAGTCGGGCTTATTATGCCACAAGGCAGGCATCAGCATCCAAATATAAAAGGAAGGACCCAGCGCTGGGTCCTTCCTTTTACTATATAACTTACAGCAAGCCGGTGAGGCTGTGAATTGTAATTGCTACAAATACCATTGCTGTTTTAATAATAGTCATTACAAAAATATCTCCGTACGAATCGCGGTGAGTGAGACCACAAACTGCCAGCAGTGTAATTACGGCGCCGTTATGCGGCAGGGTATCCATACCGCCTGATGCCATAGAGGCAACGCGATGGAGAATATCGGGAGACATACCGATGGCATTAGCCCAGGCCAGCCAGTCTTTGGCCATCAGATCTAACGCGATCGACATGCCGCCAGAGGCCGAGCCGGTAATACCAGCAAGAACATTAACGGTAATTGCTTCAGAGACAAGTGGTGATCCGCCCACTTTAATACCCATAAGGGCGGCGGAAATTGCTTTAAAACCAGGAAGGGAAGCGATTACGTTGCCATAGCCGACTTCTGAAGCAGTGTTCATAATGGCCAGCAGGGAACCGAGGGCACCTGCATTTAGTGTCTTTGCAAGACCACCTGCCGGTAAGCGCTTAAAGCCAAGAGCTACTGCCAGGATAATGCCGCACAGCAGGGCGATAATTAAAGCCCAGATACTAATTACGTTTTTAATTGAAGCTGCGATGAGTGGTAATTTCATAGCTACAAAAGGAGCAAGGAGATTGGGGTCCCAATTAAAGAAGCGAATCATGGCAAAGTTGACAACTAACACAGTCAGCAGAGGTAAGATGGCAATCTGCCAGGATGGAAGATCGACATCGTGACGAATTTCTGGCTCGTTCAGGGTATGGTTACCGTAGCCTTCGCCAGCCTCTTTTGCTGCTTTGCGGCGCCGTTCGAGCCACATAATGCCAAGTGAGAAGATAGCAAAGCCGCTGATTATTCCAAGAGTTGGTGCTGCATAAATATTAGTACCGAAAAAGTTAGTAGGAATTAAGTTTTGAATCTGCGGAGTTCCGGGCAGACAGTCCATCGTGGCAGTGAATGCACCTAAAGCGATTGTGCCAGGGAGCAGACGTTTCGGAATGTTGGCTTCCCGGAAAAGAGCGGAAGCGAAGGGATAAACAGCAAAAACAACGACGAAGAGGCTTACTCCGCCATAGGTTAATACTGCTCCGGCCAGTACGACAGCGAGGATGGCGCGCTCTTGGCCAAGGCTTTTAATAATGTATTGGGCAATGCCTTTGGCAAGACCGGTTTCTTCCATGACTTTGCCAAATACGGCTCCTAATAAGAATACAGGGAAAAAGGATTTTATATACGTTACACCTTTGGCCATAAACAATTCCGTATAAGCAGGCATAACGGACAAGCCGGAGAGTGAGGCTGCCAAGAGCGCAAAGATTGGCGCGAAGAGGATAACCGAATAGCCCCGGTAGGCAAAAAACATAAGCAAAAACAAACTAAGAATAATGCCGATAACTTCCATAATCATGTAACCTCCTGATGTTAATAGTTAATGTGCAGTGCAGTTGTTTTAAAGTGTGACTTCATCCCCTTTCATTAATCTGACACTTTGTTTATTCGCAATTTCCGTGCCAAGTCTGAATTTTAATGAAAAATACAGACAAATCCTTGCTGCGCAGGCAGTTTTGTTTCCTCGTGATAAAAGCAAAATAGGTTGATTTGTGACAAAAGTGTACGCATTTGAGGATTGGCTGTGTGCAAATGCGTACAAATGTGCTGTCTGTTTTTAGCGGTTTTTCGCGAAAGAAAAAATCAGGAAAAGGATTTATGGAAGCTATTGTTGAAGTAGTTTGTACACAAGTTATTACAGTGTTGAGGTGCAATATGTACATAAATAATATCATCAACCGCAAGGCGGCACCGGTATCGGCCGAAATGACCCTAGCTGAAGCTGCGGATGCGTTTAAAAGGTTGAATGTAGACGGATTTCCTGTCATCAATCAGATGGGCAGCTTGGTTGGAATGCTTACCAAGACTCATATTGTCAATGCAATTACCGAGCCAGATTTTTTTCAAAGACAAGTAAAAGATGTAATGGAAAAAGACGTATTTTTTCTGCATGTATTTGATGATGTAAAAAAAGTGCAGCAAAAGGACGGCTTTTACCAGCGTGAGCTTATTCCCGTGGTAGATGACAATAATTTTCCTGTCGGGATAGTCAGTCAGGCTGATTTTATGCGGTTTCTTTCCGAGGACGCGACGTTTTTAGCTGAAGAAATTCTGGCGGTTATCAATTCGACCTGCAATGGCGTTATTGCCATTAATGCAGAGGGGATTATTACCTTGTTTAATCATGCTGCCGAGCACATTACCGGGATAAAGGCCGCTCATTCGGTAGGCAGGTGTATTGACGACGTAATTCCCGGTTCTGGATTGCGGCAAGTGCTGAAAATGGGCAGCGGCATAACCAATCAACAGCATGTAGTGGGTTCCTGTAAAGTACTGACAAACCTTTCTCCTATCCGCAAGGGGAATAAGATCCTGGGAGCGGTTAATGTCTTTCAGGATATCACGGAGCTGCAGTCGGTAGCTGCCGAACTGGAAAGTGTCAAAGATTTAAAAAGCATCTTGGAATCCGTTGTTGAAAGTCTGTTTGAAGGCATCGTCGTCGTAGACAAAAATGGAATCATTACGATGCTGAACCAGGCATATGGTGATTTTCTGGGGATTGATGCCACTACCGCTATCGGGCACCCGGCTACCGATATTATCCCTAATACCCGGATGCACCTTGTTGTCCAGAATCGCAAGGCGGAAATTGGGGATGTGCAGCGGATCGGTGATAATAATGTAGTTGTTACCCGGATTCCAATCATTAAGGACGGCGAGATTACGGGGGCAGTAGGCAAAGTACTGTTTAAGGATGTAAAAGACTTACGGACGATGGCCAATAAGCTGAATAAATTGCAATCGGAACTGGAGTATTATAAGGAAGAGCTGCATAAAACTTACGGTGGCAAATATACAATTGAAAGTATTATCAGCCGCAGTGAAAAGATGGAGTGGCTGAAAACAATTGCGGCAAAAGCAGCCAAGGGCCATTCGACGGTGCTGCTGCTGGGCGAGAGCGGCACAGGAAAAGAGCTGTTTGCTCATGCGATCCATCAGGGCAGCCCGCGGCGCAACGGACCGTTTATTAAGGTGAACTGTGCCGCTATTCCGGAGCCGTTATTAGAGTCAGAACTGTTCGGCTATGAGGATGGCGCTTTTACCGGTGCCCGCCGGGGAGGCAAGCCGGGGAAATTTGAACTGGCGAATGGCGGAACTATTTTTCTTGATGAGATTGGCGACATGACCATGTCGATGCAGGTCAAGCTGCTGCGCGTGCTGCAGGAAAAAGAGGTGGAAAGACTGGGCGGTACTAACACCAGCACGGTAGATGTACGCGTCATTACAGCCACCAACAAAGAATTGGAGCAGTTGGTAAAGCAGGGGAAATTCCGGCCTGACTTGTACTACCGTCTAAATATCATTTCCCTCAGTCTGCCGCCGCTTAGAGAACGCTATGAAGATATACCCCTGTTATGCAATGTGCTGCTGCAAAAAATCAGTAATACAATTAATACGTCAATTAAAGGAATATCGCCGGCTGTCATGAAATTGTTTACAGAGTACAGCTGGCCCGGTAATGTGCGGGAATTGGAGAATGTACTGGAGCGGTCAGTCAATTTAATGGATGACGAAGAGTTTATTATGCTTGAGCATCTGCCGCCTACAATTAAGAAATCATATAAAGTAGCGGAAGAAACAGCCGCCGATATTTACAGTGTTTTGGAAAATGCGGAAAGACAGGCGATCTGTAAGGCCCTCGAGGCCATGGAAGGTAATAAGAGTAAAGCCGCTCAACTGTTAGGGCTGCACCGTTCCGGCTTTTACAAGCGGTTAAAGAAGTATAACATTATGGATAATGAGTAAGCAAAAAGGAGTGCTGCAATGTGGCAGTAAAATTAGAAACCGCTCAGCAGGCGCTGCTTGATCAGGCGCCTGTGCTGCAAGTGGAAGCGGTCAGCCTGGAAATGAGCTGGCGGCGGGTCATTGCCCAGGAAGTAGCTGCCGCAAGTGATTTCCCGCCATTTGACCGCTCGCCGCTGGATGGATATGCTCTGGTGGCGGATGAGGCGGCACGGGCTGTGCCGGAGCGGCCGGTAGTATTAACAGAGATCGATTCCGTTGCGGCGGGAGAAGTCTCACAGAAAGCGGTTCAGCCAGGTACCGCCTGCCGGATTATGACCGGTGCTCCTATACCGGCTGGTGCTACCGGAGTGGTGCGGATTGAGGATACGATTGTGATAGATAAGCAAGTTCAGGTTTTGAACGGTCAGGGACTGGACGGCAATATTTGCCGTCAGGGAGAGGAGATTGCCGCAGGGGAAAAAGTAATCATTCCCGGAAGCGTTATCAATATGGGAGTTATGGGGATGCTGGCGGTGCTTGGCATAGACCGGCCTTTAGTTTACCGGCGGCCGCGGGTGGCGCTGCTCGCTACCGGCAGTGAATTAGTAGAAGTTTACGAGAAACTTTCTCCCGGCAAGATTCGCAACTCCAACAGTTACATGCTGAGTGCTATGGTGAGGGAAGCAGGCGCGCAGCCTCTGCTGCTGGGTACCGCCAGAGACGATATTGATGAAATCAGCGGTATGATAACCGGTGCGCAGGATTTTGATGTATGTATTACAACCGGTGGTGCATCGATAGGTGATTATGATTTGATTGGTGACATATTTGCAAAGCTGGGCATTACAGTCCTATTTGAGCGGATTAGCATGAAGCCTGGGATGCCTGTGCTGGCCGGAGTAAAAGACGGAAAGCTGTATATCGGTTTGTCCGGCAATCCGGCGGCAGCCAGTGTTGCGTTTGAACAAGTGGTTAGACCGGCGCTGTTGAAGATGGCCGGGCGGACAAATTGGTGGCGGCCAGTTGTCAAAGCGCAGCTCACGATACCGTTTGTCAAATGCGGCGGCGCGAGACGCTTCGTTTGGTCCCGCTGCTGGCAGGGGACGGAGGGCTTGTTGGTGGAACCTCTTAAACTGCAGGGACATGGTATGCTGAAATCGGCAATAGGGGCGAATGCGCTGCTAATCGTGCCTGAAGACAGCCCGCCGCTGGCTGCAGGAACGTGGCTGGAAACGATGCTGCTGGTAGAATAGAAAAGCTCCTGGCCTGAACAGTTTGTCAGGCCAGGAGCTTTTTTACTGAGGATTATTGACGATGAAATTCTGGTTTAGGGGGCAGCAGCGTCGGCACTGGCTGCACCGCTGCTGCTATCGGTGAAGCAATTTTTTCCGTCATAGCTTTTTCCGGTTTACTACCATCTTTCAGAAATTGCGGAGCAGGAGCCTGGGGGTACTTTTGTTCATATTTTGCATATAAACTGGCGAAATGCTCGGCAGTATTCAACTGGCGATGATAAATGTCCGGCCATACTTTCAGATAAAGTCCATCCGGCTTTTCTTCCAATACCATCGTTTCGTATTGAATGATAACCGGAGTACCAACTTCGACATGCTCGTACAGCTCCTCAATATCCTGATTATACATCCGGATGCAGCCGCCTGACACGGGATAGTTAATATCCCAGCCTTTATTTGTTCCGTGAATGCCATAAGCCGGAGCAAATTCCATCCATCTTGTTCCTAACGGGTTTTCGGGGCCAAACGGAATGGGTGTTTTGTCTTCAAACTTAGAACCGGGAACCCAGATGGGAAACATTTCTTTTGCTAATAGGAGGTATGTACCGGTGGGAGTTTGTTCGTAGTGGGTACCTACTGCTACTATGTAGGTTTTTATGACCCTGTCGTCTTCTACGAGCGTGAGGCGATATTCCGGTATATTGACCATAATTTGGGGAGCAGCCTGGACAGGCTGGATAAAAATCAAGGCAAGAAGCAGGAAAGTCAGAATGAAACGCAAAACCGCTGCACCTCGCTTTTTATAGTAATGTACTCTTATCATGTCGTCAGCGGACGGGTAATACACTCGTTAATTCCTGGTAATACTGTAATAAAAAATACTAGGACGTGATAAAAGTCACAGTATTTCTGCCCGGCAAACGGTACAATAAAAACATAATTAACAAGTTAAATCCGGTCGCCGGAGCTAAATAATAAGGAGTGAATATCAGATGAACAAAATCACAAAAGACAGCATTATCGGGGATATTGTCCGTCAATACCCTGCCAGCATTGCCATTTTCCGCTCCCACGGAATGGGCTGCCTCGGGTGTCCGTCAGCTAGTGGGGAAAGTGTGGAAAAAGCGGCCGGCATACATGGCATTGATGTAGCAGAACTGCTGGAAGATTTAAATAAAGTGCTGTAAAAATCAGCCCGTTGGGAAGAATAAAGGATAAAGCAGGACGAAAGGAATGACAGTCATGCTCCCCTTTGTACCCAAACGGGCTTTTTTTGAGCCTCAAGCCTTACATTATCCGCTGGGCAAGGAGATTTACGACCGCCTTACCGCCATGGGGGTGGAAATTGCAATGACCAGCTCTCATAACAGAGTTACCGGCATACCGGGGAAAACAACCGGGGAGGCCTTCCGGGAAGCCAAACGGACGCTGGTGGTAGGTGTGCGCAAGACAACTGATTTTGCGAGCTGCAAACCGTCGGCTCATTACCAGCTGCCCTTAAATACCAGTTGTCCCAGCATGTGTGAATATTGCTATCTTTCCACTACCCTGGGACGCAAGCCGTATATGCGCGTATATGTGAATATCGAGGAAGTGCTGGATCAGGCACAAAAATATATCGAGGAACGGAAGCCGGAAATAACTTTTTTTGAAGGGGCGGCTACTTCGGATCCTATTCCTGCCGAATACATTACGGGGGTGCTGAAACAGGCAATTGAGTTTTTCGGTAAGCAGGAATTTGGCCGCTTTCGTTTTGTGACCAAACATTCTCATGTGGATTCGCTGCTGGATGCAAAACACAATGGACATACCCGCTTTCGTTTCAGTCTGAATGCCGCCAACATTATTACCCGTTTTGAACATGCCACACCCGGCATGGAAGAACGGGTAGAGGCTGCAGGCAAAGTTGCCCGTGCGGGCTATCCGGTGGGTTTTATTATTGCTCCAATCTTTTATTATCCTGAATGGCAGGCGGATTACCGCCAGTTGTTTGCCGCCCTTGATAAACAGCTTCCCGGGCATGTCCGGCAGGATTTGGCGTTTGAATTTATCACTCACCGCTATACGAACCGGGCGAAGAATCAAATAATGGAAATTTTTCCTGCTACTGCCCTGCCGATGGACGAAGAGCATCGCAAGTTCAAGTACGGTCAGTTCGGCTACGGCAAGTACGTTTATAATAAGGATGTAATGCTGGAAATGAAGACCGCTATGACCGCCATGGCAGCTGAGTTTTTCCCTGAAGCTAAAACAGAATATTTCGTTTGAAAAGATCGAAGAACCGCCAGATGCCTGGCGGTTCTTTTATTTAACAATAACTTATTAATAAGCCTGAAGGATATTGGAGGATTTGAACGAATTTTGTTGTATGTCATAACCAACGAACCTGTATTGATCAGGAGGGGTAACATGCATTGTTATGCCGTTTCATCTTTAGCTGAGTTCTCCGGCGTGCGGGAACAAATTCGCAGCATTACATTAAAGCTTTGTCCGGACAGAGGGGATCTGCTGTTTGTGGCGTTAAATGAGGCCGTAAATAATGCCTTGTTTCATGGCAATGGCGGCGACAGTAAAAAGCGGGTAGAGATCATTCTGTCACTGGAAAACAACCAAGTCTCCATCTGTATCCGGGACCAGGGCCGCGGTTTTGATTACCGAAACCGGCAGGCGGAGGAGGAACTGGATGAGCATGGCCGGGGCCTTGCCATTATGCAGTATTGTGCCGATAGTATCGAGTTTAACAAAGATGGCAACGAGATCATATTGCGCAAAAATATTAATTAAGTCTGCGTGATATTTACATAAATTTCCCGGATAGAGCAACGAAGTGATATTTGCTGGCTAAATTAGAACGAATCAATAGCAAGGAGAGATGTCGAAATGAGACAGGAAATTAATATTCAGGATGGTCAGGTACTTGTCAGCCTTTATGGCAGCTTATATGTGGAAGAGGCAGCTGTATTGCGTCAAAAATTACTGATGAATATTGAGAAGGGGTACAGCCGGTTTGTTGTAAACCTTGCGAATGTAGACTATATTGACAGTTCGGGCTTAGGGGTGTTAGTAGCGATTCACAAGCGTTCGCTGCAGCATGGCGGCAGTGTGGCAATTACAGGACTTAAAGGTACGGTTAAGGAGCTGTTTGAGCTTACCCGCTTGAACAAGGTATTTGATATTCAATAATAGCGGGGCATAACGCCTCTCCTGGGGCCTAGTAAAATGACCAAACAGATAGATCAAAAGTCGCATTTTCACGGTAAGTAGACCTAAGGTCTCATTGCAGGGTAGACAAAAAGTGTTGTCGAATGATAAGATGAACGTGAAGAATAAATCGAATTTTGGTAGTTGGTTGTTTAGAGTTTGCTATTAAGGCTGGAGTTTGGTGGGAGGTCTGAATCTTGGAGTTAGCAACGATTATAGGTATGGTCCTTGGGTTTTTGACAATTACAGTCGGAATGGTGCTCAAGGGATCTAGCTTAACTGCTCTTAATAACCCCGCAGCAATTGTTATTATTTTCGTTGGTACGGCGGCCTGTTTACTGAATGGTTTTGCAATGAATGATCTGAAAAAGTTCCCGGTACTTCTGCAGATGCTCTTCAAAAAACAGGAGCTGATTTCCAAAGGGGAGCTGCTCAGGCTGTTTGTTGAGTTATCCCAAACTGCCCGCCGGGAAGGTATCCTGGCACTGGAAGGCCGCATGGAAGAACTAAGTGATCCTTTCTTGCGCAATGGTATTAGTATGATTGTTGACGGCTTGGATGCCGAATTTGTCGGTGACGTTTTGGAAGCAGATGTACAAGCTATGGAAGAGAGACATCGTTCAGGTGCTTTGATTTTTAGCCAAGCCGGTACATATGCCCCGACATTAGGGGTATTGGGTGCTGTTATTGGTCTGATTGCCGCCTTAGGCAATTTGGATGATATTGAAAAACTGGGACATTCTATCGCAGCGGCTTTTGTTGCCACTTTGCTTGGTATTTTTAGTGGCTATGTACTCTGGCATCCCTTTGCTAATAAGCTTAAGACTATGTCTAAGCACGAAGCGGAAAGAAAGCGCATGATGATCGAAGGCGTTTTATCCCTTCAGGCTGGCGACTCGCCTATTGCTGTGGAAGCCAAACTGCTGGTATTTGTGGGACAAAAAGAACGGGCTTCCTTGAAACCTAGCAAGCCGGAGGCTTAAACATGTCAAGAAAACATCGCAAAGAACATCATGAAGAACATACGGATGAAACGTGGCTGATTCCCTATGCGGACATTCTGACGCTGTTATTGGCATTGTTTATTGTGCTCTTTGCTTCTTCTCAAGTAGACCAGAAGAAATTTGAACAGATGGCTACTTCTTTCAACAGTGCTTTTCAGGGTGGCGATAAATCCATTTTTGATAATACCCAGAGTCCGCCTCAGATCACGCAGGGGCAACCCCGTCCTAAGGGGCCTGACTCCGATTCAAAAGGCTTCGACAGCCTGGCGATACGGCCTGACCGGACGTATATAGAAGAAACGCTGCAATTAATCGAAGTGAAGAAGCAGCTCGATGATTATATTCAGAAAAATGGACTCGCCGGTGATTTGGAAACCAGTCTTTCAGAAGATGGGCTGATGGTACGCATTAAGGATACGGCTTTATTTGAATCAGGTCATGCCGACCTGCTGCCCGAATCTCGCCGTTTTGCCGGAGAACTGGCTAAGATGCTCGCCCCGATGACCCAGCGCCTTTTTGTATCCGGTCATACGGATAATGTGCCGATTAATACGTATGAGTTTCCTTCTAACTGGGACTTAAGTACGAAGCGGGCCCTTAACTTTATGAAGTTTCTGCTAATGCAGGAACCTACTCAAAAGGCTGCACGCTTTAGCGTTACCGGATTTGGAGAATATCAGCCGATTGCCGGAAATGATACGGAAGAAGGCCGTGCGAAAAACCGCAGGGTAGAAATTTTAATTATGCGTAATCATCCTATAAAAAGTCAGTAAGCAAAAAACCTTGACGTTCATGTCAAGGTTTTTTAGTTTGTCGAGAAAGCTCTTGTTTTTAATTTTTTTTTGACTCGCCTGGTAATTGTTTGTAAAATAATACTATATTTGTTTGCAAAACCAGACTGGTGCTGATAAGATACAGGGGAAAGTACAGGGTGATTGGCATATGATAATAGGCGTGGGTATTGATATTGTTGAAATAAGCCGCATTCAGGCTGCGATCAAGCGAAGAGCGTTTATTGAGCGTGTCTTCACTCCGGCTGAGCAAGCGTACTGTGAAAGCCGTGGTGTGCAGGGGGCCGCTTCTTATGCAGCCCGTTTTGCCGCTAAGGAAGCGGTGCTCAAAGCCCTGGGAACCGGGCTGAGAGGCGGTACCTGGCAGGATGTAGAGATTAAAAACAACAGCCTTGGCCGTCCGCTTGTTCAACTATCGGGATATTATCAGGAGCTGGCTGCACAAATAGGTGTGCAGGAAATACATTTATCAGTGACTCATGCGCGCGATTATGCTGCTGCGCAGGTTGTCTTATGGGGAGGAAAACAAGATGAAGCTGGCAACAGCAGCCCAAATGCGGGAAATAGATAAATTGGCCATTGAACAGTACCATCTACCGGGTGTTGTGTTGATGGAAAACGCCGGTGCGGCAGTAGCTAGAGAAGTGGAGCGTTTGCTCGGCGGTATAAAAGATAAGAAAATCTGTGTTTTTGCCGGCCTTGGCAATAATGGCGGGGATGGATTTGTTGCTGCCAGGTATTTTGCTAATGGCGGAGCAAAAGTTAAAGTATTTTTGATTGGAGAAAAAGCCAGAATAACAGGTGATGCTCAAATACATGCCGATGTTTTAAGCCGTATGGGTGTTGATGTGATGGAAATAACAGGCGACCGGGATTGGGATAAAGTCCGCATTGCGGTGACGTTTTCCGATTGTCTGATCGACGCCCTGGTAGGAACAGGCTTCCATGGAGAGATGAGTGAGCCTCTGGCCCTGATTGTTGATATTATTAACCGGTCGGGTAAAAGAGTGGTAGCTGTGGATGTTCCTTCCGGTGTTAATGCTGATAACGGCCAAGTGCAGGGAAGTGCGGTTAAGGCGCATTTGACGGTGACTTTCGGTCTTCCCAAACCGGGGCTGCTGTTATATCCCGGAGCCTCTCAGGCTGGCGAGGTAATACTTGATGGTATTGGACTTCCCTTGCCGCTGCTGGCAACTGCGCCGGTTCAGCAAATGACCATAACTGCCGGATATGTCAAACAGCTTCTTCCGAAGCGGCGAGCCGATTCGCATAAAGGATTAAATGGCCATGTTGGGGTAATTGCAGGATCTCACGGTTATACCGGTGCCGCTGTTTTATGCGCCAGCGGGGCTCTCAGGGCTGGCTCCGGTCTGGTGTCACTGGCTGTCGCCAATAGCCTGCGCAGTATTATGGAAGCCAAAATGACAGAGGTCATGACAAGAACGCTGCCTGAACTGGCTAGCGGGGCAATCGGACTAAAGTCCATTCCTTTTGTGGAAGAACTGTCGAATTACTGGGATGTCATTGCTCTGGGGCCCGGCATGGGGCGTCAGAACGAAACACAGGCGGCTATCAGGGAAATTGTCCGCAATGCCGAGAAGCCGCTGGTTATTGATGCTGATGGTATCGTTGCACTTGCAGGACATATGGATGTTATTCATCAGGCGGATGCGATGGCTATATTGACGCCGCATCCGGGTGAAATGGCACAGCTTACCGGTCTGTCTGCCATGCAGGTCAATCAGGATCGCATCGGTATCGCCAGGCGGACGGCCAATCAATGGGGCAGCATCATCGTTTTGAAAGGTGCGCCGACTATCGTTGCCTTTCCTGATGGCGAAGTATTTGTCAATACCAGCGGCAATGCCAGTATGGCTACCGGAGGAACCGGTGATGTACTGACAGGCGTTATTGCTGCTCTTATTGCCCAGGGCTTATCCAGTCATGATGCCGCTGTTGCCGGGGTATACCTCCATGGCTTGGCCGGTGATATTGCTGCTCAGGCCGGAGCAGTAGGATTGATTGCCGGAGATTTGCTGCAAGCCTTGCCCGCTGCTATTGCCGGCTTGCAAAGCTAATTTTAAAGCATATTTTGCCATTGAAATAGCCATACTGAAAATGGTATAGTTGTATAGCAGGATATTATGCTTGAAGAGTATTTATTTATATATAAAAAAGTTGACATTTTTATATACTGTTTTATATAATTAATCATAACAGTGGATGTTGCAAATGGCGGGGGTGAGGGTGTGGCCGATTTGAAGCGTATCATGATTAGCATCCCGAATAGTTTGCTGCAGGAAGTGGATGGCATCATCGCCATGGAAAAACTCAGCCGCAGCCAGTTTGTTCGGGAAGCGATGCGTTTGTATATAGAAGACCGCAAACGCAAAGCGGTGCGCGATTTGATGAAAAGAGGATATCAGGAGATGGCCATCATTAACTTAGCTTTAGCTGAAGAAGGCTTGGTAGCCGATGCTGAAGCATACGACTTGATGCCTGCCAGCTTGCTGTCGGAGCGTGAATAATCGATGATTGTAAAGCGCGGAGATATTTATTACGCCAATCTAAGTCCGGTGGTAGGATCGGAACAGGGAGGGCATCGGCCTGTTTTAGTTATCCAGAATGATGTAGGCAATAAGTATAGTCCTACGATTATTGTGGCGGCCATTACCTCGCAGATTTCCAAAGCAAAGCTGCCTACCCATATCGAGATTAGCTCCAAGCAGTTTAGCCTGGAGAAAGATTCTGTTATTCTGCTTGAGCAATTACGGACAATCGATAAGCGGCGTTTAAAAGAAAAGATAACACATCTGAATGAAGAAGTAATGGGAAGAGTCGATGAGGGCATTCGTGTCAGCTTGGGACTTATTCAAATTTAGCGAGCGAGTGAATAGGCGGGTAACTGCCTATTTTTAGTTTGTAGCAAAAAAGTATACATATAGGGAGAATGATTCATGTTTACATGGTTTCGCCGGCAATTTCGTCCGGCAGCAGTTTTGCTTGTATTACTGGTTGCCTTATTTTCGACAGGCTGCAGCAACAGCGGCCGACCGGCAGCTGCCGATACAGCAGGCCAGCTTGTGATAAAAGTGCTTGATATTGGACAGGGAGATGCTATCTTGGTCCGCGCGGGAGGACAGGTCACCCTGATTGACACGGGTGATACACCGGCGAAGGAAAAATTGGCAGCGCTCCTAAGCAAGGAAGGAATTACTGCTGTTGACAGGCTGATTCTTACTCATCCGCATAGTGATCATATCGGGGGTGCAACAACTGTTTTAGAGCGTTTTCCTGTGAAGCAGGTCTACGACAGTGGTCAGACAACGACAACCGCTACTTACCGAAAGTATATGCAGACCGTGGAAAAAAAGAAAGTTCCCTTTGCTCTGCTGGCAGCAGGTGATGTGATCGATATAGGCGGAGGAGCTAAATTAAAGGTATTCGCTCCGCAAAAACCGTTTTTTACGGAAGATAATGGACAACTGGATCTTAATAATAATTCAATAGTAGCAAAGCTGATGTACGGTTCTTTTTCCATGATGTTCACAGGAGATGCTGAGAAGAACTCAGAACTGCAGTTGGTCAAGAACAGTGGCAGTGAATTAAAAAGCTCTATTCTCAAAGTGGGACATCATGGCAGCAATACCTCTTCTTCGCCGGAGTTTTTAAAGGCTGTAGGGGCAGAAGCGGCTATTATATCGCTGGGTGAAGGTAATGACTATCATCATCCCCATCCGGTGACCTTAAAGAAGCTGGAGAAACAGAAGTACAAGATATACCGTACTGACCTAAATGGCACGGTAACCGTGACCAGTGACGGCAAAACGTATACCATCGGCAAGGAGAAAGAATGATGATAATAAAAGCAGTCATCGACCGGTTTGAAGGGGATAAGGCCGTTTTACTATTTGATGATACGGAAGATCAGGTCGTGTGGCCCAAAGACGGATTGCCTGATTCGGCAGCAGAGGGCGATATATTAGCGATACAAATTGCCATCGATGCCGAGGCAACTGCGCTTGCCAGAAAAGAAGCCGCAGCTTTGCTGCAGCGGGTTTTAAAGCAAAATAAAAATGACTGATTGCTCATGTATTTTCTCGAAAGATAGGAAAAATGACTGATCAGTCATTTTCTTCGCTTTTTGACAAATATCTGCAGGAATTTTTGCAATAAAAGGCGAAAGAGGGTAAGATTAGACGCAAATAGGGAGGTGTATGTAAGTGCACCGGTTAGTTACGACAATTATTTCCCTGGCAATATTTATTTTTCCCCTGCAACTTGGTATTGCTGCCAGTGGTGAAGCGGCTGTTGGAGTTCCTGATGCCAAACCGGCAGTAAAGGCCCCTAATCTAAAAAACAATGCAGCTGTTTCGGCTAAACTGGATAAGAATGCGAAACCACAGATTACTGCCCTTCGCTGGGCTAACCATATTGATGCCGTTACCGGACAGAGCAAATTACGGCTTGTTCTGGATGTGACCGGCCCGGTTACTGTGGCATCCTCAATTACCGGCAGTCCTGTACCGCAGTTATCAGTTGTTGTCAAAGGGGCAGGTCCCGGTGATATTGCCAGTGCTTATGACTTTGACGGTCGAATTGCTGAATCTCTCAGAGTAGCTGCTGCCGGAGCGGATACTAATCTTGTTTTGCAGCTGCCGCTTATGCTGGAGGATACGGATTATAAAGTATTTACGCTGCGCAATGATCCGGCTAATAATAAGCCTTTCCGGGTTGTTATCGATATTGGGCAGAAGGTTCCGCCTATTAAATTTACTTTTACGGCCGGTTTGAAAGATAAAGTAATTGTTCTCGATCCTGGTCATGGCGGAAGCGATCCTGGCGCTGTAGGTGCCAACAAAACAATGGAAAAGACAATCACGCTTGCTGTCGCCCAGCGGTTGAAGCCGCTGCTGGAAAAAGCAGGTGCCAAGGTGTTCTTAACCCGTAATGATGATCGTGATGTATTTGGTCCCAATGCCTCAGCGGTGGACGAGCTAAGTGCCCGTACTACGGTAGCCAATAATAATAAGGCTGATATTTTTGTCAGTATACATATTAATTCTTTTACAAATCCTATAGCAGGCGGTATAGCGACGTATTATTATCAAAAGACGCCTTACGATGCTCTACTGGCCAATAGTATACAAGGGGCAATTGCCCCTGCCAGCGGTTTGCAAAACAGAGGCATTAATGCAGCTAACTTTTATGTTATCAAACGCTCCGTTATGCCCGCAGTTTTAACAGAGCTTGGCTTTATTTCCAACCCAGATGAGGAAAAGTTAATGAATACTGCCGATTTCCAGCAGAAAATGGCGCAGAGCATCTATCTCGGCTTGGACAAGTTCTTTACCCAGGCCGCTAGACTAGGGGGTGGGCAATGATGGCTCACACACGTAAATTATTGTTGCTTCTTTTGATGGTGCTGGCATTGCTCGTTACTGCTTGTGCAAACGAGAAGACTCCTGATATGGTCAAACAGCCCGAGAACGCTAATGCAGCCGAGCAGCAGTCTGCAGACAAGCCGCCAGCCGGTCAAGGGTCAATGCGTCTTACCGTATATTTTGCTACTCAGGATGCGATGAATCTGGTACCTGAGGTGCATGCGGTGGAGAAAAATGATCACCCGGCTAAAACGGCTATGGAATTACTGCTGGCTGAACCAAGCAGCAAGCAGCTGGTGCGGGTTCTACCTACCGGTACCAAATTAAAGAGTCTGGCTGTACGGGATCACGTTGCCTATGTTGACTTTACAGATAAAATCATTAAAAATAACGGCGGCGGCTCTGCTACGGAAATGCTTATTGTCGCTTCGATTGTCAATACTTTAACCGAATTTCCTGATATTCATAAAGTACAGATCTTAGTCGAAGGAAAAACGGTGGAAACCTTAAGCGGCCACATGAGTATCGGCCAGCCGCTCAGCCGTTCGGAAGGCATTATCAAAAAGAATATGTAGGCAGCAAAAAAAGCGTTTAACCGGACAACTACCGGTTAAACGCTTTTTCTATTTATCGAAAGCAGTTTATTGATTCACATAAACTCTTGGCACACGTGGGCTGATGGCGCATAAAAGTTCATAGTTAATCGTATCGGCCAGATCGGCTAATTCGGTAACGGTAATTTCCTCGCTGCCCTGTTTGCCGAAGAGCACTACATCATCGCCAACTGCGACGTCACAGACCGGACCGATGTCGACCATAATCTGATCCATACAGACACGGCCGACGACTGGACGACGTTTGCCGCCAATTAAAACGGAAGCCTTATTGGAGAGAATCCGGTGATAACCGTCAGCATAACCGATAGGCAGGGTTGCCAGCCAGGTTTTTTCGGAACAGCGATAGGTGCAGCCGTAGCTGATGGGCGAGTCTGGCAGTACTTCTTTCACATGTACTACTTTGGTATGCAAACTCATGGCCGGGATGAGAGCCAGCTGGTGATGCATTTCATGCGAGGGCGGCAGGCCATATAAAATGATTCCTGGCCGTACGGTAGTGAAGTGACTGTCAGGCAAGTCGATAACGGCAGCACTATTGCTTGCCGAAATAAAAGGCAGGGAAATGTTGGCCTCGGCTGTTTGCTCAATAGCCTGTACAAAAGTTTGCAACTGCTGATAGGCATATCCCTTGTCGGCAGCGTCGGCAGTAGCCAGATGGGTGAAGACACCGCGCAGAATGAATTGCGGATACGATTGAATTAACTCAATAAAGGTAAGCAGGTTCTCCGGACGGAGTCCAACCCGGTTCATGCCTGTATCCACTTTTATCATAACCCGCACTTGTTTGGCACAGCGGTCGGCTGCCTGAACTAGGGCAAGCAGCTGTTCTTCTGTACATACGGTTGCTGTTAATTCCTGTTCGGCAATGATATCCGACTGCTCAGGCAAGGCCAGGCCCAGAATGAGGATGGGAACTGTAAAACCAGCCTCCCGTAATTCGACGCCTTCTTCCGGAATTGCGACGGCAAGGCAATCGGCTCCTGCTGATAGGGCGGCATGGCTGACAGGAATAGCGCCGTGACCATAGGCATTTGCTTTTACAACTGCAGTGATTGAGGTAGCCGGTTTGAGTACCGACCGGATTTGATGAATGTTATGGCGAATAGCCGCTAAATCAATTTCTGCCCTGGTGGCACGCATGGAAGAACACCTTCTTATTTGGATTTCTACAGATGCAGATTATATTTTTTCAGCTTTTTTAATACAGCTGTATGAGACAGTCCTAACATTTTGCCCAATTGACGTGATGTTTTATGCTGCTGGAGCGAACGGAGCAATACATCGCGCTCTACCGCTTCCACAATTGCTTCCAGCGTCTGGTTAATAGGATGCAGAGCGGGCTGGCGTGGCGTGTAATCCTGATCAAAGATAATATGCTCGGCAAGCACGATCGAGCCGTTCATAACATTGACGGCACGTTCAATCACATTTTCTAACTCACGGATATTGCCAGGCCACGGGTAACTGCTTAATTTTGTCAGAGCAGTTTCGCTAATCGTATTGACCTTTTTCTGCATAGTGGCGGCAAACCGCTGTAAGAAAAAATGGGCGAGCAGGCTGATATCGACTGTTCGCTCCCTTAGTGGCGGCAGGAACAGCGGGATTACATTCAGCCGGTAATATAAATCCTCCCGAAAGCGCCCCTTGTCAATTAATTCCTCCAGGTTCCGGTTCGTGGCAGCCAATATGCGAACATTAACAGGAATCTCCCGGTTGCTGCCGATCCGGCGTACTTTACCGTCCTGCAGGATACGAAGCAGTTTAGCCTGTAAGTGACCGGAAAGTTCGGCAATTTCATCAAGGAACAAAGTTCCACCGTTGGCATATTCAAATAAACCCTGTTTGCCGCCTTTGGCCGCACCGGTAAACGCACCATCCTCATAGCCGAACAGCTCACTTTCCAGCAAGGCATCAGGAATGGCAGCACAATTGAGCGGGACAAAAACCTTCTCGGAGCGCGGTGAGGCTGAGTGCAGTGCTCTGGCAAACAATTCCTTGCCTGTACCTGTTTCGCCGCGAATGAGGATAGTCGAGCTGCCGGCAGCAATTGTTTTAGCCATGGCCACTACTTGCCGCATGGTATCGGAAGTATAGAGGATCTCGGCAAAAGTAAAGGTAAGCTGGCCTGTGATCGTATAAATGAGCTTCCGTACATCGCCAATGTCTTTTAGAACAGCTACAGCGCCAATAATTCGGCCTGCCTGGTCAAATACAGGGCGGCCGCTGGCTAGATAGTGACTCTTGGTTTTTTCCAGGAATATTTCGCGGTTGTTATACACCGTACCATGACGCAACGCGTCAAGCAGAGGGAGGTCATCGGGCAGCAAAGCAGTGAGCGGACTGCCGAGCAGCTGCTGACAGGGAACGCGGATAATCCGTTCGGCCGCAGGATTATACTGGGTAACGCGGGTTTGCTGATCAATTGCAATGATGCCATCACTGACGGAGCTTAATACCGCTTTTAACTGTTCAGACTTTTCCTGATGCGGCATCAAAGGAATCTCTGTAACGTCAAGTACTTGCTGAATTTTGCACAGCCGCTCTAGTATAGCAGGTTTTTCGAACGGCTGGAGAGCAATTTCCAGGAAAATGGTGTTGATTTCCACTTCCATAGAGATAATATTAATATGGCGCTCTGCCAGTACCTGTGAGATATCAAGTACTAGTCCCACCCGGTCAACATTGGGTATTTTCAGCCGTACCTGTTCCATAGACAAAATGACCTCCTGACAGGATATACATTACAATTAGCCGGAAGATGACAAAATCCTCCGCGAGATACAATTTTTTTTGCCATAGTGGTATACTACCAATGCAGGAAATAGTTGCCTCTATTTCGAATGTCATCTTAAATAAAACGCAATATCAGACAAAAATAGATATGGTGGTGTCCCATGGAACTCAAAGATGTGGGCGAGTTTGGTCTTATTGACCTGATTAAACAAGATACAATCAACGATCCGGGTACGGTTGTTACCGGCATTGGCGATGATGCTGCCGTACTTTTGCCGACCCCTCGTCAGCTGCAGCTGATAACGACGGACATGCTGGTGGAGAATGTTCATTTCGATTTGACTACCACTACGCCTATGCAGCTGGGGTATAAAGCGGTTGCGGTGAACTTAAGTGATATTGCCGCTATGGGAGGGGCACCTCGCCATGCGGTTGTGTCTATCGCCCTGCCCCGGCACACGGCAGTGGATTTTGTACTTAATCTGTATAATGGTATGAAGGAAATCTGCCGTGAATACGGCGTTAATATTGTCGGCGGGGATACGGTTTCCTCTCCTGGCGGGCTTGTTATCAATGTGGCTGTTATGGGCGAGGTGGAACCGGCTCATCTTGTTAAACGCTCGGGCGCAAAACCGGGTGATATTGTTGCTGTTACGAACGTCCTTGGCAACTCTTCGGCAGGTTTGGCCTTGCTTTCGCGGGGCGAATGGGAGGAGCATGATTTTTCGTGGCCGCTGGTAACTTCACATTTAACGCCGCGGCCGCTGGTGAGAACAGGCCAGTTGCTGGCAGCGCACGGAGCGACCAGCATGGATGATGTCAGTGACGGTCTTGCCAGTGAACTGCATGAAATTGCTCAGGCCAGCAATGTAAGTATCCGGGTTGTAAAAGAGTGCATCCCGTTATCGCCGGAAATCAGGGAAGCTGCGGCTGTGCTGGGGCAAGAACCGTTGGACTATGCACTGTACGGCGGCGAGGATTTTCAATTACTGTTTACGATGGAGCCCGGTCAATTTGCCCTTATTAACTCTATTGACCCGGGAGCGGTGATAACGAAAATTGGTGAAGTACTGCCATCCGGTGATGGAGTAACTTTGCTTGATGAGGCAGGCAGGTCTTACAAGCTGGAGCCAAGAGGCTACAATCATTTTTGCCGCAATTAAAACTGGAGGATATTATGGAGATCGTTTCAACAGCACCGGAGCAGACGTTGTCTTTTGGCAGGCAGCTGGGACAATTGCTGCGGACGGGAAATGTGCTTTGCCTTATCGGAGACCTGGGGGCAGGGAAAACTCTTTTCGTGCAGGGAATTGCCCAGGGATTAGGCCTGGACGGGGAAATTACCAGTCCTACTTTTACCGTTATGAATGTATATGAAGGAACGGTACCGGTTTATCATTTTGATTTGTACCGTCTCGAGGAGCCTGAACAGCTGATGGATATTGGCTTTGACGAATATACCGGAGGTGACGGCATTGCCATCATCGAGTGGCCGGATAAATTTCCCGGCTATATGCCGGACAGCTATTTACGGATTGAGCTGGTAAAGACCGGTGACGACAGCCGGATAATCAAGGTGTCTGCTCAGGGAGCGCGCCATCATTTGTTATATGAGGAGTTGAAACAAGCGTGCTCCTAGCGATAGAAACTGCAACGCTGGCTTCCGGTGTCGCGCTGGCAACAGCCGATAAACTGGTGGCTGAAATCATTGTACAAACCAAGAAAACGCATTCAGAAAGGTTAATGCCCCATATTGAGCAACTGCTTGAGCTGGGGCAGGTGGCGAAAGAGGATATTACTGCTATAGCCGTCAGTATTGGACCTGGTTCGTTTACCGGACTTAGAATCGGTTTGGCTACTGCCAAGGCGCTGGCTTATGTCTGGAATGTACCGGTAATTGGTGTGTCCACGTTAGCGGCCCTGGCCTATGCCTGTCCTGCACCGAATTCCCTGATTTGCCCCCTGCTTGACGCGCAGAAGGGGAATGTATATCAAGCGGTATACCGCTGGGAAAAGGGCATGTTGCAGGAAGTTATACCGCCCCGGGTCATCGCTCACCAGGAGGCTATCAATGAGCTGGCGAGCCAGCCGCTGCCTGTGATTATGCTGGGGGAAGGAGCTGTGTTATTCCAGGAAGCAATTGTAGCAGCAGCAGATCCAATTGAGCTGGCACCGCCCCATATTATCCTGCCCCGGGCGGGTAGTGTGGCCTTGCTTGGCCATCAGTTGCTTAGACAGGGAATCCGGCATGATGTTATGACGCTGGAGCCGCTCTATATTCGCCGCAGTGAAGCGGAAGTATTATGGGAACAGCGTCATGGTAAGTGCTTATGAAAATCAGGCGGATGAATTTTATGGATGTGGACGCCGTTCTAAAAGTAGAGAATGAGGCGTTTACCACACCCTGGTCAAGAGCGGCCTTTGAGGCGGAAACTTCCGACAATGAATTAGCCTATTATCTGGTGGTCGATGTGGGAGGGGTAATCGCCGGTTATGCCGGAATGTGGCTGATCATTGATGAGGCACATGTCACCAATATTGCACTTGCGGCAGCTTACCGGGGAGCCGGTCTGGGGGAACAACTGGTTCGTGCCCTCATGGAATTGGCCCGGGAGCGCGGTGCCGTCAGTATGACTCTGGAAGTGCGCGTATCCAATGTGAAAGCGCAGGCCTTATATACTAAGCTGGGGTTTGTGTCTCGCGGCAAACGACGCAATTATTATACCGATAACCGGGAAGATGCGCTTATCATGTGGTGTGAACTATAAAACAATAAAAAAATGAGCCGTTTTTCTTACGGCCCAGGGTGATTGTGTTACAGCATATTCAGCGGGAGCCTGTTGTGTTACTGCTCAAAATAAATAAGGGCGGCTAGCGCCGCCCGTTAAAACAACTTACTTTAAAGTGGATTCGTATTGCTCAATCATCTTACGAACCATGTGACCGCCAACACGACCGCAATCAGCGGAAGTCATTGTGTTCCAGCCGTTAGAACGGACGTGGTCGGCAATACCCAGTTCAGAAGCAACTTCAAACTTCATTTGATCCAGCGCGTTTTCTGCTGCCGGATTTACCGGTTTTCTCGAACGTGCCATTGTTAAAACCCCCCTTTCTGGGCACTTGTTTTCCTAGCCCGTTTTTAATTTGCCTTTTTTCAGGCGTATCCATACATGTAAATAATAGCAATAAAATTGGAGGTTCTGTTTGTGCATGTAACCCTTGCCTTAGAAACCAGTTGTGATGAAACATCGGCAGCGGTAATTGCTGACGGGCGGACAATCCTGTCAAATATTATTTCTTCCCAAATTCCGCTGCATCAAAAATATGGCGGTGTCGTGCCGGAAATTGCTTCCCGCAAGCATATTGAAAGCGTTTTGCCGGTCGTGGAGGAAGCGCTTCAGGCTGCCCGGATAACGCTCGCACAGGTAGATGTTATTGGCGTAACATACGGCCCCGGCTTAGTTGGCGCTTTGCTTGTCGGGTTAGCCACAGCCAAAGCGATGGCTTTTGGTTTGGATAAACCATTAGTAGGGGTGAATCACCTGGAGGGACATATCTTTGCTAATTTCCTCAGTCATCCTGAGCTGAAGCCGCCGTTTGTCGCTTTAGTTGTTTCTGGCGGACACACTTCCCTGGTATGGCTGAAAGATTACAACGATTTTGAATTGCTTGGTCAAACGCGTGACGATGCTGCCGGCGAAGCCTTTGACAAAATTGCTCGCGTCATGGGACTTCCCTATCCTGGAGGCCCGCAGATTGACCGCCTGGCTTTAACAGGTGACAGTAAGGCGATTGAATTTCCCCGGGCGCTGGTAGCTCCGGGGAGTTTTGAATTTAGCTTCAGCGGCCTTAAGTCTGCTGTCCTTAATTATTTAAATAGTGCTGCCCAGCGGGGCGAGACGATTAATCAGGCTGATGTGGCCGCAAGCTTTCAAACAGCTGTTGTCGATGTGCTGGTGGCTAAGACACTGCAGGCCGTGGATGCTTGCTCGGTTAAGCAGGTGGTACTGGCCGGAGGGGTGGCTGCCAACAGCAGGCTGCAAAGCGCGCTGGGCGCAGAGTGCAGTGCACGGGGCCTGTCGCTGTATTTTCCATCCCCTGTGCTTTGTACCGATAATGCCGCGATGATTGCCTGCCGGGCTTATTATAAAGCACAGGCAAATAAATTTACCGATTTACGCTTAAATGCCTTGCCGTCATTAAAACTGGGACAATAATTGTGGATAAATAAAAATATGACAATTGTGGACAGTGTGGATAAGTAGGATTGCGGCAGCGTGAATAAGGCTTTTAAAATGTGGATAAGATTGTGGATATTGTGGATAAGACGGGGATAAATACAAATGTCCCAATAACTAAGGTTACATAGTTACAAACTTATCCTAAAAGCTTGCGAAAATTAGCAGCTAGTAACAAGGAATTTTAATACTGCTGGTGGAATAGGTTAAAATTCAAATCAGCGGGGAGGTTGCTATGGGAATTGTGGCCGATGTGTGCCGGAAGACGACTACTTTGTCAGCCGCTCAAATTGACAGGCTGGAACAAAGTTGTGCTCTATTGCAGCTTGCCAGCGATCTATCTCATGCTCAAGCTACTGTTTACGCGCGTGCGATTCATGAACAGTTTTTGGTAATTGTTGCTCAGGCAAAACCGAATACCACCTTAGTTAAGGATCGGACTAATTTGCTGGGGTCTACTGTGCAGGCTGCAGAAGAGCCGCTTGTATGGCGCACTTTAAATTCAGGAGAGCATATTGCCGGCCAGCGGGAATGGGCTATCGGACTGGTGGCGGAAATGCAAACCTCCGCCTTGCATGATGAGGACGGCAAAATTATTGCCGTTGTCAGCTTTGAAACAGGCGGTGTTGAAACGGTATTAGGACAGAATGTTCTGATGGAAACTGCCAATATGCTGCTTGGAATGCCCCGCAGCCGGGGAAGTGCTGTTTACCGTCAGTTATCAGCCCGTGACGGAATTATCCTTGTTGATGAGCAAGGCGAAATTATTTTTGCTAATGCAGCCGCTAACAGCATATATAATATTATGGGAGTCGGACGAATGGTTGGCCGCCGTGTTTATGACCGGCGTATCAATCTGCGTCTGGCCCAAAGGGCAGCCAATGCGCAAACTGCTGCGGAGGAAGAAGTGGAACAAGGACAGATGGTACTTGTTCAACGGGCTATTCCGATTGTAGTAGCCGGAAAAACGCTTCGCACAGTTGTCATAACTGCCGATGTGACCGAACTGAAGCAAAAAGAGAAAGAGCTGCTGATTAAGTCGGCGGTCATTCAGGAAATTCATCACCGCGTCAAAAACAACTTACAAACAATTGCCAGCCTGCTTCGCCTGCAGGCGCGGCGCACTCAGTCTGATGAAGTGAAGGCCGCTCTTCGGGAAAGTGTCAACAGGATTCTCAGCATATCGGTGGTCCATGAATTTTTGTCCCAGCAGGATGCGGAAGTGATTGATGTTGCTGAGGTTGCGAAAAATATTTTGGACCTGGTGATTCAAAATATGCTGGAGCCGAATTTTAACATTCAAACTATCTTCAATGGTCAGACGGTGATCATGCCTTCTGAGCAGGCTACCAGCCTGGCACTTGTGATTAATGAGCTAATTCAGAATTCGATTGAGCATGGGTTTGTTGGACTCAAAGAAGGCCTGATCGGTCTCGATATCGCAATATTGCCTGATACCTATCAAATTGATATCTATGACAATGGCGTTGGCTTGCCTGAACACTTCGGGCAGCGTTCATCCAGCAGTCTGGGACTTCAGATTGTCCGTACCCTTATCGAGACCGATTTAGGCGGTCGGTTTGAACTGTACTCCAAGGGCGGGACTCATGCCTGTATTACCATTCCTAGACCAAGGGAGGGAGAGTAATCTATGGAAAATTTGCGAATCGTAGTTGCCGATAATGAATCCATCATTCGCATGGACTTGCGTGAACTTCTCGAAGAGGCAGGCCATACAGTGGTAGGTGAAGCATCCGACGGTCTTAAGGCCGTTGATTTAGCTCGTAAGTCTCGTCCCGACCTGGTCATCATGGATATTAAAATGCCGGAAATGGACGGGATTACCGCCGCGAAAATCATCTCCAATGAGAAACTGGCGCCTGTTCTGCTCTTAACGGCTTTTAGTCAGAAGGATATTGTTGAGAAAGCTAAGGATTCAGGTGTTTTGGCTTATTTGGTTAAGCCGGTTAAAGAGGTCAATCTCTTCCCTGCTATGGAAATTGCCATCTCCCGCTTTCAGGAATTTGCTGAATTGGAACGGGAACTGGAAGATGTGAAAAACTCGCTGGAAACCCGCAAGATTCTTGACCGGGCCAAAGGCATACTCATGGATGCGTATAATTTGAGTGAAAACGAAGCGTACCGTCGTATTCAGCAGTACAGCATGAGCAAGCGAAAATCGATTCGCGAAGTGGCAGAAGCAATTGTTGAAGCATCGACCAAACGGAAATAAGCTGTATAAAATCGCCAGAAGGTGAAAAACTTACCTGAGGCGGTTTTTTTTTGTAAAAAAAGATGCATTTTCTACCTAAGCCTCTTGATTTTTACAGTCAAATTCGATAATATTAGTAGTGAAATTAGCACTCGCCATCATCGAGTGCTAACAAAAAGTCAAAATAGAAGTTATATAAAGGAGGTCATTTCAATGATTAAGCCATTAGGCGACAGAGTAGTCATTAAGGTACTGGAAAAAGAAGAAAAAACCAAAAGCGGTATCCTGCTTCCCGACACTGCTAAGGAAAAACCCCAAGAGGGCAAAATCGTGGCTGTTGGCACTGGCAAAGTACTGGAGAACGGACAACGTGTGGCTTTGGAAGTGAAAGAAGGCGACAAAGTCATATACTCCAAGTATGCTGGTACTGAAGTGAAACTCGACGGCCAAGATTATCTGATCCTAAGTGAAAGAGATATCCTGGCAATCGTTGAATAACTTCTAACTTGTTATATTTTAAATTATGGAGGGATACATAAATGGCTAAGCAAATTCTTTTTGACGAAGAAGCACGCCGCGCACTGGAAAGAGGCGTAAACGCCCTGGCTAATGCTGTAAAAGTTACTCTTGGACCTAAAGGTCGCAATGTTGTGCTGGATAAAAAATTCGGTGCTCCTACCATTACCAATGACGGCGTAACCATCGCCCGTGATATCGAGCTGGAAGATCCGTTTGAAAATATGGGAGCTCAGCTGGTGAAAGAAGTTGCTACGAAAACCAATGATGTAGCAGGCGACGGCACCACAACCGCTACCCTTCTTGCTCAGGCTATGATTCGCGAAGGCATGCGCAACGTTGCAGCCGGTGCAAATCCGATGATTCTGAGAAAAGGAATCGAAACTGCCGTAAAAACTCTTGTAACGGAAATCAAAGACCGCGCTATCGTAGTTGAAGGCAAAGATGCAATTGCACAGGTTGCTTCTATCTCTGCCGGTGACGAAGAAATCGGCACCCTGATTGCTGAAGCGATGGAAAAAGTAGGTAAAGACGGCGTAATTACCGTTGAAGAATCAAAAGGTATGGGAACTGAACTGCAAGTGGTTGAAGGTATGCAATTTGACCGCGGCTACATTTCCCCTTACATGATTACTGATGCGGACAAAATGGAAGCCGTTATGAACGAGCCGTACATTCTGATCACTGACCGCAAAATTGGTGCCATTGCCGATATGCTGCCTGCTTTGGAAAAAGTAGTACAGTCCGGCAAAGAACTGTTGATTATTGCTGAAGACGTAGAAGGCGAAGCGTTGGCAACTTTAGTTGTTAATAAACTCCGCGGTACTTTCCGCGCAGTAGCTGTTAAGGCTCCTGGCTTTGGTGACCGTCGTAAAGCAATGCTCGAAGACATCGCCATTCTTACTGGTGGTGCCGTTATTACCGAAGAATTGGGCCGTAAGCTTGACAGCGTAACGCTGGAAGATCTGGGCCGCGCCCGTCAGGTACGCGTATCCAAGGAAGAAACCACGATCGTTGAAGGTTATGGCGACGCGGAAGAAATCAAAAAACGCGTTGGTCAAATCAAAGCACAAGTGGAAGAAACTACTTCCGATTTCGATAAAGAAAAACTGCAAGAGCGTTTGGCTAAACTGGCTGGCGGCGTAGCAGTTATTCAAGTAGGCGCAGCTACTGAAGTTGAGCTGAAAGAGAAAAAACTGCGCATCGAAGATGCTCTGAACGCAACTCGCGCTGCAGTAGAAGAAGGTATTGTTGCCGGCGGCGGTACTACCTTCATCGATATTCTTCCTGCACTGGAAGGCTTACAGGCTACTGGCGACGTTAAAACCGGTATTCAAATCGTGAAACGCGCGATTGAAGAACCAGTACGTCAAATCGCCAACAATGCTGGTCTGGAAGGCTCCGTTGTTGTAGAAAACGTGAAAAAGACTGGCAAAGGCATCGGTTTCAATGCTCTTTCTGAAGAGTATGTGGACATGGTTGCAGCCGGTATTGTAGATCCTGCCAAAGTAACGCGCTCTGCCCTGCAAAACGCAGCCAGCATTGCCGCTATGGTTCTTACTACCGAAACTCTTGTTGCTGACAAACCGGAAAAAGACGGCGGCGCAGCGGCAGCAGGCATGGGCGGTATGGGTGGAATGGGCGGCATGGGCATGGGCGGCATGATGTAATCACGCCCCAACAGCCAGTGGAATATGAGGGCTTATTGTGCGATAACCCTTTATGACCACAGTCTGACCGCATCGCAAAAATTAAGCTAATAAAAGCTTGGCTGAGTGACCAGGATTTGTTAGTGGAGGCTTCTCACGAGATGAGTGACTCGTGGGAAGCCTCTTTTGTTTTTTTATTGCCTTTACCCGTATTTGTCCTATAATGAAAAGGGGAGGTAGATGATATGCAAGACTATACTGCGAAAGCCCTGCTGCCGGCCTGCAGCTGGAATGAAGCAATGGTGGGGCAGTTGTGGGACAGCTTCGGTCCGCCAGATACTTATACGTGGAGTGCCGAAATCGGTACAGGCTGTGACAGACTTGGCAAGGTTAGCGACCGTCCGGCCAGGATTATTCAGGACAGGCAGCAGATGGTTGCCTTGTTGCAGCAACTGCCATATATTGATTATATAGTCCTTACCGTTGAAGTGGCCGAGGCAGGCAATATTGCTATTGTATTTCGTAATTATCCTCCTGCCGGCGGTTCTTATGCCGTTACAGGAAAAACGGAAAGCTGGGTGCAGGAAAAGGCCGCCGCTATTCAAGCTGTATTTTCCGCCAGCCGGGATCAGGAGATAACCCGTATCTATGGTAAATGGACTTTTGGTGCCATACAGACGGCTATCCCGCTTACTGCTGCCAGCATTGCCGTAATTGCTGCCGCCGTTTTGTTTATTCCCGCTGCCTTAAGGCACAGCGATTATCTTTGGTGGATTACGGCCGGTACGGTTGTGCTCACCTTGCGGCTGGCCTATTCTATATCCGACCGGCTGATCCTATATGTCGTAAAAAGGTTTCCTTATATCCGCTGGCAATAAGGAAAACGCATAATAGACCATCTTCAAGCATAGATTGGTAGTGTATGTTGGGAGGTGGAGCGGATTATGATTCTTGATTTGCGCCGGCTGCTTAGCCATCGGCACATTTTTTTCAGTATTATCGGCCTTTTTGCTATTAGTGCCGTTTATGTTCAGGTTTCCGATCAAATCAATACCAGCGGCCCGATCGCAATTGCGGCTACCAGGACGGACCAAAAGGTAGTGGCGTTGACGTTTGATCATTCGTGGGGGAATAAATTTACGCCATCCATCTTGGATACCTTAAAGAAAAATGATACGAAAGTCACTTTTTTTATTATGGGTCCCTGGGCAAAAAAATTTCCCGAGGTGGCTCAGCGCATGGTTGCTGATGGGCATGAAATCGCCAGCCATGGTTTCAAACATGAAAACTATGGCGATAGAACACCGGAATGGGTAAAAGAGGACTTACAGAAAGCCCATGCCCAGATCAAAGAAGTGACCGGTGTGGATGCTACGCTGATGCGCCCGCCAAATGGACATTACAGCCAGAAATCGTTACAGGCTACTCAGGAAATAGGGTATAAAACCATTATCTGGAATGTAGATTCGCTGGACTGGAAGAATCCCGGCAGGGATGTGATTGTTGACCGGATTATGAAACGCCTCAAACCAGGGGCAATTATCCTCATGCATGCTTCCGATACACCGGTTCAGACTGCTGAGGCGCTGCCTATTCTGCTGGAGAAAATAAAGGCCGAAGGTTATCAGATTGTTACGGTTAGTGAGTTGCTGAACAAGTACAGTGAAAAAGGGATACAACGCCACTAATTAAGAAAGTTTCTCAAAATAGACCAAAATTTAATGAGGTTAATGTACTAAAGGTTGACACTGGTTGTTATCAGGCGCTATACTAGTATAAAATAAATATTCTTAGGTAGAGGTGCGGTTATTAATAGTAAGTATCTTGAGCTGGCCGGCGAGGACAGATACTGAAAGGAAGGGCCGCCGAAGTGAATGGCAGCAGGCCTGCTGTTGTTTGCTGGTTCTATGCTGAATTAAGCACAGGACTGTCATCCGAATGGGATTCGGATGGAGCGCTATCTTGCACAGCTAAGTTCATTACATTGTAAAACTGGCGGTTTGCGAAGATAGTTTTTACGCAAACTGCTTTTTATTTTTAAAGCGGTTTGCCAGCGATATTTGAGGAGGAATAAAATTGGCTGATAAAAAAATTCCCGTTTCCAAGCAGAAACTCGAAGAAATTATTCGCACTTATCCGACCCCGTTTCATCTTTATGATGAAAAAGCAATCCGCGATAATGCCCGCAACTTGTTGTCAGCTTTTTCCTGGGCTCCCGGCTTTAAAGAATACTTTGCCGTTAAGGCTGCTCCCAATCCATATTTAATGCAGATTCTGAAAGAAGAAGGCATTGGCGCCGACTGCAGCTCCATGGCAGAGTTAATCCTGGCTGAAAAAGTAGGCATTACTGGTGCCGATATTATTTTTTCATCCAATGATACTCCCTATGATGAGTATGTGAAGGCCAAAGAACTGGGAGCAATTATCAATTTAGATGATATTACCCATATTGCTTACCTGGAGAAACATGCCGGTTTGCCGGAAATGATTTCCTTCCGCTATAACCCTGGTCCGCTTCTCAAAAACGGTAATACGATTATTGGTTTTCCTGAAGAAGCGAAATATGGCTTGACTCGCGAGCAGGTCTTTGAAGCATTCCGTATCTGCAAGGCAAAAGGCGTTAAACGCTTTGGCCTGCATACCATGGTTATTTCCAACGAACTCAATCCCGATTCCTTTGTGGGAACTGCTAATATGATGTTTGATCTGGCCGTAGATATTCATCGTGAGCTGGGAATTCGTGTGGAATTTATTGATCTTGGCGGCGGTATTGGCATACCGTATCGTCCTGATCAAGAGGCTGTTGATCTAAAATATGTAGGTCAACAGGTGCAAAAAGCCTATGAGGCCAAAATTACTGCAAACGGACTCCATCCGCTGCAGCTGGCGCTCGAATGCGGCCGTATGGTTACTGGTCCTTACGGTTACCTGGTATCTACCGTGCTGCATAAGAAAAATATTCACAAGAACTATGTGGGACTGGATGCCTGCATGGCTAATCTGATGCGGCCTGCCTTATACGGTTCTTATCATCATATCACTGTTCTCGGTAAAGAAGATTTGCCCCTGGATCATGTATATGATGTGACCGGATCGCTATGTGAAAATAATGATAAATTCGCTATCGACCGTGCCCTGCCGCAGATCGATATTGGTGATTTAATTGTCATCCATGATGCCGGTGCTCACGGCCACGCCATGGGCTTTAACTACAATGGCAAGCTTCGCTCTGCTGAGCTGCTGCTGCGGCCTGATGGCTCAGTACGGTTAATTCGCCGCGCCGAAACACTGGAAGATTTGTTTGCCACTTTGGATTTTGCTCCACTGGAAAAGAAGCAGCTGGCAGCAGCAACAAAAACACAAGAATAACAGGATAATGAACCTGTTAAGAGAGACAGTCACGTGATTGTGACTGTCTCTCTTATTTTTATTGTAAAAATATATAAATTTTTACAGTCGGTTCTTATATTTTGCTATAATAGTTTTATGTCGTTTTAGCTAAAGGAGAGATATCGTGTTTGAATTGAATCATGCTCGTATTGATAAATTGGCCATACATAAAGTCGGAAATAAGTTAAAAGGGGAAGGCATGACAATTACTCCTGCTCTTTACCCGCTGACAGATGGTAACTTAGAAGAAATACTGCTCAAATATTTTTTGTCTTCTTTTAAGAGTGAACAGTTGTACTCTTTTCACCATGAGACCGATATACATCTGAATGAAGTGTATATGTGCGTTAGCAGGGCTTTTATTAACAAACAGAATTTTTATGACCAATCGGTTAATGTACTCAAATATTTATATGAGAATTCCTCTAATCCCAAAGTTAAGCAAGGGGAATTTTATATGGTTTATTTGGCTGACTGTATTTTAGACGGACAGGCAGTTGATGCTATCGGTATTTTTAAAACAGAGAATAAAGACACTTACCTCAGGATTAGTGAGCATCGTCTGGATATTACCATTGCCTGTGAGGATGGTATTAACGTTCGAAAAATGGATAAAGGCTGTCTTATTTTTAACAGTCAGTCACTTGGCGGCTACCGGATGGCGATTATTGATAAAGGCAATAAAGGTGATAGTGAAGCGCAATACTGGACAGAAGAATTCTTGCGGGTCGTTCCTGTAGAGGATAATCATTTTCATACGGAAACGTATTTAAATTTATGCCGTGATTTTTCCGAGAATGTTTACGGGCAAATGTATCAGGCCGACAAAAAGGACCAGGTCTCATTTATTAACAATTCAGTAGCCTATTTTGAAGGAAAAAGCAGTTTTGATCTCAATGATTTTGCGGAACAGGTTATCGGTGATCCTGAATTAATGCATGAGTTTAAACAGCATAAGAAAAACTATGATCTTACTCAGGAAAAAGTGGTGCAGGAAACATTTGATATTTCCAATGGGGCAGTAAAATCGATGAAACGCAAAATGAAGAGCAATATAAAACTGGACACGGGTGTAGATATTCAGGTTAAATCCGGTTTGGAAGATGCAACTCGTCATATTGAGAGGGGGTTTGACGACGAAAAAGGCATGCATTTCTACAAAGTTTACTTCAACAACGAAGAATAGCTATAAGATACTCTTGACCTTTCTCCAGGCTTTGGTAGGAGGGACGGTATTTTATGTATTGAATTTGCCGCTGCCGTGGACACTAGGACCGCTTGCAGTAATATTAGTTCTTCAACTGGGATTTAACAAGGTAGTCTATTGGCCAGCGGTGCTGCGTAAAGGTGCTTTAGTCGTATTAGGGATTACAATGGGCAGCCCCTTTACTATGACTACTGCCAGGCAAATTGTCGATCAATTACCCGTGATGCTTGCTGCGACTGCTGCAACCATTGCCTTTAGTTTATTTATGGGGTATATTACGCATAAGCGGACAGGCGTCGATCTGGCAAGCGGCCTGTTAGGCTCTGTGCCTGGTGGGTTAAGCCAAATGGCAGTTTTAAGCAAGGAATTGAATGCTGATGCTACCGTAGTTACCTTTATGCAGACATTGCGCTTATTGGCAGTTGTGTTTACTGTCCCCTTCCTGGCTCGTCATGGCTTGGCGGAGGTGGTGGATACAGCTATCCAGCGAACAGCTGCCCAGAGTACAATGGAACCTGGTACAGCGATATTCTTTGTGACAGCCGTATTAATCGGGTCTTTAGCTGCTCAGCGGATAGGACTGCCGACACCCTGGATGCTTGGCCCCACTCTGGTTACGGCGGCATTGGTATGCTCTGGCCTGGAGCCGCTGCCTATGCCAACGTGGGTGATTACAGTGGCACAGGTATCAACCGGTATTTATATGGGCGCTAATATCAAGGCAGAAAGTATGAGCAATTGGAAAACGCTGCTGCCCTATACAGTAAGCGGCGTAGTCGGCATTCTGCTATGTTCGTTTGCCATTGGCTTTATCTTAAAGGCGTTGTATGGCTACAGTCTGGTAACAGCCTTTTTAGGAACAGCACCTGGTGGGGTAGCCGAGATGGGGTTGACGGCCATGATGGTTCATGCCGACTTATCGGTTGTTATTTCCTATCAAATGTTCCGGTTGTTGTTCATCCTGCTGGTGGTCCCTATCGCATTAAAATGGATGTTAAAGAAGATGTAAAAAAACACTTGTCAAAATGATGAAAAAGAATTACAATGTATAATCATAGAAGACAAAAGTTTTTGAGCAACGATGCTTTATTAAGGCGTATTACACTACGCCTTAGTAAAGCATCTTTTGTTTTATTAACATGTAATTTTATTAACAGTGAGAGGGGGCGGTTGCGTACAGCGAAAAATTGGGTGGTTGCAGATAAGGGATACTAAAGGGGGAGAAAAGAAAATGTTCAAAAAGAGTTTGAAAGTTTTCAGCGTAGGATTAATAACTGTTATGATGTCGGGCTTATTGGCCGGGTGTGGCGGCGGCAGTCCCGCTTCCAGTTCCAGCGATATTAAAATTGGAGTTATTTATGAATTGACCGGCGGTACGGCCTCCTTTGGTACAGCAGCTGCTAATGGTGCAAAATTAGCTGCGAAAGAAATCAATGCCAAAGGCGGCGTATTGGGCAAGCAGATTCAAATGGTTGTAGCTGATAATAAAAGCGAACCCTCCGAATCCTCAAATGCAATGACGAAAGTTATATCTCAGGACAAAGTAGTTGCCGTTACCGGCTTCACTGTCAGCTCCAATGCTATTGCAGCCTCAACAGTTGCTGAAGACAACAAAATTCCTTTTGTTGCCGCTGCTACTACCAATCCGAAAGTAACATTGGATGAAAAGACCGGTAAAGCGAAAAACTATGTTTTCCGTGTCTGTTTCATTGATCCCTTCCAAGGTACTGTAGGAGCCAACTTTATTCTTAACACCCTGAAATTGCAAAAAGCTGCTATTATGGTTGACAATTCCAGTGACTACAGCAAAGGGTTGTCTAAATTCTTTAAAGAAGCCTATACCAAAGGCAATGGTACCATCGTAGCGGAAGAAGCTTACCTGCAAAAAGACCAGGACTTCAAAACAATTCTTGTTAAAATCAAGGGCACTAACCCTGATGTAATCTATGTACCTGGCTATTATGAAGAAGTTGGTAAAATTGTTAAACAGGCTCGCGAACTTGGCATAACTGCTCCGTTTGTTGGCGGCGACGGCTGGGATTCACCCAAACTGGTTGAAATCGGTACCGCTGCTGCTCTGAATAACACCTTCATGACGAACCACTACTCCGTAGAAGACACCAGCTCAGCTTCAAAAGCTTTTGTTGACGCTTATAAAAAAGAATATGGCCAAGTACCGGATGCGATGGCAGTTCTGGGCTATGATGCAATGTATGTCCTTATCGACGCAATCAAACGTGCCAACAGCGCTGAACCAGGCAAAATCCGCGATGCCCTGGCTGCAACCAAAGAATACCCGGCTGTAACAGGCAAGATCAGCCTGAATGAAAACCACGATGCTGTGAAATCAGCTGTAATCCTGGAATTGAAAGACGGCAAGCAAACGTATAAATCGACTGTAAATCCTTAAGAAGTACAAAAAAACCGTGCCAGCAGGCACGGTTTTTTAATTGAGTCATCTAGTTCTAACAAAAAGGGGACAGTCCCCTTTTTTATTTTTTTACTTGGTGGATTACCCGGCCAGTAGCCTGATGCGTGGGCGTAACAGTCACTTCACAAATCTGTACATGCGGCGGCACACTTGCTGAGTACAATACTATATCGGCAATATCGGCTGCCGTCAGCGGCGTGATACCTTCGTATACAGCGGCCGCTTTTTCTTCATCGCCGTGGAAACGGACAATACTAAAATTGGTTTCCACCATGCCCGGCTGAATGTTGGTTACACGGATAGGCGTATCGACAACGTCCATGCGGAGGCCGTCACTGATAAATTTTACTGCTGCTTTAGTGGCACAATATACTGCACCACCCGGATAAGCATGAATACCGGCGATGGAACCAATATTAATAACCTGGCCGTTATTTTCATTGGCAAGCATGAGCGGCACAATTTTGCGTGTTAAGTACAGCAAGCCTTTAATATTGGTATCAATCATGGCATCCCAATCTGCCAGGTCGCCTTGCTGTACTTTTTCCATTCCCCGGGCTAAACCGGCGTTATTAATCAAAATATCAATTTTTTGCCATTCTTGCGGCAATGTGTCGCAGGCCTGATGAACAGCTGTTTTATCCTGCACATCAAGCTGAATGGGAAAGCTGACGGTACCATACCTGGCTTTCAGGTCAGTGGCAATATCGGTGAGTTTTTCCTTATTTCGGGCGCACAAAATGAGTTTTGCACCTGCTTTGGCAAACACTTCAGCGCAGGCCTGGCCTATGCCGCTGCTGGCTCCGCTGATAAATACAAGCTTGTCCTTTAGTATGTGCATGCTGGTACCTCCTATAACCATTATTTGTCAATATATTTATTATAAAAAAACATGCTGCTCAGCGCAATACTAATAAGGAATTTACTGGTGCAGAACGCAAAGGTATAATAAAAACAAGGAATATGGGGGAGGCTGGAAAATGAACATACCGGTTATTGACTTGCATTGTGATACCATTTTAGAGTTATATGAAAACCCGGCTAAAGGCAGCCTGAAAACGAGCAGTCTATGTGTGGATATTGAGAAATTACAAGCGGCTCCGGCTAAGGCTCAGTTTTTTGCTCTCTATATTGATGCAAAGCAGGCCCAGAATCCTATGGAGCAGTGTCTGGCTATGGCTGATCTGTTTCACTGCCAGCTTGCGCAAAATCAGGATCGTATCCGGTTGGCTACCAACTATGAGGAGATGAACCGGAATTGGAATACTGGTTATATTTCCGCCTTTCTTACGATTGAAGAAGGGGCAGCCCTTAAAGGCAGCTTAGCTAACCTGAGAAATTTTTACCGCCTGGGCGTACGCCTGGTGACACTTACCTGGAACTACCCCAATGAAATCGGTTTTCCTCATACTAGCCCCGAATATCAAAAGCAGGGTCTGACGGAACGGGGGCGCGAGATCGTGGCGGAGATGAACCGTTTAGGGATGCTGGTAGATGTTTCGCATTTGTCGGATCAGGGATTTTTTGATGTGGCTGCACTTTCGAGCAAGCCATTTATTGCGTCTCATTCCAATGCCCGGTCAGTTACCGGGCACAGCCGTAACCTTACCGATGAAATGATCCGGCTGCTGGCAGCGAAAGGCGGCGTTATGGGACTCAATTTTGCTCAGGCATTTTTAGGTACATCACCTGTCAGCCTGATCGAAGATATGATCAGACATCTCAACCATATCTATCAAACCGGCGGCATTGAGGTCATGGCTCTGGGCAGTGACTTCGACGGCATTAAGCCGGCAGTAGAGGTAGAAAACATCGGACAGATCGGCAAGCTGTTGGAAGCAATGGAGAAAGCCGGTTTTTCTGATGATCAAATCGAACAAATTGCCTGGAAAAATGCGGAACGTCTGATCCGCGATACACTACGGTAAGTGAGGACTGATTGCATGAATTTGCTTAAAACCGATTTTGCCATCATCGGCGATACGGATACGTTAACCAGTGATTTTCCTATGGATACCGGTGAAGCAGGAATGGAAATTCTGGCTGATGAAATGGTATTTGAAACCCCGTACGGGCAAAGTCCGGTTTTCCGGTTGTTTGCCCTTGACGATCGTCAGGTTATTACCTGCCGGCTGCAAGGGGGGGCGCTGGTAAGTGATCAGAGCGAGGAAATCCGTCAAGCCTTCTGGGTGCTCAGGGAAGTCGGCGTTAAGCGGATTATTGCTCCGGGCTGCGTCAGAGGAATCAATCCGCTGCTCGAAGCGGGGGATATCATTATTCCAGAAGACTATATCAATCTGCCGCCGCGCAGCCACGTTTTCTTAGAGGGAAACGCGCGGCTGATAATGGAGCAGGCTCTTTGCCCCGAACTGCGTGATGAATTGGTTGAATCAGGCCGGGAGACGGGGGAAGGCCGGATTTTTAGCCGGGGGATTTATGCGGTTAACAGCGCCTCCCCCGGTGAGAGTCCGGCAGAGCTTTCACTGCTTAAGGGCCATGCCGACATCACCGGGCACCGTCTGTGTCCGGAAGTATATCTGGCCAGGCAGCTTGGTGCCTGCTATGCAGGGGTTTATCTGGTGGCAGGCGGTTCACGGGCAGTTGATACTTCACTGCTTAACGCTGTTGTTATCGCTGCTGTCCGCAACTTGGCCGCAGTGGGAAACTGTGATTGCAAAGCGATAGCAAAAGAGATGCAAAGGGATATTTACACTCCAGGCGAGATGTGATATAGTTTGGGAATATCGACAGGACAGGGAGGATAAAATGGAAAATAAAGAACTAGTGCTTGTTATGGATTTCGGGGGCCAATACAGCCAATTAATAGCCCGGCGGATTCGCGAATGCGGCGTTTACTGCGAAATTGTGCCTTTTAATACGCCTGTTGCCAGTATTGTAGAACGGAAGCCCAAGGGGATTGTTTTCTCCGGTGGTCCGTCTAGTGTGTATAGCGAAGGAGCGCCACGCTGCGACCAGGAAGTATTCAATCTTAATATACCGATATTCGGTATTTGCTACGGCATGCAGCTTACTACTTACATGCTGAAGGGACAAGTTTCCCATGCTACTTCCCGCGAATACGGCAATACCCGCTTATACATCGATAAAAGTGAGGGCTTGTTTGCTCAGTTGAGCGGCGAAACCCAGGTATGGATGAGTCATGGTGACTATGTGTCGGCAGCTCCGGAAGGCTTTGCTGTAACTGCTCACACCAACAGTACGCCTGTGGCTGCTATTGCCGATGAACAGCGCAAAATTTATGGCGTTCAGTTCCATCCGGAAGTCGTTCATACACCGGAAGGAATGAAAATGATTCGCAACTTCCTGTTCACTACTTGTGGCTGCAAAGGCGACTGGGATATGGGTTCCTATGTGGATATTGCCGTTAAGCAGATCCGCGAACAAGTGGGTAATAAAAAAGTTCTCTGTGCCCTGAGCGGTGGTGTGGATTCATCGGTTGCAGCAGTACTGGTACATAAAGCAATTGGTGATCAGCTTACCTGCGTTTTTGTTAACCATGGTTTCCTGCGCAAAGGGGAAGCTGAACAGGTGGTAAAAACCTTCCGTGAAGGCTTTAATATGAATTTGGTTTATGCCGAAGTAGTCGATCGTTTTCTGGCCCGGATGGAAGGCATTACTGAACCGGAAGAAAAGCGGAAAATTATTGGTGAAGAATTTATCCGCGTCTTTGAAGCTGAGTCAGCCAAACTAGGCGATATTGAATTCCTGGTACAGGGTACGCTGTATCCGGACGTAATTGAAAGCGGTACGGCCACTGCTGCCGTGATCAAGAGCCATCATAACGTAGGCGGCTTGCCGGAAGATATGAAGTTCCAGCTGATTGAACCGCTGCGGGATCTGTTCAAGGATGAAGTGCGGGCTTTAGGCCGCGAACTCAATCTGCCCGAAGATATTGTAGGCCGTCAGCCGTTTCCCGGACCTGGACTGGCTATTCGTATTATCGGTGAAGTAACGGAAGAACGTCTGGAAATCCTGCGGGAAGCAGACGCTATTGTCCACCAGGAAATCAAGCTTGCCGGCTTGTACAACAAAGTATGGCAGTCGTTTGCCGTGTTACCGGCCATGAAGAGTGTTGGGGTTATGGGCGATGAGCGGACTTATGCCTATACCGTCGGCCTGCGGGTGGTGTCTTCGGAAGATGGCATGACAGCTGATTGGGTCCGTCTGCCTTATGAAGTGATAGATTCTATCTCCCGCCGTATTGTAAATGAGGTAAAAGGGGTTAACCGCATTGTTTACGATGTAACCTCCAAACCACCGTCGACAATTGAATGGGAATAAGCAATTCTGTATATTTCCGAACGATTTATAACAATCGCATAAAATAGTTCACTTTTTTATTGACACTCTTTGTCGGAAGCTGGTACAATAAATTACGTAAATTCTATATAGCTCGTATAATTTTGAGGATATGGCTCAATGAGTTTCTACCGGACGACCATAAATTGTCCGACTACGGGTGAACGTGTACCAGGGGGTTCCGCAGCTTGATTTACTATTGGGCTGGACTGTGACCTTGCGGTACAGACGCTCTACAGCAGCGTTACACCGAAGGGTAAAAGCCCAGGCGGAAAAGTTTTGCTCAAAAAATGGAGACAACTTTTCCTGCCTGGGCTTTTTTCATCTGATCAGAAAGGTAACTTTCTGAACTTGGTGCAAGCTAAGTTTTTTCTAATGAAACCGGATGGTGCAGGCAATACTGTAAGAGGTACACTTCAAAAAGGGAGAGGAAAAAATGTTAGAAAAGTTGTTTTCCCTTAACGCCCGTAAGACTGACGTTAAGACAGAGGTCATGGCAGGTATTACCACATTCATGACAATGGCCTATATTCTGTTTGTTAACCCCAGTATTTTAAGCTCAGCCGGCATGGATAAAGATGCTGTGCTGCTGGCGACTGCGCTGGGTGCCGGTATTGTTACCATATTAATGGGAGTATTCGTCAATTATCCGATTGCGTTAGCTCCGGGTATGGGTTTAAATGCCTTTTATGCCTTTACTGTAGTTATTGGTATGGGAGTCTCCTGGCAGATTGCCCTGGGTGCCGTTTTTATCTCTGGTCTTATTTTTATTCTTCTCACAGTTACTAATGTGCGCCAATTGCTGGTAGAAGGAATGCCTTCTTCTTTGAAACATGCGATTACGGTCGGGATTGGTCTGTTCATTACTATTATCGGTTTAAAACTTTCCGGTATTATGAGTATCCGTTTGTCCCTTATTCCGCCTACTCTGGAGAAGATTGTTGCCGCTAAGGGCAATGGTACGCCGCTTAGCTTTGAAACGATCATTGAAATGGGCAAATTGGCTCATCCGGACGTACTTGTGTCCATTTTCGGGCTGCTGTTTATCGGTGTGTTAATGGCCCGCAATGTCAAAGGTTCGATGCTTATCGGTATTATTGTAACTACCGCTCTGGCCATTTTTATGGGTATTGTAAAAATTCCTGCCGGCTTCAGCCCGGTTGCTATACCGGATTTCAGCAAAAATGCTTTCTTTGCGCTGGATATCTGGGGTGCGCTGCACATGGGTCTGTTAACGATTATCTTTACGTTTACTTTTGTTGAACTGTTTGATACCATGGGCACTCTCGTAGGAACTGCCACAAAAGCCGGATTAATGGATAAAAAAGGTAAATTCCCTGGCATAGGCAAAGCTATGCTCGTTGATGCCACTGGTGTCAGCCTCGGTGCTCTGCTGGGTACCAGTACGATCACTGCTTTTGTTGAAAGTGCTGCCGGTGTCGGTGCCGGTGGTCGTACCGGTCTGACTGCAGTTGTCTGCGGCTTGTTGTTCTTATTATCTCTGTTCTTCATTCCGATTGCCGCTCTGATTCCGGATGCTGCCACGGCTCCTGCCCTGATTATCGTCGGAGCCCTGATGATGGAATCCGTGCGCCATATTGATTTTGGTGATTTTACGGAAAGTCTGCCTGCCTTTTTGACAATCGTTATGATGCCTTTTACCTACAGCATCGCCAATGGCGTATCTGCCGGACTGGTTGTCTATCCGCTGCTCAAGCTGATTAGCGGACGGGGCCGGGAAGTACACTGGATCGTTTATTTGCTGGCTGTGCTGGTGGTACTGCGCTTCGTTTTCTTATCTGAATAGCGACCGACTCAATACGCGAAAAATAACCCAGATACAAAGATGAAAATCTTCTGTATCTGGGTTTTAAACTCTCCGGTTTAACCGGGATAGAAAGGAAGGATTTACTGATGAAAGTTGCCGTTATCATGGGCAGTGATTCTGACCTGCCTGTAATGCAGCCTGCACTGGATACGCTGAAGGAGTTTAGCATCGCAGTTGAAGTGCTGGTAGCTTCCGCACACCGGACACCTGATAAAGTACATGCTTTTACTGCCGGTGCAGCTGAGCGGGGGGTGCAGGTGATGATTGCCGCTGCCGGTGCTGCCGCACATTTGCCTGGGGTAGTAGCCAGTTTTACTACTTTGCCGGTCATCGGTATCCCGGTGAACAGTACCTCGGTAGGTGGTCTTGATGCCTTGCTCAGCATTGTCCAAATGCCTGCCGGTATTCCTGTGGCTACCATGGCGATCAACGGAGCGAAGAATGCGGCACTGTTTGCAGTGCAGATTCTCGCTGTAGCTAACCGGGAGTTAGCGCAGCAGCTGGTTGATTACCGGTCTAAAATGGCAGCGGAAGTGGAGAGAAAAAACGCTGTCCTGCAAGAGAAGCTTGCTGCTCAAGTATAAGAAAAGAATTAGGGGGATGGAAATGATGAAACAGCCAATTTATGAAGGAAAAGCCAAAATGATGTACACCACGGACAATGCTGATGAACTGCTGGTATATTACAAAGATGATGCCACTGCGCTGAATGGTTTGAAAAAAGGCACCATTGGCAACAAAGGCACGATGAATAACAAAATATCCGCTTTCTTCTTCAACCTGCTGAGCCAGCATGGTATTGCCCATCATTTTATCCGCCTGGTAAGTGACCGGGAAATGCTGGTCAAGAGCTTGGAGATTCTGCCTGTGGAAGTTGTGGTGCGTAATATCAGTGCAGGTTCGCTGGCCAAACGGATTGGCTGGGAAGAAGGCAGAAAAATGCCGCAAACGGTAGTCGAACTCTATTACAAGGATGATGATCTGGGAGATCCGATGATTAATCATTATCATATTAGAGCGCTCGGACTAGCCACTGACGAACAGGTACATGCTATGGAAGAGATGGCCCTGAAAATCAATGAAATATTGTCAGCCTATCTGCTTACCAAGAAAATTGAACTGATTGACTTTAAATTAGAATTCGGCGTGCATAAAGGCCAGGTACTGCTTGGTGATGAAATCTCTCCCGACACCTGCCGGTTCTGGGACAGTGAAACAAAACAGAAACTGGATAAAGACCGTTTCCGCCGGGATCTTGGCGATGTGGAAGAAGCCTATAAAGAAATATTGCGCCGTTTAACAGGCGAAGAATTATAAGTGCAACAAGCTTGAGATCAGGAGAGTGGTTCAATGGTTTATGATAATGAAAGCGACAAGCTGCGGGAAGAATGCGGAGTTTTTGGTGTCTATGGCGCAATGGAGAACATGCCGTTGACAATTTACTGGGGATTATTCGCGCTCCAGCACCGGGGTCAGGAAAGCGCCGGCATGGCGTTGACCGATGGCGAGACGATGGATGTACACCGGGGAATGGGCCTGGTAGGCGAAGTGTTTCATGAACTGCCGGAGAAATCCTGCCGTATTGGTATTGGCCATGTCCGGTACTCAACCACCGGTTCCAGCTTGCTGGCCAACACGCAGCCGTTATTAGTCCGTTTTGCCGGCGGTCCGATCAGTCTGGCTCACAACGGTAATCTGACTAATGCCCTGGAAATACGGGAACGGCTGGAACAAAGCGGCAGCGTATTTCAAACCTCGATTGACAGTGAAGTTGTCGTAAACTTAATTGCCCGCTCCACCCGTGCAACAATTGAAGAAAAAATTACCGAAAGCGTTCTGCAAATTCAGGGAGCATACTGTCTGGTGATTATGACCAGGGACAAGCTGATTGGTGTCCGTGATCCACACGGCTTCCGGCCGCTGTGTCTGGGCAAGCTGAATGGCAGCTGGATCATTTCTTCCGAATCCTGTGCCTTGGATTCTATTGGAGCTGAATTTGTCCGTGATGTCGAACCGGGAGAAATGGTCGTAATTGATGAAACAGGTTTGAAATCCTATCGCTTCGCACCATTGGATAAAAAGGCACTTTGCATTTTTGAATATATTTATTTTGCCCGGCCGGACAGTGTCATTGACGGACAAAGTGTGTATCAGGCCCGTCTGGCGATGGGACGCCAGCTTGCCCGGGAAAGCGGTTTTAAAGCAGATATGGTCATCTCCGTACCTGACTCAGGCACTGCGGCGGCGATTGGCTTTAGCTATGAAGCCGGAATCCCCTATGCCGAAGGCTTAATTAAAAACCGGTATATTGGCCGCACGTTTATTCAGCCGGAACAAAAGAAGAGGGACCTTGGCGTGAAAATTAAACTGAATGCCGTCAAATCGATTGTCAACAATAAGTCCATCGTGTTGGTCGATGATTCCATTGTCCGGGGAACGACCAGCGGTAAAATCGTGCGCATGCTGAAGGAAGCTGGCGCCAAAGAGATTCATATGTGTGTCAGCTCTCCGCCCATCTCCTATCCCTGTTATTATGGAATCGATACCTCGATCCGCAAGGAACTGATTGCCTCCTCCAAGGCAGTTGAAGAGATCCGTCAGTTTATTGGTGCCGATTCGCTTCACTATATATCACTGGAGGGGCTGTATCAGTCCTTGCGAGAAGTGAAATACGACGATATGTGCTATGCTTGCTTTAACAGCCGTTATCCGGCAGATATTCCCTGTGAGAACCGGGAGGGAGGGGAAAAATATGTCTTTGAACAACAATAAAGGTGTAACCTACCGTGATGCCGGTGTCGATATTGATGCAGGCAACCGGGCGGTGGAACTGATGAAAGCCGACGTCCGCGCTACGTACCGTAAGGAAGTCATGGGCGACATTGGCGGCTTTGGCGGCCTGTTTGCTCTCAACATTGCTAAATACCGCGAGCCGGTACTCGTTTCCGGTACCGACGGGGTAGGGACAAAGCTGCGCATTGCGCTGATGGCCAATAAACACGATACCATTGGACAGGATGTGGTGGCCATGAGTGTCAACGACATTTTAGTCCAGGGGGCAGAGCCGTTATTTTTCCTTGATTATATTGCTGTAGGTAAGCTGGAGCCCGAGCAAGTTGCAACTATTGTTTCGGGAGTGGCGCGGGCCTGCAAGGAATCCGGGTGTGCCCTGCTGGGCGGTGAAACCGCTGAAATGGCAGGCTTCTATGCTGCCGGAGACTATGATATTGCCGGTTTCGCCGTAGGGGTTGCAGAAAAGAGCAAGCTGATTACCGGCCAAACCATTCGTCCCGGTGATCGATTAATCGGTCTGCCATCAACCGGTCTGCATTCCAATGGATTTTCACTTGTCCGGAAAATTTGCTTTGATATTAAGCAAATGTCTGTAGAAGACTATATTCCCTCGCTCGGCTGTCTGCTAGGCGATGAACTCCTAAAGCCAACCCGGTTGTATCCGAAGGTTTGTCTGCCGTTAATCGACAAATTTACCATTAAAGGTATGGTTCATATTACCGGCGGCGGTTTTTATGACAATATTCCCCGGGTAATGCCAGAGGGCTGCAATGTAGAAATAGATACTGCCAGCTGGCCTGAGCTGCCTGTTTTTCCATTGCTGCAGCAATGGGGCGGTGTGGACTGGCCGGAGATGTACCGCACGTTTAATATGGGCATCGGCATGATTCTGGTAGTAGGTGCTGGTGAGGCTGACCAGGTGCTGGCGTATCTGGCGGAGAATCATGAACCGGCTTATCTGATTGGCCAAGTCACGGAAGGGGACGGACAAGTGCTGCTCAAGGGAGGAGCCTTTGGTGAATAAGGTGAAAATTGGTGTCCTCGCTTCCGGGCGGGGCAGCAATGCCCAGGCCATTCTCGATGCAATCGCGGCAGGAGCAATAAACGGTGAGGTTGTAATCATCATCAGTGATAATCCCGCTGCTGAGGTGCTCAAACGGGCCCAAGCGAACCGGATTCCGGCTTGCTGCATCAAGCGGTCTGCGTTTAGTGATAAGCACCGGTTTGAAGAAGCATTAGCTGTCGAACTGGAACGGTGTGGTGTTCAGCTGGTTGTGCTCGCCGGATTTATGCGGCTGTTAAGCGTTCACTTTATCAGCCGTTTTCCCCGGAAGATCATGAATATTCATCCCTCGCTGCTCCCGTCCTTTCCGGGGCTTGATGCACAGGGCCAGGCCATTCGCTATGGTGCCAAGGTATCGGGCTGTACCGTACACTTCGTTGATGAAGGGATGGATACGGGGCCGGTGATTTTGCAGCAGGCTGTGCCGGTCTACAGTGAGGATACGGCAGACCAGCTGGCGGAACGCATTTTGCAGGTCGAGCATAGCTTATATCCCCGCGCTGTCGACTTATTTTGCCGGGGACGGCTGCATTGTGAAGGAAGAATTGTGCGAATTGATGCTGCCAAGGAGGAAGAATCATGACAATCAAACGGGCGCTGCTGAGCGTTTCCGATAAAACGGGCCTGATCGATTTTGCCCGGGAACTGCACGCTATGGGTGTGGAAATTATATCAACAGGCGGTACCATGAAAGCCTTGCGCGAGGCTGGTATTCCTGTCATTTATGTCAGTGATGTTACCGGTTTTCCGGAAATTATGGATGGACGGGTAAAGACGCTGAATCCTTTTATCCATGGCGGCATTCTGGCAATCCGTGATAACGCCGAACATGTGGCAGCAATGGAAAAGCACCGGATTACGGCTATCGATATGGTAGTGGTAAACCTCTATCCGTTTCGTGAGACGATTGCCAAGCCTGAGGCAACTCTGTCCGATGCAATTGAAAATATCGATATTGGCGGACCGGCGATGATCCGGGCAGCAGCTAAGAATTTTAACTATGTTACCGTAGTCGTTAATCCTGCCCGCTATGGAACGATTATTGATGCATTGCGAACAGAGGGCAGTGTCCCGGCCGGGCTGCGCATGGCGCTGGCTCAGGAAGCCTATGGCCATACTGCCGAATACGATGCCTGCATCAGCCGCTACCTGGCACTTGAGGCCGGTGAGACCCTGTTTCCCGCCAAGCTGCACCTGGTATATGAAAAAGTGGAAAATCTGCGGTATGGGGAAAACCCGCACCAGCAGGCGGCATTTTATAAAGAAAGCGGCTGTAACGGTCAAGGGATCGCCCATGCCCGTCAACTGCACGGTAAGGAATTATCTTTTAATAATATTGTTGACATGGAAGCCGCCTGGACGATTGTCAATGATTTTGACGAGCCGGCAGCAGCGATTATTAAGCATACCAATCCTTGCGGCACCGGCATTGGCAGCACCATTGCCGAAGCTTATGATAAAGCCTATACGGCAGATACCGTGTCTGCTTTCGGTGGGATAGTGGCGGTTAACCGTCCGGTTGACAAGGCCGCCGCCGAAAAGATGAGCACTTTGTTCTTAGAAGCGATTATTGCACCGGCGTTTACTCCGGAAGCGCTTCAGATCCTGACAGGCAAAAAGAATCTACGTCTCCTGGAAGCTCCGCCGCTTGCCAAAGGGGAAGCGGTTGATCTTAAAAAAGTATCGGGCGGCCTTTTAATCCAGCAGCTGGACCGGGTTGTTGAGCAGACCGGAGAATACCGGGTCGTCACTAAACGGCAGCCTGACGAGCAAGAGTGGCAGCAGCTGATTTTTGCCTGGAAAGTGGTAAAACACGTGAAATCCAATGCCATAGTGGTGGCAAAAGACAATAAGACCCTGGGGGTTGGTGCCGGTCAGATGAACCGGGTCGGTGCAGCGGCGATTGCCCTCGAACAGGCCGGAGCGGCTGCGCAGGGCGCAGTCTTGTCTTCCGATGCATTCTTTCCTTTTGGCGACACGGTAGAAGAGGCGGCTAAGGCCGGTATTACCGCGATTATTCAGCCCGGCGGTTCCGTGCGGGATGAAGAATCCATTGCCAAAGCCGATCAATACGGTATTGCCATGGTATTTACCGGCATACGGCACTTTAAACATTAGGAGGATTGCCATGCGCATACTGGTTATTGGCGGCGGCGGCCGCGAGCATGCTTTAGTGTGGAAGCTGTCTCAAAGTCCTGAAGTAGAGGAAATATATTGCATCCCCGGTAATCCCGGCATTGCGGCGCTGGCCCATTGTGTTGACATGGATATAACCGACAATGCGGCGCTGGCCCGGTTTGCCAGGGAGCAGAATATCGGTTTGACCGTAGTTGGCCCTGAGATACCCCTGGTGAATGGAATTTGTGATACTTTTGCCAGGCTGGGACTGGCCGTCTTTGGCCCTTCGCAGGCGGCGGCCCAAATTGAAGGCTCAAAGACCTTTGCCAAGGATTTAATGCAAAAATACGGCATCCCCAGCGCCCGTTACGCGACATTTACCTCTGCGGAAGAAGCCAAGGCGTATATCCGGGAACAGGGAGCACCGATTGTTGTGAAGGCTGACGGCCTGGCAGCCGGAAAAGGGGTAGTGGTGGCCCTTTCTGTCGATGAGGCGGTTGCTGCCGTAGATACAATGATGACGGAGCGCATCTTCGGCGATGCCGGTACTGTTCTGGTAATCGAGGAGTTTATGGAAGGCGAAGAGGCTTCGCTGCTGGCCTTTACTGACGGTTATACGGTAGTACCGATGGTAGCCGCGCAGGATCATAAGCGTATTTTTGACAATGATGAAGGGCCTAATACGGGCGGAATGGGAACGTATGCTCCCGCTCCGGTTGTGACGGAAGCTTTAAAACAGCAGATTGTCCGCGAAGTTTTACAGCCTGCCGTTGAGGCTATGCGTAAAGAAGGCTGCCTTTATAAGGGTTGCCTTTATGCAGGCTTAATGATCACGGCTGAAGGTCCCAAGGTAGTAGAATTTAATGCCCGTTTCGGCGATCCGGAGACCCAGGTGGTCTTGCCGCTGCTCAAGACGGATTTGCTGACCGTTCTGCTGGCATGCGTCAATGGCACGCTTGCAGATACTGCCATTGAGTGGGCTGAGGAAGCGGCTGTGTGTGTCGTTTTGGCTGCAGGCGGTTATCCCGGCTGGTACCAGAAAGGACATGTCATTAGCGGTCTTGAACATGCAGAACAACAGGGAGCACTGGTATTCCATGCCGGTACTGCCACCGATAAAGGCAGCGTTGTTACCGCCGGAGGCCGGGTCCTGGGCGTGACAGCGGTGAGCGGGAGCATTGCGGCTGCCGTGGATAAAGTGTATGGTGCTATCCCGGAAATTCAATTTAGTGAAATGCACTATCGCCGTGACATTGCTCATCGCGCGTTAAGACGGTAACAGGCAGGTGTCACAATGGATGTAGGCGGCTGGATGTTAAATATCGTGATGCTCATCATTTTGCTGGGGGGCTTTTTCCTTACCGTAATTGGTCTGCCCGGCAATTGGCTGATCTTCTTTGCTGCTTTGGGTTACGGTTTCTATTACGATTTTACCGGCTTTACGGTAAATCTGGTGCTGCTGCTGCTCGGCTTACTGCTTGCCGGCGAGATCGTGGAATTCATTGCCGGTGCTTTAGGAGCACGCAAACAAAAGGCCTCTACACTGGCTACGGTGGCTGCTTTTATCGGTGGCATTGCCGGAGCGGTGGCAGGTACGGCAGTGCTGCCGATTATCGGCTCTTTGTTTGGAGCCTTTGCCGGAGCTTTTGGTGCAAGTTATCTCGCAGAATACCTGATTACCGGCAATCGCGATCAGTCCCACCGGGTGGCAAAAAGTGTTTTGGCTGGGCAAGTAGCCGGTATGGTGGTAAAAATGGCAATTGCTATTGCAATGGCAATAACGATAGTGGTTAATCTCATCTGGAATAAAATGTATTGACATTATTCACCAGCTTTGCCATAATTTAAATAGATCATTCTTCGCCAAAGACGATGGTGTCTTGCAGCTTTCTGCAAGGCACCATTTTTGTCTTTATCAGCGGTAATGCCAAATTAAAGGAGGCTGGCTTATGTTCAAAAAAGTACCCTTGTGGCAGCAAATTATTGTTGGTATGGTGATTGGTATTGCCATTGGTTTGTTAACACCCAAGTTCGGTGCTCAACTGAAACCGCTGGGAGATGCTTTTATTCGGGCTATTCGTATGATTGTCGTACCGTTAGTATTTACGGCAATTCTATTGGCAGTGGTAAAGGTTGGCGGTGACATCCGCAAATTTGGGAGAATGGTAGCCAAATCCTTGTTCTGGTTTTTTGTAGCCACTTCATTTGCCGTCATTTTAGGAATAGCACTCAATGATATTTTTCACCCTGCTGCAGGTGTCACGCTGAAGGCAACTGGTGAGATTCCAAAAAATCTCCAGACTTCAGTTAACTGGGTACAGTTTTTTCTGGACATTATTCCTACGAATGTGGTTGAAGCCGCTGCAGGAGGTAAGATTTTACCTATTATCTTTTTTGCTGTAACCTTCGGGATTGCCCTAGGGAATATTGGTGAAAAAGCACAAGTTGTGATTGCTTTCTTTGATGCAGTGTTTCAGGCCTTATTCAAGCTTACAGCTGGTATTATAGCCTTTGCCCCGATCGGCGTTGCCGGTGTTATGGCCTGGGTATTGGCTACACAAGGACTGAATGTGTTATTCGGCCTTGCTAAAATGGTGGGTGTTCTCTATCTCGGTTTGGCAATTATGTTAGGGATCTTTTGGGTATTTCTCCAGTTCTTTACTGCTATCAATCCACAGCAAATGTTTAAAAAAATTCTTGAGCCCTTTCTACTTGCTTTTGTTACCACTTCCTCCGAGGTGACACTGCCTGTACACATGAAAATCCTCGAAGAGAATGGTGTGCCTAACCGGATCGCCTCATTCGTGCTGCCTCTGGGCTATACTTTTAATCTAGACGGATCGACTCTCTATCAGGCCCTGGCATTCTCTTTTCTGACGGAAGCTTATGGTATCGAAATGTCGCTGGCAACGAAAGGCGCTATCTTCGTAACCATCCTAATTGCCAGCAAGGGAACCGCCAGCGTGCCGGCAGCTTCGCTGGTCGTGCTTGCCACGGTGTTTACTTCACTTGGAATGCCGCTCGATGGTATTGCCGTACTCATTGGTGTAGACCGTTTTATGGATATGGGACGTACCGGTTTTAATGTTATCGGCAATTCGGTAGCGGCCATTATGGTTGCTAAATGGGAAGGTGTGCTTGGTAAAACCGAGGAAGAACTGCTTGCAATGGAAGAACAGCAGCTTATTGCCAAGCAACAACACTTGCAAGCATAATTAAATTGATAAATAGTAAGAAATCAGCGTTATGGCAACAATAAGAAAGAAGTCTTTTCTAAGCGAAAAGACTTCTTTCTTATTTATTCACTGGGCAGAAAAGGGGACAGTCCCCTTTTTGGAGCAGGAAACAAATCGAAAAAGCACGAAAATAACCTCAACCACATTCTCAAAAGTAAAGGAGAAAATGTCATGCAAATTTTCCGCTCCGCCTGTCCATATGATTGTCCGGACACTTGCGGACTGCTCATTCATGTTGACGAAGGCAAGGCCGTTAAAGTAGAAGGCGATCCCGAGCATCCCTTTACGCGCGGCACACTCTGTCCCAAGATGAATCACTATGAAAGAACAGTCCATTCTCCGCGGCGCATTGAAACCCCTTTATTGCGCACAGGTCCCAAGGGAAGCGGCGAATTCACTCCGATTGGCTGGGATGAGGCTATTGCACATATTCAGAGCAAATGGCAGTCAATCATTGCCCAATACGGTGCGGAAGCTATTCTACCGTACTCCTATGCCGGTTCGATGGGCCAAATCCAGCGCAATGCCGGGCATCCTTTTTTTTATAGCCTTGGCGCATCGCAGCTGGAGCGTACTATTTGTTCGCCTGCTAAGGGGGTTGGCTACGGTGCAGTCATGGGAAGTACTATGGCCCCTCATCCGTCAGAGGTGCAGGACAGTGACTTTATTATTCTCTGGGGAATACATGCGCTGGCAACAAGTATTCACAGTCTTCATGATATAAAAATCGCTAAGGAACGGGGAGCAAAGGTCTGGCTGATTGACACCTATCAAACAGGGACAGCCCAAGTTGCTGATAAAACCATTGTAATCCGGCCGGGAACTGACGGGGCTTTGGCATTAGGCATCATGCATGTAATTGCCCGGGATAACCTGATAGACCGGGACTTTATCAATACTTCTGTCTTAGGCTATGAAGAACTGGCGGCCAAGATACTACCAGATTATTCGCCAGAGGTGGTCAGCGAAATAACCGGCATAGCTGCTTCCGTGATTGAAGAACTGGCAAGACTATATGCGGCAGCACGGGCGCCATTTATTACACTGGGCAGCGGCATGTCACGATACGGCAACGGAGCAATGACCATCCGGACCATTACTTGTCTTCCGGCACTGGTTGGCGCATGGGCAAAAAAAGGCGGTGGTCTGTTGGCCAGTATTTCTACAGGAAGTGCCTTTGACAGCAGCCGGGTAACCCGTGAGGATTTTCTGGAAAGGCCGACACGAAGCATTAATATGAATCAAATCGGTGAAGCCTTAAATGAGCTTTCTGATCCTCCCATTAAGAGTCTCTATGTATATGTTTCTAATCCGGCTATTGTAGCACCTGATCAAAATCGAGTGCTCCAGGGGCTGGCGCGGGAAGACTTGTTCACCGTTGTTCATGAACGGTTTATGACGGATACTGCTCTTTATGCCGATATTGTTCTGCCTGCTACTACCTCACTGGAACACAGTGACCTCTACCGGGCATACGGCCACTATTGCATGCAGCGGTGCCAGCCTGTAATTGAGCCGGTAGGACAGGCAAAATCCAACTGGGACGTTTTTTGCCTCCTGGCAGCAGCAATGGGCATAGATAAACCGTTCTTTAAGCAGTCGGCGGATGAACTGCTGGATAGTATTTTAGCCAATCCGTCGCCCTGGCTGGCCAATGCTCCTGTCGACAAGCTGAACGCCGGGCTGCCGATGGAATTGCCGCTGCCTGAAGGCTATAAAACAAAATTTCATACGCCTTCGGGCAAGATTGAAATTCTCAATACCCGGGAAAAAGAGGCGCTGCCTCGCTATACGCAGCCTTATGGTGATCCTGCTGATTTTTGGCTGATTAACTCGCCCGATATACGTTTGCTGAATTCCTCGTTTAATGAAAGAGCGGATTTAACGCAAAGCAACAAAATGCTTCTCCAAATGAATGCTGCTGATGCTGGAAAACTTGATTTACAAGACGGCCAGCTGGTAATTGCCTACAATGAACGGGGGCAGGCAGCTTACCAATTGAAAATTACTGATAAAGTTCCTGCCGGAGTGGTTGTTGCCGAAGGCGTATGGTGGCTTGAGCACACGGTCAGCCGCCGTTCATCCAATGCTCTTACCTCGCAGCGTTTAACTGACCGCGGCAGAGGCAGCACATTTTATGATGTCAAAGTCAATGTGCGGGCCAGTGGCGAAAGGACAGACCAATGTTAGCCGGGGGCCTTGCTGAATCGGCCTGCCTGTTGGGCAAAATGAGGCTTGGCGGTGATGTGGATATTGCTCAAGGTTCAATCCTTCGTTCCGATGAGGGAGGTATTACAATTGAGAATAGCAGCTATGTACTGGAAAACAGCGTGATTCTCGGCAATGCTGCTTTTCCCACCCATATTAAGGCTAAAACGGTTTTTGGACATAAATCGGTTGTTATCGGTGCTACAATTGGCAATCTCTGCGAGATCGGCAATAACGCACTGATTATGCCGGGGGCTGTGCTTGGTGATATGTGCATTCTGGGAGAAGGAACATTAATCCCTGAAGGAATGGCCGTTCCTGACGGCAGCGTGGTCGTCGGCAGACCAGGACGCGTCATCCGCCAGCTCACTGAACAGGACCGTAATATGATCAAAACGATGCGGGGCAATGACATCACATTGCCTGCATTCCAGGCAACTACAATCGAAAAACTGCCGGAAAAGAGGGATATGATGGGGAAGCTATATGCTTACGGTGATAAATATCCACAAATTGATGAAAAGGCGATACTATTTCCTTCAGCCGAAATTACCGGTGATGTTACAGTAGGCGCAAGAACAATTATTGGCGCCGGTGTGAAAATAATCGGTGATTCCCATGGGCCAATTCGCATTGGCAGCAATGTACAGATACTGGAGAATACGGTATTGCACCTACTGCCCGATAATGAGCTAATCATTGAAGATGAAGTGATTATCGGGCCGGGCTGCGTTATCCATGGCTGTCACATCGGCAGGGGAAGCGTCATTGAGCCGGGCGCTATCATTTGTGATAACAGCAAGCTGAGCAGCAATACGTTAGTGAAAGCAGGCAGTGTGGTGAAACAGAAAAGTCACTTTCCTGAACGGGTGGTAGTAGAAGGATTTCCGGCAGTGATTATTGAGTCGCTGACTGAAGAATTGCAAAAGCCTTCGTGGCGGCTTAGTTGCGAGAAGCTGACGAAGTGATGATTGATGGAAGATATAATCACCGCAAATCAAGAGGCTTTTTTGGAGCTAGCTAAGGGATTAGAGATAGAGGACTAATTGAAGTGCTTTGGATAGTATTCAAACTAGCTTTGATGGTGAGAGCTATATAGCAAATGAGGAAAAGATTGCAGCAACTACTTTTTGGCATTGCATCAGGTAAATAGAAGAGTAAGTAGGATTTTCTTTTACAACTCACATAAATAGGGTATAATATACATAGGTTAATATAGCAAAACGCCCCTGCTGGTAACAGGAGCGCTTTGCCTTTGGAATAGAGAGGTTACCTCCAGAATTCTCGGATGATTTGATAGATCATCCAGAGAAAGCCGCTTGAGACGGTGATAGTAAACCATTTCGTCGTAAAGCGCATTTTGTAATCACCTCCTATTCAGTTTGGGACGAGTGGACGCTCGTCCCATTTACATTATATCTCAACTTTGATAATATATGGTATTAGAAGTAAGATGAAAAAGAACTCAATAATTTAAAGTATAAAGAAAAAAGGGGACTGTCCCCTTTTTTCTTTATACTTTTCATGATAGGGCAGTTTTTTTGCAAATGCTACGTCCTATATTCAAAATAGCCTTCAGGGGCTATTTGTGGGATTACTAATAAAGTTAAATCAAACAAATAAATTATGGGAGGGTTTGACTATGGAAAATAAGAAGACTGTTGTAGTTACTGCAGTTCAAGGAATTGCCACCATTACACTCAATCGCCCTGAAGCAATGAATGCTTTCAATCGAGAATTAGTGGACGAATTAATTCGAAGCTTGCAGGAAGTAAAAAGTGATAACACAATCAAAGCAATAGTCCTGACAGGCAATGGCAAGGCCTTTACTGCTGGGGGAGATTTAGGACATCTGATTAGTTTGACAGATGCTATTACAGCCAGAAAGTTCATTGCTGATGTAGGACAGGTAGCCACTCTCATTATGTCCATGGAAAAACCGGTAATTGCTATGGTTAATGGTGTGGCAGCGGGAGCCGGCTTTAATATGGCGCTTGCCTGCGATATTATTTTTTGTGCCCAATCAGCTCGTTTTGCTCAAAGCTTCAGCAAAGTGGGATTAATTCCTGATTGCGGTGGCCTTTACCTATTGCCCCGTGTTGTAGGAGTACATAAAGCAAAAGAACTAATGTTTTCAGCTGATCTCATTGATGCTGAAACAGCTTTAAGCCTAAAAATAGTAAATCGGGTAGTTGCAGATGCTGAGCTTAAAGACGTTACGTATCAATATGCGGCACGGCTTGCTCTGTCAGCTCCATTCTCACTTGGACTGATAAAAACCATGGTGAACCGGAGTGGAAACTTAGATTTAGAGAGCACACTTGAACTGGAAGCTAATCTTCAAACTATTTGTATGCAGACTCAGGATCATCAGGAAGGGGTAGCTGCTTTTAAAGAAAAACGGCTTCCCGTATTCCAGGGTAAGTAATTTCTCGAGACGGCTCAAGTCCAATTAGATTTGGGGCGAAACACGGAAAAAGGGGACTGTCCCCTTTTTCCGTACCTCCTGGTAATTATGGGCAATCTGGCTTATAATAGTGCTAGCTTGTACAATTAGGAGGTATCCGACATGCTGCCTGCTTTCGATCTTACGGGGAAAGTTGCTATTGTGACTGGAGCAACGCGCGGCATTGGCCGTGGGTTGGCTGAGGGGCTGGCCCAGGCGGGGGCAAATATTGTGGTTGTCAGCCGCAATGGCGCTGAATGTGAACAGGCGGCGGCTGAAATTGCGGCGCTAGGCGTGAAAACGCTGGCCGTACCGGCAGATCTAACCAAGCTAGCCGATATTCAACAATTGGTGGCGAAAACACTGGAAGTCTTTCCGGTGATTGATATTCTCGTCAATAATGCGGGTAATGCGCTGACCCGGCGGGCTGAGGATGTAACGGAAGCGGACTGGGATCATGTAGTAAACCTGGACCTAAAAGGGGTCTTTTTCTGCTGTCAGGCAGTTGGCCGGGAGATGATCAAACAAAACCACGGTAAAATTATCAATGTATCTTCCATTTTAGGCTTAGTCGGCGAGAAATTGGTAGCTCCTTATTGTGCCGCCAAAGGCGGGGTCATTCAAATGACCAAAGCCCTCGCTTTGGAATGGGCACGTTATCATATTCAGGTTAACGCCTTGTGCCCTGGTTATGTGGAAACAGCAATCAATGCTGAAGAATTGAAAAATGAAAAAGTCCGTCACTATTTAGTCGGCAAGACTGCCGCCAAACGGCTGGGAAATGTGGAGGATATGCAGGGCGCTGTTGTTTATCTGGCGTCAGCAGCAGCAAACTATATGACCGGTCAGGTGATGACGGTAGACGGCGGCTGGAGCGCGCAGTAATTTTTGCACAATATTTACCAGGATTAACACTACTTCAGGAGGCTTTTTCGTTGAAGATCAAAACAAAACTCATACTGGGCTACCTGCTTGTCGGCTTATTGAGCGCAGTGGTAGCTGTGGCGGCAATCTATGGATTTGATCATATCAAAGACCGGTATCAGACCATTATTAAAGAAGAAGAATTTACGATCGTTGAGCTGCGGGAAATCCAGTACTATTTTACCGGACAGGCCAATGACGAACGCGGATTTTTACTTACTGGCAATCTTGAGTTTCAAAAAGAAATCAGCGAAAAGTCGGAGAATGTTAAAAAGCGGCTTGGGCTGCTGAAAAAACTGAGCGATACCGACCAGGAGCAGCAATTGCTTGACAAGATTGATAAGGCCCATTCGGACTTTACAACCATCAACTTTGCCGTGATTGATTTATATATGAAAGGGAAAGCGCAAGAGGCTAAACAACTGTCTTTTAATGAAGGCAGACAAACACGCAAGTCTTTAGAAACGAGCTTTAACGAACTGGTAAAAATACAAGAGGCAACAATGGCAGAAAGAATTGCGGCTGCCGAACAGCGGGCCGGGTTTCTGGTCATTGTCATTATCGGAGTAGCGATAGGGGCTGTGCTTGCCGGTACGTTAGCCGGGATCTTGATTGCCCGATTGATTGTCAAGCCCATTGATATTCTGCACGATGAGCTGATTAAACTGGCCGAAAGCGGCGGTGATTTGACGCAGACCATTCAGGTGACGAGCCGGGATGAGATTGGTGAGCTGGCAAAGGCAGTAAACCGGTTTCTGGCTGATTTGCGCCAGATTATGGTGCAGGTACTGAACTCGGCAGGCACGATGGCTGCTTCCACTCAGCAGCTGTCGGCAAGTGCTGCAGAAGCGGCGCAGGCTTCCAATCAGGTAGCTGCGACAATTACCCAGGTTGCTGCCGGTGCAGACCGTCAGCTGACAGCCGTAGCGTCAGCCGCGTCAGTTGCTGAGAATATTGCGGCTGAAATCAGACAGGCCGCGGCTAATACTGACACAGTTGCAGGTACTACAGGCAAGGCGGCTGACTCAACACAAAATGGCCGTAAGGCAATTGAACAGGCTGTTGATCAAATGGCCGGTATTGATGAAGCAGTAACAAAATCAGCTAGAGTTGTGGCCAAGCTGGGTGAGCGCTCTCAGGAAATCGGGCAGATCATTGATACCATTGCCGGTATTGCCGGGCAGACTAATCTGCTAGCCTTAAATGCGGCCATAGAGGCTGCACGGGCGGGGGAGCAAGGCAGAGGATTTGCCGTAGTGGCAGAAGAGGTGCGTAAGCTTGCCGAACAATCCCAGCAGGCCGCCAAGCAGATTGCCGCACTGATCGGTGAAATTCAGCGTGATACGGATAATGCAGTTATTGCTATGAATGAGGGCACCCGGGTTGCTGCTGCCGGATCTGTTGTCGTCAATCAGGCCGGGCAGGCATTTCAGGAAATCGCTGCATATGTCGGGCAGGTTTCCACGCAGGTACAGGATATATCCGGTGTTGTTAAGCAGGCAGCGGCTGATAGCAGGCAGATTGTTGCTTCCGTGAATGATATCCGTCAAGTAAGTGAAGAAACCGGAGCGCATACACAGACCGTTTCTTCCGTGACAGAAGAGCAGTCGGCATCAGCCCAGGAGATTGCAGCTGCCAGCCAGGCACTGGCTAACCTCGCCGAAGAGCTGACGCAGATTATCGGCAAATTCAAGGTGTAATTGACGATAAGTATTAGACTTTAAAAAGTAAGGGACTGCTTTGCTGTTAAGCAAAGCAGTCCCTTTTTGGATTAACTTAACGTACAAGGCGCTGTAAGGCCGCTCTACAGTTGCCGGTATAACTGCCGCCGTGGTAGCAGATGATTTGCTCGATATCATAAGTGAGCAGCTTTTTAATAGATTCTTTAGCGGTAGCCATATCCAATGTGTACTGCGGATTGGCCATCGCGAGGTTGTTATTCTCCATTGTCAGGGCATCGCCGCTAATCAAAGTCTTATCGTTATGCAGATAAAGGGAAATGTGTCCGGGCATATGGCCTGGAGTGGCAACGATTTCGATACCGCCGCAGCAGTCAAGATATGTTTTGTCGCATACGCACCAATCGACAGCAGCGTGCTTTACTTCCTGCAGCTTCTGTTGAAAGCTTCTGGCAAAGTCTCTTTGCTCTTCCGGCAATGTGGGGTAGAGGTCTTCGGCCTGCTGCAGGCGCAGGGATTTGAGTTTGCCGCTGATATATGGCTCGTCTTCACAGGAGGCAATTACCTGCAAATGGGGATAAGCTTGCTTGAATTCTGCCAGGGCGCCCATGTGGTCATAGTCATGATGGGTAATAATGATTTTGGTTAGCTTACTGCAGTCCAAACCTTCTGCTGCCGCTGTGCTTGTCAGCAAGGGGAAAAAGCCGGGATAACCACAGTCAATTAGCACCATCTCAGCTTCATCACTTACGATGACAGGATAGATGGTATTGGGTAGGCCGCCAGCGGTAAATTGTATCGGTAGAATGGTTAGCCTGTTCATGAGTAAGGCCTCCTAACGTTTATAACGCTATCATAACCTTAATCTAGAAAAAATTTCAAGTGCCATACAATTATTCCCTTTCTTGCTCTGAACGTTTGTTCGTGATAGTATGCTAATAGAAAGATCTACAGAGCGAAGGGTAAGAAAAATATGGCTGTTAACAGAATCATTAAGATTTCCGTAAGGAATTTAGTTGAATTTGTACTGCGCTCCGGCGATCTGGTAGCGGCTTTTACCAGCAGTTCGCGCATGGTAGATGGCGGTAAAATTCACCGGAAGATTCAACAGGCGCAAGGCGCGGAATATGAAGCGGAAGTCAGCCTGTCTATAGAAGTAGAGCGGGAGGATCTGGCGCTGCATATCGGCGGCCGGGCCGATGGCGTGATAACGGGTACCAAGGAAAATGGCACGCTACAGGTGACGATAGATGAAATTAAGTCAACGACTGCCGAACTGGAAACGATCGAAGCAGGTCACAATCCGCTGCACTGGGCGCAGGCTAAATGTTATGCCTATATCTATGCCCTGCAGCATGAGCTTACGGATATGAATGTGCGGATTTCCTATTGCCAGGCGGTCACGCTGGAACTAAAATTCTTCGAGCAGACATTTTCCTTTACTGAGCTGGCGCAGTTTTTCACTCAGCTTGTGGATCAATATGCAGCATGGGCGAAGCAGGTTGCCGAATGGATTGCCGTTCGTGACCGAACTGCGCAGGAGTTGGAATTTCCTTTCCCGCAGTTTCGCCAGGGGCAGCGGCAGCTGGCAGTTGCTGTGTATAAGGCGCTTGTTGAAGGACGCAGGCTGTGCGCTCAGGCACCTACCGGCACGGGAAAAACCATCGCCACTATTTTTCCAGCCATTAAAGCAATGGGGCTGGGCCATATTGAGAAGCTGTTCTTTTTGACTGCCAAGACCGTAACCCGCCGGCTGGCGGAAGAGGTTTTTGCCAGGCTGCGCGCAAGCGGCTTACAGTGCAAAACCGTAACGATAACGGCAAAAGAGAAGATCTGTTTTATGCCCGGCGCGGCCTGTACGCCTGACGAATGTCCCTATGCGAAGGGCTACTATGACCGCATTGGTCCGGCGCTGAGTGCCTGCTGGCGCTTAGAGAACCTTACCCGTGAGAATATTGAGCAGCAGGCCCGGGAGCATCAGCTGTGCCCCTTTGAATTTACCCTGGATTTGGCAGTATGGGCCGATGCCGTCATTTGCGATTATAATTATGTATTTGACCCTGCTGTTTATTTAAAACGCTTTTTTCAGGATAACGACAGTGCGTACTGCCTGCTGGTCGATGAGGCCCATAACCTGATTGACCGGGCGCGGGACATGTTCTCTGCTGAAATCAGCAAGCAGGATTTTCTTGCTATTCGCAAAGCAGTCATGAAGAAACTGCCCCGGCTGGCAAAAGCGGCCGGAAAGATAAATGCCTTCCTGCTGGAGACTGGAAAAGATTGTGTGGAAACGCCGCGAGCCGGGCAGTCAGCCGCCTGGATACAGGAGGCTGCACCGGACGCCCTGTTGCCGCTGCTGCGGAATTTTGCTTCCCAAGCGGAAAAATGGCTGTCGCAAAATGAGCAGACTGATTTTCGCGAGGCGCTCTTAGAACTGTATTTTCAGGTGTTTGCTTTTTTACGGACAGCGGAAATGTATGATGAGCGATATGTAACCTATGCAGAGAAGATCGAGAAAGATGTCCGGCTGAAGCTGTTTTGTGTGAATCCGGCCGAACTGCTGCGGCAGGTTTCGGCACGGGGCAGGGCGGCAGTCTTTTTTTCGGCTACGCTGACGCCGCTCGATTATTTCTTTGCAATGGTGGGAGGCGAGGACGGTGACGGCAAACTAGCGGTGGCTTCCCCCTTTTCTCCCGATCATTTGGGACTGTATATCGCCGATACAGTCAGTACCACTTATAAAATGCGGGATCAGACTTATGACGAAATTGTAGACAGGATAGCGGCAATGACTGGAGCCAGAACAGGAAATTATCTGGTCTTTTTGCCGTCCTACCGGTATCTGGAGGAAGTGGCCGGACGCTTTTGTGCCAAAGAGTTGCCGGTCAAGGTAATTCGCCAGGTCAGCGGGATGACGGAAGCGGAGCGGTCTGAGTTTCTGCAGCAGTTTGCTGTTGAAAACCAGGAGACGCTGGTAGGGTTTGTGGTATTAGGCGGGATATTCGGGGAAGGCATTGATTTGACCGGTGAGCGCCTAGTGGGAGCGGTTATTGTCGGGGTTGGCCTGCCGCAGGTTTGTCTGGAAAGGGAAATTATCCGCGAATGGTTTACAAAGAATCAACAGCCGGGTTTTGACTATGCGTATGTTTATCCTGGCATGAATAAAGTCCTGCAGGCGGCAGGGCGTGTCATTCGCACCGAATACGACCGGGGACTGGTCTTGCTGATTGATGAACGTTTTGCTGAGAGACGCTATAAAAAGCTGTTTCCCGCCGAGTGGCGAAAAGCTATGAGTGTTAAGAATGCTGCCGGCATTGCCGAAAAAGCACAGCGCTTCTGGTAGCAGGATTTGCAGTTGTTATTGATTTTAATGTAACTTTTTTCTTCTTTTGGTGTAAAATATACTTGACAGTGTAATATCATGGCTATACAATTAGAGCAAATAGCTACAAGCGATGAACGGGAAGAGTACATATAGCCGCTTTTGCTCAGCGAGCTGGTGACCGGACAGCCGGAGGTGTGATGACCAGCCAAAAGCGTATATCGAATGGTCCTGTGAGCTGCCTCCCGAACGTTTTCTAGTAGGAGAGGCCGGGTGCCACCGTTATAATGGCTAGGGTATCGGAGTAGTTTCCCGTACCTGAAAAAGAGAAAACGCTGTGTTTTCTGAATTAGGGTGGTATCGCGAACCATTTCGCCCCTTTGGGTGGAATGGTTTTTTATTTTGCCTCAATTCATGAAAACAAAGCAGTTTCTAAAGTAGGGTGGTACCGCGAACCATTTCGCCCCTTGTTGGGGGCGAAGTGGTTTTTTTTATTTCCAATATAAGATTTTCCCATATAAGGAGGAAAGGAAATGTTAAAAGACTATTTGGCTCACTTGCTGGGAGGCCAGGATTTCTCTGCCGCTCAGGCAGAACAGGCGATGGGAATCATTATGTCAGGGCAAGCCAGCCAGGCGCAGATCGGGTCCTTTCTTACAGCGCTTAGGTTAAAGGGAATTTCCGGCAGTGAGATCGCAGGCTTTGCTGCAGCAATGCGGCAGCATTCGCTGCGTATTACGTGCGGCAGACAGGACTTGCTTGATACTTGCGGTACAGGGGGTGACGGCAAAGGGACTTTTAATATCTCCACTGCTACCGCCTTTGTGGCGGCAGGCGCCGGAATTGCCGTGGCAAAGCACGGTAACCGTGGTATTTCCAGCTCGTGTGGCAGTGCGGACGTATTGACTGCGTTGGGTGTCAAAGTCGACCTCTCCCCTGAAGCTGTGGCCCAGGCGATAGAGAATATCGGCATTGGTTTTTTGTACGCGCCGGTATTTCACCAGGCCATGAAGCATGCCGCCAGGCCGCGGCAGGAGCTAGGCTTCCGTACTGTTTTTAATCTCCTGGGGCCGCTTACCAATCCGGCAGGGGCCGAGCGGCAGTTGATCGGAGTCTATGAAGCAGCTGCCGCCGGTAAAGTAGCAGAGGCCCTAATCAATCTGGGCATACAGCGGGCGATGGTGGTGCACAGCCTTGACGGTCTTGATGAGATTTCCACCGCTGCTCCGACTCAGGTGGTGGAAGTACAAAATGGCGAGATGAAGTCATATGTCATCTATCCGGAAGAACTGGGGTTTACTCTGTGTGATCAGAAGGCATACCGTGGCGGTTCCCCTATGGATAATGCAGCTTTACTGCGTGGTGTGCTGCAGGGCGAGCCGGGACCGAGAAGGGATGTGGTGCTGGTAAATGCGGCAGCAGCTTTGGTCGTTGGCGGTAAGGCCGAAACGCTGGCAGAAGGTGTGGCCATCGCTGCTAAAAGTCTGGATAGCGGGGCTGCCTATGCGAAATTAACCGAATTGCAGCAGTTGACCCAGAGCTATCGAGAGGAGGAATTAGCATTATCATAAAGATTTGCGGTATTACATCAATTGCGATGGCCGAAGCGGCCCAGGCGTCCGGTGCTGATTGGATCGGTTTTGTCTTTGCCAACAGCCAGAGGCGGATAGACAAAGCTAATGCCCGGGAGATCAGCCGTCAGGTACCGGACATTAGCAAGGTAGGCGTATTTGTGAATGCACCACTAGCCGAGGTACAGGAGATCGCCAGTCAATGCAAGCTGGACTATATCCAGCTCCATGGGGAGGAAAGTGCAGACTACTGCCGTACGCTGCAGCTGCCGGTGATCAAAGCGATAAAGCCTGGCGCTTTTTCAGCAGAAGAGGTCAACGCTTTTCCTGCGCAGTGGCTGTTGGTTGACGGCTTTTCTGAGCAGCAATTTGGCGGAGCAGGTGTACCCTTTGCCTGGACTGAGTTTCAGCAAATCAGGCAGCAGATTACTAAGCCGCTGCTGGTTGCCGGCGGGCTTCATGCGGATAATGTAGAGGAAGCTATGCGCCTGTTAGCACCGGACGGAGTGGATGTTTCCAGCGGGGTAGAAGTGAACGGTACCAAAAATGCCGTTAAGATAAGGGAATTTATCAGTACTGTCCGAAGGGAGGAGGAGCGATATGCTTGAACGAATCGCAGCGCATAAAAAAGAGGAAGTAAAACGTGATAAACTGCAGCTGCCACTGGGAAAGCTCATCAAGCAGGTTGTTCCCGGCACAATGGCTTTTTCAAAAGCTTTAACAGGCAAGAGCTGGAGCTTGATTGCCGAGTGCAAGCTGGCTTCGCCTGTGAAAGGCAGGCTCTCGGAGCGTACCGTTGGAGAATTGGCCCGGATCTATGATAACGAGGGGGCGGCGGCTTTATCGGTACTCACCGACAGCCATTTCTGCGGTACTGACCAGCATATTGGCGAAGTCAGGCAAGTAAGCAGCCTGCCGGTATTACGCAAGGACTTTATCGTAGATGAGTATCAGCTTTACCAGGCCAGACTGCTGGGGGCAGATGCCGTGCTGCTGATTGCCGCTATTTTAACCGACGCTCAAGTGCAGCAGTACTTGGCAACTGCCCGGCAAATCGGACTGGACTGCCTGGTAGAAGTGCATAGCAGGGAAGAGTTAAAACGGGTGCAGCAGACTCCGGCAGCTGTGATTGGAATTAATAATCGCAACTTAACTACTTTTACAACCAACGTGGAGAATACCTTCGAACTGCTGCCGTATTGTGCAGCCGACCGGCTGTTTATCAGTGAAAGCGGCATTCACTCCCGGGAAACGGCAGCTGCCTTACAGCGTGCCGGTATCCGGGGAGTATTGGTGGGGGAAGGGCTGGTTACGGCACAGGACATTGCCCTAAAGGTTCGGGAACTTAGCTTACAGGGAGGAATAACAAATGCCAAATAGTAAAGGTCGCTTTGGTCAATTCGGTGGGCGCTTTGTTCCGGAGACAGTTATGCCTGCATTGCTGGAATTAGAGGCATGCTATACCAGGCTTAAAGCGGATGACGGGTTTCAACAGGAATTTAAAAAGGTGCTATGTGAGTATGCGGGGCGGCCAACCCGGCTGTATTATGCCGAAAACCTGACAAAACATTATGGCAGAGCCAATATTTATTTAAAGCGGGAAGATTTGCTTCACACCGGAGCACACAAGATTAATAATGCCTTAGGGCAGGCAATCCTGGCTAAAGCTATGGGCAAGAAAAGGATTGTTGCCGAAACGGGAGCAGGGCAGCACGGCGTGGCAACAGCAACCGTTTGCGCTCTTTTTGGCCTCAAGTGCACGGTATATATGGGAGAAGAAGATATGCAGCGGCAGGCCCTGAATGTATTTCGCATGCGCCTGCTGGGAGCCGAGGTGAGACCGGTAACAAGCGGCACGGGAACGCTGAAGGATGCTACCAGTGAGGCAATCCGCGACTGGGTCACTCATGTAGAGAATACCCATTATATCATCGGCTCAGTAGTCGGTCCTCATCCTTACCCGATGATTGTCCGTGACTTTCAGGCAATTATCGGGGAAGAACTAAAAGCCCAGTCACAGGTTATGACAGGAGCAATTCCTGATTATCTGGTGGCCTGCGTAGGGGGCGGCAGTAATGCCATGGGCTTGTTCTATCCTTTCCGCAATGAAGCCAAAGCAAAGAAAATCGGCGTCGAGGCTGCCGGAAAAGGCTTAACAACAGGGGAGCATTCGGCATCCCTCACCCAAGGGAGGCCGGGCGTGCTCCACGGAGCGCTGAGCTATCTGCTGCAGGATGCGGATGGTCAGGTCATTCCTGCCTATTCGGTCTCGGCAGGACTGGATTATCCCGGAGTAGGGCCGGAGCATGCTTACTTTAAGGATGCCGGTTTGGTTACCTATACAGCGATCACGGATGACGAAGCTTTGGCAGCCTTTCAGCGGCTTTCCCTGCTGGAAGGGATCATCCCGGCCCTGGAAAGCTCTCATGCCCTGGCTTACCTGGAACAGCTTATGCCGCAAACGCTGCCGGGTGAAACGGTAGTAGTTTGTCTGTCCGGACGCGGCGATAAAGATGTGCAAATGGCGGCACAGTTAATGGAGGGGAAAATCGGATGAAGCTGGCTAAAACGTTAGAAGACTTACGGAATGCAAAGCGTAAAGGCTTAATTGTGTATCTTACCGCAGGCTGCCCCGATTACGAGATAACTGGTAAAGCTGTTTTGGCGGCGGCTGAGGCTGGGGCAGATGTGATTGAAATCGGCCTGCCTTTTTCCGATCCCATGGCTGACGGACCGGTTATTCAAAAAGCGGCTGCCCTGGCGCTGCAAGCTGGTGCAACGACTGCCAGGACGGTTGAACTGATTCGCAGCATTCGGCAGCAGTGCCAGGTGCCGTTAGTTGTTATGACCTATGTAAATACGGTATTGCAGTACGGCGTTGACCGCTTTGCCCGGGATTTCAGCGAAGCCGGTCTGAATGGGATTATTGTTCCTGATTTGCCGGTGGAAGAAAGTGAGCTTATTGCCGCAGCGTGCCACGCGAACAGCCTGGATACCATTCAACTGGCAGCGCCCACCTCAACAGGTGAGCGGATTGCCGCCATATGCAGCAAGTCCAGCGGTTTTATATACTGCGTGTCCAGTACGGGTGTGACCGGCATCCGGGACATTGATTACTGTCCTGTTGCTGAGGTAATCGGGCAGGTGCGGCAGTACTCGTCCATTCCTGCTGCTATAGGCTTTGGCATAGGCAGTCCGGAGGCTGCCCGCAATGCAGCCCGTTATGCCGATGCGGTTATTGTTGGCAGTGCGGTTATGGAGCTGTTAATGAATGAAGGGGTTCCGGCAGTCAGCGAATTTGTCGGAGCATTACGCAGCGCTTTGGATGAGGGGAGGGAATCGCCTTGAAGGTATACCCTTCCTTACCGGAATTTAGCAGTGCAGCCCGGCAATATAACACGGTTGCGGTTATGGCCGAGCTGTCTGCCGATCTGGAAACGCCTATTTCGCTTTATCTCAAACTGGTTGGCGAGGACCGGGGATTTATGCTGGAAAGTGCAGAAAGCGGTAAGAACTTTGGTCGGTATTCCTTTATTGGGCTGCAGCCTTTTGCCGAGTTCACCGGTCGCAGTGAGGCAAGTGAACTGATTTTGGAAAACGGGGCAAAAACAACAAGTAAGGGAAAGCCGCTGGATCTTCTGCGTCAGTTTATGGCCGGGTTTTCTGTCAGCCCTTTGCCGGAGCCAGCTCCGTTTATGGGGGGAGGCGTAGGGTATTTTGCCTACGATCTGATTGCAACGATGGAGCGGGTGCGCGGGTACCGGCTGCCGGACGATTTGGAACTGGTGCAGCTGCTGTTTTGCAGAGTCATTATTATTCTTGATCATTTGAAGCATACCTTGAAGATCGTCTATTTAGCAGCTGTTACAGAGCCAGAAAGTGCGGCTGAAAGCTATGCAAAGGCTGTGACGGAGATAGAACGGATTGTCGGTACAATCCAGAGCACCCAGCCGGTTATCTTAGCTGATGCTCCTTATCAGTCCCGCCAAGCTCCATTCCAGCTTCCAGCAGTTGATTCGGAAGCTGCCAGACAGTATATGGCAATGGTAGCTAAGGCTAAAGAGTATATTGCTGCCGGTGAAGCTTTTCAAATTGTATTGTCCCAGGAATTTTCCGTGCCTCTGGTTAACCATCCCTTTAATCTCTATCGCCGGCTGCGGCAGGTCAATCCGTCGCCGTATATGTTTTATCTCAACTTTGGGACTAATAAGCTGGTGGGCGCTTCGCCGGAAATGCTGGTGAAAGTGGAATCAGGCAAGGTATATACCTGCCCGATAGCCGGAACACGTCCGCGGGGCCGTACGAAGGAACAAGACAGCCAGCTGGCTGCAGAACTGCTGGCTGATGAAAAAGAACGGGCTGAACATGCTATGCTGGTAGACCTGGGCAGAAATGACATTGGCAGGATCAGCGCTCCAGGTACGGTTACGGTTGACCGGTATATGGACGTGGAGCTGTTCTCGCATGTTATGCATATTGTATCGGCAGTGTCCGGACAGCTGGCTAAAGGCTATACTGCTCTGGATGTTTTGCAGGCTTGCTTCCCGGCCGGCACGGTCAGCGGGGCTCCTAAGGTTAGGGCGATGGAGATTATTCATGAACTGGAAGGTGACTGCCGGGGGCCTTATGCCGGAGCAGTGGGATACCTTGATTTTAGTGGAAATATGGATACATGCATTACAATCCGCACGCTGGCCATCCAAGGAAAGCAGGCCAGCATACGAACGGGAGCCGGGATTGTATATGATTCGGTGCCGCGAACGGAATACCAGGAAATTCTGCACAAAGGGCAGGCTTTATTTAAGCTGATGGAGGAATAGCGATGATATTGATACTCGATAATTATGATTCCTTCACCTATAATATTTACCAGTGTGTCACCCAGCTGGGGTATGAGGTTGAGGTAATCCGCAATGATGCCGTTGGTACTGCTGCAGTAGCGGCTGCCGGATATGAGGCGGTCATTTTATCGCCTGGACCGGGAACTCCGGCTGATGCGGGGATTACAAAAGAGGTTATCAGCCTCCTAGCAGGAAAAGTGCCTATTCTGGGCGTATGCCTGGGGCATCAGGCTATTGCCGAGGTATTTGGTGCCACAATCATCCGGGCTCCTCTGCCTGTGCATGGCAAAGTATCGCCTGTGTATCATAATGGCCAGGGCATTTATACGGGGCTGAATCAGCCCTTTGTCGCAGGCAGGTATCATTCGCTGCTGGTCGATCAGGCCGGTTTTCCGGATTGTCTGACGGTTACAGCCCAAACGGAAGATGGGCTTATCATGTCACTTAAGCACAAAGAGTATCATATACAGGGCGTCCAGTTTCACCCAGAATCGGTGCTGACTGCCAATGGGATTAAGGTGTTTGAGAACTTTCTGCTTGCAGTTTAAGTGTAAAAGTTTACACAAAACTCTTAAAAACATTAATATATGTTGACAGGATTACAGTTTTGGTACTATAATCAAACCTATAAGTATTTAAAGTTAACGTTTGTTCTGTCGAATTTATAGAAATGCAGGTGCCGTCATGAGTGAGACAATACAAAAAGTCTGCAAACTTAACAGCGGTTTTTGGTTTAGCTTTAGCAGCCGGGGCTATTTTTTTAGCGTTGGTTATTTTGCATTTACCAAAACAACTGAATACGCAGCAGCTTTTGTGAAGAATCTTAATGATGGTCAGATTGCTATAAACTGCCGGACATAGGCGTGGCAGCGAATGTACAATCAACAAAGAAGAGGTTCTGCAAAAGAACCTCTTCTTTTTTTATTGGCTAGCTTTCAGGTAAACGACTTCAAATTAGTATGAGGGGGAACAAACGATGTTAGTTGTTATGAAACCAGGGGCTCCGCAAGCGGAAGTAGAAAAAATTCATAGGAAGTTGATGACCATGGATGTGGAAGTTACCTTTATTGAAGGTTCGGAAAGAAACGTATTCGCCTTAGTGGGAGATACTACCAAGCTGGATTTAAGTACAATAGCTGTAAACGGCAATGTGGAAAAGGTCATGCGGGTCCAGCAGCCCTATAAGCTGGCCAGCCGGACGTACCATCCGGAGGATACGGTGATTGCCATCGGTGACTGTAAGTTTGGCGGCGGTCATAAGGCGGTCATTGCCGGGCCCTGCTCAGTAGAAAGTATTGAGCAGATGGTTCATACGGCAGAGCTGGTGAAAAAGGCGGGTGCTGCTATGCTGAGAGGCGGCGCTTACAAGCCGCGGACCTCACCGTATACATTCCAGGGCTTGGGGGAGGAAGGGTTGAAGATGCTGGCAAAGGCCAGGGAAGCTACAGGACTGCCTTTTGTCACCGAGGTTATGGATGTGGAAACCTTTGATACGGTGGAGTATTATGCCGACCTTATTCAAATTGGCGCCAGAAACATGCAGAACTTTCAATTGCTGAAAAGAGCGGGGAAAAGCGGCAAACCTATTTTGCTGAAACGGGGGTTGAGCGCCACATTGGAAGAGTTTTTAATGGCTGCCGAATACATTATGGCCGGCGGCAATTCGCAAATCATTCTGTGCGAGCGCGGTATCCGGACCTTTGACACGTATACCCGCAATACGCTGGATATCAGCGTAATTCCGGCAGTGAAAGAGTTAAGTCATTTACCGATCATTGTTGACCCCAGCCATGCTAGCGGCAAATGGGCGATGGTGGAACCGCTTTCCAAAGCAGCAATGGCCATCGGAGCCGACGGACTGATTATTGAGGTCCACCATCAGCCTGAGCTGGCGCTGTGTGACGGGGCTCAGTCCTTAAAGCCGCACAAGTTTGAGCGTCTGATGGAATCGGTACAAAAAATACTGGCAGTGGTATAAATAAAAACAAGGCACAAACGAATATTGTTTGTGCCTTGTTTTACAATCTTGAGGACTTAATTTTGAATATACCGGCGCGCGCCAATATAATGCTCTACATAGTAGGTGTCACTCAAATCGGAAATTGTGACTTGCTCATTTGCTGAACTGGCATGAATAAAGTTGCCGTCTCCCATATAGAAGCCGACGTGTGAGGCGCCTTCTTTATACGTAGTGAAGAACACCAGGTCGCCGACCCGTAATTGAGACTTGTCCACCGGTGTACCTGTCGCGAACTGCTCAGCGGCAGTGCGGGGAATGGTAATGCCATTTTGTTTCATTACATATTGGGTGAATCCGGAACAGTCAAAGCCAGCAGTTGTCGTTCCACCCCATACATAAGGAACACCCATGTATTTTTTCGCAGTAGCAATTAATGCGTTGCCGGTAGCTGTTGCCTGAGCTGAGCCAGTGTTTGCACTGGTTGAAGTGTCAGGCAGGCCGGCAATTTTATTAATTGATACCGGAGGAGTAGCCGCATTTGACGACCCGGTGCTCGACATATTGCTAAAAAGTTTGCCCAGTAATAGGCCCATTAGTATATTCATGAAGCTGTTACCGGAAGATGAATTCGAGGAGCTGCTGCCGGAAGCACTACTGTTAGCAGTGGTTTGCGACAACAGGTCGTTAACCGAGAAGGCATATGCCGGTACAGCCGGTGTGGCAATTGTTGTAGTGAGAGCCAGCAATAGAGCAACTGCTGTTGTCTTACGTTTGCTCATTGTTTACCTCCTAGTGACATGTAGTACCGGCAGTATAATAAATACCAGAATCGGTATATCTGCCGGGCATCTACTATGATAGCATAAAAGTATAGTTATGTAAACTTGGTAAGGAAATCCAAAAAAAGCTTAACTTATTACCATTTTCTTTCGATAATAGTAATAAGAACATACCATAAGCCAAGGAGGGCGTTACTATGGTACCGAGAGTAGCCGTCGTGCAAAGGATTGATTTGCAAAACCGCGATCAGCAGACTAACCCGGAACAGCTGAAACGGAAATCCAAGAACAACTTCAAAGAAGTTTTCGCAGCAGCCGTTCGCAAGGTTGCGTGTAAAAAATAGAGCCTGGAGGCTCTATTTTTTTTTGATATTATGTTGCTATTATTCTATTTGTTGACAGTATATTTTGGACTTCCTATAATGAGAGTAGTGAAAAGAATAGGGAGGCCACTATGAAGTACTTTCGTGAATCCGGGGAGGACGAAAATCGGTCCAAACGGGAACAAATCCTGGATGCCGCTTATCAAATATTTTCTCAAAAAGGGTATCACCGGACCACTATTGATGAGATAATTGCACTGGCAGACACAGGAAAAGGAACAGTATATAATTATTTCGTCAACAAGGAGCAATTATTTTACACGCTTATCCGGGAAAAAAGCGCACCTTTTGAGGTGGCACTGGCCGAACTCGTTCAATCACCGCAGCCGCCACTTGTCAAGGTCGAAGCCGTTATTAAACTGTTTCTCAGGTTTTATGTGCATAATGCTGATCTCTGGCGGGTTATGATGCATGAAATGCGCGGTTTTGGCTCAAAAGGTCAATCGAATTTAAAACCGGAGCAGCAGGAGAAGTATCGCGACTGGTTCCGGCAAAGCATCGGGATGCTGGAAAAAGTTTTGCACGAGGGAATTGAGCAAGGCGTTATCCGCGAATGCGATGTTACCAAATCTGCCTATGGTTTATTCAGTGTAATCGTCATGATGGTCTTTCAAAAACTGGTAGGTGACGATATTGACGGCACCGCGAAATCTATTGCCGATATTTTTCTTTATGGCGTAGCCCGGCAATAATTTTTTTTGTTTAAAAGGTGACCATTGGGTCAACTGGTGATTCAGCAGTGTTTAGCAGGGAGAGGGATAAAAAGTGGAGGAAAAACAAACTCCGAATGAGAAAAAGCCGAAGATCGTCATGGTGTTGTTAGCCGTTTTTGTTATGGCAGGAATCCTTGGTGGCGGCGGTTGGTGGTATTACTCTACCAAATATGTCACTACCGATGATGCACGGATTGGCGGGACGATTGTAACCACCAGCGCCAAAATACCGGGGCGTATTACGGAAGTACTGATTAAAGAAGGCGATCAGGTTACATATGGGCAAATTGTAGCCCGCATTGAAACCCGGGAAATCATAGCACAGAAACAACAGGCAGAAGCAGCACTGGCTACGGCGAAAGCCCGGTATGAAGAAATAACTGCCGGAGCCCGTCCGCAGGAAATTGATCAGGCTCGGTCGGCTTTTGATCAGGCTAAAGCCAGCCTGGATAATGCAGCCCGGAATGATGAACGCATGGAAAAGCTGTACCGTGACGGGGCTATCAGTTCTGCTCAGCGGGACAGTGCGGATACCGCCTATGTTATTGCCCGGGAAACATACAAGAGTTCCGGAGAGAAGCTGGATCTCGTTCTAGCCGGTTCCCGTGATGAAGCGGTAAGAGCGGCTGCAGCGCAGGTTAGACAGGCCGAGGCAGCTTTGGAGGCTGCACAGGCAACGCTGGATAACGCCACCATAACAGCACCGGTCAGCGGGCTGGTTGCGCTGAAGTCAGTGAATCCCGGCGAAGTCGTGTCTGCCGGGCAGGCCTTATTTACCATAGCCGACCTGCAGGATGTCTGGGTGAGCGCCCGGATTGAGGAGACAAAGATCGGAAAAGTAAAACCAGGTCAGCAGGTGGAGTATACGGTTGACGGTTATCCTGGCCGGACTTTTACCGGCACAGTTTATGAAGTGGGGGCTGCCGCCAATTCGGTTTTTGCCCTGATTCCAACAGAAAATTCGTCAGGGAATTTCACGAAAGTAACCCAGCGCATTCCCATAAAAATATCGCTGCCCAAAGACAGCGATGTGGTATTTAGACCAGGTATGTCAGTGCTTATTAAAGTTCATATTGGATAGTAGAGAAGGGATTGCCATGTTTACCATTCCCCGTTTGGATATTTCAGAGCAAAGTTACAAGTGGTGGGCTTTAGGTGTTACGATTATCGGTGGGTTTATGAGTATTCTTGATACGAGTATTGTTAATATCGCCATTCCGAAAATGATGGCGGTATTTTCTGTTGATACCGATCAGGCCCAGTGGATCTTAACTGCTTATATGCTGACCATGGGGGTTATCCAGCCTGCTACCGGTTATTTTTGTGATGTGTATGGCACCAGGCGCATGTATTTGTTCAGCCTGGCCGTATTTACAATCGGCTCAGTATTGTGCGGTATTGCCTGGAGCAATGACAGCATGATCGTATTCCGGGTTATTCAGGCCATTGGCGGCGGCTTAATTATTCCGGTTACCATGTCCATCGTTTACTATGTATTTACGCCTCAGGAGCGCAATATGGCGATGGGAATATGGGGAATATCGGCGATGGTGGCTCCCGCTGTAGGCCCTACACTGAGCGGTTACCTGGTTGAATACTGGGATTGGCGGCTGATTTTTACCATTAATTTGCCGATTGGCGTGATCGGCTATGTACTGGCGGCGCTTATTTTAAAAGAAACCCCGGTTTCCCGTACGCAAAAACTCGATGCAGGTGGTTTAATTACTTCGGCCCTGGGGCTGTTCTGTCTGCTGCTGGCGTTGAGTGAAGGTACGGATGAGGGCTGGACGTCGGCCTATATCCTGGGGCTGTTTTATGTTGCCATTACCAGTCTAATTCTGTTTGTTGTTATTGAGCTCAATCATGATAATCCAATACTGGACCTAACGCTATTTAAGAACTGGAATTTTTCTCTTAGTATTATGATTACCTTTATTGGTACGATTGGGTTATTTGGCGGTATATTCCTAGTTCCGCTGTTTATGGAGAATATGCGGGGCTATACGGCGATGCAGACAGGAATTCTGATGTTTCCTTCGGCATTAACGGCCGGATTAATGATGCCCATAGCGGCTAAGCTTGCCGATAAATTCGGAGCCAAGCCGGTGATTCTCAGCGGCATAACTTTGCTGGGAATAGGCTCGCTGCCGTTTCGCTTCATTGATATGGATACGAGCTATACGACAATACTGTTTGTAATGGTTGTTCGGGGTCTTGGTTTGGGATTATTTATGATGCCGGTAACTGTTCTGGGAATGAATACGGTACCAATGGAAAAAATAAGCCGAGCCTCTTCGTTGAATAATGCTATCCGGCAAGTCAGCGGCTCACTGGGAATTGCTATTTTGACGACAGTCATTAATAACCGTCAGGTCTTTCATTTGGCGCAGTTGTCTGAAGCGTTTACCGTAGCCTCGCGGACAGCCAATCAATTTATTAATGAAGGGCAGAAATTATTCAGCCACACAGGCAGTATAGCGTCTGCTGCCCACCTGAAAGCCCTGGTGCTGACGAGCAATGTTGTCAGCCAGCAGTCTTTTGTCTTTGCCTTCGATGATGCTTTTTTGGTACTGGCCCTGATTTGCTTTGTCGGCGTACTTCCTTCCGCCTTATTGTTGCCGGCGAAAAAAGACGCTGGCCGTGCTCAGCACGTTATGGTGGAATGACTCAAAATCTATAAAAGAATAAGGAGACCAAATGGAATTAGCAGCAATTGCACTTAGCCTTTTCTTACTCATGTATTTTGCTTTCCGCGGGTATTCAATTATTTTATTTGGTCCCGTTTTTGCTTTGGTGGCGGCAGCTGCCAGCCCTTTTCAGCTCATGCCTGTTTACAGCGAATTGTTTATGACCAAGGCAGCTGAGTTTTTTAAGATGTATTTTTCCATTATTCTGCTGGGAGCAGTATTTGCCAAGATCATGGAAGATGCCGGTATGGCTAAGTCCATAGCCGGAGCTATTGTAGGCCGCCTGGGCCGGAAACAGGCGATTTTGGCCACCATTCTTGGCTGTTCGGCCTTAACCTATGGTGGATTAAGCGTGTTTGTCGTTGTTTTTGTTATGTATCCGTTTTCAGCCGCTTTGTTCCGCCAGGCTGATATACCGAAGCGATTAATTCCGGCCACCATCTGGCTGGGCGTATATACCTTTAGTATGGTCGCTTTCCCGGGGTCACCGCAAATTCAAAACATTATTCCCACAACCTTCTATGGAACCACTACCTGGGCGGCGCCGATTACAGGCATTCTCAGCGGTCTGATGATTTTTGGACTGGGCTACGGCTGGCTGGGATACCGGCATCGCACGGCGGCAGCCCGGGGCGAAGGGTACGGCAATCACGTTTTGCATGAACCGCAGCTTAAGGAGGAGCAGGGATTGCCGCACTGGTCACTTTCGCTGGTTCCCCTGGTGGCAGTCGTAACGGTTAATCTTTACTTCAGCAACCCTTTTCAGTGGTCCTGGGCCTATAGCTGGGATCCGGCCAGCCTGATTCCGTTTCAGGCGCTGAAGCTGTCGCTGCTGAGCCCTTCCGTAGAAAAAGTACGGGCCCTTTGGTCCTTAAATATGGCTTTGATTGTCGGCATATTGCTGGCCCTTGCTATTGGGCGGAAAAACCTCAGAAAGCATAGCAATATGAAAACGGTGCTGAATGCGGGGACGGCAAGCTCTCTTATGGCGGTTTTGAATACCGCATCAGGCTACGGGTATGGCAGTGTAGTTGCCAGTCTGCCGGGGTTTGAGGCTGTGAAAGCAGCTCTGATGCAGATTAAAATTGGTACCGGACCGCTGATTTCCGAAGCAATTACTGCTAATATCCTGGTTGGTATCACCGGTTCGGCCTCCGGCGGTCTGACGATTGCCCTCGGTATGCTGGGTCAGGAATATCTGGCCTGGGCCCAGGCCGTTAACATGCCGCCTGATATATTGCACCGCATTATCTGCCTGGCTGCAGGCGGCTTGGATAGTTTGCCGCATAATGGCAGCCTGATTACGGTAATCATTGTTTGTGGATTAACCCATCGTCAGGCCTATGGCGATATTTTTGCGATTACTTTATTAAAAACGATGGTGCCGTTTCTCTTTATTGTTTTTTATCAGATTACGGGATGGTTATAAAATGTCCAGTCTGAGAGGATACCCTCTCAGATTTTTTTTATTATCCATATGCGGAAAGCGAAACTCGTGATAGAATGAGAATGGCCATAGTTTGAATTATATAAAAATAGGAGGGTTATGGATGGTGTCAATAGTAGCGGCACTTTTGGTTACTATTTGGGTCGGGTATTTAATTGTTAAAAAGTACAAACCCCAGCCTGTCTTGTTTCTGGCAGGTATCATTTTAATGCTTATTGCAGTTGTTTTTGGGCTGGGAACTATACTTTCACCGAAGGACAGTACCGGACTGGTTTTCTTTGATATGTTTGAGGTGATTAAGAAGACCCTGAGCTCGCGCGCTGCCGGGCTGGGCTTAAATATCATGGCTGTCGGCGGCTTTGCCCGCTATATGGATCATATCGGCGCCAGCAAGGTGCTGGTCCGCATTGCAATCAAGCCGCTGGAAAAGCTGCATGCTCCGTATCTTGTCCTGGCAGCAGCCTACTTAACAGGCCAGGTGCTGGGCTTATTCATCAACAGTGCTTCGGGACTGGGGCTGCTATTGATGGTAACCATGTATCCCATTCTGGTCAGTCTTGGTGTAAGCCGCTTGTCGGCAACAGCTGTAATCGGTACAACCCTATGTCTTGACTGGAGCCCCGGCGATACAGGGAGCATATTGTCGGCCACCACGGCTGGCCTGGATATTACAACGTACTGGACGCAGTATCAGGTTCCTGTGGCCTTGACGGTTATGGCAGTTGTAGCGACGCTTCACTATGTCGTACAGCAGTGGTTTGACAAACGGGAAGATCATGTGGTACAGAAAACGGCGGTAGTGAAAGATGAAACGAAAAAAGAGGAAGCGCTGCCACCGACTTTTTATGCGGTGCTGCCGACAATTCCGCTGATTCTGATTTTAGCCTTCAGCAATCTGTTGTTTGCTTCCATTAAAATGGATATTGTTAATGCCATGCTGATCAGTGTATTTATTACGATGGTTGTCGAATATATCCGTTATCGTGATGGCAGAAAGATCTTTACGGATATCCAGATCTTTTTTGATGGCATGGGAATTCAGCTGGCCACTGTTGTTACGCTAATCGTAGCAGGCGAAACTTTTGCGCATGGCTTGAAAACAATCGGAGCCATTGATGCCATTATTAATTCCGCACAGACGGCAGGCTTAGGAGCCGCCGGTATGATTATTGTTATGGTCAGCATTATCGCCGTGTCCTCGGTTGTCATGGGCTCAGGCAATGCGCCTTTCTTCGCTTTTGCCGCATTGACACCTACAGTTGCTGCTAAAATGGCAGTTGCTCCTGTGCTAATGCTGCTGCCGATGCACTTTGCTGCCAGCCTGGCGCGCAGTGTATCACCCATTACAGCTGTTATTGTCGTTGTTTCCGGCATGGCCGGTGTTTCGCCGGTTGATGTCGTTAAGCGGACTGCCATTCCCATGGCAGGCGGTTTAATCGTGAATGTTGCCGCAACATTTTTATACTTCTACCGGTAAGGGATTTAGGCTATACTAATGGTAGGCTACCGTAGAGGAGGATTACCATGATTGTTACAACTACATCCCAGTTGGAAGGGTATCAAATTACACGCTATATTGGTATTGTCAGCGGTGAAGTTGTTATGGGGACCAATGCGATCCGTGACTTCTTAGCCGGATTAAGCGATTTTTTTGGCGGCAGAAGCACTTCATATGAGAATTCACTTGCCAAAAGCGTGAATTCCGTATTGGCTGAATTACAGGAGAGAGCTGCTGCGATGGGAGCTGATGCCGTAATCGGTGCTCAGCATTCTATCTCTACTGTCGGGGAAGGATTAATGATGATTGTCATAATCGGTACGGCAGTAAAAGTAACACCGAAATAAGAAGCAAATAGAAATGACCTGCCCGATAATGGGGCAGGTCATTTTTGATGTAGGGAAGGTATTTACCAGGCTGCTACAACAGAGCCTTTGAAATGTTCCTGGACGAATTGCTTCACTTCTTCCGAATGATACGCTTTTACGAATTTCTGGAAGGCCGGATTTTCTTTATCCTTGGTGCGGACGGCAATGATATTGGCATAAGGAGAATTAGGATCTTCCAAAGCAATAGCGTCTTTCGTCGGTACGAGGCCGGCTGTCATGGCATAGTTGGTATTAATAGCCGCTAAATCGATATCATCCAGGGAGCGGGGAATTTGCGCGGCATCCAGTTCTTTGATTTTCAGGTTTTTGGTGTTTTCTGCAATATCGATAACAGCAGCTTTGAGGCCGGCATTCGGCTTCAGTTTGATTAAGCCCACTTTTTCGAGCAGCAGCAGGGCACGTCCACCGTTGGTCGGATCATTGGGAATGGCGATGGTGGCACCTGGCTGGAGCTCATTAATATTTTTTACTTTTTTGGAGTAAATCCCCATGGGGAAGATAACGGTTTTTGCTAAGAAAGAGATTTCATATTTCCGGTCGGCGATGATATTATCCAGATAAGGCTGATGCTGGAAGCTGTTTAAGTCAATATCACCCTGATTAAGAGCGACATTAGGCTGAATATAGTCATTGAACTCGACTACTTCAATCTTTAAGCCATCCTTTTCAGCCACTTTTTTTACAATATCCATAACCTCAGCGTGAGGACCGGCAGTTACGCCGACTTTTAGCGGTTTATCACTAGCAGTTTTAGTTGTCTGACTGCTGCCGCAGCCTGTCAGGCCAAGTGCAAATACAACAGCCAAGGAAAGCGCGGTTGTTTTAACCCATTTTTTCATGGTAGAAGCCTCCTAGTATGATTAAAATGCAGGAACTACGGCACCTTGATATTTTTCATTGATGAATTTCTTTACTTCTTCGGAAGTCAAAGCTTTCGTCAGCTTCTGAATTTCGGGGCGGTTTTCGTCGCCTTTACGTACAGTCAGGATATTCACGTAAGGGGAATCATTCTGCTCAATGAACAGAGCATCTTTGGTGGGGACTAATTTTGCTTCCAGTGCATAGTTGGTATTAATAACGGCTAGCGCTACATCATCCAGAGAACGGGGCAACTGGGGGGCTTCCAGCTCAGAAATTTTGAGGTTTTTCGGATTATCGGTAATGTCTTTAACCGTAGCGTTTACGCCAACCCCGTCTTTCAGTTTGATCAGTCCGGCTTTTGCAAGCAGGGCAAGAGCGCGTCCGCCGTTAGTCGGGTCATTGGGGATAGCTACCTGAGCGCCTGTGCTTACTTCGTTAATATTTTTCACTTTTTTGGAGTAAACACCCATTGGTTCAATGTGAACGGCTGCAGTGTAGGTCAGCTGCAGATTGCGTTCGGCAGCGAATTTGGTCAGATAAGGGATATGTTGAAAGAAGTTGGCATCCAGTTCTTTTTCGGCGACCGCCACATTAGGACGGACATAATCGGAGAATTCTACGATTTGCAGATCAATACCGTCTTTTTCCAATAAGGGTTTAACAACTTTTAAAATCTCAGCATGGGGAACAGCGGTTGCGCCTACCTTTACCACCGTTTTTGCCGCTTGACCAGGCGCTTTAGCAGAGTTGTTGGTCGAACTGCCGCAGCCAGCGGCAACCAAAGCAAGAGTAAGCAGGGAGATAAGTAAGAGAGCCAGTTTTTTCACAATAATTCCTCCTGAATGTTTAATATGTTTTTATTTTGTAATTATTTTTTGTTTAGCCGGCGGGAGAGATAGTCTCCCCCCGACTGGACCAGCTGTACTTGGGCGATAAGGATGACAACGGTGGCCAGCATAATATCGGCCCGGAACCGCTGGTAGCCGTAGCGGATTGCCAGGTCGCCCAGGCCGCCGCCGCCGATAGCTCCGGCCATTGCCGAGTAGCCAATGAGGCTGATAATGGTAATGGTTAGACCAAGAATAATCGCGGGCAGTGCTTCCGGCAATAAGACCTTCTTAATAATTTCCCAGGGCGAAGCTCCCATTGCCTGAGCGGCCTCGATTACACCGTGATCAACTTCTTTTAAGGCTGCTTCCACAATCCGCCCGACAAAGGGGATGGCCGCAATGGTTAAGGGAACAATTGCCGCATTGGTTCCGATCGAAGTTCCGACAATCATCCGGGTAATCGGGATAATTGCCACCATTAGAATGATGAACGGCGTAGAACGGGCGGCATTGACGATTGCACCTAATACGCTGTTTACAGGGAGATTCTCCAGGATGTGACCCTTATCAGTCGTAACCAGTATGACGCCGAGGGGAATGCCGATCAAGGCGGACACAAAAGCCGAGATTGCTACCATATACGTTGTTTCCAGTAAAGCTTCAACCAGCAGCGCGAGCATTTCTTGCGACATAGCCAATCACCTCAATTCCTAAGTCTTTCGCCCGTAAGTAGTTCAGGGCGCTTTCAATGTTTTGCTGTTCTCCTGACAGTTCCACAAGCAGGGTGCCGAAAGGAGTGCTTTGGATATGGTCAATGTTGCCGTAGAGGATACTGGTATCCACATTGAAGCGGCGAATCATCCCGGCAATAATTGGCTCTCCCGCGGCATGACCGATAAAGGAGAGACGAAGCACTAAATTGCCGTCGGGCAGGGGAGTATCGGAAAAGCTGGTGTCCAGGAAAATATCCGGTAAATCGTAATTGATGATCGCCCGGATAAATTCGCGGGTAGTTGCCGACTTAGGCTTGGTGAAGATATCCAGCACCGGCCCCTGTTCAATGATCAGACCGCCTTCAATAACAGCAACGTGGTGGCAGATTTCCTTAATTACCTGCATTTCGTGAGTAATTAAAACAATTGTCAGCTTGAGCTTCTCATTGATGCTTTTCAATAAATCAAGAATGGATTTTGTTGTCTGCGGATCAAGGGCGGAGGTAGCTTCATCACAGAGCAGCACCAGCGGCTTGCTGGCAAGTGCCCGGGCGATGCCGACCCGCTGTTTTTGGCCGCCGCTCAACTGTGACGGATATTGATCTTTTTTGTCTGTTAAGCCGACCAGTTCCAGGAGCGGCAATACATCGGCGGCAATTTCCGCCTTGCTTTTGCCTGCCAGTTCCAGCGGAAAGGCAACATTGTCATATACTGTCCGGGAAGAGAGCAGATTAAAATGCTGAAAGATCATGCCGATCTTTTTTCGCATATTTCTCAGGTCCTGCTCGTTCATTGTCGTTAATTCCTGATTGTCTACCGTTACACTGCCTGTGGAGGGCTGTTCCAGCATATTGATGCAGCGGATAAGGGTGCTTTTGCCGGCGCCGCTTTTTCCGATAACACCGAAGATCTCACCTTGTTCGATTTTAAGATCTATGCCTTTAAGGGCCTGCACCTGTCCGGCTGAGCCCTGGTAGGTCTTTGTAATACCTGACAATTTAATCATGGTCTAACTGCTCCTTTCTAAAAAAACAAAAACCTCTTCGCACAGACGAAGAGGTTACTAACCTTTTATCTTCATCTGCCGGGATTAAATCCCGTGGAATTGGCACCGTTTTCACATAAAAGTGAATGGTTGCCGCGGCGTCATTGGGCCAGTCCCTCAGCCAACTCTTGATGAAATGAGTTTTCTATGTAGTTTGATGTAACAAATAGTATCATGGTAGTGTAAACATGTCAAGTAAAAAAATATTGCGTTTTTATCACAAAGTAAAGAAAAAAAGGATTAAAGAAAGGAAAAAGATGTTTATACTAGAATAGTATTGATAATGAAAAGAATCCAGTGAAGGAGCGATGACCATGACGGTCAATCCGAAATTAAAGGATGCCCTGACAGATCAATTGTTTAAAGCGGTTTTGGCGCTTAAGTCGGAAGAGGAATGCTATCAGTTTTTTGAAGATATTTGTACAATCAGCGAATTAAAATCACTGGCGCAGCGCCTGGAAGTTGCCCGTATGCTGCAGGAAGGACATATCTATGATGATATTGTCCTGAGAACGGGGGCCAGTACAGCAACAATCAGCCGGGTTAAACGCTGCCTCCATTACGGGGCTGACGGTTATAAGGTAATTTTAGACCGCTTAAAGGAAAACAGTTGATAGGAGTGACAGCATAAATGAAACAGGATTATGTACCGCAGATCCCCTATGGCACGCGTGATTTCTTGCCCCGTGAGGCGGGGCGCAAGCGGGTGGTGGAAGCCGGCCTTGCTCAGCTGTTCAGCAGCTGGGGCTATGATGAAGTGGTTACTCCCACCTTTGAGTATTTAGAGACGCTGCTGGTGGGGTCAGCTAATGATGCCGAGCAGCATATGTTTAAGTTTTTGGACAAGAATAATCGTATATTGGCGCTGCGCCCGGATATGACGACTCCCATAGCTAGGATTGCCGCTACCCGCATGCGCGAAGCAGGAGCGCCGCTGCGCTTGTTCTATCTGACGAATGTTTTTCGCTATGAACTGGCTCAGGCGGGCCGGCAATGTGAATTTTACCAGGCTGGGATTGAACTCCTGGGGGCTCCGGGACCAGCAGCCGATGCGGAAATCATTGCGTTGGCAGTTGCGGCAATGCAGGAGGCAGGTCTCACGCAGTTCCAGGTCAGCCTTGGACAGGTGGATTTTATTAATGGAATTATGGCGGAGAGTGAATTAAGCGCTTCTCAGCAGCAGCTAGTCAAGGCGGCAATTATTCGCCGGGATCTGGTAGGTCTGGGCGAAATACTCAGGACCAGCGGTTTAAGTGCTGCTATGCAGGGCTTCTTACAGAGTATTCCTGTGCTGCATGGACGGCAGGAAGTATTTGAGCAGGCGTATAAAATGGCACCTAATGCAGTCAGCCGGGGAGCACTTGATAATCTGGCGGATATTTACCGGCTGCTGACCAGCTATGGTGTAGAACAGCATGTTAACTTTGATCTTGGACTAATCCGTGATTTTGACTATTATACCGGTATGGTATTTGAAGGATATACACCGGGACTAGGCTTTCCGGTCTGCGGCGGCGGCAGGTATGATAAAATGCTGGCCTCCTTCGGCAGTGACAGTCCTGCTACCGGATTTGCTCTTGGTATTGAGCGGGTGCTGTTAGCGCTCGAACGGCAGGGATTAAGCACACCGCCTGCAGCTAAGGACTGCTATGTGGCGTGGCAGGAAAATAGCCTGCCCGAGGCGATTGCGGCTGCAAACGAGCTTAGAGCCGAAGGGTGGCGGGTAGAACTCGCTCTGGAACCGCAAAGCAGGGAGGATGCAGCTATCAGCATGTGCCAGCGCTGCTGCGCCAAGCTTCATTATATAGGCGGATAAAGGGTATGTTAAAACGAGTGAAACAAGTTGTTAAGGCACTGACAGCAGCAATAACCGAAGCTGACCGTGAATTTGTCAGCCGTGAGCTTCTTGCAGCCGAACAGCAGCTATTCTGGAACATGAATAAGCCAGACCAGCGCCATGCCCTCGATGTGGCATATACGGCGCTGCGCCTGGCTGAAGGGCGGTCTGATATTAATCAGCAGCTGCTGATTCAATGTGCGTTGCTGCATGATGTGGGAAAAGTAAAGGGCGACGTCAGTACGTTTGATAAAATAGCGGCAGTTATTGCGCATAAAGCAGCGCCTCATTGGGCGAAACGCTGGGCAAAAGCAGGACGGGGCAGCCGGGTAGCCAATTTGCGTCATGCGTTTCATACCTATTTCCATCATGCCGAACGCAGTGCTGAATTCTTACAACAAAGCGGCAGCAATGCCGCGGTAGTTGCCATTGTACGCCGCCACCACCAGGCTGAGCTGCCGGAGGATCCGCCGGAGCTTACCCTGCTCCGGACCGCTGATGATTTGAATTAATAGCCTTTGAGCTTATCGACTACATTTTCCATTTCGCTGTTTTGGATGAACCGGCCCAGATTGTCGGCGAAGAGCTTCATTGCCCGGTCGAGATAAGCCGGTGACAAGGCGGCCAGATGGGGAGTGAGAATGACATTGGGCATTGCCCACAAGGGACTGTCTTTGGACAGGGGTTCGTGATCAAAGACATCAAGCCCGGCGCCCTGGATCAACTCCTGTTCAAGAGCTTGAATGAGATCCGTTTCCTTAACTACTGCACCGCGGGCAATATTAATGAAATAGGCGGACCGTTTCATGGACTGGAAGTGCTCCAGCCGGAAAAAATTGTTTGTTTCTTCTGTCAGCGGCAATGCTGCTACCACAAAGTCAGCTTCTCCCAGCATTTCATGGATACGGTCCGGTGTATACAGCTCATCTACAAAAATTTCTGTTGTCATTTCCCGTTTGACGGCAATCACGTTCATTCCCAGGCCCTTAGCCTTTTTGGCGATTGTCCGGCCGATACTGCCAAGCCCTACGATCGCAATGGTTTTATCCTGAATTTCCTCAGTGGGAACCCGTTTCCAAACTTTTTGCTGCTGCTGCCGGATTAGGAGATTCAAGCCTCGCGTGAAAGCAAGCATCAGACTTAAGACATGTTCTGCAACCGGGATGCCATGAATCCCTTTAGAATTGGTTACAATAGTATCGCTTGCCTGCATTTCAGGAAAGGTTAATTTTTCTACACCGGCGCTTAAGGCATGAACCCACTTTAACTTAGGGGCCGCCTGATACAGTGAGCGGATATCCATCCAGCCCCAGGTGATTAAGATATCAGCGTTACCAATGTATTGTCTGGCGTCTTCCAAATTAGTAGTGTGGATGATGGTATCAGGTGCAACATTATTGATTTTTTCAATATGCCGGTCTGCTAACGGATTGAGTACTAAAATATTGAGTGCGGGTGCCATAGTGAACCCCCTTTATATATTGGTAGTATTCTCCAAATACTTCTACATATTCACCAAAAATCCTACAAGAGGAATTGACCTTTCTTTTTAAAGATGATAATATATTAACATGTTAATCCTTTAATATGTTAAAGGAAATAAAAATCACAGGAGCGAAGCTATGACTTCCAGTGATATGAATTATTTAACGATTGCGTTACCAAAAGGTAAATTATTTGATCTCTCCGCCAATCTGCTGGCCAAGGTGGGATTTACAGCTGAAGGACTGAGCGAAAACTCCCGTAAGCTGGTTATCACCAATGAAGCTGCTAAAATCCGCTTTATTATCACAAAAACGCAGGACCTGCCTACGTACGTAGAGTATGGCGCGGCGGACATCGGTATTATCGGTAAAGATGTTCTGCTGGAAGAAAACAAAAATGTATATGAGCTGCTGGATTTAAAATACGGCTTTTGCCGGCTGATGGCTGCTGTTCCCCAAAGTCTGCTGCAGGAAAAAATGAGTGACTATGCTCATATGCGGGTAGCGACAAAATATCCACGCGTTGCGGAACAATATTTTCACAGCCTTGGTATCCAAATGGAGATTATAAAATTGAATGGTTCCATCGAACTGGCGCCGATGGTTGGTCTGGCGGAACTGATTGTGGATATTGTCGAGACAGGCCGGACTCTTAAGGAAAACAATCTGATCGAAGTGGCCAGCATTCATCCGGCTACTGCCCGGTTGATTGCTAACCGGGTCAGTTTTAAAATGAAATTTGACCGCATTCATAAATTGAGTGAGGACCTTAAGTGTCTATTGGAAAGCGAGGCCAAATAATGAAACGTTACCAAACAAAAGACATGACCGCGGCTGAACTGAAAAAAGTACTGGTGAAACCCAGCTTTGACCATGTTACGCTTGGCGAAGGAGCGAAGCAGCGCATCCGCCAGGTCTTTGGCAAAGAGCTGACGGCGGCTCAGGTAGTGGATACCATTGTTGCTGCTGTGCGGGAGCACGGTGATGAAGCGGTTATCCAATATACCCGGGAAATAGACGGTGCCGATATAACGGCAGCCGCGCTGGAGGTGCGGGACGAGGAAATTGCTGCTGCCTATACTCTGGTGGACAGCGAAACACTGGCGGCCATTCGGCAGGCAGCAGCTAATGTCAGGCGTTTTCATGAAGAACAGCTGCCGCGATCCTGGTTTACCGAACGGGAGCACGGCTCTCTGTTAGGGCAGAAATGCATTCCGCTGGAAAGAGTGGGCATTTATGTACCTGGGGGAACGGCTACTTACCCGTCTTCGGTAATTATGAATGCCGTTCCCGCTTCAGTCGCAGGGGTGAAAGAGATTATTATGGTAGTGCCTCCGGCGAAAGATGGTTCGGTAAATCCGTATGTACTTACTGCTGCCCGGGAAGCGGGCGTAACGCGTATCTTTAAAATCGGCGGAGCCCAGGCTATTGCCGCATTGGCTTTTGGTACCGGACTGGTTCCGAAAGTAGATAAAATTACCGGACCGGGCAATATTTTTGTGACCCTTGCTAAAAAAGCCGTTTATGGGTACTGCGATATTGATATGCTGGCCGGCCCCAGTGAGATTTTGATCGTTGCCGACCAGACAGCCGACAAACGATATATCGCTGCCGATATGCTCAGCCAGGCGGAGCATGATGTACTGGCTTCCAGCATTTTGATTACCGACAGTGCCGAACTGGCAGCAGCCGTAGAAACCGAACTGGCCGTTCAATTGGAGCAACTGCCCAGAAAAGAAATTGCCGAGCAGGCTTTGCAGCGCAATGGTCTGATTTTAGTGACCGAGTCCATTTTGGAAGCAATGGAACTGGCCAATCTTTCAGCACCGGAGCATTTGGAGATTCTCACTGCCGAACCTTTTGGTCTGCTGCCATATGTGAAACATGCCGGGGCGGTATTCCTGGGTCCCTGGTCGCCAGAACCGCTGGGCGATTATTTAGCGGGGCCTAATCACGTGCTGCCTACCGGCGGAACAGCCCGCTTTTATTCGGTGTTAAACGTCGAGACCTTTATGAAGAAAACCAGCATTATTGCCTATAGCCAACAGGCATTACAGGCCGCCAGCCAACAAGTCATCCGGCTGGCTGAGGCCGAAGGCCTCGAAGCTCATGCAAATGCCATTCGCGTCAGGAGGGACAGGTTATGCTAATAAGACCGGGACTGGATCAGCTCAAGCCTTATTCAGTGGAAGAAACGGAATTCCCGATTAAACTCGATGCCAATGAACGGGCATCCAATCTGCCGGCGGCTGTGCTGCAGGAAGTAACTGACCGGCTGGGAGAATTAGCGTTCAATCGCTATCCGGATATCGGAATTACCGGACTCAGGGACAAAATTGCCAAAGCAATGAATTTCTCACGGGATAATGTTGTTGTGGGAAATGGGTCAAGCGAATTATTGGCTGCTTTATGCTATGCCTTTGGCGGCACGGGACGGAGCATCGTTTTTCCGACGCCGTCCTTTTCCATGTATGGTATTTATACAAAGATGGCCGACAGTCAGGCAGTGCCGGTTCCACTTAAGGCAGATTATTCGCTGTCTGCCGATGAGGTACTTACAGCTGCAGCTGACAGTCAGGCGAGCCTGATTCTGCTTTGTAATCCCAATAATCCCACAGGCAATGCAATTCCCATGGAAACAATTGAAGCCATTGTCGCTGGGGCAGCTTGCCCTGTCGTAGTAGATGAAGCGTATTATGAATTCCATGGCCATTCGGCAATTGGGCTGCTTGCCAGGTATACCAATCTGATTATTACCCGGACGTTTTCCAAAGCATACGGACTGGCTTCCGCCCGGGTAGGATATCTGCTGGCTGCGCCGGAACTCACAGCCGTACTAGGGAAGGTTTTAATGCCGTATCATGTTAATGCGTTGTCGCTGGCAGCAGCGGAAGTGGTCTACGACCGGCGGAAGGCGTTTGAGCCGGATATTGATTTGGCGATACGTGAACGGCAGCGGCTGATTGACAGCCTTAATTTAGTTGACGGGCTGACCGTTTATCCGTCGCAGGCAAATTTCGTCCTGGTAAAAGCGGCCGACAGTAAGGGCTTAACCGGCTGGTTGACCGCTAATGGAATTGGGGTGCGTGACTTCGGCAGTGCTCCTGCGCTGGAGGGATGCATACGCGTTACCGTCGGAACAGTAGAAGAGAATAACGTTCTTCTCCAGGCGGTAGCTGCCTATGTACAGCAGGTGAAAGCATGAGCCGGTCAGCCAGGATAGAGCGCCGCACAGCTGAGACAAACATTTGCGCAGCACTTAGTCTTGATGGCAAAGGCCAGTCGGCCATTCAAACAGGAATTGGTTTTTTTGATCATATGCTGACCTTATGGGCAAAGCATGGTTTGTTCGATCTTCAGCTTACAGCTGAAGGTGATTTATATATTGACGGTCATCACACGGTAGAAGATACCGGGATTGTTCTTGGCAAAGCCTTGGCGGAAGCTGTCGGCGATAAGGCTGGCATCCGCCGTTACGGCACAGCTTTTGTGCCGATGGATGAAACTTTGGTCCAGGTCTCGCTGGATATCAGCGGACGGCCTTTTCTCCATTATGATGTGAATCCCAGGGTTGAACGTATCGGCAATTTTGATACAGAGCTGGTGGAAGAGTTTTTGCGGGCTTTGGCCGATAATGCCGGACTGACATTACACGTCATACTGCAGCATGGCAAGAATGGCCATCACATTATTGAAGCAGTATTTAAAGCCCTTGGCCGGGCGCTGGATGAGGCTACCCGTAAGGATGAACGGATAGTCGGTGTTTTATCCACCAAGGGAAGCTTATAAAGGAAACAAAGGAGGCAGCCTTAGTGATTGCAATTATTGATTATGGCAGAGGAAATCTCTATAGTGTGCAAAAGGCATTTGCCAGGCTTGGGGCTCAAGCAGTCGTTACAAGCGATGCCGGGCAAATCGCGGCTGCCGATAAAGTTGTTTTGCCAGGAGTCGGGGCTTTCGGCGATTGCATGAACAATCTGCGCAGCTATGGATTAGAAACTGTGATTCGCCAGGTGACTGAGCGGGGAACACCTTTTCTCGGTATTTGTCTCGGCCTTCAGCTTTTATTTGACGGCAGCGAGGAAGATCCCGGCGTAGCCGGACTGGGGATCATCCCCGGTATGGTTAGAAAGATCGAGACAAAAGGACTCAAAATACCTCACATGGGATGGAATAACCTCGCATATAAGGCGGCCAGCCCCCTGTTTACAGACTTACCAGACAGTCCGTATGTGTATTTTGTCCATAGCTTTCATGCTGTACCGGCTGACGAACAGGTGATTACGGCTGTAACTGCCTATGGACAAGAGGTAACAGCCGCAGTTGGCCGGGCTAATGTGCAGGCTGTTCAGTTTCACCCGGAAAAGTCAAGTGCAGTAGGAATGCAGATGCTGAAAAACTGGCTGGGCCAATAGGAGAGGGTAGTATGATCATTTTTCCCGCAATTGATATACGGGGCGGCAAATGTGTCCGCCTGACCGAAGGGCGGTTTGACCGGGAAACGGTATTCGCCGATAATCCTGTCGATATGGCAGTACGCTGGCAGGCGGAAGGCGGCGAATTCCTTCATGTGGTGGATCTTGACGGCGCTTTGGCAGGCAAGCCGGTTAACTTAGGCGTTATTGCAGAAATTGTAAAAACAGTGACGATGCCGGTGCAGCTGGGCGGCGGTATTCGCACACTGGCTACGATCGATGAAATATTGACGGCAGGCGTCAGCCGGGTAATCTTAGGCTCTGTGGCGGTAAAGGATCCGGGACTGGTCAAAGAGGCCTGCCGGTTATATGGAGAAAGAATTGTTGTCGGTATTGATGCCCGTGACGGCCAGGCGGCAGTTGAGGGCTGGGGAGTTACCGGCGGCGTTGGTGCCGAAGAACTGGCTAAGCGCATGGCTGCTGCCGGTGTGCAGCGCATTATTTATACCGATATTTCCCGTGACGGCACATTAAGCGGCGTAAATGCCGCCGCCACGGCTGCATTGTCTAAGGCTGCACGGATTCCGGTTATTGCCTCCGGCGGTGTCGGCAGTGTAAAAGATATTGAAGCGGTAAAAAAAGCCGGTCCTGCTATTGAAGGCGTTATAGTCGGCAAAGCGTTATATACCGGGGCGGTTACGTTAGCGCAGGCCCTGAGCGCTGCCCGGGGAGAGGTGAAATAAATGCATACGAAGCGTATTATCCCCTGTCTGGATGTTAAGGACGGGCGGGTAGTGAAAGGCACGAATTTCGTAGGCCTTCGCGATGCCGGAGATCCGGTGGAACTGGCTGCACTATATGATAAAGAAGTGGCTGATGAGTTGGTTTTTCTTGATATTACGGCCTCTTCCGATGAACGCAATACCATGGTGGATGTAGTGGAGCGGACTGCCGCAGAGGTGTTCATTCCGTTTACGGTGGGCGGCGGCATTCGGACAGCAGCAGATATTCGCAAGATGCTGCAGGCCGGTGCCGATAAAGTGTCGCTGAATACGGCTGCTGTTAAAAACCGTGAACTGCTGGCTGAAGGAGCACGCTGTTTTGGCCGCCAATGTATTGTCCTCGCTGTTGACGCCAGGCAGACTGGTCAGGGAAAATGGGAAGTGTATATCAACGGAGGCCGCACGCCGACCGGTATGGACGTAATCGACTGGGTTAAAGAGGCAACCGCACTTGGTGCCGGTGAAATTTTACTCACTAGTATGGATAAAGACGGCACGAAAGACGGTTATGATATTCCCCTTACCCGGGCGGTAGCCGAAGCTGTCGATGTTCCGGTTATCGCTTCAGGCGGTGCCGGGGAATTGGAACATTTTTACGATGTTTTGACAGAAGGAAAAGCGGATGCCGTGCTGGCAGCATCGGTATTTCACTTTGGCCAGTTCACGGTACGGCAAGTGAAAGAGTATCTGCGGTCACGTGGTGTGGAGGTGCGATTATGATTAATCGGGAACAGTTGAAATTTGACGATAAGGGATTAATTCCGGCCATTGTGCAGGACAGTGCCTCTGGCAAGGTGCTGATGCTGGCGTATATGAACCAAGAAGCGCTGGAAAAGACGCTGGACAGCGGTGTGACCTGGTTTTACAGCCGCAGCCGCCGCAGCCTGTGGCAAAAAGGGGAAACTTCCGGCAATGTGCAAAAGGTCCGGGAAATCCGCTACGACTGCGATGGTGATACTCTGCTGGTGAGTGTGGAGCAGACAGGAGCGGCCTGCCATGAAGGAACATTTTCCTGCTTCAGCCGCACCTTGAACGGAGAGCAAGAAGGCGAGCAGCTATTTGATCCGGCAAAAGTATATGGCAGTGCGGCAACGGTGCTGCAGGAATTGTATCATGTAATAGCCGACCGCAAGGCTAATCCACAGGAAGGCTCCTATACAACCTATCTCTTTACCAAAGGCCAGGATAAAATCCTGAAAAAAGTCGGTGAAGAAGCAGCAGAAACGTTGATAGGGTCAAAAAATAACGATAAGAATGAAATACTGTACGAAATGGCAGACCTGTGGTACCACTGCCTGGTGCTGCTGGCTTATCATAATATTACGCCTGCTGAACTGCTGGCCGAGCTGCACAAGCGGCGCAAATAGACATAATAAAAAAGGCCGTTCCTGCAAGGGAACGGCCTTTTGAATATTCAATTATATGATTTTGGATTGCGAAACTATGCTATAATAAGCATACAGGCTGCTCGGGGGACGGTTAGCCCCTTCCTGGTAAGGAAGGGGGTGGTAGGATGACTGTATTTGAAGCATTGTCATTTGCTGTTGCATTTGCCACGCTTATGGTATTGGTCACGACCAACAGAAAATAGCCGCCCCTCCCCAAGGTGTACGGCTATTTCTGAATAGTTTGTAACATATGGGCTAACCGTTTCCCGGTTAGACAACCTGTAGAGGCTGGCGTGTTAGAGCACGTCAGTCCTTTTCTTATATTATACCCCAATGCAGCAAAAATATGCAACTGACTATCTTAATGATTGGCTGGGACAATGAACCTGTCCCCATGTCCCAAATAGCTATTTGAAGATTCAAATGATTGATCTGGAAAAATATGTTATAATGAGCATGCAGGCTATTGGGACGGTTAGCCCCTTCCTTTAAAAGGGAAAGGGGTGGTGGGAATGACTGTTTTTGAGGCATTGACATTTGCTGTTGCATTTGCCACGCTCATGGTAATGGTCATGATCCAAAAGAAATAACCGCCTTGCAAGGTTGCGGTTATTTCTTAAGTAGTGGATAATTTGGGCTAACTATTCCTGTCTAGACAGCCTGTGGGCTGGTGTGCGACGACACGCCAGCCCTTTTTATATTATATTCATTGCCGCAAAAATATGCAATTAGTCTTAGAAATCGTATGTAGCTGGGGATGAAGAATAATTTTCAAATGGCAGGTAAATGAACGGAATATGGCGAAAAAATGCCTGTATTATGCTTAAATCGTATGGCAGGAGAGTAAAATGGAAAAAATTCGGGTATTAGTAGTAGATGATTCACCTTTTAGTCAAAAAATTATGAAAAAGGCCTTAGAATTATCCGGTTTTGAGGTATGCGGTTTTGCTCAAACAGGGCGCGAAGGGATTGCGCAATACTCTGAACTGCAGCCTGATGCAGTCACTATGGATGTTACCATGCCTGATATGGACGGCTTGGCCTGCAGCCGTGAAATATTGGCGAAGTGGCCTGCTGCCCGTATTATCATGGTCAGCGCGATGAAGGATGAAGCGCTGATTGCTCAGGGCAGCGCCATCGGGATACAGGCCTTTTTGCAAAAACCGGCGAAGCCTGATGAACTTGCCAGCGTTTTGCGGCAGGTATGCGGCAGTGAGCCGACGGAAGCTGCATTTCACGAACAGTATTTACAGCACTTCCAAGCGGCATTTGAAGAAAATCTGGCCGGATTACTGCAAGCCGAGCATGGAGTTACTGTCTTACCGGCTGCTGAGAGAGCATTTTCTTCACAGGGTCTGGCTATTGTGCTGGGCATCAGTGGCGGGTTTCAGGGCAGAGCAATACTGGATTTGAGCAAGGAAACAGCGAAAGCTCTGGCAGAGCATTTGTGCCAAGAGCCAGTCAGCGATCAGGAAGATATATTCCACTGTGTTGCTGAATTTGCCAATATCATTGGTGGTCATGGCGTCTCTCAGACAAATCATCTCTTTCCCAAACTTGACTTAAGGCTGACACCTCCCAGTATTTTGTTTGGCGAAGCAATCAGTATCGTGAATCCTAAGCTGAAATCATACGTAATCAGGGCAGAAACTACTTTGGGACCAATATCCTTCAGTGTTGGTTTTGTGGGAGGAAAATAACTTGGATGCAAATTTGATCAACCCTTTCGTTGATGCCGTCACACAGGTTTTACCGCAAGTGGGTGTGCAGACGATTGGCCGTGGCAAGATAAGTGCTAAAGAACAATTTGTGGAGAGCAGAGGGGTAACCATCCTGGTGGGGATGACCAAACAAGTAAGAGGTAATATCGCCTATAATATGACCGAACAGGCGGCCTGCAGTATTGCTTCCACGATGATGATGGGAATGCCTGTGGCCAGCTTTGATGAAATGGCACAAAGTGCCTTATCGGAGCTGGCAAATATGGTAACAGCCAATGCGGCTATTTTGTTTAGTCAGCAAGGGCTTGAAGTGGATATCTCAACTCCCAGTATGATCATCGGACATGACTTTAAAGCTAAACTGTGCAATACGAAGTATATTGCCCTCGAACTACAGGTGGATTCTGAGATTTTGGAAGTTAACATCGGCGTAGAAAAGGGATAGCAAATGGCAAAAAAAAGCAGCAGTAAAACTGTATGGATACTGGCCGCACTGGTTTGTGCAGCCATGGTTCTTTATTGGCTGGCACCCGGTGGCGAAAAGTCACGGTCACCGCAACAGCCGCAAGCTCAGACGCAGGAAAAATATAAGATGGAGAAATCGGGAGCAACGACAGCAGCTGATTTTACGGCAGCAGCTTGGCAGGTTCACGGTTTAGTTGACGATGCGCTTGTTACGGGCAAGGCGAAGATCAAAAACCAGCAGGAACAAAAACGGGAGGTACCCCGTCAGGGAGTAGAAGGAACGATTCGCTGGCATGCACGTCAGACGCTGGTCACCATACCGCAAGGCAGCAGTACCGATAAATTGAAAGAGCTGATGGTCAAGACGCTTGCGCAGAAAGGGCAAGTTCTGGGATCCGCTCCTGATCAGTATCGGGGGGCAAATGTCATTCGTTTTGATGTTGGTTTGAAGGATAGCCTGGAAGGCGATACCGTTACCATGATTACCGACCGGATTTATGTCATGAAGGAACAAGCGGCAGCAGATAACAGCAAGCAGCTGCCAGCGGGCGGAGAAAGAGGCAAGCTGGCAATTGTACTGGATGATTTCGGCTACAACTATGATCCGATTGATGCACTTGCCGCAATTGACCGTCCGCTGACTTTTGCGATACTGCCCTATCATCCTTATTCGCAGCTGGCAGCAACAAAAGCGCTGGCTGCTAAGCATCAGGTCATGCTGCACTTGCCGATGGAGCCTATGTCTACGACTGAGCAGCAGGAGAAAACCTCGATTACTACCGGGATGAGTGACAGCGAAATTCAACAGACTGTTGTTAATGCCGTGCAAAATATACCTGGCCTCATTGGGGTAAATAATCATCAGGGGTCGAAAGCAACTGCCGACAAGCGGGTCATGCGGAATGTTCTCTCTGCATTAAAGTCGCGGAACTTATTTTTTATTGACAGCCGTACAAACGGGCAATCGGTAGCAGCGCAAACAGCTCGGGAAATGAATATTCCTACTAGTGAAAACGAGCTGTTTTTAGACAATAATAATGATGTAGAGGCGATCAAGCAGCAGCTGCGTACGGCTGGAAGTATTGCAGTCCGGGACGGTACGGCACTTGTCATCGGTCATGCCCGGCCCAATACGGCCATAGCTCTCAAGGAAATGATTCCTGAGCTGGAAGCGGATGGTGTACGGCTGATTTTTGCATCAGATCTGGTTAAATAAGGAGGCGCTCGCTATGCGAGGGGTATTTGACATTGTGGGACCGGTCATGATCGGTCCATCCAGTTCTCATACGGCAGGAGCGGCACGATTAGGCAAAATGGCCCGGATTATTCTGGGGGAACCACCCATTGAAGCGGTAATTGAATTGCATGGCTCTTTCGCCCAGACTTACCGCGGTCATGGTACGGATAAAGCGCTGGTGGCAGGCCTGATGGGGTTTTCCACGGAAGACGAACGGATTAAGCAGGCCATCGATATTGCGCCTGACCATGGTCTTAAAGTGGACTTTGCCCTGGTTGATTTAGGCGATGCCCATCCCAATACGGCAGTTCTGTACGTCACTGGTGCTTCCGGCCGGAAGGTACGCGTTGTGGGAGCTTCCGTCGGCGGCGGGAATATTATCATTACAGAGATTGATGGCTATCCTGTGGAACTGACAGGGGAGTATAATACGCTCCTGACCATTCACCAGGACAAACCGGGCATAATTTCGCTGGTGACGCATGCTTTATCGCAGGAGGGCGTGAATATTGCCTTTATGCGGGTATCCCGTCAGGAAAGAGGAGCGCAGGCGCTGATGATTATTGAGGCCGATCAGCCTATTTCCGAGGAAGCGCTCCGCTTAGTCAAGGGAATTGGGGCGGTAAAAGTGGCGCTCATTGTTCCGCCTATTTAGATTACATAACCCAAGGAGGACTACTATGATCCGTTTTACACGTATTCGCGACTTAGTAGCATTGGCTGGGGAAAAGCAAGTGCCTATTTCTGCTATTGTAGAACAATATGAGATAGAACGCAGTCAACGGCCGGCCGAGGAGATTCATCAAACGATGCTGGATAATCTTCAGGTCATGCGGGAAGCGGTAGCTTCGGGCCTGACCGGTACGGAAAAATCGGCAAGCGGGCTGGTCGGAGGCGACGCTAATCGTTTGCTTAACCGAATGGAACAGGGCTGTACACTGGGCGGCGGTGCGATGAACCGGGCTGCTGCCTATGCTCTGGCAGTTAACGAGATCAATGCCGCAATGGGACGCATTGTTGCCTGTCCGACAGCTGGCTCCTGCGGGATTGTGCCGGGAGTTATTCTGGCGGTGGCAGAAAGCTTACAATGCAGCGATGAACAATTGGTAGCAGCATTATTCACTTCTGCCGGGATCGGTGTTGTCATTGCCGAAAATGCATCCATTTCAGGGGCTAAAGGCGGCTGTCAGGCCGAATGCGGTTCGGCGGCAGCAATGGCGGCAGGAGCGGTAGTGGAAATGGCCGGTGGAACACCTGACCAGGTGAGCCACGCACTGGCGCTTGCTCTGAAAAGTACATTGGGGGTTGTCTGTGACCCGGTCGCGGGACTAGTAGAAGTACCCTGTGTCAAGCGCAATGCCTTTGGTGCGGTACAGGCATTACTAGCGGCAGATATGGCACTTGCCGGTATCACCAGCGTTATTCCGGCCGATGAAGTGATTGATGCCATGCATCAAATTGGCTCGCTGATACCCAAATCCCTCAGAGAAACTTCTGAGGCAGGTCTGGCAAAGACGCCAACGGCACTGCAAATTGAAAAACGACTGCACGGCAAAGAGTAAAAAAAGGGGACTGTCCCCTAAAAAGGGTTATGATTCATAGGATGCTATGAATCATAACCCTTTGCGTTTGTATCAACATTTCTTTTCAGTCATATTTTATTCACACGCTGATGTCGTCGCAGCGCAATAATATTGAATCATCTGCAACTCGGCAGGTGTTAGCCGGTGATTCGGCGAAGTCCTGTAATAAACAAAAATACGCGAGTGATTGCGCCCGTCTTTAGAAAGGAAAACTCAAATGGAACATCTTACCCTGGAAATGGCTGCCTTCCTGCTAGGCAGTGGTTTTATTGCCGCTTTTATTGATTCTGTAGTCGGCGGCGGCGGCTTGATCTCTCTGCCGGCATTGCTATTTACCGGACTGCCGCCTACTTTTGCGCTGGGGACTAATAAGCTGGCCAGTACGCTGTGCAGCGTAACGAGCATGACTTCCTTTATCCGGTCTGGCAAGGTTGATCTTAAGCTTGTGAAGTATTTATTTCCCCTGTCCTTTGTAGGAGCTGCTTTGGGGGCGTATGTAGTCCGCCTGCTGCCGCCGGATTTTTTAAAACCGCTTGTGGCTATTCTGCTGGTGGTTGTCGCTGTTTATACCCTCTTTAAGAAAGAATGGGGACATGAGTCAACCTATCAGGGAATGAACAAACGGGTTGCCGTGCTCAGTGGAATCAGCGCTTTTGCGCTAGGCTTTTATGATGGCTTTTTTGGTCCCGGTACAGGCTCATTCTTGATTTTTGCCTTTTTATTTATAGGTTTTGATTTCGTGCAGTCTGCCGGAAATGCGAAGGTCTTAAACTTTGCCAGCAACATTGCCGCTTTGCTGATGTTTGGGTTTATGAACTCCATTAACTATCACTATGGCTTGTTGATGGGAGCAGGCATGTTTGCGGGTGCACTGGTAGGATCACGGGTTGCCATCAAACAGGGAGCTGCTTATGTGAGACCGTTGTTCATCACGGTCACGGGTCTCTTGATCAGTAAGCAGGTATGGGATCTTTTCCATTAATACTGTGTGTGCGAAGTAAAAAACGCCTTGCTCCTAAGCTGAGCAAGGCGTTTTCTTTGTGAGAATTAGAAGTGCTGTCGATACGTCATTTTCAATACTCCGTAAATGCGTACCTTTTCTTTAGATATTTTACGTCTTTTGTGCCTGGGATTATCAGGCACAAGCTCAATATACTGATCATCAAGATGATACACATACTTCAAGGTGGCATAGTCTTCCATATCATCAATAATGCCTACGGCACAAATCTGACCGCTGTCACAGCAGCCTTGCTTATGAATCAGCGCCTTGTCACCGTCAAAAATCCGGGCACCTTCCATACTGTCGCCAACAACCTGTAAGATAAAGTATTCTTCGGGATGGCTGTTCAGCCACGAACGCGGAATATCTTCATAACCGGTAAAGCTTTCCATGGCCAGGGCCGGACAGCCTGCCGGAATGACTCCAAGGACGGGGACGCTGTAAAAAGACGGGCTGTCATCAGCATTGGCAGGAGCTTTCATTTCTGCGTCCGCTTCCTCCACGCCGAACAAACGGCTGATCGGTATAGTAAACAGCCTGGCCAGCGTAGGGATAAGCGATGTATCAGGCATTGCCTTGCCTGCTTCCCATTTGGCGACGGCTTGCTGGGTAACGCCAATGATTTTGCTTAGTTCTTCCTGGGTAAGTCCTTTTTTTATGCGTTCTGCCCGAATGATATCTGCTATCATTTCATCACCTACCTGTATCTATATTACAACTAGTTGTTGTAAAAAGAAAGTTGAACAACTAAATTTCGTGGAAAGAATTGACAAACAACATTGAGTTGTACTAACATAAAAGATGTGGACAACCTTAAGTTGTTGAGGGAGTGAAGAAATGAGGATAAAGCTAATCCAGTTTCGCGGCGACCGGTCACAGGAGGAAATGGGACGGAAGTATGGTGTCTCTCAGCAGTCCTGGAGCTATTGGGAGCGAGGTGTGAAAAATCCTTCGGCACTGACGATGAAGCGAATCGAAGAAGACTCAGGCGTGCCGATGGAAGTGCTGTTTCCTGATATTTTTAAAAACCCCAAGATAGAACAAAGTAATTGACATAAATAAAAAGAAAATAAAAAATATTGACAAAACAGATAAAAACAGGCATTATTTTAGATATAGACAAAACAAATGAAAACTAAATAAATGGTACAGGTGCCCGTTAGGGCTTAATAGGGAAGTCCGGTTAGAAGCCGGCGCGGTCCCGCCACTGTAATGAGGAGCAACTCCATGATATGCCACTGGGACAAGCGTCCTGGGAAGGTTTGGAGAAGCAATGACTCAGAGCCAGGAGAACTGCCTGTAGAACAATCACCGTTTTTACCTGCGAGAGATGGGGAGGGGATTATCGGAGTAGTCTAGTCATAGGCTTACGACAGTGTATTTTTTGCTGAAGAGAGCTTTTTCAATGGGTTTCTCCTATAGTCAACACCTACTTTTTAAGGTGGAGGTTGATGATAGGAGAGATCCATTTTTTATTGCTCATTTACGGCTCCGGCTTTACGTATGCAATTAAAACGATTTTAGTGAAAGTCGGTGAAGACAGTGGCTTATTGCCGCAAATATTGTATTGTTTATCTCCTGCTGCACGTGCTGCTGGTCCTGCTGCCTTGCCTTGCCCAGGTTGCTCTGGCCAGTGCTGAACCGCCTGCCGTTGTTACTGAGCAAGTACGACCAGTTGAAGCGGCTCCGCCGCCAGCGCCTGTACAGGACAATGAGGCAGAAATGTCCGGGCTGTATCCGTTAGTGGTGCAGCTCAACTATTTGAAGGTAGAGCAGGCCAGGCCCCTCCTGAGTGCGCTGGTCCCAGAGGAGAATATCAAAGCTGATCCGGTAAGAAACGTTCTGGTTATTATGGGCAGCCCGGACATATATGATCAGGTCAGATACCTGCTTGCCAAAATTGATACACCGCCGAAGCAGGTGATGTTTGAGGTACAGATCATCGAAATCAACCGGGATGATTTAACAAAACTGGGAATTGACTGGGATGCGACAACCAAGCTGCCTGCACCTATTCTTTATGATGACCTGCCATACCGGATTGGGACCGGCAAATATGGCGTTAATATTCAGGGAATTATTAACCGCTTAATCGAAAACAAGAAGGGCAGATTGCTAGCAAGTCCGCGCATTGCCACCCTGGACGGCGTAACGGCAAAAATTCTCATCGGTGATAAACTGGCAGTAGAGACCTCACAGCCTACCTCGGGGAGTACGCCGATTATTTCCGTCATCTATGTAGAAGTCGGCATCAAGCTGGAAGTGACTCCCACGGTAAATAAGGATGGTTTTATTACTACCCTGATACAGCCGGAAGTCAGTAATCAGACAAATACTACGAAAAATAACAATCCGAATATCCGTACCCGGCAGGCTAATGCAACACTGAGGGTTAAAAGCGGCTCAACTATCGTACTGGGCGGACTCATCCAAAGGCAGGAGACCAGTGATACCTTTAAAGTGCCCCTGTTAGGCGATCTCCCGTTAGTCAGGGGTTTCTTCCGGTCAACTCTCAAGCAGACAACGGAGACTGAACTGGTTATTATGCTGACGCCGAAAATAATGGACACTGAGCTTTGAGGAGGAGAGGATGAAGAAGTGGACCTGCCTGATTGCCGTTTTGTTTGTAATGTTTTTGAAGGTACCAGCAGTTTCTGCAGCACCTGCAGAGCAGCTTGCCGCACAATGGGCTCCTGTCCTCTACCTGGCAGACCAAAGTGATGGGATGGCTGCGCCGCAGAATGTGTTCACCACCGTTAATTTTGACCTGGACTGGCGGCTGAACAACAACTGGTATAACTTGCGCTTTTATCCCTTAGAAAAGGCGATGTATTATTCGGCAGTGGAATGTGAAACCCATTATCTTATCGGCTATTACCAGTACTATCCGAGATATGCCGGCGGCAGTGGTCACGAGCATGACATGACCGGCATATTGGCAGCCATCAAAAAGACAGCCGATGGAGCTGGTCAGCTGGATATGCTGGTGACGTACAGCAATTACCGCTGGCAGAGCTGGGAGGGAAATAAAGTCCGGGAGGAAAATGGACATCCCCTCTTACAGGTAAAAGGGGAAACTCATGAAATAAGTGCCTGTGTGAAAAACAGAGTACCCTTGCCGGCAAGCAGCAGGTATGCGCTGGGGGCAGGTGATCAGCTGAAGGTGCACACCGGGTATCGCTTAATCCGGTTAGAACAGCTATGGGAACAGCGGCAGAACATCGGTCAAGGACGGATATTTGCCCGCTGGGGCTATTTTGACAGCTACAATGCAGTTAAAGTTGCGGCACCCTGGGGCTGGAATTACCGGGAATTCAACTGGCTGGCCAATCCCGGTGAACTGATCCAGCGCTTCAGGGGAAGACACGTTACCGCCTGCAATTATCTTACTAATCCCTATCAGGTTAATACTATAGAATAACAACTGCATATTGCTGGTATAGGTGCCCATATGGGCTTAATAGGGAAGTCCGGTGAAAGGCCGGTGCGGTCCCGCCACTGTAATGAGGAGCAGCTCCAAGATATGCCACTGGGATTCATCCTGGGAAGGTTTGGAGCAGCAATGAATCAGAGCCAGGAGAACTGCCTATACAACAATCACCGTAGTACGGTACTAACTCTAGTACAGTACGTAACCTGCGAGCGATGGGGAGGGGATTATGTGGGCATTCTGTTCCATAGACTGTCTCAATGTATTTATTGAGACTAGCTATGTAAAATGGATTTCTCAGATAGTCAGGCTTCCTACTACCGGGAGGTTTGACTAGCTGAGAAATCCATTTTTATTTAACCAATTATATTTAATATAGAGCGGAAAACAGCATACGGTACAGGCGCCCATAGTACGGAAAACAGACCGCCAGGATTCACTGGATTAGATCTGACGAGGCACTGAGGCTTAAAAGGGAAGTCCGGTGAAAGACCGGCGCGGTCCCGCCACTGTAATGAGGAGCAGCTCCATGATATGCCACTGGGCTTACAGCCTGGGAAGGTTTGGAGTAAGCAATGAATCAGAGCCAGGACAACTGCCTGTACGGACAATCTTCGTTTGACCTGCGAGTGACAGGGAGAGGATTTGGGAATCGAAAGGATGAGGAGGGAAAGAAAGGCCGTTAGTTCAGTAACTTGGTTAAGAAGAAAGAGGAGAGATTTGGCAGTGAAGCAACACAGATTGAAGAGAAAAGCCCTGGCAATAAGTATTGCCTGTGCCTTGGCACTGACCTGGACACCTGATTATAGCAGCAGCGTATATGCTGCAGAAGCTGGTGGCGAGCATTCACAGGAAACGAAGGAAACTGTGAATGCAGACGGCAAAGCGGAGCAGGAATACTCGCTGGAGTCTATCACGGTAGAGGCCAAGCGCCCTGACTGGGAGTCCAAGCTGTCACCGGGTACGGTGACCATTATCCGCCCCGATGATTATAAAGGCGAGCAGAAGACGCTGCCTGACTTATTAAAAGATGTGCCGGGCGTGCATGTCCGTGAAGTGAACGGCAAGGGACAGTATACAACCGTCAGCGTCCGGGGCAGTACGGCAGCTCAAGTTGGCGTATTCGTAGACGGAGTGCTGTTTAACCTGGGCGGCGACGCAGCTGCCGATATTTCGACGATTCCAGTGAAAAATGTTGAGCGGATTGAAGTATACCGGGGCTATATCCCTGCCCGCTTCGGTGGTACCTATATCGGCGGTGTCATTAACATTGTCACGAAACGGCCAACCCAGTCCAATGTATCCGCATCGGTGGGACAAAGCTCCTGGGGCGGCTACACCGGCAGTTTGCAGGTCGATTCACCACTGGGAACAGGCAGCTTGATGGTTGGTATCAACCGGGATCAGAGCGAAGGGGATTTCCGGTATAAGAATTTTTCCTCGGATTTTTTCTATGCAAAAGAAATGCCGCCATTACAGGAAGAATTGGCGATGTGGATTGATTTCACCAACAGCAATATTGCGAGTCATACGGGAGCCAATCCCAATTTTGTTACTGCGGAGGACATTGATGCAGCATTCGATAATCCGGCTAATTACAATCATTACTTAAACGCTGCGCTTGATAATTATTATAAATTTAGATTTTCAAGCAAAGAAGAAATGATGCTTGCTTATGGTTGGACCGAACAAAGATATTATGATGAAGTAAAGACAGTATTGGATAATGAAAGGATCATGTTTCGTGATGCGACTGCAGAGACGCGAGAAAAAATAGGTAAAATTCCCAAGGATGCCACCCGCTGGCGGAAAAATAACGACTATAAAAATACCGATGCCATTATCAAATGGCAGGATGATCATTGGCTAGCAAAAGCTACCTGGAAAAAGATTGACCGGCATCTGTCCGAGGGGTTGTGGGCAGGGCTGGGCTACTCAGGCGACAATACCCATGTAGATCTAGATGATTCTAGTTCTTTAGGCCCGCGACGGCAGGAACTTACGGCCAAGGAACTGTTAGTAGGCCGCCGGGATACGGTTGGTAAAATGGAATGGGGCTGGTCGGTGAACTATCTGGACCAGAATAAGGATTACCGCAACGACAGATATGATCCGGTAATACATGAGAATGACCACTATTTCAATCATCCGCTCCGTATTTGGAGCAGTTACGATTCCCGCAGAGTCGGCGGCGCCATTGACGGCAGCTATGAGGCCGGCAACGGCCATCTGTTAGAATTCATGGCCAACTTGTCTAAGGAAAAAATGGATATCGATGGCTCGGGTATAACAAATTTCATAGCTGGTGAGGATGACTGGCTCCGGCGGTTTCGCAACTATTATGAACAGACATTATTTAACATTCAATTACAGGATACCATTACCTTAAATAAGGCGGAAGATCTTTGGTTTACGCCCAGTGTACGCTACAATTCCTCAACAGTGTTAGGCCGCAGTACGCGACTTATAAAAGAGCATAACAACCACATATGGTTCAACCAGGAAGATGAGCAGCAAGACAGCAAAGTTACCTGGCAAGCGGCCTTGAAGAAAAAAGTCAGCGATAAACTGACCCTGCGTTCCACTTATGGCACATACTATCGTCTGCTTAACCTCTATGAAATCGCCGGTGACGGCGCCGGTATTATGCCCAGGCCAATATATGATAAGGATTTCTTGGCTGGATTAATCTCTGCTTTCCCTTTGCCGGAAGAAGGTACTCAATGGGATGTGAGCGCCATCTGGGATGATCGTATGTTGGGAGCTGATGGTAATATCCAATTGACCTATTTCGGACGGAAATCAGAGAATATGCTGCAACTGTACCGCTTCGGTTTAGATTATTGGTCTTATAGCAATGCAGCCAGAGGGCGGGTAAACGGGGCTGAGCTGCAGACCAAGCTTAGCTGGGATAAGTGGGATATGAACCTGGCCACAACGTATACGCATGTTAATGCGCAACGAAAGTACAATAATCCGGGCGGGACCGGAGAGACCTATTATGACATGCCTGTGACCTATCTCCCCGAATGGGAAGGCTCCATGCGCCTGACCTATCGCCCTGATCAAAAGACATCTGTTTTTACCGAGCTCAAATATATGGATAAAATGTTTGTAAGTGACGGCTTTGAGTGGCAGCAAAAAGCCCTGACTACAGTCGGGTTAGGCGTAAAACACAAATTTACGAACGACCTGCAAATGACAGTGGGCGTAAACGACCTGTTTAACAAAGGACCGGAATTGCGGCTTGTAAGCACAGGCTTGGACTACAATGGAGATCCCCTCCCCCCCGGCTCGCCGACGTCAATTACCTATCCGCTAAATACCGATAATCCGACCCAGGGGCGTACTTATTATGTGACCATGCAATATAAGTATTAAGGCCGACTGCGGCAGCAAAGGAGGTGATGCCCCATACTTCAGGCAGGCAAGGCCAGTCTGGCAGGAAGGACGTGATGGCGGAAAACATGCTGGTATCCGGATTTTCAGGCAAGCAAAATTAAAAAGAAGAGAGGGAATGAATCATGAAAATGAAATTCGGTTTTCTCAAACGGGTTGTCGTAACAGCCCTGACATTGAGCGTGCTTGGCAGCTCAGCAGCGTTGGCTGCTACGGAAAATTTATTCGGCTACACGGTGGTTAATTCCAGCTATTCAGCAGGTTTGGCCGGTGCCATCAACGGCGACCGGACCGCTGCTCCTACTACCTTTACGTCCAGTACTAAAGTTACCGGTTTAAACGGCGACCCGGCACTGTTCAATTTCTTCCAGGGCAACGAAAGCCGCCTGGTGCTGCGTCAGTATAATGTAGCGAATCCGTCAAGTTTGATAGCGAATAAAATCCTTGACCCGGTTGCTGCAGCCTGGGCTCCTTCGCTTACAGAAAAGACCTGGAGCAACGTACGTAACCTGCATGCGGTAGCCACCAAAGGGAAATGGTTGTATGCCACCGGTTATGATTTGGCAAAGATTGCAGTTGTGAATATGGATAGCAGCTATACACAAGCACCATATAACTATCAATTCCCCACAGCCTGGCCCAGCATTCCTACATCAGTCGTACCTGCCGGTGCTTCGGTTCACGGTGAAGGCTTAACTGTTGTCGACAACAATTTGTATGCATTGTTTACCGTTAATCCAGGCGGCGGCTATGAGGTGTATTCCGACAGTGTTGTTGTGAAGTTCGACATTAACACCTCTACGGGTGCTTTGACTTATCTTGGCTATATAACCGTTGGCAAAAATGCCTTCACTCTTGATCATTATAACAATAAGCTCTACGTCTGCGGCCTGGGCGGTATGCAGAATCCCGGCAGTGCTAATGCTGACACCCGTCTGGACATCATTGACTTGGCAACATTCACTAAGACTCCTGTTACCAAGACTGCTTCCATGGTCGGTGATTTCCGCGATATTACCATCGTTGACGCCAATAATGCCTATGTATTCCTGGGCAACTATGATGCATCTTTTGCCAATATGGTCGGCGGCGTATACCGCACCACCGTGGCCAATCTTGCTTCGCCTTCGCTTTGGACCAAGGTTAGCGATGTAAACTCAGCCGGCTATCTCTGGGGCATCTACGCTGACAGCAACCGGTTCTGGTTTGTTAAAGGCAACCAAATCGACATCTATCCCGGCCTGCCTACCAGCACCTCCAGTGTAGCTACCAAAACTTTCACTCCCACCCAATTGGGCTACACCGGTGGCAACCTGAACTCGGCGATTATTCTTGCTCCTGATCAAACTTCAGCCTTCGCCAAGAGCACTTCCGGCGTAGCTAAGTCCTTCGCTGCTCACTCCATCCTGGCACAGCAGGCCCGCAAAGCTGCTGAAGAAGCCAAGACTGGTCTGAAAACGATCAACGGCCAAAGAATCCTAAGCTTCGAAAAATAAGCTTACTCTCAAAAGGCCTGGACGCAAGATGTCCAGGCCTTTTTCAGTTGTAAACAGGGGACGGTTCTCTCGGAAAAGGGGACTGTCCCCCTTTTCTCTGTTTGAGAAAAACGAAAAAGGGGAATTGCAGAATTTGGCGAATAAAGTAGAATTAAATAATTGGTGAATTTTACCTGTGAACGTGAAGTAGCTTTGTAAGTACAAGGAGGTACTGTAAGGTTATGCGCTATTGTATTTTTTGCGGTGTTAAAATCCCTGGAGATGCAAAATTCTGCCAGGAATGCGGGAAAGAGCAGCCCGAGGCAGCCCGTTCCACTGCAGCCGATGTTCCGGATGAGGGAATAGCGGAGTCGGCCGGAGGCTTGTTTGCATCACCCAAAGCCAAGATTATTGCCGGTGTCGGAGCATTCGTAGTGTTGATTGCAGTATTTACAGGAACGATGATTTTGGTAAATGCAAAGTAAACAGGCAGGAGGGGTAGTATGTATTGTCCTAAATGCGGACAGCAACTCAATGCGGACGGCAGCTTTTGTGCTTTTTGCGGCAAAGATGTTGCCTATTTGAATGAAAAGCAGGCGGCGGCAACGGCTTTAGACGAGCAGGCGAGCACTCCGGTAAAAAAGCAGCCTAAGCTGACCATGCAGAAACAGGTTTATTGCAATTCTTGTGGAACAGGTGTTTTCAGCAAAGATAATTTTTGTTACCAATGCGGAAAAAAAGCGCAGAAGGCCTATTATAACCAGGGCAGGCAGCGCAAGTGGCTGATCGCCGGTGCCTGTTTGACCGTCTTTTGTCTCTCGGCATTTTTTGTTTTTCGCTATCATCTGTAATGAGCGGCAAAAACAATATCCATATTTAGTACTGCAGGTCTTGATTTGTCTCGACCGGTTGCATATTTTACAATCTATGGGTATAATATAAGAAAAGGACTGACGTGCTCATACACGTCAGCCCACAGGTTGTCTAACCGGAAACGGTTAGCCTAAGATTGGGTTAAAGAAATAACCGTCATCCTTGGCTGATATGCTCCCCAATAAGTAGACAGGAGAAATAATAAAACCTGTTACCGAAAGGGAGTATTTTTCATGTCTAAAAAGAGTCGATATAGCAGTGCCGAAAAGCTGGCCATCATCCATGAATTTGAGCAAGGAGACGCAAGCCAGCGATCTGTTACTGATAAATATAACGTTGATATTACAACCATTAAACGATGGATACATCGTTTGAAACATCATGGGCTCAAAGGCCTGGAAGATAGATCACAGTATCAAAGCTACTCGGCCGAACTGAAGCTCTCCGCAGTTCATGACTTTCTTTCAGGAGAATCGTCTCAGAAAGAAATCATAGAAAGGTATAAAATATTGAGTTGTCGCCAACTGCGCGACTGGATTAAAAAGTATAATAGTCATAGTAGCTTTAAATCTACAGGAACCGGAGGGACAAGCACTATGACAAGAGGTCGACCTACCGATTGGAAAGAACGGATTGATATTGTCCTCTATTGCTTAGCAAATAACCGCGATTACCAGGGGACAGCAACGAAATATCAGGTATCTTATCAACAAGTATATCAATGGGTAGCTAAATATGAGTCTGGTGGCGAAGAGGCTTTAACAGATGGTCGTGGGCGTAAAAAAGCATTAGAAGAACTCACTGATACCGAGCGTCAAAAGCTGGCGATGAAAAAACTAGAATATGAAAATGAGCGCCTCCGGGCAGAAAACGCTTTATTAAAAAAGTTACAACAATTCGAAAGGGGGTGAATCTAAGTCATACAAGGCAGGACCATCTCTATTGCGCCATTCAATCGGTGCAAAGCGAACATGGTTTTAGTGTGAATCTTCTTTGTGAACTATTACAGGTTCCCCGCTCAAGCTATTACAAGTGGCTAATCCGTAAAGAGAGTCCTCGTGAGAAAGTGAACCGGGAACTTCTAGATACGATGCTCCTTCTCTATGAAAAAGTGGAAGGTATCTTTGGATATCGCCAACTTACTATCCATATAACTCGCCAAATTGGCTATCCGGTTAATCATAAACGGATCTACCGTTTAATGAAGATCGCAGGGATTAAAGCTGTGATTCGTCGTAAGAGAAAAAGCTATATTCGATCTACACCACAACATATAGCCGAAAACCTGTTAAATCGAAAATTTAATGCTCAGGCAGCCAATGAAAAATGGGTTACGGACGTGACTGAATTCAAATATGGCAATGGCCAAAAAGCATACCTGAGTGCAATTTTGGACTTATACGATAAGTCGATTGTCT
>NZ_SLUI01000001.1 GCF_004339805.1 Anaerospora hongkongensis | reverse complement strand
GAGGCAATGTACTTAATGGTCGCATTCGCAACACTTGTTGTGCTCATCATAAAACAGAAATAACCGCTCCCACGCCATGGTTTGCGGTTATTTCTTAATAACGTAATCCGGGCTAACCGTTCGGTTAGACAGCCTGTGGGGCTGGCGTGTTAGAGCACGTCAGTCCTTTTCTTATATTATACCCATAGATTGTAAAATATGCAATCGGTCGATGAAAATCCGGCCTTACTTTCCAAAGGTTATTAAAAGCCTCCGGATTTCGGAACGGCCTTTTGACTGTAATTGTAGCCCTTTCAGGCAATTGCACGTCTATAAATCCTGTTCAGTAACAGAGGCAATTGATTGGTCATCGGCAGCTGTAGGCTTTACCTCTAACAGTTGGATGTCATCTTCTTCGCTGAGGGAGATAGAACTTGCAGCATTCATATATGCATCATCCGCTTTGGTTCCTGTGACAAAATTTCCGGTAGCTTGTTTATTGACGAAAACTCGGTATGTGGGCATAATGACCTCCTTGTACGATCAAATTAGCGATGTTTAAAAAAATAACCGGCTATTCAGCCAGTTAAGTGGGTGGATGGAGGAGGAAATGTACAATTACAGTTTTTCCCCGCAGGGAAGGCTGTATGCATCAACCGTTCCGGTAAATAATGGCTGAGCGTCTATTTGTTTTTTGCCTGGGCAATTTCTACCCGGTTTATCGCCTGCGGTGGTTCTTCAAGCCAATTATTGGCAATCATTAAATTAGCGCCATCCTCAGCGTAGAGGCCAATTTCCGCTAAAAGGCGGGCATAGTTGATCGTCAAATCGAGACGCTGGCTTGTTGACATAGATAGCCCATAATTGCCGATTCCTGCCGCGATCATCATTGTTGCATGAAAGAGAATGAGTTTGTCCGAGAAGGGAGCAGTTGTCGAAGGTAAAATCATGGTGGTAATGGGGTCTAGTGCAGGCAGCTCACTGTTTTTTTATGAGGCGGAAAATAAATTAACATGGTTACTGGCAATCTCTTTTCCGCGCAATAAATAATCCCGGACTGTCTGGGAAGTCACTACCTGGGAGAAGGCGGTCATCAAGGCTTCGCCAATGATATTGGCTTGCAAGTTAGAAAAAAGATTACCAATTTCAATAACATTCAGCAGTCTTTTTTTCCCAAACAAGCTGCCTAAATAGCTGGCGTCCTTGACAAATTCAACTTCTTTATCAGGAGGAATATAGGGGGAGCGGATATAGATTCCTTTTGCTAGCATACAGCTAGTTACTTTATTATCTATTTCTACTGTGGCATAGAGACAGTTTTGATAAAATTTCCGGATATCCTCTCGGGCAGCAAGCGATACGGATAAGGAATAAGCTGCCAGACCCAGGCGGGCCATATGCTTTAAGTAGTATAAATAAAAAGCATCTAAAAAGATTCGAGGTGCATGCAGATTGACATCTTCCTGAGTAAAGCCCTGGGGAATGGGGAACTTTGCTTCCGAGAGGATTAGCGTAATCGTTTTAATATTGTTTTCAGCAACACGCAAACCAGTTTGAACGATACTTTTAATATCTTCATCTTCGATATTCTGGAGGAAATGTGACAGAAGACAAATTGCTAAACTGTCATTTTGATATTGAGTCCATAAGCTGCCAATTTCTGTTGAGGTTAGGGGGAGATGATTATGCAGTGTCATATTGTGCCCTCCGCTTCGTTCTTGTTAGCTATACTATTTGTACGAACTAATGAAATCTATACACTGATGAAAGCTTCCCTATAAATTGATTCATTCGGAGATATATCACTTTATTCTTAAGGGCATTTTAATAAAACAGCGCTAGTATAGTAAATAAGGCCATATGGTCTGCTGTAGTGAAAATGTGGTTAAGGAGGATTTATGGGATTGACGTCTAAGCAGCTTGAGCTGGCACTTACTGTTCCGGCAATTGTCGGCCTACTGCCGGCAACGCGGCAGGAGCTGGTTTTACATGCCGGAAAAGAAGCGGCTGCATTAATTGCAGCAGGATTAACGATTCATGAACAAAAAACGGCAATGGCAGTGGCCGATTTATTTTTGCAGTTCAGCCGGGAAGATCCAAATCATATCAAATGGAGTGAATTGATGGAGGCGGCTATTGAACGGGAGGATCAAGAGCGATATTTAAAATAATGCAAAACCCTATATTGTGCCGGAGCCATTTTCTAAAAAACAGCCTTCTCAATGGAAGGCTGTTTTTTATGCTAAGTTTTTCTAAAAAAATTCTAAAAGATGGCAGCTATAATTTGATTATCAGGTTAGACGAAAAGTGCGAAGGGGCGTAGCTGCAATAGCTATCAGGCTGCTTTCCCTCGTTGATATAGAATGGTTTTCGCCAAAAGGGGGTAGTACACGAGCGGGATTATTGTATACATAATTGACTAATCAGTCATTGTTGAGATAGATTGCATTCTAAATAAAAAGGAGAGATTCTCTATGAAGAGTATTGCCAAGAAAATCGTAATTTTTTCAATGATCGGCCTTATGCAAGTTGGTTTGGGAGCATCTGTTATTGAAGCATCTCCGCGGCACGATGACAAGCATCAGCGCTATGAACAGCGGGAGAGAGACCGCGACCGCGATCGTGACCACCGTATACGGGAAGAACAAAAGCGTCATGAGCGCGAAATGCAGCGACGGGAAAATGAACGGGAACAAGACTGGAAAGAGCGTCAGCAACGGGAAAAAGATCATCACGAGGAAGTGATGCGGACGCTTGGCGGGATTGCCATATTGGCGCTGATTTTAAGCAACAACTAGCAGAGAGGAACGTCTGTCTTTTAAGGCAGGCGTTTTTTACATATGGGGAGACGATTACAGCAAAAGCAGGCTGAGCAGCCTGCTTTTGACCTTGTGATTAGTCTTACTGTTTATCCGGGTTATCCGCATCATCATTCTTTTTAACCGGCTTCATTGCCGGAACGGCAGTTAGGTTAGGCCTGCGAAGGGCTGGGATTGAGGAAAACTGCTTAAGGTAGAATGCTGAGCCGAGGCCAAAAAGAAAAGCGGCTATCAAATTCGAAACCACGGTTCCTACTGATGCCGGCACTGTGCCAGGAACCCGGAATAATCCGGTTATGCCATAAATGAAAAACCAAACTGCGGCACTAAACACTAAGCCTTTAAAATATAAATTTTGGCTGGCAATCATAGGGATGAGAAAAGCGAATACCACTCCCAGAAAACCTGAAAATCCTAACTGTAAACCTAAAGCGACGATGTTTTCCAGCAGCGTAAATGGAGGCGTATGGCCAAAGAACATAATTCCGGCCCAGTCCACCATGCGAAGATGTGTAAACTGAAGGTAGCCAGAGATAAATGACCAGATATTCATGATAATTCCGCCAATGACGCCGGCAATAAATCCGCGTTCAAACCGATCTTGCAACGATAACACCACCTTTGCTGCTAATTAGTATTGTATGGTGTGGCAATTTTTATACGATTCGCAGTCTGCTTGTGGCTGTCGGGGAACTATACTATAATATATAGTTAAAGTCGGCTACTCATTGCTGATAAATAAGAAAAATAAGCAGGTGAAGCAAGTGGCAAATGCAGCTTGGGCGGACATCGTATTAAGCAATGGTGTGGTCTATACCGCTGATAAACAGGATCGTATTTATGAGGCGGTTGCAATACAAGGAAAAATAATAGTATTTGCCGGTAGTAATGACGAAGTACGGCAATATGTCGGCCCCCAAACCACAGTATACGATTTAGCAGGTAAAATGGTTATACCGGGTTTAATTGATACGCATATTCATCCGCCAGGCTTATCGCTGTTAGAACTATATGAGGTGCAGCTGGCGGATATTAGCACGTTAGAAGGGTATATGGAAGCGATTAAAGCCTTTTATAGTCGTAATCCGGCGGCTAAGGCCATTTATGGCAGAGGCTGGTCCTGGGATGCGTTGACTGGCCGGGAAGCAATCAAAGGGCCGCGCAAGGAATATCTTGATGAGGTTTCAACGGAAATTCCCATCATCCTCAGAGCAAGTGACGGGCATACGCTATGGGTCAATTCCAAAGCCCTGAGCAATAGCAGGATAACACCTGATACCGAGGTTCCTGTAGGCGGAATCATCGAGCTGGATGAAAGCAGCGGTGAAGTGTGGGGGACGTTGAAGGAAGGCGCTATGTGGCTTGTTCCATTGCCGTCTTATAGTCTGGAGCAGTACACTGAGGCACTGACTGGCTTTCAGAAGAAAATGCACAGCTTTGGGATTACGGGTATTTTGTGCATGGCCAGCCAGCTGTTCAAAATCTTGTTCACCGCTTTTGCCGATATGGAAAAGCGCGCCGAGCTGCAGCTCCACGTCCGGGGTGCAATGGCAGTCAATCAAGCAGATGATATTGATGAGCAGATCACCGCTATACATAACATCCGCAATCAGTATCAATCACCGCTTTTGCAGGTGATTTCTACGAAATTTTTTACTGACGGTGTTATTGAAGGCGGCACCAGTCATTTACTTGCGCCATATACGCCAAAGGCTGGCAAAGGACAGAACTACTACGGGGATTTCTTATGGGACATGGAGAAGCTGAAGCAAGCTTTTTATAGAGCTAACGCCGGCGGGCTGCAGATTCATGTGCATTCTACGGGCGACGGTTCTACCCGCAAAGTGCTGGATGCACTGGAGGCGGCTGCCGCTATGCTTCCCCCGGGAGATTACCGCAATATTATTACCCACTTGCAGCTTGTGGACAATAGTGATATTCCAAGATTTAAAGAGCTGCAGGTTATTGCCAGTGTTCAGCCTTACTGGCAGTTTAAAGGACCGAAATGGTGGCATAATGTAGACTACCAATATTTAGGGGAACGTGCTCAGGCCGAGTTCCCTTTACGATCGTTTTTTGATCAGGACGTTGTTGTGACTTCCTCTTCGGATTATCCCGCGACACGGGTGCCTAATCCGTTGTTGGCGATTGAAATCGGTGTTACCCGCAACCTGGCTAATGGCAGTTTTTATGGCGTGGAAGATATTGAACATATGGATGACGAGCGGTACTTGTTAAACAAGCCGGAACGGGCCACCGTACTGCAGATGCTGAAAAGCTTTACCAGTAACAGCGCGTATGCTTTGTTCATGGAAAATGAGACTGGGTCTATCGAGGCAGGCAAATTGGCTGATTTGGTAGTACTGGATCAGAATTTACTGGCAATCGATCCTATTCACATTGAAAAGGCGAATGTGGTTATGACGTTCTTTGGTGGTAAGGTCGTTTACGAACGCCCGTAATACAGAAAATACAAAACAAGGCATAAAGCGCCGGTCAAGGATGGGTGGCGCTTTATGCCTTGTTTCTTTATACTTTTTAATCGCGCTTTTCTTGTTTGATAGAGAGGATTCCCTCAAGTGCTGTCAGTTCTGCTATGATTTGCTCCATTTTACATTTATCGGGCAGCTTGATCGAAAGGGGGATTAGAATTTTTTTGTCTTCACAATCTTCAATATGAATCTGAATAATACTTACACCCAGAGATCCCAGCAATGATCCGACGTGGCCGATTTGTCCGGGCTTATCCTGTGATTTAATGACCAGATCATAGACAGAGGGTGTACTGCATCCGTAGAGTTTGTCAATTTGGGGCAGCACTTCTAATACAATAACAACGAGAATGCTGGTTGTAACTGCTCCGGTAAGCGCACCGACACCGATTGCCAAACCAACGCTTGCTACCACCCAGAGGCTGGCGGCAGTCGTTAGCCCTCTGATCATCGGACCTTCTTTCATGATAGCACCTGCGCCGAGAAAGCCGATGCCACTTACCACCTGCGCGGCCAGCCTGGCTGGGTCGGCATTGGTAAAACCCTGAACGCTTACATATAAGTTAACGGATAAGATGGCAACGAGGCAGGAACCAAGGCACACCAGGATGTGCGTGCGCAAACCTGCCGTTTTCCCCCTGTGCTGTCTTTCAAAACCAATAATTCCACCTAATAGTACAGCTATGATCAAGCGATAGATTGTCGTAAAATCATCAATCATCATTCCATATCTCCTCACTGTAGGTAACTGTTTTTAAGGAGCAGCCATGAACAATGTAGTAGACCAGCTCGCTGATATTAGTGGTCCGGTCGGCAACCCGTTCTATATAGCGGATAGCAACGTGATAATCCATAATCACTTCTTGTACCCAGGGATGCAGGGAGCCCAGGCACAGCATTTCTCGAAAAAGCAGTTTGTTCATTTTATCGACGGAAGAATCTTTTTCAATTGTTGATTTCGCAAGTTCAACGTCAATTTTATCATAGCTTTCCAGAGAGAGTTTTAACATTTCCAGCGTTTGATCCCTCATTGCAGATGTTGAACTAATGATTGTCTTTAAGCTGTCGGTATTTTGCTGGGACAATTTTTTTTGTACCAATTTCGCAATTTGATTGGCATAATCGCTGATTCTTTCCAGCTCCATTGCGATTTTTAAACTGCTGATGATAAAATTAATCTCATGGCGGGGGAACTCTCGGGAAGACAGTGTAGCCAGACAATACTCATTAATACCGTGATACATGGAGTCAACTAAGCGTTCTAACTGCCGGACTTCTGTTGCCAACTGGATATCGTTAGTTAGCAGCGCCTGAATCGATTTGTCTACTGCCAGCAGCGTTTTACTGCCTAAAATTAAAACAGCGCTTTTTAGCCAGGGAAGCTTTTTATGCATAATAAACGCGCTCCTTTATTAAAGTCGGTTTTTATTGATGAACTATACCCAAAGGAATATTGTCTTATTTTATAGTTTTTTCTGAATATTGACAGGCCTTTAGAGTCCTAACGGTGCCCTCCACTATAAAAATAAGCAGCAGAACGGGATAGAAAAAAACCGTATTGCTATATTATACTTCTTTAAGGGGGACTTTTGTGAAAAAAAGATAGCGTAAAGTAAATAAAAGCTCTATGCCTTGTAAGCATAGAGCTTTCATTGTTACCCTACATTAGATTAAGCCAAATAAACGGAATAGATTCTCATCGGCGAAGGGATCTACGCCGCCGAGACTTTCATTAATTCCGCCGACATGAGAAATACCGCATGAAGAAGTGTCTTGCTGGGGAACAGCTGATAGCATAATCATCACAATCCTTTCTGTATAATGAATACACTGGAGCCGAAAATAAAAAAACAAAACAAAGTTACAGTAATAAAATTCCGCATGTTTTATAATGTATATATTAACGACACTTTAGTTCAATGTCAATGGAAAAAACGAAAAAGCGGTGTCTCGAACTGGTTTTTTCAACCTATTTGAGACACCGCTTTTTCTCTAAACAGAAAATCGGAATGATTATGCTGGACTGGCCGCTAACAAGCGGTCAATACCTGTGGATCTTAACATTTGCAGGACAGAGCCGCTGGCACCTGTCATTGATATTGACTTATTTTTCCGCCGGCCTTCATATACCATGGCAGCAATCACACCAACACCGGCGGCATCAATGAAACGGGTTTGAGAAAAGTCAAGACAGATTTCCTGATTCGATGTGGTAAGAGCGTCAAATAGACTCTCTCTAAGATCATTTGAATTTAAAGCCAGGCATTCAAGACCAATCAGTATAATCAGCCTATGACCCTCTATCCTGGTATCAAGCATGCTGTCACCTCCAGCTTTATTGTACTGTACGAGCTTGTTTTTTTCCACACATACAGGATTTAGTCGACAAAATATAGGTAAAACTTAGCAGCTTTTTTTGGTATTCAAGAAGCCAATATGAATATACTGTATATTACCGATGTTATTTCATTGTTAAGAGGGAGGGTCGACAGTAATTATGGATCATCAGATTCAAGAATTATTAAGGAACTTAGTTATGCTCGGTTATAACTCTATTCAAGTACGCAATATTATTCAAGCGGCACTTGGTGATCGTGATATTGCTGACGTAAGCCATGCTGAACGCCATCAGCTGGTGAACACATTAGAGGAATATGTCCGGCGGGGCCAGGAATTTGTATTGAGTTACAGCAAGTAGCCTCTAAGATGTGGTACGGCATAGTTACGTAATTAGCAGGATAGGCTGTCTGTATGACGAATAAATAATAGTAAAATATGGATAGAAGAGGTATTAGAATGAATTTTGAAGATAGAAAGACAATTCATGGATTCCGCTTGCTCGATGAGCAGATGGTTAGTGAAGTGAATTCGAATGCAAAGCTTTTTGAGCATGAGAAAAGCGGTGCCCGTTTGTTGTTTTTAGAAAACGACGATGATAACAAAGTGTTTTCCGTGACATTTAGGACACCGCCGACAGATAGTACCGGTGTTGCGCATATCGTGGAACACTCTGTCTTGTGCGGATCCAGAAAATTTCCACTGAAGGAGCCTTTTGTGGAATTGGTGAAGGGCTCATTAAACACTTTTTTAAATGCTATGACTTATCCTGATAAAACGATGTATCCGGTAGCCAGCCGCAATGAAAAAGACTTCCGGAATTTAATGGATGTTTATTTGGATGCCGTTTTTTTTCCGAATATGCTAAAGGACCGGGAAATTTTAATGCAAGAAGGCTGGCATTATGAGCTGGATGATATCCAAGGTGAACTGACCTATAAAGGCGTAGTCTATAATGAAATGAAAGGCGTTTTTTCATCTCCTGATGCAATATTGGATCATAAGATCCTCGAAGTGCTCTTCCCGGATAATACGTATGGCTTTGAGTCAGGCGGAGACCCTGAAGTTGTGCCGGAGCTCTCCTTTGAACAGTTTTGCGAATTTCACAGCAAATACTATCATCCCTCCAATAGTTATATTTTCTTATATGGCAATATGGATATTGCCGATACCTTACAGTTTATTAATGAGGAATATCTAAGCAAGTTCACGAAACAATCCGTTCAGTCTGCTATTTGTCCTCAGCAGGCGTTTGCCAAGCCGGTTGACAAGGTTTTTCCTTATGCGGTTTCGTCAAATGAGCCGACAGATGAGAAAAGCATGCTTAGCTTAAACTTTGTTGTTGGCAGTGCTAATAATGCGCAGGCGTACCTGGCATTTCAAATGCTGGCCCATCTGCTGCTTGATACTCCGGCAGCTCCACTCAAGAAAGCCTTGATTGACGCTGGTGTCGGCAAGGAAGTTTTCGGCTACTTCACAGAAAGTTTGCTGCAGCCTACGTTCAGCATTATTGTTTCCGGGGCAAATCAAGATAAAAAAGATGAGTTTGTTGCTATTGTTAACAAAACTTTTCAGAGCCTGGTCAGAGAGGGGATTAACCCTAAATTAGCTGAGGCCTCTGTAAACAGTATTGAATTTAAGCTGCGTGAAGCGAACTACGGCGGCAGACCTAAAGGGCTGGCTTATAACATAAAGTGCATGGATAGCTGGCTGTATGATGCAGATCCTTTACTGCACCTGGCTTATGAGCCGACTCTGGCTAAAATAAGAGCCGGTTTGCAAGAAGGCTATTTCGAAGCTTTGCTTACGGAATACTTCTTGGAGAATCCCCATCAGGCGGTTGTTACCCTGGTGCCCCAGCCGGGTTTGGCTGAGGAGAAGGCAGAAGAAGGAAAGGCTGAGCTGGCTAAGTATAAACAAAGCCTAACAGAGCAGCAACTGCAAGCGATTATTGAGCAGACTAAAAAATTAAAACTGCGCCAAGAAACGCCTGATACAGAGGAAGCTCTGGCGGTGATACCGCTTTTAAAACTAACGGATCTGGAACCGAAGGCCGAAGTGCTGCCGATAGTGGAACAGGCAGTAGATAATATACCGTTGCTGTATCATCCTATTTTTACTAACCAAATTGCCTATGTCAACCTGCTGTTTGATACAAGGCAGGTACCCCAGGCTGACATACCGTATATTCACTTGCTGGCGGAAATGCTGGGCAAAATTAATACGAATAAAAATGACTATGGTGAGCTGGCAAATGAAATTAACCTGCATACGGGCGGTATCTTTTATGATGTTCTGGCGTATGCCGATAAAACTAGTGATGATGTGTATTTTCCCAAGTTCCGTATTCGCTCGAAAATGCTTGTGAACAAGCTGCCGCAAGCTTTGCAGCTGCTGGGAGAAGTGGCCGGAAGTTCAGCGTTTGACGATAAAAAACGTTTACGTGAAGTGATACTGCAGACAAAAGCAAACTGGGAAACCAGCTTATTCCGCCGGGGACAGCAGATTGCCGCCAGCCGGGTATTGTCTTACTTTTCGCCGTCCGCCAAATATAATGAAACGGGACTATTATCTTTTTATCAGTTCCTGACTGATCTGGAAAGAAATGTCGGTGCCCGTTTGGATGAAATTAGTGCGAAATTAGAACAGGTTGCCCGTTTGATCTTTAATAAAGATAATTTGCTGATCAGCTTAACGTGCGAAGAAGACGGCCTGCTGCAGTTCAAAAGTCAGCTGCAGGGATTAACTGGTCAACTGGGAAATCTGCCGTTTCAGGCAAATGCGTATCAATTTGAGTTTAGCAAATTAAACGAAGGCTTAATGACCTCCGGGAAGGTTCAATACGTAACAAAGGGGGCAAACTTTAGGCGCGAAGGCTTTGAGTATCAGGGCAGCCTTAAGGTGCTGGAAACCATTCTGCGGTATGAGTATCTTTGGAATCGCATTCGTGTTCAGGGCGGTGCTTATGGTGCGTTCGCCCAATTTGAACGGACGGGAAATATGGTGTTCGGTTCTTACCGTGATCCCAACTTAAAGGAGTCTTTACAGGTTTACGATGAAACGCCCCGCTTCTTACGTTCGTTTAACGTTAGCGACCGGGAAATGACAAAATATATTATTGGTACAATGAGCCAGCTGGACTCCCCCTTGACCCCGCAGATGAAGGGAGAACGGGCCACGATGCAGTACATCCGCAATATCACGCAAAGTGATGTCCAGCGGGAACGGGATGAAATTATTGCGACCAAACGGGAAACGATTCAAGGTATTGCCGATATGATCGAGCGTACGATGCAGCAAAATTATATTTGTGTTATGGGCAGTGAGCAAAAAATTAAAGCGAACAAAGAACTGTTCGGTAAATTAGTGGCGATGTTTGAATGACGCTGGATTCGATTCGCGGGCGCTTTGCACCTAGCCCGACGGGTGAAATGCATTTGGGGAATGCCTGGACCGCTTTGCTTGCCTGGCTGCATACACGCAGCCAGCAGGGGCGGATGGTGCTGAGAATTGAAGATCTTGATCCAGACCGTTCCCGCAAAGAGTTTGTAAAGCAGCTCCTGGAAGATATGGCCTGGTTAGGCCTGGATTGGGATGAGGGGCCGGATATCGGCGGGGACTATGGCCCCTATTGCCAGAGCGAACGCCGCGATTTATACGAAGCTGCGCTTAAGCGGCTTGAGGCGGCAAAACTTATCTATCCCTGCTATTGCACGCGGGCTGAACTGCATGCTGTGGCGTCAGCTCCCCATCTGGGCGAACAGGAATTTGTTTACCCGGGGACCTGCCGGCTGATGAGCAGCCAAGAGCAGGCCGAACGGGAAAAACAGCCGCGGCGAAGCTCGCTACGGTTGACTGTTCCTGATGAAGCAGTTTCTTTCCGTGATGGCCTGCAAGGGGAATACACCCAGAATGTTAGACCGAGCTGCGGCGATTTCGTGGTGCGCCGTTCGGATGGCGTTTTTGCCTATCAGCTCGCTGTTGTTGTTGATGATGGTTTAATGGCGATCAATCAGGTGCTGCGGGGAGCAGATTTACTGGCATCAACTCCGCGTCAGCTGCTGTTATATCAACTTCTGGGGCTTAAGGCGCCTGCGTTCATTCATGTGCCGCTGCTATTGGGGAAGGACGGCAGCCGCTTGTCTAAGCGGCACGGCAGCTTGTCCCTTGCCAGTATGCGCAGCAGGGGGGTTAAGGCGGATACGATTATCGGATACCTGGCATGGAAGGCAGGACAGATTGATACTTGGGAACCGCTATCTGCCCGGGAGGCAGTCAGCCTGTTTTCCCTGCAATCTATTCCTGCCATGCCGGTTGTGGTAGATGATGCTCCTTAATGGGCCGTAATGGTGACTGGCGTGCCAATGGGGATGACTCGGGCAATGGCAACAACATCACTGTTGTGCAGCCGAATGCACCCTTTAGAGACCATGCCGCCAATGGAAGCTGGATTATCGGTTCCGTGGATTCCGTACGTAGGTCTGTTAAGCCCCATCCAGATTGCCCCATAGGGGCCGCCGGGGTGTGGCATTATATTGACGATTCGAAAGTTGCCGGTCGGAGTAGGCGTGCCTTTTTTTCCGATGCCAACTGGACAAGTCATCACTACACGGCCGGAATGAGATAGCTGCAAACGCCTGGAGGCCAAAGAAATGGTTATTGCGTATGCCAAGTTTAATCACCTCTTCCTATTGTATTCAACAGCATGCTGAAATGCGAATTACTGCTTGATTTATGTGAACATAGGTATATTGGCAAAGCAGTTGACTCACAATATGAGCAGGAATATAATGTTAATAACACTGAAATGTGGGAAAAGGAGGATGCGACTTGGATAAGATTGCTGAAGCACTTCAATTAAATAACTGGGCAGTCGTAGGAGCAACCGACAACCGGGAGAAATATGGCTATAAAATCTTTAAGTTTATGAAAGAAAATGGTTTTAATGTCTATGCCGTTAATCCTGGTGTGACTGAAATTCTAGGTGAGAAATGTTATCCCACTCTTGGTGACTTACCAGTAAAACCAGATGCTGTTGATGTTGTTGTTCCACCGCGTGTTGGCGAACAGGTAATGCGTGATTGCGCCAAGCTGGGAATTTCCACAGTATGGCTTCAGCCAGGGGCAGATGCTGCTTCGGTTGTGCAAACCGGAGAACAGTTAAATTTAAATGTAATCCACAATTCATGCATAATGGTACAGGCTCGGTGTAATCGTATAGCACAGAAGGAAATTTAAATTGACAGGGGGAATCGTAATGGCAAATGTTCAAAGTGTAAGTGAAGCAACTTTTCAGGAAGAAGTAGTTGAATCGCAAAAACCGGTACTAGTTGACTTTTGGGCTCCTTGGTGCGGGTATTGCACAAAGCTTTCGCCCGTGATGGACGAGCTGGCTGATGAAGTAGGGGATAAACTGAAAATCGTAAAACTCAATGTTGATGAGAACCGTGCCCTAGCGCAAAAATACGGTGTTATGAGTCTTCCCACTATGGTTGTCTTTAAAGAAGGCGAAGCTGTTGAACGATTGATGGGGTATATGCCGAAGGCTGGCATTACCGCTAAAATTAATCCGCTGATCTAATGATAAGACGCGTACTCTCAGGAGTACGCGTCTTTATTAATTACTGCGCATATTTACCGGATGCCGGGAATAAAGAATAGCGTCGACTATTTCGTTAGCTATTTCCTATTCAAGCGGAGGATGGTGTATGAAGCAAAAACTGCCTAAGATCGTTCTTGTCGGCGCCCCCAATGTAGGGAAAAGCGTTATTTTTAATTATTTGACAGGTGCGTATGTCGTTGTTTCTAATTATCCCGGCACTACGGTCGATATTGCCAGAGGCCAGGCCAAGCTGAACGGCAGGATGTATGAAATTATTGATACGCCAGGCGTTTATTCCTTAAGTGCACTTACTGATGAAGAACGGGTGACACTGGACTTGCTGCGCACCGAGAAGCCGGATTTGGTGATTCATGTAATTGATGCGAAGAACATTCGGCGCATGCTCATGCTGACATTGCAGTTAATGGATGGCGGCTATCCTCTGCTGCTGGATCTGAATGTAATGGATGAGGCCGAGCAGCATGGTATTCACATTCAGATCAATAAACTGTCGGAGCTGCTGGGGGTACCGGTTGTAGCCACTGCGGCAGTCGGCAACAGAGGCATGAAGAACTTAAAACAGGCAATCAGCGGCTTTGTGCCGAGGGTGCCTGAGCCTTTGCTTTTCTCAGAGCAGCTGGAGAAGGCAGTTCAGCATATCGCAGGTAATTTGAACGCGGAAAAAGGGTTTGCTAAGAGACTGACCGCACTGCTGGTATTGCAGGGGGGGCGAGCTGCAGAACAGGTGCTGGCTGGTGAGCCTGAGGCCCAGGAAATCCGGCGATACCGGGAGGCGTTTCAGAACAAACTGGGAAAAGAACCTGCTTTGCTTCTGGCAATAGAGCGGCAGCATAAAATTGGTGAACTGCTCGAGCAGACTGTTACCTATGGTAAGAGCCGCCGCCAATGGCGGACAGATTTGCTAGACCGCCTTACCTGTGAACCGCTGACCGGCTTACCAATCTTGTGCATGGTCATGTATTTCGGACTATATCAGTTTGTGGGACTGTTTGGAGCAGGGGTATTGGTTGATTATCTGAATAATACGCTCTTTCTAAAAAATATTATGCCTGCAGCAGAGGCTGTGGTAAATCAATATGTTGGATGGGGCTGGCTCCAATCCTTTCTTATCGGTGAGTATGGCGTTTTTTCATTAGGCATTAGATATGCCGTTGCCATCATCCTGCCAATTGTAGGTACTTTTTTTATTGCTTTCGCTCTTTTGGAAGACTGTGGTTATTTACCCCGTCTGGCAATGCTGGTTGACCGGTTTTTTAAAGCCCTGGGTCTGAATGGACGTGCTATTATCCCGATCGCATTAGGCTTTGGCTGCGGAACTATGGCCGTTATGGTAACTCGTACGCTGGAAACCAGACGGGAAAGAATCATCACCACTTTTCTACTTGCCTTGACAATTCCCTGTTCTGCTCAGCTGGGAGTCGTTTTATCTTTATTGGCTCATAATGAAACAGCCCTGCTGATCTGGCTGGGGTATATAGTGGTTATTTTTGCGTTTTCCGGGTGGCTAAGTGCCAAACTTACCGGCAGTAACGGCAGTGCTTTTTATATGGAACTGCCGCCGCTCAGAGTGCCGGCAGCTGCAAATGTGATCAAGAAGGCCTATTCCCGGATGTTTTGGTACTTTGTTGAAATTCTGCCTGTTTTTGTAGCAACCAGCTGCCTGCTGTGGATCGGCGATAAGACAGGGCTGCTTGGCCGGTTGGTCGCCCGGGTCGAGCCTGTCATGAATTTTATCGGCTTGCCGCGTGAAGCGGCAGAGGCGTTTTTGCTGGGCTTTTTCCGCCGCGATTATGGAGCTGCAGGTTTGTACGATATGGTCACGAGCGGCCGTTTATCGGATTCACAGCTGGTTGTAGCCGCAGTAACGCTGACTCTTTTTATGCCTTGCGTTGCTCAATTTGCGGTGATGATAAAAGAAAGAGGGCTGGCAATTGCCGTTATTATGGGCATATTCATTACCGCAACAGCGGTAGCTTCCGGCTGGCTGGTGAACCAGGGGGTGATGCGGCTGTGGATGATGTAATGCCGCTTACCTTGCTCAAACGTGGGGATAAAGCGATTGTTGCTTCGCTGGAACCGTTGACTGCTGCACACTTTTCCAAGCTTAGTGCTTTTGGAATCCTGCCGGATGTTTTGGTGTGCGTTGTCCAAAGCTCGCCGGCGGTGATTTTACAAATTGATTACACAAAGGTAGCGTTGGACCGGAGGATCGCCCAGGGGATTATGGTAGTCAAACTAAGGAAATAGCAACATTTATCACTGGTAATTTTCAGTCGTCCAATGTAAAATACTAATGGAATAGTTATGATACAGGAGTTTACATGGGGAAAATAGCTTTTTCATTAGGTCCTTTACACGTATACTGGTACGGAATGATTCTGGCCCTGGCGGTCCTGGCGGCCATTGGCTGCGGGATGTGGCAGGCTCGTCTGCGCAGGCAGCCAACAGAGCGCATCTTGGATATTGCTTTGTTCGGCATTCCTCTGGCTATTATCTGTGCACGGCTGCAGTATATTGCTGCCAATTGGTCTTTATATGCCGGACAGCCGGGGGAAATGGTTTCTTTATGGCATGGCGGAGTTGCTGCCGGCGGAGCGGTTGTGGGGCTGCTTCTTACGCTTGGTTTATATAGTAAATGGGAAAAGATCAGCTTCTGGTACTGGGCGGATATACTGACTCCAGGCCTGGCCTTGGGGCAGGCTGTTGGCTGTCTGGCCAATCTTGCGAGTCAAGATGGCTTTGGGATGCCGACTAATCAGCCTTGGGGTGTCTATATTGATTTTCTCTGCCGGCCGGCAGGGTATGAGCAGTTTGACTTTTTTCAGCCGCTGTTTCTTTATGAAGCGTTCGGCGCCTTTTTATTTTTTGTGGCAGCTGCAATTATGGTTATATTTCAGGTTCGCTGCGGCACGTTCAGAACGGGAACCCTTTTTTTAGCATATTTGCTCTTTTGGGCTTCCATTCGGTTTGTGTTGGACGAGCTGGAGCTTAATCGGATTTTAGTAATTGGACAGTTAACGGCTGATCAAGTACTTAGCGTACTGGCAGTTGCAATCTGCCTGTGCCTGCTGTTCGTTAAATTGAAAAAATAGGAGTGAGTGTTTTGCCTTTACAGCGAGTAAAAAAAGTTCTTGAACAATATGAAGATTTAAAGATTGTGTTGTTTGACGATAGTACGCATACTGCTGAACTGGCAGCGCAAACCCTCGGAGTAACAGTGGGGCAGATCGCTAAGACTTTGGTATTTATGGCTGATGATTCTGCGATTGTAATCGTTACCTGCGGGGATAAAAGAGTGAATACTAGGCAGCTGGCGAAGGCGGTTGGCTGCAAGAAAATCAGATTTGCCGACAGTTTGACTGTTGAGGCTGTGACCGGCTTTGTTCCGGGAGGCGTTTCACCAGTAGGGCTGCTGGAAGAACTGCCTGTATATGTTGATCAGAGTTTATACGAATATGATATTGTTTACGCTGCCGCTGGCACAGCGAATTCCGCTTTGCCGATTAGACCGGCCCGTTTAAAGCAAATTACCGGTGCGCAGATTGTGGATGTTTGCAAATAATGTTTCGGCGCGATCGATAACGGAAGGAGATCTGAGATGAGAACTGTTTACCGGCGTTTGGCCATTATTGTTTGTTTGGCTCTTATGCTCGGACTGATTGCCATTTCCATAGCAGGCACAGAACCCAAGGTTGTTTCGGGGAAAATCAGTACGACAGGTCATGAGATTGCGGATGTTCCGGTTTTAAACTATCATAAAATTGATTATTTACAGCATGCTTTATCTTTATCTCCGGAGGAATTTGACAGCCAGATGGCTTATCTTGCGAATAATGGCTATCACACGATCAGCCCTGATCAGTTGATGGCCCATTTAAATTATGGCAAGCGGCTGCCCGACAAGCCTGTGGTCATTACGTTTGATGATGGCTATCTGGATAACTACACGCACGCTTATCCGATATTAAAAAAATATGGTTTTACAGCAACGATATTTGTCGTTACCGGTCTGATCGGGACAGATGAGCGCTTTATGAACTGGGATCAGGTACGGCAGATGCAGCAGGCGGGCTTTGTATTCGGCTCTCATACGGAAAATCATGTTGCCTTGGATCAGATCAGCATGGAACAGGCGAAAGTAGAACTGGCTAAGTCACGGCGGGTTATCAAGGAGCAGACAGGGCAAACGGCACGGTATTTTGCTTATCCTACCGGCGCTTATAATTTGCAAATTGAAGAGCTGGTACGCGAGGCTGGTTATCGTGCAGCTTTTACAATTCGCTATGGACAAGCAGGGCCGGATAGCGATCCTTATGCACTGGAGCGCATTCCGCTATTTAAAAGTGAGCAATCGTTCCGGAGTTTTTTCATTCGTCTGAATGGTGCTCCTGTTCTGGAAAGACTTGGTTTGATTCGTAATTAAACGTATAGGAAAAAAGTCCCGGAATTCTAGTTCTATAATCTTAACTTGAAAATATTTGAAAATTCTTCATGCAACTTGAAGGATTTTTTTTATTTTCCCAGAAATTAGAATTAAAGTGGTGAAAAGTGGTGTAAAGTGGTAGGTTATTTAAGCAAGGTGGTGATGAAGACGTGTTGATGGGCGAATATCTGCATACGATAGATGCCAAAGGACGTCTTATCCTGCCAGCTAAATTCAGAGAAGAATTAGGCGAAGCCTTTATTGTCACCAAGGGTTTAGATAACTGCCTGTTTGTATATGGGAAAGAAGAGTGGGCCATCCTAGAAGGAAAGCTCAAGCAGCTGCCGCTGGCTAAGCCGGAGGCCCGTGCTTTTGTGCGTTTTTTCTTTGCCGGTGCCGCTGAAGTGGAATGTGATAAACAGGGGCGGGTTTTACTGCCTACTAATTTACGGGATTATGCCCAGGTAGAAAAGGATGTTGTCGTCCTTGGGGTATCTAACCGGGTAGAAATCTGGAGTAAATCTGTCTGGGATCAATACAATGAACAAATTAGTCCAACGGTTGCCAGTATTGCAGAAAGTCTGGTTGATCTAGGAATTTAATGGAGTGAAAAACGTGGAATTTCATCACACCAGTGTGTTACTGGAAGAGAGTGTTGATGCTCTGATTACAAATGAAGCGGGCGTTTATATAGACTGTACCTTAGGGGGAGCGGGGCATTCGACTGCGATTGCTGCCCGTCTGTCAGCCAAGGGGCATCTGATCAGCATCGATCAGGACCCAGTGGCCATTGCTACGGGCAGAGAGCGACTAAAGCAGGCGGCCTGTACAGTTACCGTTGTTCATGATAACTTTCGCAACCTTGATGCAATTTTAAATTCGTTGGATATTGAGCACGTAGATGGCGTATTGTTTGACCTTGGCGTTTCTTCTTATCAGCTTGATACTGCGGAACGGGGTTTTTCTTATATGCAGGATGCTCCGCTGGATATGAGGATGGATCCACGGCAGGAATTGTCGGCTTATCAGGTAGTCAATAATTATTCTGAGCAGCAGCTGGCCAAAATTATTATTGATTATGGTGAGGAGCGCTGGGCCCGCCGCATAGTCCAGTTTATCTGTAAAGCCAGAGCTGTTAAACCAATTGAAACGACCGGGCAGCTTGTAGATGTGATAAAACAGGCGATTCCGGCTGGAGCGCGCCGGGAGGGTCCTCATCCGGCGAAACGAACATTTCAGGCGCTGCGCATAGAAGTCAATAATGAATTGGGGATATTGCGCAGTACCTTTGAGGCAGCGGCGAAGAGGCTGAATTTAGGCGGTAAATTATGTATCATTACCTTTCATTCGCTGGAAGACCGCATTGCCAAACAAACTTTGCAGGATTTGGCGAAGAAGTGTATTTGTCCGCCGCAATTGCCGATTTGTGTTTGCCAAAATAAGCCAACTGTTAAAGTTATGGGTAAGCCCGTCCTGCCGGCGGCAGAGGAAATTGAAAGTAATCCACGTGCCCGCAGTGCTAAACTGCGCGTGGCCTTGCGAGTATAAATTGACATGAATTGTTCTAATTTCCAGGGAGGGAAATAGATATGTTAGTAAGCAGAAAGCAAGATTGGATCGTTCAGGAAGAGATCGTTATCCCCTCACTTCCCGCCAAGTCCACGCCTAAGGTTAATAAAAATCTTCGCAGTAAGTGTCTTATTCTGGCGGCGACGCTTGCGGTTATGGCGATGGCGGTCACTTTACAGAGTGAATTTATTGTCCGTTCAGGCTATAACCTTGTTCAGCTAAAGGCCCAGGCAGCCAAATTGGAGAAAGAGAATGAAATTCTTCGCCTGGATGTTGCCAAGTTGAAGTCGCCGCAGCGTATTCAACAAATTGCTACCAGCCAATTGGGCATGGTTATGCCGCAAACAATGCTGTATGCCAGCAGTAACGGGCAGCCCTCCACCGAAGTTGTAACCGGACAGGGCAAGACCGTTGCTGAAAAGGTTGCCGGCATTTTTAAGGCGGGGACCGCGGAGGCAAGTAAGGGGCGCTAAATTCTTCGTAATGGGGGATGAATTATGGCGTCAGCTTCGCATGTCACTATTCGTAAACGAGTGACAGTTTTTTTACTGGTAGTAACCGTTGTAATAGGCGGCTTAATTTGCCGTCTGGGGTACCTTCAATTTTATAGGAGTGCGTGGTTAGCCGAGAATGCTACTGACCAACGGGTACGTGATATTCCCGTAGAGGCAAAACGCGGTATTATTTATGACCGGATGGGGCGTGAATTAGCAGTCAGCGTAAGCGCCGAGTCGGTGTATGCAATACCGGCTGAAATACGCAATCCAGAGGAAACAGCAGCCAAATTGGCTGCTATTTTGGCGTTAGACCCTAATAATCTGGCAGTAAAGTTGAAAAAACGGCAGGCTTTTACCTGGGTAAAGCGCAAGCTTGATGCCGAAACGGCACGGCAGGTAAAGCTGTTAAACCTGCCCGGTATTGGCCTTACCCAGGAAAGCCAGCGCCACTATCCGAACGATAATCTGGCGGCTCATATTTTAGGATTTACCGGAGTTGACAGTCAGGGCCTTGATGGTGTGGAAATGACATTTGACAGTTATCTTAAAGGCCGATCGGGAAGTATTGTGGTGGAATATGACGCAAGAGGCCGGGAAATTCCGCATGCCAATCATCGCTATGTACCGCCTGTAGACGGTCAGAATATTTATTTAACCATTGATTTGGTTATTCAGCAAATTGTGGAGCGTGAGCTGGAGCGCGTCATGAAAGAAACCCAGGCTCGGGCCGCTACGATTATTATCATGCAGCCCCAGACAGGGGAAATTCTGGCTTTGGCAAATAAGCCGGATTATAATCCGAATCGCTTCGCCGAATATGCTCCCAAATTATGGCGCAACAATGCAGTGTCTAATGCATACGAACCTGGATCAACCTTTAAAATCATCACAACGGCCGCTGCTTTGGGAGAACGGGTCGTTAAACTGGAGGACCGGTTCTTTGACCCCGGCTCGATTGAAGTACAGGGAAGAAATATTCATTGCTGGAAGCATGGTGGTCATGGCAGCCAAAGCTTTGTGGAAGTGGTACAAAATTCATGCAACGTAGGCTTTGTTACAGTTGGCTTGCGCCTGGGGACAGACCCGTTTTATCAATACATTGACAAATTTGGCTTTGGCAAGCATACCGGAATTGACTTGCCCGGCGAGGCTAAAGGGATTATGATTGATAAAGCGAAAGTGAAACCTATCAATATTGCTACCATGTCGATCGGTCAAAGCATTGCGGTAACACCAATTCAACTCGTTACGGCTGTTTCTGCTGTGGCGAGTGACGGCAAGCTCAACCGGCCGCAGATTGTTAGAGAAGTAAAAGATAAAAATGGTCAGTTGATTCGTGAATTCCAACCGGATGTTGTGCGGCAGGTCCTGGAAGAGGCTGTAGCAAAGCAAGAAAAAGGAGTTTTGGAAAAAGTTGTTGAAGAAGGATCTGGAAAAGGTGCTCAAGTTGAAGGTTACCGGGTGGCCGGTAAAACAGGTACAGCGCAAAAAGTGGGTGCCGGTGGTTATCTGCCCGATAAGTATGTAGCCTCTTTTGTGGGGTTTGCACCTGCTGATAATCCGCAGGTGGCGATGCTGGTAATTATTGATGAGCCGGTTGGACTGTATTATGGTGGTCAGATTGCCGCTCCGGTATTTGGTGCGGTAATGAAAGATGTATTGCCCTATATTAAGCTGACTCCGCAGATTATGATGGCAGCGAAAGATGGCAAGGAAATGCATGCCGAGGTTCCGCAGGTTATTAATTTACCGGTTGCCGAAGCAACGAAAGCGTTGCAGAAAGCAGGACTGACAGTTAGGCTGGAAGAGACCGGTGAAAGGGTGACCGATCAGATTCCCAAGCCGGGCAGCCGTGTGCCGAAGGGCACGAACGTATTGCTGTATACGGATAATTCCCGTTATTTAAGTGGTGAAGTTACGGTTCCTGATTGTGTGGGACTCTCGCTTACCGATGCGGCAAATGTTTTGACAGATGTAGGGTTAATGATCAGCCCGGCCGGTACCGGCAATAGCATCGTGCGCCAGGAGCCGGCGCCTGGCAGCAAAGTGGTGCCGGGAGTGTCTGTGCATGTTTTCTTCGAGTAGCTAAATGGGTTAAAAATGGTAAAACTGGTGATAATAGGTAAGAAAAGCGAGGGGGAACTGGTATGTCCAAGAATTTGACTCAATTGCTTGCTTTACTTCCCGGGGCCCAGGTTTCGGGGGAAGCAGCTCAAAAAATAGAAGGTATTACGGCGGATTCTCGTAAAGTAGCTCCAGGAACGTTATTTGTCTGCTTGCCGGGTGCCCGCGTTGACGGACACAATTTTATTGCACAAGCACATAAACTGGGCGCAGTTGCTGCTGTAGTCGAAAAAGATGTGCCTGTCCCGGCAGGAATGACCTTGATTAAGGTTGCTGACAGCCGTGAGGCTATGCAGGCAGTCGTTCCTTTCTTCTATGATTACCCTGGTCGTAAAATGCGGATGATCGGCGTAACCGGTACAAATGGAAAAACAACAACGACGCATCTAATCAGAAGTATTTTTATGGAAGCAGGCTATAAAGTCGGACTTATTGGCACGATTCATATCTTAATTGGTGACAGAATGCTGCCGGTACAGAATACCACACCGGATGTTGTTGACCTGCAAAGCACATTAGCAAAGATGGCAGACGAGGGGATTGATTATGTCATCATGGAGGTTTCCTCTCACGCCCTGGAGCTGGGGCGTACTGCAGGCTGTGAATTTGATGTCGGTGTATTTACTAACCTGACCCAGGATCATCTTGATTTTCATATTACCTTTGATAAATACCGTGATGCCAAAGCAAAGCTGTTTCGCCAGCTAGGCAATGAGTTGTCCGTGAAAGAGGGTAAGCATGCCGTCATTAATACCGATGACGCTTCTGCTCAAGCTCTGATTGACAACTGCAGCTGCCCTGTTTTGACCTATGGAACAGGCGAGACGGATACCATTAAAGCGCAGGATATTACCATCAAAGCCGACGGCGCCAGGTTTACCGTTCATGGTCCTTTTGGCCTTATGCCCCTGCAATTAAAAATTACCGGCATGTTTAATGTCTATAATACGCTGGCGGCAATCGGAACTGCCTTAGCAGAAGGAATTTCCGCTTCTCTTGTGAAAAAGGCGCTGGAGGAATTCCGTACCGTTGCCGGCCGCTTTGAACTGGTAGATGAAGGGCAGCCTTTTGCCGTTATTGTGGATTATGCTCATACGCCTGACGGGCTGGAGAACATTCTCAAAACAGCGCAGCAATTTGCGGAAAACCGCATTATTGTTGTCTTTGGCTGTGGTGGGGACCGAGATAAAACCAAACGTCCGATCATGGGACGCTTGGCTGCTCAGTATGGTGATGTGATTATCGCTACATCTGATAATCCCCGTACGGAAGACCCTGTTGCCATTCTTGCCGATATTGAGGCAGGCATCCGGCAGGGGTTGAAGGATGGCAAAGGGTATGAAGTGATTATTGATAGAAAACAGGCCATAGCCAAAGCACTGCAGCTTGCTGAGCCGCAGGATATTGTGATTATTGCCGGCAAAGGCCATGAAACCTATCAAATCTTAAAAGATAAGACAATTGACTTTGACGATCGCGAAGTAGCCCGTTCGGTTATTCGGGAGATGAGATAATGGCTGAGTTTACAATAGAGGAAATTCGTACAGCGACTGGTGGCAGTGTGCAAGGGGAGGCAGCGGGGGTTCAGTTTCAGGGGATCTGTACGGACACCCGAATGGTTCAGCCGGGCGATCTGTTTATTGCCTTAATTGGTGAACGGTTTGATGGGCATGAATTCGTAAAGCAGGCATTGGCAAAAGGCGCTGCCGGTGTGGTTATTAGCAATAAACCGGCTGAGATGCCTGCCGGAGCAGTTGCCGTTATGGTTGAGAATACGCTCAAAGCCCTGCAGGATATCGCTCAGTTTCATCGCCGCCGCTTTTCCATACCGGTTATAGCGATTACCGGTTCAAATGGCAAGACGACAACGAAGGATTTGACTGCGGCCATTCTGGCAAGCAAGCTGACCGTTCTCAAGACAGAAGCTAATTTTAATAATGAAATTGGGCTGCCCCGCACTTTGTTGCATTTAACGAAGGAGCACCAGGTGGCGGTTGTTGAAATGGGAATGCGTGGGTCCGGTGAGATTGCTGAATTGGCAGCAATTGCAGAACCCACTGCCGGTATTGTTACTAATGTCGGTGAAACACATATTGAGTTATTAGGATCGTTGGCTAATATTGCAGCTGCAAAAGCCGAATTGGTAGAAGCGGTGCCTTCACAGGGATTTGTTATTTTAAATGCTGATAATGCCTATGTAAAGGCAATGAGCAGCAAGGCTGCCGGGAAAGTTATTTTTTATGGGATTGAACAGCCGGCGGATATTCAGGCGGACCAGATTCAAGTAGAAGGTCTGTATACCACATTTACATGCCGCTGTTACGACGCAGCCTTTCCCGTAAAATTGCCAATGATTGGACTGCATAATGTTTATAATACGCTGGCTGCTGTAGCCGCCGCCTGGGAGTTGGGCTTAAGCGCTCAAGACATTCAAACAGGGCTTGACCGGTTTCAGCCGAGCTCGATGCGGCAGCAGATCGAACGCGTAGGAGAATACATTGTGATTAATGACGCTTATAATGCCAGTCCGCTCTCGATGTCCGGCGCAATTACTACACTGCAGCAGGTGGCCGCAGGCAGGTCTGTTGCCGTGTTGGGAGATATGCTGGAATTAGGGGATGTTGCAATTGAAGCTCATCAGAGAATTGGCCGGACGGCAGCTCAAAGCGGTGTCAATGCAGTTGTTACAGTCGGTGCTTTAGCTGAACATATCGTAATTGCAGCACGGGAAGCCGGTATAAAAGAAGCGATAGCGTGCCAAAACCACGAAGACGCCGCAATGGCATTACAGAAAATACTGCAGCCGGGAGATACAATTTTGCTGAAAGGCTCCCGAGGTATGAAAATGGAGAAAATTTTAGAAATGCTTGGTTAGTAGTTGGGGAGGTTTACCATGCAGGAGTTATTATACGCAGCAGGCTTAGCTTTTTTGATTGCACTACTTGCTGGTCCAATTGTCATACCGGTACTCAGAAGGCTTAAATTTGGCCAGAGCATCCGGCAGGAAGGGCCGGAGAGGCATCTGGCTAAGGCGGGTACCCCTACCATGGGGGGCGTGATTATTTTAACAGCGTTGTTAGTGCCGGTACTGTTGTTTGTCGGCAATGACCCGGAGGTTATTCTGGCCTTATTTGTCACCTTTGGCCATGGGGTGATTGGCTTTATTGATGATTTTATAAAAGTAGTACTGAAGCGTTCGCTGGGCTTAAAAGCAAGACAGAAACTCTTAGGTCAGATTATTATGGCAGTAGCTCTGGCCTATATTGCCACTACTTATTTTGGCCGTGGTACGGACTTATGGCTGCCGGTAATTGGCGTTACAGTTGATTTTGGCTACTTGTACTATATTTTGATTTTCCTGGTTTTAGTCGGCACAACCAATGCCGTAAATCTGACAGACGGCCTGGATGGCCTTGCTGCTGGTACAACGACGGTAGCTGCCACTGCTTATGCGGTAATCGCCATGGCGTTTGCCAAACCGCATTTGGCAATTTTCTGCGTTTCCCTTGCGGGAGCCACTCTTGGTTTTTTACGGTATAATGTGCATCCCGCTAAAGTGTTTATGGGAGATACCGGTTCGCTGGCGTTAGGCGGAGCGCTTGCCGCAGTGGCCGTATTGACGAAAACGGAGCTGTTGCTGGTGCTGGTCGGCGGAATATTTGTGTTAGAGGCGCTTTCCGTTATTATTCAGGTTATTTCTTTTAAAGCTACCGGTAAAAGGGTGTTCAAAATGAGTCCGATTCATCATCATTTTGAATTGTCCGGCTGGTCGGAAACAAAAGTTGTTACCGTATTTTGGTTTGTCGGTTCGTTGTTTGCCGTATTGGCATTAATTGTGTTAGTTACTAGCCGGTCAGGAGGAATGTAACATGGAATTTCGTAACAAAAAAGTTGTAGTGCTGGGAGCGGGGATCAGCGGCCGTTCGGTTGCTCAAGTACTGGCTGGCCGGGGAGCCTGTGTTACCCTAAATGATCGTAAAGCAATTGATATACAGAACGAAGAGTTTCAGCAATTGCAGCAGGCGGGAGTCAGCCTGATCTTTGGCCACCAGGAGGAAAGCTTGCTTGATGGCACTGATTACGTTGTACTTTCACCGGGAATTTCCATCTACATACCGTTGATTCAAGCTGCCCGCAGCCGCAATATTACTGTTATGAGTGAAATTGAGGTAGCGTATCAGTTGTGCAAAGCACCGGTTATTGCTGTTACGGGAACGAATGGTAAGACGACAACAACAACATTAATTGGCGAGATGATGAAGGCAGGCGGCAGAGCAGCTGTTGTTGGCGGCAACATCGGCCTTGCGCTGTCCCATGAAGTGATGGGAGTGGATGCAACCGGCATTGTTGTTGCGGAAATCTCCAGCTTTCAATTAGAAAGCATTATTGATTTTAAACCTCATATTGCTGCAGTTTTGAATATTACGCCTGATCATATCGACAGACATCGTACCATGGCTGAATATCAGAGTACCAAGGAACGAATTTTTGCAAATCAAGGCAAGGATGATTATCTAATTCTCAATTATGATGATCTTGCCGTCCGAGATATGGCAAATCGTACATTGTCGCAGGTTTTCTATTTTAGTGCCTGTCAGGAATTGCAAGAAGGAGCGTTTGTTAAGGATGGCTTACTGCAAATCAACTGGCAGGGCCAGCATTATCAGCTTTGCTCTGTCAAGGAAATGAAGCTGTTTGGCCGCCATAATGTAGAAAATGCCCTGGCTGCCTGCTGTGCTGCCTTACTAATGGGGATCAGCACGGAAGCGATGAATGCTGTTTTAAAGAACTTTACTGGAGTGGAGCATCGCATCGAGCCGGTAGGTACCGTGAACGGCGTTGCTTACTATAATGATTCTAAAGCAACGAATCCTGAATCTTCCATTAAGGCACTAGAGGCATTTGACGGTCACGTGGTGCTAATTGCTGGCGGGCGTGACAAAAATACGGACTTAACGCAATTCATGACTTTGATAAAGGAAAAGGTTGATCAGCTTATTTTAATAGGTGAAGCGCAGGAGCGGTTCGCAGCAAATGCTCATACCCATGGTATTTCTACTATTCATCGCGTGGATTCAATGGAAGAAGCTGTGCAGCTGGCTCACCGGATAGCCCGTGCTCCCCAGATTGTTCTTTTGTCACCGGCCTGTGCCAGCTATGACATGTTTGCCAACTATGAAGAGAGAGGGAGAGTTTTCAAACAATTAGTATGCCGTTTAGCGTAGGGGGGGAGAGCTTTGACGATTAAGCCAAAATCACCCGATTATATTCTAGTCTTTGCGGTTATGGGCTTGTTAGGGCTTGGCATTGTTATGGTATACAGTTCCAGTGCTGTCTCGGCAGCAGTTAACTTTGATGACAGCTACTATTTTTTGAAGAGACAGCTTATCTGGGCTTCCTTAGGCTTGTTTGCAATGTTTTTGACGATGAACATCGATTATCATACATGGCGTCCACTAGCAAAACCTGTTTTAATTACCACGCTTGTGCTGCTGATTATGGTTTTAATTCCGGGACTTGGCAAGGTAGTAAACGGGGCTCGCCGGTGGCTGGGGTTCGGTTCCGTTTATTTGCAGCCTTCTGAAATTGCTAAATTGGGAGTTGTTTTGTTTTATTCTGACAGTCTGGTTCGTCATCAGGAAAAGCTGACGAATTTTGTAAAAGGCCTAGCTCCTCAGTTAGCGATCTTAATGCTGGTTTTTGGTTTAATCTTAAAAGAGCCCGACTTAGGTACGGCGCTGGCCATTGGTGGAACGATTTTTATCCTGTTTTTTGCGGCAGGTGCGAAAATCAGTCACCTGGGTGGGTTGGGGGCGGTGGGAGTTGTCGGCATTATTGCCGCCATATTATTTGAACCTTATCGCTTGCGCCGGCTGCTGGCGTTCAGCGATCCCTGGTCGGATCCCCTCAATAGTGGTTATCATATTATTCAATCGTTATATGCGATCGGCTCAGGCGGTTTATTTGGCGTAGGGCTGGGCCGCAGCAGAGAGAAATTTCTGTATTTGCCTGAGCCGCATACCGATTTTATTTTTGCAATTTTAGCGGAGGAATTAGGCTTTATCGGGACGGCCACTGTGCTGGTTTTATTTTTCCTGTTTGCGTGGCGGGGCTTACGAGTAGCCATTGCTGCTCCCGATATATATGGCAGTATCCTGGCAACAGGCCTGACAACGATGATTATTTTGCAGGCGCTTATGAATATTGCTGTCGTTACAGCATCCATGCCAGTTACCGGCATACCGCTGCCTTTTATCAGTTTTGGCGGATCGGCATTGATTTTTACTATGGCAGGAGTAGGCGTACTCTTAAATATTTCACGATATGTCAGTATGAAATAGGGGGTACATATTTTGCGAGTTATTTTATCGGGCGGGGGAACAGGGGGACATATTTATCCCGCTGTTACCATAGCCAAGACTATTGCCGGCTTGGAAAAGTCGGATATTTTATTTGTTGGAACTAAGCAGGGCTTAGAAGCAGATCTTATCCCCAAAGAGGGTTTTCCCATTACTACAATTGAAGTGCGCGGCCTAGAACGGCGCCTGTCATGGGCGAATGTTGTCACTGTTTATAAAACAATGGGAAGCCTTTGGCATTCCAGGCGGATTATTAAGGAATTTAAACCGGATATTGTCATCGGTACAGGCGGATATGTGTGTGGACCTATATTGCTTGCGGCAAGTTTATCGGGAATTCCCACGATTATTCAGGAACAAAATGTCATACCGGGCATAACGAATAAAATTCTGGCTCATTTTGTTGATAAAATTGCTGTTGGTTATCCTGAGGCCGGCCGGTATTTTGCCAAGCCCGGCAAGGTAGTGGCAACAGGCAATCCTGTTCGCGCAGAAGTTGTAACAGCCAACAAGGCTGAGGGGTTGGCCCAGCTGGGGCTGGACCCGGAGAAACTTACCTTATTGGTAGCCGGAGGAAGTCGCGGTGCCCGCAGTATCAATACGGCGATGCTTGCGGTGCATAAACATTTTGGCGGACGATCGGACATACAAATCTTGCACGTTACCGGGCAGAGCGAGTATAATAGCTTAGTTGGCAATTTTCAACAGCAAAGTATAGATATTTCCAGTTTTGGTAATATTATCATTAGACCTTATTTGTATAATATGCCGTATGCCCTGGCAGCGGCAGATATAGCGGTATTTCGGGCGGGAGCAATCGGCCTGGCCGAATTGACGGCCCGTGGAATCCCGTCTATATTAATTCCCTATCCTTATGCTGCGGAAAACCACCAGGAATTTAATGCCCGCGTTCTAGCGGAACAGGGGGCGGCTGAGGTCATCCGGGATGCAGAGCTTACAGGTGAACGGCTGATAGCGGCGATTGAAGATCTGGTGAATAACCGGGCGAAGCTTCAGGCCATGGCTGATGCAAGCAGAAGGCTGGGGCGTCCACAGGCAGCAGAGGCAATAGCCCAGCTGGCCATTCAATTAAAATCCGGTGCAAAAAAGTAACAACTCGGGTTTAAGGTGCATACTATGAGATACGTTCCGGGTATGCGCGAGAAAGGGGAGAGTCTAGTTGTTGAACAATATAAAAAAAATTCACTTCGTAGGTATCGGAGGCGCTGGTATGAGTGCCATTGCCAAAGTCTTGCTGGCAATGGGATTCAGTGTTTCAGGGTCAGATATTTCTAAGTCAGAAACAACATACAAATTAGAACAACTTGGTGCAAGGGTTTGTGTCGGACACTGCAGTGAGAATATTCAAGATGCACAGGCAATTGTAGTCTCGACAGCCATCCCCGAAAGCAACGCAGAGTTGACAGCTGCCCGGGAACGCGGATTAACGGTATTCCATCGGGCCGATATTGTGGCGGCTATTATGGAAAATCGGGAAGGGATAGCAATCGCCGGTGCGCACGGAAAAACGACAACAACTTCCATGATTGCGATTATGCTGGAGAAAGCCGGTCTTGACCCTACAATACTTATCGGTGGAGAATTAGACTATCTTGGCGGCAACGCTAAAATGGGCAAAGGGAAGCATGTCGTTGCCGAAGCCGATGAAAGTGATGGATCTTTCTTAAAACTGTCTCCTAAAATTGCCATTGTTACCAATATTGAAAACGACCATATGGATTTTTATGAAACAATGGAAAATATTTTAAACACCTTTCAGAAATTTCTACATAAACTGCCTGTAGAAAACGGTCTTGCTATCTTGTGTTTTGATAATCCTTTTGTTAGGGATATGGCAGAACAATTAGACCGTAAGTATGTGTCCTATGCTGTTGACCACGAAGCGGAGTATACGGCCCGCAATATACGCATTAATGGATCGGAAACGATTTATGATGCGTACTGTGAGGGCCAGCTGCTGGGGTCAATCAGTTTGAATGTTCCCGGCAGGCATAATATTGCCAACTCTTTGGCTGCAATTGTAACAGGCGTGAAATTAGGCCTGTCGTTTGCCCAAATTGCTGATGGTTTGGCAGCTTTTCAGGGAGTAAAGCGGCGCTTTCAAACGAAAGGCCGGGCAAAGGGCGTTTGGATAGTGGATGACTATGCTCATCATCCTACGGAAATTGCCACTACACTTAGGGCAGCCAAGGATTTGAAACCCAAGCGGCTTATCTGTATTTTCCAGCCGCACCGCTACTCGCGGACTAAGTTTTTACGCCAAGAATTCGGAAGCGCCTTTGTTCCGGCGGACCACTTGATTCTTACCGATGTGTACTCCGCAGGTGAACAGCCCATCCCTGGCATTACAGGGGAAGTAATTAAAGATGAAGTTGAACGTCAAACATCACAGACCGTAACGTACATTCAGGATAAAAGTAAAATTTCGCGATATTTGTTAGAATTTGTTGAACCAGGTGATCTGGTGATGACAATGGGAGCTGGCGACATTTACCGTTCTGGTGAAGAATTGGTTGAAAAGCTGGCTCAGAATTAAGTATTTGGTCAAACCTTTCCAAGGTCTGACATTGCTGTGAAAGGGTGATTGTACTTTTCTAGGAGGGTTGACGATGGAGAAATTTATCGTCCAGGGAGAAGTACAACTAAACGGTACGGTAAAAATCAGTGGCGCCAAAAATGCTACATTGCCGATTATGGCTGCTACGCTTTTATGTACCGGTATAAGTGTAATTCATGATGTACCCAGGTTACGGGATATCAGTATTATGCAAGACATCATGACTCTTTTGGGAGCACGAATTAAACGGCAGGACAGTTCACTGATCATTGATACGACGAATGTAAATAAGGCTGAAATACCAGAACATTTAATGCGCGAAATGCGGGCATCGGTATTTCTGATGGGGCCCTTGTTAGGCAGATTCCGCAAGGTTCGTCTTTCTTACCCTGGGGGATGTGCGATTGGTCCCCGGCCAATTAATTTACATATTAAAGCGTTAGAGAAGATTGGTGCTACCGTTAGCGAGAGTTTCGGCTTTATTGAGGCAGAGGCGGAAGAGCTGGCAGGTGGTGAAATTCATTTTGATTTCCCCAGTGTCGGAGCTACTGAAAATGCAATGATGGCTGCCGTTTTAGCCAAAGGCACAACGATTATCCGTAATGCGGCAAGAGAACCGGAAATATGTGATTTGCAACAATTGCTGAGTAAAATGGGTGCAAAAATTTACGGTGCAGGCACAGACACAATTCGCATTGAGGGCGTAACAAAATTAAATGCCACTGAGCATACGGTTATTCCTGACCGTATTGAAGCAGGCACATTTCTGGTAGCCGGTGCAATGACCAAAGGGGACGTGACAGTCGAGAATGTTTGCCCTGAACATTTATTTCCGGTGATTGATAAGCTGCAGGAGTTGGGAGCATCTGTCGTTTGGGGAGCGAATAATATCCGGATTCGGGCAGGGGAACTGCGCGGCGTGGATATTAAGACACTGCCTCATCCGGGCTTTCCTACCGATCTGCAGGCACCGATGCTGTCGATGCTGGCTATTGCCAAAGGAACCAGTATTATTACCGAGACTATTTTTGAAAATCGTTTTAAGCATGTTGATGAGATGACCCGTATGGGGGCAAGAATCAAAGTAGAAGGACGTACCGCTGTCATACGAGGCGTGCAAAAGCTAACCGGTGCAGTGGTGGATGCTCCTGATTTGCGGGCCGGAGCAGCGCTTGTGTTAGCGGCGTTAACGGCAGAAGGCCTGTCGGAAATTGAACACGTGTACCACATAGACCGCGGTTACGAAGGTCTAGAGAATAAATTGCAACACTTGGGAGCATCCATCATTCGCCGCAAAAGTGAATAGGGGGAATTACCACCGTGAAAAACAAGAAAATTGCTGTACTAATGGGAGGACCTTCGACAGAACGTGAGGTTTCACTCAACACGGGCGGGGCTATTTTAGCAGCTCTTCAAGAAAAGGGTTACCAGGCAATTGCTATGGAACTCGCTCCGCTACAATTTGTAGAACAGATTAAAGCAGAAAACATTGACGTTGTATTCAATGCTGTTCACGGTAAGTTTGGAGAAGATGGTACAATTCAGGGAACGCTTGAGCTTCTGGGGATTCCTTATACGGGCTCTGGTATGTTGGCAAGTGCTGTCGCTATGGATAAAGTAATTTCCAAACGCTTGTTTATGGCTGACGGCATTCCGACTCCACGTTCGCTCTTCTTCGCGCGAACCACAGAAACAAAAGCGGTTCTGGCAGAAATAAGCCAACAGTTTTCCTTGCCTGTAGTTGTAAAAGCTGCCTCGCAGGGATCGAGCATAGGCGTCAGTATTGTAAGTGAGCAAGACTTATTGGAAGCTGCTGTAACAGAAGCATTTGGCTACAGCGAACAAATCGTTGTAGAAGAGTTTATTAAAGGAAAAGAACTTACTGTGGCAGTAATTGGCGATGAGAATGTGCAGGCTTTGCCGATCATCGAGATTGTTCCCCATTCGGGGCGCTATGATTACCGGTCAAAGTATACTAAGGGGTGCACAGATTATATCGTGCCGGCCCGATTAGAAAGCAAAGCTGCCGAACAAATTCAAAGCCTTGCAGTGAAGGCCTTTCAATTATTTGGCTGCCGTGGAGTGGCACGGGTCGACTTTATGATGGATGAAGCCGGTCAGCCTTATGTCCTGGAGATTAATACCATTCCCGGTATGACGGCTACGAGCCTTGTGCCGAAAGCCGCTGCTGCTATCGGGCTTTCGTTTCCGGATCTGTGCGAACGGATCCTCAAAATGGCAGGAAAGTGATAAAAAACAGGCAGAAGATAAAAACTGCCTGTTTTTTTTAGTTTTGCTTATGGTCAAGTTAGTGTATAATTACGACAGAAGGTTGACCACGAGGTGTTAAAAGTACATGCGAACAACCGATAATTTATGGTCAGGTAAGCAAGAACGCAAGTCTCTGCCGCCACGTCATTTTATGTATTTACTGTTGATTCTGGTTACTTTAGTTGCATCGTTTCTGTTTGTCAACTCTCCTTATTTTATTGTTGGCGGGGTGTTGGTAGAGGGAAATAAATATGTTTCGGTAGAAGAGGTTTACCGCATTGCCGGTATTCCTGAATCAGTTAATATTTTCCGGCTTAATACGGACGATATTAAACACCGTTTGACAAGTGATTTGCGCTTGTCAGATGTGGAGGTTTCAAGAAAGCTGCCGGCTTCTATTGTTATTCGCCTAAAGGAAAGACAACCTTTAGCGTATATCGCGAGCAGTTATGGTTTTGTAGAGGTGGATAAACAAGGCATTGTCCTTGCGGCTTTCCGTAATCTAAAACAGGTAAACGTTCCGTTAATTACGGGAATCCGCCTCGGCAATGTTTATGTGGGAGATCAAATCGAAAATAGCCAGATAAAAAGCATTTTAGCTTATTTGGCAGCACTTGACGAGGTGACAATTAATCAACTTTCGGAGATTAATATAAAATCACCGCAGCAGTTAGTGGCCTATACAACGGATTCGATTGCCATACGGATTGGCAGCAATGACAGAATGGAAGAAAAATCGAAACTGACACAGGCTATCATCCAGGAGATACATGATAAGCATTTAACAGTAGAGTATGTTGATCTGAATTATGCTTCTCCTTTTGTGAAATTGAAACAATAAGTGAAAGGGGCGAGACTATTGCTTCCTGTAAAGCAGGGTCAGATGGCAATTGCTTTGGTTTGTGTCGTGTTAGGCATTATGATTGCCGTGCAGTTCAGGACAACACAAGATATCCGGGCAAGTATACCGTTTCAACGCGTTGAGGATTTATCCCAGCGTCTTAATCAAACAGAGAAAGAGCGGGATGCGCTTTTAAAGGAAGTGCATCAACTCCGCCAGGCCACTGAAAAAGAGACAGTTTCGCGCGAAACCGAGACCTTGAAAATGGGTGCGGGGGTTGTTGCAATGCAGGGCGCGGGAATTATTGTAACGATTGATGACAGCAAGCGGCCTACCAAACCCGGGGAAAATCCTAATTTGTATCTGATTCATGATGATGATATTTTAAAGGTAATTAATGAGTTATGGGCAGCAGGTGCCGAAGCGATGGCCATTAATGAGCAGCGCCTGATAGCCAGCTCGGAAATACGTTGTGCCGGTCCCACCTTATCGGTAAATAATACCCGCTATTCACCGCCTTATGATATCCGGGCCATCGGTGATCCCCAAACACTGGAAACCGCTTTAAAGATGCGAGGCGGCGTAGTGGAAACATTGCAATTCTGGGGTATACAGGTGACTGTGAAAAAGCAGGATGAAGTGATTGTTCCCGCCTACAAAGGCACCTTCCGGTTTGAGTTTGCCAGTCCGGTCAAGGAGGGGGGAAAATAAGATGACATTGCCGATTATTGGACTTATTATTGGTGTTTTAATAGGAACCGTTTTTCCCATCAGTATTCCTGCAGAATATGCCAAATTCATGTCGGTAGCACTGCTGGCATCCCTTGACTCTGTTTTTGGCGGGCTGCGGGCCGGAATTGAAGAAAAGTTTGACAATACTATTTTTATTACCGGCTTCTTTACAAATGCTCTGCTGGCTGCAGGTCTGGTATATATCGGTGAGCGACTGGGCATCGATTTGTATTATGTGGCGCTGTTGGCCTTTGGGGTGCGTGTTTTTCAAAACCTTGCTATCATTCGTAGATATTTCCTTAAAAAATAAGATGAGGCCGATAACTTTCTTTTTTGAAAAGTTATCGGCCTTTTTTGGGTCTTTGGTCATATATTTATTGAAATCATCGCATTTTCTATGGAATAAAAAAGGGAAAATGCTACTTCTGTTGAAACATATGGAAAGAACATAATGTAGTGCTATGAGGAGCGGGCATGAAGAACCAGTATCTGTTTGCGACTGATGTGGGAACAAGCTCTATAAAGGTTATCGTCGGACAGGTAAAGCCTGATGGCTTGGTTACTGTCCTTGGTATAGGGACTGCACCTGCAGAGGGTTTTGTTAAAGGAGTTATTACTGATATACAAGCGCTGGCTAAATCAATTCGCCAAGCCCTGGACTGTGCGTCTGTTGCGACTAATGTTGCAATTGGGCCGGTGCATCTCGGGATAAGCGGTGATGCAGTCCGCTTTTATACCTGCCGTGGTAGTGTATCACCTGTGTTTCCTGAGAGGATATCCCAGGAGGATATCAATCGTGCTTTGCGCGCTGCTATCGTCACGGGAATACCGGAGGAATCGACTATTTTGCATACTGTACCAATCGGCTATTGGCTTGACGGAGTTAAAGTAGAGGATATGACTGCTCAGCACAAGGGTTCACGATTGGAAGTGGAGGTTTGTATTGCCGCTCTGGATAAACGCATTGAATTTCAATTGGAAAGAGCTTTGCAGGACAGAGAGGTAATGATTGCCGATATTCATGCTAACGCATTCGCAGCTTCCAATTTCAGTTCTGCAGCTAATCAATATATCGTAATAGACATGGGGGCTGGTACTACCGATTTAGCATTTTACAGTAAGCAGCATTTAGAAACTGCTGCCACTTTACTGCTCGGCGGCGATTATATTACGCATGATATTGCTCAGGGCGTAGGAGTCAGCCGGGCTCACGCCGAAGAAATAAAGCGTTATTATGCGAAATTGAATTCTGACCTTTATGGACAGGATGTTATACTTGATTGCAATGATTATGGCACAACGGACAAGCATGTTGCCTATGATTTTCTTCATCATATTGTAGAAAGCCGGGTCCAGGAAATTGTCGAGCTTGTTTATGAACAGGCTGCACCTGTGCTCCAAGGGCATGAAGAAATCATCCTTACCGGCGGCTGTTGTTACCTGCCAAGTCTTAAGGCACGTCTGGAATTGCTATTTGGTATTCCGGTGCGCCTGGCACCGCTTGAAGCTTTATTACCCGAATATGCTTTTTATACGAATACGGCAGTATATGGCCTGGTGGAATATGCGGCAACCCGTAAGCTGCCGCAAGATGTCCCAAATGAAAATGTACCGTCAGGTATGCTTGACAGCTTTTGGGAACGAGTTAAATCTTTCTTCTAATAACACAGCTAGACAATAAGGAGGAATATCCATGCTTGAATTTGATATGGATTTAGATCGCTTCGCAGCCATCAAAGTTATTGGTGTCGGCGGTGGCGGTAATAATGCCGTTAACCGGATGATTGCCGGAGGTCTTCAGGGAGTAGAGTTTTTAGCAGTAAATACAGATGCACAGGCTCTATTGCTGTCTCAGGCACCCAATCGTATTCAAATAGGCGGCAAGTTGACAAAAGGGCTCGGAGCTGGAGCTAACCCGGAAATCGGGGAAAAGGCAGCACAAGAGAGCCGTGAAGAGATTATTAAAGCATTGAAGGGTGCTGACATGGTATTTGTTACTGCTGGTATGGGGGGCGGTACTGGGACCGGTGCAGCGCCTGTTGTTGCCGAATGTGCAAAAGAAGTTGGTGCACTTACTGTTGGCGTAGTAACAAGACCTTTTGGTTTTGAAGGAAAACGCCGTCAGACCCAAGCTGAGCGGGGAATTGCCAAGCTAAAGGAAAAAGTGGACACGCTGATTACAATTCCCAATGATCGTTTGATGCAGGTTGTAGATAAAAGAACACCGATTATTGAAGCTTTCCGTATTGCCGATGATGTGCTCCGCCAAGGTGTACAGGGCATATCGGACTTAATTGCTGTTCCTGGCTTAATCAATCTGGACTTTGCTGACGTAAAAACAATTATGGTTGAACAAGGCTCGGCGTTGATGGGAATCGGTATTGCCACAGGCGATAACCGGGCAATGGCGGCTGCAGAAGCAGCTATTAAGAGTCCGCTGCTGGAAACATCCATTGAAGGGGCAAAAGGCGTTCTCCTAAATATTACCGGCGGATCGACGCTTGGCTTGTTTGAAGTAAATGAAGCGGCAGAAATTATTGCCCGCGCCGCAGATCCGGAAGCCAATATCATTTTTGGTGCAGTGATTGATGAAAAGTTTAGCGATGAAGTCCGGGTTACTGTAATTGCAACCGGGTTTGACCAGCAGCATCGTAAAGTTGTTGCGGAAAAAGTAGATACACCGGTAATTGAACGATTCAAAAAGCCGGATTTAGATATTCCCGCATGGATGCGCCGCTCATAAAAAGTACTTATATTGTTGAAAACCAGTCGATAAAAGACTGGTTTTTTTATTTTTTACTTCCATGAATTTACAATTTTTTGAAAATCAGCCTGTTATACTAGTACTAAAATTGCCTTGCTGGCCATACATTTTTATGTACGTCCCAGATGTAGTCAATATTACACTAGGCAGGTAATGATAATGGTTGTTTACGGAGATATCATTGTAGCAGTCAATATTGTCATGAATGCCATAATTTTATGGCTAACGGCATTAGCGGCGGGAACTACGGGAAAGGGATGGCGGATTGGAGCAGGCTCATTAGTTGGAGCCTTATATGTATTAATCAGTGTATTTTCTTACACGACAGTTTTTTATCATCCGCTCGTTAAAGGGATTGTATCAGTTATCATTGTTTATATTGCTTTCGGCTATTCGTCATTGCGAATGCTCTTTTTTCAGGTCGGCGTATTTTATCTTGTTTCTTTTATTCTTGGCGGTGCTGTTTTAGGGTGGCTGTATTTTTTGCAGCAGTATTCCCTGCCCTTGCTGAATACGACGCCTATTGCCGTACCGTGGCACTATTTAATCGGCGGGCTGATATTGGGAGTAAGCCTGATTGTATTGCTTGTCAGGCGGTGTTTAGGCCGAATGTACAGAAAGCAAACGATATATCCGGTGACGATTGAGTATGCCGGTAAGACTGTTACAACATCCGCCATGCTCGATACAGGAAATGGGCTGTATACCATCGTGGGGCATAAACCGGTCATGCTGGTTGAATATGCGGTGATTAACTGTTTGCTAAGTCAAATGGCGGCGGACTTCTTGCAGTGCTGTCAGGCGGAAAACTGGCTGGGTAATTTGCATGAATGCCAAGACAATGAATGGCTGGGCAGGGTGGAAATTGTCCCTTACCGGGCGGTGGGGACTAAGAGTATGCTGTTGGCCTTCAGGCCTGGCAGCCTGACCATAACAACCGATTCAGGCAGTTTGACTGTAGAACAGGTTGCTGTGGCAATTTACAGCGGCAGCTTATCTAATGATGGTACTTATCATGCGCTGTTGCATCCAGATTTGTTTCAGAGCGGCAAAGATATAGGGGAGGCGAATTTATGCGCTTAAATTGGCATATTATTAAACTTTATTTTAAATTAAAAGTGATCGCAGTATTGCAAGCGCTTGCTATATTGGAGCCGGATGAGGTCTTTTATGTTGGCAGCACCGAGATTCTTCCACCGCCCTTAAGCAATGATGAAGAAGCTTTTTTGATGATAAGACTTCAGAAAGGTGACAAGGCGGTCCGCAGCGTTTTTATCGAACGGAATCTCCGGTTAGTTGTGTATATTGCGCGGAAGTTTGAAAATACGGGTGTCGGGATTGAGGACTTAGTCAGCATCGGCACAATCGGGCTGATCAAGGCAGTGAATACGTTTGATCCTGTTAAGCGCATCAAGCTTGCCACTTACGCTTCCCGCTGTATTGAAAATGAAATATTAATGTATCTCAGACGCAATTCGAAAACCCGGGCAGAAGTATCCTTTGATGAACCGCTGAATATTGACTGGGATGGCAATGAGCTGCTATTGTCCGATGTCTTAGGGACAGAAAATGATATTATTTATAAATCCGTTGAAGAAGAAGTTGATAAAACACTGCTTCACACGGCCATGAATAAGTTATCGGGAAGAGAACGCCGTATCATGGAGCTGCGCTTTGGTTTAAATGAAGAGGGTGTGGAACGGACACAAAAAGAGGTTGCCGATATGCTGGGAATATCCCAGTCCTATATTTCCCGGCTGGAAAAACGGATTATCAAAAGGCTGCGTAAGGAAATTATCCGTATGGAATAAAGACAAAAATGGAGATGCTGAAAAGCATCTCCATTTTTGTCTTTATTCCGTATAAAACAGCACGCCAGTGGCAATAATTCTCATAGGTTATTAACTAACTATGGAAACTTATGGGAGGGTACAACATGATTGTAAATAAAGTTGAAATATGCGGTGTGAATACAGCAAAACTCCCGGTGCTTTCCGCCACAAAGATGCGCGAGTTGTTTGAGGTCATGCAGCGGGGAGAAATAGCAGCCCGTGAGCAGTTGATTTATAGCAATTTACGGCTCGTTTTGAGTGTAATTCAGCGCTTTAACAATCGTGGTGAATATGTGGATGACTTATTTCAAGTAGGCTGTATCGGGCTGATGAAAGCAATCGATAATTTCGATCTTTCGCAGAACGTCAAGTTTTCCACGTATGCAGTGCCGATGATTATTGGTGAAATCCGACGCTATCTTAGAGACAATAATCCAATTCGTGTTAGCCGCTCCATGCGGGATATTGCTTATAAGGCTCTGCAGGTAAGAGATTCTCTTGTCAGCAAATTCTCACGGGAACCATCGATTAACGAAATTGCGGCTGAGTTGAAATTACCGAGAGAAGAAATTATTTTTGCTCTGGATGCCATACAGGAGCCGATTTCTTTATTTGAGCCGATTTATCATGACGGAGGCGATCCGATCTTTGTTATGGATCAAATCAGTGATGATAAGAATTTGGACATGAATTGGCTGGAGGGAGTGGCAATTAAAGAGGCTCTCCGTAAACTCAGTGACCGGGAAAAGCATATTCTCACGCTGCGTTTCTTTGAAGGAAAAACACAAATGGAAGTGGCTGAGGAAATCGGAATTTCCCAGGCACAGGTATCGCGATTAGAAAAAGCCGCTTTAGGGCATATGAGAAAGCATATTTAACTTGAATTTTTTGAAGATTAGGGGATGCCAAATGAGGAAAAATTTACTTCGGTTAAGTATTGTATTGCTAATTGGATGTTTTATTATTGCCGGATGGGGCATGTTAATTTGGCAGGCCAGGCAGTCGGCCGCTGTTTCAATACCCAATGGAGATTTAATCCGCCTTCACGTTCTGGCAAACAGTGATAAGCCACAAGACCAGCAGTTAAAGTTAAAAGTGCGGGATGTCGTTATTGCTTATCTTGCGCCGTACTTAGGAAAAGCAGAAAGCACGGAAGAAGCTCGCAGCGTCATTCATTCCCGCAAAGCGGAGATTATTGCAGCTGCCCAGGCCGTGGTAAAGGAAAATGGTGCTGCCTATAGCGTTGATTTACAGGAAGGAATGTTTGAGTTTCCTGTAAAGGCATATGGCGATCTGGTGCTTCCAGCAGGAAAGTATGAGGCGGTGCGCATTTTGTTAGGTGATGCACAAGGAAAAAACTGGTGGTGCGTTTTGTTTCCTCCTTTATGCTTTATTGACGCTGCAAACGCTACTGCTGTTCCAGGCGTGAAAATGGAAAATGATAAAAAAGCGGACGCTGGCAAAGTAGAACTCCGGTGGAAATTTGTTGAGTGGCTGAATAACTAGTCACGTTTATCACTTGTCCCTCATATACTGTATCGAGGAACAGCAGGGGGGCGGAGTAATGCTTAAGACAAGCGATTTAAAACTGAAAGAGGTAGTTAACGTACTTGATGGCAAACGGCTTGGCGGTATTACGGATATCGAAATTGATATTGAAACAGGCCGGCTGACAGCTATTGTAGTACCTGGTCAAGGTAAATTCTTAGGATTATTCGGGAGAAATGAAGACATTGTCATTCCCTGGGAAAAAATAAACAAGATCGGTATGGATGTCATTTTAGTGGAAACGGCTTCTTTTACTGAATTGAAACACGACTAAAAAAAATCTGCTCACCCTATAATCGGGTAAGCAGATTTTTTTTTTGCTCTAACAGGAATTATACATTATATAGCGTATATTACATTGAGTAAATACAATATATTGTAATGATGTTGTTGTTAAGACAAGCCATTTCCATTATAGCAATAGAATCATTTTTGTGTAAAGGGGGATTTTGTCGAATGCGTTGTCCCTTTTGTTATTTTCCTGAGACCAAAGTGACGGACTCCCGGGGGGCCGATGAAGGCAATACGATTCGCCGCCGGCGCGAATGCCAACAATGCAATAAACGGTTTACTACATATGAAATGGTAGAAGAATTGCCGCTGATGGTCATAAAGAAAGATGGGCGCCGGGAGCTGTTTGATCGGAATAAGCTCATAAACGGATTATTAAGAGCTTGTGAGAAACGGTCAATTTCGGTAAGTGTGATAGAAGACCTTGTCACCAATGTAGAGCGAGAAATCCGCAATACCCTGGACCGGGAAGTCACGACGCAGCGGCTGGGAGAGACAGTCATGCGCCACCTAAAAGAAATTGATCAGGTAGCCTATGTACGGTTTGCTTCCGTATACCGCCAGTTTGCTGATATTCAAAACTTCATGCATGAACTGGAAGTACTGATGAAGCAGGTTAGCAAGCCGGAGCATTCTAAATGAAAAGCGAGGAGAACTAGATGTCAAGTACAATTAAAAAACGGGACGGTCGGGAAGCGTTCTTTGATGAAAGTAAAATAACAGAAGCTATTTTTAAAGCGGCTAAAGCAGTTGGCGGTGCGGATAAGCAGCTGGCAATGGAACTGACGCTGGATGTGCTGCGGTATCTGAAGCAAACCTGTACCAATGAAGCGATTACTGTCGAAGATGTCCAGGATGCTGTGGAAAAGGTATTGATTGAAAAAGGACATGCCAGAACGGCAAAGGCGTACATCCTGTACCGGGCGAAACGCACACAGATGCGGGAAGCTAAGTCGGACCTGATGGATACTGTGGCGGAAATTTTGGTGGAAACCAACAGGGAAAACGCCAATGTATCCAACTCACCCTCTGCTAAGATGCTGCAGATTGCCAGCGCTGCGAGCAAGGCGTACTACCTGAACCGTCTTATTCCGGAAAAAATGGCGCAGGCCCATACACGCGGCGATATTCATATTCATGATCTTGATTTTTATGGAAAAACGTTGACCTGCCTGCAGATCCCGTTAGGAAAGCTGCTGGCCAAAGGGTTTAATAACGGTCACGGTTTTATCCGGTCCCCGAAAAGGCCGGCATCATCAACGGCGCTAGCGGCTATTATTTTACAAAGCTCGCAAAACGATATGCATGGCGGGCAATCTTTTGCTTTTTTTGATTCCGATATGGCGCCTTATATGGCAAAAGCCAGCGACGAAGAAGTTTATCAGGCGATGGAAGCGTTGATTTATAATTTAAACAGCATGCATTCCCGGGCAGGGGCACAAGTTCCTTTCTCCAGCTTGAATTTAGGCACGGATACAAGCCCTGCCGGGCGGTCAGTCATAAAAAATGTACTGCTGGCCTACGAAAAAGGTTTGGGACGCGGCGAAAACCCGATTTTCCCCAATATTATTTTTCGGGTAAAAGAAGGGGTAAACTTAAATCCCGGTGATCCAAACTACGATTTGTTCAAGCTGGCAATCCGCGTGGCTGCGCAGCGGTTAAACCCGACGTTTGCCTTTATGGATTCTTCTTTTAATAAGCCTTACGGTGATCAAGTCGGCTATATGGGCTGCCGTACGCGGCTCATGGCAAACAAGTGCGGCCCGGAAGTTACTGATGGGCGGGGCAACCTTAGTTTTACAACCATCAACTTGCCCAGACTAGCCATAAAAGCAGAAAAAAACGTAATGAAGTTTTACCAAGGGCTTACGGAATTGATTGATTTGACTTGTGAGCAGCTCTATCACCGTTATCAAATTCAGGCCAAGCTCAAGGTTAAGGATATGCCTTTTGTGATGGGACAGGGGCTGTATCTTGATTCAGATAAGCTTGATCTTAATGATTCGATTGAAGAGGCGATTAAACATGGTTCGCTGTCAGTCGGGTTTATTGGCCTAGCGGAAACACTGATTGCTCTTACCGGGCAGCATCATGGACAAAGCGGCGACTCTCAGGCGCTGGGAGAAGAAATTGTTGCGTTCATGCGCAATATGATGGATAATGCCAGTGAAAAATACAACTTGAACTTTACACTGCTGGCCACTCCTGCAGAAGGCTTGTCCGGACGGTTTATAAAAATGGACCGTGCCGAATACGGCGCTATTACCGGAGTGACGGACAAGACATTCTATACCAATTCATTCCATATTCCAGTCAACTATGCCATCAGTGCGTACGATAAAATCCGCCTGGAAGGTGTTTACCATAAATATTGCAATGCCGGACATATCAGTTATGTTGAGTTTACGGCACCGCCGGTAAATAATCTGGGAGCGGTAGAGGATATTATCCGTTTTATGAAAGAGTGCGATTATGGTTATGCCGGGATCAATTTCCCGATTGATTTTTGTGATGGCTGTGGCTATTTGGGGGTTATCGACAGCGATGATTGCCCATCATGCGCGACTTCTTCCATCCGGAGAATTCGCCGGATTACCGGCTATCTTAGTACAGTTGAACGTTTTAACGATGCTAAGACAGATGAACTTAGGCAGCGAGTCTCGCATACGTAAAGGAGTGGGTTTAGATGCAGCTGAGGGTTGCCGGCATTACGCAGGAAAGTGTCGTCGATGGACCAGGCTTGCGTGTTGTTATCTTTACACAAGGCTGTCCCCATCATTGCCCGGGATGTCATAATCCCCAGACCCATGATCCAAATGGCGGGCACCTGAATACGATAGAACAAATTTTAACCGTAATAGAAAACTCACGGCTGATCAGGGGCGTTACGTTTTCCGGCGGCGAGCCGTTCTTACAGCCGAAACCGCTAACCTATTTAGCTAAGCAGATCCATAAGCGGGGACTTGATATTGTTACCTATACCGGCTTTCGTTTTGAAGAACTGCTTGCGCTTGGTCTCAGGCGTCCGGAAGTAAAAGAATTACTGCAGCATACCGATATTTTGATTGATGGACCTTATCAGGCTGCTGAGCGTGATTTGCGGCTTGCGTTTCGGGGGTCGCGCAATCAACGTCTGATTGATGTTCAGCGCTCATTAAGAGCTGGACGTGTCATTTTATGGGAAGATCCGGCAGCGAGAATTTGGGCGTAACTATTGCAAACAGCTCACCTAAGTGGGCTGTTTTTTATTTATGAGAATGAGCCGGGCAGGAAAAACTAGAAGTGCGTGTAAATTGTTAATGTGAATACAATTTGGAGTGATGTTGTTGTCCTGGAATATAAAAGAGAAGTTACAACAGGTATTAGCCCGCGAGCAGGGAACGATTTTGTATGCTCCCGGCGCGCGGAATGGATTTGCCCTGGTTTATCCCAATTCTTATCATGTGGGCATGTCGAATCTAGGCTTTCAAATTATTTATCAACAAATTAATAATCGCAGCGATACCGCATGTGAGCGTGTATTCTTACCTGATAAAAAACTGGAGCAGGAGTATGTCCGCACGAATACGCCGCTGTTGACGCTGGAAACGCAGCGTCCTTTATATGAATTTGGTCTCATTGGCGTGGCCATGACCTTTGAAATGGACTATTTTAATTTATTATCTATTCTGGAGCTTGGCAAAGTTCCCTTGCTGGCGGCAGACAGGGATGAAAGCGATCCCTTTGTTATTATGGGAGGCCCTTGTGCCACCTTTAACCCTGAGCCAATGGCAGAGTTTATTGATGCTTGCATCATAGGCGAAGGGGAAGAGGTCATCCATGAGCTGCTTGATGCCTATTACCGTGGCAAAGCAGAACAGTTATCCCGCGCCGAAATGCTGGCATCTTTTGCTAAGCTGGCTGGCGTATATGTTCCTAGTCTCTATCAGCCTGTTTATGGAGAAGACGGCATTATCGAAGAAATTATCGCCCATGAGGATGTACCTGTATGCGTTGGCCGGCGGTGGATTGCTGATTTGGATGCCTACCCGGCTCAAACGGTAATCGTAACGGCTGACACAGAATTTAAAGGACTGTATCTGGTGGAAGTAGCCAGAGGTTGTGGACGGCATTGCCGGTTTTGTATGGCAGGCTATTGCTTTCGCAGGCCCCGTTCACGATCGCTGCCTAAGCTGAAAAATGCTGTGGAAGCTGCAAAAGAATACGGGCTTAAAGTTGGCCTAATGGGAGCTGCGATCTCCGATTATCCTGAAATTGATGAGTTATGCCAGTATATTGTCAATGAAGGGCTGGGATTGTCGGTTGCCTCTTTGCGGGCCGATTCGCTGTCGCCGCTGCTGGTTGAGTCACTGGCCTCAAGCGGACTGAGGACCATTACGCTAGCGCCTGAGGCGGCAAGCGAAAAGATGAGGCTTGTTATTAATAAAGGGATAACCGATGAACATTTGTATGGGGCAATTGATTTGGCTGCTCAAGCCGGAATCATGAATGTCCGCTTATATATTATGGTGGGACTGCCGTATGAAGAGGAGCAGGATATTGAGGAAATTGTGGAGATGGCCTTGCGAGTCAAGCAGCATATGGAGCAGCAAGGCAGCAAAGGAACGCTGACATTGAGCATTAATCCTTTCATTCCCAAGCCGTTTACTCCGTTCCAATGGCTGCCGATGGCTGATGCCAAAATGGTTGAAAGGCGGCTGCAGTATATTCAGTCATCTTTAAAGGGGCATAAAAAAATCGAAGTGCTGATTGAGTCTCCCAAGGAAGCGTATATTCAAGGCATACTAGCTCGTGGAGACAGACGGGTCTCATCCCTGCTGCTGGCTGCGCATGGTTATGGCGGCGTAAAGGGCTGGAAAAAGGCACTGAAGGAAAGCGAGCTTGAAGAAGAATTTTATCTTTATCGTGAGCGCAAAACAGAAGAGGTTTTGCCGTGGCAAACCCTGGATATGGGCCTACATCACCGGTACCTTGCGACAGAACTGGAAAATGCGAGCTTACTGAAACAGACGGCATCTTGCAGGGAAGGCTGTAAACGCTGCGGGGTCTGCAAATAAAAGGGGGAGTGGAAATGGACCAGTTTGTTCTGCGCCGTGGCAAAAATAACATATGGTATGGAATATTTCCGTCCTTCGCCCGCTTAGGAATTAAGCATGGGGTGTCTACCAGACTGGGCGGTGTCAGCGGTACTCCGTTTGCTTCGCTCAATCTGGGACTGCATACTGGCGATAAGGCTGAGGATGTAGTAGTAAACCGCCAGCGTTTTTGTGAGGCAGTGGATGTCGACTACACAAAGGTTGTTACAGCTGAACAAGTTCACGGCGATGAAATTCGCATTGTCGGCCTGAATGAGGCCGGACGCGGAATGAAGAGCTACGTACAAGCCCTGCCCGGTACGGATGGTCTGATAACAAACTGTAAGGGACTGCCGCTGTTATTGCTGTTCGCCGATTGTGTACCTGTGCTGATTGCCGATCCTGTGCGCGGGGTAGTCGGTATCAGTCACGCCGGCTGGAAAGGAACAATGGCCAAAATTGCGGCAAAGACAGTTACAGCGATGCAAGCAAATTTCGGAACTAACCCCTCAGACTGCGTTGTTGCCATCGGGCCATCAATTGGCTCCTGCTGTTACCAAGTAGATGAGACAGTCGTCAATAAGCTTCAGTCAGGCTTTCGCGAGTGGCAGCGGTTTGTTACCAGCCAGCAAGATAAATGGCTGCTCGATTTATGGGAAGTAAACAGGCAGCAATTGCTGGATATTGGTGTCCGGCAAGAACAGATTAGTATCAGCGGTGTATGCACCGCGTGTAATACAGATGTCTTCTTTTCCTATCGGCAAGAAGGCGGTCAGACAGGTCGAATCGGAGCTATTATTACGCTTTAAAGGGAGAGAAGACAATGCCTGATAAGATTCTGGTTGTAGATGATGAATTGCATATCCGTGAATTGGTAAAGTTCAATTTAATGAAGGAAGGCTTTGAAGTTTCGGAAGCAGGCGATGGCCATGCGGCGGTAAAAATGGTCCGTACAGAAAAACCGGATTTGGTTATTCTCGATTTGATGCTGCCCGGCTTGGACGGCCTCGAGGTTTGCCGTTCTTTAAAGGGCAGAAGGGAAACGGCGGCGATTCCAATCATTATGCTGACAGCGAAGAGTGAGGAGATTGACAAAGTCATCGGTCTGGAATTAGGCGCCGATGACTATTTAACCAAACCGTTCAGCACGCGTGAACTGACTGCCAGAGTAAAGGCTGTTTTGCGGCGAAGCCATAAGGATACTTCACAGGTAGGGGAAATGGTAATTGGGGAACTGCGGTTAAACTTCAGTCGCTATGAGGCCTATTTGGGGAAAGAAAAGCTTGAATTGACGCCTAAGGAATATGAACTGATTAAACTGCTTTCCACGAATGTGGGCAAAGTTTTTACACGTGATCAATTATTGGAAAAAATCTGGGGCTATGAATATTTCGGTGATACCCGTACGGTTGATGTGCATGTTCGTCATTTGCGGGCCAAGCTGGCACAAGATACGGAAATTGCCGATGCCATTGAAACCGTGCGTGGAGTTGGCTACCGGTTTCGTGATATTTAACTAAATAAAACCGTCACATCGAGAATGAAAGAAGCAAATAGAAAAGCGCTGCTTACTTTAATTGGCAGGCGATATCTTCCCCAGATTTTAATCTGGGGAATTTTTTATATTCCGAAATACCAGGACAAATCTTAATGCAAAATTAACATAGAATTAACAATGCTCTTACGGGAGTATGGTATATTGCAATGGTAATGGTGCAATAGCGATTCCCTAGGGAGGGTAAAAATATGGAATATAAAATTCAAGTAAATAAATTGAAATTATATTATGGTGATTCACTGGCATTAAAAAAGATCTCGATGAATGTTGTGCAGAACAGCGTCTTAGCGCTGATTGGTCCGTCGGGGTGCGGGAAATCGACCTTTATCAAGACGATTAACCGGATGAATGATTTGATCGATAATGTAAAAATTGAAGGCGAGATTTTTATTGACGGCGTAAATATTTATCATCCTAATATTGATGTGGTCATGTTACGCAAAAGAATTGGTATGGTTTTTCAGCGGCCTAATCCCTTTCCAATGTCTATTTATGATAATATTGCCTACGGGCCACGCATACATGGCACAAGCAGCAAAGCGGTTCTTGATGATATTGTGGAAAAAAGCCTTACCGGCGCTGCACTATGGGGGGAAGTAAAAGATCGTCTTCATAGTTCGGCGATGGGATTATCAGGGGGACAGCAGCAGCGGTTGTGTATTGCCAGGCTGCTGGCAGTGGAACCGGAAGTCTTGCTTATGGATGAGCCTTGTTCGGCACTGGATCCGATATCGACGATGAAAATCGAAGAGTTAGTGACCGAACTGAAGAGCAAATATACCATTGTTATGGTTACGCATAACATGCAGCAAGCGGCACGGGTATCTGACTATACAGCTTTTTTTCTGAATGGTGAGTTAGTAGAGCACGATAAAACAGATGCTATTTTTACGAGACCTCAGGATCAACGAACAGAAGATTATATTACGGGCCGCTTTGGTTAGACAGGGGGAAATAGTATGACGACTAGACATAATTATGATCAAGAGCTGGAAGGCTTGCGGGGCGAAATTCTCAAAATGGGTGAAGCCGTTTCTGCTGCTATTAGTGATGCGGTTCAGTCCCTCGCAAAACAAAACGAGGAGCTGGCCCGCAAGGTCATTGCCAATGATGACATCATCGACAAAATGGAAATCGATATCGAAGATCACTGTATGGTACTCATTGCACGTCAGCAGCCTTTAGCCCGTGATCTCAGGGTTATCGGCACGGGAATGAAAATCGCTACTGATCTGGAGCGTATGGGAGACCATGCTTATGATATCGCCAATGTAACGCTCAGAATTGCAAATCAGCCGTTGTTAAAGCCCTTAGTCGATATTCCCCGCATGGCGGAAATGGCGCAAAAGATGCTGAACGACGCTTTACGCGCTTATGTCAATCTGGATACGCAGTTGGCCGAAGCAGTGTGCCATGCCGATGATGAAGTCGATTACCTGTACCAGCAGGTGTTTCGGGAGCTGCTCACCTATATGTTTGAAGATCCACGAACAATCAGCCAGGCAACCCAATTAATCTTTGTTGCCCGTTACCTGGAACGGGTTGCCGATCATGCCACAAACATTGCGGAATGGATTATTTATTTGGCAACTGGTCAACGCCTTCGAACCAAATAGCATAAAGCAGCACTGCCGGTTTAAAAAGCGGCAGTGCTGTTTTTATACTATTGACTGATAATTATTTCATGTTGGGTAATTAGTCTGAGAGGAAAATTTTGTTTATAGGCGAATATTCCATAAGATGGAGGGATTGCCATGTCTATTGCCCAACATATTGCCCAAATCAAGCAGAATATGGAACAAGCCAGTCTAATTCGGCAGCAGCGGAATTTAGAGATAAGGGCAGTTAAACTGGTTGCCGTTACAAAAAATCATGCACCTGAAATGATTCAAACAGCAATTGATGCCGGAATTAACGCAGTTGGTGAAAACCGGGTACAGGAAGCGTTAGCAAAGCAGCCTGTCTTAGGGCGTGAGCTGGAGTGGCACCTTATCGGCCATTTGCAGACCAATAAGGCGCGGCAGGCAGTACCGGCCTTTGATCTGATTCATTCAGTTGATAATGAGAAATTAGCCTTGGAAATAGATCGTGTTGCTGCAAAGTGCGGTAAAAGGCAGGATATTTTACTCCAAGTCAATGTGGCTGGTGAGGAGACGAAGTTTGGCATTGCTCCGGATCAGCTTCCGTCACTGGTGAATTTTGTTATCGGACTTGAACATGTGCAGCTTTGCGGTCTGATGACAATCGCTCCTTTTTATGAGAATACGGAATCGGTTCGACCGGTCTTCCGGGAAATGAACAACCTGTTTTTACAGTTGCGGGAAGCCCGGCTGCCGAACACGAGCATTCAATGGCTGTCCATGGGGATGACCCATGATTTTCAGATTGCTATCGAAGAAGGTGCAAACCTTGTTCGCATCGGTACAGGAATTTTTGGTTCACGTCAATAGCAGAGGGAGGAAAGACTATGAAATTTATGGAAAAAGTCTGGGGAAGTATTGGCTTATTTGAAACGGAAGTAGAAGAAGAAAAAACAAAACCTGTGGATGAGCCGGCGGCGGAAAATAAACTGAAAAAGTCAGCTGCAAGCAATATTGTGAATTTGCCGACAGCTCAGCAGCAAAAGCAAATCAAAGTAATGGTCGTGGAGCCCTTTTCCTTCGATGATGCCCAGCATGTGGCTGATCATTTAAAAAACAGAAAACCTGTTGTGGTGAACTTTGAAAACACAGACAAAGATGTAGCGAAACGCATGATTGATTTCATAAGTGGGACAACCTATGCTTTAGGAGGAAATATCCAAAAAATTGGGCATGATATTTTCCTATGTGCTCCTAATAATGTGGACGTAGCTTATAGTTCACGTGAAGAGGGAGTGGACAAGGCTTTCTTGCCATGGATTAACAAACCGTAAGTGATGCTCAGGAGGTCATATGTTTACTAATCAATACGTTGGATTTATCGGCGGTGGTGCAATTGCCGAAGCGTTAATTCGCGGGATTTTGCAGGCAGGTTTGTTACAGCCGGCGCAAATTCTGGTGAATGATGTTAATGAGAACAGGCGTGCATTCTTAGAGGCTTCTTATGGGGTGACAGCCATTGCCGATAGCCAGCTGCTTGCGGCGAAAGCCGATATTTTATTTCTAACTGTAAAACCAAATGTCGTAGAACCTTTATTAACCACAATTGCCAAGGCTATCTTACCGCAGACAATTGTCGTTTCCGTAGCAGCCGGAGTCCGGCTGGCCGCATTGGAGGAAAAACTACCCAATAATCCGATTATCCGGGTTATGCCCAATACGCCTGTGGCAGTTGGTGAAGGGATGTCAGTGCTTGCGCTCGGCAGCCGCTCCTGTTCGGAGCATGGGGAGAAGGCGGCAGCTTTATTTAATGCCGTTGGCAAGACGGTTATGGCTGGTGAAGAGTTAATGGATGCCGTAACGGGACTCTCCGGCAGTGGACCGGGCTATGCCTTTGTATTGATTGATGCACTGGCAGATGCTGGCGTAAGAGTAGGACTGCCGCGGCAGATGTCGATCCTGTTAGCCGCGCAGACATTGCTGGGTGCTGCGAAAATGGTGTTGGAAACAGGGGAGCATCCTGCCAAATTGCGCGATGCCGTCACGTCTCCCGGAGGAACGACAATAGCCGGCATTCATGTGATGGAACAACGGGGAGTAAGGGCTGCACTCAGTGATGCTGTAGCTGTTGCTTGTGAAAGGTCTCGTGAAATGGGGAAACGTAAGTGAGCGAAAGAGAAAAGATTATCCGATATTATCGCTCCAGCGGTGATGCAGAACTGGCTGCAAAGCTGATTGATCTGGCCGATAATGCCCTTCGCAGCCGGAAATACCGGGTTAGCGAATTTCTTGATCCTTATGGTTATAGTATTGCCGAAACGATTGCTGCCCATTATCCGGGACTTGCTTTACAGAGCGAGGGTGGATATAACGGAGCAGAAAGGGTACGTGTCGTTTTTGCCGAGCCTGATTTTCCCGGCAGGATAGATTTTGCCATCACTGCCCTGGCTGTTACCTGGGACGGCCGGCATCACCAGCTCGGGCACAGGGATATATTAGGGGCACTCATGAGTCTGGGCGTAAAAAGAGAACTGTTTGGCGATATTATTTTAAAAGGTGATAGCTGCCATATTATTGCCGATACAACAATAGCGACCTATATCACCCAGAATTTACTGAAAGTAGCTGCTGCGCCTGTAAGTATACAGGTAGTTGAACTAACGGCTATTGAACCGCGTGAAGAGAAGATGAAAGAGATCCGGTCAACGGTAGCTTCTCTCAGGCTCGATACGGTCGCAGCAGTCGGGTTTGGCATTTCGCGTACTAAAATGACTTCGGAAATAGAGGCAGACAAGGTGAAGGTCAATTGGCAGCAAGCGAAAAGCGCGTCGCAAACGGTTAAAGCAGGTGACATCATTTCTATGCGGGGGCGAGGCCGGGTAGAAGTATGCGAAATTATCGGACAGACTCGTAAAGGCAGGATCAGCCTCTTATTGAGGCGATTTTTGTAAGTCAGCATGCAGGGGAGGCAGGAGAAATGCTAACACCTTTAGATATCCATAATAAAGAGTTTAAGCGCAGTTTCCGGGGTTACAGTGAAGAAGAAGTCGATGAATTTCTAGATCGTGTTATAAAAGATTATGAGCAGTTGTACCGCGACAATATGGAATTGAAGGAAACGTTGGAGCGGATTAACAGCAAACTGGAACATTATCAGCACATGGAGAATACCTTGCATAATACGCTGGTTATTGCCCAGGAAACTGCTGAAGAAGTCAAGCTCAATGCCAAGAAAGAAAGCGAGCTGCTGATGAAGGAAGGCGAAATCAGGGCGCAAAAGCTGGTAGATGAGGCGACTCTTAAAGTACGGCGTGCTCTTAGCGAATACGATGACTTAAAGAAGCAAACCAGTGTGTATAGAACACGTATGCTGACGCTGATACAAGCGCAGATGGAAATGCTGAAGACAAGTCAGGAAGAGGAAAATTGACGGACTCGATTTGACTTCCTTTATCTGGCTCAGTATAATAAATAAGAGTATAGCAACGAAGAGTTATGAGGGAGCCAGTAGTTACAATATCTGTTCTACAGCGAGCCGGAGATTTGGTGGAAGTCCGGTGAACGTTTGCAGCGAATATCACTCCTGAACTGCAAGCTGAACTGCAAATTCGGCAGCCAGGCTTTGCCGGTAACGACCGTTATCCGTTACACGAGTGACTTTTGTCATTAGGGTGGTACCACGGGAACAAACCTCTCGTCCCTTACTAGGGATGAGAGGTATTTATTTTGGAGGTGTCTTTTTTGGATTATAGTAAAACCCTTAATCTGCCCCAGACTGAGTTTCCGATGCGGGCTAATTTGCCTGAACGGGAACCGCAAATGCTGTCTTACTGGTCTGATGAAAATATTTATGCAAAGAAAGTAGCGCGCAACCAAGGTAAAGCTAAATTTGTTCTACACGACGGACCGCCCTATGCGAATGGAAATATCCATATTGGAACCGCATTAAATAAAATTCTCAAGGATATCATTGTTAAGTATAAGTCGCTTCAGGGCTTCGAAGCGCCCTATGTGCCCGGCTGGGACACACACGGACTGCCGATCGAGCATGCGGCAATCAAGATTCTGGGACTTAACCGCCACGAGTTAAATCCGCTGGATTTACGCCGTGAGTGCAAACAGTATGCGTTGAAATGCCTGGATATGCAGCGGGAAGATTTTAAGCGGCTGGGTGTCAGCGGTGATTGGGAAAATCCTTATGTCACGCTGTACCCGGAATATGAAGCCAAACAAATAAAAGTTTTTGGTGAAATGGCTAAACAGGGCTATATCTATAAAGGACTTAAGTCGGTTTATTGGTGTACCTCTTGTGAGACTGCCCTGGCTGAAGCCGAAATTGAGTATGCTGAGAAAAAGTCCCACTCCATCTATGTTAAGTTTCCAGTGATTGATGACAAAGGCAATTTGCCGGTGGGAGTGAATCCTGAACAGGTTTTTGCCGTAATCTGGACGACGACCCCCTGGACAATGCCTGCTAATGTTGCGATTTGCGTTAATCCCGAGCTGGAGTATGTCTGGGTACAAGCCGGTCAGGAGATCTATCTGCTGGCTGCCGGTTTGGCGGAGTCTGTCATGAAGGCGGCGAAGATCGAGGAGTATACAATTCTAGCAAAACTAAAAGGCGCCGATCTGGAAGGAATGATTTTTTCTCATCCGTTCATTGAACGCGAGTCTCCTATTGTACTTGGCGATCATGTTACGCTGGAACAAGGGACGGGCTGCGTGCACACTGCCCCCGGACATGGCCAGGAAGACTTTGAAGTGGGCATGAAATACGGCTTGCCGATCATTAATCCGGTTGATCATGCGGGACGCTTCACCGCTGAAGGCGGCAAATTTGAGGGCCTCTTGGTGCATGACGCCAATGTTCCGGTCATTAAAGAACTGGCAGAACGGTCTATGCTGCTTGGCAAAGGTTCGGTCAAGCATCAATATGCTCACTGCTGGCGCTGCAAAAATCCGATTATCTACCGGGCAACTGAACAATGGTTTGCATCAGTCGATGGCTTCCGTGATGCTGCGCTGAAGGCAATTGAAGAAGTCCAGTGGATTCCCGAGTGGGGTGAAGAACGCATCCGGAATATGGTTCGTGACCGGCAGGATTGGTGCATATCGCGGCAGCGGGTGTGGGGACTTCCCATTCCGATTTTCTATTGCACAAAATGCAACGAGCACATTATCAATGATGCGACCATAACGGCCGTTTCCGATTTGTTTAAAGTGGAAGGCTCTGATGCCTGGTGGGCCAAATCAGCAGCGGAAATATTGCCTGCAGGCTTTAGCTGCCCGCATTGCAGTCACACAGAATTCCGCAAAGAAACGGATATTATGGATGTCTGGTTTGACAGCGGCTCAAGTCACGCTGCCGTATTGGAAACCAATCCTGCCCTTAAGTGGCCTGCTGATTTGTATTTAGAAGGCAGTGATCAGCATCGCGGCTGGTTCCAGTCTTCCCTCTTAACTTCAGTGGCTACCCGTGGGCGTGCGCCTTACAATGCCGTGCTTACCCATGGCTTCGTAGTTGACGGTGAAGGCCGCAAAATGTCCAAATCCGTGGGGAATACTATTTACCCCCAAGATGTAATCAAGCAATACGGAGCAGATATTCTGAGATTGTGGGTTGCTTCGGCGGATTACAAGGCGGATATCCGTATTTCCAATGATATTTTGAAACAAATGTCAGAGGTGTACCGTAAAATCCGCAATACTTTCCGGTATATCCTCGGTAACTTAGCCGATTTTAATCCGGGAACAGACCGGGTTTCCTATGATCGTCTGTTGGAAATTGACCGGTGGGCACTGCTTCGCCTGGAGCAGGTACGGGAAAAAGTAACACAGGCGTATGATGCCTATGAATTCCATACCTTATATCATACGGTACACAACTTTTGTGCAATTGATTTAAGCTCTATTTATCTGGATATTCTCAAAGACCGTGTTTATACGGCTAAACCCGATTCTGTCGAGCGGCGTGCCGCTCAGACGGCAATGTACGAGATACTGGATACACTGGTGCGGCTTGTTTCGCCTGTACTGACCTTCTCGGCGGAAGAGGTTTGGCAGCATATGCCGAAAGTGGCTGGAAATCCTGAAAGCATTCAATTGGCTGACTGGCCAGCGGCCCGCAGTGAATATTTAGATAAGCAGCTTGAGGACAAATGGAACAAATTATTAACTGTTCGCAGTGAGCTAACCAAGGCGCTGGAGCAGGCTCGCCGTACGAAAGTAATCGGACATTCACTTGATGCCGCAATTGCTATCTATGCTTCCGATGACGTTTATGAGCAACTGAATGCCCTGGGTGAAGAACTTGCTACACTTCTCATTGTTTCGAAGGCCAATGTGAAACAAGGGGTGCAGCAGGCTCCGGACAATGCCTACCGCTCCGCGGAATTGCCGCTGGCAGTAGTGGTAACTCCTGCGCAGGGAGAAAAATGTGAACGGTGCTGGATTTACAGTGATACAATTGGTGAAGACTCTGAGCATGGCACTTTATGTGAACGTTGTGCCGGCGTTCTTAAAGCGTAAATAGCAATCAAGCCGTTAAAAAGTTGTCATGACTTTTTAACGGCTTGATTTTTTTTGCCGGTAGCGGAGATACTAGGTGAAGTGGAGGCCGATTGCATGGATAAAGAGTTTAAGCAGGCTGAATTTATGGCTGTTCAGCTGGAAAAACTAGTCAGACAGCTGGAAGCGATGCGTGTAGCCCAATATATGGAACTCCTGGAAAAACCGGCCCGGCTGATTTTTATTAATTTTGTGGCGGGAATATCCCGGGGCTTAGGGATTGCAATAGGTGCAACGCTTGTGTTTGCGCTGATGATTGAAGGGCTCCGGCAGTTAATTCTGCTTAATATTCCCGGCATAGGGAATTTTATTGCCGATATCATTCGTATTGTTGAAAGCAAAAATGGTGGAACATTTTAGATTATTGACTGGGAGTGAGCAGCCTTTGAAGCAGGAAAAAGTAGAAGCGTTTGTTAAGCAGCTGCAAAATGAAAAAAAGAGATTGATGGAAGAAATTGACGCTCTCGAAGAAGGGGGACTGGGTGATACCCTCTCCTATTCGGTAGGTGAGCTTTCCGTGTATGACAATCATCCGGCAGATATCGGTGATGAGTTGTTTGAGCGCAGCAAAGACGTTGCGTTACGGGACAATGCTCATGTTTTGCTGGAAAAGGTAGAGGCCGCTCTTGCCAAAGCGGATAATGGTACGTATGGAGTATGTGAGGGATGCGGTGAGCATATTCCCCTTGAACGCTTAGAAGCAATGCCTTCGGCAGCACTGTGTATCCAGTGTCAGCAGGCGGCAGATGATGTCAGACCAATACCGCGTCCCCTGGAAGAGGCTATACTGGAGCCGCCTTTTCAACGGACATTTATGGATCAGAGTGAAACGGAAGCAGTAGGGTTTGACGGCGAAGATGCCTTGCAGGCTGTGCTGAAATTCGGCAGTTCTGATTCACCGCAGGATATTCCGGGGTCATATGATTACAAAGCTCTCTTTCCCAATAGTAATGAACATCAGGGCATTGTAGAGAAGACCGATGCCATTCCCCAAAATACTAACGCTGTTGAAAACAAAACCGAGCGCTAGCCGTGCTTGGTTTTGCGTTTCTTTGTAGGCCGATATATTTTGCTTTTGTGCAGTACCTGGCATTGCTATAATGAAAGTATGGTAATGAGGGAGGGAGCTTAGTGTCAGATCCGGCAACGACTAAATCTTATGTAGTGAAAATAGGCGTGTTAGCACTGGCTCTTGCCGCCTATTTTTATTTGCCGGGGATACAGGAATTTATCTCGAGTGGAGTAGCCTACCTGCGGCTTAGAAATTTTGAGGGTTTGCGGCAATTTATCCTCTCTTACGGTGTTTGGGCTCCTGTCACCAGTATTTCCTTAATGGCGATTCAATCCATGGTTCCATTTGTTCCGGGAATTGCCATTACCATTACAAATGCCTGGATATTTGGCTGGGAATTAGGCGCATGTTATTCCTGGATTGGCGCGCTGTTAGGGGCTACTATTGATTTTGGGATTGCCCGCTGGTATGGCAGGCCGGTGGTCGAGAGATTCATTAATGGAAAAATGCTGGATAAAGCAGATGGTTTTTTTAAAAAGAATGGTGTTTTAGCTGTGTTTATTACCCGCTTAACGCCAATTGTTCCTTTTAAGGTAATCAGTTATGGCGCAGGGCTGACCCAAATGCCGTTTAGCCGCTTTGCCGTCGCAACCGGAGTCGGACAGACACCTGCTATTGTTTTGTATTCCTTTATCGGGCAAAATCTAACCCGCAGCTTGCGGGCAACGGTCACAGTAACGTCTTTGCTTATGATATTGGGCATAACTGCCTATTATTATCGGGATAGACTGGAAAAATATTTTTTTTCTCAGAATGATGAGGAGTCGTAACGGGATAAAAAGTAGAATATCTGCGATATTAATAATGTCGTGAACAATATTTTTTTTATCACTGTTCATTGGCAGTTTATGTTATAATATAGTTAACAAAATATGGGGGGTGAATTAGCCAAATGTACATAATTAATAGCGACTGTATTAAGTGCGGCGCATGTGCTTCGGTTTGTCCCGTAGGTGCGATCTCCGAAGGTGATGCCCAATACAACATTGATGAACAGTGCATCGACTGTGGTTCATGCGCAGCTGTGTGCCCCGTAGGAGCCATCAGCCCCGGCGAATAAATAATAAGTCCAGCCTTATGCTGGACTTATTATTTTTTTGTGAGAGCGAAAATAACCGCCGTAAAGATAATGCTTGTCAGCTGGTTATGAGCAATGCTTAGAAATAGCGGAATTGAGGCATGTTATAGCAGTATGGATTACAAATAGGTGCGCGAAACTTTTTCTGCAGATTGGCTTTTTGTATCCAAAAAGCCGTTTGGATAGAGTAAAACATAAAGTTTAGGCGCAGCAGCGAGCTGCGCTTCTTTACGTTTGCAAAAATATTGAGTATCATGTAAATAATACCAGGAAAGCAGGTGAAAAAATTGAAAACAATTGCACTAATTGCTCATGACCGGAAGAAAGAAGAAATGGTATTATTTGTTGAAGAGCATTTGTCTGTTTTGCAAAAACACAAACTGGTGGCGACTGCTACTACCGGCAAACTCATTCGGGAAAAAACAGGCCTGGAAGTTACGACTTATTTATCCGGACCGCTGGGCGGAGATATGCAGATTGGGGCACTAATTGCCAGCCAAGCGATTGATTTTGTTATTTTCTTGCGTGATCCGCTGACAGCACAGCCTCATGAACCGGATATAACGGCGCTGCTGAGAGTGTGCGATGTTCATAATGTTCCTGTGGCTACTAATGCATGCTGCGGCCATATGCTGCTTGCAGGATTGCAGCAGGAAGCCCGCTAACCGAATTAGTTTTATTTTGGATGGGAGCGAAGATATGTGCCGATATTAATATTGGCAATGGCAGTTGTCGTCATTGATCAATGGTCTAAATATTATGTGCAAACGCATATGAGCCTGGGAATGTCTATTCCACTGATTCCTTCAGTTTTTCATTTAACTTATATTTTGAATCCAGGTGCGGCTTTTGGAATATTGGAAAACCAAAGGACATTTTTTGTAATCGTCGGTCTGCTGATGATTGGTGCCGTAGTGTATTTATACCCGCGTATTCCTGCTAACATGAGACTGCTCAGGCTAGGAACCGGCCTGATGATGGGCGGCGCCGTCGGCAATGTTATTGACCGGATTCAAACTGGTCATGTAGTAGATTTTTTTGATTTTCGTATCTGGCCAATATTCAATATTGCCGACATAGCGATTGTTGTTGGCGTGTCATGCATTATTTATACCTTGCTATTTATTGCTGAGAAAAAGGATGAGACAAATTGACCACGGAAAAGCAGTATTGTCTGCAGGTTTCAGAAACAGAAGAAAACCAACGGATTGATATTTATCTGGCACAGCATATGGGAATATCCCGTTCCCATGTGCAGAAAATCATAGCTGCAGGCCAGGTTTGGGTAAACGCGAAAATCGTAAAAGCTAATTATAAAATGGCCTGCAATGATTGTGTCAAAGTGATATTGCCTGAAGTGCAGCCAGCTGAAATCAAGGCTGAAGCCATTCCTTTGTCCGTTGTATATGAAGATAATCATATGATTATTATCAATAAACCGCGTGGTATGGTTGTTCATCCTGCGGCGGGAAACTACAGCGGGACACTGGTTAATGCGCTCTTGGAACACTGCCGGGATTTATCGGGCATTAACGGGGTAATTCGCCCGGGGATTGTTCATCGTCTGGATAAAGATACTTCCGGGGTGATGGTTGCCGCCAAAACTGACCAGGCGCATCTTAATCTGGCCTTGCAGATAAAAGATCGTCAGGCCAGTCGTAAATATATTGCTATCGTCCATGGCAACATTAAAGAAGAACAGGGTGTAATTAATGCGCCAATCGGCAGGCATCCTGTGGATAGAAAAAAAATGGCTGTTGTGTTTGCCAATAGTAAAACGGCAATTACCAACTTTAAGACAGTCGAACGGTTTGGCAATTATACGGTAGTAGAATGCAAGCTGGAAACGGGGCGTACTCATCAAATCCGGGTACATATGGCTCATATAGGTCATCCGGTTGTGGGCGATCCTAAATATGGACCGGAAAAGCAGCATTTCAGTATTAATGGGCAAGCGCTCCATTCTGCACAGCTATCGCTTTCCCATCCTGTTACCGGCGAGAAAATGTGTTTTTCTGCACCATTGCCGGCCGATATGGAAACGATTATTACCAGTTTACGAAGAGTCAAGTAAAGAGGGGAGAATGAAAGATGACGGTTTTTGCCGACAAAACGGTGATTATGGACGCTCAGGCTATTCGCAGGGCAATTATTCGTGTCGCGCACGAGATCATTGAAAAGAATAAAGGGGTTCAGGATGTGGTGCTGGTAGGTGTCAGGACCCGGGGCGTACCGTTAGCGGAGCGCTTAGCGGCCGAAATTGAAGGCATTGAGGGCATTCAGGTACCCGTAGGAATTTTGGATATTACCTTATACCGGGATGATCTATCCACGCTGGGGCATCAGCCGATTGTTCATGAAACACAGATTGCTGTAGATATTAATGGCAAAAAAATTATTCTGGTAGATGATGTCTTGTATACGGGCCGCACTGCGCGAGCGGCTCTTGATGCTATCGTTGATATTGGCCGTCCGGAAGTCATTCAATTGGCAGTCCTGGTTGACCGCGGTCATCGGGAATTGCCGATTCGTGCTGATTATGTCGGTAAGAATGTGCCAACATCACGCAAGGAAATTGTTAGTGTCCAATTAGCAGCTGTTGATAAGGCTGAGCAAGTTGTCATTAAAGAGATCGTAGAATAAAAGAAACCCGGTGTCACTTCACTTGGAAGGTGCACCGGGTTTTTTGCTAATATGATTCAGCTTTTCGCATAAGAATAAAGCGTTTTAATTAAATTGAGGGCAATGGACAGCATAATTAATATACCAAACAGCAATAAAAACTGATAGAAAACCTGTTCCGTTCTGGAGGCCCACGAGGTCCAGGAGTTTGCACTGCTGATGGTATAAGCGGTGGGGACTATTAAAGACTTTGTGACTTCCTGGGCTGGACCGAGCAGCAAAAAGGTAAGAACAGCTGCAAAGACGGCGTGGAGAAAACGTGCCACCATGTAAGGCCCCATACGAATGCCGGATTCAATAACAATACTTGCTACCTGTCCGTGAACGGATAAGCCGCTCCAGGCGATAATGGCACTGGCAATGGCAACTCTTTGCGCAAGCGGTGCATCTGCCTGGCTTGCTACCATGGAGCCAATATCCAGTTCGAATAAACCGCTTACCAAAGCGGGGGCCAGAGAGGTACTCAGCCCAATAAGGTGCAGCCAGAATGAAAAAAAGGCAGTGAATATGTCAGTTAAGCCAATGACGGAAATAATACGCAAGAATACGGAAAACAATATAATAAATCCGCCAATGAGTAAGATGGTATTCATTGACGTTTTGACGGAGTCTCCCAGTAATTGACCTAGCGAGCGTTTATCTTCCTGCCGGGCTTTATAGAGTGCCCGAAAAGCCCGGACGATAATATTCACCTGGTTTTTTTTCTGGCTGGTGATCTCCAGCTGATCGCGGCTTCGCCCGTGAAACCGAAAGATAATGCCAACTAAGAAGCTCGCAAGATAATGAGCAAGGGCAATGGTGGGACCCAGTTCTGGCATGGCAAACATACCGACTGCCACAGCGCCAAACATAAACAAGGGATCTGCGGTATTCGTAAAGGAGAGAAGGCGTTCTGCCTCCACGGCAGTGCATAGCTGGCTCTGGCGGAATTTACAGGTGATGACGGCGTCCATCGGATAGCCGGAAGCAAGGCCCATTGACATGGCAAAAGCTCCGACACCGGGAACATTAAAAATCGGACGCATCAACGGTTCCAGCAGTACTCCAATAAAGTGGACAATGCCAAAGCCCATTAAAATTTCGGATAGAATGAAAAAAGGGAGCAAAGAGGGGAAAACTACATTCCACCACAAATTCAGTCCCATAATGGCCGAGTCGAAAGCTTCTTTTGGATATTTGACCATTGCAACTGTGATAAATAAGATGCAAAAGGCCATACAATATGTTAGAAAGCGGGAACGGTAGTTTCTTCCCTTGCTCCAGCCACTCATAAAAATAATCTCCTCCTTTGCCAGGCGTCTGTTACTATATATATGAGGAGACAGAGGTAATATAACTACTTAAACAATTTCCAAAGGAGGGTATTATGAGACCCAAGATTGGTTTAGCTCTTGGTGCGGGAGGCCTTAGGGGGCTTGCGCATGTTGGCGTTTTACGCGTACTGGAACGGGAGAATATCCCGATTGACTATGTTGCCGGCTGCAGCATCGGCAGTTTGATTGGGGCCTTGCACTGCGCAGGTCTTGATTCGGAAACCATATATAAGCTCGCTAAGCACTTGAAGCGGCGGCACTGGATCGATTTTGTCATTCCGAAAATGGGGATCATATCGGGTGACCGCGTACTGGCAATGCTAAGGCTGCTGACAAAGCAAAAACAATTTGAAGAGTTAGCCACGCCGCTGGCGGTTATTGCCACAGATCTGGGCAATGGGAAGGAAGTGGTTTTTACCGAAGGTGATGTGGCAACTGCTGTTAGGGCAAGTGTGTCTGTTCCAGGAGTGTTTGTACCGTATCAGCTGGGAGATATTATGTATGTTGATGGAGCGGTACTCAATCCGACACCGATCGATATAGCCCGTAAGATGGGGGCGGATTTTGTCATTGCTGTCGATTTGGCGCACCGAGGCGAAACAGGCCCGATTACCAATCTGTTTGACGTTATTATCCAGGCTATCAATATTATGGAAAGGCAGATGTTTAAGCAGCGTCAGGAAGAATGCGACGTGCTGATCAGGCCCAATGTAGCCCATCTCTCACCAAGCTCATTTGAAGCTATTGACGAATGCGTCGCACTGGGAGAGCAGGCTGCAGAGGCACTATTACCGGAAATTAAACGGATTTTAGACGACAATATCAGGGAAGAAAGCTGGGAGAGTGCAGAAAGTCAAGACCACCAATTCGAAATTCAGGATTAGGATAACCTAAGGAATAGATATCACTGGCTACTGTATCTAAGGCAAGCATTTGCTGAAGCAGCGAGAGGCTGGCGGAATTTCGCCGCTGGCTGTCCAACGTTTTCGTTGTTTTGGTAATGAGAGGCAGCTGAGCATTCTGCTTCAGGTGACGCAGAATTTCCTGCCCTTTGCTGTTAAAGGCCAGGACCCTTGCATAAAGCGGACCAGCAGCATCAAAGTGTGCTAAAGCGTGCTTGGTGGTCCCCAGTAACGTGTGGACAGCAATGCGCTGCAGCCGTGTCCGGGTATAGCGCTTGCTTTTTATCGATGTCAGCAGTGTTTCCAGGCTGGTTGCCTGAAGAGCACAGGATTGAATTTTATAGTGCAGTCCTTCCGTAACTTCGGGGACTGCTTCCAGTTGACTCAGTGGAAGGGTGCGGAGCTTCGCTAATAACATATCACCGAAGAAATTAGCCGCTACAGGACCTTTTTGAATGTTGAGCTGGCGGTGAAGCACAGCGAGGCTGCTCTCGGGCAAGGCGGCCTTAATTTCGGGGATCAGTGCCTTGTGTGTTAGCAGGGCACTGCGGATGGCGGTGGCACTGGCAATCGGCCCAGAGATGACCGGCTGATGGTAGGCGGCTTGTTCACGGGCAACTGCAGCGGGAATCATCTCTGGCGCCCAGTGCCGTATAGCCCGGAGATACTCAATAGCCAGAATATTATTTGGCGTCAGCAAGAAATCTGACGCGAGTCCCGTTTGCGCGGCTACGGCATTGGATAAAGCTTTGGCATAAGGCAGTCCTGCTTGAATGCTGGTACGAAAGACTTCGGCAGTATCGGGCTGCCCGAATGCATTTGCAGCGGCAGACAGCCTTTCTAGATCAGCTTGTTCAGCGCCGAAGCAGAGATATTGGACACCCAGCGCTGCAAGCAGCCGTACGCTGCCTGTGGCAAAAAACTGAGCGCTGCGGACTGCAAAAGCAAAAGGCAGTTCGATGACAAGATCGACGCCTGAGGCCACGGCCATTTCGGCGCGGGACCATTTATCAAACATAGCGGCTTCGCCCCGCTGGACAAATTGGCCGCTCATGACAGCGATAACGTGGGTACAGTTGGTCAGTTCACGGGCTCTGTCAATATGAAAGGCATGTCCGTTATGAAATGGATTATATTCGGCAATAATACCAGTTAGTTTCATGGTTGCACCTGCTGTTTAATAAGTTTCATTTTCTGCTGAATAGACACATTTATCTATATTTTACAACATTTTGATAAAGCGGTAATACTTATTTTAAACGGAAGGGAAAATAATAGAAGTGTCGAAGATAAAATTTTGTAATAAACTATCGGATGTTTGTCTGACGAAGGAATAAGGGGGAAATACAGTTCATGAAAGTTTTAGTTGTCAACTGTGGAAGCTCGTCGATTAAATACCAGTTATTTAATATGAGTGACGAGAGTGTACTTGCCAAAGGGTTGGTAGAAAGAATTGGTCTGGAAGGAGCTGTCCTGACTCATCAGCCTGCTGGTAAAGATAAAGTGGTCATTACCGGTGATATCAGCAACCATAGTGTCGGGATTAAATTAGTGCTGGAAGCATTGGCTGATGCCAATCATGGTGTTATTGCCAGCATGAAGGAGATTGTAGCCGTAGGCCACCGCGTAGTCCATGGTGGTGAAAAGTTTGCCGACTCCGTATTAATTACTCCTGACGTTATGCGGGCGCTGGAAGAGTGCATTGAAATGGCTCCGCTCCACAATCCACCTAACATTCTGGGTATTAATGCCTGCGCAGAACTTATGCCTGGCGTTCCTCAAGTAGGGGTATTTGATACTGCCTTCCACCAGACAATGCCGAAAGCTGCTTTCCTCTATGGCCTTCCCTATGAAGCGTATGAAAAATACGGCGTCCGCCGTTATGGCTTCCATGGAACCTCACACAAATATGTGTCCCAAAGAGCAGCTGAAATGATGGGGCAGCATATGAGCAACCTGCGGATTATTACCTGCCATTTGGGCAACGGCTCCAGTTTGGCAGCGATTAAATATGGTAAAGCAATTGATACCAGCATGGGCTTTACTCCTTTAGAAGGTCTGGTTATGGGAACACGCTGCGGCGAAATTGATCCGGCAATCATTCCTTTTCTAATGAAGAAAGAAGGAATGTCTCCTGATCAAATGGATGAATATCTCAATAAAAAGTCGGGTGTACTCGGTATTTCCGGGGTTTCCAGTGACTTTAGGGATATTGAAGATGCAGCCGGTGAAGGAAATGAAAGAGCCCAGCTGGCATTAGATGTATTTGCCTATAAAGTACGCAAATATGTTGGCGGTTATGTAGCATCCATGGGTGGCGTTGATGCCATTGTTTTCACTGCCGGACTGGGTGAAAACTCCATTGAAATGCGGGATAAAATTTGTAATGGTCTGGAATACCTGGGAACGCGCATTGACCATACTAAAAATAACGTTCGTGGCAAAGCGCAGGAAATCAGCGTAGACGGAGCCAAGGTGAAAATCTTCGTTATTCCGACAAACGAAGAGCTGGTTATTGCCCGCGATACGAAAGCGATTTGCGGCAGCTTAATCTAGCTAAAACAAGGGCGGCATTTGCCGCCCTTTATTTTTGAAAATTTGTGTTGCTGCTCTTTATTTGGCGAAGCCTCGAATTTCTTGACAAACCATAATGGCGTGGCTATAATAGATTAAGGTCGAGGTGGAAAAAGATGAAAATAAATATTGCCCAGGCCAAACAGGAGATTGGCAGTACGTATCAGTTTCAATTTGCCGCTTGCAGTGACGAACTTGGCTTTGATGAGGATGTTCCGTGGAAAGGAAATGCCATTACCGTTGCAGGTCAACTAACAAATACCGGTCGTGTTCTAGAAGTTCAAGGTGTTATCAAGACATCCGGAACGTATAGCTGCGGTCGTTGTTTGGAACAGTTCTGCACCGATATTGAGGTTGCTTTTTCAGAGAATTATCTGGCAGCCGGTTCTGAGGCAGAAGGCGAAGATGCTCTTTTCTATGAGGGCGATGAAATTGATATTACTGATTTGGTTCGTGAAAGCATCTTGCTTGCCGAGCCGCTTAAAATTGTGTGTAAAGAAGAATGCAAAGGGTTATGTCCCGTTTGCGGCACAAATTTGAATGCAACCGCCTGTTCCTGCGACAGAGACTCTGTTGATCCTCGATTGGCAGTGCTTCAGAAACTGTTGCAAACGAAATCATAATCCGATATTACATGTCTTGCAATTGTCTTGTTAAGGAGGTGGATACTAATGGCAGTACCAAAGCGTAAAATGTCCAAGGCTCGTCGTGACAAACGTCGTGCTAACTGGAAATTGACTATTCCTGGTTTAGTTGAATGCACTCAATGCCACGAAAAGAAAATGCCTCATCGTGTATGTCCCGAGTGTGGGTATTATAAGGGCAAAGAAGTTGTGAAAGCAGCAGCTGAATAAAATGGCGTATGGTGAGCATGATAAGGGCGATTATATCCCTTACCAGCTCACTTTTTATTTTTTCGTGATTTGACTTGAATTTTTACTATCTGGTGTTATAATATTGATTAGCATTTGGTATTATTACTTGCTTATAAAAATAGGTGGTAGAGTTATGGCGCGAATCCAAAAGAAGATTAGGCAGGAACGGCTGAAGGAAAAACTACATAATAGCCCTTTTCTAACCGATGAAGAACTGGCGGTTTTTCTGGATGTCAGCGTTCAAACTATTCGTTTGGATCGCCTGGAATTAGGAATACCGGAACTGCGTGAGCGCGTTAAGGCTATGGCAGAAGAGGCACAGACCAAGTTGAAAGCGATTGCCAGCGGCGATGTTATTGGTGAGCTGATTGATTTGGATTTGGGGAAAAGCGGTATTTCGATTCTTACTGTAACACCGGAAATGGTTTTGGAAAAAACGAAAGTAGTAAGAGCTCACTACATTTATGCGCAAGCAAACTCTTTGGCACTTGCGGTTATTGACGCACCTGCGGCAGTCACCGGTGTTGCTAATATAAAATATAAGATTTCAGTACATCTGGGGGAAAAGTTAGTCGCAAAAGCAGAAGTAATGAAAAAACGGGGCAATAAATATTTTGTTTGGGTTAAAACTAGGAATGAAACGCAAGAAGTATTTCGGGCCAAGTTTATTATGGCGTCACTGGACTAACGAGGGGAGAATGTATGAAGATTGCTGTTGATGCAATGGGCGGCGATTTTGCACCTGAAGAGATTGTCTTAGGCGCAATTGAAGCTGTTAAGGAATACGATCTGGATGTCGTGCTTGTTGGCGATGAAAATAGAATTAATCCCTTACTGCAAAAGCAAGATGGGATTGTAAGCGATCGCATCAGTGTTTATCATGCGAGCCAAACCATCGATATGGATGAACATCCAGGCGTGTCGGTGCGTAAGAAAAAAGATGCGTCGATTGTTGTAGCAACGCGATTGGTTAAAGAAGGGGTATGTGATGCGGTAGTGGCGGCAGGCAGTACGGGCGCCGCGGTAGCGGCAGCCATGTTTGGCCTGGGGCGGATCAAGGGTGTAGCCCGGCCGACCATTGCTACGCCAATCCCCAATTTAACGGGGACGACGATTTTGCTTGACTCAGGAGCAAATGTTGACTGTAAACCCAAGCATCTTGTGCAAAGTGCGGTAATGGGTTCCATATACTCCGAATATGTGCTGGGGATAGCAAAGCCTAGAGTCGGTCTGCTAAATATCGGGGAAGAGGAAACCAAAGGAAACGAGCAGACGCTGACAACTTTCCCGCTATTAAAGCAGCTTACGACAATTAATTTTATCGGTAATGTTGAAGGCCGCGACATCCCGAAAGGTACGGTAGATGTCGTTGTTTGTGATGGTTTTGTCGGCAATGTGGTATTAAAGCTTGGCGAAGGACTTGCCAGTGCTATTATGCAGCTTATTAAAGAAGCGATAAAAGGCAGCGGGTTCTTGACAAAGATTGCTTCGCTGGCGGTTTTGCCGGCGCTCAAGGGCTTAAAGAAGAAGCTGGATTATGCCGAATACGGTGGAGCACCTTTGCTGGGTGTCGATGGTGGCTTTATTATCTGCCACGGCAGTTCCAAAGCAAAGGCAATCAAAAATGCCATCCGCGTAGCGCATGAAATAGTGGAACAAAAAGTGATAGAGCATATTCGAGACAGTATTGCTAAGGAGGGAATTGTTACCAATGACAACGAATGACAGAAGTGTCGGTATTTTAGGAATTGGCAGTTGTGTGCCGGATAAAATTCTTACCAACAAGGATTTAGAAGCAATCGTTGAGACATCTGACGACTGGATCGTTGACAGGACAGGCATACGGGAACGGCGTATTGCCGATGCTGCTACAGCTACCTCTGATCTTGCAACAGGTGCGGCGCAAAAAGCTTTGGCTGATGCCGGAGTTGACGCGGCTGATATTGATTTGATTATTGTAGCAACCGCTACTCCGGATATGTTTTTCCCTTCGGTAGCTTGTCTGGTACAAAATAATCTGAAGGCAACCAAAGCTGCTGCTTTTGATTTGGCGGCGGGCTGCTCAGGTTTTGTCTATGGACTTGTTACCGGCACTCAGTTTATTAAAGCAGGCCTGTACAAAAAGATTCTGGTCATTGGGGCCGAAACACTATCCAAAATACTGAACTGGGAAGACCGCAATACCTGTGTATTGTTTGGTGACGGAGCAGGCGCAGTAGTTCTGGGAGAAACGGCTCCAGGTTATGGTGTTCTAGGGGCCAACTTAGGGGCTGACGGCTCCGGCGGGGATCTGCTTAAGCTGCCGGCAGGGGGATCACGGTTGCCTGCTTCGGCTGAATCTGTCAGCCAAAAATTGCATTTTGTGCATATGGATGGGAATGAAGTTTTCAAATTTGCCATTAAAGTAATGGGTGAAGCGGCCAATGCGGCCCTGGCAAATGCCGGGCTGACTGCCGCTGATGTTGATTTACTTATTCCGCATCAAGCCAATATACGTATCATCCAATCAGCTGCAAAGCGGTTGAAGCTGCCCATGGAGAAGGTTTTTGTCAATGTCCATAAATACGGCAATACTTCTGCGGCCTCTATTCCTATTGCGCTTGAGGAAGCATTACATTCAGGTCAAATTAAACAAGATGACATACTTGTTTTAGTCGGGTTCGGTGCAGGATTAACATGGGCTTCTTGCGTCATAAAATGGTGCAAGGAGGATAAAACTATTGTTTAATAGCAAACTATGCCAATTATTGAATATTAAATATCCCATTTTACAAGGTGGAATGGCTTGGGTGGCTACAGCCGAGCTGGCTGCTGCCGTTTCGAATGCCGGTGGGTTAGGGGTAATCGGCGCCGGACATATGCCTGCAGACGTTTTACGCAATGAGATTCAAAAGACAAAAGCGATGACGACAAAACCTTTTGGTGTCAATATTATGCTGATGTCGCCTTTTGTCAAAGACGTTATGCAGGTTGTAATTGATGAACGGGTGCCTGTTGTGACAACCGGTGCCGGTAATCCGGGCGAATACATTCCCCGCCTGAAAGAAATTGGGGCCAAGGTCATTCCGGTCGTAGCTTCAGTTGCACTAGCTAAACGTTTAGAAAGAATTGGCGTAGATGCAATAATTGCAGAAGGAATGGAAAGCGGCGGCCACGTAGGTGAGGTTACAACCATGGCGTTAGTACCTCAAATTGTGGATGCCGTATCCGTACCCGTTATTGCTGCAGGTGGTATTGGTGATGCACGGGGAATTGTTGCTGCTTTTGCATTAGGCGCACAAGGCGTCCAAATCGGCACACGTTTTGTTGCATCCACCGAATGTATCGCACATCCTAACTATAAAGAAGCTATTTTACGGGCCAAAGAGCGCTCTACAGTTGTCACCGGCTTATCTACCGGGCATCCGGTACGGGTTATTGCCAATAAATTGACAAAAGAATTTTTCCGCATGGAAAAAGAAGGAGCTACGCCTGAGGAACTGGATAATCTGGGAGCAGGAAAGCTGAAAATAGCAGCCAGAGAGGGCGATGTGCAGCATGGCTCGGTTATGGTTGGTCAAGTAGCCGGTTTAGTTAATGATATTAAGCCAGTGGCAGACATTCTTGATGAAATTATTCAGGGTTTACCAAAGGTGATTACGGGTATCAATACCAATATTGATGCAAAGTGAGAGGGTGAAACTATGAGTCAAAAAGCATTTGTTTTTCCAGGTCAGGGATCACAAACAGTAGGAATGGGTAAAGAACTGTATGAACGCTTTGAATCGGCCAAGGCAGTATTTGATTCGGCAGATGAAGCGTTAGGGTTCTCGATAACAAAGCTGTGTTTTGAGGGGCCTGAAGAAGAATTACGCAAGACTTATAACACGCAGCCTGCTATTTTGACAATGAGTGTCGCTTGTTATCAGGTATTGAAAGAGCATGGCATTGAGCCGGATATTGTGGCCGGTCACAGTTTGGGTGAATACTCGGCCTTAGTAGCTGCAGGTTCACTTGAGTTTGCCGATGCTGTACGCTTAGTGCGCAAGCGGGGACAGTTTATGCAAGAAGCCGTTCCCCTTGGTGAAGGCAGTATGGCAGCAATTTTAGGGGTAGATCGTGATCTTGTTGTCGAAATATGTCAAAAAGCGCAACAGGAAGTCGGTGCTGTTCAGGCTGTTAATTTTAATTGCCCAGGACAAATCGTCATTGCCGGACAGGCCGCTGCTGTTGAAAAAGCGGTTGAGCTCTTAAAGGCAGCTGGGGCCAAACGGGCAGTTATGCTGCCGGTAAGCGCGCCCTTTCACAGTACCCTGATGCAGCCTGCAGCTCAACGTCTCGCAGTCGAACTTGACAAGATAACGGTTAAGGATGCCGCCATTCCTGTTGTAGCCAATATTAACGGTCAAATTATAAAAACAAGTGAAGAAATTAAGGCTTCGCTTGTTGAGCAAGCAGCTAATCCTGTTTTGTGGGAAGATTGTGTTGCTCAAATCGTCAATCAGGGGGCTTCGCAATTTGTTGAGGTCGGTCCGGGCAAGGTTCTTTGCGGCTTTACCAAGAAAATTGCGAAGGATGCAACGAATCTCAACGTAGAAGATCTAGCATCTTTACAAAAAACCCTTGATTATTTCAAGGAGGTTCGTTAAAATGCATTTAGACAGTAAGGTGGCAATTGTTACCGGAGCATCACGCGGTATCGGCCGAGCTGTGGCCTTTGCCTTAGCAAAGAGCGGTGCGAAGCTGGTTGTGAACTATGCCGGTAATGCCAAAGCCGCCCAGGAAGTCGTTGATACGATTGTTGCTCAAGGCGGTCAAGCTGTCGCCATCCAGGCTGATGTGGCGGATGCCGATGCGGTGGAATCGTTGGTAAAACAGGCGATTGAGCACTTTGGCCGCATTGACATATTGATCAATAATGCCGGCATCACCCGGGACACATTATTGATGCGCATGAAAGAATCTGACTGGGATGCAGTGATGAACACGAACCTAAAGGGAATTTTTCATTGTACCAAAGCAGTTTCGCGCGTTATGATTAAACAAAAGGCCGGCAAGATTATTAATATGACGTCGGTCGTCGGAATAACCGGCAATGCCGGGCAGGCTAATTATGCAGCTGCTAAGGCCGGTGTTATCGGTTTCACAAAATCAATGGCGAAAGAACTGGCTTCCCGTAACATTACGGTAAATGCAATTGCGCCGGGCTTTATTGCCACTGATATGACCGATGTTTTATCTGAGCAGGTTAAAAATGATTTGGCTCAAAGCATCCCGCTGGCTAAATTAGGAGCTCCGGAAGATGTTGCTAATGCGGTTGTTTTTTTAGCATCTGATTATGCGAACTATATTACTGGGCAGACTTTAAATGTTGACGGCGGTATGGTAATGTAAGAGTGAAAAGCTCATTTTTGGAAGGAGGTGAATTTGATGACCACTTTTGATAAAGTGAAAGAAATCGTAGTTGAACAGCTTGGCGTTGATGAAGCCGATGTAGCTATGGATTCCACGTTTATTGACGACCTTGGCGCCGACTCTCTGGATATCGTAGAGTTGATTATGGCTTTTGAAGAGGAATTTAACATTGAGATTCCTGATGAAATAGCTGAAAAGATCAAGACTGTTAGAGACGCTGTCGAATACATAGACAAAGAAAAGCAAGGCTAAACGCATTACCGTAAAAGAGAAAGTCCCGTGGAATTGTTTCGCGGGACTTTCTTAAAGGTAAGGGCTGCATTGAATGGAGGAGTTGTTCTTGAAACTTCCGGAATTGAAAATAGGTCATCTTGTGGCCAAAGTACCTATTATTCAAGGCGGGATGGCTATTAGAATATCCACTGCCCGTTTGGCCGCTGCTGTGGCGGAACAAGGGGGCATCGGTTTAATAGCTGCATCCGGTATGCCTTTTGATGAACTAAGGCACGAGATTCGTTTGGCACGCTCATTGACAAAAGGTATTATTGGCATTAACGCAATGGTTGCTGCCAGAGAGTTTGCCGGACTTGTCAGAACTGCAATTGAAGAAGGTATTGACCTGGTTGTAGCAGGTGCTGGTTTTTCTCGTGATATATTTGCTATTGGTAAAGAGTCAGGTACTCCCATCGTTCCCATTGTGTCATCTGCAAAGTTGGCAAGAATTTCCGAATCGTTAGGCGCTTCAGCCGTTATTGTTGAAGGTAAAGAAGCTGGTGGACATCTGGGTACTGATCAATCGGTCCGTACTTTACTGCCTGAGATTAAAAAGGCGGTGAAAATTCCGGTGATTGGTGCAGGCGGTGTAATCAGTGGACGAGATATTGTTGAACTTCTCTCTTTGGGCGCTGACGGCGTTCAGATGGGAACACGGTTTGCTGCTAGTGTCGAGTCTAATGCTGCTCCGGCCTTAAAAGAGTTTTACTTAAAGGCTAAGCCGGAAGATGTAGTTTTAATTAAGAGTCCGGTCGGTCTGCCTGGGCAAGCTGTAAAAAATCCTTTTGCTACGAAAATTCTTGAAGGTACTGCCCCGTTGCCTGATTCCTGTGATGCTTGTTTAAAACATTGCGAGCGCAACTTCTGCATTATTAAGGCACTTATTCGTGCGCAGCAGGGTGATGTGGAAACAGGCCTTGTTTTCACAGGCGAGTACATTCATAAAATAGATGAAATTCTTCCTGTAAAAGAAATTTTTTCCAGGCTTCTTAAAGAAGTGGAAGAGATAAAATAACCGCGAGGTGGAAAAAGTGAAGAAACGTGTTGTGATTACAGGACTTGGCGCAATTACTCCGATCGGAACCGGTAAGGATGAGTTCTGGAATGCCTTATTGGGCGGCAAGTCAGGTATTACTCGTATTACCCGTTTTGACCCAAGCGAATATGCTACGCAGATCGCTGGCGAAATAAAAGATTTCGAGCCAGGCAAATTCATGGACAAAAAAGAAGCCAAAAGAATGGATCGTTTTACTCAGCTTGCAGTTGCTGCGACAAAACTGGCTTTTGAAGATTCCGGTATGGATTTGGAAGCCGAAGATAAGAACCGGATTGGTACCTTGATTGGTACAGGCATTGGCGGAATGGATTCGCTTCACGATCAGTATAAAGTGCTGTTTGATAAGGGGCCGAACCGCATTAGTCCGTTCTTTGTTCCCATGATGATTGCCAATATGGCCGCAGGCCAGACTTCGATTACCTTTGGCCTGCAAGGACCCTGCAGCTGTGTGGTTACGGCTTGTGCCACAGGTACAAATGCAATTGGTGATGCCTTCAAAATTATTCAGCGCGGCGATGCCGATGTAATGGTAGCAGGTGGTACGGAGGCTGCAATTTCACCTAGCGCTGTTGCAGGCTTCTGTTCGATGAAAGCAATGTCTACCCGCAACGAAGAGCCTGAAAAGGCTTCCAGACCATTTGATAAAGACCGCAGCGGTTTTGTAATGGGCGAAGGCTCAGGAATCGTTATTCTCGAAGAGCTTGAGCATGCGCTTGCCAGAGGTGCCCAGATTTATGCCGAATTAGTGGGATATGGCAGCAATGCCGATTCCTATCACATTACTGCGCCTGCTCCTGAAGGGGTACAGGCGGCAAAATGCATGGCGATGGCATTAAAAGATGCCGGACTAACACCGGAGGACATTGATTATATTAATGCTCACGGTACTTCTACTCCGCTGAATGATAAAAATGAATCGTTGGCGATCAAGAGCTTATTTGGTGAGCATGCAGCAAAATTAGCGATTAGCTCCACCAAATCTATGACCGGTCATTTATTGGGAGCAGCTGGCGCTGTCGAATGTATTGCTACTGCCTTGACAATTTATACTGGTAAAGTTCATCCTACGATAAACTATGAAACTCCTGATCCTGAGCTTGATCTTGACTACGTACCGAATGTGGCGCGTGAGAAAACGGTTAATGCAGCACTTTCCAATTCCTTTGGCTTTGGCGGGCACAATGCGACTATTCTGTTGAAAAAATATGAAGTGTGATTGTGAACGGTAAAAAGGGAATTGATAAGCAGCGGCTTGCTCAGTTACAAGAGCTTTCTAGCATTTTGCAAATACCTTTTGGCAATTACGAGTTGCTGCACCAGGCGTTAATTCATACCTCTTTTGCTAATGAAAGCAAAGAGGCTGGCGTACAACATAATGAGCGATTAGAGTTTTTGGGAGATGCGGTGCTTGATCTGGTGGTTGGTGAGGTACTGTTTAAGCAATTTCCTCAACTTCCGGAGGGGGAGCTGACAAAGGCGAGGGCTCGCATTGTCTGCGAACCTACGCTGGCCAGCAGTGCTACCAAACTTTGCCTCGGCAGCTATTTGCTGCTTGGCAAAGGGGAAACTGCTTCGGGTGGACGTCGGCGGATATCCATTCTCGCTGATGCCTTTGAAGCAATTATTGGCGCTATTTATCTGGATAGCGGCTATGCCAATGCATACCGGTTTATTGTTGAGCACTTACAGGGAGAACTGAATCTGGTCAAAAGCGGTGAATATGCTAATGATCATAAAACCTTGCTGCAAGAGGTTATTCAGCGGCAGGGAGAGCAGAAAATTTCCTATGAAGTTGTCAATGAAGAAGGACCGGATCATGACAAAACGTTTATGGTAGCAGTTTGTGTGAATAGCAAGCTCTTAGGCTCAGGGCAAGGTAAGAGCAAGAAGGAAGCCGAACAGAATGCGGCCAAGCAGGCATTGGAAAAATTCAATGGATCGAATTAGCGGGAGTGGCTGATGCCACTCCTTTTTTATTAAGCGCATGTGCATAATTGTAAGTGCGGGACAGTAAGCTAATCATGCTCCTGCAAATTACTGGCAGCTGTTAGACGAGAAGGGGGATGAAGGGAATCAAACACTATATTATTCCGGTTTTTATTCCCCACTACGGTTGTACTCACCAGTGTATTTTTTGCAATCAGCAGAAAATTACCGGTGCTGCAACTCCGGTAGACGCCGGTTATGTACAGCAAACGATTGACCTGCATGTAGAGCGGATAACGGAACCCAGATATATTGAGGTTGCTTTTTATGGCGGCAGCTTTACAGCCTTGCCGATTAACGAGCAGCGGCAGTTGCTGCTGCCGGCTTATCAGGCTTGGCAGGGCGGCAAAGTCAATGGCATTCGCTTATCAACCCGGCCGGATTGCATAAGTGAGGAAATTATTGACAATCTGCTGGCATATCAGGTTACAGTTGTTGAGCTTGGCGTACAGTCGCTTGATGAACAGGTGCTTGCCAAAGCGCAACGGGGGCATACTGTTGACGATGTGACAAGCGCCGTGCACCTGTTAAGGGGGCGGCAAATTCCTTTTGGGATACAAATTATGCCGGGACTGCCGGGGGAAGATCAGCTTAGTCTTCTGGTTACAGCCAATAGAGCGGTAGCGCTCAAGCCGCACTTCGCCCGTTTGTATCCCACAATTGTTATTGATAAGACCGAATTAGCGACGCAGTACCGCCAAGGTCAGTACCAGCCGCTGACCTTGGAAAAGGCGATTCAACATACGGCATTTTTAAAGCTGTTTTTTGAGCAGCATTCCATACCGGTTATCCGTACCGGACTGCAGGCAACAGAAGAACTTGACAAGGGGACAACGGTACTGGCCGGCCCTTATCATCCTGCTTTTGGCGAGTTAGTGGATGGCTATTTGTTTTATCAGATGGGATTAAAAGCGCTGGAGGCGGCCAGGCCATCGACGGAGCCGATCATTATTCGTCATCATCGCCGGGATCATTCCAAGATCCGGGGGATTAGCAATTGCTATTTTACAAAGCTGCAGCAAGCTGCACAACGGCCGATCAAACTGCTGGAAGGAAACCTGCAGGAAGGGGAAATTTCCCTGGAGGAGGGCCTTTCGCAGCAAATTATTAGCCGAAAGATGTTATTTTTCACGTAAATGAAGATTAGCAGGAATTTTTAGGAAATGCGCTGAATATTGTATAGCATTAGCCCTGACCATCAAAGGAGGTTAAGTAATGGAAGTGCTTAAAGTATCAGCGCAATCCAATCCTAAATCTGTAGCAGGCGCGCTGGCTGCAGTGCTCAGAGAAAAAGGTACAGCAGAAGTGCAGGCAGTAGGCGCAGGGGCAGTTAACCAGGCTATTAAAGCAGTTGCCATCGCTCGCGGTTTCGTTGCTCCTAACGGTATTGATCTGATTGCAGTTCCTGCATTTGCTGAAATTAACATCGATGGCGAGGAACGCACGGCAATTCGGTTTATTGTTGAACCACGGTAACTATCAACTGTTCGGAAACCTGTTTGCTTTAAGCAAACGGGTTTTTTTATTGTAACCCTATGCAGGACGTGGTAAAATTTTATAGATAACATTGTATGTGGGGGAATCGGATTTGCTGCTGCGCAGATTAGAGACGTATGGCTTTAAATCTTTTGCTGAAAAAACGGAAGTGGAGTTTGGCTCTGGCATAACGGCAATTGTTGGACCTAACGGCAGCGGAAAAAGCAATATTTCCGATGCGATTCGCTGGGCCTTAGGGGAGCAAAGCATCCGTACTTTGCGGGGGACTAAGGCGGAAGATGTAATATTTGCAGGCAGTTCAAAGCGCAGATCACTTGGTGCTGCGGAGGTTTCACTGGTTTTTGATAATAGTGACAATCAGTTGCCGCTTGATTTTAACGAGGTGACGATCACCCGGCGGATTTTTCGCTCCGGCGATAGTGAATACTACATAAACAAATCGGCCTGCCGGCTGAAGGATATTCATGAGTTATTGGCAGATACCGGTCTTGGACGGGATTCCATGTCGGTTATTGGGCAAAATAAGGTAGATGAGGTATTAAACAGTAAGCCTGAGGAAAGACGGTCCTTCTTTGAAGAAGTAGCAGGAATAACGAAATATAAGCTGCGCAAGCGGGAAGCCCTGCGTAAAATGGAAGAGACCAGCGGTAATCTTAATCGCGTAGATGATTTAATGAGCGAAATCGAGTCGCAGTTGGAGCCTATGGCCCAAAATGCCGAACGTACCCGTACGTATAACAGTCTGCATCAGGAGCTTGTTGCTTATCAGGCTACTTTGCTGCTCAATAAGCTGACAAAAGCAGAGAAAATGATCACGAGTGCCCAGCTGGAAGAGGCGGAAATTACCGACCGGGAGCTCGCTGCTGCGGCTCAGTTAGCTGGAGCGGAAGCTGATAAAGAGCGATTGGCCAGTGAACTGCTGGCTGTCGATGATCGACTGACTAAAGTTGATGCAGAGATCGCAGCACGCAGCACGGAATTAGAGCGGGTAGAAGGGAAAAAAGCGGTTCTCGAGGAACGGATCCGTCAGTCTGAGAAAGCGGAAGAACGGCTAAACCAAGAGGCGGCACGGCTGATCGAACTGCAGCAAGAACTAAAGGAAAAGCTGCGGCAGGAAGAAATGAATGCCGCAGGCAAGGCTGAGGAAAAGAATCAGCTGGAAGAGCGTCTGGGTCAGCTGAATGCCAGCTATGCTGCAACAGCCGAAGCGGCTCAAGTGTTGGGCAGGCAGATTGAAGAAGGCAAAGAACGTACGTTTACCCAGCTGCAGCGCATTGCCAATGAACGCAATGAGCTGCGGGCCGCTGAACGTGACCAGGAGAGATTACTGCTGCGCAAGGCCACTCTGGAAAAAGAACAGGGCCAGTATGCCGCGCAGCTGAGTGAAACCAAACAAAGCAGCAAAAGCATAGAAGAAGAGCAGCAAAGGCTGAACAGCGGCAAGCAAGAACTGATTGAGGCTCTTCGGCAGGCGGACAAGCAGAAGCTTGCGCTCGATGCGATACTGCAGGAGACGGTAAAGGCAGAGCGAAGCATAACCGGACAATTGCAGGAGACGGCTTCGCGCTTAAAGATACTGACGCACATGCAGGAAGATTACGATGGATTTGGGCGTGGTATTAAGCAATTGCTGAAAGCGAGTACCCCCTGGCGCAATCAACTGTGTGGCGCGGTAGCCGAACTTTTTACCGTTAACGACCAGTATGTGGTTGCCATTGAAACGGCTTTAGGCGGTGCCTTGCAGCATATCATCACGGAAAATGAAGGAGCGGCGAAGGCTGCTATTGACTTTTTAAAGAACAATAAGCTTGGCCGGGCAACATTTTTACCGCTTACGACAATCAGGCCGTCCGCTCCCCGGGCGATGGAACTTGCTGCTGCCGAGCAGTCGGGAGCTGTTGGTTTAGCCGCTGACCTGGTCAGCTGTGATGCGAAATACAAACCAGTTCTTCAGTATTTGCTGGGCCGTACGATTGTGGCAACCAATATTGATACCGGACTGGAGATTGCCCGCAAATCATCCTTTTCGCTCAGAATTGTAACCTTAGATGGTCAACAGATTAATCCGGGAGGTTCATTGACAGGGGGGAGTGTCAATCGCCGCGAAAACAGTTTTTTGAGCCGCGGGAACGAGATTGATTCGCTACAACTCCGTCATGCTGAGCTAAGTAAAAAATACGAGGCCGTGCGAGCGGAGGAAGCTGAATTAAAAGGTAAAGTCCAGGAAGCAGAGATGCAAATCAGCTCCCTTGTACGGCAGCAGCGTGATGCGGATGTGCGGCAAGCAGAGCTGGCTGTGCAACTAGAGCGGTCAATTAGCGACAGCAACCGGATGCAGCAGGCAGTTATGACGCTGCAACAGGAACTAGCAGCTGTTGACAAAGAAAGTGAACAGCTGCAAAAGCGTCTGGCAGATCTCCAGCTAAGCGTACAGGTGCTTGAGACGGATGACTCAGACTACAAGGGGCAAGTGCAAGTATGGCAATTACAATTTAATGAGCTGCAGGCAGCGAAAGAGGCTGTGACAATTGAAGCAACTGAAATCAAAATCGCACTGGCCGGTTTGCAGCAGCAAATAGAAGCGCTGGTTGTTCAGTGCCGCGGGTATAATGAACAGCTGCTGCAATTGCAGCGCCAGCAGGAAGACTCAGCCAATGAGCTGACGAAAACCACAGTGGAAATTGCGTCAGCCGCACAAGAGATCGCTGTTCTGGGGACATTGCGAAATGAGGTTGCTGAGCAGAAAGCTGCCTATCAGACTGAGCGGCAGACTCTGTACGGCAATAAAATGAATATCTTATCGCTAGTGCAAAAGAATGAAAAGGATATCCGTGATTTCCGGCGCAAATACGGTGAGCTGCAGACCCGACTGCATGATATGCAGCTTATGATGACAAAATATCAATTCGAGGTTACGCACAGTCAGGAACAGCTGGAGCAATTCGGCTTGACTGAGGATGATGCCAAATTGCTATTGCGCTCAGGCTCTCATGAGGAAGTGGCCGCCTGCATCCGGCAGCTGGAAGGGCAGATCGCGGAATTGGGACCGGTTAACCCGGGAGCAGTGGAAGAATATGAGCGATTAGCGGAAAGACAGCGGTTCCTGCATACACAAAGCGAGGATCTGCGATCAGCCAGGGATTATCTCGTATCCATCATCCGTGATATTGATGCAACCATGTCAAAACAGTTTACTACGGCTTTTGCCGTCATTAATGAACGGTTCGGCGAAATATTTTCCCGTCTTTTTGGCGGGGGAACTGCCAGCCTGCAACTGCTGGAACCGGCGAACGTGCTGGAAACAGGTATTGATATACTGGTACAGCCGCCTGGTAAGAAACAGCAAAACCTGTCGCTCCTATCCGGAGGCGAGCGCGCTTTAACTGTTATTGCACTGTTGTTTTCTTTTCTTGCCTTTCGCCCTGCCCCATTCTGTGTAGTTGATGAGATTGATGCAGCCCTGGATGAAGCCAACGTTGAGCGCTTCAGCACCTTTTTGCGCGATTATGCCAAAGAGACGCAATTTATTGTTGTAACTCACCGTAAGGGAACCATGGAGGCCGCTGATGTCATGCAGGGAGTAACGATGGAGGAGTCGGGAATTTCCCGGCTGCTGTCCGTCAAATTTATGGATAAAGCTGTTTAGTCACATTAAGGAGGGTACAACTTGGGCTTTTTTGATAAACTCAAACAAGGATTAGAGAAAACCCGGAAAAGTTTTACAGAGAAAATTGAGCAATTAGTCACCGGGTATGCCAAAATTGATGATGAATTTTTGGAAGATCTGGAAGCGGTATTGCTGTCGGCTGATGTAGGTGTACAAACGACGAACAAGTTGATGGCTGATATCCGTTCCGGCATTAAAAATAAGGAAATAGAATCCCCGGAGCAGCTCCGGCCATTTCTCAAGCAGCGAATCAGTGCGCTGCTGGAAGGCGATTTAGCCGAGCCGCAGCTGGCAGATCAGCCGCCGACGGTAATTGTTGTTGTTGGCGTAAACGGTGTGGGGAAAACCACCACAATCGGTAAGCTCGGACAATACTATCACGGACAGGGGAAAAAAGTACTCTTTGCTGCTGGTGATACGTTCCGGGCGGCCGCGATTGATCAGCTGGATATCTGGGCAACCCGCATTGGGGCGGAAGTCATTAAACACAGCGAAGGCTCCGATCCGGCAGCAGTGGCTTATGATGCCGTACAGGCGGCGCGGGCCCGCAAGGCGGATGTCGTCATTATCGACACTGCTGGGCGGCTGCATACGAAAGCTAATTTGATGGAAGAACTGAAAAAAATACGCCGGGTGGTGTCGCGGGATATTCCCGAAGCGCCCCATGAAACGCTGCTGGTGCTTGATGCCACTACCGGTCAAAACGCAATTAACCAGGCGAAAATCTTTGGCAATGCCGTTCAATTATCGGGGGTTGTTTTGACGAAGCTTGATGGTACGGCTAAAGGCGGGGTGGTGATTGCCGTCAAAGCAGAACTGGGAATTCCGGTGAAATGGATTGGTGTCGGTGAAGGGGTAAATGATTTGCGGCCATTTGAGCCGCAAGAATTTGCCGAAGCTTTATTTGCTGACAAGTAAATATACTTGACAAGCATCAAGAAGTTCTTTATAATCATACCTGTAAAGTATTTTTGCTTGTCAGAGAAGGTTGGTAATTCATGCTGGATAAAATATTCCGCATCGGTCTGTTGTTCGATTTTTATGGCGCATTACTCACTGATAAGCAGCAATATTGTCTGGAAATGCATTATCTCCGTGATTTATCCTTATCGGAAATTGCCGATGAGTTAAACGTATCCCGCCAGGCAGTGCATGATATTTCGCGGCGTGCCGAACAAAGCCTGGAAGAGTATGAAGCAAAGCTGAAGCTGGTTGAGCGGCATCAGCGGGAACGGAATTTACTGCAAGAAATGCACGGTTTATTACATAGTCTGCCGCCAGAGGCGGCTAAACTATCGCAGATACATCTTACCCTCGAAAAACTGGAACAATTGCTGGATTAAGAAAGGCGGGTACGCATGGTTTTTGAAAGCTTGGCCGACAAGCTGCAGCAAACATTTAAAAAGCTGCGGGGACGGGGAAAATTATCGGAAAGCGACGTAAGTGAAGCACTGCGGGAAGTCCGCATGGCCTTGCTGGAAGCAGACGTCAATTTTAAGGTAGCCAAAGAGTTCGTTGCCCGCGTGAAAGAGCGTGCCGTAGGGCAGGAAGTTCTGGGAAGCCTGACTCCGGCTCAGCATGTTATAAAAATTGTTAATGATGAGCTAACGGAGCTGCTAGGCGGTACGCAGAGCCGGATTACTATTTCTTCCAGACCGCCAACCGTGATTATGCTGGTCGGCCTGCAAGGGGCCGGTAAAACTACAACAGCCGGTAAATTGGCCAATCTCCTGCGTAAGCAAAACAAAAAGCCCTTATTGGTAGCAGGTGATATTTACCGCCCTGCAGCAATCAAACAGCTGCAGGTTTTAGGTGAACAGTTAGATCTTCCGGTTTTTACCCTGGGGGATAAGGAAAGCCCTGTAACGATTGCGGAAAAAGCAATACAGCATGCAAATGCTTATGCCCGCGATGTCGTTATTATTGATACTGCCGGCCGTCTTCATATCAATGAAGAGCTAATGGATGAATTAAAATCTATTAAGAAGACGGTTAAGCCTCATGAAATCCTGTTAGTGGTAGATGCGATGACCGGGCAGGATGCTGTAAATGTAGCCGAGTCCTTTAATGAGGCTTTGGGCATTGACGGTGTAATCCTCACCAAGCTGGACGGCGACGCCCGCGGCGGTGCTGCCTTGTCGATTAAATCTGTTACCGGAAGACCGATTAAGTTCGCCGGTATGGGTGAAAAACTCGATGCTCTGGAAACATTCCATCCTGACCGGATGGCGTCCCGTATCCTGGGGATGGGAGATGTTCTCAGCCTTATTGAGAAAGCGCAGACATCCATCAACTTAGAACAAGCGCAGGAGATGGAAAAAAAGCTGCGAAAAGATTCGTTTACCCTTGACGATTTTCTCGATCAGCTGCAGCAGGTTCGCAAATTAGGGCCGCTGGATCAAATTCTTGGCATGCTGCCTGGGATGGGAAACCTGAAGAAGCTGCAAGGCATGGAATTTGATGAAAAAGAATTGAAGCGCGTTGAAGCCGTCATTCAATCGATGACCAAAAAGGAACGCCGTGATCCGTCCATTATTAATGGCAGCCGCCGTAAGCGTATTGCCAGCGGCAGTGGCACCAAAGTTCAGGATGTTAACAGGCTGCTTAAGCAATTTGTGGAAGCCCGCAAAATGATGAAAAAGTTTCAGGAAATGCAAAAGTCCGGCAAGAAACCCGGTGGTTTTAAATTGCCCTTCATGCGATAGGCAGGGCAGCTATTTTGTAAAGGAGGTGATTGTAAATGGCAGTTAAAATTCGTTTAATGCGTATGGGTGCTAAGAAAAGCCCGTTTTACCGTTTGGTTGTAGCTGATTCCCGTGCTCCTCGTGATGGTCGTTCCATCGAGACTTTGGGTCACTATGATTCAACTACTGAGCCCGCTGTAATCAAAATTGATGAAGAAAAAGCTATCAACTGGCTGCAAAAAGGTGCTCAACCTACTGATACTGTTAAATCTTTGCTCAGCAAAACCGGTATCATGAAAAAATGGGACGAACTGAAGCGTAATAAGAAAGAGGCGTAATAACTATGAAAGACTTAGTGGAAGTTATCGCCAAAGCTTTAGTAAAGAATCCGGAGCAAGTCAGTGTAACAGTTGTTGAAGAAGACAACTCTACTGTTCTTGAATTGCGGGTAGCTTCTGATGATATGGGAAAGATCATTGGCAAGCAAGGCCGGATCGCCAAAGCTGTCAGAACTGTAGTTAAGGCTGCGGCTACCCGTGAAAACAAGAAAGTGACAGTGGAAATTGTCTAAGAAGGTGGAGCGGACATGGATAATATGACCTTGAAATGCCCGGTAACTATTAAAGCAAAAGTGACGGAAGATCTGAAAGCGCGCTTGGCCGCTGAAATTCAGGATGGTATTAAGAAGGCTGACATTGAGTTGCAGCAAATTGAATTTCATGCTAAACGGGTTATGGCCGAACAGGCTAAACAGGATGCACAAGGACTTGTAGCTTTACGTCAGCAAATCGAAGAGGAAAAGCAGAAGCGCTTTGAATTTAAAAATCATATGACGGAAAAATTGAAAGAAACTGCGCAACTCGAGATTGGTGCTGAAATTGTTCAGGGAACTATGGAGCGTTTTATCACCGTGAGTGTTGGTGACGATTTGCATAAATTAATGGGCAGTGAGATTTTACTGGAAGACGGCAAAGTCATTGCCTTTCGCAGCTAATCGTGGCTGATAACCAAGTCATTATCGGAAAAATAGTTGCCCCGCACGGCGTGCGGGGTGACGTCCGTGTTATTCCGCTTACTGATTTTCCCGAACGGTTTCACCAGCTGGAAGCGGTGTATACTGATGACGGGGCCAAACTGACGGTGGAAAGTGCCCGTTTTCATAAGCAGTTTGTGTTGATTAAATTCCGCAGTATTCAAACCATGAATGATGCAGAGCAGCTGCGGGGTAAACTAATAAAGGTAAGACGTGAAGATGCAGTGGTATTGCCGGAAGGGCATTACTACTTTTTTGATATTATCGGCTTAGCGGTTTATACCGAATCCGGTGACTATTTAGGAGAAATAACGGATATTCTGCAAACAGGCAGCAACGATGTTTATATTGCTGAAAAAGCAAATGAAAAACCGTTGTTGATTCCAGCATTAAAAGAAGTAGTACGTCAAATTGATATTCCCGGGAAAAAAATAGTTGTAAAGCTCCAGGAAGAATGGGATGATGACAGTGAGAATTGACATTGTTTCCTTGTTTCCCGAAATGTTTGACGGCCCATTTGGACATAGCATTATTAAACGAGCCCGTGAAGCAGGAATCTTAGAAACGGTTGTTACAAATCCCCGGGACTATGCCAGAGATAAACACCGCATTGTTGATGATACTCCTTTTGGCGGAGGCGCGGGTATGGTTATGAAGCCTGATCCGCTGTTTTTTGCTGTTGAGGATATTATCGAAAAGAGCGGACGGGAGAAGAGAAAAATTCTCCTCATGTGCCCAGGCGGTGCAACCTTTACGCAGGATAAGGCAAAAGAGCTGGCTCAGTATGAACAGCTGATTTTACTGTGCGGTCATTACGAAGGTATTGATGAGCGCGTCCGGGAACATCTGGTTGATGAAGCATTGTCAATTGGAGATTTTGTGCTAACGGGTGGCGAGTTGCCGGCAATGATTGTGGTTGATGCGGTTGCCCGCATGCTGCCGGGAGTCTTAGGTGCTAGTGCTTCCGCCGAACAGGATTCTTTTTATGATGGGCTGCTTGAGCATCCTCACTATACAAGACCGCGCGACTTCCGCGGCTGGCAGGTTCCTGATATCTTAGTCAGCGGCGATCATGCCAAAATTGCCCGGTGGCGCCGCAAACAGTCGCTTAAAAATACGCTGCTGCGACGGCCTGATTTGCTCGAGTCAGCAACATTAGAGCCGCTCGATCAGCAATTGCTGGCAGAAATACGGGAAGAACAATTTGGAGGCTAACGTGTCGGCACGGTTATATATTGGATTAGTTCATTATCCTATTTATAATAAGCGAGAAGAGATCGTTACAACAGCAATCACTAATTTTGATATTCACGATATTGCCCGGACCGCCAGAACCTACGATGTGAAGAAATACTTTGTTATTCATCATATTGAGAGTCAGGTAAGTTTGGCGCAGGAAATTATTGATCATTGGCGTAAAGGATACGGTAGTCAGTATAATCCTGACCGGCGTGAGGCGTTCAGTATTCTGGAGACTTGTCCGTCTATCGCTCAAGCGGCAGCTGAAGTAGAACGATTGGAAGGTGCAGCACCTTTTATTGTCACAACTGACGCGAGAAAGTATGCCAATACGATTTCTTATCCGGCAATGCGGCAGGTCATTCAGCAAGGAGAACGACCAGTATTGCTATTGTTTGGTACTGGCTGGGGTATTGAACAGTCGGTAATGGAGCAATTCGATTATATTCTGGAGCCTATTTATGGGCCGGGAGATTATAATCATTTGCCTGTACGGTCTGCTGTAGCTATTATTCTCGACCGGCTTCAGGGGGAAGCCTGGTGGCAGAATTAGCTCAGGGCTTGTGCTCTTCTTAAGTATATGTTACAATAATTGACGTGTAATACGGATGGTCCGCTGCCTGCCGACAGGAGCTAGGTACGAACATCAAGTATAAGGAGGAAATATAGTGGATATTATCAGAGCTCTCGAACAAGAACAACTTCGTCAGGACATTCCTTCTTTCAGACCAGGAGACACCGTTCGTGTCCATGTAAAGGTCGTCGAAGGAAACCGCGAACGTATCCAGGTATTTGAAGGTGTTGTCATCAATCGGAAAAGTGGAGGCGTTCGGGAAACCTTTACTGTAAGACGCGTATCTTATAATGTTGGCGTTGAGCGTACATTCCCGGTTCACTCTCCGCGTATTGACAAAATTGAAGTAATGCGCAGAGGTATTGTACGCCGGGCTAAATTATACTATCTCCGTAACTTAACCGGTAAAGCTGCACGTATTAAAGAAAGACGTTAGTATCATAATAGGGACTGTATACAGTCCCTATTCTTCATTTGATAAGGAGGATTAATTTGAATAACAGTGCATTAGGCCAGGAAATTAAAGATTGGGTTATTTCCATTCTTATTGCCGTTGTGCTGGCCTTTTTTATCAGATACTTTATTGTTGAGCTTTATATGGTTGAAGGTCCTTCTATGCGTCCCACGCTGGTAAACAGTGAACGGCTGGTTGTCAATAAGTTTATCTATCATTTTAAACAGCCGGAAAGAGGAGATGTATTGGTCTTCAAGTATCCCCGGGATCCCAGTCGTGATTTTATTAAACGAGTCATTGCGGTTGCCGGTGATACGATTGAGCTTAAAGATGGACGGGTATTTCTCAATGGGCAGCTTTTAAATGAAACGTACATACTGGAAAAGACCCGTGGATCCTATCCGCTGGCTACCGTTCCGGAAGGGACGATCTTTGTTATGGGAGATAACCGGAATAACTCAGAAGACAGCCGGTTCCGCGATGTTGGATTTGTGCCGTTAGATATGGTTAAAGGGAAAGCGGTCATGGTTTTTTGGCCGATTGATCACATAAAAACCCTTCCTTAACTGCACACTAGTGAAATAAGCGTTAAGGGTGGAGGAAGCGTTCCGTGCATATAAATTGGTTTCCCGGCCATATGGCCAAAGCTCACCGCATGATCCGGGAGCATTTAAAACTTGTTGATGTGGTAGTAGAATTACTGGATGCACGTATCCCAATCAGTAGTGCAAACCCGGTAATTGATCAGGTTGTGGAACACAAGCCACGGATTGTGGCTTTGAATAAAGCCGATCTGGCGGAGCCGGAAGAGCTGGAAAAGTGGATACGTTATTTTCGCGGGCAAGGGTTTCAGGTTGTAGCATTAGAAGCCGTCAGCGGTAAAGGCGCTAAGATGCTGGTGAATCAGGTTGAGGCTGCAGCCAGTGCCAAGATAAAGGCCTGGGAAGCAAAAGGGATGCGGGCACGAGCGGTACGTGCGATGATTCTGGGGATTCCGAATGTGGGCAAATCTTCCTTAATTAATAAATTACTGGGGACTGCTACTGTACGAACCGCTGATAAGCCGGGCGTTACCCGTGGAAAGCAGTGGATCAAAATAGGCAGGAATCTCGAATTACTCGATACTCCCGGTGTCCTTTGGCCCAAGCTGGAAGATCAAGATGTAGCGTTTAAGCTGGCAGTTACAGGGGCTATTTCGGATGACGTATATGACATGGAAGATGTTATTGTTCGCTTGCTGATGCTGCTGCGTGAGCAGTATAGCGAGCGATTGATTGAACGATATAATCTCACAGCACCGCTCCCCGAGGATGCTGAAGCCTTATTGACGCTGATCGGTGAGCGCCGGGGATGCTTGCGGGGCGGCGGCATCGTTGATTTTGAAAAAGTGCGCCGGATTATTTTAAATGAATTCCGGGCAGGAAAGCTCGGCCAATTTACCCTGGATAAAGTAGATCCGATTGAGTGACAGACTGGCAGTTACTGCCAGTCTGTTTGTTTTTTTGCTCTGAAAAAGGATTTGCCGATTAAGCCAAGAATATAACTAACTTATAGTTGCCCAGGCCAAAAATGGAGGAAGAATTTGAATATTTCGAATCTAACTGTTAGTGAAGTTACCCGGTTGCTGCAGCAGCAAGAGTGTAGTGAAGAACTGATTCATCAATTAAAAGCTGATACGCGCAGTTCCATAGCTAAGCTGGTCAACCGCTGGCAGCAAAAAAGAGAACAAGCCGCTGCCGAACAAGAACGTATTCGTCAGTTATATGTTTTTGAACGTGAATTTTATGCGCAAGGCTACCAATATGTTGCCGGTGTAGATGAGGCAGGGCGGGGGCCGCTTGCCGGTCCGGTAGTTGTGGGGGCAGTCGTGCTTCCGGCTGAGTGTCAGATACCGGAGCTGAATGATTCCAAACAATTAACACCGGCGCGCCGGGAAGAGTTATATACCACAATTCATCAGATTGCCTTAGCCGTGGAATATGCGGTCATTGATGTCAATATCATTGATGAAATCAATATCTATCAGGCGACGGTCCAAGGAATGTATCAGGTCTTAAGCAGCCTTGCGCTGCAGCCGGAAGCCGCGCTGATTGATGCCGTTCCGCTGCGGAAATTATCCATTCCCTGCCAGTCGATCATTAATGGTGATGCACTTAGCGCTTCCATCGCAGCTGCTTCTATTATTGCTAAGGTTGAACGGGATCGATTGATGCTGGAGTATGATAAGCTATATCCGGAATACGGATTTGCCAAAAATAAAGGTTATGCCACAAAAGAACATCAGGCAGCACTGCAGCAAGTTGGCCCTTGTCCTATCCATCGCACGAGTTTTGAGCCGATAAAATCGATGCTGACAACAACGCAGGAACTAGCACTTTTTTAGTTATTACCGGTAGGGAGTGAGGGCTGCCAAAATGGAAACGGAAGATAAAAATATTCCGAAACCGAAACAAGCAGTAGCGGTGCGCTACAGGGAGGATAAGGACACGGCTCCCCGCATCGTAGCAAAAGGCACCGGTTTTACTGCCGAACAAATTATTAACACAGCAGTACAGCATTCAGTCCCGCTGTATCAGAACAGTACCATGGCAGGGATGCTGATGGCTGTCGAACTTGATAGAGAAATTCCCCCTGAATTATACAAGGTTGTTGCTGAAGTCTTGGCGTACATATTTCGCATTGATCAGCGACTAGGTCAACAAACCTATAGGAGGTAACAATGCGCCGGATTTTACTGGAAAATATCACTGCCGGTATGAAGCTTGCGAAGCCTTTATACAATGCTGACGGACAAATACTGCTCAATGCCGGAGTGGAACTGAAAGAACATTATTTGGCTCGCTTACAGGAATTGGACCTTACCTATGTGTATGTAGATGATGATTTAACAGCAGATATTGATATTCCGGATGTAGTCAGCGAAAAAGTCCGTATGGAAGCTGTCATGAATTCGAAAGCTATCCTGGAAAAGATCCGGGTGGGCAAAGGTGTGGATGCCACGCAGGCCAAACAGGTTACCAATATGCTGGTTGATGAGCTGAGTCTTAATGCGGGAATATTGCTGAACTTTATTGATATGCGTTCGAAAGCGGATTATCTATTCACTCATTCGGTCAATGTTTGTATTATTTCGATCATGACCGGAATCAGGCTGGGCTATGATGAACTGCGCCTGAGGGACTTAGGGATAGGCGCGCTGCTGCATGATGTAGGAAAAATAGAGATCTCAGCGGAGATCGTCAATAAAACAGGCCGTCTGACGGCTGCAGAAAATGAGGAAATAAAAAAACATCCTCAGCTGGGCTTTGAGATCCTTAGAAAGAATCCGGATATCAGCCTGTTATCTGCTCACTGTGCGTATCAGCATCATGAGCGGCTGGATGGCTGCGGCTATCCACGCGGCTTACAGGGAGAACAAATCCATCCTTTTGCACAAATTGTTGCGATTGCCGACGTATATGATGCCTTGGTATCCGATACTGCTTACCGAAAGGCGATACCGGTCTATGAAGCGCTAGCGATTATTCTCAAGGCAGGCGGGAGCTATTTTGATGCGGAGATTGTGGAAAAATTTGCGGAAAACATTGCGGCTTATCCGATAGGGACAGTTGTTAGATTGAATAATAATCAAATCGGAGTGGTTGTTGATATTTCCCGCGAATCGAAGCGTCAGCCGGTTGTACGCATCGTCATTGACGAACATAAACAAAGAGTAACGCAATTGCTGGAGATCGACCTGTCCAAACATCCGCAGCTCTATATTGCTGATGTAGTAGAACGGTAAAATTTACCTGAAATTGTCTAACCAACATCCTGATTTGGCAGGATGTTGGTTTTTTTTAGGGAATTATCACAAAAGGAGGCATAACTATGAATCATCTTAAACTGGGAGAACAAGGTGAAGATCTGGCTGTGGCTTTTCTGCAGCAGCAAGGCTATCAGCTGCTTGCCCGCCGGTTTCGCTGCAGGATCGGCGAGATTGATATTATCGTCAAAAAAAGTGGCATGATCGTGTTTGTAGAAGTAAAAACACGGCGATCTGTGCTTTTCGGCACTCCGGCTCAGGCTGTTAACCGAAAAAAGCAAGATAAAATTATTAATACTGCCTTGAATTATCTGAATTATACAAACAATACTCGTTTACCTATACGCTTTGATATCTTGGAAGTGATGATTGCAGGCGAAGGTAAGCCTGTATGCAATCATATAATAAATGCCTTTGGTCGATAAATAGAGCGCATAACGTCGTAAAGGAAGACTGGTGGGTTTTATGTTTGCACAAGTATTTGGGTCAACTATTTTAGGCTTAAATGGAATGCTGATTACCGTAGAAGTGGATATCTCCAATGGGATTCCCGGTCTCGATATTGTCGGGCTGCCTGATGCGTCCGTGCGTGAATCACGCGAACGCGTAAAGGCGGCAATAAATAATTCAGGATTTGAGTTCCCTACCAGGAGAATAACGGTTAATCTGGCTCCGGCAGATATAAAAAAAGACAGCTCCGGCCTTGATTTGCCAATTGCAATCGGCATATTAGCAGCCAGTGGACAAATACCGGCAGCCAGCTGTACCCGCACAGCGTTTGTTGCGGAATTGTCACTGGAAGGCAAGCTGCGGGGCGTTTCCGGCTTATTGTCGATGGCGATGAACAGCATTGCTAACGGGCTGGCTGAAATGATGGTGGCACCCGACAATGCAAAAGAGGCACTTATTGCAGGCAAATTTACGGTTTATGCGCCAGCCACGCTGGAACAGATTGTCAGCCATCTACGGGGAGAGAGCCGGCTTGCAGCCGTTGCAAACAACAGGGAAGTAGTGGAGGAGCAATGGCATAGTGAGGATTTCTCCGAGGTCCAGGGGCAGATGACTGCTAAACGGGCATTGGAGATTGCAGCCGCAGGCGGCCATAATGTATTGATGATCGGACCACCAGGTTCCGGCAAGACGATGCTGGCCCGGCGTATCACCACTATACTTCCCCCCATGATACGGCAGGAAGCTTTAGAAGTAACTAAAATATACAGCGCAGCGGGATTGTTTAAAAACCACAATATTATTACGATCCGGCCCTTCCGCAGTCCGCATCATACTGTTTCGCAGGCGGGTATGATTGGCGGCGGAACGATTCCCCGTCCAGGCGAGGTGACGCTAAGCCATAATGGCGTACTATTTTTGGACGAACTGCCGGAGTTTCCCCGGGCGGTTCTGGAGGTATTGAGGCAGCCGCTGGAAGACGGCGAAGTACACATATCACGTGTTAACGCATCCTTAGCCTATCCTGCGGAGTTCATGCTGATCGCCGCTATGAATCCCTGTCCGTGTGGCTATGCAACGGATACCGAAAAGCAGTGCACTTGCAGTCTGAATGAGATCCGCCGTTATATCAAAAAAATATCCGGTCCATTATTAGACCGGATTGATCTGCATGTCCATGTTCCGCGGCCAAGCTATACGGAGCTGACGGCAAGTATACCTGCGGAGAACTCAGCACAAATAGCAGAACGGGTAGCAGAGGCGCGCAAGATTCAACTGAAGCGGCTGGAAAAGTTCTCAATTGCCTGTAACGCCCAGATGGGACATAAGCATTTGAAAGCAACTTGCCAGCTTACTGACGAGGCACAATTACTATTGAAGCAGGCATTTACCAAAATGAATTTAAGTGCGCGCAGTTATGACCGGATGGTGAAAGTAGCCCGTACAATTGCTGACCTTGGTCATGCAGACAAGATAGATGCAGTTCATATTTCAGAAGCAATTAGTTTCCGGAATCATCTGCAGCCTTTATAGATTGGGAAGCGTAAAAGAGCCGACAAGGCTCTTTATTTATTGTACATGTCTATTTTATAAATACATCGGGCTAGGGAATAAAGGTCAACAGTGGTAGTTAGCATATGAGAGTTCTGGAAATATAGCTTTAGTTTTAAATGGATGCCGGCTGGATTGTCTGGATAGTTGGTACTGCTGGTGGAGCGTATATGCTGACAAAATAGAATAGAAACTATATAGGCTTACTAACCCCAAATCCCTGCGGCCTTCCCTAACGGATGGCTGCAGGGGATTTTGTTGTTGTTCCGTTCTGTTTTCCAGAATTAGTGAACTATTTTTTGCTTGTTAGATATTTCTAAAAAATTTCAAAAAAATGTTTAATATACTAAATTTGTGAATTACCTTATATAGAAAGGAGTATATAATTATGAAAAAAATCTTTGTTGGTGTTTTAGCCTTAGTAATGTTTTTGATTCCAGGACTTAATGTCTCCGCTGCCCATGCTTCAGATATTTCACCTCTGTATAGGTATTACAATTCGACAACCGGTGATCACTTCTATACGACAGATTTACGTGAACTCGGAAAGGGCAAGGATGGCTATAAGCGTGAGGGTATTGAGGGACGTGTTTTCACCCAACGTAGCCCTGGAACCGTTCCACTACATAGATACTGGAATGGCGGAATAGGAGATCATTTTTATACAACTGATTTAAAAGAACTTGGCAAGGGTAGGGATGGTTACGTATACGAGGGAGTTGAATGCTACGTTTACAGCAAACAACGTCAAGGAACGGTCCCTTTGTACAGATATTACAATAGTTCGACTAATGATCACTTCTATACTACCGATTTTCGTGAGCTTGGAAAGGGTAGGGGTGGCTATACATACGAAGGAATACAATGCTATGTTTTAAGATAATCGTTTCAATGTTGCCGCTCATCCTTCGGGTGGGCGGCTTTCTTATGACCAAAACTAAGCAAATAACACGAATATCGGCTTACTAGTGGCAGAGGAGGCTATGAAATGTTTGGGGTGATAATAGATTTTTTTTAGTTTATCTTTATGCGGACTTTGCGGCGATGGATATAGCATGTCGGACATGGAACAGACGGCGCATTATAAGAACTCAAATCCATATCTACCCTTACATACTAAATATTACATTGTCATTTCTAAATAAAAACAAAAGTTTGTGAAATATATTAAATTAGTACAAGAACTTAAAAAAGAGGAGGAGACTGATTGAAAAAAGTAGTTCGCAATATATTTATGGGGTTTCTTGGCACTACTATCGGATTATATATGATGGTAACACCTGCAGCAGTTTACGCAAAATCGCAACAGACTCCGAACACCGTTGGCAAGATAACTAATTTGACAGCGCAAAACAATCAATCTCCTTCAGTTAGCCAAGTCACGCAAGATCCGGTGGCTGTGGTTAAGGCTTCCGCAGGTAAGCTGGGGTTCAATGCCAAAAAGGATTCATTTTCCTTGGCTAGCAAATCTGCCAATCAGGCAGTTGTTTCTGTACGGCATGAAAAAAATATATATAATGTCACCCTTAAATTAAACAGTGCTAATTCTCAATGGGTCATCACGTCCGTTAATAAAGCGAAGGGTGCAGAATCCAATTCTTCAGCCAACAATAATGGTACTGTAAATAGCGGTAGCACCACTACAGGAACAACTAGTAGTACGAGTTCTGCCAATGTAGCCACTGCTGAGAAAAACGCAGTTGAATTGATGAATGCCGATCGTCGTGCAAACGGGTTGTCGGATCTAAAAGTGAGCTCTGCAGTGACTGCAGTCGCCCGCAGTCATGCCCAAGATATGGTTAACCGTAAATTTTTCTCGCATAGCAACCCGGATGGAAAAACACCTTCCGACCGTTTAAAAGCTGCCGGCATTTCTTATAGTGCCGTGGGTGAAAACATTGCGGAAAATACAAGTGTTCAGGCTGCGGAAACCGCTTTTATGAATAGCTCAGGTCACCGCGCCAATATATTGAATTCGAATTATACCACGGTAGGCATTGGCGTTGCTTATGACAGTGCGGGAAATGTGTACGTGGTTCAAGACTTTATCAAGTAAATCAATTTTTATCCAACCGCACCTACGGGGTGCGGTTTTTGTATTATATTACCACTTTACACCACAGGACATTTGTTCTAAAATGGGCATACTGAACATATGTTCTATATCGAGGTGGTAAATGTGTCAGATAAAAAATTCGTGGATGTAACAGCGGAGCATAGCCGGGACGGTAAAGTAAAGCCACTGTCAATAACGTGGGAAGACGGACGGGTGTACAGTATTGACAGGGTGCTGGATGTAAGAATGGCAGCAGCGCTTAAAGCCGGCGGCCAGGGCATACGCTACTCTTGCCGGGTCCATGGGCGGGAAGTATATCTTTTCTGCGATGAGGGTCGTTGGTTTATTGAAAGTTGAAGGTCACATTATTTAGATGTGGCCTTTTTATTCATATTCTGTTCGAGGAGGGATCGGATATGAGCCGCACTATTCTCCATGTCGACCTAAACAATTTCTATGCCTCCGTTGAATGCCTGTACAATCCGGAAATCCGCGAAAAACCGGTCATTGTCTGCGGCGATGCTGAAGCCCGCCATGGCATTGTGCTGGCCAAGAACGGCCCAGCAAAGGCACTCGGCGTTAAAACCGGCGATTTAATTTGGCAGGCTAAGCTAAAGTGCCCGGGCCTCATTGCAGTACCAGCCGACTTCCGAAAATACCTGCGTTTCTCCCGCCTGGCCAAAGCAATCTATGCTGACTATACCGATCGAGTCGAAGCATTTGGCGTTGACGAGTGCTGGCTGGACATTACCGGCACGGAGCAGCTTTTCGGCGATGGCGAAGCCGTGGCTAATAAAATCCGTCAGCGCTTCAGGGAAGAGTTAGGTCTCACGGCTTCAGTTGGCGTATCATGGAACAAGATCTTCGCCAAGCTCGGCAGTGATATGAAAAAGCCCGATGCAACCACAGTTATCACTAAAGAGAACTTCCGTGAAAAGGTGTGGCCGCTGCCGGTCAGAGAGTTGCTGTATGTTGGGCGATCTACACGCACGAAGCTGCAAAACCGGGCTGTACTCACCATCGGTGATTTGGCTAATCGCGATATACATAGCCTGCGTTTGCTCCTGGGCGTATGGGGAGAGACGCTATGGCACTTTGCAAACGGGCTTGATACGACGCCGGTGAAGTTTGTTGGCGAGGAAAGCGTAGTTAAGTCTGTTGGCAATAGCACCACTGCGGTTCGAGATCTGCAGAACTTTGAAGATGTAAAAATGATTGTTTATGTTTTAGCTGAAAGTATTGCAGCACGGCTTCGGGATCACGGGCTTAAGTGTACGACTGTGTCAATTAGCGTTCGTGACAAGGAGCTGCATTCGTTTGATCGGCAAGGTAAGTTGTCTGTACCGACGTTTCTTTCTGGGAATATTGCGACAAAGGCGCTGGAATTGTTTACGGCCAATTATCGGTGGGATAGGGCTATCCGGAGTATCGGCGTTAGGGGAGCCGATCTGGTGACTGCTGATGGGCATATTCAGCTTGATTTGTTTGATAGGGATAAGACGCAGATTGAGGGCTTGGAGTCTGCAATAGATAAGATAAGGCATCGGTTTGGACAGTATAGTCTGCAGCGCTGTACGATGCTGTTCGATCGAAAGTTGACCGGGTTTAACCCAAAGGATGAGCATGTGATTCATCCGATTTCTTATTTTAAGTAAAGGAAGAATCGGTAATGTTATGCACACAATCAAAAGGTAATTGATATAGAATATCCTAAATAACCTGCTAAAAGTATCATCCTCGTCTTCGGGCGGGGCAATCTCCTTCATACCCGCTTCGGCAGGTTATTAATTATTTGAAATAAGAATTAAAGAGTTTAGGAAGAGCTTTAGAATAAAAAACGCCAAATAGGCGGTTAAGTTTAAAAATGACTCATCACTCTGCAATGCGCATCAAACACATATGCTCTACTTTTCCTTGGGAGCAATTTTTATAATACAATTCTGTTTTAGCGCAGTCTGTGCAAATGTAGCTAACATTGTTGCAAATCAAAAAGGTCTACGCATAGGTGGTTACAAATCGAGCATGAAATTAACTTTCATATATTAGTGTAAAAGATAAAGGGGACAGAAGTATTAATATTAAACTACATCTCAATGATTCGATATATATTGCGTGATGCAACCGTTGCGGGATACAATATAACTATGATGTGCGGACTGTCGAAGGTGAAGCAGCGAAAGAACACTATAATTTTTATAGGGAGTGCAACTCATGAAACTTGTCATTATTGGCGGGGTGGCTGCAGGAACTTCGGCGGCCGCCAAAGCAAGACGGAATGACGAAGCAGCACAAATTACTATTTTTGATGCCGATCAGGATGTTTCATATTCGGGCTGTGGCTTGCCTTATTATATCGGTACGGATATTGAGGAACGGGAGCAGTTGGTTCCACGCAATGCGCGGTTTTTTAAGCAAAAATACAATGTGGATGTGTTGACTGGCCACCAGGTGCTGGCGATTGATTCTCAGGCCAAAACGCTGATCGTGGAGAACTTGGCGACCGGACAGCAGTTTAGCGATAACTACGATAAGCTGATTATCGCCACAGGGGCGCAGGCCGTGCGTCTGCCGATTGCAGGCAGCGACAAAGGTAATGTGTTTCTTTTGCGCAATGTGGTAAGCGCCGACCGCATCCGTCAGAAGGTATTGGCAGCCAAGCCAGAGACGGCGGTGGTGGTCGGTTCTGGATTTATCGGTATGGAAATGGCAGAGAATTTGACGGCTCGCGGTATCCGGGTGAGCGTGGTGGAAGTAGCGGAGCATGTCATGCCAGCGCTAGATGCAGATATGGCTGTATATGTGGCTGACTATTTACAGCAGCAAGGTGTTGAACTTATTGTTCAGGATGCTGTGACACACCTGGAGGGAACACCTTTAGTCAACAAGGTAGTGCTGAAAAGCGGCCGGGAATTGGCTGCTGATTTGGTTATTCTGGCGGCAGGTGTCCAACCGAATGTGGAGTTGGCCCGTCGGGCGGGTGTTGAGCTAGGGCCTACCGGTGCTATACAGGTTAATGAGCGGATGGAGACAAATATCGAGGACATATATGCCTGCGGCGACTGTGCGGAAAGTTACTCTCTCATTACCGGCAAACCTTTTTATCGTCCGCTAGGCTCAACGGCCAATAAGATGGGCCGTATTGCCGGTGATCAGGCATCCGGTGGAAATTTAACCTTCCGAGGCGGTCTGGGCACAGGTATTTTTAAAGTGTTTGACCTAGCAGTAGGCCAGACTGGATTGACGGAGAAAGAGGCTAAGCGAGAAGGTTATGAGGCCGTAGTTTGCCATATTATCAAGCCGGACAAGCCGGAATATTTTCATGGGCAGGAAATGGTCATTAAAGCGGTAGCTGACCGGGTGAGCGGCAGGGTGCTAGGGGCGCAGGTCATCGGAAAGGCTGGCGTAGACAAGCGGCTGGACGTACTGGTAACTGCTATTACCTTCGGGGCAAAGGCAGAGGATTTGTTCCATCTGGATTTGTCCTATGCGCCGCCTTTTGCCACAACTAAAGATCCGGTTATGTATGCTGGTATGGTGCTAACCAATGCGTTGGAGCGGCAACGGGGCCTAATTACGGCAGCCGAGCTTAAAACAAAACTGGAGCAAGGGGAAGCGGTGCAAGTGATCGATGCCCGCGCAGCCAAGCAGTATCAGGCTGGTCATGTAGCCGGAGCGCACAATTTGCCACAGGAACGCATCCGTGAAGAATTGGCAACGCTTAATCCGGCCGCTCTGACGGTCACCTATTGCAATAAAGGGGTGACTGGCAACGCCACGCAGAATATTTTACTGAATCACGGTTTCCAACAGGTTTTGAATTTGTCAGGCGGCTACAGCCAATATTCCAGGCAGTTCAAAATAAAAGAGGATGAAGATGATCGCGCCTAAATGCAATACAGCGAACGCCGGGAGGTTATCCCGGCGTTCGCTGTGTTTATTTAATCGGTGATTTTAGCTATTTATAAGGTCAACAGCAATTCATCCTTAATATCGGCAGCGCTCCAGGCAATGACGGCAAAGTGACCGTTAGCATGCTGATTGACCTTGTTAATCCATTCAATTTCATGACTGGCCTTGGCTGCCAACAGGCGGTTAGTCGTTCCGGTACGGTAGAGAGAGGCATTAATGACCCACCACTTGGTGGCAATGCCTGCCCGCTTTAAATCTTCCTCCAGGCGCAGTGATTCATATACTGGCGTGGCTTCGGCCAGGGTAATAATGATGACTTCAGTTTCAGCGGCATTGCGCAGCCGGGGCAGCAGTTTTTTCACCTCTTCGGGGATGTCTCCATGGGTACGCTCAATTTCCTTGTGGTAGCTTTGGGTGGCATCTAAAAGCAGCAAGGTGTGACCGGTCGGTGCGGTATCAATGACGACGATTTCGTCTTCCGCCTTTTCTACAATCTGGGCAAAGGCCCGAAAGACAGCAATTTCTTGGGTGCAGGGGGAGCGTAAATCTTCCTCTACATAGGCAACGTCTTCGGCAGACATGGTCTCACGAGCTTTTGCCAGGATTTCCTCCTGGTATTTTTTGAGTTCGGTTTGTTCATCAATACGGCTTGTAGTAATATTCGTGCTTTTGCTGATTACAAACTGTAGGTGGGCTGCCGGATCAGTCGTGGTAAGGTGGACATTTTTTCCCTTGGCAGCAAGGCCCAAGGCAATAGCTGCGGCCATGGTGGTTTTACCGACACCGCCTTTGCCCATAGTGAAGATTACTTTTTTATTGGAGCGGTAAAGGTCTTCAATCACGTCGCTGAGTTTCGGAATGGACTGGGATTGGATGACTTCGTCGCGCAGTGTAGCATGGTCTTGGGTAAGGAAGGCTCGGACGTTGTCGATACCGGTAATGTTATATGCCCTGAGTGGTATATGGTAGGTGGTAAGGGAGACTAAATCCGGGGGCATGGTGGCTAACGCCTGTTGTTGTTTGCGGTACAAGCTTTCCGAAATACTATCGTCATAGGCAGCTAATACACCGTTAATCACCATGGTCTGATTAGTAACACCAAGCTCGGCCAGTTCCTGGGAGGCCCGTGCCGCTTCTTTAAGTGGGGAGACTTCGGGTCTGGATACCAGGATGAGGGTAGTCTGGAGGCTGTCGGCCAGTGTTTCTACCGCTTGCTTATACATGGCCTTTTTGCTTTCCAGGCCAGCTAGCTGACCTAAGCAGGATGCGCCGTGTGTGTTCTCACTGATGAAGTTGCTCCAGGCGGAGGGCAGTTGCAGCATGCGCAAGGTATGACCGGTCGGTGCGGTATCAAAGAGAATGTGATCGTATTGCTGTGCTAATGCTGCATCCGTAATAAAACGGGAGAATTCGTTGAAAGCAGCTATTTCTACTGTGCAGGAACCCGAAAGCTGTTCTGCCATATGGGCGAGCACAGCCGCGGGGAGTTTGCCCTGATAAGGGGCAAGGACGCTTTCGCGATATTCGGCTGCCGCCTGGATAGGGTCTAAGTTGGCGACTACCAGACCAGGTACTTCCGGGATGGGAACACCCTGTCCGGTCAGTTCCCTGCTGAATACGTCCTGCAGGTTGGAAGCGGGATCGGTGCTGATGAGCAGTACTTTTTTGCCGCTATCAACCAGTGCGACGGCAGTGGCACATGCTGTTGAAGTCTTGCCGACACCGCCCTTACCGGTATAGAAAAGATATTTGGTTAAAGGAATGGTTTGGGGATTGAATAGGTTCATAGGCTTTTACCTCCGTCGGTTTACGAATGAGTCGCGTGAACTGTCAAGGACAGACAGATCAGCAGCAGTCTCCACCGCTGCAGCAGCAACCATCGTTTTCCGGTTTCGCTTTTTCTGTGGTAGAAGCTTCACTCAGCAGAGAAGCCGGTATTTGCAGCAGGTTGACAAAGTCCTCGTTGGCCGGGTAGCGGCCGGTGATAACAATTTCGCCGTCTACAACGGTAGCTGGGAGTTGCTCTATGCCATGTTCATTAATAAATTGGTTAATGACTGTATGATTGATAAATTCCATAGGGGCGTCGGTCAGGTTGAAGCGGTCTACGGTGATCCCGTTTTTCTTTAGGGTATTGAGCACCGTGGAAATTCTAAGCAGTTCGGGATCTATGCTGACGCCGCATAGGCCGGTGGGGCAGCACATGGCCGGTTCAAAAATTTGCATTTTTTTCATACATACATCGCTCCATTTCGTTAATTTTTTTTGCAGGCAGGCACTGGTGACAGGGCAAGTTGTGGCGAGTGCCGAGGCGGTCAACAGGTCAGCCGGAATATCGCCTCGGGTAATGGGGGTAAAGCCCCAGCGGGTGACAAAGGACTCGGCGGTGTTGGTTAAGAGATAGGCGGTCGTGGCTCCGGCCTGACGGGCTTGGCTAATTGCCTGTTTAAACAAGGCGTTGCCCAGCCCCCTTTTGCGCCATTCGCCGGTTACGGCTAGCGAGCGCAGCAGGACATTCTGGCCGGACAGTTCCAGGCCGATAACGCCGGTTATGCCATTCGCATCGGCTACTGTGAAGGCGGAAAGGTGTTCGGCCACACCTGCGGTGGGTAAGCCGCTATGCAGTAGAAGAGTTTCGATGGTGCCCAGGTCGTTTGGGCGAGCCGGGCGCAGGTAGTAGTCAACACCGGACTGGAGAGGCACAGCCGTCTTTTTTGCCCGGATGAAAGCGCTAATCAGCGTGCCGTTGAGCGCCTGCCGCTCTTCTGGTTGCAGGTCGGGAAGAAACTGTGCGCTCCACTCATCGGTAAAATCATAGACTCTGGTGATAACTACTTCCAGGTTGCTAAAGCCGGCTGTTGTCAGCTTGCTGCAATAATCCGCCTCGTTTAACGCTCCGGCGACACAGCCTGACCAAGCGGAGAGATTTTGCTGAACGCTGGACGGCAGTGGCCGGGTTAGCACGATGTCAGATATGGCTAGCCGACCGCCGGGCTTTAAGACCCGGTGGGCTTCGGCGAGCACTTGATCTTTATCGCCTGAGAGATTGATAACACAGTTGGAGATAATGACGTCAACGGAATGGTCAGGCAGAGGAATGGCTTCAATATGGCCCTTAATAAATTCGGCGTTGCTTGTACCGGTACGCTCTTGATTAACTCTGGCTACCGCCAGCATTTCATCAGTCATATCCAGACCATAGGCTTTCCCGTAGGGACCAACCCGTTTAGCGGAGAGCAGCACATCCAAGCCTGCGCCGCTGCCTAAGTCAAGTACGATTTCGCCAGCATAGAGGGGGGCCAGCGCGGTTGGGTTACCGCAACCGAAAGAAGATGCCACTAAATCTGCTGGTAGGCCGTCCAGTTCATTGATCCGGTAGAGGTTACCTGTTACTGGATTGCAGGAGCGGTCTGTGCTGCAGCAGCTTTTGGTTTCGGTGATGGCAGCCGCATATTTTTTCCGTACTTCTTCGCGAATGGCTTCCATTGCTTTTGCCTCCTAGATGTCGTTTCCGATTAGCACCAGCGGCCGGCAGGGATGGCTGCCAGTAACAATTCAAGGCTTTCCAGTATCTGACTCCGTTTGTCGGCTGGAAGGGCATTGTAGAATGTTTCGTAGAACTGAGTCATGCTGGTTTCGACTTGCATAAAGAGTTTATTACCTTCGTCAGTTAATGTGATGGTTACGGCCCGCCGATTGTCCGGGTCGATTGTTCTGCTTACTAAGTTGCTATTAACCAGAATATCGATATTGCGGCTCATGGTGCTCTTATCCACGCCCAGACGTTCGGAAAGGGTATTGAGCGAAGCCGCGCCTGCCCAGCCAATTTCCGTCAGGAGGTGGCATTGGGTTAAGGTGATACCGCAGCAGCTAGCTTCGCCTTTTGTCATGAGCTCCATTTTACGGGCTAGAAGCCTCATATCATGGCGTAAGGTTTTAATTTGTGATGTGTCGTTCATGATGAGTTCACCTCCATAATTTAATTGTATGCTACAATGGTTGTATTATGCAATTGAAAATTATAAGATGCAGCATGTTTTTGCGAAAAGTATTACAAAAGTATTTGTGGAGGCAATTTGTGTTGGTCTCGTCAAGGTTTTCAATGACATACAGGAACAATGAGCAATGGCTAAAGTGGTGTATTACTACTAGTAGTTAGGTAGGCAGCCGAGCATAAAAAGAAAATGGCCAAATAAAAATCCGCTCATTGATATGGGCGGATGAAAACAAGCAGGATACTATGTGTCCTAAGTTTAGTGAACTATATGATAAGCTATGACTCGGTTATCGTGCCACCATTCACATGAAGTACTTGCCCCGATACGTACCTAGAATCGTCACAGGCTAGATAGACATACGCCGGAGCTAATTCAAACGGCTGGCCCGCACGTTTCATCGGAACTTCTGCGCCAAAATTTTTAACCCGGTTAGCCGGAAATGAAGCGGGAATTAACGGTGTCCAAATTGGTCCGGGTGCCACGGCATTTACACGTATTTTTTCGGAAACTAAATTTAATGATAGTGATCGTGTGAAACTAACAATTGCTCCTTTCGTTGACGAGTAGTCGAGCAGTGTTTTTTCTCCTTGGTATGCTGTTACTGATGCCGTATTAATAATTGAACTATATGGGCTCATACAGGGAACGGCAGCCTTTACCATAAAGAAAAAAGAAAAAATGTTGGTTCGGAATGTTATTTCTAATTGTTCTTCAGTAATATCCATAATTGATGCCTGGGGAAACTGCACAGCATGGTTATTTACTAGTATATCTAACTGTCCAAAAGCTTTCATCGTTTCTTCTATAACATAAAACGATTGCCCTTCAGTACGAAGGTCGCCTGGTAAAAGAATGCACCGCTGCCCTAATTGGGAAATTCGCATTTTTGTTTCTTCGGCGTCACGATGTTCATTCAGATAGGGTATTGCTATATCGGCGCCTTCTTTAGCAAAAGCATAGGCTACCGCTCTTCCTATGCCACTGTCCCCACCAGTAATAATTGCAACTTTACCGCGTAATTTTCCGTTACCTTCATATTCGGGATTTTCTGATAGAGGACGGGGTTCCATCAGATATTCTAGACCTGGTTGACAATCTTGCTCTTGTGGTGGAAACGTGATTGGAATATCTTTGCACTTTTTTTCCTGTCCCCAGTAAGAAAATTTAGGATACATGCACTCACATCCTTAGTACTACTACTGTATCCTATTCGCATAGAGAAAAAAATGTTATATATTATGTGACTAGATTTGTTTTTATAGGTCTATTTGCTAGTCTTTCCTATGGTTCATCTTCCTGATCTTTAGCCAGTGGCTTGCTTGCGGCGGATTGTAAGTTTGGCGCAGTTGCGAATACAACTTTACCTTCCTGCCACAGCTGATAACCATAGATAAGGATAGCGAGCAAGGTAGTAATCAGTAATACTTGAAAATAGGATATATAAAATTGACAAACTCCGCGCTGAACCAACCAGTCGAGTATGAAAAAGATCAAGATAAAATCTAGAATGATATTAGTGGCAAGATAAGTCCAAAAGCGTCCATAGGTATACTTAAAAATCCAAATCGTGCCGATAAGGTAAGATCCATAAACGAATAACGGCATATTTACTAGTGGAAAGGCAGCTTCCATTATTGCCCACCAATGTAAGGTAATACCGGCCTCAAGGATGAAGGTGAAAACAACCATGCAAAATAAAGCAACTGGCATAAATCGCCTCATGTCTTCCCTTTTTAGAAAGAGTGTAGAAGCCCATGCGATTACAAAGCTTGCCCAGAACATAGTTTGATTGCTCAAAAGTTACTCATTTTAAAAACTTTATAGTCATTTCAGGGACGTATTTCATCTTAGTAGCGATTGGATCTTTAATAAAGTTTTCTTCGTCTGCAAGTATCTTTTCCACCGTGCTCTTTTCCATGATCACATACGGTTTAATAATACCAAACGGTGTGTGCAGCTCTGAGTAAAGTACTCCGCTTTCAAGTTCAGGAACAGTTGCTCCATTGAAGTGCAGGGTATATTCACCAATTGTACTTCCGTTTGAAGTAATACGCATCCCTATGTGATTCTTTCTGTTAGACAGAATTTTTTCGACAACGGAATATAGCGAGCTATGGTTTTTTATAAATGCCTCGAATGTGCGTTTATAAAAGGGCATGAGTTCTTCCTGCATGAGTTTGTCGGCTTCGGCCATATTTATCCCTCCATAAATTGATGCTTTTCTTTATTATAACTGGAACTAGATTAAATTTAGCGCACTATTTTACGGAAAACTCAGGCGATGTTTTCATAATGCAAAACTCTCAGTTTTGATTAGCTTTTATATACCTCGCTTAGGTTAATGATCATGGTCATTATTATCATTATTGGGTAAAGGTTTTGTTGCTGGCTGCGCTATAGAGTCATATCTGCTTACAGCGGCATTTTCTGTTCGACTAGCTCTAACAGTTTGTAGTATGTGGAGAATCACAACCCTGGCTATTGCTGCCATTGCAATATCACCGAGGAAAAAGTAAATAAAGTTCCAATCAAAATAGCTCATTATGCCAAAGTATAGGAATGATGGGCCGATAATAAAGCTTATGAAAGCTGATGATAAAGAAGAATTGATGATATAAGTTAACCAGCTACTGCTGTATTGATAAGAAAGCATTAACAGTATAGGAATTACAGAATAATCGAATGGAAATGGTGCAAGCTGAAATGGGAGTAATCCAATGTTGTATTGCCACCGAGCTGCTGATATGCCCCAAAGATCAAATAAAGTTGACATTACAGTCACAAAAGAGCCAAATAGTAAAATTTCAATCAATCTAGTCTTATCAACTAATTTCCACCAAATGGTATAGACAATAATTAGAAGGGCTACGATTCCCCACCACTGATAAGAAAATAATGATTGGTTTATGTAGTCGGAATAGGAAATATTCCATAGCTGGATTCTCAGTTGATGTATAGTCTCTACATTATTCAATGCTATTCCTCCTAAAAAATGTAATGCATTTGGCTTGAATAATTAAGCTGTATAGGTATTTTGCACAATCGGCACTGCAACAATACTAGATCAATCATAATTGAATTAGGAGGGAGATGCTGAAAGCATAACCATATTGCTATGGATAAGTCTTATTGCCCAGGCCACTAGCAATTCACACAGGACGGATCGTATCGAGTTGTCGCATTTGGTTACTTTGAACCCGAACGTTACACCTGGAGTTCTTGCTAATGTGCAGCGGATTAAGCCGGTAATAGCTAAGTTATTCGAACCATCAATTGCCGTTATATTTTAAAGAACCAGCGGTAATACATTCTAGAAATATATAACGTTAAGAGAAGCGTTACCCAAGTTAAATAGCCTGACCAATAGATATATTTGATAAGTTGAGTATATCTTTCGAGTATAAGTTCAATAGCTGTTAAAGCAGAAGAGCAGCTAAGGAAGTAGGCAATTTTAACCAGCTTGCTTTTATTTTCAGGATAGTAGACATTAAAAAAAGCACAAATAACAGGATAGGCCAAAAATTCAAAAGTAAAGCTGGCCCTATTTACAGCAGGGAAAAAACGTACAGGATATTCAATTAATCCCAGGCTAGCAACGACCAATCCTGAAATCCAAGTGAGAAATTGTTTAGAAAGAAAAGCGACTTGGGCATGACGTCTTTTATTGATAGGGATGAATTTCCAAAAGAGAAATGGAAAACCAATTGTAACAGAATATAAGATTATTTCTTCTAGAAACATAAAGAGTCCCTTCAGTAATTATTTTTCCGAAAGCTTCTTTAAATTCGTGACAACATAATATTTGTAAAAAATCCAAAATAAAAACCAATCCGAAAGATAGGAATACATCATATTCCACCAAAGATGATATTCAATTTTTGATAAATACCAATGAACGAATTCAAAGACTATTGCAAAGCCGGTCCACAAAAAGAAATAGAAAACTAGTTTGCCGATCGTTCGCTCAACAGGAAGCCATTGAATAAAAAAATAGGGAACGACTAGATAAATCCCAAAGGCATTTCCGAATAACGGAAATAATACTGGTCCAGAGTAGGACCACAGATTATAAAGGTATTGTATTAATGCCTCGACACCAAAAGATAGCCATGATGCAAATATAGATACAGGCAAGATCTCTCTCCAACGTTTTTTAGCGGCAAAGAAAAACCAAAAAAGCCAGGAAAGAACGAAACTAGTTAACCAAAACAAGAACATCACCTCAGCACTAGTGTATCCAACGAGTAGGACTTGGAGTCATAGAGTACGTGTGGCATATGGCAATAAAGGAGTACTAGTAGTTCAGCCCTTTTACAGAGTGTGCTTTTTCATTGTCTAGCTGGCTGGAAGCTAAGTCGTCATCAGTAAACGAGGTTTGCGATAGTCACAAAATCATAAAAAGTAGATAGGCTAAGGAATGAAAGTCAAGTGCCTTAATCAGCAAATGACCTTCCCGGTTTCCTTAGCCTAGAACAAATATATCGTTAATACATACGAATTATAACTAAATAATCGACGCTACTATCTTTTAAGAGAGTTAACGGTCGACCTGTTGACTTGTTAAGATTTTTTTCTGTCACCTTTAATACCTGGGAAACATATTATGTAATATAAGGGGGTGTTAATTGGTGCCAGACAGAATATGCAATCAGGGCGAACTTGGACTTACCGCTAGAGTAGAACGTTTAGAATTTGAAGTCGTAGAATTAGCAAGACAATTGAACGAGATTCAACGTCTAGTCCGTCAATTAATTGCAGCAGACAGTTGTAACAACTAATTTTATTATCGCCTATCAATATAACAGGTGCATTCACTCGTTTTTAACTCTTGCCCGGCAGTAGCGACTACCGGGCTTTTTGTTTTGCGATACTTCAATTGATTCAGCAGAGTGACTGCCAAAAGCCTGGTGTCCTAGAACAAAATTTCGTATGAAGATTTAAGTGTTTGCTTTAGTAGAATAGCAATTAATATTTTTATTTACCCCCTTTTTTTGAGAGGATAATTAATATTATTAGAGAATAATATTATCAAAGCTAATTTGAAAGATTTTAATGAGGTGCAGCCATGCAACGGTTTGGTTCAGAACATTATGTCCTTAATACGTCATCAACTAATATATGGAATGTTGAATCCAACTTGCGTAAAGCGCGTCGTAAGTCAGGATATGGTATACAGGAACTTTCAAAATTTGCGGGTATTCCGCGAAGCCGCCTTTATGCAATCGAAAATAAACAGACTGGGATAACGCTGTCAGAGATTGCGTTACTTGCTCAGTTTTTAGAAGCTGACGCAGAGTATATCAGGGATGGGTTGCTAGTGACCCATCATAATCGCTACTTACTAAAGAATAAAAAAAGCCCCGCTTGTAGCGGGGGCGGGAAGGTTAAGTCGCAGCAGTATCGATCATGAGCGATGGTCGTATATGGTTGTTTCTAATTTGCCGATTCTTTGTTCGAGATCATTAAGTATTGCGGCTAAATCCTTTTGAGCTCTGAGATTCTTTTTATTTTCTCTTCTTTCACAACGTTGAGATAACAATTCGGCACCAAATCCAATAATATGTCCCAAAATGGTAACGGCAATAGCTAAAAGTATTAAACCGTCAATCGCATCACATTTCATGAAAACACTAGCTCCTGTAATTTTTCTACAGTTTATGTTTGAGTAGGTTCTTTTGTTAAAGAAAGAGGAAGACAGCTTTTTAACAAGATAATAGCCGCCTTTCAATTAGGCGGCTATTATTTAATGATGCCGTACTTCAGCCTTATGGGTTAATGCCAAGTGTTCTTTTTGGCATAGAAGATACTCATTTTTATATTCTGGGGTTTGCGTACACCGGTGGCAGATGCACTCGATCTGATGAAGCCGGCGTTCGTCGAAAGTGGTGTTAGTGGTTTTAGCCAGTGTTAATTGCATTTCATACAGGTCTACACATTGTGGGTGTTTGCACATTGTACATGGAATTAACTCTTTCACAATAACCCCTCCCCTTTACATAGTTAAATTATAGCAAATATGTCGTATTTTTCTAGTAGATATTTGTATTTTTCTGGAAAATAATTGTGGAATATTGAGACGTCTTGAGGGCTGTCAATCGGTACAGCAGTGCATAGGGCAGCCCTATTTACGACAGGTTTAAACTAATTGTGAACAGGATACTAGTTTGACAGAATGCTTGTTTTTTGATATGGTATTAATAGTTTTATATCGATCAAACCGGTTGGACAGGAAACTGTTTTCAAGTCGTCTGGGTCACTCAGGGGGGAGGACCCAGACTTTTTGAAAGCAGTTTTCTTTTTTTCTGCGCATACAAAAGGAAGTGGCTGCAAAGAGTAGGGGAGTAAATGATAGGAAGGTGTTGACAGCAGTGTTACTAGTCGTGCAAATGTTGATCATATTAATAACAACTAAAATTGGTGGGGCGCTAAGCGTTAAATTAGGGCAGCCAGCCGTATTAGGCAAGCTTATTAGTGGCATTGTTATCGGTCCAGCAGTCCTGGGGTGGATTGCTCCGTCCGAAATGATTACGCAGCTTAGTGAGATCGGCGTGCTGCTTTTGATGTTTATTGCCGGTTTGGAAACAGATGTTGAGTCGCTTAAACAAAATCGCAATTCATCCATTGCTGTCGCGGTAGGTGGGGTTATAGCACCTCTTGTCTGTTTTTATCTGGCTGGCTTAATAATCGGTATGGAGCAAAGACATGCGCTATTTCTCGGCTTGTTATTTTCAGCGACCTCAGTCAGTATCTCTGCACAGACCCTTAAAGAGCTGGGGCAATTGAAAAGCAGAGAAAGTGCAACTATCTTAGGAGCAGCGGTACTGGATGATATTTTAGTCGTTATCGTGCTGGCAGTTATGATGAGTTCACTTACAGTGGCGCAAGTCAGTCTTAGCTTAATTATCGGCAAGAAACTATTGTTCTTCGCAGCAATTACTTTGCTTGGCTGGAAAGTGGTGCCGTGGATGCTAAGAATATTAGCTCCATTGCCGGTATCGGAAGCAGTTATAAGTGCAGCGCTAATTATTTGTTTTTCTTTTGCTTATCTGGCAGAATTTCTCGGTGTAGCAGGAATTATTGGGGCCTTTGCCGCTGGCCTGGCTATTTCACAAACGCAGTTTAAACAGCAGGTAGAGCACAAAATAGAACCTATCGCATATGCCTTTTTTGTCCCGGTATTCTTTGTGAGTATAGGCCTTTCTGTTTCGTTTGCCGGAGTGAATAATCAAATCGGCATTATCGCGGGACTTACAATCATTGCTATACTTACTAAGCTGGTTGGTTCAGGAATTGGCGCCAGATTAACAGGATTTCATAACCGCTCTTCGCTTGGTATTGGGGCTGGTATGATATCACGCGGTGAAGTTGCGCTAATCATTGCAGCGATTGGGCTGGAGGCAAATTTGCTGGAGGAAACGTTTTTTACAGCTAGTGTCCTGGTTGTAATCCTCACAACGCTAGTAACGCCTCCGCTGCTAAAAGTATTGTTTGCGCAAAAATAGTACATATTGCTATTCGGTTATGGGAATAAAATTAGTAAAGTATGATTCGTCTAACAGCTAAGCATAATATATGCGGAGGTGTTTTCTAAAATGGGTAGTTTAATCTGGTCCTTGCTTATTGGAGCTATAGCTGGCTGGGCAGCAGGTAAAATTATGAGTGGTCATGGATTCGGTATATGGGTAGACATGATTGTAGGGATTGTCGGAGCATTCATTGGCGGATTTGTGTTATCTTTATTTGGGTTTAATGCCTATGGTATGGTTGGACAACTGATCACCAGTATTCTTGGAGCTGTGATTCTGTTGTGGGTCGTCCGGATGTTCAGCAATAATCAAGCTAAGCCCTAGTAAGCGCAGATTGCGCTCGTTTCCTGCTTATAGAATAAAAAGCCTGCCCTGACGGCAGGTTTTTTTTGTCCTCGATTGACGAGGACTTTTCTTTTGCCGTTAATCAGGCAGTGAGCTTGCTAAATCTACGGTTATAGAGATTTAAGGAGTTGAATTATGAGTAAAAGCATATATTGTTTTAGGTTTGTTCATGATCAGATAGGGCTGTCAAATCATTAACTTGAAAGAGGCTGATAATATGAAAGGAATAGATGTAAGCTATCACAACGGCAAAATTAACTGGCAATCCGTTTTGGATGCCGAATGTGAATTTGTCATAATCCGGCTTGGCTACGGCAATCGTCATCTAGATCCTAAATTCATTGAAAATGTTAGGGAGGCATTGGCTGCTGGCTTGAAAATCGGCATTTATTACTACAGCTATGCTCTAAATGTGGATTCTGCCAGAGCGGAAGCCCAATTTGTTCAGGAAACGCTGCAGCAGGAGGGGATCGATCCGGAACTGGGTATTTGGTTTGACATGGAAGATGCGGATGGCTACAAGGAGCGTAACGGAATGCCGGACAAGGAAACGATTACGGCAATGTGCTCTGCCTTTATCTGCGAACTCAATAACAATGGGTATTCCTATGTCGGTATTTATGCTTCCTATTCATGGCTGACCGAAATAATTGATACGGCACAGCTGGCAGATTACGTACCGTATTGGAATGCTCAATGGGGAAGTTGTAATAATTTCACGCGTGCTAGAATGTGGCAGTATACCGATCGGTTGAAAATTGGTGGTCAGATCTTTGATGGAAATATTTATTATGAGTAATGGGTAACGCCATCTTTCGAAACTACTGGAAATGAAAGCTGATGCTGATAACTGAATATAGAGTACTTGAGCCTGCCATTATGGCGGGCTTTCGTTTTAAATATAGTATGACTTGGGTGAGGGGCAAATGAGGCTAATTGAAGGATTAGAGGCAATAGGATTGAGCCGGGATTTTACAAGAGTCTGGAGGATGTGATGCCTTAGAAAATGCTAACTGTAGTGAAAGATTGAAGGCTGTGCTGGGAAACCTAGTCAAGAGGTGATGAGAATGGCCAAAACGGTAGTTTTTGATTTTGATGGTGTAATTAATAGTTATACAAGCGGGTGGTGTGGAGTGGATGTTATTCCCGACCAGCCTGTTGAAGGAATCAAAGTTGCAATAGAAGAGATCCGCAGGAATTATAGAGTCGTTGTTGTGTCGACTCGCTGCTTTCAGGAAGGCCGGGCTGAGGCAGTTAAAGCTTGGTTGAATAAATACGGGATTACGGTTGATGATGTGCTGGCGTATAAGCCGCCGGCAATCGTATATATTGATGACCGGGCGTTAACATTTGATGGAAATACCAAAGATTTATTAGTTAAAATAAAGAAATTCAGGACATGGCAAAATAGATAGAAGCTTGATAGCAGGAGGGAAGCCAGCAGCTAGAGAAGTAAAGCTCCATAGTAAAGAATTCTCTTATTGTACTGAGGATATGGGAGGCTTAATGGTGCTGGTTGTAGTTGAAAATTGTGGGATTAAGCGAAAAATCGTAAAGGGGTTTAACCTCAAGTGTGAAAAATGCGGATCAGAAGAGGTTGAAATCATCAATCATCGCGCTTGTGAAATGGCAGGGGAATGTGGCAATCAAACGGTTGAGGCTCATTGCCTGATTTGTGACAGCACAGCACTTATACTAGAATGAGCTTACACAATAGTGATTGCTAAAAAAAGCATTCGCTATTATTTTTTATGTTTCCGAAGGCTGCAGCAGCCAAGGTCTTTAAACTTAATCGCGCTTAGGTAACAGAAATGGTATAATACAAGATTAAAGGAGGCAATATACAAAAAAATTCATTCGCAGCAGCAGACTGATGATTGACGTTGAAAATAATGAAACAGCGGAAGAGGTAATCATGGATTCCCTATTAGATTCAATATTTGATTCAGATTATAAGAACGTGAAACCGATTTACTCCATACAGGATGTAAAAGCAATATTCCCTACAGGCAAAGCCAATGCTGAGAACTGGTTGCTTCTCTCAACAAGTGGAAGCAATGGTGTATATACGACCTTAGACGATATTGAAGCCGGGGAGGGTCAAGGAATAACGGTACTAATTATTCAGCCGCGTTTGGTTTGTATATACCAGGGACATATTAAGATTGAAAAAGAAGACATTACGTATTTACGTAAATTAGTTTCTTCCACAATCCGGGCGATAGCCATCTCCCAGACCGGGAATGTGGAATAGAAAATATCCGGTATTTTTTGCAAGAAAAAAGCAGCTCATGTCAAGATGAGCTGCTTTTATTCATTACAGTATCAATGTCCACTTTCTGAGCAATTTTAATAAATTCTTCCATTGCCTTGGTAATATATTTGTTTTGTTTGTTATAAAAAAATACGCTGCGAAAAGTATGCGGGCTGTCTAATTTGTAGTAGTGCATGCTGGTATTGGGAGTCGCCTTCTGGGCAAGCGTATCACTGATAATTGTGGCCCCCAAACCATAACAGCAAACATTATAGGCTGTAGCCAGCTGATCTAATTCTAAGACAATCCTAGGGATAAGCTTATTTTCCAAAAAAATCTTTTCTGCACGCACCCGTGTATCGTTTCCGCTTCTTAAAAAAATAAATGGTTCCTGAGCAAAGAGGGATAATGGTACTGATTTCGTTGCTGGATTTAAGTGTTTTCCCTGGCGGATATCATCTATTGATAGTTGATATTCCCGGGCAGGTATATTGGAAGATAGTTTGGGAGGTACGGCGAGAAGTAAACACTCGCGACAGAATAAATGTTTTTCGTAAATCGTTTCATCTAAAGAATAATTATCAAGCACAAAATCAAGCGCTCCGGAAAATAGCTGCTCTTCTAAGTGGGCAGTGGTGGATTCTATGAGATTTACTTTAATAGCCGGATATTGATCTGTAAATGCTGTAATGATCGCCGGAAGAATAAAAGAAGCAAAAACATTGCTAGCCCCGATAGCCAGGCGCCCTATTTTTAATTGATTCAAGTTGTTAAGGTGGTTTGCAAAACGAGTTTCAATATCCATGATGCTTTCTATTGCTTTTATATACTCTATACCACCTTCTGTCAGGCGGATCGCTTTGCTGCTGCGATCAAACAGTAAGCAGCCAATGCGGCTTTCAATTTTTTTGATTGCGGCGCTCAGCGCCGGCTGGCTAATATACAAATTCTGTGCTGCTCTGGAAAAGCTTTTTTCTTTATAAACCTCGTAAACATATTCTTTGCCCTTAAACATAAAGTCTCCTATATAAACAAATGATTATATTATATATATTAATAGATATATTTGCTTATAGTATACGCTGAATTTATAATAAAGCAAACAGAGTCAACATTATTTTAGCTGAGGGATGAGAAATGAAAAAATCAATTGGAATTATTGGCGGAATGGGAGCAGCAGCTACTTGTGATTTATTTAATAAGATCATTACCCTGACAAATGCCAAATCGGACCAGGAGCATATTCATGTAGTGATAGATTGTAATACAAATATCCCGGATAGAACAAAAGCGATCATTGGCAAGGGGGAAGATCCTGTTCCTGAAATGGTGAGAAGCGGTATCCGTTTACAAGCGATGGGGGCGGAGGCCTTAGTAATGCCGTGTAATACTGCTCACTATTTTTATGATCGAATTACCCCCTTTTTTGATATTCCCTTACTTAATATGTTGAAATTAACAGCTCAGGAAATAAAGAGAAAAGGCATAGCTAAAATCGGCTTGCTGGCAACCGACGGAACAATTCAAGCAGGCGTTTATCATCAGGTACTGGCCGAGGTAGGAATTGATGTAGCCATACCGTCGTCTGCAGGGCAGGAGAGTGTAATGAATGTCATTTATCATGGGGTAAAGGCTTCGAATTGGAATATGGACCTTACGGATTTTTACAAAAGCTTGGATGATCTTTATGAGCAAGGGGCGGAAATTTTAATATTAGGCTGTACGGAACTGCCGGTAGCCTTTGACAGGTTTCATATCGACCAGCCGGCGATCGATCCTACCTTGGTATTAGCCGGGGCCGCAATTCAGTTTGCCAAGGACTCGTTAGGGCGAGAGGTTAGCTGATTTCATCGCAATTACGACAAAGAAGCCCGGTAGTTGTGCACCGGGCTTCTTTGTTGTTGGGCAGCTTGTTAAGATTTTTAATTTACGTGATCCACTAATGGTAGTATTGCATATATTATAGTATTGGCAGGCAAATAATTAGTTGAGGTGTGCCTTATGAAGGTAAGCAAAGGGAGCGTAAGAGTCAAGTACGATCAAGAAAAGGATGTTTTTCATATTACCGCCGATACTCCTCAGGGTACTCCTTTGGACCAGGTTATCGACGGCAGTATGATTCGCAAAATTAATTTTCCACCGCTACAGCTTCTGGCCTTAAAAATGCAAAAAAAACAAATGGAATAACAGTTGCAGCATGCTTGCACGGCTAATATTATTTTTGAGTTTGCTTATTCCTGATGAACAAAAGTGAAATAGAAAGATGAATTCCCGTTATTGTTAGCAGTATAATTCCAATTGCGGTAAGATCAATAAGCCATTTAAAGTTCAGGCCGTTTAGTTTTCCCTCATGAAGTTGTTTAGCGATCCCCAAGGGGCTTGTCGAGCGGTTTATACCATCAGAACGCTGGGACATATTTGAAGCACCTTCTATGCTGTGCGGCGGGTTGATTCGTGATTGTCCCACTAGCCATGGTTCTGCTAAAATTAAACCGGTTATAGCCTCAATAAGTAAAAAGACAGCTAATATAAGACCAACCCATTGATGGAGTTTTCGGACGGCGATATACATGAAACGATCCTCCTTGCGTAGACTGCTGGAGTTAGCTTTGCTTATAATCCGGATATTATACCAAGAGGAGGATAAAGCGTAGAAATTGGGAGGTATGAATTGTGTCGGATGAACAACGTGATATCATTAGTTCGTTTAAAAAACGATTAGAAAAATTGGAAATTCAGATAGCGGAAATTGATCGAAACGTTTCTGAGATTCTGCAAATTGTTCGCAGACGAGAAGAAGAAAACTGATAGTTGCTTTATTTCAGCTTCGCAATAGCGAAGCTTTTCTATTTGTGTCTAGTCTCTTTATTGTGCATATGATAATAGCAAACAATCCAGAAGGAGGCCGTTGCATGTTCGGCAGTTTCGGTAATCTGCATTGCGTTCATAACCATTCCAATCATACTATCTGCAGCCATAATCATTGTCATAGAGGAGGAATCGTTTTTCTCTTCATTATTGCGTTTTTATTGTTTTTTTGGTGCACGGATGATTGCTGCTTTGATTATTATTATTAAAAAAACAACAGCGAGAGCATTCCGATCCGCTCTCGCTGTTGCCGCCACTTCCCAGCACTGCTATGTCACCACACATAACAGCTCCCCTCATATAAGATACACTATTTTAATGTAAAAAGCAAATTCTCAAAGACAAAATTTTGGAAACTTTACTGCTCGAAGCTAGTTCTAGCTTTCCTGTTGAACGTATATATTTTTACAAGCAACTTAGGGAGGTCGGGAAAGTGTGGCTTGATGGATCCGATGTTCCGAAACTAGTCATAATTCTTGTCGGAATTATTGCCTTATGCATATATTGGCTGATGCATTCAGATCATGCGTAATTAAAATCGATTTTTGTAATTGTTGCCCGGCAGCTTGAACTGCCGGGTTTGCTTTTTTAAGTACTTGGCTTAGGGGCGATAAACAGCGAAAAATCTCTCTTATATAATAGAAGGAAACGTTAAATTTACGTTAATTTTTTATGCGTCTACTCTTTTCCATTTAAAGGTATTTTATGTTAAAATATAGAATGTTTTACAAAAAATGAGCTAGTGCTGGCATTTTGAACAATAGAAGGCATTGCGTCCGCCCACGCGCTGTGTTTGAATAGGCGCTGAGCATTCAAAGCACGGTTTACCTGTACGGTAAGCAACTTTGAGCTGGGCAAGGTAGCCGCCGGTAAGCTGATCTGCTTGAGAGTACGGAATATCATAAACCCCACCCAGCTGAACTGCTTGGCTCAATAATCTACGCAGGCAATGATAAACGGTACTCAGTTCGGCATCATTCATGTCTTTTACTTTACGGGTAGGCAGAATCCGACTGCAAAATAATGCTTCATTCGAATAGACATTGCCAATACCGGCAATGAGCTTTTGGTCCATGAGCAATGGTTTAATCATGCCTTTGCGTGATTTAAATAGCTTCAGAAAGTACGAGAGTGTGAATTCCGCAGATAACGGCTCAGGACCTAGCTGATTTACGTCTTCTATATCCTGCCAGTCGACAGTGGGAAATAAATGAATATAGCCTAAATTTATCTTAAAAAGCGTAAGTGCCTTGCCGGAGGCTAGATAAAATATCGTTGATGCCTGCTGCAGCCGAGGCTCATGGTCTTCCAGCAATTGCGCGTAGCCTTCCAGCATGAAGTGAATGGTTATCGTATGCTGATTTGACAGTGTGAATAGAATGATTTTAGCACGCCTGCCGACAGCAATAATTGTCTGTCCGGTAACAAGACGGACAAACTCATCGGGTTCTATATTCAAGTTTTTAGAACGGTTTAGGGCAATGCTGGTAATGGGAGTAGCAAGGACTGAGTTGCGCAAATGATGGCATACAGTTTCAATTTCCGGTATTTCTGGCAAATGCATCATTCCTTATTGCTTATTTTTGCTTAGTATGCACCTGATGAAAGAATAAAATAGAAATCCAATTGAAAATTAAGATAGTGAGGGTGTGGGAATATGGAGCAAACCGGGATGTTAGAGTGTTTCATGCGAACGGCAAAGTATATTCCGCAATTGGTTAGCGGCAAAGTCGGTATCGTGATCAGCAGTAAGGAAAAATGGCTATTGTCTCTCTCCATTCCAGAGATCGCGAATCAGGTTGTGGTGGGAGAGCCGATTAAAGAGGGCTCGGCTGTGTATCAGGCGATGAAGAAAAAGCAGCGTGTCGTAGTCGAAGTGGCAAAAGAAGTATACGGTATCCCTTATATTGCAATCAGCATGCCGATTGTGGATGAGAGCGGCTTGGTAATTGGTGCGGTTGCTGTTCACGAGTCACTGGAGCGCAAAGAGACGCTCCTTGCAGCCGCCGGGCAGCTGTCGAAATCAGCTGGAGCGCTGGCAGCCTCAACCCAATCCATATTAGCCCAGGCTGAAGAACTCGCTGCAAGTTGCAGTTTTCTAAAAAACTTAGCAACTCAAGCGAATAAAGAAGTAAGCGAGACGGATACTGTTGTAGACTTCATAAAAAATGTAGCGAAGCAAACAAATCTGCTGGGATTGAATGCTGCCATTGAAGCAGCCCGGGTAGGGGATCAAGGCCGGGGTTTTGGAGTCGTTGCCGATGAGGTGAGAAAATTGGCAATTGACAGTGCCGGTTCAGCTAGTCAAATAACGGCTACTTTAGGAAAGATCAATCAATCGATCCAAAAAATTGTTGCAGAGATTGAGCAAGTGGATTCTGTTTCTCAGCACCAGGCGGGTACCATTCAGCAATTAACGGCTCATACGCAGCAATTAACGGCGATGTCTGAGCAGCTTGCAAAACTAGCTGCCGATTTGAATAAGCAATAGCACCAAAACCTGCGCGCTGACGGCGGCAGGTTTTTAAGTTTCGTATGAGCAATGCAGGTTTCGAAATAAATATTTTAAACTGCTGTTTAATTGTGATACAATAATAGAAGTTTTGTTATCATTCGCCGATCACAATCAAAAAGCGAAGCTGTGAGTGGCGAAAGGAGGCATTTTTTTGCGACCGCCGAGAATTCTTTTTCTGACAGCACCAATAGGAGCAGGTCATACTCGCGCTGCACAAGCGGTAAATAAAGCCATAGGCCGCTTATATCCCGGGTGTGAAATGCGCATTGCCAATATATTTGATTTTTTTCACCCTGTAATCGGGAAAATGATTCTGGGAATCTATTTAAAAATACTCAGTGTAGTTCCTAGTCTGTACGGTTCCATGTATGGCTGGGGGAATGACAGCAGATGGGCATTAAAGACCCGGGAATTGATTAACTCTTATCTTGCCGGGAGGATGAGGCGTTTTATTACTGAGTACAATCCTACCGCTATTGTATGTACTCATGCTACGCCGGCAGGGATTGCATCCTGTCTCAGGAAAGATGGCAGTATTGATGCGCCTGTCTTAGCAGTCGTTACTGACTTTGTCGTACATAAATTGTGGATTTATCCGACCATTGATTATTATTATGTAGCCGGTCAGCCATTACGGGACTATTTAAATAGTAACGGTATTCCTTATAGTAAATCATTATCGACAGGAATTCCTGTAGACTCGGATTTTTTCTCTCAGCGTCACGCTAATGCTGATTCAACGCCTGCCTGCGGCTTAGCTGCAGATGTTCCCGTTATTCTTATTATGGGCGGCGGGGCAGGAGTATTGCCGATGGAAGAGATTATTATGGCCTGCCAGAATATTGAACGGCCGATTCAAATTATTGCTGTTGCCGGACAGAATAAAGCGTTGTTTAATCAGCTGACAGCCAGACAGAAGGATTTCAAGCAGAGTGTCCGTATTTTGGGATATGTGAATAATGTTCCTGAATTAATGGCAATGGCTCAAATTATCATTACCAAGCCGGGGGGCATGACCTCGGCAGAGGCCTTGTGTGCCGGTGTTCCCATGATAATTTACAAGCCGATTCCGGGGCAGGAAGAGGCCAACACCAGTTATTTGGTCAAACAGCAAGTTGCTGAACAGGTTGATTCCCTGGCTGAACTAGAGGCTTCGCTGAATCGTCTTCTCTCTGAAAAAACAGAAGCGCACAGTAGCCGGCGGCAGCGTTCGCTATTGCTATCCCGGCCGTTAGCAGCTGATGAAATTGCCAGTCATATCTTAAAGTTAACAAAAGGCGGTCAGGCTTAGTCTTGACCGATCTTTTTTTGACAGTTATAATACCAATAATTACAAAATCTGAATTGCGTTCAAAACTTGGAGGCAAGAATGAAGAACATACATCTGGCAGCTCTGCATATGGTGCCGGGAGTGGGGCATGCCCGTATGAAACGCTTAGTGGAGTATTTCGGCAACGCTGAACAAGCCTGGCTGGCCAGCAGGGATGAACTGATTCTTTCAGGATGTCTGGATGAGATGTTATGTAATAAAATATTGAATTGCCGGGAAAAGATAGATGTAAGTGCATTGGCAGAAGGCTGGGAGAAGAAAGGAATCGGTATTGTTTGCTTAGGGGAAGCTAGGTATCCTGTTTTACTGGCAAATACGTACAATCCACCTGCCATTTTATACTACCGGGGTACACTTCCTGCTGATGACAAACTGATTGCCATCGTGGGTGCTAGGCGGGCTACTGCTTATGGACGCAGTGTATGCAAAATGCTAGCCAGTCAGCTGGCTGCTGCAGGAGCAGGTGTTGTCAGCGGTGCGGCAAGGGGTATTGATTCAACGGCCCATATGGGAGCGCTAGAGAGCGGCTATACGATAGCGGTTCTTGGCAGTGGAGTTGATATTTGCTATCCACCCGAAAACATTCACCTGCTGGAGCGTATTGCAGAAAATGGAGCCCTCATTTCTGAATACCCGCCGGGGACCCTGCCACTGCCCCAATTTTTTCCGGCCCGGAATCGCATCATTAACGGACTTTCACGGGGCGTAGTTGTTGTCGAAGCGGCAGAGCGCAGCGGCTCCCTGATTACTGCAGATTTTGCCTTAGAGGAAGGCAGGGATGTTTTCGCCGTTCCTGGCAGCATTCTTTCGGCTACAAGCAAAGGAACACATTATTTAATTAAGCAAGGCGCTAAATTAATTGATTGTGCAACAGATATATTGGATGAATATGGCTGGAATGAAAGACCTAGCGCATGTAAGCCGCAATTACTGTCAGAAGACGAACAGGCTGTGCTTAATGCTCTTCATCCGGATTATCCAGTAGGAATCGATGAAATTCTTTGTCAAACCCAACTGCCGCTTCCTACTGTTACTCATATATTATTGCAACTGGAATTACAAGATTTAGCAATTGGATATGGCGGACAGCGATATATGCGGACCGCCAGGGAGGGAACCAGGTGAGCAAAACGCTCGTTGTAGTTGAGTCTCCGGCAAAAGCCAAAACAATAGAAAAGTTTTTAGGAAAAAACTATATTGTGCGAGCCTCTATGGGACATCTAAGGGATTTGCCCAAAAGTCAGTTCGGGGTTAATGTAGAACAAGACTTTGAGCCGAAATATATCAATATCCGCGGCAAAGGCGATCTGATTAAAGCCTTGAAAGAATCTGCTAAAACAGCAGACAAAGTATTTCTGGCAACTGACCCTGACCGGGAAGGGGAAGCGATTGCGTGGCATTTAGCGCATATACTTGCTATTGATCCGACCCGGGCTTGCCGTATTGAATTCAATGAAATAACTAAATCGGCTATCCAAAATGCTGTTAAGCATCCGCGTCCTTTGGATATGTCAAAAATTGATGCTCAACAGGGGCGACGGATTTTAGATCGTATTGTGGGGTATAAATTAAGTCCGCTCCTTTGGCGGAAGGTGAGAAAAGGTTTGAGTGCAGGCCGTGTACAATCGGTAGCAGTCAGGCTGATATGCGACCGCGAAAAAGAGATTCAGGCTTTTATTCCAGAAGAGTATTGGACTGTTACCGCTAAATTACGGGAAAAGCTGAAATCCCCTATCTTTGATGCCGAACTGGTCACAATTGAAGAGCAAAAAGCGCAAGTAGCAAATGAAGAGCAGGCCATGACGATTACAGCTCACTTAGAGGAAAGTGAGTTTACTGTAACCGAGGTTAAAAAAAGAGAGCGCCGCCGTAATCCAATACCGCCTTTCACTACGAGCAGCCTGCAACAGGATGCATCCCGCAAGCTGGGCTTTACTTCGCGGAAAACAATGATGCTGGCGCAGCAGTTGTATGAAGGTCTTGAAATTGGCAAAAGCGGACATGTTGGTTTAATCACGTATATCCGTACGGACTCAAACCGGGTTTCCGAATCGGCTCAAAGCGAGGCTCGTACGTTTATTACAGAAAAATACGGCTCCGAGTATCTTCCGGAAAAGGCACCTGTCTATACGTCCAAAAAAAATGCCCAGGATGCGCATGAAGCAATCCGGCCAACCAGTCTGACCTTGCCTCCGGATAGTGTGATCGGACATTTGTCTAAGGATCAATACAAGCTGTACTCGCTGATCTGGAGCCGGTTTATTGCCAGCCAAATGACTGCAGCAATTTATGATACGTTAACAATCGAGATTAAGGCTGGGCAGTATGGCCTCAGAGCAACAGGATCGCATCTTAAATTTGCTGGTTTCATGGTTGTTTATACGGAAAGTAGAGAAGGCGATGAACAGGATAAAGATGTTGATCTGCCCGAACTGACTGCAGGTCAAACTCTCAAAACATATAAAATTCTGCCAAAGCAGCATTTTACTCAGCCGCCACCCCGCTACACGGAGGCATCACTTGTCAAAATACTGGAAGAGAAGGGGATCGGGCGTCCCAGTACCTATGCGCCGATTATCGATACCATTGTTACCAGGGGATATGTAGAGAAGATCGAGAAGAAATTCCAACCGACAGAGCTTGGCTGTTTAGTGGTCGATTTATTAAAACAGTATTTTGAAAATATTGTCGACGTGGAATTCACAGCACATATGGAAGACCGGCTTGATGACGTTGCTGAAGGCGAAGTACCGTATAAGCAAGTACTGAAGGATTTTTATCAGCCTTTTGCGGAAACGTTGACGCATGCTGAAGCCGAGATTGGTCAAGTGGAATTGCCTGTCGAGGTTTCAGACGTCCAGTGTGAAGCTTGTGGACGCTTTATGGTAGTGAAGAAGGGGCGTTATGGCAGTTTTCTCGCTTGTCCCGGATTTCCGGCGTGCCGGAATACGAAGGCTATTGTAAAAGAAACCGGTGTTGCCTGTCCGAAATGCCAAGGTGCAATTATTGAGCGCCGGACGAAACGGGGAAAAGTTTTTTACGGCTGTCAACGCTATCCTGAGTGCGATTACGTGACCTGGGATACTCCTTTAAAAGAAGTATGCCAGACATGCGGCAGCTTTATGGTGCGGCGCGGGTTTAAAAAAGGCGGAGCCGCAAGCGTTTGTGGGAATCCGGCATGTCCGACCCAAGCGGCAAATGCTATCAAACCAGCTGCAACAGCAAAAACGACAAAAACTACGAAGACGGTAAAACCGGCTAAACGGAGGAGTAAGAGTGGCTAAAGTTACGGTTATTGGTGCCGGACTTGCAGGCAGTGAAGCCGCATGGCAGATTGCTGAGCGAGGCATTGAGGTCGATTTATATGAAATGCGACCTGTACATTCTACACCAGCTCATCACAGTGATTTATTTGCTGAGCTGGTTTGCAGCAATTCGCTGCGGGCCGCAAATGTAGAAAACGCAGTAGGCTTGCTGAAAGAAGAAATGCGGCAATTAAATTCGCTGATCTTAAAGGCAGCCGATTTAAATAGAGTTCCCGCGGGAGGGGCGCTGGCAGTAGACCGGGAGGGCTTCAGCCGGTATATTACCCAGATGCTGACAGCCCATCCCCGTGTTACGGTCCACCATGCTGAAGTAGCGGCAATTCCGGAGGAAGTTCCGGCTGTTATCGCCAGCGGGCCGCTGACATCTCCTGTACTTTCCGAAGCAATTGCCGAGCTGGCCGGTCATGATTATCTGTATTTTTATGATGCTGCTGCGCCTATTGTTGTGGGTGAATCGCTGAATATGGACAAGATTTATCGCGCTTCACGATATGGAAAAGGCGACGAAGACTATTTGAATTGTCCGATGACCAAGGAAGAATATGAACTGTTTTGGCATGAATTAGTTAACGCTGAGCGTACGGCCGTCAAGAACTTTGAAAAAGCAATATTCTTTGAAGGCTGTATGCCTGTTGAAGAAATGGCTTCGCGAGGTATTGATACATTGCGGTTTGGTCCATTGAAGCCGGTAGGTTTAAAACATCCGGTAACAGGAGAGACGCCGCACGCTGTTATCCAATTGCGGCAAGATAACTTTGCAGCGACACTTTACAATATAGTCGGTTTTCAAACTCACTTAAAATGGCCGGAACAAAAAAGAGTTTTTCAATTAATACCGGGTTTGAAAAAAGCGGAATTTGCCCGCTATGGTGTCATGCATCGGAATACTTATATCAACTCACCGCGGATTCTGCAGTCAACGTTAGAAACAAAAACTCGGTCGGGCTTGTTCTTTGCCGGTCAAATTACTGGAGTCGAAGGGTATGTGGAATCAGCAGCATCCGGCCTTGTGGCAGGAATCAATGCCGCTCGCTTAGCAATGCAGCAGCATCCCGTCGAGTTCCCGGCCGATACAGCTCACGGTGCGTTATGCCGGTATATTACCCAGGCATCTCCTGACGGATTTCAACCGATGAATATTAATTTTGGTCTGCTGCCGCCACTGGAGTACCGGGTAAAAGACAAAAAGCAAAAGAACGGTTTAATCGCCGAACGGGCATTAAGTTCATTAAAAAAATTAATAGAAAAATTAGACAACGGTATTGCGCAAAATTAATTGCTGTGCTACTATAAATAAATAAATTTAGTCCATATTTCGACAAAAAATGGATAAAATGAATGATATTAAGCATAACCTTGACAACTTTGTCGTATATTTGCAAGTAGAGAAGCGGGTTTCCCAGAGTACGATTCGCTATTACCGTTCTGATATAGAGCGGTTTGTTGCTTTTGCCCAAGAGCAGGGGGACGGTGATGTGTTACTTGGCAATGTTACGCAGATGTTGATCAGAAGTTATCATAGTGCAATGCACAGGCAAAATTATTCACACGCTACGATAAATCGCAGTTTGGCTGCCTTGCGGGCTTTTTTTCGCTACCTTTGCAAGCGCACTATCATTGCTGATAATCCCTGTGTAACTATGCGCTCCCTAAAAAATCAACAAACGATATCCGTTTTAACAGAAGCTGAAATTGACGGTTTGTTAAGGCTGCCTGACCAGAGCGATTTGGGCAGACGGGATTTAGCGGTGCTGGAATTGTTGTATGCCACCGGCATCAAAGCTCGTGAACTGGTTGGACTGTTGTTAGCTGATTTAGACTGTTTCGCGGGATGTGCTGTGGTTTCTGACAGTGAAGGCAGAAAGCGTGTTGTACCGATAGGGTCCAGCGCAATTGCCGCACTGGAACAATACGTCAGGCAGAGTCGTCCTCGATTGTACGGAAAACACACAGGAGCACCTCATGATTATGCTTTTGTAAATAGCAAAGGTAGCCCTTTAACTGACCGGAGTATTAGACGCATCCTCATGAACTACATTAAGATGCTTGCTTTGGAACAGTCCGTTAATCCTACTACTATTCGTCAAACCTTTGCGGTACATATGCTGAATAACGGCGCTGATGTTTGTTCGGTACAGGAGATATTGGGGCAAATAAATTTTTCACAGATTTTACCTTCCATCAACAAAGAGCGGGTTAGATCGGTTTACAAAAGCGCACATCCCCGTGCGTAGGAGGTGTTGTTTATGTTTCATGCTACGACGATCGTAGCAGTTCATCATCAAGGGAAAACCGCGATTGCCGGCGACGGACAGGTGACTTTTGGTGGAAATACAGTTATGAAGCATAATGCCAAAAAAGTTCGTCGTCTATATCATGGCAAGGTTTTAGCGGGCTTTGCCGGCTCAGTAGCCGACGCATTTACATTATTTGAGAAGTTTGAATCTAAGCTGGAAGAATTTAATGGCAATATGATGCGGGCTGCAGTAGAGCTTGCTAAAGACTGGCGGCTCGACCGCGTATTGCGCCGGCTGGAAGCATTGCTCATTGTAACCGATACTCAGCATTTACTGATCATCTCTGGCAACGGTGAGGTGATTGAACCTGATGATGGTGTTACCGCTATCGGCTCAGGGGGAGCTTACGCACTGGCAGCGGCCCGGGCTCTTGTGAGAAACTCGAATCTCCCTGCACCGGAAATTGCCCGTCAGGCGCTGGAAATCGCCTCTGAGATTTGTGTCTATACCAATTCGCATATTACAGTGGAAGAATTATAATGGCGAGGAGGGTGTGGCAATGGAATTAACTCCGAAACAAATTGTCGGTGAACTGAATAAATACATCGTCGGTCAGCACCAAGCTAAAAAATCGGTGGCGGTAGCACTGCGCAACCGCTGGCGGAGCAAGAAACTGCCGGCTGAACTGCAGGATGAAGTTATTCCTAAGAACATATTAATGATTGGGCCGACTGGAGTTGGCAAAACGGAAATTGCCAGGCGTCTCGCAAAACTAGTGAATGCTCCTTTCGTTAAAGTCGAGGCAACTAAATTTACTGAAATTGGCTATATAGGCCGTGATGTCGAATCAATGGTGCGTGATCTCGTTGAAACGGCAATTCGAATGGTTAAGTCGGAAAGCATGCTTGCCGTAAACGATAAAGCATATGAACTTGCGAATGAACGGATTCTGGAATGCTTAAAACCCTTGCCTAAAAAGGATTCAGTCCGCAATCCGTTTGAACTTTTGTTCTCTTCTACCATGAATCCACCCAAGGAAGAGCCGCCTGAACCGCAGCCGTTGATTGAAGACGAACGGCTGCAGCTCTTAAAACAGCTGCAAAATGGTGAGCTTGATGATGATTTAATTGAGATTATCGTCGAAGATAATGCTCAGCCTATGGCAGGGATGTTTGCCGGATCGGGCGTAGAAGAAATCGGCGCCAACATCCAGGATATGCTGGGGAATCTGCTGCCGAAGAAACAGAAGAAAAGAAAAGTAACTGTGGCCAATGCGCGTAAGATCTTTATCCAGGAAGAGGCGCAGAAGTTAATTGATATGGATGAGGTTATCGCTGCTGCTATTAAACAGGCTGAAAACTACGGGATAATTTTTCTCGATGAAATAGACAAAATTGCTGGTCGCGGGAAATCTAACGGACCAGATGTTTCGCGGGAAGGTGTTCAGCGAGACATCCTGCCGATTGTGGAAGGCTCCACAGTCGTAACGAAGTACGGACCGGTAAAAACAGATCATGTCCTGTTTATTGCCGCCGGTGCATTTCACATTTCAAAACCCTCAGACCTGATACCCGAGCTGCAAGGCCGCTTTCCGATACGGGTAGAATTGACGAATCTAAGTAAAGAGGATTTTCGTCAAATTCTTACAGAGCCGGCCAATGCGTTAATTAAACAGTATGTTAGCTTATTGGAAACTGAGAGTATAAAAATCAGCTTCACCGACGATGCTATTGATGAGCTAGCAGAAATTGCCTGCACAGTAAATACCCAGACGGAAAACATCGGGGCCCGCAGGCTGCATACCATCTTAGAAAAACTACTGGAAGATTTAGCTTTTGATGCTCCTGATCTAGAGGAGACATCAATAGTAATTAATCGTGATTATGTAAAAACTAAACTTGATCATATTGTAGTTAATCTAGACTTAAGTCATTACATATTATAATGGAGTTTGAAAGGCAGGAGTGATTGTAGTGTTAGCTTTGTTAGAACGTACTCGAAAAATTAATAAGATACTGCAAAAATCGGAGAATGTCGAATATGGTGAAATTTCCCGTGTGTTAAGTACGGTGATGAGCGCCAATGTTTATATTGTTGGTAAGGAGGGCGCCGTCCTGGGCTTTGCTCTATTGGACGATTTTGAATGTGATTTAATGCGTGACAAAGTTCTGCAGCAGGGAATTTTCCCCGAACGCTATGTAGACTGGCTGCTTAGAATCACCGAAACATCGCCGAACTTGCGCTTGGACAGCGGTAAATGTGCTTTCCAGGAGGGTACGGCTTGTATTTTCCAGGATAAGTTTACGACAATCGTCCCTATCCATGGCGGCGGACAGAGAATTGGTACATTGCTGGTAGCAAAGTTCCATGAAGAATTTACTGATGCTGACCTGATATTAGCCGAATACGGCTCAACCGTAGTCGGAATGGAAATATTGCGGGACCGCAGTGAAAAAATTGAAGAAGAGGCCCGCAAAAAAGCAACTGTTCAGGTTGCGCTGGGGACCTTATCTTACTCAGAACTGGAAGCTGTTATGCACATCTTAAATGAATTAGAAGGAAATGAAGGCTTGTTAGTAGCGAGTAAAATTGCTGATCGTGTAGGGATCACCCGTTCGGTAATCGTAAATGCGCTGCGCAAGTTTGAGAGTGCCGGGGTAATCGAGTCTAAGTCTTTAGGGATGAAAGGGACTTACATTAAAGTATTAAATGAACGCTTGCTCGAAGAACTGAAAAAACTGAAGAAATAACAATGTTAACAAAAACAACCACTCGACTGGAGTGGTTGTTTTTGTTATATTTTTAATGAGAAGAAAAAAATCATAAACTGGAAAAAGCGTAGAGGATTTTGTAGTTTTTTGTAGAATGTAGCCTAAAGCTTTTTACACAGTTTAAATTTTCAAGAAAATGCAGGGGGGGTTTTTCGTGATTCAGTCAATTACGGGGTCTGCGCAAGCTTATGTTTTGGAAAAAGCCCTTTCAGCCTCGTCACTGCGGCAAAAAACAATTAGTAACAATATAGCCAATGTTAATACTCCTAAATTTAAACGAAGTGAGGTTTTGTTTGAAGATATTCTTCAGCAAAAAATGTCTGGCTCCCAGCAGCTGGACTTGGCTAAAACAAATGAAAAACATATTTCAACTCAGTCGCAGGCTTTAGCGCCAACAATGCGCATGGTGGCGGATAATTCCTTTCGGACTGACGGTAATAATGTAGATATTGATATTGAAATGGCAAACATGGCTAAGAACAGCATTTATTATGATGCTCTGGCCCAGCAGCTCAGCCGATACTTTACTACATTAAAATCTGTTATTAAGGAAGGGAGAGGTTGAGGATGCGCATGTTTGGTGCGATTGATGCCGCTGCTTCAGGGCTAACTGCCGAAAGACTGAGGATGGATGTAATTTCCAATAATATTGCCAATGTCAATACTACCCGCACGACCGAAGGCGGACCTTATCGCCGGCAGATGGTAGTGTTTCAGCCCAGAGAAGGGCAAAGCGGGTTTTCACAATTGTTGTCGCAGCAAATGGAGGCCGGTAATGGAGTTCGCGTAGTGGGGATACAGAAAGATAATTCACCTACACGCAATGTTTATGATCCCCATCATCCCGATGCAAATCAAGATGGTTACGTAGAGATGCCGAATATTAACATCGTTTCGGAAATGGTGGATATGATAACGGCTACTCGTGCGTATGAGGCCAATGTTACAGCGGTCAATACCGCTAAAAGTATGGCTGCAAAAGCATTAGAAATTGGAAAATAGGGGGCTAGTTAAATGCGTGTTGATCCAATAAAATTAACGCCTGTTTCTTTTAGCGGCGGATTGGACAAGTCGTCGGAAGCTGCAGAAGCCGGCAAATCGTTTTCCGAAGTATTGTCAGAGGCTTTAGGCAATGTGAATAAGCTGCAAACCGAGTCCAAAGAGGCTTCAATGAAATTAGCAGCCGGACAGGTTGAAGACATATCGGAAGTGATGATTGCATCGGAAAAGGCTTCGATAGCACTTCAATTAACCATGCAGGTCAGGAATAAGGTAGTAGACGCTTACCAAGAAGTTATGCGTATGCAAGTGTAAATACTCCTATTACATAATCGGTAAGATTATTTGTAACTGAAAGGTTGGAGACCATGGCCGACTGGAAGGAACAGCTGCTGCGCGTATGGCGAAATGTTGGTAAAAGAGAAAGGTATATGATACTCGGTTCCGCAATATTGCTTTTTGTTGCTCTGTTAGCGTGGAGCTATTGGTGGGGCGGACGTCCGGATTATGTACCCTTGTTTACAAATATGGAAGCAAAAGATGCCGGCGAAGTTGTAGCTAAATTAAAAGAACTGAAAATTGACCATAAGATTGACACTAACGGCACAGCGATTTTAGTATCGGCTAAAGATGTTCACCGTGTGCGTTTAGAATTAGCGAGTCAAGGATTGCCGCGTGGGTATAAGGGCTTTGAGATATTTGATCAAAATAAGTTCGGCGTTACGGAATTCCAAAACAAAGTCTATTATTTGCAAGCGCTGCAAGGAGAACTGACCCGTACGATTGAACAAATGGCTGAAGTCGAAAAAGCTCGTGTACATATTGTGATGACGGAAGACAGCTTATATAAGAAGAATGAAAAACCGGCAACGGCTTCTGTTATGCTAAAGCTTCGTCCTTCTACGCAACTATCAAAAGAGCAGGTTAAAGGGATTGTTAATTTAGTGGCTCACAGCGTTCAAGGCCTAAAGCCGGAAAACGTTACCGTTGTTGATCAACTGGCTCGTGTGCTTAATAATGATCAAGCCGACACTCCACAAGCAGCTGGAGCGGCAACAGTAACGCAAATTGAACTTACGAAGAAAATGCAGGACGATATTCAAAAGAATGTCCAAACCCTGCTGGAACAAGTGTTAGGGCCAGGCAAGGCAGCGTCAAGGGTCAGTGTCGAATTAAACTTTGACCAGCGGATGCTGGACCGGCAGGTCTTTGAACCGGTTGTTGATGATAAAGGGATTGTCCGGAGTTCCCAGGAAGTGAATGAATCTTTTAAGGGAACATCAGGTGCACCAGGTGGTACGCCGGGGACAACTTCCAACATTCCGGGCTATGTTACTGCAAACAACGGACAGTCGAATTATGATAAAAAAGAAGTCACCCGCAATTATGAAATTAATGAAACAAAAGAAAAAGTAATCAGTTCTCCCGGTTCTATACGGCGTCTTACTGTAGCTGTTCTTGTTGACAACAATGTAACGAGAGCGCAGCAGGACAGCCTTACAAAAGTAGTCGCTTCCGCTGTAGGTCTTAATCCTGCCAGAGGAGATGCCATTTCCGTTGAAAGCATTCCGTTTAGCACGGAAATTGCTGATAAACAAAAAAGAGAAGAAGAGCTTTACGAGCAGCAGGCCCGGCAGAATCTGTGGATGAAAATTGCAGCTGTTGTTGGTGCTGTCGTACTGGTCTTGTACTTAATTCGTCTTTTTGCGCGCCGCAAACAGGAAGCACAAGAAGAGGAAGAACAGCTTGCCGCTGCTCTTTCGACTGTTGAGGAATTAGAAGAGCCGACCCAGAAAGAACTTTCGCAACAGGATAAAGAACGGGCGCAGCAGCGTGAAGTGATTGAAAAATTAGCAAAATCACGGCCGGATGATGCGGCTCAATTAATTAAGATGTGGCTGGCTGATGAATAATGACAGGGGAGGTGAGGTGCCGTGTACCAATCTAATGAACTGACAGGCAAGCAAAAAGCGGCTATCTTGTTGATTTCCCTTGGACCGGATATTTCTGCCCAGGTTTTTAAGCACCTGAAAGAAGAGGAAATAGAAAAGCTGACTCTGGAAATTGCCAATCAACGCAAGATACCACAAGAGCAAAAAGATAAGGTGTTATCTGAGTTTCATCAGATGTGTATTGCTAAAGACTACATTTCGTCAGGCGGTCTTGATTATGCGCGAGAAATCCTTGAGAAGGCGCTGGGGGCTGAAAAAGCGGTTTTAATTATTAACCGGCTTACATCGAGCCTGCAAATCAGACCTTTTGATTTCGCTCGTAAAACCGACCCTGGTCAACTGTTGAATTTTATTCAAAACGAACACCCTCAGACGATTGCTCTCATTATGGCTTACTTGCAGGCCGAACAATCGGCGGCGATTTTATCTGCTTTGCCGCCTGACCGGCAGGTAGATGTGGCAAAACGCATCGCTACAATGGATCGTACATCACCTGATGTAATTAAGGATGTTGAACGTATTCTGGAACGCAAGCTCTCGTCGCTTGTTACGCAGGACTTCACTGCTGCCGGCGGTGTAGATTCGATTGTTGAGGTCTTGAACAGAGTTGACCGTACAACCGAACGCACAATTATTGAAAATCTTGAAGTTCAGCATCCGGAGCTTGCGGAAGAAATCAAAAAACGGATGTTTGTATTCGAAGATATTGTGCTGCTTGATGATCGTTCGCTGCAACTGGTGCTGCGTGAAATTGAGTCGAAAGATCTGGCACTGGCGCTCAAAGCTTCTTCAAGTGAGGTTGCTGAGAAAATATACCGCAATATGTCCAAGCGGGCTTCCGAAATGCTGCGTGAAGAAATTGAATATATGGGACCAGTGCGCATTCGTGATGTAGAAGAAGCACAACAAAAAATTGTTAATGTAATACGCAAACTTGAAGAATCAGGTGAAATTATTGTTTCCCGCGGTAAAGGGGACGAGATAATTGCCTAAGATTATCAAAAAAAATGACATTAGTGATGCACCGATTCTCTGCATAACGGTATCAAGTCCGAATTGTGAAGAGCAAGTCGAATTACCGGTGGAAGAGATTGAAGCGGTGAATGAGTTTGATCAGGCTGCAGTCCAACAAGCCCAGACGATTCTTGCCAGTGCGCAAGAGGAGGCGGCTGCATGTCTGGCTGCAGCATCGCAAACTGCTCAATTGCAGCGCGAGGAAGCGCACAAAGAAGGACATCAGCAAGGATATGCTGAGGGACGGGAAGAAGGCCTTGAGGCTGGTTATAAGGAAGGTATGGATGCTGCCGTTCAGGAAATGCAGACAAAGCTGCAAGATGCTATTGCAAAAGCTGAACAAATTTTAGTCACTGCCGAGCAGCAGGCCAAAGATATTGTCATCGGCGCTGAACGGCATATCATTGATATCTCGATGGCTATGGTCAGTAAAATCCTGGCAAGAGAAATAGAGGAAAACCCAATGGTAGTATTGCCGATAGTCACAGCAGCCTTAAAGAAAGTTCGTGATCAGGAACAGATTGAAATCCGCGTTAACCCAGAGGAATATCACTTACTGTTGCAGGCGCGTAAAGACTTGCAATTAGTATTGGGGCGTGAGCAGGCCTTGCAAATTGTAGCAGATCAGACAATACCGGCAGGCGGCTGTATCATCGATACTGCCTATGGCAGTGTAGATGCCCGGATTGATACTCAGTTTGACACTTTGCGCAAAGCACTGGCAGAAGTAATACCATGAGTACAATCGACTTTAATAAGTATTTATCAATTATTAAGAATACTGCTTCTATGAAATTCAATGGGAAAATAACGCAAATTATTGGTTTGGTCATTGAATCGCAAGGGCCGAATGTTAATCTGGGGGAACTTTGCTATATTTATCCAAGATCGGGACAAGAGGCGATTCCTGCAGAAGTTGTGGGATTCCGGGAGGGAAGGGTTCTCCTCATGCCAATTGGTGAAATGCATGGCATTGGACCGGGCTGTGATGTTGTTGCTGCACAGCAGACCTTAAAAGTACCCGTAGGAATGCATTTGCTGGGCAGGATTTTAGATGGACTGGGCAACCCGATAGACGGGCGTGGCCCGCTGCTAAGCAATGCTACTTATCCGCTGAATGCAATGCCGCCGCCGCCGCTCAGCCGCCGCCGCATAACCGATAAGCTTTCAGTGGGTGTTAGAGCGATAGACAGCCTGCTTACGCTTGGCCGCGGTCAGCGTGTGGGAATTATGGCAGGCAGCGGAGTTGGAAAAAGCACCTTGCTGGGAATGATTGCCCGCAACACAGAAGCGGATATCAGTGTAATTGCCTTAGTTGGTGAACGTGGCAGGGAAGTACGTGAGTTTATTGAGCGAGACTTAGGAGAAGAAGGCTTGAAGCGCTCGGTAGTAATCGTAGCGACATCGGATCAGCCTGCTTTGGTCCGGCTTAAGGGTGCTTTAACGGCAACCTCCATTGCCGAGTATTTTCGCGATGAAGGCCTTGACGTTATGTTAATGATGGATTCGGTAACCCGCTTTGCTATGGCGCAGCGGGAAGTGGGCTTAACGGTTGGCGAACCGCCTGCGACCCGTGGCTACACACCGTCCGTTTTCGCTATGCTGCCGAAGCTTTTAGAACGGTCTGGAACCGGATCGCGAGGTTCCATTACAGGAATTTACACGGTTTTGGTAGACGGTGATGATATGAATGAACCGATTGCTGATGCTGTAAGGGGCATACTGGATGGGCATATCGTTCTATCCCGGGATCTTGCTGCACAAAATCACTATCCGGCAATTGATGTTCTAGCGAGTGTCAGCCGTGTTATGCTTGAAATTGTTGAGGAAAGCCACTGGCAGGCCGCGCAAAAGCTGCGGACTGTTTTGGCCACTTACCGGGAAGCCGAAGATTTAATCAATATCGGCGCATATGCCAAAGGCAGTAATGCCAATATCGATCAGGCAGTGAATTTAATTGGTGAAGCTAAGCAGTTTCTGCAGCAGCAAGTATATGAAAAAACAACGCTGCAGGCCACTATAGAACGTTTGCGGTCTGTTGTACAGTTCCAGTAATGGAGTTGGGTAAATGAAGCAGTTTAAATTTCAGCTGGAAACGTTATTGCGAATGAGGCGGTTGCAGCAGGAAGAAGCACAAATGCGGCTTGTCCAGGCAACCAGCCGGTACCAGATAGAGTTAACAGCTCTTGAGCGGCTCGAAAACGAGCAGAAAATGCAATTAGCTCAATTCCGGGCTGAGCAGAGTAAAAGGCAAACGATAGATACGCTTAAGAATTATTATTTTTACTTCGATAAACTCAATGTAAGCATTACTGTGCAGCAGGAACAGGTAGAAGCGGCCGATCAGCAGCGGTGTCACTGTCTTACTGAATTAGCGGCGGCAACTACTAAGCTTAAATTGGTAGAAAAGCTAAAGGAAAAACGATTAGCCGAATACAAAGCAGAAATGCTGCAACAAGATCAAAAATTGCTTGATGAACTTGGCATGCAAGTTTTCATGCGGAATCGGCAGGTGTGAGATGGATAGTATAAGCCGTGTTTTACAACGTATTGACGCAATTGAACAGCGCTTTAGTAAACCCACGCAAGCTACTGGCAATTTTCCGTCTGTCTTATCCCAGGCAGAGCAGAAGCATAAACCGGTAACTACAGGTCCGGGATCAGGAGAGATTGCCAAAATGGTACAGGTTGCCTCGCAAAAATATGGTGTTGATCCCAAGCTGGCGCTTGCAGTTGCCCAAACGGAATCAAATATGACTGCAGATGTGGTGTCTTCAGCCGGCGCAGTCGGCGTCATGCAGCTTATGCCGGATACGGCACGGGCGATGGGAGTGCGCAATGTCTATGATCCCCGTGAGAATATTGACGGAGGCGTGAAATATCTAAAACAAATGCTGACAACTTTTAATGGTGACATTGAAAAAGCGGTTGCAGCGTATAACGCCGGGCCGGGTGCGGTAACAAAGTATGCCGGCGTACCTCCGTATTCAGAAACCCAGGCCTATGTGGGGAAAGTACTCGCTTTATATAGTTAATGATAAGTAAGATAATACGAGTAAAGGAATTGCTATGGCTGAGAAAATAAAAAAAACACTACCTCCTGCTCCCAAACAAATCCTTCCACCTCCAAAACCGAAGGGGAAATTTAGTCTCTTAAAAGTAATCGTCATTTTACTGGCTCTTCTGGTAATTGGAGGCGCTGGCTTTGCCGCCGGAGTATATTTGAATGTTATTGATGTAAATAAGCTTGCAGCCAATTGGAAACTGCATCAATATCCAGTGATTGGTCAGTATTTTCCTGCTCCGCCGCAGACTAATTTTGAAACTGTCGACCTAACCGAGGCCGATTTAGAGCAGCCTGGCGAAGCTGTCCAACAAGTGCCGTCAACCCCGGTACAGACAAACCAGGTTACGAAGCCGGAGGTGATGGCACAGCCGGAGGTGCCGTTGACAAGCGAGGAATTGCAAAAGCTGGAAAAGATGAAGCAGCAGGAAGAGGCAAAACGGATAGGTAAACTGTCGCGTTTATATGGTACGATGAAGCCTGAAGAAGCCGTACCGATACTGAATCAGCTTGCCGATCAGGAAATACTTGCGATTTTCAGCAAAATGGAAGAAGAGCAAGTCGCTAAACTATTAGCGGGTATGGACAGTAATCGCGCTGCCAGATTAACGCAGGCTATGTTGAAAAACAAGCCTTTGTAAAAAGTTAGTTCAGCGAAAGGAGGTGAGAAAATGAATGAAATGAGTTTAGCCTTACCGCAAACCGATATGATGCCAAATGCTGCACTGCCAGCCAGCGGGAAAAATAGCAAAACCAGCCCGGGAAAAAAAGCCGGAGCCTTTGGAGCGATACTGGACTCTGCAACCGAAGCAGGGGGGGAGCCGGGAAAAGGCCAAGCTAAAAATACAGTCAATGATAATTTGGCTTTTTTAGCGCTTAATGGAATTGTCCTTGCTGCTTTGCCTGTAAATACACAGGATCAAGTAAACTGCGTACAGGAGACCGAGCTACCGGCTGCGATTGCACCTGTTAATTCCGGTGAGATGACTACTGCCGGGCAGACGGCAGCCGTTAATGCCTTTACTGACATCGGCGGCAATGAATCTAATGGTGCTGGCGAAACGTCAGTTGTACCTGGTTTTGTACAAACTGTGCCGATGCCTGCGGGCGTGCAAACATCCGCTGCCACCAATATGACGCAGCAAGTTTTGCCTGCTGCTCCGGAAGTGGCGGCTGTCAGCCAATCGGTTCAACCTGAAATGGCAGGGAATGAAGCGACTGTTTCTTCCCAGCAGACAGCTATTGTGAATGAGTTGCTTCGTGCCGATAAGGGCCAAGCTGCTGGAAATAGTAACGGTGATGAGCTGGCGGTACTTGCTGCTAAAGCAAATCCGGTAGTCGTTCAGACAATTCGAACAGCAACAGCTGAGGCGAATCCAGTGAAAAAGAATGAGGACACAAAAAAATCTCCAGCGAATGAATCTGCTGCTTTACTGCAAGACGATGGCCTGCAAAATATGGCTGCTGCAGTCACTGCAAAGGAAGCTGCAACGCCGGGCAAGGATGAGCAGCAGGATAAGCCGGCAGATGCAAAGCAAGCTGAACTGCCAGTTGGTTTGCTAGCTGATGATTCTTCTGCTGATTTTGGTAAAGTGGAGTCAGTTGTCAATAGGCAAGCAACCGTTGTTGACCATATTCAGCCTGTCAGTCTTGCTAAAGCGGTTGAAGCTGTAAGTGTTCAGCGTGATAGTGGCGTGTCTCAAGACCCTCATAATATTGCCGGTCAGATTGTTGAACAGGCCAGAATGATTAACCGGGTTAATAATTCAGAGATGGTAGTGAAACTGAAGCCGGAGCACCTGGGAGAACTGACGCTGAAGGTAACGGTTGAAAATGGTGCTGTTAGTGCATCTTTTCACTCCAATAACCAGGAAGTGCGGACTGTTATTGAAGCATCTTTGACGCAATTAAGGCAGGAATTATCCAATCAGGGCTTAAAAGTGGATAATGTTGGCGTCTATGCCGGACTCAACCAGTTTTTCTCTAATGACCAACAGCAGCAAACTGCTCAACAGCAGCAAATCAAATTAAAAAATCGACGGCAAGATGACAGCTTTATTGATGCAATTGAGGCGGCAGCTGTTTTGCCAGTCACTTCAGATGCAGGTGTAGATTACCGTATTTAAAAAGGAGGCGCAATTATGAGTACAACAGTAACCAATAATGAACAAGCGTTTAGAACTGCTTCTAATACCAGTTCGGTTAAATCAAATAAGTCTAATGACGCTCTAGGTAAAGACGATTTCTTAAAAATGCTTGTGACCCAGCTGCGTTACCAGGATCCGCTGCAGCCAATGGAAGATAAAGAGTTTATTGCCCAAATGGCGCAGTTTTCCAGTCTCGAGCAAATGCAGAATATGAATACTGCCATGATAACAACACAGGCGACGAACCTGATTGGCAAAGAAATACATTGGCTTGATGACCAGGGAACAGAAAAATCCGGTGTTGTTACAGCCGTTACGACATTTGAGGGTGTTTCAAAATTAATGGTTGGTGATGTTTCCGTAGGTATGGATAAAGTTTTTAAAGTCTCTGCAAAAGCATAGGTAGCGGAAATGGGAGACAATCGCATTTATTACCCGCAAACCCCTCTCATACAAACACCACAGGTCAATAAAAGCTCAGTAATCAAGCCGGGAGCTTCGGCCGCAAATTCGGGGAAATCCTTTACAGAGATACTGGAAAAACAGCTGAGCGGCGAAGTCAAATTTTCGCAGCATGCCTTACAGCGCCTGCAAAGCCGTAATATTAAGCTCGATGAGACTGCAATGGACAAACTCAGCGGTGCTGTGGATAAAGCAGCTCAAAAGGGTGCTAAAGAGTCGCTGATACTCATGAATAATTTAGCGCTGGTCGTTAGTGTGAAAAACCGGACCGTCATAACGGCAATGGATGAAGCCAGTATGAAAGAAAATGTGTTCACAAATATTGACAGTGCCGTAATTGTGTAAGGGCTGGACCTCTTGAGGAAGCCCAAACCGCGGAATGACTGATGCGGTAAAAAATCAAATGAAATTATAGGAGGTCGATTTATTATGATGCGTTCCCTATATGCAGGTGTTTCCGGCCTGCGCAACCATCAAACCCGGATGGATGTTATCGGCAATAATATCGCCAACGTAAATACAGTTGGTTATAAAGGCAGCCGTGTTACTTTTCAGGATGTGCTGAGCCAAACGGTGCGGGGAGCTTCAGCCGGTAATGGCGCTAGAGGCGGTACTAACCCGATGCAGGTGGGCTTGGGCATGGGGGTCGCCAGTATTGATACGCTCTTTACTGACGGCAGCTTCCAACCGACAGGCAAACCGACCGATCTTTCTATTCAGGGTGCCGGTTTCTTCATTCTTACTGATGGTACGAACCAAATGTATACACGTGCTGGTAACTTTGACTTTGATAATGAAGGTAATTATCTGGTACCGGGAACGGGCTATAGAGTTGCTGGCTGGGTGGCCGATGCTTCCGGTGTAGTCAATGCCAATGGTCCTGTCACCGGCATTCAAATTCCTGTTGGCATAACGATGGCAGCAAAAGTAAGCACACTGACGACTGGCAAGGGGAATTTATCCGCCGATGCTCCTGTAGGGACCACCGTTCAGGCGCCTACTGAGCTATATGATTCCTTGGGCATTGCTCATAAAATGAATACAACGTATTATAAAGTCGACAATACGACCTGGCTGTCTAAAACCACAGTTGCTGACGGTTCAATCTCAACAACCAGTCAGTGGCAGCAGATTTCCTTCAATACAGATGGTTCCTTTAAAGGGGCTGTTACAGTAAACCCACCCACAACTACAGCAACAGCACTGACCATTCCGAGCTTGCAAATGGATACCACTCCTAATGCGGTACATACCGCAAACCACACAATAATTGATGCCGATGGGACTCCTCATGCTGTCTCTATGACGTTCACAACAAATGCAGCAGGTAATGGCTGGACGTATAAGATTTCTGAATCAGGTGTAAAGAACCCCGTTGTTGTTGAAGGGACAATGGATTGGGATATTGCATCTGGCAAATACGTTGAAACTCCACATTCTACACCGCTCACCCCGGTGACAAGCCCGATTTCGGTTTCTGTTGGCGGTACAAATTATGATTTTGCGTTTACACCGACAGCACCGGGAACGTCCTTTACTGCCGCTCTTGCAGGCCCTACTTATACTGCAAAAACAACTCTGGATAATTTCGAAATAACACCGACAACCGGAGCAACTCCGATGTCAATTAAATCGGATTTAAGTGCGATCACCTCTTATGCCGGTGAATCTACAGTGCAAATGGCAAAAGATGGTTATGGTGCCGGTACGCTTGACTCCAAATACATTGACACGACCGGTGTCATTGTAGGAACATTCACAAATGGGCAAACCAAAGTTCTTGGGCAGGTGGCATTGGCTACCTTTAATAATCCTTCCGGGTTAAATAAGGTTGGTGATAATCTTTTCACTAAGTCTGTGAACTCAGGTGACGCAGAAATCGGTACTTCCGGTTCAGGCGGCAGAGGCACGTTTAACCCAGGGTCTCTCGAAATGTCGAATGTGGATTTGGCACAGGAATTCAGCAATATGATTATTACGCAGCGTGGTTTCCAGGCGAATTCGAAGATTATTACGACTACTGACCAAATGCTGGAGGAACTGGCTAATCTTAAACGCTAATTTTAAATAAGGAAGAGGGGGGAAATCCCCCCCTTCATCCGATTTTTATGGAGGCTACATGATGATTAAGTTGACTCGTCTCAAAAGTCCTGACGAATTCGTTTTGAATGCCGAATTAATAGAAACAATTGATGAAACTCCCGATACGGTAATCACCTTAACAAGCGGTAGAAAAATTATTGTCGAAGAGTCCATGGATGACGTCGTTCGCAGAATTATGGATTACCGCCGCGCTTTAAATCGGAATTTTCGCTGATAATCTCATTTTTATGTAAAATAAAATAGCGAAAAAAAGAGGATTATCAGCTTTTAGCGAGAACGTACAGGAAACGGATTTCGCAAAATAGATGCTGCATATGATCGAATACAAAGGGATGCGAGGTGTGGAAAGTGCCGGAAGGAGAAAAAAAGTTTCCCCTAATGCTGGTAGTCAGCCTGGTGGTTGTTGGTTTATTGCTCGCTGGCGGAATCTCTTATTTTATTGCAACAAAAATTGTTGCTGATAAAGGAGATAAAAAGGTAACTCGTGAACCAGGGGTATTTATCAAGCTTGGTGATGCCAAGGATGGCTTGGTGCTTAATATTGGCGGTGTCAATAGTGGCAGATACTTGAAAATAGGTTTGATTGTTGAACTGAAACCGGTCCAAAAAGAAGTTGCCAAAGAGGGCAAGATGCCATCTGCTGAAGAAATTAAAATATTAGATACCGCTGTCCATGTTTTGCGTTCACAAAAGATTGAGGATTTTGAACCAGGCAAGCAGGAAGCGCTAAAAGAAACACTGAAAAGTAGAATCAATGAAGCATTAGGGCAGGATCGTGTCTACGAAATCTACATTACTAACTTTGTTTTACAATAATTAAACATAGCTTCATTGTTATAGAATCAGTTATAATAAAATAGCAGCACGAAAGGGGGGACGGAAGTTTGGCAGGACCAGAAGTTTTATCACAGGCTGAGATTGATGATTTATTATCTGCGTTGTCTACGGGCGTAGTTTCAGCCGAGGAAATCAGGAGCGAGCAAAAACAGAAAAAAATTAAAATCTATGATTTCAAACGTCCTGATAAATTTTCCAAAGACCAAATTCGTACCCTTTATATGCTTCATGAGAACTTTGCTAGACTGTTGAATACTTATCTTTCGGCACACCTTCGCACATTGATTCATATTAATGTTGCTTCAGTTGACCAGTTGACATATGAAGAATTCATTCGTTCATTACCTAATCCCAGCGTGATTAATGTGTTTCAAATGAGGCCCTTAAAGGGAAATGCCATTCTGGAAATAAACCCGAATATTGTATTTTCCATTATTGACAGGCTTTTTGGCGGACCCGGTCTGCCGCCTGCTAAACCGCGTCCTTTGACTGATATTGAAGAAGCAATTACGCGCAGGGTCATCAACAAAGCCTTGGAATCTCTTCAGGAAGCCTGGAAACAGGTTGTGGCAATTGAGCCGCGTGCTGATGTCATTGAAACAAATCCTCAGTTTACCCAGATTGTGCCTCCCAATGATATGGTTGTTATCATTACGCTGCAAACGAAGATAGGCCAGGCTGAAGGATTGATCAATATCTGCATCCCTTATTTGGTTTTAGAACCAATTATGTCCAAGCTTACGACAACGTTCTGGGTTGCTTCCTCAATTGCGAAGCAGTCTTCTCAGGAAAATGTTGCTGCTTTGCAGCGTAAGCTGGAAAGAGCTCCTATTCCGGTTATTGTTGAGATGGGGCGGGTAACTGTGACTGTGCAGGAACTGCTGGAATTAGCAGTTGGTGATGTTATGCAGCTGGAGACCAAGGTAGAGGATGAGCTGAATATTATTATTGGCAGTAAAGAAAAATTCAAATGTAAGCCTGGGCTTGCAGGGCATAAACTGGCAATTCAAATTACCGAAGTGTTAGCAGGAGGAGATGAAAACGATGAATGACGGATTTCTCTCACAGGAAGAAATAGATGCATTGCTGCGAGGAGATCAACTGACATCTCCTGCTCAACCGGATTTGTCCGATATGGAGAAAGACGCACTAGGCGAGATTGGCAATATTTCGATGGGAAGTGCGGCTACCACTCTGTCCATACTTCTTGGCAGGCGGGTATCGATAACCACGCCCCGGGTTTCTATATCCAGTTTAAGTGAAATTCAGCAGCAATACCCAATTCCGTATCTGGTTATCGAAGTTGGTTATACCCAAGGAATTGTTGGCACTAATTTACTGGCCATGCGGGAACAAGATGCACTGATTATTGCCGACTTAATGATGGGTGGTGACGGAGCTAATCCACCGACTGAATTAAATGAATTGTACATGAGTGCCGTTGGCGAAGCAATGAATCAAATGATGGGTTCAACTGCTACATCAATGTCGACTGTCTTTAAGAAAAAAATTGATATTGCTCCACCGAAAGTGAATGTCATTGATTTTGCTGTTGATCCTTCCATTACTGGTACAATTCCGGCGGAAGAACCGATTGTTCGCGTCTCTTTCCGGATGGAAGTAGAGGATCTGATTGATAGTGAAATTATGCAGATCATCTCTGTAAATGTTGCGAAAGAAATGGTAGAAAGCTTGATGAATGCTGTTCAACCAGCTACCTCGCAAACAGCCGCTGCTGCTCCGGCACCTGCACCGGCCGCAAGGCCTGCAGCTGCTCAACCTCAGCCACAGAGAGAACCGGCTCCGGCTTATGGTCAGCCGCAAATTGCAGCGAAACCGCAGGCTCAGCCTAATGTACCCGTCCAGCCAGTGCAATTCGCTCCCTTGAAACCAACGGGACTGCCGGCTATTGATCCCAATATTTCTTTAATTATGGATGTTCCTTTGCAAGTCACGGTAGAGTTAGGGCGGACTCGTAAATTAATCCGCGAAATTTTGGAACTGTCCCCGGGATCGGTTGTCGAACTGGATAAATTAGCCGGAGAACCGGTAGATATTCTGGTTAACGGCAAGTTGATTGCCAAGGGTGAAGTGGTTGTTATTGATGAGAACTTTGGTGTCCGGGTAACTGATATTGTGAGCCCCATAGAACGCGCTAGTAATCTTCAGTAAAATAGAAGTTAAATTATCTGACAGGAGAGATTGATTAATGGCAATTCGAGTTTTGGTTGTGGACGATGCTGCTTTTATGAGAATGATGATTAAGGATATTCTGAGTAAGAATGGCTATGAAATAATTGGTGAAGCAGAAAATGGCTTAAAGGCTATTGAAAAGTTTCAGGAGCTTCGTCCTGATTTGACCACTATGGATATTACAATGCCAGAATTAGATGGTATCAGCGCCGTGAAGGAAATTAAGAAAATGGATCCTTCTGCCAAGGTTATTATGTGTAGCGCGATGGGGCAACAAGCGATGGTTATTGAAGCGATTCAATCTGGCGCCCGTGACTTTATCGTAAAGCCGTTCCAGCCTGACCGGGTATTGGAAGCGGTTCGTAAAGCAGTTGGCTAAGATGCTTAGACTTAAGCCTGTCGGACTGTGCCTGTTGCTGCTGCTGTTGTTTCTTGCTGTGGCAGGTGGACAGGTTTATGCCCAGGAACAGGAGTCTGGTTATCTCAAATATCAAGACCCTACACCGCCCGCTACTTCCATACTGTCAACAATTGCCTATATTTTTACGCTGTTGCTAGCATTTGCCGTTGTAATTGGCCTTGCCTATTTTACTTCCCGTGTTTTAGGACAGAAGCTGGGACAAGGAGCTGCTAGCAACAGCAGAGTTTTGACCACCGTACCATTAGGCACCAACCGGACATTACAAGTAGTTGAAATTGCCGGCAAGGTTCTTCTGCTCGGAGTGACAGAACAGAATATTACGTTATTGCAGGAAATATCGGATCCGGAAGAAATTACGAAACTCCGTAATGCGCCTAGCAGCTTTGCCGGTTCCGCTTTTGATCAGGTCTTTCAGCGACAGTTGACATCTTTGCAAGTAATGTCACAACGGTTTCCTGCGGCTTTCGGTTCTAACCGGCAGCCTGAATCTGAACAAGAACAAGAGAAGAGGTAGTGGCAGTGAAGAGGCTGTTGTACATACTAATTGCTGGCAGTTTTTTTTCCCTGCCAAGCCTTGCTGAAGCAGCGCCTTTGATACCAATACCTAACCTGAACATTGGTGTTGAAGCCGCAAATAATCCGCAAGACGTTGCGCTAAGCTTGCAGATATTACTTACGTTGACCGTTTTATCATTGGCACCTTCAATTTTAATAATGATGACTTCATTTACCAGAATTATTGTTGTTTTGTCTTTTTTGCGCAGTGCCCTCGGGACGCAGCAAATGCCTCCTAATCAGGTCCTGGTTGGCCTGGCGTTGTTTTTAACCTTCTATACCATGTCTCCTTATTGGGATGTGGTGAATACAAAAGCACTCCAGCCTTATCTGGCCAATACGATTACACAGGATGCCGCCATGACGGAAGCGATGAAACCTATGCGAGAGTTTATGCTGAAGCAAACCCGTGAAAATGATCTGGCATTGTTTGTTAATCTTTCCGAAATGGCAAGACCGAATACTCCCGAGGATATTCCTACAACAACGATTATTCCCGCATTTATGATTAGTGAACTAAAAACAGCTTTTCAGATCGGGTTTCTTATCTACATTCCCTTCATCGTTATTGACATGGTTGTTGCAAGCACATTGATGTCCATGGGGATGATGATGGTACCGCCAGTTATGATTTCCCTGCCTTTCAAAATATTGTTGTTTATTTTAGTGGATGGCTGGCATTTGCTTATTCGGTCACTTGTTACAAGCTTTAGTTAGAGGAGGTCTGTTATGTCCGGTGATCTAGCACTACAAGTCGGGCGTGACGCTCTGTATATGGTAATGCTGGTGTCAGCTCCGATGCTGGGATTTGGCCTGCTGGTCGGTGTCTTAGTCAGTATTTTTCAGGCGACGACCCAAATTCAGGAACAAACGTTAAGTTTTATTCCTAAAATTATTGCGGTATTTGTATCGATTTTAATATTTGGACCGTGGATGCTCAGTTTATTGGTAGATTATACGCGCAATATACTCGTTAGTTTGCCACAAATGATCCGCTAGACAGGTGGGCTACAGGTGGATATATATCAACTCTTATCTGGTCAATTAGGTTTTTTTCTTTTAATCTTTACACGAGTCAGTGGTATTTTTACGACGGCTCCTATTTTTGGCAGCCGTAATTTGCCTGTTTATGTAAAAGCAGGCGTATCGCTGCTAATTGCCTATATGGTAATGCCTATGGTGTACACACCGGCAGCTACCATTCCAGATCAATTTCTGCGATATGTTTTAGTCGTAGCTGGTGAATTTCTGCTGGGACTTATACTTGGATGGGTATGCTCTCTAATCTTTTCTGCCGTACAAATGGCCGGGCAGTTGCTGGACATGCAAATAGGTTTTGGGATTGTTAATGTTCTTGACCCGCAGTTTGGCCAGCAGATACCCTTAGTCGGCAATTTTAAATACATTCTTGCATTACTGACTTTTTTAGCAACGAATGGCCACCATGTTTTTTTATCCGCTTTATTTAATAGTTTTAAAATTGTGCCGGTAACAGGAGTTTCCTTTCATGCGTCTTTGAGTGAATTAATTATTGATATGGTATTCGCTATTTTTATTACTGCATTAAAAATTAGTTTGCCTGTATTGGTAGCAATTCTGCTAACGGATGTCGCGCTGGGAATCCTTGCTAAGACAATGCCGCAAATGAATATTTTTGTTGTAGGAGTACCGGGTAAGATATTTGTTGGTTTATTTATATTAGCCTTGGCATTCCCGTTTTATATTGCCTTTCTGGAGGTGGGATTTAATGCCATGTACAAAGATATATACCGTATACTCGGCAACTTCCAGTAAGACTGAAGAAAAAAAGACGCTGCGCTTTGATTTGCAGTTATTCAATCAGGAAAAAACAGAAGAGGCAACCCCCAAACGCAAAAGCGATGCAAGAAATAAGGGGCAAGTTGCAAAAAGTGTTGAAATTAACTCTGCTTTTATTATTTTAGCGGCCTTCTTGGCGTTAAAAGTAATCAGCCCATTAATTTATCTTGAATTATCCAATTACATGCGCTCCATGTTCTCTACGCTTTTCAGAAGTGATTTTACCATAACGGAAGCGCATGTTTTGTTTATAGATTTCGCTATTATTTTTTTAAAAGCGGCCTTGCCGGTTATGATGGTCATATTAATTATATCTCTTGCTGCTAACATGATCCAGGTTGGTTTCCATTTTACGCTGGAACCTATTATGCCTAAACTTGAAAAATTAAATCCCTTAACAGGATTTCAACGGCTATTCTCTAAGCGCTCTTTGGTAGAGCTGGTTAAGTCTTTTATTAAAATCGGCGTGGTTGGATATTTCATTTATCAGTTCATATTAAAAGAAACAATGGAGCTGCCAAAGCTGATTAACTTAGAGCTTATTGAATCGTTACAACTGGCCGGTGGTCTAATCCTTGAACTGGCTTTTCAGATTGGCGCGGTTATTTTAGTTCTGGCAGTAATTGATTATTTTTATCAGTGGTGGCAGCATAATGAAAGCTTAAAAATGTCAAAGCAGGAAATTAAAGAAGAGTTTAAGCAATCAGAAGGGAATCCCCAAATTAAAGGAAAAATTAAGGAACGCCAGCGAGCGATGGCAATGCAGCGTATGATGCAGGAAATTCCTAAAGCTAGTGTGGTGGTAACCAATCCTACTCATTATGCGGTTGCCTTGAAGTATGAGAAAGACATGGCGGCGCCTGTGGTAGTAGCGAAAGGCCAGGATTTTTTGGCACAGCGCATCAAAGAAGCCGCTAAAAAGCACGGTGTTGCAATTGTGGAGAATAAGCCGTTAGCACGCTCCCTATACAGTGCTACGGATATTGGTGAAGCTGTACCGCCTGAATTATATCAAGCTATTGCAGAAGTATTGGCGTATGTCTATCGCTTAAAAAAACGGTTGTCCTAATAGAAGGAGAGAATGATTATGGCTACTCGTACACCCGCATTTAGCAGTTTATTGAAGTATAGTGACATATTAGTAGCCGTTGCCATCATTACAATTGTTGTAATGATGATTATTCCATTACCGACTTTTTTATTGGATATTTTTCTTTCGTTTAACATAACATTTTCACTGATTATTGTGATGGTGGCAATTTATAATACAGAGCCACTGGATTTTTCTGTGTTTCCGTCGCTGCTGTTAATCACAACGTTATTTAGACTGGCGCTGAACGTTTCCTCTACTCGCTTGATTTTGTTGGAAGGCTATGCCGGAGAGGTAATTACGGCATTTGGCAATTTCGTTGTTGGCGGTAATGCCGTGGTTGGCTTTATCGTCTTTGTTATTTTGATTATTATTCAGTTTATCGTTATTACCAAGGGGGCAGAACGGGTAGCCGAGGTTGCTGCCCGCTTTACCCTGGATGCTATGCCCGGTAAACAAATGAGCATTGATGCTGATTTGAATGCCGGACTGATATCTGATTCGGAAGCGCGGCAAAGGCGGAAAAAGATCCAACGGGAAGCCGACTTTTATGGAGCAATGGATGGTGCCAGTAAATTCGTCAAAGGGGATGCAATCGCAGCCATTATTATCATCATCATTAATATTGTCGGCGGTTTTATCATTGGCATGGTACAGCGCAACATGGAACTGACGCAGGCGCTGCAAGCCTATACATTGCTGACGGTCGGCGAGGGGCTGGTTAATCAGATTCCTGCACTGTTGATTTCTACAGCTACCGGCTTAATGGTGACCAGGGCTGCTTCTGAGTCAAATTTAGGCCATGACATAACGGAACAGATTTTAACGAACCCGCGCATGTTCTTTATTGCAGGGGGAGTGTTGCTTCTGCTGGGTTTAGTACCGGGTTTGCCGGGCATTCCGTTCTTTACTCTGGGCTTAGCAGGTATTGGTATTGGCTATGTATTAAAAAGAACTGCCCAAAGTCAGGCCGATGAACAAGTTAACCAGATGGAACAAAAGGAAATGGAAGAAGTACGCAAGCCAGAGAATATTGTTGCGCTTTTGCAAGTGGACCCCATGGAACTGGAAATTGGTTATAGCTTAATTCCCATCGTTGATGTAAGCCAAGGTGGCGATTTACTTGACCGGGTTGTTATGATTAGGCGTCAGTGCGCCTTAGAGTTAGGTCTGATTGTGCCCACTATACGCATACGGGATAATATTCAACTAAAACCTAATATCTATGTTATCAAATTAAGAGGGGTAGAGATTGCCAAAGGCGAATTAATGCTTGACCATTATATGGCGATGAACCCTGGTACTGTATTTGATGAGGTTCAGGGAATTGCAACAGTGGAACCAGCATTTGGGCTGCCAGCCTTATGGATTCAGGAAAGCGTACGGGAACAGGCCGAGTTAAGCGGCTATACGGTAGTAGATCCTGTATCTGTTCTTGCTACCCATTTAACGGAAGTCATTAAATCTCATGCTGATGAAATTCTTGGACGCCAGGAAGTTCAGACCCTGGTTGATGCCGTTAAACAAAATAATCCGGCCGTTGTCGAGGAAGTAGTACCGTCCTTGCTGTCGCTTGGCGATATTCAGAAAGTATTAGCGAATCTGCTGCGCGAACGAATATCCATTCGAGATATGGTGACCATTATGGAAACGCTGGGAGACTATGCGTCTTTAACCAAAGATACAGAATTGTTAACAGAATATGTGCGGCATGGATTAGCCCGCCAGATTTCCCGGCAGCATGTCCAAAATAATACGCTGGTCTGCCTCACGGTAGATCCGCAGCTGGAAAACATGATTCATGGTGCGGTACAACGCACGGAGCAAGGTTCCTATGTGGCTCTCGAACCACAGGTTATGCAGGCTATTGTTGCCAGTTTGACAAACGAACTGCCAAAGTTGACTAATTTGGGGTATCAGCCCCTAGTATTAACCAGTCCGGCGGTGCGGATGCATTTTCGTAAATTAACAGAACGGGTTGCACCTAATCTTACTGTGCTTTCCTATGCAGAAATTGAACCTAAAATTGAAGTGCAGGCATTAGGGGTGGTGAAGTTATAGTATGAAGGTTAAGTATTTTACGGCACCGACTATGCAAGAAGCCGTTGCGCAGGTAAAAAATGATTTAGGCAGAGATGCTGTAATCCTGCACACCAGGCGTTTTAAAAAAGGCGGTATCTTTGGTTTTTTTGCTAAAGAAATGGTGGAAGTTATGGCTGCCGTGGAAAAGCCGGTGCCGGTAGTTGTTGAAAAACCCCTGCCAGTGCCACAGCGGGCAAGTAAAGAGGAAGAAACGAAAGCGGCGGTCGTCCAGCTTGAGCTTGCCAATATGCGCAAGCTGCTGGAACAGGTGCTGGCAAAAATACCGCAGGCGGAAAAGCAAGTATCGCCGCTGCTGGAACTATTGATAAAAAACGATGTTGATGCTGAAATCGCGGGGAACCTCCTTCGGGGATTGCCTGATGAAGTTTCCATTATTGGCAGCGATCAACATATTACCCGCAAGCTGTTACTTGATCGTATCACGAATTACTTGCAAAGAGTTGAGGGGATTACAATACCTGGCTCGGGGTGCAAGACGGTTGCGCTTATTGGACCTACCGGCGTTGGCAAGACAACAACAATCGCGAAACTGGCAGCAAATTTTGCCATAAAAGAGGGGCAGCGGGTAGCCTTGATTACCGCTGATACCTATCGTATAGCTGCGGTTGAGCAATTGAAAACGTATAGTGATATCATTGGCGTACCGATTGAAATTGTCTATTCGCCTGACGAATTAAAAGCAGCTTTGTACCGGCATCGTGATAAAAATCTGGTGTTAATTGATACTGCCGGGAGGAGTCCTCAAAGCCAGTATCAATTAGCAGAATTGCAATCCTTATTAGCAGTTGATCCTTATATAGAGACTCACCTTGTTTTAAGTGCAACGACAAAATACAGCGATTTGCTGGAGATTGTAAATAAATTCAGTGTCTGTTCACCGCAAAAAATTCTACTTACTAAAGTTGATGAAGCCTGCTATTTAGGGACAGTGTTGAATCTTTTATATCAATTTCCCACTGCTTTGTCGTATGTTACTACAGGTCAAAATGTTCCCGATGATATTGAACTGGCAAATGCGCATAAACTGGCAAATTTAATTCTGAGGGATTGACGATGCACGATCAAGCAGAGAAATTGAGACAAATGGTACAAAGCACACAGAATCAACCGAAAAGCGCCATCATTAAGCAGCAGACTGAATCGAGAGCCCGGGTCATTACCGTAACGAGCGGTAAGGGTGGCGTTGGTAAAACGAATTTTACGGTTAATCTCGCGTTAGCTTTGGCTTCATTAGGGCGGAAAGTACTTGTCATTGACGCTGATTTGGGGATGGCTAATGTCGATGTTGTTTTAGGCAGCTCGCCTAGATACAACATGCTGCACTTGCTGCAGGATGGCGTTAAAATTGAAGATATTATTGCTGATGGTCCGCAAGGCATAAAATTTATGTCCGGTGGCTCAGGGATTTATCATCTGGCGAATTTGAATCAAATGCAGCTGCAGCATATCATCAGTCAAGTTACGCAATGTGATAAATGGGCAGATATTATTTTAATTGACACTGGCGCGGGGTTGAGCCGCAATGTTTTAAATTTTGTTATAGCGGCTGATGAAGTGATCATTGTGACGACACCGGAACCTACTGCGATCACAGATGCATATGCGATGATGAAGGCCTATGCCGGACATGCTGGTACTGCGCCTTTACGGTTGGTTGTAAATCGGGTTGTGGAAATCGATGAGGGCCAGATGGTTGTTGATAAATTAATCAAGGTCTCCCAACGTTTTTTAGGAGTACCGATCAGCAGTTTAGGATTTATCTATGAAGACCGCAATATGATTAAAGCAGTCAAAAATCAGACTCCGGTTTTTATCCAATTCCCCAATACAATTTGTTCCCGTTGCATAGAGCATATTGCTCAGCGGCTGATATATGGAGAAAATATACCGCAATCTAAGGGAATTAAAGGATTTTTTAACAAGTTCTTAGAAATGATGTGGTAATACTGAATCGCTGAGGGAGGACGGGACTATCATTTCCCATACTATTTTCAAAGTTAATCAACGATTAAAAATAATATTGAATTCCAATGAGCAATATGGCAGCCGGATTGAAGAGATTATTGGCGATGAAATAGTAATTGCCATGCCTATGAGCAAGGGGTATCCGGTAATGCTTGCTCAGGGACAGTCTTTTACAGGGCAATTCATTATAGATGGAGCAGTATATCAGTTTACGTCAAAACTGCTTCGCAAAACAATTCATCCAATTCCCACATGGGTAGTTTGCCTGCCTCAGGAATTAAAAAAAGTTCAGCTCCGGTCGTTTGTACGGACGTCTGCAATGATTCCGGTACAATTTAAACTGCTTGCCCAGGATGAAGCGGGAGCGGCTGTTGATACGCCAACCTTTAACGTACAGACAAAAGATATTAGCGGTGGGGGGCTTCAGATTGTTGCTCGCCAAACCTTTGAGATTGGAGCAAAAGGACAGCTCATTATCGACATCCCCGGCAGTGACAGTTTTTTAGCAATCGGCGAAGTTGTACGCGTCGAGCAGCCACAGGCAGAAAACCCAATATTCTGGGTTGGCATTAAATTTATTGAAATTCAGGAAAGAGATCGCAGCAAACTGATTAAATACATATTTAAAAAACAATTGGAACAGCGTCAAAAAGGGGTTTAGTTTAGGATGGTGAACGATGACATGATTAATGTGCTGATTGTTGACGATTCTGCTTTCATGCGTAAGCTGTTGTCTGATCTATTTGCTGCCGAATCTGATTTTAAAGTTGTCGACACGGCACGCAATGGAAAAGATGCACTAGATAAAATTAAGCGGCTTAAGCCGGATTTAGTTACACTTGATGTTGAAATGCCGATTATGGATGGCATTAAAGCCTTAGGCCAAATTATGAAAGAAGTCCCTACGCCGGTTTTAATGATTAGCAGCTTGACCCGCGCCGGAGCAGAGGCTACTATGCAGGCACTGGCTTTAGGAGCAGTTGATTTTGTAGCAAAAACGTCGGGATCTATTTCCAGCATTAGTGAAATACGCAGTGAAATTATTGAAAAAGCAAGATCTGCTGTAAAAGCTAATGTTGCACAGCTCGTAAAACCTAAGACAAATACCGCGCTGCTGCCGCCTTTTCCCGTGGCTGGGCAAGGGGGAGCAGCAGGCGTTCAAAATGAGCAAATTATTGCAATTGGAACTTCTACAGGTGGTCCGCGAGCATTACAGGAGGTTCTGGTGCGCTTACCGGGTAATCTGCCTTGTGGTGTAGTAATTGTCCAGCATATGCCGCCAGGTTTTACCAAATCGTTGTCAGAGCGCCTGAATTCACTTGCTTCTTTGACTGTTAAAGAAGCAGAGCATAATGATGTAATTCGTCCGGGAATGGTTTTTATCGCGCCGGGTGACTATCATATGCTTTTCGAGCGGGAAGGTAATAAAACGGTGATAAAGCTTAACCAAAATCCACCTGTAGGCGGACATAGGCCTGCTGTAGATCCCATGATGGAGTCAGTCGCCCGAATCTATGGATCCCGAACCATTGGCGTAATTCTCACCGGCATGGGGCATGATGGCACAAAGGGAATGCAGGCTATAAAGAACCAGCGCGGTCACACAATTGCTGAAGATCATACAACGGCTGTCGTTTACGGCATGCCAAAATCAGCAATCGAATTAAATATAGTAGACCGGGTAGCGCCTCTTCCGAACATCGCGGAAGAAATTGTCAGGGCGGTAAAAAAATAATATAGGGAGGGTATTTTATGGATATCAACCAATATATGGGAATGTTTCTAGAAGAATCCCGCGAACATTTGCAAACCCTCAACCGTTGTGTGTTGGATCTGGAACATGATCCAAGTAATTTGCAGCTGCTGGATGAGATTTTTCGCAGTGCCCATACCATTAAGGGAATGTCGGCAACCATGGGATTTACTACAATTGCCGAACTAACCCATGAAATGGAAAATATTTTGGATCTTTTACGTAAATCCCAACTAACAGCCAATGAAGACATATTGAATACGTTATTTAAATGTATTGATACACTAGAGCAATTAGTGGAAAAGGTTGCAAGTAATAGTGATTCAGAAATTGATATAAAAGCACTGCTGAATAAAATTACCGCCTTGGCCAAAGGAGAGACAGTCGCTGCTCCTCCGGCGCCGGCCCTGCAAGACAAAGCAGCGGCTTTAGCTAGTACAATCACTTTTAGTGATACGGAAACAAATGTCATTCAGGCCGCCCAAAATCAAGGTATGCGTGCTTATGAAATTCAAGTTTCACTACGAACAGGCTGCCTGCTCAAATCGGCTAGAGCCTATATGGTGATGAATGCCCTGGAAGAACTGGGCGATGTGATCAAAAGTATTCCTGCTACGGAAGAGCTGGAAAAAGAAAACTTTGATCATAGCTTCCAGGTTGTTGCCGTAACTGGAGCAGAACCGGAAAAATTGGAACAAACCTTGCTGGCTATATCAGAAATTGATAAAGTTACCGTTCTACCTTGCTCATTGTCGATGAAAGTTCAACCGGCAAATGAGCAGACAGCAGTAGTCTTACCGGCAACTGCCAAGCCTGCAGCGGTGGAAAAGGCAGAGGAGAAGGACAAGCAGCCGGTTGTAAACTCAGCTGTGCCAGTTGAGAAGAAGTTAAAAGGTGGACAATCTGTCCGTGTTGATATTGATAAGTTGGATACCCTCTTAAACCTCGTAGGTGAACTAGTTATTAATAAAACCCGTCTGGAGCAAATCGGATTAACCCACCGGTTAGTTGACTTAGTGGAAACGATTGAGCAAATGGACCGGGTTACTACCGACCTGCAGGCTGTGGTCATGAAAGTGCGAATGGTTCCTGTGGGACAAGTATTTAACCGTTTTCCCCGTATGGTGCGTGACTTATCCCGGGATTTGAACAAAGAAGTTAACTTGATTATTCAGGGTGAAGAAACAGAGCTGGACCGCACCGTTATTGATGAGATTGGCGATCCACTGGTGCATTTACTGCGTAATGCTATCGACCATGGCATTGAGTCGCCTCAGGAAAGGCAGGCTAAGGGCAAACCGGCTATCGGCGAAATCCGGTTAATTGCCCGTCATGAAGGAAATAACGTGATCATCGTTGTTGAAGATGACGGTAAGGGAATAAATCCGGAGATCATTAAACAAAAAGCGGTGCAAAAAGGCCTTATCAGCCAAGCAGAAGCTGAAAAAATGGATGCTGCTGAGGCCGTAAGGTTAGTATTTGCAGCTGGATTTTCGACTGCCGATACCGTTACTGATGTATCAGGCCGTGGTGTTGGTATGGATGCTGTAAAGACTAAGATTGAATCGCTGGGCGGTATGGTAGATGTAGAAACAAAGGTTAATGAAGGCAGTAAATTTAAAATTCGTCTGCCGTTGACGCTTGCCATCATTCAGGCCTTGCTTGTTAAAGTATGCGAAGAAATTTATGCCATTCCATTAGGGTCGATTGACAGTACGATTAATATTCAATATCAAGATATAAAGACGATTCAAAGTCAAGAAGTTATTTTGCTTCGAGGTCAAATTATTCCCATTGTCCGCCTCTCTAATATGCTGAATGTGCCTGAAGCTTCTGTCCAGGCCAATGACGATTTGTTTGTTGTAATAGTGCATATGGGAGATCAACGAGCAGGAATTATCGTTGATACTTTAATCGGACAGCAGGAAATCGTAATTAAATCGTTAGGAAAATTGCTGGCAGGCATTAAAGTAATTGCTGGCGCAACTATTCTCGGAAATGGTCAAGTGGCGCTTATTCTGGATGTAGGATCACTGATGCAGTGAGGGAGGGATCGGTTATGACGGAAAAAACGTACTCGACAAACGAATTACAATTAGTTGTTTTTAAGCTGGGTAAGGAAGAATACGGCGTTAGTATTCTCCAGGTTCAGGAAATAAAGCGAATAACTGATATTACACGGGTCCCTCATACGCCTGACTACATAAAAGGGGTCATGAACCTGCGCGGGAGTGTACTGCCGGTTGTCGACTTAAAGAAACGCTTGAATTTGTCAGCTATGGAGTATACTGACGATACCCGGATTATTATTGTAAAAGTTGATGAGATTACGGTAGGCATCATTGTTGATGCCGTTTCAGAAGTATTAACAATTAACCAGGAAAGTATTGAACCGCCTCAGACTGTTGCTGGCGGCGGCATTACTCATTATTTAAGCGGTGTAGGCAAGTTGGATGATCGTCTGCTTATTTTACTTAATTTAGAGACCATTATCGGTTACAGCCAGGAAACTAGTAAATAATCAAATTGGATGAGGTGGAAACATTGGCCGAAGATATTTTGAAACTTTCATCGTTGCAATTGGATGCACTGCGAGAAATTGGCAATGTAGGAGCAGGTAATGCTGCTACTGCCCTATCCCAAATTATTAATCGCAAAATAGATATGACTGTACCACAAGTTTCTATTTTACCTCTCGGCGATGTTCCTGATGTTGTAGGGGGACCGGATGCAATGGTTGCCGGGGTATATCTGCGGGTTTTTGGGCCTGCTCCTGGCAGTATCTTGTTTTTGCTTCCCCGCGACAGTGCCTTCTATCTGGTTGACATGCTGATGGGACGAGGACAGGGGGCGACAACCTCTCTAAATTCTATGGATGAATCAGCATTGATGGAAATTGGCAATATCCTTGCCGGCGCATACTTAAATGCGTTATCTCATTTTACGAAACTTACGCTGCTGCCTTCTATCCCTGCTCTGGCGATTGATATGGCGGGTGCAATATTGAGTGTAATTCTAATTCAATTAGGTCAAATGGGCGATCATGCTCTAGTAATTGAAACAGAATTCACAACAGAAGCTGATGGTGTCAAAGGTCATTTCTTTCTTATTCCTGACCCCGGTTCACTAAGCACGATTTTGGCAGCAATAGGGGTGAAGGAATAATGACAGAATTAATTAAAGTTGGTATGGCCGATTATAAAGTTGGCCGCTATCCTGCCAGCTTAATTAGCTATGGGTTAGGGTCTTGTGTAGGAATTGCCTTATATGATTCTGTTACAAAAATAGGAGGCTTAGCTCATATTATGCTTCCTGACAGCAAACAGGCCCGCTCTACTGAGAATCCGGCAAAGTTTGCCGATACAGCTCTTCCTAAAATGCTGGATGATTTATTGAAATTAGGTGCTGGTAAAACTCGTTTAACGGCAAAAATTGCCGGTGGCGCTCAAATGTTTTCCTTCACAAATACGACTGATATTATGCGTGTCGGGGAACGCAATGCTGAAGCTGTTCGAGCGATTTTGAAACAGCTCGATATCCGGCTGCTTGCTGATGACACAGGTGGAAATTATGGGCGAACAGTGGAATTGAAATTGGATACAGGCGTCTTTCGTGTAAAGACTATAGATAAAGGGGAAAAGGAACTGTAGTAAGGAGGGGGTAGGATTGTTCAAACTCCGTGTAGCATTGTTCTTAGCGGTTATTGCTGGCTTATTAACATTTATTAGCGGTTTGGTGAATGATACTCGCCCAATAACAGCTTTATATCGTACAGGGATTTCTTTAGTCGTTTTTGGATGTGGTGGTTTTCTGCTTGGAGGAATGGCTCAAACGCTGCTGGCGCGAGCTGCAACCGATACAGCGCTAAAAGGTCAGAATATTGACGTTACCGATAAGCCTGCTTCCAATGAGCAACTTTCCACTGAGCTTGCGCAATCAGATGATGGATTTCGTCCTCTTACTTCTGATATGGTTAAGCGTGTATATCGATCAAGTTAGCGTTTATTAATCTGGGGGTTGCGTGAGAATGATCGAAAAGAACGAAAACCATTCTGCCGAATTAGCGAAATTATGGCTAGAATACCAGGAAACAAAAAAAGATACCGTCCGGGAAAAAATCATTGAAAATTACTTACCGCTTGTCAAGCTGGTTGCGGGCAGGGTTGCAATTAGTCTGCCGCAGCATGTTGACCGTGATGATCTCATTAGCAGCGGCTTCTTTGGTTTGCTTGATGCGATTGAAAGGTATGATCTTAGTCGCAATGTCAAGTTTGAAACCTACGCTGTGACCAGAATACGCGGCTCAATTTTGGATACGATCCGGTCACAGGACTGGCTGCCGGCAACGGTACGGCAAAAAGCCAGGCAATATGAACAAACGCTGGCTGAGTTAGAAAGCCGGCTGGGGCGGTCGGCAACAGATAGCGAAATATCTGAGGCATTAGGGATTTCGCTCGAACAACTGCATACGTTAATTAATCAACTAAATACAAGTACCTTGGTCCCTTTGGAGGATTTTATACAGTCGGAAACTATAGCAGGCAATGTTGCCAGCCCTTCTCAGAATATTGAAGTAGAAGAAGTAAAAAACAGCTTAATGAGAGCGATTGACAAGCTTCCAGAAAAGGAAAAATTAGTAGTAACTCTTTATTATTATGAGGAGTTAACCTTAAAAGAAATCAGTTTGATCCTCAAACTTTCTGAAGCGCGCATCTCTCAACTTCATACAAAAGCGATTTTTCGTTTGCGGGGTGCTTTATCCAGGATAAAGTCCAGCTTATTGTAGCTTTTATCTTACTAAAGAGACTAACATTCTCACAGTGTGAATAAAAACGGTATAGGCTTCACCTGCGTCCGGGAGGACTTGGTGCAAAGCCAAGTCTTTTTTCTAATAAAGGGGGGAGAAAAGTGGAAGATTTTGAACTGATTGCAGATGCCACTGACTCGATCAATGGTTATTTTGAAGTTGCTGTTAGCGATAGCGGTGTTTTCTTAAAAGTATTTCCTCCTAAGGGAGATGGGGAAGCAGTTAAAGAACCGGCAATTGTAACAGAACTGCATAACCGGGATATTAAAGACTATAATCTAACGTTAATTATGCGTACAGTTAAAGAGGCAGCTGGAGTGCCTGTTCAAGTTGCCCCGCCTCCTCAACCTGAGGCTGAGCCGGAAGTACAGGTCTTAGTATCCAGGGATCGTCTGGAAGCAAATTTAGTTATAATAGTGCCCAAAAGAAGCCGCCCTTTACTGCTTGAAGAGGTTTTGGACCGGATTCGGGAAGCCGGAGTAACGTATGGTCTTGACATGGATGCCGTCCAAAAAGCATTCCAGCGCCCCGGTTTACGAACAGTCTGTGCCAAGGGGTTAAGTCCGATAGATGGCAAAGATGCATATATTCAGTATCATGTGGATCTTGAAAATAAAGGTCGGCCGCTTGAGTTGGAGGATGGCCGTGTTGATCATAAAAATTTAAATACTTTTACAACCGTTCGGCAAGATGAGGTTATAGCTGAAAAAATACCTGTCGTTCCCGGAACTGCCGGAATTGATATATTGGGGCAGCCGATTGCCGCAAAACCGGGGAAAGATATTATGCTGCCGATAGGAAAAAATGTCCATGCCGTGGATAATACCAAAATAGTAGCTTCTATTGCCGGGCAGTTGATGATTGTTAATAACAAAATTAATGTGATTCCGGTGATTGAAGTAAAAGGTGACATTGATTTTTCAACAGGTAATATTGATTTTGTCGGTAACGTGATTATCCGAGGATCGGTTCAAGCCGGGTTTACTGTCAAAGCGGAAGGAAATGTCGAGGTATCGGGGACTGTCAGCGGTGGTACGGTTGAAGGGAAAAACGTTATTATCCGTATGGGAATCCAGGGGATGCAGCGTGGTTATGTTAAGGCAAGTGAAAATGTGGTTGCCAAGTTTATTGAAAATGCAACCGTTTATGCCGGCAAGGATATTGTAGTCAGTGAGGTTGTTCTGCATAGTAAGCTTTTTTCCGGCAAAAAGGCGTTGATAGAAGGGAAAAGAGGGCTCATTGCCGGTGGGCAGGTAATTGCCGGCGAAGAAATCCGGGCGAAAGTGGCCGGTACTCAACTGGCTGCTACCACTGACCTGGAAGTTGGCATCAATCCGATGCTGCGGGAAGAATATCAGACTCTACGGCAGGAAATTAAAAAAATCCAGCATAATCTGGAACAAACACAAAAGGCATTATTGATATTAAAAGCAATGGATCAAAGCAGTATGCCAAAAGAAAAACAGGAAATGCTGCTGAAGCTGACAAAAGCGCAGTTTCATCTTGTCGGCCAAACGGAAACCATTCGTAACCGGATAGCAGAGATTGAACTTGCTTTCGAAGAGATGCGTTACGGCAAAATTAAAATATTAGACGTTGTCTATCCAGGAGTAAAAATTGTCGTTGGATCTCATGTAAAACCGATTCGGGAAGTTATGCGGTTCGTAACTTTTTATGCAGAAGACGATGATGTGAAGGTAGGCCCTTACAAATAGATTCCGGTTAAGGAGTGGATCGAGTCCATGAATATACGGTCTATTGATTTGCAAGGCATGATTCCCCGTTCAACTGAGGCCAGCAAGGTACAGCAGCAGCATGATCACCAGCCAATTGTGCAGCAGCAGCAGGCAAGCGAGCAGCTGCAGCACCTTGCTGCAATCAGGCAGCAGCAAGTGCAGGAAATGGAAAAAACGGAGAAGAAGAAAGTGGATCGGGACAACAAAAAAGATCCGAAAGAGCAAAGGGAACATGCACATAAGCGCTCTTTCACGACAACGTCTGAGCAAAAAGAACAAATTGCTGACCCGGTGAGGGGAAAAAATATTGATATTATGACCTGAGGTGTTGGGAATGCTTACCGGCCTGATAATAGTTGTTGTCATATTTCTTTCTTTAGTTGCAGTAGCTGTGTATAAACGGGATATGGTAACGAAAATGTTTTCCTTACATGTTGATGACCAGGCAAATTTATTCCAGGCGCAGCTTGAACAAACGGCTGATAAAGTAGTTGCCAGGTTAGAAGAACAAATTGCCCATCTAGAGGTACTGCTCGAAGAAGCTGATCATAAAATTGCTCTTTTAGAACATAAAATTCAAACGGCAGATGAAGTGGTGAACCGAGCTGTTCAATTGCCGCTCAACGAGGTAAAGAGCTGGGAAAGCGGACCTAAGAAGGAAGAAGATCAAGATCTTGATGAGCTTCCTGGTTTGGACTTAACGGTTAACACTACACTATCTCCTAAACCGGAGACGATCAATAATGATAAAAAACGCTTGATTATCGCAATGACAGATCAAGGTTATAGTGTTACCGAGATTGCCAAAGCTACCGGTTTAGGCAAAGGCGAGATTATGTTATTGCTGCAATTGAATAAACGCTAAAAAAAACAATATACTATCACTGAATTGACAGATTTAATACTTGTTATATTTAGGGATTTATGTTACAATACCTTTTGGTGTTAAAACACACACGCATGCCAATTTTGTTGCTGTGCCGGTTCCCGGTTAAAACAAAAAATGCGGCTTGCGGCGGTAAATAACAGGAGGTGTATCCATGTCAGTAATTTCAATGAAACAGCTTTTGGAAGCCGGTGTTCATTTTGGACATCAAACCAGAAGATGGAATCCCAAAATGGCAACCTATATCTTCACAGAGCGTAATGGTATCTACATTATCGATCTGCAGAAGACCGTTAAAAAGGTAGAAGAGGCGTACAATTTCGTACGTGATCTTGCTGCCGAAGGACAAACTCTTCTCTTCGTCGGCACTAAGAAGCAAGCACAAGAAGCCGTCAAAGAAGAAGCACAACGCTGCGAAATGTTTTTTGTTAATGAAAGATGGCTAGGCGGCATGCTGACCAACTTCCAAACAATCCAAAAACGGATCAGCAGACTTCGTGAATTGGAAGATATGGAAGCGAAAGGCACATTTGACGTATTGCCGAAAAAAGAAGTTATAACCTTGCGCCATGAAATGGACAGGTTGCAAAAATTCTTAGGCGGCATTAAGAGTATGAATAAATTGCCTGGTGCTTTATTCGTAATTGACCCTCGCAAAGAGCGTATTGCTATTGCTGAAGCCCGTAAACTGGGTATTCCTATCGTTGCTATCGTGGATACAAATTGCGATCCCGATGAAATCGACTATGTAATCCCCGGCAATGATGATGCAATTCGTGCCGTTAAGCTGCTTACTGCCAAAGTTGCTGATGCTATTTTGGAAGGAAGACAAGGCGAGCAATTGGCTGAAGCTGAGTAATTAGTAGACATAAAGGTAAGGGGTAATTAATATGCTCCTTACCTTTACTAGTAGACAGGAGGAATTAACATGATAACAGCGGCTATGGTAAAAGAACTGCGCGAAACTACAGGCGCAGGCATGATGGATTGTAAAAAAGCATTAACTGAGACTAACGGAGATATGGAGAAAGCAGTGGACTTTCTGCGGGAAAAAGGTCTGGCAGCTGCTGCGAAGAAGGCTGGACGTGTTGCTGCTGAAGGCTTGGTTGAATCCTACATACATGGTGGCGGCCGGATCGGCGTATTGCTGGAAATTAACTGTGAAACCGACTTTGTTGCCAAAACTGATGGCTTTAAAGCATTAGCCCGCGATATTGCTATGCAGATTGCTGCTGCAAATCCGAGCTTCGTATCTCGCAGTGAAGTGCCTGCCAGTGTGGTAGAACACGAGCGCGAAGTATTCCGTGCACAAGCACTGAATGAAGGAAAACCTGCTCATATCGTTGAAAAAATGGTTGACGGCCGGGTTGAAAAGTATTACAAAGAAGTATGCTTGCTTGAACAATTGTTTATTAAAGATACCGATAAAACGATTACTCAATTAATTAATGAGAGCATTTCGAAAATCGGTGAAAATATCAATATTCGTCGCTTTACTCGTTATCAATTAGGCGAAGGCATCGAGAAAAAAAGCAATGATTTTGCTGCAGAAGTGATGGCTGCTGTTACTAAATAAGAGAACACCTTGTGTTCTCTTATTTTCTAAACAGCCTAATAAATTGATTTTATCCATATTATAGAACGGGGGCTTGTAGCTTGGGAGCCGCAAAATATAAACGGGTAGTATTAAAATTAAGTGGTGAAGCTCTGGCGGGTGACAAAGGGTATGGTATAGATCCGGAAATTGCGGATTCGATTGCCCGCCAAATTAAGGATGTGAGGGATACCGGCCTGGAGGTTGCAGTTGTCGTTGGCGGTGGCAATATCTGGCGGGGCTTAGCTGGAAGTGCAAAGGGGATGGACCGCGCCTCAGCAGACTATATGGGCATGCTGGCAACGGTTATGAATTCATTAGCCTTACAGGATGCGCTGGAAAACTGCGGTGTTGATACGAGGGTACAAACTGCAATCGAAATGCGGCAGGTAGCCGAACCCTATATTCGTCGCAGAGCCATGCGTCATCTAGAGAAGGGCCGGGTGGTAATTTTTGCAGCAGGTACCGGCAATCCGTATTTTTCTACCGATACAACGGCTGCTTTGCGCGCTGCCGAGATAGAGGCAGATGCCATATTAATGGCGAAAAAATTTGCCGATGGTGTGTACGATTGCGATCCTCGTCATAATCCTGATGCTGTAAAATTTACCGAATTAGATTATCTGGAAGTAATTAAGCGTGGCTTAGGGGTTATGGATTCTACGGCAACCACGTTATGTATGGATAATAATATTCCAATTGTTGTTTTTAGTATTGATGAAGTTGGTAATATTTTAAAAGCGGCGACTGGACAAAATATTGGTACTATTGTGGGAGGGGCTAAAAAATGACCGTTAAAGAAATACAAACTTTACACGAAGATAAAATGAGAAAAGCGATAGAAGCTCTCCGCAAAGAATGTGCTTCTATTCGTACCGGGCGAGCTACTCCATCGCTTCTCGATAAAATTATGGTTGATTACTATGGCACACCGTCACCAGTTAATCAGGTAGCAAACATATCAGTGCCTGAACCAAGGACGATTATCATTCAGCCTTGGGAAAAAAACATGCTTGCACCTATTGAAAAATCAATTCAAAAATCGGATTTAGGCCTTAGTCCGAATAGTGATGGTTCCGTAATTCGCCTGAATATTCCCCAGCTGACTCAAGAGCGGCGGACTGAATTGGTGAAAATGGTGCATAAAAAAGCGGAAGATTCTCGTGTTGCTGTTCGGAATCTTCGCCGGGACGCAAATGATGCAATCAAAAAGCTAGAAAAAGACAAAACCATTTCTGAAGATGAAGCTAAGAAATCTCAAGATGATATGCAGAAATTGACGGATAAATATATTAAAGAAGTCGATACTGTTATGGCTGCGAAAGAAAAAGAGATTATGGAAGTGTAGTTTTTTATGAATAGTGAACAGATGGTACAGCGTATTGATGCAGTAGGCCGTCCATTAATGGACGTTACTGCTGAGCTTAACAAAAACGGCTATCGTTACATTCTTAACTATACTCGCCCGCCTCGCATTACATTTTCGCTGGAAGAGGATATTCTTTATATTTTATGCCAGCGCATTGATGCGAACAATACATATCATTTGACTGTTGCGGCCAAAATGGGAAAGGAGGCTTGACTGTGTCCTATAAAATTAATGCTGAGTGTATCGCTTGCGGCAGTTGTGCAGCTACTTGTCCAGTTGGTGCCATAAGTGAAGGCAGCCCGATTTTCGTGATCAGCGAAGATTGTGTTGAATGCGGTGCCTGTGCGGCGGTTTGCCCTGTTGGTGCTATTACAGCTCCATAACTGAAACCCCCTTGCAAGAGGGGGTTTCAAAGTTTGGCTTGGAGGTTTTTAAGTCGTGTGGAAAAAATGGCTCGGTAAGCTTGGCGGAACAGAAGATAAGTCTCATTTGTATCAAGTTCTAAATGAAAAAAGAATTCCCAAGCATATCGCCATCATTATGGATGGTAATGGAAGATGGGCACAAAAACGGGGTATGCCGCGTGCCTTTGGCCACCGTGAAGGGGCAGAAACACTGAAAAAAATAGTTAGATTTTCTTCAGACATTGGAGTTGGAGCGCTTACTGCTTACGCCTTTTCCACGGAAAACTGGAAAAGACCTGCTGAAGAAGTTGGTTTACTCATGAAGCTGATTGCCGAATACCTGGACGGCAATATTGAAGAAATGCATCAGAATAATGTTCGGGTGCGATTCATTGGCAAGACGGAAGAATTGTCAGATGGCTTAAGGCATAAAATTGAAAAGGCCCAGACTCGCACTGCAAATAATACCGGACTGGTATTAAACTTGGCTGTAAACTATGGTGCCAGGACGGAAATTACGCGCGCTGTTCAGCTTATTGCCAGCCAAGTGCGGGATGGATTGATAAAACCGGAAGATATTACAGAGAATACCATACAACAGAATCTTTACACGGGTGACTTGCCTGATCCGGATCTTTTAATTCGACCGAGCGGGGATTTTAGGATTAGCAACTTCCTATTATGGCAATGTGCATATACTGAGTTTTGGTATACAGAAACAAACTGGCCTGATTTTACTCCCGAACTGCTCGTTCAAGCAATCATCGATTTCCAAAATAGGGAACGTAGATTTGGCGGACTGAAAAAGTAGAAGTAGGTGGCTTATGCTTGCAAAACGAATTGCAACAGCCTTGGTCGGCATACCTGTTGCCGTATATGTTATTAATTACGGACAATGGTTATTTGGGATAACAGTCAGCTTCTTGGCCTTGGCAGCATGGCATGAGTATTGTGTAATGGTAGGGCGGGGTGGGCACTATCCGTCCCGTTTGTTAGGATTCATTGGTGTAGCCCTCGTTTTGGGATGCGCATGGATCGGAAATTCACAAGAAACTGTAACTGTTATTACATTTATTACATTAATAGTCTTAGGAAAAACAGTATTTTCTTATGGCAAGTTTTCATTAGTAGATGCAGCATTTACCTTGCTTGGTTTCTTATATATTGCTTTGCCTTTCAGTCATTTACTGCTGCTGCGGTTCCTGGACCCTTCGCTGACCGGCGGCTCATCTGCAGGAATGTCTATGGGTGCACTGTTTTTGTGGATAGCATTTATTGGAACCTGGGCCAGTGATACGTTTGCTTATCTGGTTGGCTCTAAATTTGGCAAGGTTAAGTTATGTCCGGCTATTAGTCCCGGAAAAACCCGGGAAGGAGCTGTAGGCGGATTAATTGGCAGCATTTTGTCGGTAGTGATTTTCGGCTATATTTTTCATATTGAATTGATTCATTTATTTTTCATGGGATTATTTGTTGGCTTGGCAGCTCCGTTTGGTGATTTAGTGGAATCATCATTAAAACGCTTTTGTTGTGTTAAAGATTCAGGTAAACTATTGCCGGGACACGGCGGTGTCCTGGATCGATTTGATAGTATTATGTTTACAGTTCCGGCCGTATATTATTATATCCAATTCTTTTTAATACGGTAACGGTTAAAAGGAGTAGCTCATGCATCATATCGCAATATTGGGAAGCACAGGTTCGATTGGTACGCAGGCATTGGAGGTAATTGCTTATCATCCGGAGCTTTACCAGGTAACTGCTTTGGCTGCGCATCATAATGATCATTTATTGGAAGCGCAAATTGAAAAATTCAATCCCCAGATTGCCGTCTTGATTGATGATAAAGCGGCAGCCCGCCTCAAAAGCCGTTACAGAGGAGCAACCAGGATTCTTGCCGGTGAGGAGGGGCTGCTTGAGGCAGCCACACTTTCGGCATCAAATACTGTTCTTACTGCTATGGTGGGCGCTGCGGGAATTAAACCGACAATCGCTGCGATAGAAGCAGGCAAGAATATCGCACTAGCAAATAAAGAGACTCTGGTTGCGGCAGGAGAAATTGTTACTCGTCTGGCTAAGAAAAAAGGTATTCAATTACTGCCTGTCGATAGTGAACACAGCGCCTTAATGCAGTGTTTGCACGGTGAATCGGCCAAAACGGTCAAACGTCTGCTGATAACAGCATCCGGTGGTCCGTTCCGCGGGTATACGACAGAACAGTTAGCAACAATTACGGTTGAACAATGTCTGCGTCATCCAAACTGGTCAATGGGAAAGAAAATTACGGTTGATTCGGCAACCTTGGTTAATAAAGGTCTGGAAGTAATTGAAGCCAAGTGGCTTTTCGGCATTGAATATGACAATATCGATGTAGTGGTTCATCCCCAGAGTATCGTTCACTCCATGGTGGAATTCGTTGATGGCAGTACGATTGCTCAATTAGGAAAACCGGATATGAGGCTGCCTATCCAATATGCCTTTACCTATCCTGAGCGCCTATCTTCACCTGCTCCGGTAATGAACTGGACCCAGCTGACCAGTCTGGAGTTTATGGCGCCGGATACAAAGACATTTCGCGGTCTAGAGTTAGCTTATCATGTCGGCCGGTGCGGCGGAACGCTGCCATGTGTTTTTAACGCTGCCAATGAAATTGCCGTGAATGCGTTCCTAGCAGGAGAATTACCTTTTTTAGAGATCGTTACTGTCATTGAAAATACGGTTAGTCGGCATCAAAACGTGATAGCACCCTCATTACCGGCAATCTTCGCAGCCGATTTATGGGCGCGTGAGTATGCTCAAGAGCTTGTACTCGGTATGAAAGAGAAAATACATAGGTAGGTGATTGTATTGTCCACCACTGTAATAGCGACTATCTTTGTTTTCGGTCTCTTGGTTTTTGTTCACGAGTTAGGGCATTTTATGACTGCCAAAATGGTAGGAATGCGAGTAGATGAATTTGCTATCGGATTTGGTCCTAAAATCTTTAGCAGGCGATATGGAGAGACAGTTTATTCTCTCAGAATTATCCCTTTAGGCGGCTTCAATAAAATTGCCGGAATGGATCCTGATGAAGAGCAGGATGAACGCTCTTTCTCTGCAAAACCCATTTGGGCGCGAATGCTGGTCATTATTGCAGGCTCGGCAATGAATTTTGTGTTACCGGTACTGCTCTTCGTCATCGTTTTTTTAGGGTATGGCATTGAAATGCCCTCCGAACAGGCAATAGTAGGCAGTATTTTACCGGACAAACCGGCTGCTGCTGCCGGTTTATTGCCAGGTGACCGCATTAAGGCCGTTAATGGCTCGGCTGTTACTACTTGGCAGCAATTTGTTGCTACTATTCAGTCCAATGCGGGCAATCAGCTGACGATCAGCATAGAACGCAGTGGAACTGCCCGTTCAGTTACGTTAGTTCCCGAATATGATCAACGGGCGAACAGAGGGATTATCGGTGTTACACCGGAAATTATTATCAAACGCCCTGGCATTATTGAGGCAGTAAGCATAGCGGTGAAGCATACCTATACCGTTGCCGCCAGCATGCTGGCTGGTTTAGGGCAAATGGTAACCGGAAAAATTGAAGCAGATGTGGCTGGGCCAATCGGAGTTGCCCAAATGGCCGGACAGGTAGCACAAAGTGGCTTGATTCCTCTCCTGCAGTTCGCTGCTTTTTTGAGTATTAATCTGGGGTTGATTAATTTACTGCCAGTTCCTGTGCTGGATGGCGGACACGTTGTTACCTTAGCTGTAGAAGGAATACGCGGCAAGCCGTTAAACCGCAATAGCCTTCAGTTCGTACAAATGATTGGTTTTGCTCTGTTGATGTTATTATTTGTCTTAGCTACATTTAAAGACATTAGCAGACTGAAACTGTTTTAGGGTGAGAATATGGATCGAAAAAAAACCAGAACCATTCAAATCGGCAATAGGGGTATTGGATCGGATGCCCCTATTTCTGTCCAGTCAATGACAAATACCAAGACTGATAATGTAGAAGCGACAGTCAAGCAGATCCAGGCATTAGCTGCTGCAGGCTGTGATATTGTCCGTTTAGCTATTCCTGATATGGCAGCTGCCCAAGCTGTTGATAGGATTAAGCAGCTCGTTACCGTACCGCTGATTGCTGATATCCATTTCGACTACCGGTTGGCCTTGAGCTGCCTGGAGCGGGGAATTGATGGTCTGCGGCTGAATCCAGGCAATATCGGACAGGAAGAGCATGTAAAAAAAGTTGTTAAAGAAGCGCAAAAAAAGCGAATTCCTATTCGCATTGGTGTAAACGCCGGTTCTTTGGATAAAACTTTATTAGCAAAACATGGTGGACATCCTACGCCTGCTGCGATGGTGGAAAGTGCATTGCAGCATATTGCCATTTTGGAGAATCTTGATTTTTATGATATTAAAATTTCATTAAAAGCAAATGATGTTCCTACAACTATTGCGGCTTATCGATTGATGTCGGATACGAAGGATTATCCTTTGCATCTGGGAATTACTGAGGCCGGCACGGTAAACTCGGGGGTCATTAAATCGGCAGTAGGGATCGGCGCGCTGTTATCACAGGGAATTGGTGATACGATACGAGTTTCTCTTACCGGAGATCCGGTAGAAGAAGTGAAGGTTGCCAATGAGATTCTAAAATCATTGGGACTGCGTGAATATGGACCAACCCTTATCTCCTGCCCGACTTGCGGCAGGTGCAATATCGATCTGATTTCACTTGCTCATCAGGTGGAAGACCGTCTCAAAGGAGTAAAAAAACCAATAAAAGTAGCTGTAATGGGTTGTGTTGTGAATGGCCCGGGTGAGGCGAAAGAGGCGGATATCGGCATTGCCGGTGGTATGGGACAGGGTATCCTTTTTCGCAAGGGTGAGATCCTTCGCAAAGTACCGGAAGAGGAACTGGTAGCTGCGTTATTTGTGGAACTAGATAAGCTTATCGTGGAGGGAAGATAATTATGCGTGCTTCTTATTTATATGCGCCAACTTTGCGGGAGACTCCGGCTGAGGCGGAAGTTACCAGTCATCAGCTGATGCTTCGCGCCGGCATGATCCGTAAGGCGGCGGGGGGTTTTTATACATATTTGCCGTTAGCCCTGAAAGTATTAAAAAAGATTGAGACGATTGTCAGGGAAGAAATGGATGCCAAGGGCGGCCAGGAGTTATTAATGCCAATTGTTCAGCCTTCTGAACTCTGGGAAGAGACAGGACGGTGGGATGTTTACGGAGATGAAATGTTCCGTTTGAAGGATCGTCACGGACGAAACTTTTGTCTAGGGCCAACCCACGAAGAAATGATCACTACGGTGGCCAAAACTGACGTACGGTCTTATCGGCAGCTTCCGTTAATGTTATACCAGATCCAGAATAAATATCGCGATGAAATCCGTCCACGTTTTGGTTTGATGCGGGGACGCGAATTTATTATGAAAGACCTGTATTCGTTTGATCGCAATGAAGAAGGCTTACATGAAAGCTATACGAAAATGTATGATGCCTATACGACAATTTTTCAACGGTGCGGATTAACCTGCCGGCCTGTTGAGGCTGATTCCGGCGCCATTGGCGGCAGCGGTTCCCATGAGTTTATGGTTATAGCCGATTCAGGCGAAGATGCTATTGTGTACTGCTCGGAGTGTAACTATGCTGCTAATGTGGAAAAAGCGGAGCTATTGCCTTTAAAAGCGGCACCGGAAGATCTGAAACCAATAGCGGCGGTTGATACACCTCAGGCTAAAACTATTGCTGAGGTAACGGCCTTTTTACAGGTCAGTCCTGAGCGGCTGATCAAAACAGTTGCTTATCAGACCGAAAAAGAAGTTGTTTTGGCATTAGTTCGCGGTGACCACGAAGTAAATGAAATAAAGGTAAAAAATGAGTTGAACTGCCTGGTGCTGGAGTTAGCCACTGAGCAAACTATTAAAGAATTAGGAAGTTCAAGTGGCTTTATTGGACCTGTGGGCGTAAAAAATGTCACAATTATTGCCGATCATACGGTTATGGAACTGATCAATGCCGTTTGTGGTGCTAATAAACCGGATCAGCACCTGGTGAATGTAAATCCCAACCGCGATTTCACTGCTAATAAAGTTGCTGATATACGCCTCATTCAGGAAAACGATCCCTGCCCCCGGTGCGGACAGGCTGTAAAAAAGGCAAGAGGTATTGAAGTTGGACATATCTTCAAGCTTCGTACGAAATATAGTGCGGCCTTATCGGCTACCTTTCTTGATGAGAATGGCAGGGAACAGCCAATGGTCATGGGCTGTTATGGAATTGGTGTAAGCCGGACAATGGCAGCATCAATTGAACAAAATAATGATAAAGACGGAATTATCTGGCCTGTACCTATCGCTCCTTATCATGCAGTTATTGTCCCTATAAGCACGAAAGATGCAGAACAAATGAAACTTGCCGAAGAGTTCTATCTGGCTCTGAATAAAGCCGGAATTGAAACAGTGTTTGACGATCGCAATGAGCGTCCCGGTGTCAAATTCAAAGATGCTGATTTAATTGGCTATCCACTAAAAATTACAGTGGGCCCAAAAGTGATGAATGAAGGTGTTATTGAAGTTAAGTCGCGGCGCACAGGTGAAGTTCGCCTCATTAATAAAGAACATTACATTGAAGAGATTCGTACATTCTTAGCGCAGGTATAGGTAAAAGGAAAAAAGCGTGAGTTTACACGCTTTTTTCCTTTTTTATGGGACGTGCATTTCCTGAAGTCGGTATGTTACAATAGAGATTGTCCCGAATTGTGTAAAGGAGAGAAAGTCATGAAAAATTACTGTATTATACCTGAAAACCAGCAGAATTTTATGGCTTTTGTCCATGACTTGGAAATCGATAGGGCTCATAAGGCTGCACTCCAAAGTGCGAAAGTCAGCCGGGTATATGTTGATATAAATAAGAAAATCTGGAACATACATATTGCCTTTACGCAGCCAGTTCCGGAAAATATCATCAATCTTGCCGGGCAAATGCTCGCCAAGCAATGCGGGCTGAATAAAGTTGCTTTTATTGCCGCCAGACAATCAGTAGCGGAATACTTAAAATCTCATTGGACGGATTTTGTTGGTAAAATTGCTGGTGATAATCAAACTGTTCGCTGCTTGCTGGCAAGCGCACAATGGGATTTTAACGGTAAAGTGCTGGCAATTGAAACAGTTGGTGATTTATCGTCAGAAATGCTGACCGAACGGGGCATTCCAGAAATCATAGCCGCTACAATTTGGAATGAATGCGGACAACGTGTTACTGTTTCTTTTCAAAGCAGTAACGCTGACTTACCGCTCAACTGTGAGGCGGATTTATTAACTCCTGAATATCTGGAAGCATTGACGGAGAGCGCTGTTTCTGAGAACAAGGAAAAAGATGAAAATCCCCTGATTTTCGGCCGCAATATCAAGGATATGCCGCAAGTCATTTCCGCTGTCCAAGAAGAAGGGCGAAATATTGTCGTGGCAGGAGAACTGCTAAACTTTGAAATGAAGGAATTAAAGTCAGGGCGCTTTTTACTTACCTTCGACGTTGTAGATGCAACAGACGGCCTTAGCGGCAAAGCCTTTTTTGATACGCAGGAGCAGTCGAAAAAAGTCGCCGAAGCTCTTAAAGAAGGCATGCCAATTAAAGTAAAAGGCACTGTGCAGTATGATAAGTTTGCCAACGAATTGGTTTTATTTGCCGACAGCATGTACCGGACAGAGCGTCAGCCGGAGCGGATGGATACCAGTGAAATTCCGCGAGTGGAGCTTCATGCGCATACGCGCATGTCCAATATGGATTCTGTCGTGTCAGTAAAAAACCTGATAAAAACGGCAGCAAAATGGAAGCATCCAGCGGTTGCGATAACGGATCATGGTGTTGTGCAGGCATTTCCGGAAGCACAGGAAATAGCCAGCAAAGAGGGAATTAAAGTTATCTATGGCATGGAAGGCTATTTATTTGAAGACGATATTAATAAAGCTTATCATATCGTTATTTTAGCAAAAAACTCGATCGGCTTGCGAAATCTGTACCGCTTAGTTTCGATTTCCCATTTAAAATATTTTCACCGTACCCCGCGGATACCCAAAAATATATTGGCTGAGCACCGGGAAGGCTTGGTATTCGGTTCTGCCTGTGAAGCAGGGGAATTGATCCAGGCAATTGTAAACGGGGCAAGTGAAGAAGAATTAATGGAAGTTGCAGCATTTTATGATTATCTGGAGATACAGCCGACCGGAAATAATGAATTTATGCTGCGTAAGGGGCTTGTCGCCAACGAAGAGGAGTTGCGGCAAATTAACCATAAAGTTTGTGAGCTGGGAGAGAAATTAAATAAATTAGTAGTAGCAACCTGTGATGTTCATTTTATGAATGCTGGTGACAGTGTTTACCGGCAGATTTTGATGGCTGGCAAAGGTTTTGCCGATGCGGAGCATCAGCCGCCTTTATTTTTCCGTACGACAGAGGAAATGCTGACTGAATTTGCGTACTTGGGAAAGAAAAAAGCCTATGAGACGGTAGTGGAAAACACCCGGAAAATTAGCGAATTAATTGAAGTGTTTAAACCGATACCGGATGAATTGTATTCACCGAAAATACCGGGGGCCGAAGAAGCAATCCGGGATATGTCTTATGAAAAAGCGCGATCCTTATACGGTGAAGATCTGCCGGAAATCGTTTCGGCAAGATTGGAATATGAATTAAAGTCTATCATTAATAATGGCTTTGCGGTTTTATATTTCATTGCTCATAAACTGGTGAAAAAGTCGCTTGATGATGGTTATCTGGTTGGTTCACGGGGCTCCGTAGGTTCTTCATTTGTTGCAACGATGACCAGCATTACGGAAGTTAATCCGCTGCCACCGCACTGGCGTTGTCCTGAATGCAAACATAATGAATTTATTACTGATGGCACTTATGGCGGCGGGTTTGATTTACCGGATAAACAATGTCCTAAATGCAATAGCCCGTACATTAAAGACGGACATGACATACCTTTTGCCGTCTTTATGGGATTCCATGGAGATAAAGTACCTGATATTGATTTGAACTTCTCCGGAACCTATCAGCCGGTTGCCCATAAGTATACGGAAGAACTGTTTGGCAAGGATAATGTATTCCGCGCCGGTACAATAGCCACTATTGCCGAAAAAACCGCCTATGGGTACGTGAAAAACTACTTCAGTGAACGGGGGCTTACTGTTCGTAATGCCCATATCAATAAATTAATTGCCGGCTGTACCGGTGTTAAACGGACAACCGGCCAACATCCCGGCGGCATAATGGTAGTGCCCCGTGATATGGATGTACATCACTTCACGCCTATACAGCATCCGGCTGATGACAAAAATTCGTCTACGATTACGACACATTTTGACTATCATTCCATTAGCAGCCGTCTGGTCAAGCTTGATATTCTGGGCCATGACGATCCGACAGTCATTCGTATGCTGCAGGATGTCACGGGGCTTGATCCGCTGCAAATTCCTTTTGATGATCCGGAAACAATGAGTTTGTTTTCCTCAACTACAGCACTTAAACTGACTCCCAGCCAACTGGGAAGTACAGTAGGCACCTTTGGAATTCCCGAATTTGGTACCAAATTTGTCCGTCAAATGCTGGAAGACACCAAGCCGAAAACCTTTAGTGAATTGGTGCGGATCAGCGGTTTTTCCCATGGTACTGATGTCTGGTTAAACAACGCGCAGGATTTGATTAAGAATGGGACAGCCAAACTGTCGGAAGCTATATCGGCCCGGGATGACATTATGGTATATCTCATTCATAAAACGGTTGATCCTCAGCTTGCTTTTAAGATTATGGAGAGCGTCCGGAAGGGAAAAGGGGTTAAAAGCGAAGATGTGGAAAAAATTCGCTTGAAGAATGTACCGGAATGGTATATTGAGTCTTGTCAAAAAATTAAGTATATGTTTCCAAAGGCACATGCTGTCGCCTATGTTATGATGGCGGTTCGGATAGCTTGGTTTAAAATTCATCGCCCCTTGGCTTTTTATGCAGCCTATTTTACTGTCAGGGCAACAGAGTTTGATGCCCATTTGATCGTGCAAGGGGAAGCTGTTCAACGGGCAAAATTAACTGAGTTTGAACAAAAAGGCAATACATTGACAGCAAAGGAAAAAGGCTTGCAAACGATTCTTGAGATTGCGCTGGAGATGAATTTGCGGGGGTTTGTCTTTCATAAAGTTGATTTATACCATTCTGATGCCACTAAATTCCTGATTGTCGATAATGGCTTACTGCCGCCATTAGCCTCGCTGCAGGGGCTTGGTGATACGGCTGCGCATAATATTGTTCTGGCCCGGCAGGAACGGCCTTTTTTATCGGTAGAAGACTTGCGCAACCGATCGCGCATTTCCAAAACGGTAATCGAAATACTGAAGGAACATGGTTGTCTTGATCAACTGCCTGAAGACGATCAGATTATGCTGTTTGCCTAAAAAATACACTTTTCTGTTGTAATCGCCTGTATGCGGTGCTATACTAGAAGTAGTACAATTTTCCGCGTTTCACAAGAGTGGGTTTTACACCCACTCTTTCATCTTGGTGTGGCAGAGTTGCTTTACATATATGACCACTTCCAGATATAGGGTATAAGGTACTATAAGAATCGGTAACAATAATAGTAATTGGATTGACGGAGGTGTAAGCATGTCACGGGAACAAACAGAGAAGTTTGTGGAGAAGCTGGTGTTAGACATCACCAATGGCACTAACTTGGAATTGGTAGATGTAGAATATGTAAAAGAGCGTGATTGGTATTTGCGCGTGTTTTTAGACAAACCGGAAGGAATCGAGATGGATGACTGTCAATGGGTCAGTGAGCGACTGGAAGCTAAATTGGATGAATTAGATCCAATTAAAGAAAGTTACTATCTTGAAGTATCTTCTCCCGGATTAGACCGGGTATTGAAAAAAGAAAAGGACTTTATTCGTCATATCGGTGATGAAGTCGAAGTACATACTTTTGCACCAGTTGATGGTGTCAAAATGATGGTAGGTACGCTGAAGGGCCTGATGAATGATGGCGAAATCCATTTGGATATCGAAGGCCGGGATGTGGCCATACCAAGAGAAAAAGCCTCGCAAGTTAGATTACATCTTACATTTTAGATAGGAAAAATTGAATAGGGGGAATATGGGTGAACGCAGACTTCATGCAAGCGTTTGAACAATTGGGAAAGGAAAAAGGAATAGCGTCGGAAATTATTTTTGATGCTATTGAAGCAGCTTTAATTTCAGCTTATAAGCGGAATTTTGGCTCTGCACAAAATGTGCATGTTTCATTGGATAGACTTACCGGTGAAATTCATGTATATGCCCGCAAAACGGTAGTGGAAGAAGTAAAGGATTCCCGCTTGGAGATGTCTTTAAGTGAAGCACGGGCAATTGATCCGCGTTATGAGCTTGAAGACGTAGTCGAAGTGGAGGTTACTCCGAAAAATTTTGGCCGTATTGCTGCCCAAACTGCTAAGCAGGTCGTTGTCCAACGCATCCGCGAAGCTGAGCGGGGGATCATTTATGAGGAATTTTCTAACCGGGAAAGCGATATTGTAACAGGTATCGTTCAACGTATTGAGCAAAAAAACGTCTTTGTTGATCTGGGGAAAGCCGAGGCTATTCTTGCTCCGCTTGAGCAGATTCCAGGAGAAACGTACAAACACGGCGATCGTCTGAAAACATACATTATTGAAGTAAAAAAGACTACTAAGGGACCGCAAATCTTGGTGTCCCGCACTCATCCCGGACTTTTAAAGCGTCTTTTTGAATTGGAAGTTCCCGAAATCCATGATGGTGTCGTTGAACTGAAATCGGTTGCCCGCGAACCGGGACTGCGTTCTAAAATTGCTGTACACTCGCGTGATGAAAACGTAGATCCTGTTGGCGCCTGTGTCGGACATAAGGGAATGCGCGTTCAGACCATTGTTAATGAACTTAGAGGCGAAAAAATTGACATAGTAAAATGGAATGTTGACCCTGCTAAGTACATTGCAAATGCACTAAGCCCTGCTAAAGTCGTTTCCGTTGAGGCAAATGAAGCAGAAAAAATATCTAAAGTTATCGTTCCTGACTATCAATTGTCGCTGGCAATTGGAAAAGAAGGTCAAAATGCCCGTTTGGCGGCTAAATTGACAGGGTGGAAAATTGATATAAAAAGTGAGTCCCAAGCACAAGCCAACGATTAGGAGGGATTTAAATGAAGCAAAAGAAAATTCCTCAGCGTATGTGTGTTGGTTGTCAGGAAATGAAAAACAAAAAAGAATTAATACGGGTGGTCCGGGCTCCTGATGGTACAGTTTCTCTAGATCCTAGCGGCAAGAAGGCTGGACGCGGCGCGTATGTCTGTTCAACCGAGCAATGTTTTACAAAAGCCTATAAGGAAAAAAGGCTGGAACGAGCTTTAAAGCATGCTGTTGTGCCGGAAGTATACGAATCCATCCGTAATGGTCTTATTCAAAATGGATAGAAAAAAAATTGCCGATTTACTCGGCCTTGCACAAAAGGCAGGACGGATTGTTTCCGGAGAATTTGCAGTTGAAAAAGCAGTTCGATCGAAAAAAGCAAAAATAGTATTGCTCGCAACTGATGCATCAGTAAATAGCAAGAAAAGCTATCATGATTTAACCTCCTATTATGAGGTTCCGATATATGAAGTTCTTTCAAAACAAGAAATGGGTGAAGCAATCGGGAAGGTTCAGCGTGCTGCTATTGTTCTAACCGATGAAGGATTTAACCGGGCTCTTGTTAAGCTTCTGTCTGATGTTTGATTTGGGGAGATAGAAATTTGGGGGTGGATCAATGTCCAAACATAGAATATATGAATTAGCAAAAGATTATAGTACAACCAGTAAAGTGATTATAGATATATTGAGCCGCAATAGTATTACTGCCAAGAATCATATGAGCAGTGTCGACGATGATGCCAAGGTAGTTCTAGAGAGAACGTTTGCCCGTAAAACCGGTAATGAAGATCAGGGCGCGAAAGTTTCCAAACCTGTCGGAACAGATACAGCCGAGAAAGTCAATAGACCCATTCAGACAGGCGCCGATCATCCAGCCGCACACAATGCACAGCATCAATCAAAACCGCCTGTGCAGCGTGAAGGGCAAAATAACAGACCGCCCTACCAGCAGCAACACCAGGGGATGAACCAACAGCGTCCCCAGCAGCCGCAAGGGCAGAACAACAGACCGCCCTACCAGCAGCAGCAACACCAGGGGATGAACCAACAGCGTCCCCAGCAGCCGCAAGGGCAGAACAACAGACCGCCTTACCAGCAGCAGGGTATGAATCAACAGCGTCCCCAGCAGCCGTATGGCCAGAACAATAGACCGCCTTACCAGCAACAGGGGATGAACCAACAGCGTCCCCAGCAGCCGCAGGGGCAGAACAACAGACCGCCTTACCAGCAGCAGGGGATGAATCAACAGCGTCCCCAACAGCCGTATGGCCAGAACAATAGACCGCCTTACCAGCAGCAGGGGATGAATCAACAGCGTCCCCAGCAGCCGCAAGGGCAGAACAACAGACCGCCTTACCAGCAGCAGGGGATGAATCAACAACGTCCACAGCAGCCGCAGGGTCAGAACCGGCCAGCCTTTCAACAGCAATCCGGCAATAATCAACAGCGGTCCAACTTCTCTGGAAACCGGTCGGCGGGGCAGTCTTCACGGCCTCAGCAGGGACAACAGCAAAAGGGCAGACCGCAATATGGCCAGCAAAATAATCAAAACAGAAACCGCGGTAAAGACCAAGGCAGGCAGAATCAGCCTGGCCGGCAGCAGCCAGCGCAACAGCCCGTTCAACCGGCTAAACCAAAAGTAATAAAACTGGGCGGATCGCTGACTGTTAAAGAATTATCGGCCAAAATGGGCCGTGAAGTCAGTGAGATTATTAAGAAGTTAATGATGCTGGGCGTTATGGCTACCATTAATCAGGAAGTCGACATGGATACGGCCACTATTTTGGCAGAGGACTTTGGGATCATCGTGGAAGAGCTGCCGCCGGAAGAGGATCCTACCGAAATACCGGAAATCGAAGATGAAGCAGACACACTGGTACTTCGTCCACCTGTAGTAACGATTATGGGTCATGTGGATCACGGCAAAACATCTTTATTGGATGCTATCCGTCAGACAAGTGTTACTTCTCAGGAAGCTGGCGGTATTACACAGCACATCGGTGCTTACCAAGTCAACTATAAAAATAAAAAAATCGTATTTCTCGATACACCGGGTCACGAGGCGTTTACCGCTATGCGTGCAAGGGGAGCAAAAGTAACCGATATTGCTATTCTGGTAGTAGCGGCTGATGATGGTGTTATGCCACAGACGATTGAGGCTATCAATCATGCCAAATCAGCCAATGTACCGATTATTGTCGCGGTTAATAAAATGGACCGTCCCGGAGCAAATCCGGACCGTGTTAAACAACAATTGTCAGAACATGGTCTGATTTCAGAGGAATGGGGCGGGGAAACGATTATGGTGCCGGTTTCTGCTCAGCAAAAGACCGGTTTAAGTGATCTGCTTGAAATGGTTCTTCTCGTGGCTGAAATGCAGGAATTAAAGGCAAATCCGGAGCGCAGCGCTCTCGGAACTATTATTGAAGCTCAGCTCGATAAAGGGCGTGGACCGGTGGCCACTGTACTTGTTCAGAAAGGCACACTGCGCATTGGTGATACCATCATTGCCGGTACTGCCCATGGTAAAGTACGGGCAATGGTAAACGATAGAGGGGAAAAGGTGAAGAAAGCCGAACCCTCAATGCCAGTTGAGGTCCTGGGCTTATCCGATGTACCTCAGGCTGGTGATATCCTTGCCGTAACCGATGAAAAGACGGCAAGAGCAGTAGCTGAAAAACGCATCGCGAAAAAGAGAACCGACGAGATGCAGCAAATGCAGAAAGTCACTCTGGATGATATCTTTAAGCAAATTCAAGACGGAACACTGAAAGACTTGAATATTGTTATTAAGGCTGACGTGCAGGGGTCTATTGAAGCACTGCGTCAATCGCTGCTGGCATTAAAGAATAAGGAAGTTCGGGTAAATATCATTCATGCCGGCGTCGGTGCAATTAATGAATCAGATGTTATGCTTGCTTCCGCTTCCAATGCATTAATTATGGGCTTTAATGTTCGTCCTGATGCTAATGCGCGTAAGGCTGCCGAAAGCGAGAAGGTAGACCTTAAGACTTACCGGGTAATTTATGAAGCCATAAACGATGTGGAAGCAGCTATGACGGGTATGCTTGCACCCGAATATAAAGAAGTGATTCAAGGCCGCTTGGAAGTTCGTAAAGTGATTTCCATTCCGAAAGCTGTTGTTGCCGGATCTTATGTTTTGGAAGGCAAAATCACGAATTCGTCGCAAGTCCGTCTTATTCGCGATGGTGTTGTGGTGCATGAAGGAAAAATTGATGCTCTGCGCCGTTTCAAAGATGATGTAAAAGAGGTTGCTACCGGCTATGAATGCGGTCTATCAATAGAAAAATTCCGTGATATAAAAGAGGGAGATATTATTGAAGCATTCGCAATGGAAGTGGTTAAGCCTGGTAGTTAGTGCAAAATCGGAGGGGTTATAATGGGTCAGCTGCGAACAGAAAAAGTCCAGGAATTTATTAAGCAAGAAGTAAGTAAGATGATTCTAACTGACCTTAAAGATCCACGGATTGGTTTTGTGACTGTTACCAGGGTTGAAGCCACAGGGGATTTGCGTCAGGCAAAAGTATATATAAGCTTGTTCGGAAGTAAGGAACAAAAAGAAGATACCTGGCAAGGGTTGCAAAAAGCGCTCGGCTTTATCCGCGCAGAAGTTGGAAAACGCTTAAAGATCCGTCATTCGCCGGAATTGCTGCTGCAATTGGACGAATCGCTTGATCATAGCGTTCATATTCAAACGCTGCTGGATAAACTAAAGCAGGAAGAGGATCAATAGGCATGGAAATATCATTGCCGCAGGCAGCTGAAATGCTGCATAGTGCAAATACAATCGTGCTAACTGCACACGTACATCCTGACGGAGACTCATTGGGCTCCATGCTGGCTCTATATGCGGCATTGCAGGCAGATGGTAAGAAGGTATGCATGCTGCTTGATGATGTCGTTCCGGCAATGTATCATTTTTTACCAAATTGGAAAAAAATCAGTAAACCGGTCGATAATGACCGGTTTACTCCAGATTTACTTGTTGTATTGGATGCAAGTGATATTGAGCGGATTGGTAAAGTACAGAATATTGTTAAGGCGCCTATCCTTAACATGGATCATCATATATCAAACACTAAATTCGCAGATTACTACTATATTGACAGCAAAGTGGCGGCTACAGGTGAAATTATCCTTGCCCTGCTGAAACTAATGAAATCGAATGTTACAGCGGATATCGGAACCTGCCTGTATACTGCGATAGCGACTGACTGTGGTTTCTTCCGTTATGCCAATACATCAGCGGCTACTTTACGTGATGCGGCTGATTTGGTCGAAGCCGGTGCACAGCCGCAATGCATATCAGAAGCATTGGAGCAGCGGTCGATTGCCAATTTGATAACGCTGACAAAAGTGTTGCAAACAATTGAGACTCATCATGAAGGTAAAATTGCTACAATGACGATTCTGCCTGATTTACTGAGTGATCCTGATGAAAATACAGAAGGATTCATCAATTATGCCCGTTCAATTGAGGGGGTAGAAATTGCTATTTTATTCCGGGCAATTGACGAGCGGACGGTGCGCATCAGCTTCCGTTCGCACCGGGCGGATGTGAGTCAGGTGGCATTGAAGTTTGGCGGCGGTGGACATATTCGGGCTGCCGGCTGTACCGTTCATGATACGTTGGAAAACGCAATGGCGCAAGTATTGCCTGTTGCTGTTGCACAAATCAGGTGATGAAATGAATGGCATCATAAATGTTTTAAAACCGCCTGGGATGACATCACATGATGCAGTAGCTTATATTCGACGGACTTTTGCAATGAAAAAAGTAGGGCATGCCGGGACACTTGATCCGGCTGCGGCAGGCGTTTTGCCGGTGTTTTTAGGTTCTGCGACTCGACTGATCGAATATTCGACCGATGCAGCGAAAAGTTATCGGGTAGAAATTACATTTGGTTTTGAAACTGATACCGGTGATGATACCGGCAAAGTGACGCAGACCGGTCCGTGTGAAATCCCTGCCCGCCAGCGACTTGAAGAAGTGCTGGCGACTTTTATTGGATCGATTACGCAAATTCCTCCGATGTATTCAGCGATCAAGGTTGATGGGAAAAAAATGTATGAATTAGCTCGAGCTGGTATTTCTATTGAGCCGAAAGCACGTCAGGTTTTTATTCACGATATACGAATTTTGCAAGTACAGCAATCAAAGCTTTTGCTGGATGTGGACTGTTCAAAAGGAACGTATATTCGTTCGCTTTGCCAGGATATTGGCAGAAAACTCGGCTGCCCGGCTGTAATGAGCTTTTTAATTCGCACTAAAGTGGGAGATTTCACGCTGGAACAAGCAATTTCTGTTGAAGAGATTGGTCAGAAGAAAGAGTCGGTACTGCTGCCGATGGATTTTGCTGTTATGCATCTGCCGTTAGTCAGCCTTAAGCACGCTGAGTGTAAAAATCTTCAGCAGGGAAAAATGGTTTTTTATCAAGCGTGCCCAAGCACGTTAGTAAGGATTTATGACCCTAACGAGTGTTTAATTGGAATAGGACAGTATGACAGGACAACTTCGTTGCTAAAGCCGCTAAAAATATTGTCAGCTTATTCTAATAACCTATAGGTATGTGAGGAGAATGGTATGGAGCTGTTTACGGAACTCGCGGATATAAGCTTGCATCAAAATATTGCGATAGCTTTGGGGACCTTTGATGGCATCCACGCCGGACATCAGCAAATTATTGGACAGGCGGTACAACTGGCCAGGCAGTCATCCGGTACCAGCGTAGTGTTTACCTTTCGCAATCATCCTCTAAGCATAATTGATCCCGAACGTTGTCCGCCCTTTATTATGGCGGAAGAAGAAAAGGTAGAAGTTATTGCAGGCATGGGAGTCGATATTTTGATGTCCATACCTTTTGATGTAAAATTTCTACAGCTTATGCCTGATGAATTTATCCAGCTGCTAATACACTATTTCCGTCCCGCTCATGTAGTGGTTGGACCTAACTATACGTTTGGTTATCAGGGAAAAGGAAACCCCGAGATTTTGCGAAAAGCTGGAGCATCGTATCATTTTGATGTTCAGGTCCCTGAGGCAGTATTAGTTGATGATTCCCTGGTCAGCAGTACGCTGATCAGGCAGCTGATTGCGAGCGGAGACGTGCAGCAGGCGGCGAAGCTGCTTGGTCGTCCGTTTGTAATGGCTGGCATAGTAATGAGTGGCGATCAGCGGGGAAGACAACTGGGCTATCCGACAGCCAATATTCCTGTGCCGCCCGGGATGGTGATTCCGGCTGACGGTGTTTACGCCGTACAAGTTATGACAGGCAATACTTGGTTTAATGGATTAGCAAATGTCGGGGTAAATCCCACGTTTAACGGACAAAGCCGCAGGATAGAAGTGTTTATCTTAAACTTTAATGATGATCTGTACAATAAAAAGGTCCGGGTATCCTTTTTAGCCCGTCTCAGAGGTGAGGTAAAGTTTGCCGGCGCAGAGGCCTTAAAAGAACAGATTGCCCGTGATATTACTGAAGCACAGGTTTTTTTCTAAATTTGAAATAATAGCCATTAGAAACTTTACAGTAATTATTCCTTGTGGTAGAATAAATGAGTATGAAGATGCGCAGCATCTGACATGAACTGTAGCGAGGATTATCGACTCTCCGACGATCATCTTGGCTATAGGGATACAAGAGAAGGAGGTGACCGTCATGCTTACACCAGAACAAAAACAAATGCTGATTGAACAGTACCGTGTTCATGAAAATGATACCGGATCGCCGGAAGTGCAAATTGCAATTCTGACTGAACGTATTAATTACTTAACTGAGCATTTGAAAGAACACAAGAAAGATCATCACTCTCGTCGTGGTCTTTTGAAAATGGTTGGTCAACGTAGAGGTTTATTGAACTATCTTCGTGACAACGATTTAGAGCGTTATCGTACAATTCTTGAAAAACTGAACCTCAGAAAATAATGGAAAAGCGGGATATTCCCGCTTTTTTATTTATTTTCGGGTTAGGCAGAAAGAAAAAAGGGAATACTAAAAAAAATGTCGAAGTGTTAATCTTTGGTAGAAAAAGAAGAGTGTTTAAGAGGAGGAAGACCTGAATGCATACTTTCCAAATGCTATTGTCAGGCAGACCGTTAGTCATTGAAACGGGTAAATTAGCTAAGCAGGCCGGTGGTGCGGTGCTGGTTCGATATGGTGATACTGCAGTCTTAGTAACAGCTACAGCATCCGCTGAACCAAGAGAAGGAATTGATTTTTTCCCGTTAACGGTTGATTATGAAGAACGCTTGTACTCGGTTGGTAAAATTCCCGGTGGATTTATTAAGCGGGAAGGACGCCCCAGCGAAGCTGCAATACTCTCCGGGCGCTTGATTGACCGGCCTATTCGGCCCTTATTCGCTGATGGATTCCGCAATGATGTACAAGTTATCGCAACAGTTCTGTCAGTGGATCAAAACAATTCACCTGAAATCCCGGCAATGATTGGGGCTTCGTGTGCATTGTCCATATCGGACATTCCATTTAATGGTCCTATTGCCGGTGTAAGAGTTGGCCGTATTGACGGACAGCTGATTGTTAATCCGACAATAGAGGAACAAGCTAAAAGTGAAATGAATCTTGTTATCGCCGGTACGCGCGATGCGGTACTCATGGTTGAGGCAGGCGCTAATGAATTATCGGAAGCGATAGTCCTGGAAGCAATAACCTTTGGTCATGACGTAATCAAACAAATTGTTGCTTTCCAAGATGATATTGTGGCCCAGGTAGGCAAGCAAAAGCGGGAAATCAAACTGTATAAAATCCCTGCAGAGATTGATACTGCTGTTCGTGAGTATGCAACAGAAAAAATGCGTATTGCTGTCACGAATCCTGATAAATTAGCGAGAGAAGAACAAATTAAACAACTTAAAATAGAAGCAATGACTCATTTTGCAGAGCTTTTCCCGGAAAATGCAAAAGATATAAGCAATTGTCTGCAGAAAATTGTCAAAGAAACTGTTCGCAAAATGATTACTGTAGATAAAATTCGTCCCGATGGCCGCAAAGTAGACGAAGTTCGTCCTGTAAGCAGCGAAGTTGGGATATTAGCGCGTACACATGGTTCTGGCTTATTTACGCGTGGACAAACTCAGGTTTTAACGGTTACAACGCTGGGAGCCATTGGTGACGAACAAATTCTTGACGGTTTGGGTGTAGAAGAGTCAAAACGCTACATGCATCATTACAATTTCCCTTCCTACAGTGTTGGCGAAACCAGACCTTCCCGCGGACCCGGCAGACGGGAAATTGGCCATGGAGCATTGGCAGAGCGCGCATTAGTACCTGTACTGCCTTCCGAATCGGAGTTTCCCTACACGATCAGACTTGTTTCAGAAGTTCTTGAATCGAACGGATCAAGCTCAATGGGCAGTGTATGCGGCAGCACTCTTTCCCTTATGGACGCCGGGGTGCCGATAAAAGCACCGGTATCCGGTGTAGCTATGGGCCTAGTCAAAGATGGCGATTATTACACAATCTTAACTGACATACAGGGGATGGAAGATGCCCTGGGAGATATGGACTTTAAGGTAGCCGGAACGGAAAAGGGAATTACAGCTATCCAAATGGATATTAAGATAGCCGGGCTCACTAGAGAAATATTATCGGATGCCTTAGAACAGGCTCGGCTTGGCAGAGCGCATATTCTTGGGAAAATGCTTGCTGCAATTCGCGAACCGCGTAAGGAGTTATCGCCATTTGCACCTCGGATCATTACGATGGAAATTGATCCTGACAAAATTCGCGATGTTATTGGGCCAGGCGGTAAAACCATTAAGAAAATTATTGATGAAACAGGTGTCACCATTGATATTGAAGATGATGGCAAAGTTTTCATTGCAGCTGTTGACGGTGAAGCAGGTCAAAAGGCAGTTCGGATTATCCAAAACCTTACCCGGGATGTAGAAGTTGGTGCAATTTATCTGGGCAAAGTAACACGGTTGATGAATTTCGGCGCTTTTGTTGAAATTATTCCAGGAAAAGAAGGCCTTGTCCACATTTCCCAGCTTGCCCGTGAACGGGTTGCCAAAGTGGAAGATGTCGTAAAAATCGGTGATGAAATTATGGTTAAAGTCACGGAAATTGACCGGCAGGGTAGAGTTAACTTGTCCCGCAAGGAATTATTGAAAGAAGAGCCGCCGCGCGAAGCGGAATAGCCTAAAAAACATAAACCTTTTGGTTTATGTTTTTTTATTTTTCATGAAAGGAGGCACTCGCTAATATACTAGTAAAAATACATATTGGCGCAGAGGTGATAATATGCGTCTGCTAATAATCCGACGCTTTCCCCAGTGGTATGTTTTTTTTGCAGCCGGTGTTTTTCTTACGGTTGCAATGCTGTCCGGCATGCTTCAGCCTTATTTAGGAGAGCTGGTGCCCCCGGTAAAACCCCAGCCTATATCGCGTGGTAATACCAATAATCCTAAAATTGCCTTCGCTTGCAATGTTTTTTGGGGGGAGGAATTCTTGCCGGATATGCTTAATACGCTTGATCAGGAAAATAGCAAGATTACCTTCTTTATTGGTGGAAGCTGGGCAAAGCGCTATCCGGATATGCTGAAAGATATTGCCAGCCGCGGACATGAATTGGGAAATCATACGTATAGCCATCCGCATCCTAATAACTTGACTAAGCAACAGAATCAAGAACAAATTACTCGAACCGAGGAACTAGTCAAAGAACTGACCAGTGTAAAAACCACTTTATATGCTCCACCTTATGGTGAATATAATGACAATGTCCTGGCAGCTGCCGCTGATCTGGGATATACGACAATTATGTGGAGCATTGATACGATTGACTGGCAGCGACCGCCAGTAGAAGTGCTGAAGAATCGGGTATTAAAGAAAATCCACAATGGTGCTATCATATTAATGCATCCAACCGATCCCACAGCAAAAGCATTACCGGAATTAATTAAGGAGCTAAAAAGCAAAGGGTATACGATAACTACTGTAAGTGATATACTGAATTGATGTAAATAGGCATATGTATGTCTATTTTTTTATTGCTAAATTATCTTGTTTATGTTAACATGTTGACATAATGTTTATGGAGTAGGAAGGAGTTTGCTGTGCGTGACTATAAGAAACAACTCTCTGGGTTGCTTGTGGCGGTCATAGTAATGACGGCTATGTTACCCGCTGCTCCAGCTTATGCTTTTTCTTTGCAGGATTTGATGGGACAAACAAGTGGAACCAGCAGCCAAGGCTTTGTTGGACTGATTGGAACATTGATTGACAATCTGTTCGGTAAACTAGCCAATATTCTTCCTGCAGTACCGAGTAATACTGGAACTGGAGTCCAAACTCCGAAGCAGGGAAAAGAGATTGTTGGCTTTTATGCGGAATGGTGGGGCCAGGATACTTCCTCGTTTAATTCGTTAAAAGCAAATTCTGACGTTATTGGAACAATTGCTCCTTTTTGGACAACGCTGCAAAGTGATGGTTCTTTAACGAATCGCGGCGGCGATGACCATGCGTCAGTCGTGGATTTTGCACGTAAGAATAATGTATCGACCCTATTGCTTGTGAATAATGCCAAAGAATCCAATGGGCAAATACCAATTCATACGCTGTTGTCAAATCCGGATTTACGTACGCAAGCTATTGGCAATTTAGAGGCGTATATAAAACAATATAAACTTGATGGGGTTAATATTGATTTTGAAATGGTTCCAGCCGATGACAGGGATAACTTAACGGCGTTTATGAAAGAGCTTTCCAGCCGGTTAAAACCGCAGGGGTATCTAGTAACAATCGATGTTTTTCCTAAGCAGGATGAATCGAATGATGTTGCAGCTGCCTATGATTATGCCCAGTTGGCCCAATTCGCTGATAAGATCATGATTATGTCTTATGATAACCATGGGATGTGGAGTAAGGCCGGGCCAATAGCCGGTATTGACTGGGTGGAAAAAAACTTGAATTATGCGTTGAAGCTGATTCCTAAGAACAAACTGTATCTGGGTATTGCCGCATATGGCTATGAATGGTCAACTAAAGGCGTCAATTCACTGGAATATAGTGCCGTAATGGATTTAGCAAAGCAATATAATGCTGAAATAAAATGGGATGACGCTGCAAAATCTCCGCACTTTGCCTATCGAGATATGGATGGCATAGATCATCAGGTTTGGTTTGAAAATCAGGAAAGCCTGAAGTACAAACTTGATCTTGTCAATCGTTACGATATAGCTGGTGTAGCTATGTGGAAATTAGGAGAAGAAGATCCAGGATATTGGCCAGTCTTCAAAAATAAGCTTACCATTAAAAAATAATGAAATGAAAGTTCAGTGTCAGGAGGTAGCAATGGTGAATAATAAAAAAGTTCTTGCGATTGCGATGTTGGTATTTATGGCAATATCCATTTTGATCCCGACGCAAGTCTCTCATGCAGCTGCTCTGGATGAATTGGTAGGAAGCCTGGCCACATCAACCATGGCGGCATCTTCTGGCAATAATGCTGCAGACGGGGGATTCTTTTCTAATATATTTGGCCTGTTGTTTGATAAAATCTTGGGTCCAATTTTCAATATATTTGGCGGCGGCAAGAGTGATCCATCCACGCCAGGCAAGGTAAATCCTTTGCCTGATCCCGGAGCAAATCAGAACTTGGGTTCGCTCAAAGGAAAAACGATTGTTGTAGACCCCGGTCATGGCGGCAGTAATCCAGGTGCAGTAGCTAACGATACCCGTGAAGCGGATAACAATTTAGCCGTTGGCCTAAAAGTACGGGATAGATTGGTACAAGCTGGTGCAAAAGTTGTTATGACGCGCAGTTCAGACACAACGGTAGCTGCCGAAGGAAGTTCTTTAGGCGAAGAGCTGCAGGCCCGTCTGGATATGGCTCAAGCGAATAACGCCGATTTATTTGTCAGTGTTCATTCTAATAGCAATCCGGATACGTCAATTGCCGGTGCGATGACCTTTTATCCGAGTGGTAAATCGAGCGACTTGGCATTGGCAGTGCAAAACAATATTATTAAGCGGACAGGTGCTGTTGATAAAGGGACTTCGCCGGCTACTTTCTATGTTTTGCGTAATGCCTCTATGCCGAGTATTTTAGTAGAAATGGGATTTGTAACAAATACGGCGGAAGCGGCCCGCTTACAGGAAGATTCTTACCGTAATCAAATGGCACAGGGTATAGTGGAAGGGCTTGCTGCATATTTTAAATAGCAGCTGTTCTTTTACTGAAGATGGGCAGGGGCCGTTAGGCCTCTGTTTTTCTTCATTACGCAGCATTTCGCTCAATAGCACGGTTTTAACCAGCAGGATTTCTTAGATTGCGACAGAAATGTATTATTATATAGCAAAAAGGAGTATGACATGTATCATAAATCAGTATTACCTAATGGGATTCGGGTTGTAACAGAGGAAATTCCCTATGTAAAGTCGGTAACATTAGGTGTTTGGGTCGGCACCGGTTCACGCAGTGAACAACAACATAATCATGGCATTTCCCATTTTATCGAACATCTTCTGTTTAAAGGTACCACCACCCGCTCGGCAAAAGATATTGCCGAAATAGTAGATGAAGTAGGCGGCCAATTAAATGCTTTTACCGCAAAAGAGTATACGTGTTACTATATAAAAGTTGTTGACTCTCATATTGAGCTGGCAATGGATATTTTAAGCGACATGCTGCTCAATTCCCGGTTTGACCCTGAGGACATAGCCAGGGAACGGGAAGTGGTTTTGGAAGAAGTCAAAATGTATGAAGACTCACCGGATGAACTGGTACATGATATCCACCTTGACCGTAATTGGGCAGGTCATCCCCTGGGCCGGAATATTTTAGGCACAGTCGATTCCATAAACTCGTTTGACCGTACCTTGGTCCTGGATTATTACCGTGATTTTTATACACCTGATAATATGGTGATTGCAGCCGCCGGTAATTTATCACATGAAGCCCTGGTAGAGCTGACGAATCGTTTTTTCAGTAAATTAACCAGTAAAAAGGCAGCCGTTCGCCATCAGATACCTGCCTTAACTCCCACGCGCATATTTCAGGCAAAAGAAACAGAGCAGGTTAATTTGTGTCTGGGAACGGTCAGTGTAGCACAGAATGCTCCGGAAATTTATCCTGTCCACCTATTAAATAATATTTTAGGCGGGGGAATCAGCTCACGGCTTTTTCAGGCTATTCGTGAAGAACGGGGACTGGCGTACTCTGTGTATTCCTATCAGACCAACTATAGTGATGCGGGCCTTTTAACTGTCTATGCAGGTACAAGACCGACAAATACGGAGCAGGTCATTGAACTCATTCTCGCTGGCATCGGCGAATTAAAGCGCGAGGGAATTAGTGAAAAAGAACTGAAAAGAGCGAAAGAACAGATTAAAGGCAGCATGCTGCTGGGCTTAGAAAGCTCAAGCAGCAGAATGTCCCGTATTGGCAAAATGGAGATAACCTTAGGAAAATTTATCTCTCTTGATGAGGTTGTCGCAAAGATTGAGCAAGTAACAATACAAGATATACAGGAAATGGCTGAGCGATTATTCCGTCCGGAGACTTTTTGCTTTACCGCATTAGGGCCTATTGACGAGAGAGTGCTGCCTGCCGATAGGACCTTTTAAAGGAGAGAAGGAAAATAAAAAAGCGTGGATTTGAACAAATAAGCGGTTATGGTTATATTAGCCTGCCGGAACGCAAAACTGCAGCCAGCGCCGGTTACGATATTGCTGCAGCGGAAGATATTGTTTTGAAAGAAGGCCGTGTAACACTGGTACCTACAGGCCTGAAGGCCTACATGCAGGAGGATGAATACCTGGGTATTCATATCCGGTCAAGTATGGCAATTAAACACGGGCTGTCACTGATTAACGGTCAGGGAATTATTGATGCTGACTATTATAATAACAGCGATAATGAAGGACATATTATGATAGCGGTAATGAATCATGGCAAAACTGCTGTTAAAATTGATAAAGGCACACGCATTGCCCAAGGGATATTCGTTAACTATTTAAAAGCAGATGATGATCAAGCACAGTCCGTTCGTACTGGTGGAATGGGAAGTACCGGCAGATAGATAACATAGCATAGAGTAAGACCTGGTTGGAATACGCTATAAGGCCGTATTCCAGCCAGGTCTTTTCTGCTATTATATTCATATATTTTTTTGGCAGGCATATCTTTAAATAAGGAAATACGGAGGGATGTCCATGATTGCTGTTTTGGCATTGCTCTTATTGTTAATTGTGACGGCGGTGTCGCTTTGGCTCAGAATGGACAGATACCGCAACACACTGGAAGAATTGGCGCCCAAAGCATCCCCTCTGGCTTTAGCGCTGCAGGAGCTGGTTGCTACAGCTGGCGGCCTGTACCTATCAATTGTAATGTTAATATCTTTTTTGAAAATTGACTTACCTGCCAAAGTAACTCTTTATACGATTGCACTTGATCCTCTCGCATTACTCTCTATGGGGCTGGCTATTCTACAACCTTTCTTCTTTCGTTTATTGAATAAATAAGAAAAAGCAGGTGAAGCAAAATGCGTTTAAGCGATTTATCCGGTAAGGAAGTTATTAATCTGGGCGATGGTTCGCGATTGGGCGTAGTAGATGAGTGTGAATTAACCTTTGATGATCACACAGGCCGCATCCAGTCCCTTGTATTACCCGCCAAAGGAAGTATGTTTAGTTTTTTTAGTGAAAATCGTCACTCGACGATTCCCTGGACTGCAATTAAGCGGATTGGCGATGAGGTTATTATCGTTGATTTGAATAATGCTTATGATAGAATGTATAGTGCCTACCGCCGCGATCGACGGGAAAGTGAATATTAATTTTTCCCAGGGATAGACTAACATTAGTTTTTAATGTTAGGGGGAATTAATAGTGATGCAGCAAAATAATGAAACAAATCAAGCGAATGCGGTTATTACCAGCTATTCGGGCACTCAGCAAAGTGGCTCGGCAACAGCCAGCACGACAAATGCCTCTCAGGGAGCAAACCAATCGGGTGGAGGCGTTAAAGCAGTGATTGGCGTTTTTTCGGACAGGGATAGTGCCGAAAAAGCAGTGAGACAGCTTCGCAGCCAGGGTTTTAACACGGAAGAAATCAATATTATCTCTAAAGGACAAAATAATAGCGGGTCGAAAACTTATGAAGACGACATTACAGACGGTGCGTTGACCGGAGGAACTCTTGGCGGCATTGGCGGCTTGCTGGTAGGTGCCGGAGCGCTGGCAATTCCGGGAATTGGCCCGATCATTGCGGCAGGACCTATAGCAGCAGCTTTGAGCGGCGCAGTAGCGGGAAGTATTGCCGGGGGCTTGATTGACTGGGGGATTCCTGCAGAGACGAGCCAAAAATACGAACAGAGTGTGGCACAAGGCAACATCTTAGCTGTGATTCGCTCCGATGCTGCTAAGGTTCAGCAAGCGGCTCAAATTCTCAGGCAAAACGGTGCTTCCGATGTTGAAAGTCATACTTCTAAATAAATTATAAAATCCGGACATTTTTTGTCCGGATTTTTTTATGTCTGCAAAGCAGTAGCTGAAAACTCTGCCGGACAATCTGTCCTGCAGGATTTTTCTTACAAATAATGAATAACATTTACAAAGACAGGGGAGGGATACTATGGCTAATGAATATGCAGTTTTAGCGATTAATCCAGGGTCAACTTCCACAAAGATTGCCGTGTATAAAAATGAAAGCTGTCAGTTTGAGACGACTATTCGTCATACCAATGAAGAATTACAAAATTTTGCTAGAATTAATGACCAGTATGAGTTCCGGCTTGAGTTGATTGAGCAAACGCTGGCACAGCATAGCATCGCAGTAAAAGAATTAAGTGCTGTTGTAGGGCGGGGTGGACCGCTAAAGGCACTGGACAGCGGTACTTATATTGTAAACGAAATGATGTGTGAAGATTTGCGGATTGGCATACAAACGGAACATGCGTCTAATTTAGGTGGTTTGCTCGCTCGTGCTATTGCTGACCAGGCCGGAGTAGCTGCATTTATTGTTGACCCTGTAAGTGTTGATGAACTTCAGCCATTGGCTAGAATAAGCGGACTTCCTCAAATCAAGCGGCGCAGTTTATTTCACGCCCTCAATTTAAAGTCTGCTGCACATCGTGCGGCAAAGGAGCTAGGGCGGGATTATCATGAGTTAACACTGCTGCTGATCCATTTGGGCGGTGGAATTTCTGTCGGTGTTCAGCAGCGGGGGAAAATGATTGATGTTGCCAATCCCAATGAATCGGGACCGTTTTCTCCGGAAAGAGCCGGTGCTCTTCCTACGGGTGATCTAATAAAATTGTGTTATTCCGGTCAATATACATTGGACGAAATGAAGAAATTGATAAACGGTAATGCGGGACTGGTGGCTTATCTGGGGAGTAACGACGGACGGGAGATTGAACACCGGATAACAGCTGGTGATGAAAAAGCAGCGTTAATTTATGAGGCAATGGCCTATCAGGTGGCAAAGGAAGTCGGTGCAATGGCTGCTGTAGTTAATGGGAAGGCTGATGCGATCGTTCTTACTGGCGGGCTAGCCCATTCCAGGCTGCTGGTCGATTGGATTACGAAAAGAGTGCAGTTTATTGCCGGAGTGCTCGTCTATCCGGGAGAAGATGAGCTGCGTGCCCTGGTAGAAGGAACGCTCCGCGTGCTTAGAGGTGAGGAACCTGCTAAGCTTTATCAATAGGAGACTGCTATGAAGAAAAGGATACAACAACAACTATTATCGACGAAAAGAATTACAATTTTTGTTGGCGAATTCGGCAGTGGAAAAACAGAACTGGCCGTAAACTATGCTTTGTATTTACAAGCAAATGGTTATTCCACAGCTATTGTGGATATTGATATTATTAAGCCTTATTTTCGTACCAGAGAAAATCGTGATCTGCTGGAAGCTCAGGGGGTACAGGTTATTGCGCCTGAGTCCAGATTGGCTCATGCTGATCTGCCTGTTTTGCCGCAAAATTTATTTCCTGCGCTTCATGATTCGGCTAGGCAGGTCGTTATGGACGTTGGCGGAGGAGAGTCATCCATTGCATTGGGACAAATTAATGCACAGTTAACTGCTGCCGGTTATGAGGCGCTCCTTGTCGTTAATACCTGCCGTCCTTTTACAAAGACCCCGGAGGAGATTGTTGAGACAACCCGCCGTATTGAGCAGGCATCCAAGCTTAGGGTTACCGGATTGATCAGCAATACAAATCTAGCGGATGATACGAATGGAGAGTTGGTGCAAAAAGGGCTTGCCATTACAGAAGAGGCAGCCAGACTGTTACATGTAGCTGTACGGGCCGTAGTCGTACCCGAAGGCTTGTCCACAGACTTTGCGATACCTGTGTTTGTTTTAAAAAGATACACTCATTATCCATGGATGGAGTAAGCCTTGCTAGTTCAATTCAATTTCTGCTTTATTAATTGCGAAAGTGTGAGTTGTTCTTGCTGCAGCCGTGCCAATAGAATTTGCAGATCTTTTATTTTACCAGAAAAGAATACGCCGCCGTCTACATAAATTAACATACAAGCATCCCTCCTATAGTAGATGTATATGTGATTTATGATGAGATATTCAGGAGGATTTTATGAATACATTAGTTGAACAGCATGTACGGTCGGAGCAATTGTTTACTGGCCGTGTTATCAATGTACGCCGTGATACCGTTTTATTGCCCAATGGCAAGGAGGCTACCCGTGAGGTAGTGGAACACCCGGGCGCTGTTGCCGTTGTGCCGGTGCTGGATGATGGTCGCATTATTATGGTTAGCCAGTATCGCCATGCGGCCGGCAAGATTTTACTTGAAATACCTGCAGGGAAACTGGACAAAGGGGAGCAGCCAAAAGAGTGTGCGCTCCGTGAATTGGAAGAGGAAACTGGCTACCAGTGCCGGCATTTGCAAAAACTGGCGTCCGTTTATACGACTCCCGGCTTTTCCAATGAAGTTATTCATATTTATCTTGCCGAAGGCCTCATTCGCACCCAGCAGCGCCTTGATGAAGACGAATTTCTTAATATGGAGTGTTATACGAAAGAACAACTGCACAGTATGATAACAGATGGTTCGATCTGTGATAATAAAAGCATTACAGGCCTGTTATTGGCAGGAGTCTAGCAATGAAGTACTGTTTTGCTGATCTGCATATCCATGTTGGAGCAACAGAGGCAGGGAAGTGGGTTAAAATACCCACTTCCCGCCGTCTTACTGTCCGGAATATTTGCGAACACGCAGTCCGGCAAAAGGGGCTGGATATTGTCGGGATTGTTGATGCTATGTCACCGCTGGTCCTTGGCGATATCGCGCAGTTAGTAGCGGAAGGCAAGCTAAGGAGTCTGCCAGGCGGCGGCTATCAGTACAACCGGTCGCTTACCGTTCTGCTTGGTGCAGAGATTGAAACGGTTGAGCCACAGGGCAAAATGGCTCATACGCTGTTATTTCTACCGGATATGACTGCGATGCAAAATCTCGCATATTATATGAAAAAGTTTATTAAGAATATCAATTTGAGTACGCAAAACGCACATATGTCCTTAGCTCAGTTAGTGGAAATTGCTGCTCTTTTTGAAGCAATTATCATCCCTGCCCATGTTTTTACACCTTATAAGAGTATTTATGGTGCTTGCACTGAGCGCATCAGTGCGATGTTAACGGCTGCTGAGATGTGCAAGTTGTCAGCAGTGGAATTAGGCCTGAGTGCTGATAGTGAATTGGCTGATCGCATTGGAGAGCTGGCTCCCTATACTTTTCTTACAAATTCAGATGCTCACTCTTTAGATAAAATTGCACGGGAATATAATCTTTTCTTATTGCAAGAAGCGGATTTCGGTGAAGTTTATCAGGCTATCCTCAGGCAGGGTGGCAGAAAAGTCATTGCGAATTATGGCTTAGATCCCCGTTTAGGAAAATATCACCGGACGTTGTGTGAAAGCTGTGGTTTTACAGAGCAAACCGGAAGGCTAGAGTCAATTGACAAATGCATAAGTTGTGGCAGTCCGAAGATCGTTAGGGGAGTACTTGATAGAATCAATGCTATAGCCGATTATCGCATACCTATCCATCCTGATCATCGGGCACGCTATTATTATCAGGTACCTTTAGAGTTTATTTCCGGCTTAGGAAAAAAGGGAATGGAGAAATTGCTGGACGTGTTTGGCTCGGAAATGAATGTGCTTCACCGGGTGAGTGAACAAGAACTGATACAGGCAGTGGGAAGCAAAATAGCAGCCGGAATTGTCGCTGCCCGATCGGGTACTGCACAAATTCTTTCCGGCAGCGGCGGGATTTATGGAAAGATCATAAAAAATGTGGACAAATAAGGCATAGTGATATCTGAACCGGCATAGATTGGTAACAGGCTATATCGGGGAGGAACACGCATGCTCGGGTATTTACGGCAACATATTACCGATTACTTGAAAGCAAATATTGTTGCTTATTTCTTTATGATCCTGATTTTTATTATTGGCGTAGTTGCGGGCTCTTTAGCAGTCAAGACACTGCCAGATGAACAAAAGACAGAATTGCTGAGCTATCTGCATGTTTTTTTTCAAGGCCTGAGTACGGGCGCGGAAAATATGCAGGACGCCAAATTACTGAACAATGTGTTATTTAATAATGCCAAGACGATCGGACTGATCTGGCTGCTCGGATTTACGGTGATCGGTATACCCTTTATCTTATTTATTATTTTTACCCGGGGCTTTATTATTGGGTTTACCGTAGGCTTTCTGGTGAATGAATACATTATGAAGGGACTGGTCTTTTCCTTAGTCTCTGTTTTGCCTCATAATTTTTTTGCAATGCCTGCTTTACTGGCTGCCGGCGTTTCTGCAATTTCTTTTTCTCTCCTCCTGGTGAGACAGCGAGCACGCAAAACAAGTCTGTTTTATCAAACCCTCAGTTATACCCTGTTTTGCGGGATTAGTCTCTTGTTTATGTTGTTAGCCGGCTTTATTGAAGTTGTCATTTCGCCGGTATTTATGAAACTTTTGGCAGGTATTTTAATGAAAGAATGAAGGCTGAATAGAGATACGGCAAGGACTTGGCAAAAAGCCAAGTCTTTTTTATTTTTTCCAGTATTATGGAATAAACACGATAATTGGTGAATAAATATGTTATTAAGCGAAACCAAATAGGAAGTGGGAAGATGGTTACAATCGTTTCGGTTCGAGCAATTGCTAAAAAGACAAAAGTAGTAAGCCGGATCATCTTGCTGGCATTCATTGTATTGTATATCTTGCCCAAATTGGTTAGCCTTTTTTGGGACACGCAAAAAATGGATCAAAAGGCACCGGATCAGCACCTGTTAGAAAAGCCGCTTAGAGTTCAAATTTTAAATTCCTCCAAAATATTCGGCAGTTAACAAAAAAAGAATAGTTTTCGACAGGGAAACAAAGGAAATTGAATTTTTATGTGGAATAACAACCCACATACGACACCTGTGATGTAAACCGGAATTTGGTGATAAAAAAGGGTGGGTAGAAGGAAATGGAAAGTTACGTTAGTCAATTTATTAACTACCTTGCAGTAGAGCGCGGTTTAGCGCAAAATACGCTTGAATCCTATGGTCGCGATCTGCGTCAGTTTCAATCGTACTTGCAAAATAGTCAGATGGATATCCTAAAAGATTCTAGTCGTAATACCATTCTTACCTATTTGAACAACCTGCAGAGTAAGGGCAGGGCTGTATCAACCATTTCACGAAATTTAGCGGCGATTAAGTCTTTTTATCAGTATTTAGTCCGGGAACGGTACTTAGAGAAAGATCCAGCCGCTAATTTAGAGTCACCGAAATTAGAAAAAAAGCTGCCTAAGATTCTCACAATTGCTGAAGTCGAAGAATTACTCAAACAGCCAAATGCTTTTCTTCCGGCTGGACTGCGTGATAAGGCTATGCTGGAATTACTCTATGCCACGGGGATCCGTGTGTCGGAATTAATATCGTTAAACATTTCTGACGTAAATCTGGACATGGGCTATATAAAATGTTTTGGCAAAGGAGCTAAGGAACGAATTGTTCCATTAGGGTCAATTGCGGCTAAATGTGTCCAGGAATATATTAATAAAGGACGTTCTAAGCTTGTTCGTACTTATGATGAATCGGCTTTATTTGTTAACCATCATGGTAACCGGCTGACGCGTCAGGGTTTTTGGAAGATCATAAAAAAATACGCCCAGGAAGCAAATATTGTCAGGGAGATCACGCCTCATACTCTCAGACATTCTTTTGCTACGCATTTATTGGAGAATGGGGCGGATCTGCGTTCCGTACAGGAAATGCTTGGTCATGCCGACATTTCTACTACTCAGATTTACACGCATGTGACAAAAAATCGCCTAAAAGAAGTGTATGATAAAGCACATCCACGCGCATAATTAAATGGTAGAATACGATAGACAAGGAGCGGCGTCAGTCGATGTTTCAAAGAATTATTGTCCTTGTTATGGATAGTGTAGGGATAGGCGCATTGCCGGATGCCGGTCAGTACGGTGATGCTGGAGCCAATACCTTGGGAAATATTGCTCGCTCATTAGGCGGGCTTTTTTTGCCTGCTATGAACAAATTAGGATTAGGTGCTGTGGCTGAAATAGAAGGATTAAAACCAGTAGAGCAGGCTATGGGGTTTTACGGCAAAATGGCGGAAAAGTCTCACGCTAAGGACACCACAAGCGGACACTGGGAAATGGCAGGAGTGCCGATTTTCTCGCCTTTTCCTGTTTATCCTCATGGGTTTCCTAAGGAAGTAATTGAACAGTTTACCCGCTTAATTCACCGGCCAATACTCGGGAATAAAGTTGCCTCCGGAACAGAAATTATTGCTGAGCTTGGTGCCGAACATATGCGTACCGGGTACCCTATTGTGTATACCTCAGCTGACAGCGTCTTTCAAATAGCGGCACATGAGGAAATTATTCCCTTAGAAGAGCTTTATGAAATGTGCCGTATTGCCCGCGAACAAGTGTGTGTTGGAGAACATGCCGTAGGCCGGATTATAGCGAGGCCGTTTATCGGGGCGCCTGGTAATTTTACACGTACGGCGAATCGGCATGATTACAGCCTCGAGCCTGGCGGCACCACCGTTTTGGATTCCCTGAAAAAAGAAGGCTTTAGCGTTATTGGAATTGGCAAAATAGCCGATATTTATGCCCATCGGGGGATTACTAAATCGTACTCAAGTAAATCTAATGATAATGGCATGGTGATACTTTTGGATTTAGTTCGGTCCAATACCGGTGCCGGGTTGATTATGGCTAATTTAGTCGAATTTGACAGCTCCTTCGGTCATCGTAATGATGTTACAGGCTATGGGCGTGCTTTGGAGAGGCTTGATGGGCAGCTGGCCCTGCTGCTGGAGTCATTGCAGGAACAGGATTTGCTGATTATTACGGCCGATCACGGCTGTGATCCTACTTTTCCGGGAAGTGACCACACTCGGGAATATGTACCTTTGCTTGTCTTTTATCCGAACTGTTCCGGCGGTGCGCTGGGAGTCAGGGAAACTTTTGCCGATGTTGGACAAACTATTGCCGCAAATTTCTCGCTTGCTAAGCTTGATTATGGCAACAGTTTTTTACACCAGCTTGTGAGGTGATAAAATGCGCGCATTAGACATTATTGCGAAAAAGCGCGATGGTCACTGCCTAACGGACCAGGAAATACACTATTTTATTCGCGCTTATCAACAAGAAGAAATTCCTGATTACCAAATGTCTGCATGGCTCATGGCTGTTTTTCTCCGTGGAATGAACAGTGAAGAAACTTCTTCGTTAACCTTAGCCATGGCTGGGTCGGGTAAAACAGTTGATTTAAGCAGGGTAAGCGGGATAAAAGTAGATAAGCATAGTACAGGCGGTGTCGCAGATACGACGACCTTAATTCTGGCGCCGCTGGTAGCGGCTGCAGGTGTCCCAGTGGCCAAGATGTCAGGGCGGGGGCTGGGTTTTACCGGTGGTACAATTGACAAACTGGAGGCAATCCCAGGCTTTTGTGCTACTTTGACTGAGCACCAGTTTATTGCTAACCTGCTCCGGCATAATATTGCCGTAACCGGCCAGTCACAAGACATTGCACCGGCAGATGGCAAATTATATGCTTTGCGGGATGTAACGTCTACTATTGAAAGTATCCCGCTGATCGCGTCATCGATTATGAGTAAGAAAATCGCTGCCGGGGCGGATAAAATTGTGCTGGATGTTAAAGTAGGCCATGGCGCTTTTATGAAAGACCTAGAGCATGCTATTCAACTCGCGGAAGCGATGGTCCGGATTGGTGCGCTGGTTGGCAGAGAAACGATGGCGGTTTTAACCAGCATGGAACAGCCGTTGGGGCAGGCGGTCGGTAACAGCCTGGAAATTCGTGAGGCTATTGATGTATTGAGCGGGAAAGGACCGGAGGCACTCCGGGATGTGTGTTTGCTCTTAGGTGCGCACATGCTGGTGCTAGGCCAAAAAGCGGCAGATGTGGCAGCCGGAAAAGCCAAATTACATGAGCTGTTACAAAATGGTCAGGCCCTGATGAAGTTTACAGAATTCGTTTCAGCTCAAGGTGGAGATGCTCAAATCGTCCACCAGCCATCACGCTTGCCTCAGGCAGAATTTAGCCGGCATATTTATAGTTCCCGCTCAGGCTATGTTCAACATATTTATGCGGATCAAATTGGGTATTCCGCTATGCGGCTTGGTGCGGGGCGGGAGAAAAAAGAGGATACGATTGATTTGTCTGCAGGTATTATGCTGCATTGCCGGGTTGGCGATTATGTGGATCAGGCTCAGCCTATCGCTACCCTGTATGGCAGCCAGCAGGAAAAATTAACAAGCATGGTACATGATGTAGCAGCAGCTATCGCAGTTGCTGGTGAACCAATACAGCCACCGGCATTGGTTCTGGGAATTGTGGACAGCAATGGATATCAACCCCATAAGTGATAAAAACCAGCCAGTTTGGCTGGTTTTTTTATTTGATGTAATTACCAGTGTAAGGTGATATTGCGGCGGAAAAACTACTTAATAAATGTTTGAAAGGGGTGTTTAATAAAATGAGCCAACTGCGCCGTATCGCCTGGATGGTACTAGTAGCGCTGATTATTTCCTGTACGGGAAATGCATTTGTACTGGCTGCGGAACCAAAAGCATCGACACATTTGGAAACGACTGCCCAATCAGCAGTACTAATGGACGGCAATGGTACTGTCCTTTATGAAAAAGATCCGCACAAACCGCTTCCACCTGCCAGTGTAACCAAAATTATGACACTTTTGCTGGCAGTAGAAGCAGTTGAGCAAGGTCGTATTAAGTTAACGGATGATGTTTATACCAGTGAAAACTCCTGGCGCCAGGGTGGGTCTCAAATTTGGCTTGAACCAGGGGAAAAAATGACTGTCCGTGAAATGTTAACAGCGATCGCAGTGGTAAGCGCCAATGATGCCGCAGTAGCGATTATGGAACATATTTATGGCAGTGAACAAGCTGCTGTTGATGCCATGAATAAAAAAGCGGAAAGTCTCAATTTAAAAAATACTCATTATGCCAATGTAAATGGATTGCCTGCGGCAAACCATTTTATGAGTGCTTATGACGTGGCATTAATTGCTAAAGAGGCGGTTAAGCATCCGTTATATATGGAATTATGTGCTATTAAAGAATATTGGCTGCGGGATGGTAAGAATTGGCTGGTTAATACCAACAAGCTTCTATGGTGGTATAAAGGTGCAGATGGCTTGAAAACGGGCTGGACGGAAGAGGCTAAATATTGCTTTGTCGGTACGGCAAAACGGGATGGCCTGCGACTGATTTCCGTAGTTTTTGCAACTCCCGAGCCGCGTTCCCACTTGCGTGAAAGTATGAAGCTGCTGGACTGGGGCTATGCAAATTATACAGCTCTGCCAATTGTTGATAAAAATGCCGTGATTGAGCGTATAAAAATCAATAAGGGAGCCGAAAAAGAAATTCAGCTCGTTGCTGCTGACGATTTGGTTTTGTTGATTGGAAAAGGGCAGAATAAAAATATTCAAAAGAAAGTAATCGCCGAACCCTCAATCAACGCTCCCATCAATGAGGGTGAAAAATACGGTGAATTAGTCGTAACCAGAGATGGCAAGGAAATTGGCAAAGTCGATTTATTAGCAGAAAAAAATGTACCTAAAGCTGGTTTCTTTCAAATCTTTCAAACGATGATTTCCAATTTGTTTTCGATTACGCGCTGATCCATGAACTAAGTAGCGTGAGAATTTTTATTCTCACGCTACTTTTATGCTTCCATTAGCAGGAAAAAATTTCCTTATACAGAATAACCACATTATGTTAGTTTGGGAGGGATGAGTTTGAAGTTACTTACGGATATGAAGCAAGGCGTTTTATTAGTTCGTATTGAAGGTGAATTTGATATGCATGGCGCGGATGAATTCCGCCGTCAGGTCGATGATGCACTCGATGTGAGCGGCGTTAGGAATATTCTTCTCAATCTGGAAAATGTCTCTTTTATTGACAGTTCCGGATTAGGGGTAATTTTAGGCCGCTATAAACGAATTAGCACTGCTGGTGGACAGATGATGGCAGCTCATGTGCAGCCACAAGTAGCCCGTATCTTGGAAGTATCCGGCCTGTTTCGCATCATTGGACTTTGTGATACCGAAACTGAAGCGTTAAGCCGCTTTTAGGAGGACAGTAATGGGAATGAAAAATCACTTAAAAATGTCTTTTCCCAGTCTCGGGGAAAATGTCGGGATTGCACGTATTACTGCAGCTTCTTTTGCGGCGCAGCTGGATTTAACCTTAAATGAAATAGAGGACATTAAAGTTGCGATATCAGAAGCGGTTTCGAATGCTGTTATCCATGGCTATGCACAGACCAGCGGACAAGTTGAAGTGACGATGAACCTATATGAGGACAAGCTGGAATTTATTATTGTAGATCATGGCCACGGTATTGCAGACATTGACCAGGCTCGTCAGCCCGCTTATTCCAGTGATCCCGAACGAATGGGGTTAGGCTTTGTATTTATGGAATCCTTTATGGATCAGTTGGAGATTGAATCGGCTGTCGGTCAAGGAACCAAGGTGCGCTTGGTAAAAAACTTTGTAGCCAACAGTTCACATTAGGTGGGGATGTCATGCTAGGTGACGAAGAACTACGGGAACTTATCAAAAAGGCGCAGCAAGGTGACAAAGAAGCCAAAGAAGAGATTGTAGAACATAATATTAATTTAGTGCGTAGTATTGTACACCGCTTTACGAACCGAGGGTACGAGTGGGACGATCTGTTTCAGATTGGCTGCATCGGGTTGATAAAAGCCATAGAGCGCTTTGACTATAATTTTTGTGTCAAATTTTCTACCTATGCTGTTCCGATGATTATGGGGGAAATCAAACGATTTATGCGAGATGACAACCCCGTCAAAGTCAGCCGTCCACTGAAGGAATTAGCTTACAAGGTTCACCGGATGCAAGAGAAGTTGCAAGGGGTATTAGGACGTGAACCTACCATTACGGAGGTTTCCAAAGAATTAGCCCTGGCGCCGCAGGAAATTGTATCCGCCCTTGAGGCGATGCAGCCAACGGCCTCTTTATATGAGCAGGCCTTTCATGATGATGGAGATCCGATTCATCTGCTTGATCAGATTAAATGTTCCGATGATCCTAACAATACTTTTTTCGATAACTTAGCATTAAAAGAAGTGATGAGCAGATTGCCGGTTAAAGAGCAATTGGTTATTCAGCTGCGTTTTTTTGAAGATAAGACGCAGGCTGAAATTGCAGCCATCATTAATGTTTCGCAGGTCCAGGTATCGCGTATTGAAAAACAGGCGCTAAAGCTGATTCGTCAACTAATGGAGACCCCATAAAGGGGTCTTATTTTTTTGTGTCAGGGGCATACTAGCGTTGAGGTGAAATGCATGGCAGTAAGAAAATGCATATTTCTTTTGTTTATAACGCTTCTTACGCTGATCGGCAGTACTGCAGCCTGGCTGTACCTAGGGGAGAGTCCTAAAAAATCACCGATCAGGGCAAAACAAGTTTATCTACTGCCAATCGGTGAGAAATTTATTGTTCAGCAGCTGATTACGTGGCATAACGAGCGGGTGAATTGAGCAAAATAGGACTGAATCTCAATCATGAAAATCAAGGAGGCAGAACGAATGGGTGTTGTAAAAGTTATTGAATTGGTAGGAACATCCCGCCACAACTGGACAGACGCAGTGGATAATGCGGTAATGGAAGCTTCTAAAACTCTGGATGACATTCTTGGTGTTGAAGTAACTAATTTTACAGCCAATATCGATAATGGCCGTATCTCAGAATACAAAGCGGACTTGAAGGTTGCTTTCAGCGTTAACAATTAAGTGGTTTTAAAGAGTGCCCCAGGGGCACTCTTTTACTTTGGCAGGCAAATGAATTATTTTTGCAGCATTGGTAAAAATAAATCAGGGAGGTGGAATAGTGGCAGGCAATCAACAGCAAGATAAAGTGGAACAAGATTTCCAGAAACAGGTGGATCAGGCTACACCCAAGCCGCCAATTCTAAAAAATATTGTATGGGCTTTCGTTGTTGGTGGCTTAATTTGTACATTTGGTCAATTTATCATGAATACCTTTACTGATTTCGGATTGGCGAAAAAAGATGCTGCCGGTGCTACAGGCGCGGTACTTATTTTTTTGGCAGCCTTTTTTACCGGGTTAGGCATATATGATGAATTAGGCAAGCGGGCAGGAGCGGGTTCCATTGTCCCGATAACAGGTTTTGCAAATTCAATCGTTGCACCAGCTATGGAGTTTAAGCGGGAAGGCTATATTTTTGGGATTGGGGCGAAGATGTTTGTTATTGCAGGGCCTGTTTTGGTCTATGGCATGTTAACTGCTTTTATTATAGGACTTCTACACTGGTTATTGCACTGAGGAGCATGGAAATGAAAAAAAAATTAGGACTGCAAAGTATTCGCTTTGAACAACCCCCTGTCATTACGAGCACTGCGGCCATCGTAGGGCCGATGGAGGGAGAAGGTCTTCTAACCGGCTTTTTTGATTATGTGATGGAAGATAATATCCATAGTTACGCCAGCTGGGAAAAATGTGAATCGTATATGATTGAATGGGCTGTTCGCAAGGCGGTTGAAAAAGACAATAGTACGTTGGAAGATGTTGATTATATATTAGCTGGCGATTTGTTGAATCAATTAATGGCTACGCATTTTGCCATGCGGTCATTAGGGCGTCCGTTTTTAGGCTTATATGGGGCGTGTTCAACGTTAGCGGAAAGCTTGTTGATTGGCTCTACGCTTATTGACGGAGGGTTCGCTCAAAAGGTAGCGGTTGCAGTATCCAGTCACCATGATGCAGCAGAGCGGCAATATCGTTTTCCAACAGAAATGGGAGTGCAGCGGCCGCCAGGAGCACAATGGACTGTAACCGGGTCCGGTTCGGCAGTCGTAACTGCCAATGGCACCGGGCCGCGAGTAACGGCAGCTACTGTAGGCCGTGTTATTGACTTAGGGATTAAAGACCCTAATATTATGGGACCGGCAATGGCGCCGGCAGCTGTTGATACGTTGTGGAATCACCTGAATGATACCGGGCGAACACCAGATTATTATGACATGATTTATACCGGAGACTTGGGGAAAGTCGGGAAACAGCTGGTTGTTGATATGATGCAGCAAAAAGGGGTAGATGTATCGGCTAATTATGAAGACTGTGGCTGTATGATCTACCGCGAAGATCAGGATACACATTCGGGCGCCAGTGGGTGTGCCAGCTCAGGAATTGTCTTTGCCAGCTATCTTTACCCGCTGCTCCGGCAGGGAGACCTGAAAAAGATTTTGCTGATTGGAACAGGCAGCTTGCATAGCCCCACCTCCTATCAGCAAAAAGAATCCATTCCCTGTATTGCCCATGCGGTTTCAATTGAACAATGAAGGCGGTGTCTCCATGCAAATGTATCTGATGGCATTTTTAATTGGCGGATTGATTTGTGTTATCGGCCAATTATTAATGGATTTGACTCCTTTAACTCCTGCACATGTTTTAGTTTTATTTGTCGTCTTAGGTGGTGTATTAAGCGGTCTGGGTCTTTACCAGCCGCTTGTTGATTTGGCGGGAGCCGGTGCTTCGGTACCTCTGCCCGGCTTCGGCCATGCATTAGTTTCCGGAACAATTGAGGAAGTCGATAAAGTTGGTTTCCTGGGCATTTTCAGCGGAGCATTAAAAGCAACGGCAGTAGGCATAATGGCTGCTGTTATTTTTGGTTTTACCATGGCGTTGTTATTTAATCCCAAAGGATAGGGTGTCACATGCTGGCAGTTGATATGATTGGTTTAACCATGACCATATGTTTGATCGGGCTGCGTTATCCCCACCTGGTTTTGGGAGCAGCTATCATTCACGATATGGGCAGAGTCTTAATGGCACTTTTTTTGCACGGCAATATTGAGACAATTGTTGCAGCAGGGGCTTTTGGCACAGCGGATGTTAGTAATTTAAATTCTGTTTTAAAAAATGCCTTGATTGTCTTAAGCGGACCATTAGTTAATTACATGGTAAGCGCTACTGTCGGGGGCATTGAACGGGAGAGGACAGGTAATCTCCTCAATCCCTGTGCTGTTTTGACAAGCAGTTTTGCCGTAATTAATCTTAGAATGGCGATACTTTCTTTTCTGGTAAACATTTGGCACTTTTTTTAATAAGGAGGAATCGGTAGATGGCCAGACGTATTCAAGGCCGAGCTGATCAGACCGGCCAGCAGAATAATGAAACAGGCGGCGGACAAGATGATCAGAAAATTGTAATGCTATTGCAGGAAATAACCGAGCAGCTTAAACAACGACAAAACTGCCAGAGCCAGAACCAAAATCAACAAAATTCCAATCAGGCTACTGCGGGGCAAGCGCCACCCAACTCCTCAAATCAGTCCGGCGGTCAGTCCAATCAGTCCGATACGCAAGATACTCAGCAATCAGAGGTGATGCAGTCACAGGAATTGCAAAGCTTGTTTAGTCAGTTATTGCAAAATAACGCGCAAGAAAAAACTGCTCCTAAGCAAAATAAACAGCAAAATCAATCTCAGCAAGGGCAGGCAGGTAACAAACAGGGAACTGCAGCCGTGCAAACTGCTGCGCAGGTATTGGCGCAAGCTCAGTATGAACTGGCGAATGAGCTGGAAAACAGTTTAACAAAACTAAAGCAGGTCATCAGCGAAAGTGAAAAAATTGCTGATAAAATCAGCAATTTACTGGATCAAGAAAATACCAACAAATGATGAGGTGAAGATATGCCACAGCCAGTTAAAGTGGTTTTAATTACTGATGGTGACAGGTGTGCGCAGCATGCTGTTGAAAGCATTGCGAGTGAGCTAGGCTTACGATGTATCTCCGCTTCAGGTGGAAACCCAACTCCAATTTCGGGCGAAGAAATTGTTCATTTGTTAAAGGAAGTTCCCTATGATCCTGTTTTGGTTATGTTTGATGACAGGGGCAAACCCGGTAAAGCCCAGGGCGAGACTGCTATGGAATATGTAGCAAATCATCCTGATGTACAAGTTCTTGGCGCTGTGGCTGTTGCATCCAATACCACTGGTATTCAAGGTGTAAAGGTAGATGCGTGTGTTTGCGGCGATGGTGACCTCGTGGCCTCATCGGTCGATAAAAATGGCCGGGTAGGCGTACACAAGGAAGATGATGAAATGATCATAACCGGGGATACAGTAGATGTATTGAATGATATGGAAATCCCTTTTATTATTGGTGTTGGCGATATCGGCAAAATGAAAGAAGCAGACAGTATTGATAAAGGAGCTCCGGTAACGCGCAAAGCAATAGAAGAGGTTTTAAAACGGAGTGGCGTGCAATATGGCAGAAAAACGAAAAATTGACAAAGATATTGATAAAAATATTAATTATTTAAAGGATCTCCTGGGGATAGGAGAGACTTTTGATGTCATGTTTCGCGAATTTCGTATCGGGCATAAACGGGCAGCTTCTTTTACAATTAATGGCATGACGAATGATTTGTTAATTGCTGATTTGTTTACAGAAATGGTTGCCGTTGATCCTCAAGATTTATCAATGAATACGCTGCAAAAGCTGTTTTATACTAGGGCGGTTCACACGCAGACAAAACAGTTGGATGACATGAATGACGCAGTGACCAGCCTGTTGTCTGGTGAAATGCTGTTTTTCGTCGACGGAGCGGCTCAGGTGCTGGTGATTGATGCCAGGGCCTATCCGTCCCGGTCACCATCAGAGTCGAATATAGAAAAAGTTACCCGTGGTTCACGGGATTCTTTTGTTGAAACCATTGTTTTTAACACGGCACTGATCCGGCGGCGGCTGCGTGACCCTAATCTGCGCTGTGAAATTACCAAAGTCGGCATCCGGTCGCAAACCGATATTGCTGTTTGCTATATTAAAGATATTACGAATCCCAAGTTAGTAGAGACAGTGAAGAGACGGCTGAACAATATCGATATCGATGGTGTTCCAATGGCGGAAAAAGCAATTGAGGAATTTATCGTAGGCGGCAATAAGTGGAATCCCCTGCCGAAGGTGCGGTATACAGAACGGCCCGATGTAGCTGCAGTGCATCTCTTGGAAGGTCATGTTTGTCTTGTAGTTGATACATCCCCGGATATTATGATTTTGCCGACTACATTTTGGCACCACGTCCAGCACGTGGAAGAATACCGTCAAAATGTAATTACCGGTACATTTTTACGCTTGGTTCGTCTGGGAGCTGTTTTATTCTCTTTACTACTGCCGCCTGTCTGGCTGGCGTTAGTTTTACAACGGCAGCTGCTGCCGGAAACACTGGCATTCCTCGGTCCTCAGGACACAGGGATTATTCCATTAGGTTTGCAATTCCTGCTGGCCGAAATTGGCGTCGAGATGGTAAGAATGGCAACTGTGCATGTTCCTGCGGCACAGTCAACGGCACTTGGCTTTATTGGCGCATTTATGCTGGGTGATTTTGCTACAAAGGTTGGACTGTTTGGTAATGAAACGATTTTTTACACAGCAGTGTCAGTAGTTGGAACCTTTGCTACGCCAAGCGTTGAACTGGCTTTGGCGATGCGGTTTTTCCGCATTGTATTAATTGCGCTGGTTATGTTGTTTAAGCTGCCGGGTTTAATTGGTGGTCTGGCTGCGGTACTGTTGATTTTTGGATTTACAAAATCCTTCGGTGTATCCTATTTGTGGCCGGCGCTTCCTTTGAACCTTAAGGCAATGCGGGGCGTGCTATTCCGTCTGCCCATTCCGAGTAAACTGCTGCGGCCGGCAGCATTGAGGCCAAAGGATAATGACCGGCTGGAGATCATTCATAATAAAAGTAAGCAGGACAAGGATGACGAGGAATAATTACAAAGCGGACTCTCTACAGATACAACAACTGTAGAGAGTCCGCTTTGTGTTATCGTCCATAATAAAACTGACGGATTTGTCCCATGCTTTCATTGATTTTTGCCAGGTTTTCTTTAACAGAAGCCTTGTTTTCGGCATTTACAGCATCTTTTAACTGCTTAATATCGGAGTGAGTTTTAGTTAGCTCTCCTAAAATACCAACCTGCTCCATACTGGGCTTTACCTGCTGCCAGGTGCCTTGCAGTTCTTTTACCTTGGAAGCCGCCTTGCTCCAGTCTTTGTCATCAACATAGAAGCCCACATTACGAGCTGCATTCCCTACAGCTACAATATCGGCGAGAGGGGAGAGCTTAAAGGATTTTCCAATGTCGCTGATACTGCCCATGAATTTGCCGAGCGTTTCATAGGAACTGGTGAGTTCCCTGGCAGCAATTGCTTCGTTCAGCTTCTCGAGTGCTTCATCCGCTTCCTTAACGCCTTTCTTTTCACCTAACAACGGTTTTGCCTGCTGCCAGGTTGTCTGGAGAGTGGTCAGCCCTTGTTGGGCCTGATCCCATTTCTCGGTGGTAAAGCCTTCGAATATAACACCGGCAGTAGCTTCAAGATCGTATAGTTGGGTAGGTGGTGATTGAAACCGTTCCATTAAAGGGGGATTTGGTTTGGATTCTACCGGTTTACCGGTTGGACCTACTTCTGGCTTTGGTGCTGGTGTAAAAGCAGCACAACCACTAATCAGGGTTGACGCAAGAATAATCGTAATTGCTGACAGGAATTTGCGATGCAGCAAAAAAAATCGCCTCCTTTAAAACTTAGCTTTTGCCAGCTTTCGTGTATTTATTCTTTGGCGGAGATTTGCTTTTGCTTTTACCTGTATAATCCATTATAATGGATTATGGTAAAATATATGGCTGGAGGAACAGACATACGTGATAGGCTTAGACCCTGATATGATATTTCGCATACCTGCACTTTTGATTACGCTAACCGTTCATGAATATGCTCATGCCCGTATGGCGGTTGCCCTGGGCGATCCAACGCCGCGCGTCTTGGGCAGATTAACATTGAATCCGATCGCCCATCTTGATCCGGTAGGACTGATCATGATGTGGCTGTTTAAATTTGGCTGGGCCAAGCCTGTACCCATTAATCCCGGTAATTTTGCAAACGTTCGTCAAGGAACTATTTTGGTTTCGCTTGCCGGACCGGTTTCGAATATTTTACTGGCATTAGTGACAGCAATTGTTATTGTCCTGCTGTCTATATTTGATTTGGTTAAGGGCGAATGGCTTAAGGTTTTATGGCTTACCTACAGCTATAATATTGTGTTTGCTGTTTTCAATTTACTGCCATTACCGCCATTGGACGGATCTAAGGTAGTTGCCAGCTTACTGCCTGGCCGGCAGGCATATGCTTATGAACGGCTGGAGCCTTATGGTCCTTGGATATTGCTGGCACTTGTTTATTTAGGGGTCATCAGCGTCGTTACCAGACCGCTGGAATATGCATTATCCAGCTTTATTAATGGCATAATTAGACTCATTTTCTAAAAGGAGTAGATAGCAATGACGAAAGGTCGCATTTTTAGTGGCATGCAGCCATCCGGGAAATTTCATTTAGGCAATTACTTTGGTGCCTTGGAAAACTGGGTACGGTTGCAGCATGAATATGAGTGTTATTTTTCTATAGTCGATTTGCATGCCCTAACTTCATCGTACGAAGACACTAAAAAACTGCCTGAAAATATTCAAAATATGGCGCTTGATTGGCTGAGCGGGGGACTTGATCCAGAGAAAAATATTATTTTTGTGCAATCCCATGTAAAGGAACATGCTGAATTGCACTTACTGTTGTCGATGATTACGCCTTTGGGCTGGTTAGAACGTGTGCCAACTTACAAGGACAAGCTTCAGCAGCTTGGTCAGCTCAATACCTATGGATTTTTAGGTTATCCGGTTCTAATGACCGCAGATATTCTCCTTTACAAGGCTGATACTGTGCCGGTGGGAGAAGATCAGCTGCCCCATTTGGAGCTGGCCCGCGAAATGGTGCGGCGTTTTAATAATATGTATACGGACATTTTTCCTGAGCCTCAGGCTAGATTGAGTCAGGCAAAGCTCCTGCCGGGCATTGATGGCCGTAAAATGAGCAAATCCTATGGCAATGAAATTCCCTTTGCGGCCAGTCCTGATGAACTGCGGGCAAAAGTGCGCCTTATGGTTACAGACCCGCAGCGCGTAAAAAAGACCGATTGCGGTAATCCGGATGTTTGTACCGTGTTTGCCTTTCATAAAATATTCAATTCCGGTGAGGTGGCAGAAATTGATGCTCAGTGCCGCAGTGCTTCCATTGGCTGTGTAGACTGTAAGAAACGTCTGGCCGAACACATGGTTACTGCTCTTGCTGATAATCATGCCCGGCGTCAGGCTCTGGAAAACAACCCCGGCCGGATAAAAGAAATTCTTGTTTATGGCGCTGAACGGGCTCGGACAGTGGCAGCGGCTACGATGGCTGAAGTTCGGGATGCGATGCATTTATAACAGACATGTCTGATTATAAAATTAAGCTTGAAGTTTTTGAAGGACCGCTTGATTTGCTGATGCATCTCATTGAGAAGCATCAGCTGGACATTTATGATATTCCCATTGCCGTTATAACAGAGCAGTATCTCGATTATATCAGGCAAATGGAAGAATTTAATGTGGAAATCGCCAGCTCCTTTTTGGTTATGGCAGCAACCCTGCTGCAAATCAAATCCCGGATGCTGCTTCCCAAGCCTCCTAAAGCCGCTGAACTTGTTGAAGAAGAGGCAGATCCACGCCAGGAATTAGTGGATAAACTTTTGGAATACCGCAAGTTTAAGCAGGCGGCATCATTATTTGAAGATTTGGCGCGGCAGCGGGAACAAGTATTTACACGTCTGCCTCAACAGTTCCCTGCGGCATTTTCTTTGCCTGAGGGGCTGAGCTTGGATGACCTGCTGCGGGCGTTTACTGCGGTTTGGGAAAGCGCTGGTGATGATTACGCTCTGGTTGCCAGAGAAGAGATTAGCATCCAGGATAAGATGTATGATATTATTCATGTCCTCAGACAACGCGGCGGCCGTACCGAGTTTAGCCATACCATTATTCGATCAGGGATGAAGAATGAGGTGATTGCCGCTTTTTTGGCGCTTCTTGAGCTAATCCGTTTGAATCGTGTATGGATTAAGCAACAGGCCCCCTTTGAGCCCATTTATCTTATGCTGCGAGAGTGATATAGCGTGTTTTTTCAACATTTGAAAGGCCCTCTGGAGGCCTTGCTTTTTGCAAGTGGTGACCCGGTTCCTGGGGACCGGCTGGCGCAGATTTTAGAAGTTCCTGTAGGCCATGTAGAATCCATGATCGCTGAAATGCAGCAGGCTATGACCGCTGATGAGCGGGGATTAACTATTGTGGCAGTTGCAGGAGGGTACCAGCTGTGCACCAAGCCGCAGCTCGCGGATACGGTAGAAAAGCTGGCTGAAATTCAGGATAACCGGTTATCATCTGCAGCACTGGAGACCTTGGCGATTATTGCTTTTAAGCAGCCGATAACCAGGCAGGAGATAGAAAGCATCCGCGGTGTTAAGGTTGACAGGGTAGTCCATACATTAACAGAACGACAGCTTATTAAAGAAATAGGCCGCAAAGATGCAATTGGCCGTCCAATTCTTTATGGAACAACTACTGAGTTTTTAAAATGCTTTGGTTTAAAAACATTAAAAGAATTGCCTGATCTTGCCGGTTATTTGAATGTAATGGAAGAGCAGCAAGAGAAACAGCCCGATTAGGGCTGTTTTTTTGTATAATTTCCAGATAGTGGGTAACAATAAAAAAATGTCAATTTGCAGGTGGGAGGTAGGGCATGAGTAATTGGTTGATTATTCTTCTGGCTGGTTTTATTGTTGCTTATGCATTTTCCCGGATTGGCATTCACATCAATATTACTTACCAGCGTTCCGCATCGGATGATGATTTATGGGTTCGTATTTATCTGCTGCAGCGTTTTTTGGTATACAAGCTTCATGTACCGGTTATTGAAGTGACGGATAAAAGTAAAATGCCCTGGCTAAAATCCGAGCTGCATACGCATGACGAAAAAGTAGGTACTCACCCCAAGCGCGAGAGACGCTTTGTCATGCGTGTATTAAAAATTTACCTGCATCATCCTAAAAAATGGCGGTCGCTAATGCAAAAGTTCCGTCAATACCGGGATCTATACTATACGTTTGCCAATCAATTGGCCAAATCAGTGCATTGCGAAAGATTGAAATGTAAAATTACCTATGGTTCGGAAGATGCAGCGCAAACGGGGATAATGGTGGGAGCCTTTTGGGCAGTCAGCGGCCTGGCAATCAAGGTTTGCAAAAGTCATCTTGCTTTTCTGCGTCAGCCGGAAATTTACATCATTCCCTTATTTGGGAAAAACAGCTTTGATATTGATTTCCAGTGTATATTCAGACTTACTGTTGGTCATGTTATTATTGCCAGTCTAATATTACTAAATGTTAAATACAAGGGGGCGGCAGGAGATGGCTGAGCATCCGATTCAAGGTCTCATGAAAACTGCGATGGAAAGTATTAAAGATATGGTGGATGTCAATACCATTGTTGGCGATGCAGTAGAAACGCCTGATGGTACTGTCATTATTCCGATCTCGCGAGTGACTTTTGGCTTTGCAGCTGGCGGTGGCGGCGGCGAATTTGACGGCCAGGACAATGATAATGATCAAATGCCGGAGCAGGCTTTCGGTGGCGGCAGTGGTGCAGGTGTTAGTGTAAAACCGGTCGGTTTTTTGATTTGCTCCTCTGTCAGCGGAGTCCGCTTTATACCTGTTGAAGGTCATATTCTCTACGATCGTATACTGGATATGGTTCCTCAGGTACTTGATCGTCTGCAGCAAATGGTTAGTGGCTGTAAAAAGGCCGGCCAGGGTGATAAATTTGATGAACTGGCAAAAACCGCTGAAACGCAAGCCCAGGGTCAGTAAATTATTTTAACGAAATAAAAAACCCGCACACATGACTGTGCGGGTTTTTACATATTATATAGAAATGTTTATTTAGTGAATAGAATCAAGAGTCTCTTTGATTTTAGTTGCATGAAGAGCCTCGGATTCAGCAAAATGACGGTACATTTTTGAGACTTCCGGGTTGTTTATTTGGGATGCAAATGTTTGATAATCCCGTACCAATTCCTGCTTTTGTGTTAAGGTGCTCCGTAAAGCTGTTTTTACATCTAATGTTTCCAAATTTGTCACCTCCCTTTTATTATCGCCATTAGTATGCTCCTAAGTACTTTTTCTCATGTATGGAAGCTTTGACGAGAGGGAAAAACAAATATATAATAGTTATGTTCAGAAATGAATTCGGAAAGGGATAATTATGCTACATAAAATATGCAGATTTGTCACACTGTGCTTGTCTATCAACCTGATTAGCCCCGCTTTTGCCCAGGCGGCGCCAGGCTTACCTGATCTGACTGCTAAAACAGCAATTGTTATCGAGGCATCTACGGGCAAAGTGCTATATGAAAAACAAGCGGATGAAAGGCGCTATCCAGCCAGCACAACAAAGATAATGACGCTAATAACCGCACTGGAGCACGGAAATATCGAAGATGTCGTTACAACCAGTGCAACTGCGGCAAGTACGGAAGGCTCATCACTTTGGTTAGCTCCTGGAGAAAAATTAAAAATGCTGGATATGCTCTATGGGATCATGCTGATCTCCGGCAATGATGCTACTGTTGCCGTGGCAGAGCATATTTCCGGATCGGTTGGCAATTTTGCCAAATTAATGACGGAAAAGGCCCATGCGATAGGTGCTGTCAATTCCAACTTTGTGAATACAAGCGGTTTGCCTGATCCCAATCACTATAGTACAGCTCGTGATTTGGCGCGGATTACCGCTTACGGTTATAAGAATCCCCTCTTTTCACAGATTGTCGGTACAAGACATAAAGTAATTCCCTGGCCGGGAAAAGATCATGACCGAGATCTGTATAATGAAAACAGAATTTTGACACTAGTGGATGGCGGCAATGGTGTTAAGACTGGCTATACGGAAGCAGCGGGACGCTGTTTAGTGTCAGGTGCCAAACGGGATAATGTGCAGATTATCGCAGTCGTCCTTGATAGCGATCATATGTGGGATGATTCCATAGCACTGCTTGAATATGGCTTGAAGCAAATTAAAACAGTACCGATGTTCAATAAAGGAGATGTCCTGAAAACCGTTCAGGTTGCTAATGGGAAATCACAGGGAGTTCAACTTCTGATTAATGAGGATGTTAGTATTCCTGTTTCTGATAATGACCGGGAGGAATTTAAGACAATCATTGATGCTCCTGCGAAAGTAGAGGCGCCCGTCGCGCCGGGGCAGAAAATCGGAAAAGTCAGGATTTTGTACAAAGATAAAGAATATGCTTCCGTCGATTTGGTATCTGCCAATCCGGTTGAGAAGAAGTCTCTCTTTGGTTTCTTATGGGGATCGGTATGGAGCTTTTTTACGTTCGTTATTCGTAATTTTGCATAAGAAGGCTGTGAATTGACAATTCACAGCCTTCTCCCGTTCTAGCATAATGACTGCCATCATACCTTTCTTAAGGGGGGTTGGCAGTGATTAACATAGTTTGGTTGGCTTTTCTAGTTAGCGGCATTTGTTATGGTGGCTGGAACGGGCGTATTGAATTGATTACGCAGAGTGCAATTAGCGCCGCGGAAGGTGCAGTTGCACTGTCTTTTAAGTTAATTGGTGTCATGTGCCTATGGCTGGGAATTTTAAAGATTGCAGAAAAGGCCGGGATTGTTAGTTTCTTTTCGTGGCTGATTGGCCCTGTAATTCGCTGTTTGTTTCCTTCCGTTCCGAAAAATCATCCTGCTATCGGTGCGATAACCATGACAGTGAGTGCGAATATGCTGGGATTAGGCAATGCTGTAACTCCTTTTGGTATTAAAGCGATGCAAGAATTAAAAAAGTTAAATCAGGACAGGGATACGGCATCTGCAGCCATGTGCACATTATTGGCATTATGTACGACCGGATTTACCCTGGTGCCGGCAACCATTATTGCCATACGGTCAGCAGCAGGTTCGACGAATCCTACCGAAATAGTGGGGACTACCCTAATTGTCAGCTTATTGGCTACGGTCATTGCACTCCTCGCTGACCGGATCTGCCAACTGTTCGCGAAAAAACCGACGAGGAGGAGGCCTGGATGATGGAAATGCTGGGAGCGGTATCAGTCTGGATTATGCCGCTGTTAATTTTAGTCATTCCGGTAATCGGCTTTATCCGCAGAGTAAAGGTCTATGAGGCCTTTGTAGAAGGGGCCAGTGAAGGCTTTCATACAGCGGTAAGGATTATGCCGTTTTTAGTTGCAATGATGGTTGCTGTTAATGTATTTCGCATTTCTGGTGCCATGGATTTGTTTGTCGATAGTTTAGCGCCGCTGCTGAGCTATATCGGAGTCCCGCCAGAATTAGTACCGCTGGCGATTATGAGGCCATTATCAGGTACAGGAGCACTGGGGTTGACAACGGAATTATTACATACATACGGTCCGGATTCGATGACCGGCAAGATTGCATCTACCGTGCTGGGCAGTACAGATACAACTTTCTATATCCTGACGGTATATTTTGGTGCAGTTGGCATTCGTAATCCCCGGTACTCGGCTGCAGTAGGACTGCTGGGCGATTTAGCCGGATTTTTACTCTCTGTTTCCATTTGCTATTATGTTTTTCATGGGTAAGACCGGTAACAATTGTTACCAGTCTTATTTTTTTGCGATACAGTGACACTTAAGTGGCCTGCGAATACACTGTACAGTGTAAAACAAGGTGAAGTGGAGGGAAGTCCATGGTTAAGGTTGTTGTTATCGGTGGCGGCTGGGCAGGCTGTGCAGCTGCCATTTCTGCCGCAAAGGCTGGTGCCAGTGTAACACTGTTAGAGCGAACGGATTTATTGTTGGGGACCGGGCTTGTCGGTGGAATTTTTCGCAATAATGGCCGGTTTACGGCGGCTGAGGAAGCAATTGCAATGGGTGGAGGTGACTTGTTTGTTGCAATGGATGCTAATACCCGGCATAAGGGAGTGAATTTTCCGGGACATCAGCATGCTTCCTTGTACGATGTAACCACCATGGAACCTTTAGTGCGTAAAATATTGCAAAACTATAATATTGAAGTGCTGTTCCAAACCCGCGTGATTAACACAGTGAAGTTTGGTAAGCAGCTGCAGGCAGTCGTGATCGACGGGGATGAAGTTTTGCCAGGCGATGTATTTATTGATACAACTGGTTCAGCTGGACCCATGGGGAATTGTATTAAATACGGTAATGGCTGTTCCATGTGTGTTTTACGGTGTCCTTCCTTTGGACCGCGTGTCAGTGTCACAGCCAAGGCCGATATAAAAGAGATTATGGGCCAAAAAGCAGATGGCACTTTTGGTGCTATGAGCGGATCCTGTAAAGTAAATAAAGATTCTTTATCCCAAGAACTAAGAGAAAGGCTGGAAGAAACCGGTGTTGCTGTAATTCCCATTCCGGAAAGCTTAATAAAATCGGGTGGACTGGGGAAAAAGGCGTGTTCGCAGTATGCTTTAGCAGAATACGAGGCTAATATTGTACTTCTCGATACTGGTCACGCAAAGCTGATGAAGCCGTTCATGCCAATTGATGAATTGCGTATGATTCCCGGTCTCGAAAGAGCACGTTATGAAGACCCTTATTCGGGCGGCATGGGAAATTCAGTTAGATATTTGGGGATTGCACCTTGCGATGATTCCCTTAAAGTTGAAGGGGTTGAAAATCTTTTCTGCGGTGGTGAGAAAGCAGCGATTCTTGTCGGCCATACGGAGGCTGTTGTAACAGGTCTGCTTGCCGGCAATAATGCGGTGCGTCACTGCCTGGATATGCAATATCTTAAACTACCACGTTCGCTGGCTACCGGCGATTTTATTCAGCATGTACATGAGCAGATGGAAACGCTTGAAGGGATTCGGCTGAGATATACGTTCTCCGGCTCGGTCTATTTCGAAAGAATGAAGAAACATGAACTTTACTCTACGAACCGGGCAGAAATTCATGAACGGGTAGCGAATGCCGGGCTGACCGATATTTATAGCCGGTGTTTGGTTTAGGAGGGATAAGGATGATTAGCAAATTTGCTTCCCGGTGTATTGATATTAATACGGAATACTGCCCCTGTATGCTGGCCGAAACCAATCATTGCGTATTCTGCAGTCACTTAAAAGGTGAACAGGTATGCAATTGTAATTGGACTGGATCATGCATATTGTATGAAAAACAATGGAATTCTAAGAAGCAGGATTTGCCAGGCGAGGAAACGAAAGTACGTATTGAAATCGAGAGTCCGCTGACTGTAAAAACAGAAATAGGGAAGAATACGTATCGACTAGAATTTACCGTTACGCCTGAATTAGCCCAGGGACTTAATAAAGCAGGCTCTTTCGTCTTTATGCGCCGCGCAGGGGACCCGGAGTTTTATAACTTTCCGGTAGGGATAATGGGTGTCGAAGATACACTTGTGCAAGTCGTAATTGAAGCAATTGGGCCTAAATCGGTACGGCTTTTGACAGATGATACATGTTCGCAAATTATTGTTCGTGGGCCGTATGCAAATGGAATTTTTGGGCAGCCCTGGATTGACAATACCAAATCCAGTAAGGTAATATTAGTTGCTGGAGGATTAGGTCAGCCCCCTGCGATGCCGATTGCGCGAGCTCTGGTGAACAATGGTAATCAAGTGACTGCGCTGGTAGCACCAGGCAAAGTCGGCAGGGCCTTTATCGAGTCCGAATTGCGCGAGCTTGGTATAGAAGTAATTTCAATTCCTTCACTTCGTCAAAACGGACTGCCATTATTGCGGCAGATTTTTGCCAGTGAAGAGCGTCGTCCTGATTTAGTGGTCAGTGCGGGGCCGGATGAACAGCATTATGCGCTGATCGCCGCGATGCAGGCTGTGGATATCAATCTGCCAATGGCGGCAACAAACAATGCCACGATGTGCTGCGGTGAAGGTATATGCGGCAGCTGTGAAAAGCTTACCCGTGATAATAAACGGGTCAAAACTTGTAAAGTTCAAACTGACTTTACCGATTTTATTTGCGATTAATCTAAGTTAGGGGATTCGATATGCCGGAACGTTTGCAGAAAGTGATTAGTCAGGCGGGAATTGCCTCCCGAAGAGAATCTGAAGAATTAATTAAAGCTGGACGGGTTAAAGTAAATGGTGTTGTCGTTACGGAGCTGGGAACGAAAGTGGAGCCAACCCGCGACAAGGTTGCAGTGGATAACAAGCCTATTCGTACGGAGAAGTCGGTGTATATACTGCTCAATAAACCGCGGGGCATTGTAACAACGCTTCATGATCCTGAAGGTCGAAAGACGGTGGCCAGTTTGCTGCCGGATATTAGTGAGCGAATTTATCCTGTTGGCCGTTTGGATTACAATACCGAAGGGTTGCTCCTTATGACAAATGATGGAGAACTGACACATGCGCTCACCCATCCCAGTCACGAAATAGACAAAACCTACCGTGCCAAGGTATTGGGTAGACCGCCTGAGGAAAAGCTTGACCGCCTGCGTGCCGGTATTAAGCTGGAAGATGGGCTCACAGCACCCGCTAAAGTCAATGCGGTTGAGTATGATCGGGAAAAAGATCTTACAACCGTTGAAATTGTTATAACTGAAGGGCGTAATCGTCAAGTTCGCCGTATGTTTGAGGCTATTGGTCACCCAGTACGTCAATTAAAACGCGTCAAATTTGCCTTTTTGACTCTCGTGGGAGTACGCCGGGGTGCCTATCGCCACTTGGAAGCGGATGAAGTAGAAACCCTGAAAAATATTGCCCTGAAGAAATAATTTTTTCGTATAAGCCCTTACTCTCAGTGGAGATGAGGGCTTTTTCTGCGAATACTAATAAAGCTGTACTATTTTAATTAAAATATTAGGTGATGAAATGAAAAATATAATTGTCGTCGGTGGCGGTGCTGCCGGTATGATGGCTGCTTATCAAGCTGCTGGTGAGGGATCACATGTTATACTTCTGGAAAAGATGCCGTCACTTGGCCGCAAAGTATTAATTACCGGCAAAGGGCGCTGCAATATAACGAATGCCTGCGATACGCAGCAATTGATAAAAAATATGCCGGGAAATGGACGATTTTTGCATAGTGCCTACCGCGAATTTGACAATACGGATATGATTGGCTTCATTGAGCAATGGGGTGTTCAAACGAAAGTCGAGCGGGGCGGTCGTGTTTTTCCGGTCAGCGACAAAGCAAAAGATGTGATCGATGCTTTTGCTCGAGCATTGGCAAAAAAACAAGTAGAAGTGATTACTAACCAGCCTGTGAGGAAACTGCTTGTTGCGGATAATCAGGTTGTGGGCGTTGCTACCGATCACAAGCAATATCTGGCGGATGCGGTCATTTTGGCGACCGGTGGAGCATCTTATCCTGGCACCGGATCAAGTGGAGACGGGTATAAAATGGCTAAGGAACTGGGACATGCCATTATTCCGCTGAAACCTTCGCTGGTTCCTCTTGAGGTCACAGAAGACTGGATTAAGGAGCTGCAGGGACTTTCCCTGAAAAATGTTACCGCAACCGTACTGGTAGGCGGTAAAAAGCAAGCTGATGATTTTGGCGAGATGCTGTTTACTCATTATGGTTTATCGGGACCGATTATTCTTTCGCTGAGCAAGGTTGTTGCTGAAGCACTAAACGCGGGCAGTAAAGAAGTAATGCTGGAAATCAATCTCAAACCGGCCTTAAGTGAAGAAGTTCTTGATAAACGCATTCAGCGCGATTGGGAGAAGTTTAGCCGTAAGCAATTAAAAAACAGCCTGAATGAGTTACTGCCAACAAAATTGATCCCGGTTATCATTGATTTGGCGTTTCTCGATCCTGATAAATTTGTCAATCAAATAACGAAGAGTGAACGGGCCAGACTGCTAAGGCAGCTGCAGCATTTAACTTTTACAATTCAGCGCACCCGGCCGGTGAGTGAAGCGATTGTTACCGCTGGAGGTGTCAGTACTAAGGAAATTAATCCTGCCACCATGGAATCGAAACTGATTAAAAATCTTTACTTTGCTGGTGAAGTTATTGACATTGACGGCTACACCGGCGGTTATAATCTGCAGGCAGCTTTTTCTACCGGCTATGTTGCCGGTAAGGCGATTTCTGAGTGAAATAATCTCAATAGCGAAGGTGAATGTTAGATGCATAGAAGTTCAGAATGGGGAGAAAAATGGTTGATCCGTTTGATCCTGCTAGGTGTTTCTATCTTGTTGTTAGCACAAACTGCTATGTTTACCGAGGAAGCACGTCACTATTTATCCAGAGTGGACAGGCTGGAGGGGGAAAAGGTAGCTCTTGATTCTAATTTGTATGCAAATAACTCACTTACCATTTCAGAACGTACGGCAATAAGTAAGCAAATCCCGGCATTTCGGGAAAGCCGGACTTTAGTTGTTCGCATGATTAAACCCACTAGTGACAAGCGCGTTTTTGCCACCATCAATGGTGCTAAAATAAGTGATTTTTCCCGTGGAGAGGTTAATTTGACCGTTTATGACGGAGATTATGTTGAAATCGACTGCAGTGAGCTTAAAATTCCGGCTCAATTCGTTGTCAATGTGTCGGGAGGCAGCCTGTCGGCGCCTGTTGATGGCCTGCTGATTGAAACAGAAAACAATATTGGAACCATTGGGAAAATTAAGTTTAAATAAAAAACGGTATTAGGTAAAGGAATATACGAAACCGATCCGGAATATTTCAGTATGCCGATTGCCGGGTGGAAAGGAAGCATATGATTATTGTACTAAATGCTCCGACAGGTCAACAAATAAACACGGTATTGGATGAGCTTAAGCTTTTGGGAGTGGAAGGGCAGCGGGTAGCATGGTTTGACAAAACCGTGATTACCGCCGAAGGCGATGCTCTACAGCAGCAGGCTTCTTACTTCAGAGGGTTACCCGGAGTAGAAAATGTTCTATTCATAACGTCGCCTTTCAAACTGGTCAGCCGTCAATTTTCTTCGCATACCAGCATCGTTTCTGTGGGGGACGCAGCCTTTGGCAGCACAGCTATTCCAGTCATCGCTGGTCCCTGTGCGATCGAGAGTTACGAGCAGCTGTCAGTTACAGCAGCTGCAATTAAAAAAGCCGGAGCATGTATCCTGCGGGCGGGTACTTATAAGCCACGGACATCTCCTTACAGTTTTCAGGGACTGGAGCGGGAAGGACTCGCAATCTTACAGGCTGTCAGCAAAGAATGTGGTATACCTGTTGTATCGGAAGTGACTGATCCTCGCTTAGTTGAGGTGTTTTGTCAATCAGTTGACATATTGCAAATCGGTGCCCGTAATATGCAAAATTTCGCTTTACTAAAAGAAGTTGCCCAAAGTAAAAAAACGATTTTGTTAAAAAGAGGACCGGCATCAACCATTGAAGAATGGTTATTAGCTGCGGAATATATACTCGCTGGCGGAAATCCGCACATTATTTTATGCGAACGCGGCATTCGTACGTTTGAACCATATACGCGCAATACACTGGATTTAAACGCAGTTGCGCTGGCTAAAGAACTGAGTCATTTACCGGTTATTGTTGATCCAAGTCATGGGACAGGCCGGTGGAGTCTGGTGGGCCCCATGGCGAAGGCTGCTGTTGCTGCCGGAGCAGATGGCTTGGTAATCGAAGTACATCCCTGCCCGTCGGAAGCATTGTCTGATGGTCCCCAGTCACTGACACCGGAGCGGTTTACGGTATTAATGAGTGAACTGAAAATGCTGGCGAATGCGGTAAACAGGCAGATATAAACCGCAGGATATTGAGAAGAACCGGAGGAACGAATGAAAAAATTAATTATTGCAATTGACGGACCGGCTGGTGCGGGAAAAAGCACGGTTGCCCAGATTGTTGCCCGGCAGCTAAAGTATACGTATATTGATACCGGAGCAATGTACCGGGCTGTAACCTGGCAGGTGATGCAAAGCGATGTTGATGCCGGCGATGCTGAAGCAGTTCAGAAAATTGTATGTGCAATGCAAATCGGACTGCAGTACGTAAATGGTAAGATGCGGGTTACCGCCAATGGTGTAGACATAACAGAAGAAATCCGTCTCCCGGAAGTTTCTCGAGTGGTATCGGAAGTAGCAAAGCTTGCTGTAGTGCGTACAGCTATGCTTACTTTGCAACAGCAGATGGCGCTGCAAGGGGGAGTGGTTATGGATGGACGCGATATTGGTACGCATGTTTTACCCAATGCTGATCTCAAAATCTTTTTAACCGCCTCGATAGAAGAACGGGCGAAAAGAAGATGGCTTGAACTGGCAGAAAAAGGGGTCAGCGTTGAGTTAAAAGACTTGCAGGAGGAAATTTACCGGCGGGATAAAGCGGATTCAGAAAGAACTGTAGCACCCCTTGTGCAAGCAAAAGATGCAATTCTGCTGGATACAACCGAGTTGTCTATCGACGGAGCTGTAAATGCAATTCTAAGATTATGTGAGGAGAGGAGCAGAAGTGTATAACCTGGTTCGGGTTTTATTTTGGTTTATTTTTTCTGTTGTCTTTCGCTGGCGAATTGTCGGAATAGAGAATATACCTGCAGCTGGCGGGGCAATTGTAGCGGCGAATCATATCAGTAACTGGGATCCGCCGGTAATTGGGACTGCCGTTAATCGACCGATGCACTTTATGGCTAAAGAAGAATTGTTTAGAAATGCGATACTCAGGAACATAATCAGTAAGCTGGGCGCTTTTCCGGTTAAGCGGGGTGCAGCTGACCGCAATGCAATTCGGACAGCGATGAGCTTGCTGGAAGCAGGAAACCTGGTAGGCTTGTTTCCCGAGGGGACACGAAGCAAAAACGGGATGCTGGGTGAGCCGGAACAGGGCTTAGCCATGATTGCTATCAAAACGGGAGCTGTGGTAATTCCTACTGCGGTGATCGGTACCAATAAAGTGTTTAGTGCCAGCTGCTGGCTGCCACGCTTTGAAGTTCGTTTTGGCAAGCCGGTACCTGTTGTCCGGGGAAAAGCGACTAAAGAAGACATTGCTGAGTTAAGTAGTTTGATTATGAGAGAAATTGATGCGTTATTAAAACAAGCCTCGCCATTATAAATACAATTAATAAATAAAAAAACAGTGGTAAACGATGCCGCTGTTTTTTTATTTTGCATATTGTTTAACGGGTTCAAACGCGATATACTGAAAAATAAGAATAATAAGAAAATTAAGGAGGGGACGGTGAGAAATTCATAATTTGCAGTTCTGCATAGTTTTATTTTATGGAAAGGGGACGATCAAGTGAATTCAATTTGGTTACTTGTTACTTCGGTCTGTGTGTTCCTGCTGGCCTACCGGTATTATTCCGCTTTTATTGCGGCAAAAGTTCTGGCACTTAATGATTCTTATACAACTCCCGCTTATCGATGTGAAGACGGCCGGGAATTTGTTCCAACCAACAAATGGGTTTTATTTGGTCATCATTTTGCAGCAATCGCCGGTGCCGGACCACTGGTAGGGCCGGTTTTAGCGGCTCAGTATGGCTGGGGTCCCGGATTCGTATGGATTTTGCTTGGCTCTGTTTTTGCCGGTGCTGTACATGATTTTATCATTCTTTTTGCATCTGTCCGTCATAATGGTCAGTCTCTGGCAGTTATTGCCCGCCGGGAAGTTGGCACACTAACAGGCATTACGACATCACTTTCTATCCTCTTTATCATTATTGTCGCTCTTGCGGGGTTAGCAATCGTTGTGGTAAATGCGCTCTTTAAAAATTCCTGGGGTGTGTATACTATATTCATGACTATTCCGATTGCAATTGTCATAGGCCTTTATATGTTTAAAATTTCTCCCGGCTCAATCCGCTCCGGTTCTATTGTCGGCTTTATCCTGGTCATGCTTGCCGTTGTCACAGGCAATTATATTCCCAATTCCTCGCTTGCAGGCATTTTTACTTTGACGAAGGAGCAGTTATCGATTGCGCTGCCGTTATATGGTTTTATTGCTGCCGTACTACCTGTATGGTTATTGCTGGCTCCCCGTGATTATCTCAGTTCCTACATGAAAATCGGTACCGTGTTGGCGTTAGCATTAGGGATTATTATCGTTCAGCCGACCGTTAATGCCGGAATGACTCAGTTCATGAACGGGGGACCCATTATTCCCGGTCCGTGGTGGCCTTATGTCTTTATTACGATTGCTTGCGGTGCAATATCCGGCTTTCATTCCCTGATTAGTTCCGGCACCACACCGAAAATGCTTGAACTGGAAAGTCAGGCAAGGCTTATTGCCTATGGCGGAATGCTTACAGAAGGTTTTGTTGCCGTTATGGCATTAATATCGGCAGTTGTATTACTGCCGGGAGATTTCTTTGCCATCAATACTCCTGCAGCCGTTTTTGCCAAACTCAATATGCCAATTGTAGAATTAAATCAGCTTTCGGCACTTGTGGGAATGGATGTGGCGCATCGCCCGGGCGGAGCTGTATCGCTAGCTGTAGGGATGGCACATATCTTCTCCAGCATTGGCGGGATGAGCCACTTAATGAGTTACTGGTATCAATTTGCGATTATGTTCGAAGCCCTGTTTATTTTAACTACGATCGATGCCGGTACCCGCGTGGCCCGGTATATTCTGCAAGACATACTGGGCACTTATGTTTATGCACCATTGAAACAAACAAATTGGTGGCCGGGAATTCTGATTACAAGTGCACTTGTTACCTGGGCCTGGGGTTATCTGCTCTACAGTGGTGACGTTGCCAGTATTTGGCCGCTTTTTGGAGTTGCCAACCAGTTATTATCTGTTATTGCCTTGGCGTTAGGCACGACAATTATTCTTAAGGTCGCTCCGAAAAAATCCTATGCCTGGGTAACGGCCGCGCCGCTCGCTTTTTTAGCCGTAACCGTAATTACGGCTGGAATTCTCAATGTCGGGATGTTTTACCGGCGGGGAGACATGCTGGGAAATATTAACGGTACCGTGAGTATCGTTTTAATTGTTCTCGTCATCATTACGCTGCTTGATTCGTTTAGAGCCTGGAATCAATTGCTGAAGAAAGATAAGCCTGAGGGGATGAATACGGAAATTCAGCATGTATGCGTATATAATGATACGAAACCTAATATTCCAAGCTGAAAATAGGCAAAATGGGGAGAGAAGCACAGTGCTTCTCTCCTTTTTCCTGTAACTCAAAAGGAATTACTTGGGTTATCAGCGAATAATATACCAGAATTGAAATTTAGGAGGCCCGTTATGCAAATACATTTAGCTGAGCATCGCGGCTTTTGCTACGGGGTAAAACGTGCCATTGAAACAGTAGAGAAATGTATTGATTCAGGTGGTACTGCTCATACCTTAGGACCGATTATTCATAACCCGCAGATGGTTGCTGAATTAGCGAAAAAAGGAATATCTCCAGCTAACGATTTAGGAGAAATAGCTGAAGGTACTGTAATAATACGTTCCCATGGAGTGGGGCCGCGCATTTACCAGGATGCGGAGGCAAAAAACTTAACAATTGTTGATGCAACTTGTCCGCATGTAAAGAAAGCACAGCAAGCAGCTCATGAGTTAATGAAGGAGGGGTACCCGGTAATCGTAATCGGTGAGAAAGACCATCCGGAAGTGAAGAGCATTGTTTCCTGGACACAAGAAGAGGCATTTATCGTAGAGTCGGTAGAAGATGCCTGCCGGCTTCCCCTGTATGACCGGCTGGGTGTGGTTGTGCAGACGACATTTTCGGGGGAGCTGTTTGAGCAAATCCTGGCGGTAATACAACAAAAAGCCGCTGCTGTTGTAGTGAAGAGAACAATTTGTACCGCAACTGACCAGCGTCAGCAAGCTGCTGCCGCTCTGGCAAGTAAAGTGGACGTCATGGTAATTATCGGCGGGAAAAACAGCGCTAATACGACAAGGCTGGCCGATGTTTGCCGTCAGTCAGGCTGCCCGGTTTATCACATTGAGACCGCCAGTGAGTTACGGCCGGAGTGGTTTGCTAATATCCAGCATGTTGGTATTTCTGCGGGCGCTTCTACGCCCGATTGGATTATAGAGGAGGTAGTTCATAAAATGGAACAGTTTGATCAGTCAGTAGCAGCTTCTTTTCAGCAGCTTGAAAAGGGGAGTATCATTAAAGGAAAGGTAGTCAGCGTTCGTCCGGATGAAGTTTTTGTGGATATCGGTTACAAGGGTGAAGGTGTAGTTTCTTTGAAGGAACTGGCTTATCCCGTACCTGAGAGGGCGTCGGATATTGTTGCGGTTGGCCAGGAAATTGATGTATTGGTTCTCGCTACTGATAGTGCCGATGATACCGTGCAACTGTCAAAGTTACAAGCGGATAAAGTCATTGCCTGGAGTAACCTGGAAGAAGCCGAAAAAAATCACACGATTGTTGAGTGCAAGGTTACTGAAGTTGTGAAGGGCGGCCTGGCGGTCTCTGTGAACGGCATTCGCGGCTTTATACCGGCTTCTCAGGTTGCTTTGCGATTTGTCGAGGATTTGACTGGCTACCTGGGCCAGACGCTGGCGATTGTGCCGATCGAACTCGATGCCGAAAAGCAGCGCGTAGTGCTGTCACATCGTAAAGTTTTACAAGATGAACAGCAAAAGAAAGAGCAAGCCATTTTTGCTAAAATTAAGGCTGGGGATGTCATTCCCGGAATCGTACGTAGATTAGTTGATTTTGGCGCTTTTGTCGATATTGGTGGTGTTGAGGGCCTTATTCATATTTCTGATTTATCCTGGCACCGTGTAAAGTCACCGTCAGAGATTCTGCAGGTCGGTGATAAAATAGAAGTTTTCGTTTTGAAAGTTGATCCGGCTTCGAAAAAAATATCCCTTAGTTTAAAACAAATCCAGCAGGATCCTTGGCTGAGTCAAATTAAGAGTTTTACAGAAGGGCAGATTGTACCGGGAACGGTTGCAAAAACTACAAAATTTGGTGCCTTCGTTAAACTTGCCGATGGAGTGGAAGGCTTGGTCCATTTATCGGAGCTGGCTGACAGAAGAGTTGCCACAGCTGAAGAGGTTGTCCATGCAGGCCAAGCGCTTAATGTGAAAATCTTAAGTATAGACCGGGATAATAAACGGATATCGCTTAGTTTGATACAAGCTCTGGAAGAAGCAGAGCGGGCAGAATATCAAGACTATTTGGGGACACAGTCAAGCAGCGGGACGACTATAGGAGATAAACTTGGACATCTATTCGGCCGTAAATAATAAGGAGCTGAAAGGGTTGCGTCAGTCCCGGAAATCAGATCATCTGCACCATACATTGCAGTTACCGGACGGGCCTGGTAATGCGGGTTTTGCCGATGTTACATTAATTCATAATTGTCTACCGGATATTGCCTGGTCCGATATTGCCCTGGATACTTCTCTCGCTGGTATTGCGCTGACGCATCCTGTTATCATTAATGCTATAACCGGGGGAGCGGTAGATGTAACAGAAATTAACAGCAGTCTTGCCCAGGTTGCTAAATTAACCGGTGCGGCCATGGCAGTAGGATCACAATATTCCGCACTGGAAAATGACGCGGTGTGGGAATCGTACCAAATTGTGCGGCGCGTCAATCCCGAGGGAATCATTATTGCGAACTTAGGCGCTCATGCCAGCAGTGAACAAGCCCGAATTGCCATAGATATGATTGGTGCGGACGCATTGCAAATTCATTTAAATGCGGCTCAGGAAATTATTATGGCAGAAGGTGATCGCGATTTTTTCGGCTATCTTGATAACATTGCCCGGATCGCCAGTGAAGTGAATGTGCCGGTAATTGTGAAAGAAGTCGGATGCGGCATTGCGCGAGAAGCTGCTGCCCGGCTTGCCAGTACTGGTGTTCAAGCAATCGATGTGGGTGGCAGGGGTGGCACTAACTTTGTGGCAATAGAGGCTGCCCGCAGTCAGACCCAATTGCCGGAAGAAATGTTACAATGGGGCATTCCAACCGTTGTGAGTGCACTAGAGGCAGTGTCAGTCCTGCCTGCCTCTGTTCAACTCATTGTTTCAGGCGGCATTCGTTCACCGCTTGATATGATCAAATCGATGGCTTTTGGCGCCAGTGCCGTAGCCATAGCCGCACCGGTGCTGCGTATTGTTTGTCAGCAAGGAGTAGCGGCAGCAGTTGACTGGCTTCAAAATTTTCTCCACACCGGCAAGCGTTATATGATGCTTGTAGGAGCAAAAGATATAAAGGACTTGCAAACGGTACCGTTTATTATCGGCGGTAACAGCCGCGAGTGGCTTGAAACCCGAAAAATTGATATAACTCATTACGCGAATCGTAAAAAGCATGGTTGAGAAACCATGCTTTTTGCATTATTTTTATTTCGCAAGGGCAAGATAAACCAAGAAAGGTAGCAACCTAATCGAATATAAGAGGTGACAATCTTATGAGTATGCCGGTAGGAATGATTGTTTTATTGGTCGTAGGTGTACTGGTTTATTTTGGTATCGCCCAGCGTATTTTAGACCGGATGCGTTTAACAGACAAGCAGGCATTGCTTTTTATTGCTGCAATTGTTGTGGGAAGTTTTATTGATATTCCGCTAATGAGCAGCCCGGTGGAAGTAAGTATCAATGTGGGCGGGGCTTTACTGCCTGTATTGTTATCGCTCTGGCTGATTGTTAAAGCAGATGAAACAGCAGAACGTGTCCGGGCTGTTGGTGCGGCAGTTTTAGTAGCGGCAGCTGTATGGCTGGGCTCACGTTATCTGCCTTATGAGCCGGAGAACATGTTTCTAGATCCGAAGCTGATTTATGGCTTGTCAGCAGGTATCATTGCCTATTTGGCTGGGCGCTCCCGCCGCAGTGCTTTTATTGGCGGCGTTCTTGGGATTGTCCTCAGCGATATTGTGCATATGGTCACATTACTGAATGCGGGAATCCCCGGCCGGACAGATATTGGCGGGGCAGGGGCATTTGATGTTGTCATCATTGCAGGTATTGTTGCCGTTATGGTTGCTGAGCTAGTCGGCGAAACAAGAGAAAAGCTGCAAGGCGGACCTGTGCTTGGCCCTAATCGCCCAGAAGGATTATTTGAATTTAGTGAAGAATTGTCCGAAACGCGCAAGCAAAAAACCTCTTCTGAGAACGATGCAGAGCCGGATAATGCTGCCCAAAGCAGAGGTGAAAAAAATGACTAAGCGGCGGGTTGTAATTGCCATTTTGCTGGCCGTTTTGCTGAGCTGCTTTACCGGACTCGCTTATGCTCACGCGCAAAACGACGGCAGCTATTTTACAATCGTTGATGAAAATGGCGTAACTGTATATATAACCGGCTGGAGTGTAAAAGCGGGTGATCAGTTTCTTACCGATAAAAACGTCCGCTATGAAATTACATCGGTAGAGGGCGATATTGCTCACGCGAAAAAAATCGGTGAAGTAAACTTAGGGCAATATCTGCCGCCAGAGGAAGATCAGCCCGGATTATTCTCTTCACTGCTCAAGACAAGGATAGCAAAAGCGCAAGGCGGCAAAGTAGCTGTCTATCATACTCATTCTGATGAATCATACGTTCCTACCGACGGCAAGGAGAGCATCCTTGGAGCAGGCGGGATTTATAAGGTGGGCGATGCCTTTACGAAATCGCTTCAGTCCAAAGGCTTGGAAGTGATTCATTCTCAGGCTAAGCATGATCCTCATGACGACATGGCGTATGAGCGGTCGCGGCGTACCGCAATGGATCTGGTTAAACAGCAGCCTGCGGCGATTTTTGATATTCACCGTGATGCTGTGCCGCCACAGGTATATAAAGCGACGATTAACGGCGAAGATGTAACTAAGGTACAATTAGTTGTTGGAAAATACGGGCCCACTGGCAAGCAAATTGAAGACTATGCTTTGCAGATTAAAGCGGCATCCGATAAGCAGCACCCAGGACTGGTGAAAGGTATTTTCTTTGCCAAGGGCGGCGATTACAACCAGGACCTGCATCCGCGATCAATGCTGCTGGAAGTGGGCGCTCACACAAATGACCGGGCATCAGCCGAGCGTGGGGTGGCACTCTTTGCCGACGTAATCCCTACCGTATTAGGGACGAGCTCAGCAGCACCGACTGCGCAAAATGGTGCTGCCGATGTAGGAACAGCGGCTACGGGACCGTCAGGTGCCATGAAATCCATTGGCTGGATCGTAGGCTTGCTGGTAGTCGGAGTGGTGGCTTTCCTGTTTCTGAGCACAGGCAGTTTAAAAGAGGCCGGAGCAAAAGTGAAACAATTTACGTCTACGGAATTTGCCAACTTCCTTGCACCGAAAAAAAAGCAGCCAGAGCAAGTAAAGAATAACGAACCTCAAAAGCGGGAAGATCAGGACTAACGTGATTATTGTATATCAAGGCAGACAAAGCTATTTACCGCTTGCAGCCTGCAAGATGCATCTCAACCAACCGTTGGAATCGATAAGGGACTCAGGGGCTAAGGCGGCAGTGCCGTTAGCTGTTGTCGGAATCGATCAGGAAGGCAATACCGTTTGTTCATTGGTAAGTGGTAAGTACGGTGATATTTATAACCGTGCTATTGAAGGGATAGCAGAAATATTTGGCCTGGAAGTGGAACTGGTGAATGTAGACCATTCTATAGAACGCAGCCATTTTACAGGAAGCAGAAATTACCTAAGACATATGGCGGTACGCTACTGCCCGCAGCTGTGCAAAAACGAATGGATTACAGCAGCAATACGTTCAGCAATTAAGCAAAAATAGCACAGGCAAAGGGAGATGAGGCATGAATATTGTCTATTACTGCTTCGCAGGTGCACATGCCTCGGTAGTGGCATCGGCTATCCATTGTGGTATGCTTCCTATAGACCGGATTCCTACAGCACAAGAGTTTTTAAGTATTCCGTTTTATGACAGGACCCCGCCACAATTCATTGGTAAACCTTATTTAATGGGATGCGATGAAAAAAAACATCAAGTATATTTTATGGGAATGTGGAATCAGCGCGAAAAAATTACGAGTACCATCCAAAGTCTGCTGGATATAGCCGGATGGCAGCAATCGTCTTTTATTCTGCAGGATGCTTTTCCATTAATCAACTTTTCGACAAAGTGCGGCGGGTTGCTGTCAAAACGGTATAGTTTTACTCGCGTGGGCCGTTCGTTGACGATCTGGGGGATGCAGCGTCAATATCCGGAGTTTGTTAAACTGGTTCATAGCGTTAAAAATCGCTTAGAGTGATGTTTTATCACTCTTTTTCTTTATTTGCAGGAAAAATAAGAGAGAAACGGGAATATGTAGAAATAGGAGGGAGTTTGATTTTGACACAGTAGCTTATCGATCTCAGTTTTCTCATGGCAGTGAGTCTGTGGGGGCTGTATAGTATATACTAGTGAGGACCACGGAAAAACTATACTAGCTTAATTTTAAAGACATCCCGTAAGGGCTGAAGTAATGAATATGTATGTGCAAAGGTGATAAAAATGAGTAAACCACTTGTAGCCGTTGTTGGACGCCCCAATGTCGGTAAATCAACATTGTTTAACAGTATAGCCAAAAAGAAAGTATCGATTGTCGAAGATATGCCCGGTGTTACCCGAGATCGGATTTATATTGATGCCGAATGGCTTGACCAGGAATTTACGCTTGTTGATACAGGCGGCATTGAATTCGAAACAGGGGATGACCATATTTTGACCTCGATGCGCCATCAAGCCAGGCTGGCCATTCAGGAAGCTGATGTTATTCTGTTTGTCGTAGATGGAAAGACAGGCATAACAACCGGTGATGAAGAAGTAGCCGCTATTTTGCGGGGATCAGGCAAACCGGTCATTCTAGTAGTCAATAAAATTGACAGCTTAAAAAATGAGCATGATATTTATGAATTTTATAACCTGGGACTAGGCGATCCTATCGGCATTTCCGCGGTTAACCTGCTGAATATGGGCGACTTGCTGGATCTGGTTATCCAAAGCCTGCCCAAAGAATCTACGACGGAAACTAATGATGATGAGATCCGGGTGGCTGTTATTGGACGCCCTAATGTTGGCAAATCCTCGCTGGTTAATGCCCTTTTAGGCGAAGAGCGAGTGATTGTCAGTGATATTGCCGGGACAACCCGTGATGCTATCGATACCCGTTTCGTACGCGACGATACATCGTTTGTACTGATTGACACAGCCGGTATGCGGCGCAAAGCCAAAATTGAGCTCCCGGTAGAACGTTACAGCGTAATCCGGTCGCTCAGGGCAATTGATCGTGCCGATGTCGTTTTAATGGTCATCGATGCCGTAGACGGTGTGACTGAACAGGACAAAAAGATTGTTGGCTATGCCCATGAAGCCGGTAAAGGAACAATTATTGTTGTTAACAAATGGGATCTTGTAGAAAAGGATAGTAAAACATCGCTTCGCTACACCGATATCATCCGCGAAGAGCTGGGTTTCTTACAATACGCACCGGTTTTGTTTGCATCAGCGTTAACAAAACAACGGGTGCAGCGCGTTTCGGAACTGGTAAAATTCGTTGCTGATCAGCACGCGATGCGCGTATCGACAAGCGTTTTAAATCAGGTTATGGAAGACGCTCAAGCGATTAATCCACCCCCTTCCAGCGCAGGTAAAAGACTTAAAATTTACTATACGACACAGGCCGATGTAAAACCACCAACGTTTATCTTGTTTGTGAACGATCCGGAGATTATGCATTTTTCTTATTTACGCTTTTTAGAGAACAAGCTGCGGGAAGCCTTCGGTTTTGAAGGAACCCCCTTAAAGCTTATTGTCCGTGGGCGTAAGGAAAAGGAGGATTAGTATGTCCGTGGGATTAACGATACTCTTAGCCTATTTGATAGGCTCAATCCCGAATGGACTGATTGTCGGCAAATATATGTGCGACGTAGATATCCGGCAATTCGGCAGCAAAAATATCGGGGCTACTAACGCTTATCGCGTTTTGGGCCCCTGGCCGGCTTTCTGGGTTTTTCTTACCGATGCCTTAAAAGGTGTAGCCGGCGTTATGATGGGGCAATGGCTTGACGGCAGCACAATCGCGTTATTGGCTGGCGGCATTGCCGCCATGGCAGGTCATAACTGGTCGATTTTTCTAAAGTTTAAAGGAGGCCGGGGCGTAGCTACCGGTCTGGGTGTTATTGCCGTTTTGGTACCCAAGGTTACTGCAATTGTATTTATTGTATGGGCACTCATTGTTTATACTACGCGTTACGTGTCATTAGGGTCGATCGTAGCGGCCGTTTTAGTTCCGCTGTCAATGTGGTTTTTTAACGAAAGCATAGAAATATTAGTTTTCGGTATTGTTGCCGCCTTATTTGTTATTCTTCGTCATAAGCCGAATATAGAACGCTTGCTAAAAGGGGAAGAGTTAAAAATCAAAGCAGGAGGATCAAGCGCCGACAGCACCAAGGAGAAGTGATTGAGTAATGAAGATTTCTGTTATAGGCGCAGGCAGCTGGGGCACTGCTTTGGCCAGTCAGCTCGGGCTTAAACATGAGCAGGTTTTTCTGTGGGCCCGCAGCAGTGAACTAGCGAAGTCAATGCAGCAAACCAGGCAAAACAGCGCATATCTGCCAGGCGTTTCACTGCCTGAGCGGCTAATCTGCACATCTGATCTTGAGCAGGCCGTTAGCGGTGCTGAACTGATCTTACTTGCTACTCCTTCCCATGCCATCCGGGAGACTGCCCGCGGAATTTGTCCGCACCTGCAAAATGAGGTGATCATTGTATCGGCTGCTAAGGGCTTAGAATCGGGAACTTATAAGCGGATGACTCAGGTTATCGCAGAAGAAATACCACAATTAGCCGACCGGGTAGCCGCTTTGTCCGGTCCTAACCATGCAGAGGAAGTTGGTCGTCAGCAGCCCACTGCTTCCGTTGTGGCAGCTGCATCTTTAGCTGTCGCTGAGGCGGTGCAGGATGCATTTATGTTACCTTTTTTTCGTGTCTACACCAATCCTGATGTCGTTGGTGTTGAATTAGGCGGTGCCTTAAAGAATATTATTGCTTTAGGGGCAGGAGCTGCTGAAGGATTGGGTTTTGGCGATAACACAAAGGCTGCATTAATGACCAGGGGATTGGCAGAAATTGCCCGCCTGGGGCTGGCGTTAGGAGCTAATCCCCTCACTTTTGCCGGACTGGCCGGAGTGGGTGATCTGATGGTTACCTGTACAAGCAGGCATAGTCGGAATCGCCGGGCAGGTATGTTGTTAGCTGAGGGTAAAACGGCAGAGCAAATTCAACTGCAAACCAATATGGTCGTTGAAGGTATTCGGGCCACTGGAGCGGCTTATGAGCTGTCCCGCACCTCTCAGATTGAAATGCCGATTACCGAGCAAATTTATCAGGTATTGTATGAAGGAAAGTCACCGAAAACCGCAGTATTAGAGCTAATGACCAGAGGCAAAACTCACGAAGTGGAAGAAGTAGCACTAAACGGTGTAATTGCTTTTCGATAATACAAATCACAAAAAGAGTACAGAAAATCCATTTTGGATTTTCTGTACTCTTTTTTAGTACTATTCTGAGCGGCATGTCAATATATTTATAATGCTTAATTTGGATATTCTTGCAATTTTTTTAGTTCAGTTTAATACAAGGGGAGGGATGGATCAAATTTTTGAGAGCCATGCTCTTAACATTTTAGGCATTCAGCATAGTATAGGAGGGAAAAAGTATGGAAAAATTTGATCTGTTTCGTGATATTGCCGAACGGACAGGCGGCGATGTCTATATTGGAGTCGTAGGTCCGGTTCGCACAGGAAAGTCCACCTTTATTAAACGGTTTATGGAAACGATGGTATTGCCAAATATCGCTGACCCTTACGAAAAAGAAAGAGCAAAAGACGAACTTCCTCAAAGCGGTGCAGGCAAAACGATTATGACCACCGAGCCTAAATTTATCCCCAATGAGGCTGTCGAAATCAGTGTAAAAGAAAATGTTGCCGTACGGGTACGCGTTGTAGACTGCGTTGGTTATAGTGTGGAAGGGGCTCTGGGCTACGCCGAAGAAGATGGTCCCCGGATGGTGCTCACACCGTGGTTTGACCATGAAATTCCTTTCCAGGAAGCGGCTGAAGTAGGAACCCGTAAGGTAATTGCCGAACATTCTACTATCGGCCTGGTCGTAACTACAGACGGTACGGTAACTGACCTGCCGCGTGAAAAGTATTTGCCGGCCGAAGAACGGGTGGTTGAGGAACTGAAAGAACTGGAAAAACCGTTCTTAATTATCCTCAACACCAATCAGCCCACAGCTAAAGAAACGCGTGAACTTGTGGCTAAGATGGAGAATAACTATGACGTTCCTGTTATTCCCGTGGATTGCGCACAATTGAATCATGATGATATATATGCGATTCTGCAGGAAGTACTGTATGAATTCCCGGTAAAAGAAGTAAATATCTCGCTGCCCAAGTGGGTAGAAGAGCTGGAAACCGAGCATTGGCTGCGGCAGAAGTTTGATGGTGCCGTACAGGAAGTCGTACAGTACATACGCCGATTGCGGGATATTGACCGCGCGATTGATGATTTGTCCAGCTATGATTTTGTTGCTGATGTTATTCTCCATGATATGGACTTAGGCAATGGGATCGCTGTCATCGAAATGACAACCAGAAATGATTTGTTCTACTCGGTGCTGGAAGAACTGACTGGCTTTACTATTAGTGGTGAACACCATCTGCTGCGTTTGATGCAGGATTTATCAGTAGCCAAACGGGAGTACGATAAGATGGCTCCTGCCTTAGAACAAGTAAAACTTACCGGCTACGGTGTGGTTACACCACAGGTTGATGAAATGGTACTGGAAGAACCGGAAATTATCCGCTCCGGCAACCGCTTTGGTGTTAAACTCCGCGCATCGGCACCATCGCTGCACATTATCAGAACAGATGTCCAGGCGGAAATTTCACCAATCATTGGCACTGAGAAACAAAGTGAAGAGCTCATTCAATATTTAATGCGTGAATTTGAAGGCGAGCCGGAAAAAATCTGGCGCACAAACCTATTTGGCAAATCGCTGAACTCGCTGGTACGGGAAGGTATCCAAAATAAAATCACCAGTATGCCAGAAAATGCACAAAATAAACTGCGCGAAACACTGCAAAAAGTCGTTAATGACGGCAGTGGCGGCCTAATTTGCATCATTTTTTAAATAAAAGCAGTCAGTCTGTAACAGACTGACTTATTTTTTTGCTTTTTTGCTTTTTTACTTGTTTTCTGTTGTAAATTAATGATATAATGTCTTCTATCTAAAGATAATAATCCACCAGTACTATACTGGAGGGAGGAGCTAACATGATAAATAATCAGAAATCAGTTTTTTACCTCGTAAGGGAAGAAATTCTTCCGGAAGCGATCAAAAAGACAATTAAAGTAAAAGAATTGCTCAAAAGGGGCGAGGCCCGGACAATTAATGATGCCGTCGATAAAATGGAATTAAGTCGCAGTGCCTATTATAAATATAAAGATTATGTATTTCCGTTCTACGAAGCAAGCAAGGAAAAGATTGTGACACTCGCGCTGCTGCTTGAGCACAAACCGGGTGTTTTATCGCGTGTGCTGAATACCATTGCCAATGAAAAAGGCAGTGTCCTGACAATCAATCAAGGAATCCCGCTTCAAGGTGTGGCAAATGCCACCGTTTCGCTGGAAACTGCCGATTTGGCGATTGATCTGGAGGCGTTGCTTGATAAGTTAAGGCTGGTAGACGGTGTGAAGCGGCTTGAAGTTTTAGGCCAGGCTTAACCATAAGGAGAGAATATCATGAAGCGTGCTATTCAAATAGGCCTGTTAGGTTTGGGAACTGTCGGCGGTAGTGTAGTAAAGATAGTGCAGGAAAATGCCGCTAATATTTCACAAAAAGTAGGATTGCCGCTGAAAATTAGCCGGGTCTTGGTACGGAATAAAGAGAAACAAAGAACCGTTGATACAGGCGATGCAATCGTTACCACCGATATTAACGATATATTGGCCGACCCTGCTATAGATATTATAGTAGAAGTCATGGGAGGAGAGCAACCGGCTAAAGAATATATTTTGCAGGCTCTTAATGCCGGTAAGCATGTTGTGACTGCCAATAAAGATGTCATTGCTAAATATGGCCGTGAATTATTTACTGCTGCTGAAGACAATCATGTGGACCTGCTGTTTGAAGCCAGTGTTGGCGGTGGCATTCCGATTATCAGACCGTTGAAGCAATGTCTTGCCGCTAATCAGATTACGGAAGTAATGGGCATTGTTAATGGTACAACCAACTACATGCTGACCAAAATGATGAATGAAAAAATGAGTTATGCTGATGTTTTGGCGGAAGCTCAGGCTAAGGGATATGCTGAAGCCGACCCTACGGCAGATGTAGGCGGCTGGGATGCAGCCCGCAAAATTGCTATTTTATCATCCATTGCTTTCAGCAGCCGCGTTACGCTCGACGATGTGTATGTCGAAGGGATAACGAATATTTCGGTGGAAGATATCGAATATGCCCGGGAACTGGGATATGTCATCAAGCTTGTTGCTGTTGCTAAAGATAGTGAGCACGGGATAGAAGTTCGGGTTCATCCTGCCTTTATACCCAATAGTCATCCTTTAGCCGGAGTGAGCGATGTATTCAATGCGATTTACGTAAAAGGACATGCGGTTGGCGAAGCCATGTTTTATGGCCGCGGTGCCGGCGGACTGCCGACTGCCAGCGCGGTGACCGCAGATATTATTGATGTTGCCCGTGATATTAAGCATAATACCAGCAGCCGTATTCTCTGCACATGCTTTGAAAATAAACCATTATGTCCGGTAGGCAAAACCGAGTTGCCTTATTATATCCGCCTATTAGTTGAGGATAAGCCGGGGGTATTTGCTGCTATTGCCGGTGCATTTGGTGCCCAGCAGGTCAGTCTGCACTCGGTTATCCAAAAACGTAAAATAAATAATTGTGCTGAGATTGTACTCATTACCTACCCTGTAAGTAATGACAACATTAAACTGGCCATGAATACGCTTGATGGAATGTCTGTAGTAACGAAAGTACGCAGTGTGATCCGAGTGGAAGCAGAGGAAATTGCATAATACGGAGGAAATAGCATGTCCAAGGTGACGGTGCGTGTACCTGGGACGACTGCTAATTGTGGTCCCGGATTCGACGCTATTGGTATGTCCTGCACGATATATAATACCCTGGAATTAGTATTGTCACCTGAAGGGCGAACCGTAATCGAAATTGAAGGTGAAGGAAGCAGTCAGATACCGAATGATGATCGCAATATCGCTCTTCAGGCCGTTAAAGCGGTACTGGAGCATCACCGGATTACTGATGCGGGGATTTACATTCGCCTGAACAATACAATCCCCCTTGCCCGCGGCCTTGGCAGCAGTGCTGCGGCCATTGTTGCCGGCCTTATGGCGGCGAATGCCGTTACCGGCAATCGGTTATCCAAGCAAACCCTTTTGGAAATGGCAACCTCCATTGAAGGCCATCCCGATAATGTAGCTCCAGCAATCTACGGGGGAATTTGCTTAAGTGTGATGCACGAAACAGGCACAAAATGTTTGTCTTTTTTACCGCCGCCCAATCTGGGGCTTGTTGTGGCAGTACCTGAGTTTACTTTGTCAACTAAGGTTTCCCGTCAGGTCTTGCCGAAAACAGTACCACTGAAGGATGCCGTGTTTAACGTCAGCCGGACGGCACTGCTGGTAGGGGCCTTAGCAAAGGGCGATCTCACCTATTTGAAGTATGCCCTGGAAGACAGGCTGCATCAGCCCTACCGGGAAAGGCTAGTGCCTGGTATGGAGGCGGTGTTTGCCGCCGCAGTCAATGAAGGGGCGCATGGTGTTACGATTAGCGGGGCAGGACCGTCGTTAATTGCATACACGACGGAAAACCATCTGAAAATCGGTCAGGCAATGGCCGCCGCCTTTGAAAAGCACGGCAGTATGGCCGCTTATCATGTTCTGGAAATCGATACAGTTGGTGCAGAAATTATTGAATTTATTGCTTGACAGACTACATAAAACGGTGTAAAATAATGTTTGTCGGTGCGGGGGGCAAGCCAAAAGTCCTCGTGCGACAAACAATGTCGGGGCGTAGCTCAGTTTGGTAGAGCGCTACCTTGGGGTGGTAGAGGCCGCATGTTCAACTCATGTCGCTCCGACCAATTGAATAATAAGGGACGGCGAGGCTTTTTTAAGCCTCGTTTTTTTTGTCATTTACTGCAACCGTACTGCAACCCGGAATTACTGCAGTAATTGCAGTATTAAGTGTATTAGCTACCCCTTGTTGGCCTTCTAGGGTGGTATGCTGATATCTGGATGTAGTCCGTGGGTCAGCATGCCTCATTTGGGCCTGTATTAGCCGCTGATGAACATTTAAAGCTACAAGTTGACTTGCATAGTTATGGCGCAAATCATGGAACCTGAGGTTTTCTACGCTTAATTCACCGGAATTATATAGTTTGTCCACTTTAATTTTAAAGTCTCTCCTGAAATTATTGGGATTAAGAGGCTTTTTATCTTTTTGTGCAAAGACATATTCACTTGTTCTTTCAAGATTTTGGAGATAGTCAATAACAAAATCCGGAACTGCAATCACCGCTTTGGATGATTTACTCTTAGTCTTGTTCTGAATTGTAGCCTTGGACTTTACTCTAACGTAACTGCGTTTAATACTTACGGTTTTATTAGCGAAATCAAAATCCTCCCATTTTAGGGCTAAGATCTCTGATCGCCTGAGCCCAGTACCATATTCAGTTAAAACGACTGGATATAATCTTGTTCCGAAGCACACTTCCAAGATTTTAGTCATTTCAGCTTCTGTTAGAGGATCAAGTTCACGCATTTCTATAGTTGGAAGTTCAATTCTATCAGCAGGGTTTTTTACTATTAAGTCGTTATCAATTGCATCATTGAAAACTTGCTGGAGGATAAGGTGCAGTATTTTTACTGTTGCAGGGGCCAATGTTTGGGCTTTTATGCCAATAAATTTTTGAACATCGGGCTTCGTAACTTCATTTATTTTGTCGTCCTTAAAGTAGGAGATGACATGTACTCTGGCATTTATTTCATACTTGTGCCAAGTACCGGCTGAAACAGATAACTTCTTTTTCTGCAAGAAAGCATTAATAGCTGTCTCCATAGTATCGGTACTGCTCTTGACTAATGCTGCCTGGTGATTTTGGATTTGCAATTGAAGTAATTTGTCTTTAACAATTTCGCGTGTTTTTCCGTAGACTGTTTTACGGATCAACTTACCTTCGTCGTTTCTACCTACGGTTATTTGAGCAGCATAACCGTTTTTATATTCATAAATTGTACCTTCGCCATTACCTCGTTTAGTTTTCTTTTTCTTTTTCTTTTTTACTTTATCGGTGTTTTCAGTTTCCATGGTACCTCTCCATCTATTAATTGTTCGTTTAAAAAAAAGAGTGTATTTTGTAAGAATTTGTTGGAAAATTATTACTTAATTCTGCAGGAATATTTCAAATTTGACGAGAAGAAATAATGTTCATGACTTACAATGTCGAACATATGTTCTATTTTTTTATCTTTTTAACAGGAATTGTAGTCATATATGGCGAATAATGGTATGACGATCAAGGTGGGAGCGTGGAACATGGAGCCAAACTACATTATCAAAGATCTTTTTGAAGCTGCTAAATGGCTCAGGAAGGAGGATGGAAGTTACATAGTTGATCCTAACTATTTACAGGAATTTCTAAAGGAATTTTCGATAACGAGGTAAATAAAAATAAGTAGCCACCAAATTCCGGAAGGCTACTTTTTTATTTCCAACCATAGCTCTAAGAGTTTGTCGAATTGTTCTGGTGTTAGGCCGTTTTTAGCTGCTTTTTCTGTAAGAACAAGAAATGGTACATTTCGTCCATTCATTATGAAGTTACGTGTTTCTTCCGGCATTTCTGGAATTAAGTCTGTGGGTAGGCGTGAATCTTCAAGGTAAAAATAAGTTTCAGGTACTTTAAGTGCATCACATATGAGTTTGACAGTGGCTTTTCGTGGGTTTTTTGTTTCTCCCGTCTCAATATCGGAAAGAGTGGAAACGCTAATACCTGTAATTTCCGATAAATCTTCAATACGTAAATTTTTGCCCTCTCGTAAACTTCTAAGTTTTGAGCCGATAAAATGCACGATAATTCTCCTTTCGATTCCATATTATATGCGATTTTCATGTCGAATAATACCTGTAAACTTTGGTATTATTCGATTTTTTTATTTATAAACCTTTTCGGAAATACCGAAATATTTTGTAGTAAAATGTGCAAAATAGTATTGACTTGTATCGGAATATCCGATAGAATTAAAACGTCGCAGCAAGTCTTTTTCGGAATAACCGGAAAGGAAAGATGTAGTAATGAAAATAAAAAGACTCCGAGTTGAAAAAGGTTGGAGTCAGCAACGACTTGCAAATGAAGCTGGTGTGCCGCGATCATCGTTAGCCGATTTGGAAACAAGGAAAACCTTGCCAAGTCATAAAGATCAGTTGGAAAGAATTGCTAAGGCATTGGGGGTGAGTATAGATGATTTGTACGACTGAAAAGAAAACCGAGCCATTGATGAAAATAAAAGAAGTAGCTGAAAGGCTTAATGTTTCTCGTACTATTGTATATGAAATTATTCATTCAGAAGGGTTTCCGCTTGTAAAACTCGGTCCCAAAAAGTATCGAGTGTATCGGGATAAATTAGAAAGATGGATCGCTAATAGCGGTAGATCGGTTTAGGGTGGAGGGTGTATGAGTAATTTGTCGATTTTAGAGCACCGTGGGCAACGAGTATTGACAACTCAGCAATTAGCACAAGTTTATGAGACTGACAGCAATAACATCAAAAATAATTTCTCTAATAACAAAGATCGTTTTGTTGAAGGTAGAGATTATTTTTTTCTACAAAGCGAGGAGTTGCAAGAATTCAAAAGGGTAGTCAACGATATTGACCAGCCCTTTAAATTTACATCGCAGCTGTACCTTTGGACTGAGCGCGGCGCTAATCGCCACTGTAAAATTCTCGACACCGATAAAGCTTGGCAACAGTATGATATTTTGGAAGAATCGTACTTTAGAACGAAACAAGCTCAATTGCTCATTGATTATTCCAAGCTATCACCAGAATTACAAATGTTTAAGTTAATTCTTGATAACACAGCTAAATTGCAACTTGATTTGGTAGAAGCTAACTCAAAAGCTACTGAGGCTATCGAACGGACCGGCTATATTGAGCAGCGGTTAGAAGTCGTTAAAGAGACTATCATTCAGCGTGATGATAACTGGCGTGATTCAATTAATACTATGGTAAATAGAATCGCGAAATGCAGTGCAGATAAGAATTATCAGGCCATTCGTTCAGAAAGTTATATGTTGCTTGAAGAAAGAGCAGCTTGTGATCTAAATACGCGGATTCGTAATATGAGACAGCGCCTTGAAGATACTGGCGCCACAAAGACAAAAATAAACTCTATTACCAAAATGGATGTTATAGAGTCAGATAAGCGGCTGAAAGAAATATATACCGGTATCGTAAAAGAAATGTTGATTAAATATGTGGCTTAGGAGGGGATTAAAACGTCTGAATATGGCGATCTGCTCGATGAGCTCATAAGGTTACGCGCGATGGCCCTTCAATTATGCCGTAACCTTACTGATGGAAACATTACAGCAGCAGAAGGCTCATGGAATCCAGCTGATTCTTTGCTTATTAAAAAACAATTGGCAGAGCTTCGTGAATATTTGGGAGAGCCTAACAATCACATTGAAGGGAAGGTGTAAGTTATGTTTTGCGATTGTTGCGGCGTTTGCTTTGACGACGTAACCGGAAGAAATATAGTTGATCATAGCAAATATGTTGAGGTTTGTAACCCGTGCAAAGATGAAATAAAGGAGGATATAAATATGGCTTTATTCGAACGAGTTGAAAGTATGGTAACTGCGATGAAAGAGGTTTTTGAAGAAACTAAAGCGATGTCCATAGGCATTAACCATAAGAAAGAAATTGAAATTCACTTAACAAACGGGATGTTTGCACGAATAATTGGCACCGATTTTGATATAGTTGATTTTTCTGCAGGAAAACATCCTTTTAAGGCAACGCAAAGGCTTGGAGGTGCTAATTGGTTCACTCTAATTGATCGTGAACAGTTGAAACACGGCCTTACGCTTGAAGATCAGCATAAAATAGTAAGAAAGTATATTAATTCGCTTATACCAAAAGAAAAAGCCGCTCCTGTTGGCGCAGAAGCGGTTAGCAATACAGCATATCAAAATAATGTTAGTACCTATGTTACCACAGAAGTGGAGGCGGGGCAACAATGCAAGATGATATAAAAAAGAAACTGCAAGAGCCTTTTCTTCCAAGTGAAGTGGAGTGGCGTGTAGGTGCTACAACGGCCGATAAATTAAAAGGAATTGCATTGGCGTATGTTACAAACCGCGCAATTCAGACTAGATTAGACGAAGTTTTTGGCCCCTTCGGATGGAAAAATGAGTATCGTGAGTGGAAAGCCAATAGCCAACTTTGTGGTATATCCATTTTGCATAACGGAGAATGGATTACAAAATGGGATGGAGCAAATGACAGTGCAACAGAGGCTACTAAAGGCGGTTTAAGCGATTCTATGAAACGTGCTGCCGTGCAGTGGGGGATTGGACGATACTTGTATGAATTGGAAAACGAATGGGTTCCAATTGAGCCGTATGGGAAAAACTCATTTAAGTTAAAATCAACTCCACGCTTACCGTTATGGGCGCTGCCGGAAGGGTTTTCCTATGATAAAAAGCCTGTCCATAATTCAGCACTTGCGGTAACAGCGGCAGCAACTCCCATATTAACGAATAAAGCAAGTTCTGCACCAACAACAGCCGGTGACGTGGCCATATCGAATAAAGGTACCATGACTAAACTATCGGATTTAGATATTGATCAGTTGCGCTGGTTAGCAAATAATGCGAAGAACGAAGTTGTCCGATCTGCAGCAAAAGCTTGCTTAGCAGAATTGAATGGCAAAATGGATAATTCCAAACCTACAGTTGAAGCAATATTTGGAGGCGAAGCAGTATGAGTAAATTAACTGCCATTGAGTTTAAAAATATGAAAGGGCAAACAGCTGTGCAGGAGCTAACTGGTATGGATATCTTTACTGGCCGTAATGGAGCCGGTAAAACTACTCGAATTCAGGCGCTTGGTTATGCCATGCTTGGTTATGTTCCTGGGCAAAAGAAGACAGCTACGGATACTTTTAAAATGTCCACCGGCGACAATATGAGTGTTGGGCTTCGGACAGAATCTTTTAGCCATGTGCGAACTCTAACAAGAAGCGAAAAGCGTAATGCTAAAAATGGTGAGACTACTGTAACGATTAAAGAAAGCATTTCTGTTTCACCGAGCGCCGGTGAACGGACTGATACAGATAAAAGTATCCGGATTGGGACAGAGATTGGGAATTTCCCAGTGATGATGGACTTTAGTGAGTTTTTATCAATGTCCGATGCAAAACGACGGGATTTTATTTACGGCCTTAGTCCAATCACATCCGACTCATGGAACCGTGACCGGATTGAAGATTACCTTTCTAAGAAACTGCTAACAGATGAATTGCAGATCAATAATCCCGAGCAGTTTAGCGTGATGCAAGAACTCATCACAAAAGCAATTGCAGAGTATCCAATCGGATTTGGAGTAAGTGAAGGACTACAATCCATGCTTGGCTGGCTGGAAACGGAAAAAAAGTTCTGGTCCAGTAAGCAAAAAGATGCTCAGGGAGCGGTTCGCCAAATCAGTGAGTTAAAGAATGATCTCGAAGAAACTGAGCGGGGTATTGTAGCCAAAAAGCAAGAACTTGAGCTATTGCAGAATAGCCTGATTGATATTGAAAAGCAACTTACAGCTGGTGAGGAAAAACAGAAAGCGGCCGATAAAAAAAACGCACGTCTTGCCATGTTGAATTTAGAAATAGCGAAACTGGAAGAATTACCAGTGCATGACCTTATTGCGCTTGATACCAAAATTTCTGAACATCAAGGCCAATTGGTAGATCCACCTAACAATGACAATGAGTTAGCAACCATCAAAACTAAGATTTCTGATATACGAGTGAGCCGAAAAGAACTTGAAGATAAAGCCCGAGGCGTAAAGAGTACAATTAGCACAATCAAAACTACTGTAGCAACTTTAGAAGATGCTCTCAGGAAGGTTGGTGAGCTCTCCGGCAGGTGCGTAGCTCATCACATGGTTAAATGCCCGAAAGACTTTTCGGACCCTGCACTGGTGGATGGCGTTAAACGGAATAAGGTTGCGGCAGATGCTAAAGTTGCTGAACTAGAAAAAGAAGTGGCTGGCATAGAAGGCCAGATTAAAATTCTCGATGAGCAGGAGACAGACCAGCAAAACAGGCAGGCGCAACTGGCTAAAGAAGCGCAGGAAATTAACCAGCGCAATGCCTCCATTAACAAGTCGATTACTGAATTGACTAATGAACGGAATGGGTATGTCCAGAAAAATGCAGACCGTGACAGCAAACTTAAGGTGTATCGGGAAGAATTGAACAGACTGCAAGCGGAGCCGGATGAAGTAGTGATAGATATAGGCCCCCTTAAAGAACGTGCTGAGAATAGCCGAACTGCAATAACCAGCTTAAAAGCAGTTGTTGATCAAAAAGAGAAAGCAAGGCAGGCTCTTATTATGGTGCAACAGTCCATGATTAATAACCGTAAGGCTGAATATAATGCTACTTGCTCAAAACTTATTGCGGATACCTTGGGGGCAAAAGGCGTACAAGGGGAACTTGTAAAGGAAATTTTGCAGCCTATCAAAGAGGATATTGGTGCAAACCTGGCGTTAATGGGATTCGATTATGAACCGTTTTTCCAAACAGAGAGTGATACCGGTAAAGAGATATTTCAATTTGGATGGATTAATGCGAAAGGCCACTATGTTAACTTTGACGCTCTTTCTACAGGGCAACAAACGGTTTTCTTAGCGGCTATGATGGTCACAATTATTGACCGTGCGAAACCTAAACTGCGACTGTTGGTAATGGATAACCTAAACCACTTAGACAAAAAGAACTTTCAACTGCTCCTAAACGGTTTAGCTGAAGTAAGAGGTAAGCTGGATAATATCATACTGGCTGGCGCGATTGAATTTGATTTTACAGCTGATAACTGGACGGTATGGAATCTCAGTGGCGCGGAGGATGGTAATGATGCCAGAATTGCTTAATGGCCTTAATGAACAACAAGAAAGAGCGGTAATTACTACCGCTCCTGTCATTCTCTGTATAGCAGGTGCCGGTAGTGGCAAGACAACAGTGCTAACGAAGAGAGTCGCCAATCTGGTTTTAAATCATGGAATCAAAACATCCAACATACTTTGTTTAACTTTTACCCGACTTGCTGGCCTGGAAATGAAGGAACGTGTCATAAAACTGATTGGTGAGGATGCGGCAAAGGAGTTGTTCTCTAATACGTTTGATGCTTTTGCGGTGTCAGTACTAAAAGAGCATGGTCATTTATTAGGCATTGAAGAAAACTTTTCCATTTATGATCAAGAGGACCGGAATGAGCTATTTAAAAAGATTATTGCTGACTTGGGGAACCGCACAACTTTAAGCAAGGTTGTAGAGCGTCATAAAAAATGTGGTGATGTGCGGGAAGAACGTCGAGCGTATCCGGAAGAATGTAGAGTACTTGAAGAATACGGATACCGGTGCAAGCAGAATAATGCAGTGGATTTAAACCGGCTGGTGGATTTAGTTATTCGGTTGTGGGAATTACATCCGACAATACTTGCCCATTATCAAAATCAGTATTCGCATGTTTTTGTTGATGAGTTTCAAGATACTGACAAAGAGCAGGCGTATATGGTGGATCTGCTTAGAGCGCGTAACTTGTTTATAGTAGGTGACGCGGACCAGAGTATTTATGAGTGGCGGGGGGCAAAAGTTGATTTTATAGTGAACTTCGAAAAGAACAATCCCGGTTGCGAAGTTATCAAACTGGAGGACAATTATCGATCGACTGAACAGATTGTGGACGTTGCTAATCGATTAATCAGGTTCAATGTCAAACGAGTTGACAAAAAACTGATTGCTCACAAGTTCGGCTGCGCTGTTAGTTTGGATCGGTATGAAGATGCTTATAAGGAAAATGCTGCAGTTGCAGATTCTATAGCGGCTATGTCTCAGGACATGCCATATAAAGAAATTGCGGTACTGGCCAGAACAAATGCAAAACTGGATAGTATCAAATGGGAGTTGGAACGGCGGGGATTGCCGTGTCTGCGAGTAGGAGGGCAAGAAGATCCTTATAAGGCTCCCATGGTTAAGCGAATCATAGACTGGATGTATTTCATGCAAAACAACGCTGATGATATGGCTTTTAAACGGGTATTTAAAAACTTTGCTATTAACAGTATCAAAATGGCAGAAATCGAACTATATGCTTTAAACATGGAAGTATCGCTTTGTCAAGCAAGCCTAAAATTTTCTGTTGGGCAAGTATTTTTTGAAAGTGCAAGTCTCCCGATAAATGAGGCGATAAGTAAGGTCGAAGATTCGCCGCTTGCCCATGTTAATGCTATTCGCAATGTGATAGTTGGCTCGCAAAGTGAAGTAGATCGAGCTATCCCTGTAATTGAACGCTGGCAAGCATCTAAGCAACGAGTTAATGAGGATTATTCCGTGAAAGCGTTTCTGAAGCATTTGCGCTTCAGGGATATCCAAGAAAAATTAACTGAGAAAAAAGATGCCATAAATTTAATGACCATACACGGCAGCAAAGGGCTTGAATTTGACACAGTTTACCTTGTGGGAATGAACCAGGGCGTATTTCCGTCAAAACGCGGTGAGATCGAAGAGGAACGTCGGCTTGCTTATGTGGCTGCTACAAGAGCGAAAAACAGGCTTCATTTAACGTATGCTGATGCTGTGTCCGATTGGAGCGGAAACATGGTAAATGCGTCGCCTAGTCAATTTTTAGATGAATTTGGATTAGATTAGAGAAGGGGCGGTAGATAAAAATGACATTAGAAAGCAGCATTAAGGATGTAATTGCAAAGAAGTTAGAGGATGGCACTGTCGAGAAGATGGTCGAAGAGCAATTGCAAAAAGGTATAATTAACGCTTTAGATAGCTTGTTTGGTAGATGTGGGGTCGTAACGAAAGTTATTGAAAAACAAATCACATCCGTAATGGTTCCCTACTTGGAGAAATATGATTACGGCAGGTATATTGTTAAGCTGGATGGAGTTTTAGTAGATGTGCTAAAAGAGGTATCAGCTGACAATAAAACTGTGTTGCAAAACTTTAAAGAACTAATGTTGCCGATAGATAGAGATTCAATTAAAGCATCTGAGATATTTGAGGCTTGGTGCAAGTATGTAGCAAAGGGAGTAGCAACGCAAGGCTTGGATGTTATATGTGAAGACAGTGTATCTTACGAATCTGTAGAAGTCACATTAGCTGTAAGTTATGATGACGAAAGAGAATGGAGTCCTTTTCAGTATGCAACATTGACTTTTGAGTGTGAGCATGATAACGAAATGAATTTTGCAATTAGATTGCATCACTACAATAGAGACAAGGAAAATGAATGGTCAATGTCTTACGATTATATAAAAGATATTAAATCGTTGCGGCGTGTGAACGACTTTGAAATACTGCTTATGCGATTGGATCAAGCGCAAACAAAGATAATTCTTGATACTGACAGCGAATGTGAGGATGTTACTCCAGATAAGGAACCTGAGGTAACATACGGATAATCGCTTTAACTCGCTGTTGCGCAAATATTATTAAGACGACGGTATTTTCTATTAATGATATTGCCAAAAATGACAATAAAGTAGAATAAAATAGCAATGAATGGGGGAGAAGAAATGAAGTTTTTAGTAAGTCAGGAAAATTTCTTAACGGGCCTTAAAGCAATAAGTAAGGTCATTAGTAAAAAGTCTCCACAACATGCAGGAGTGCGTATTACAACATCTTATGAAAAAAATGCAGTTGAGCTTAGTGCTACTAACTTTCAAGATGCGATTTTCTATGTAATTGACAATAATCATAGCTATGTTGAATTTGGAGGGAATGTATTTATTCAAGGCTCAACACTTCAAACTGCTGCAAGATCATTGCCGGAAGGGTCCTTAGCACTGTCTTTAGACAATAAGCAGCTGCAAATTAATTCCGGATTAATACAGTATAGTCTTTATACAAATGACGGTGCAGAGTATAAGCAACATAAAATACCGGACGAAAACCTTGCTGTTTTGACCGGTAAAGAGCTTAAATGTTTGCTAAAAAATGTAGACTACGCTGCAGCTACAGATAATTCACGGCCTATATTTCTAGGGGTATTGTTTGAATTTGACGGAGAATCTGCGACTGCGGTAGCTACAAATACTCATCGTCTTGCGCGTAAAACTATAAATCCGGTTATAAAGCCGCAATGTCAAGGGCGAGTGGTTATACCCAAAAGTCTATTAAAACACGTTTCTACATTTATTGAGGATGAATCATTTGTACATTTGAGATGGAATGAGTCTATTGCTGTAATTGGTGATAAGAAAATCATTTTGCATACCGTAAATTGCGGTAAGTACCCCGATTGGCAAAAGATAATACCTCAAAATTTTTCTACTGCTATTGAAGTATCCCGCATCCAACTGTTGCAAGCAGTAACGAGGATTACCGGCATAGTTAAGGGCTACGACTACAGCATTATAAATATTGAGTTTGGTCAGGAAAACCTGAAGTTATCAGGTAAACATCCGGATATCGGCCAGGTAACGGAAACGATACCTGTGGGATATGAGGCAGGGCCAACATTGCAAGGGATTTCGTTTAATGTCGTTTATCTTCAAGATGCACTAAAAATTATAAACGAAGACATGATAACACTGTCTTTTAATACTCCAACATCACCTGCTTGTATTGCTTCCAAAAATAAAAATGATTTTATGCATATTATCACTCCGGTTAGAACTAGCTTTTGATGAGCAAAATTTTAAAAAATGCGTAGACTTCTCCTGATATGTAGTTTACGCAGCTGTTATTCATAATATGCATTGGAGAGTGAAAAATATGAAAAGAAAAGTAGCTAAACTGTTTCCTATCCCTGGTTGCCTTGGCTGCTCAAAGTTTTGTAAATACCGTGGCAATGCAATGGGTGAGTTAGCCGCAAAAGAGGCAGTTATTGATACTGCGAAGCCGCATACTTGCAACAATGTACGTTGGTGGAAGTGGCCGTTTTTGATGAAAGAAATGCAAAGGGCGGTAAAAGCATGAGTGGGTTGCCGATTAAAATGTGCCGTAGAATCACGCCAGCTTCCCGTAAGTCGGCCAATTGGCTTTGGTTGGCATTACTTATCCTTGTTGCCGTCTCGCCCCTATCCTGCGGCAATTCTGCCAAAGCAATTCAGGTAACTGAAGTTTATACAGTGGAAAAGGGAGATACCCTTTGGAGTATTGCTGACCGGTACATAGCCAAGAACACATATGGCAAGCGGGACATACGTGAGTTTTATCACGGAATCATTGAAAGAAATTACGAAACGGTGTTTAAAAATAGAGCTCCCTATTACTTTATTTATCCGGGCGATAACCTTGAAATCAACTATTGGATAAAAGTGGAGGAATAAACGATGCAGATAATTCGCGTAGGTGATTATGTAAGATGGACAAGCCAGGCTGGAGGATATGCAAAAACAAAAGAAGGGGATGTAATAGCAATCATCCCCAAACTGGATGATGCCAGTAAATATATTCCTCCTGGTGCTCCGCGCTGCCGTATGAAATTTCAGTACGTCAATATGGCATTTGATCGCGTTTTAGTTTCAGTAAGGCGTAAAAGCGGTTCTTATGACTACTATGCACCGTCAATCAATCTGGTTAAGGTGGTGGATTAGAATGGCGGTTGATTATAAAAAGCTTCAAAGGGATTTGGACAAAGCCAGGTTAGCGGCAATAGATGCAATGCCAGGAGACGATGGCGGTTCTTGTAATCTGGATACATTGGTGCTGCGCGTACCAAAGGGAAGAGAAAAGCTTGTCCTAAAAGCTATCAAGGCGGCTGGACTACATTGCCGGGGTAAAAGTGACTGGTTGGGACCTTGTTACTTTGTTTCGGGTCCTACCGGTGGACAGGGAAATGGACGAACCAGGACAGTTACGGCAATGGAAAAAAGTTTAAAAGGCAATGGCTGGGATGCAAGTGTGTTTTATAAAGTTGATTAGGAAGTGAGAATGTGTCTAAGACAAAAATCGAGTGGGCTGATAAGACATGGAATACCGTTACTGGATGCACGAAAGTCAGTGAAGGATGTTTAAATTGCTATGCTGAGCGTGTGACTAATAGGTTTTACCCTGATCGTAATTTTAGCGAGATAATGATTCACGACAGTCGATTAAATCAGCCTCTTAACTGGAAGAAACCGAATAAGATATTTGTTTGCAGCATGTCAGATTTATTTCATGGCCTTGTGTCGTTTGACTTTATAAGAGAAGTTTTTGTGACGATTACAAAAGCGCCTCAACACATCTTTATAGTACTTACTAAGCGTCCGGAGCGGATGAAGGAATTTTTCGATGCTTATTACCGTGATAAACAGCCATTGATGAATGTTTGGCTTGGTGTCACAACGGAGAATCAACAAACTGCTGAAGAACGGATTCCGTTGCTCTTGGAGATTCCGGCAGCTAAAAGATTTATAAGTGTGGAGCCTATACTGGGGCCAATTAATGTGAGTAGATATTTAAAATGGCCGCTTTGTAAGTACTGGAAAAAAGTAGGTCTTGACTGGGTTATTTGCGGAGGCGAGAGCGGCCCCGGCGCGCGGCCGATTCATCCTGATTGGGTACGTGGATTACGTGATCAGTGCCGAGAATCAGGAGTGCCGTTCCTGTTTAAACAGTGGGGTGAGTGGGTGCCGCCACAAGCTGTCAATAAACCTACCGCTGGATATGATGAGGATTGGATTAACAATATTCGTCGGTTCCCTCGCGCTGATGTTGAAGCGGAAGCCAATTGTGCTTGCCCTGTCTACCGTGTAGGTAAAAAAGCTGCCGGCAGGTCACTAGATGGAGTTATACATGATGAATATCCGGGGGACATAAGTTATGCTGACTAAACGGCAAAGTGAATTTTTAGCAAGCCTTGCTGCGCTTTTGATTGCATTATTCTTTGGATCTCTGATATGTTACAACACCATAGATATTGAGAAGTTGCAGGATGATAGGAAACAACTAAAACAGGAAATTGTTCGGCTCAGACAACTAATTGAGGATCGGACGCATCCGGGAACGATACAGAAACGCCAAATAGAATATTTGCTCCATGAAGGCGAATTTAAGGAGTGATCTTATGACTTTGGCAAAAGAAGAGTTGGAAATGATTCATAAGCTACAAAAAGATGGCTTAACCGCGAAAGCAATTGGACAAAAGATCGGTTGTGCAACATCTACTATCGAGGATCGCTTAAAAATCATGGGTTATACATGCAATGGTGGCAGTGGGCATGGTGGTAAGCGGCCTGGCTGCGGGAGGAAGAGTTCCAAAAGTAAGTCAGAGATTCGTTTAAGATCCTATCAAAAAGAGGCATTAAGTTACTTGTTAAGTGGAGAAAAATCCTTACCATAGGAGGATGGAGATTGGACTATAACGATTTTTTAGCTAATAAAATTATTCTCGCTGAAGATACCGGTTTTATGGTTAATGAAAACGATATACATCCTGCTTTGAAGCCTCATCAAAGGGCAGCTGTGAAGTGGGCTGTTAAAGGTGGTAGAAGAGCTCTATTTGAGGCATTTGGATTAGGTAAGACTGTGCAGGAATTGGAATGGTCTAGGCTTGTCATTGCGCGGGAAGGCGGTAAGGCATTAATTGTACTGCCGCTTGGTGTGAAGCAAGAATTTACCCGGGACGCAGTTGAGTTGTTGGGAATGGAAAAGCCTGCATACTGCCGTACAATGGCAGAGGCTGAGGCAGCTAAGACGGATATTATCATCACTAATTATGAGCGGGTACGGGATGGCGATATAGACCCTCTGTATTTTACCGCGGCAAGCCTTGATGAAGCTTCATGTCTAAGGAGTTATGGTAGTAAAACATATCAAACCTTCTTAGATAAGTTCAGGGGAGTGCCTTATAAGCTGGTGAGCACGGCAACGCCTTCACCAAATAAGTATAAGGAACTGATTCATTATGCCGGTTATTTGGAGATTATGGATACCGGACAAGCTCTTACTCGTTTCTTCCAGAGGGATTCTACAAAGGCCAATAACCTAACATTATATCCTCATAAGGAAAATGAATTTTGGCTTTGGATGAGCAGCTGGGCGTTATTTATCACTCATCCTTCTGACTTAGGGTTTGATGATACCGGATATACATTGCCTCAACTGAAAATTAACTACCACATGGTACAGGTAGATAACTCAACGGCTGGTGTGGACCGGGACGGGCAAGTGAAACTAATTCGGGATGCTGCAATATCTCTGGCTGATGCGGCAAAAGAAAAACGGGATAGTATTGATTCCAGAGTTGAAAAGATGATCGAAATAATCAAGGCAAGTCCGGATGATCACTTTATCTTGTGGCATGATCTGGAAGCAGAGCGGCATGCAATAAAAAAAGCGCTACCTGAGGTAGTGGAGATATACGGTAGCCAAGAGTATGAGCTCCGTGAGCAGCACGTAATTGATTTTTCTGAAGGTCGTACTCAGTATTTAGCGACAAAAAAAGAGATAAGCGGTCAAGGCTGTAACTTCCAAAAGTTCTGCCACAGAGCAGTCTTCTTGGGCATTGATTATGAGTTTAATGATTTCATTCAAGCTATACACCGTATTTACAGGTACTTGCAAGTTAACGAAGTGATTATTGATATCATTTGCACCGAAAGTGAGCAACAAATATTAAAGGCGCTCATGGAGAAATGGAAGCAGCATGATCATATGCTTGAAAAAATGGTTGAGATAATCAAGAAGCACGGCCTTTCAAGTACCTCAATGGCAGAAAAAATGGCAAGGACAATAGGAGTTGAGCGTGTGGAGGTAAGTGGAAAACACTTTACGATAGCAAACAATGATTGCATTTTAGAGACGGCACAAATGGAATCAGATAGTATCGATCTGATTGTTACTTCGATTCCGTTTAGCAATCATTACGAGTATACGCCTAGTTACAATGATTTTGGTCATAATCAAAGTACGGAAAAATTCTTTGAACAAATGGATTACCTTTCTCCCAATTTATTAAGAGTGCTGCGGCCAGGTAGAGTATTTGCCTGCCATGTAAAAGATCGAGTGTTGTTCGGTAACGCTACTGGCACCGGAATGCCCACAATTGAACCATTTCACGCTTTATGTATCGATCACTATATGAAGCACGGTTTTCACTATTTTGGCATGATTACAGTGGTTACAGACGTAGTTAGGGAGAATAATCAAACCTATCGTTTGGGCTGGACAGAACAATGCAAGGACGGAACTAAAATGGGTGTTGGTTGCCCTGAATATATCTTATTATTTCGGAAGCTGCCAACTGATACAGGTAAGGCGTATGCAGATGTGCCGGTGGCTAAAACAAAGGGAGAGTATACCCGGGCTCAGTGGCAGATAGATGCGCATGCGTTTTGGCGATCCAGTGGTAATCGTCTTTTGAGTAAAGATGAGCTTGCCTCTATCCCGGTTGAAAATTTACAAGCTGTCTACCGGAAATATTCGAAAGAATATGCTTACAATTATGAGCAGCATGTTGAGTTGGCCAAGCGTTTAGATGAAAACGGCAAGCTACCTGCATCCTTTATGGTAGTTGCCCCTGGATCATGGACTGATGAAGTCTGGGATGATATTAACCGAATGAAGACTCTTAATACTTCTCAAAGTAGAAAACGACAACAGATGCACGTATGCCCATTGCAGATTGATATTGTGGAGCGGATTATAAACCGCTATAGCAATCCTGGTGAGGTTGCCTACGATCCCTTTGGTGGGTTAATGACAGTCCCTTTGGTGGCCATAAAAAAAGGCCGTTATGGGCGAGCGTGCGAACTCAATTCGGATTATTTTAGGGATGGGTTAGGCTATTTAAAAGTCGCAGAGGCAGAAAGAGAAGAACCGACACTATTTGATTTTATTGAGGTGAGCTAAATGGTAATTGTCGATGATGCATTTTTAGTTGCAGAGATAAAAAATATCATTACCTCATTGCGGAGTCCTGCTTGTAATGTTGCTGACAAAGCTGAAAAAGAACAAGTGTTGTGGCAAGCAATACGGGATATTGCTGGTCAAAATAATCACCTGGTAGATCAGGCGACTTTTGAGCGATTGTATCATAAACACTATGCAATGAAGTACGCTTTTTTAGAACGACGGCAACGAAGTAGAACAAGCGGTTAAGGAGGGGGACTATGGCTTGTGGATATGATGATACCTACATACTGCTATACCGCAAGCTCTTACACAACGGTCATTTCTCCTTACCGCATATTGCTTTTAAGATATTCATTTATTTATTGTTAAAAGCAAACCGATTTCCAGATACAAAATGGAAATTAGGGATTGGCGAATGTTGGGTTAGTTATTCAGACATTCAAACTGATTGCGCAGAGGGAGATGGAAATGTTCTCAGTAAGGCTACTGTGGCAAAAATGCTAAATTTGCTAGAGCATGGAGGATATATTAGGCGCATTGTTACGGAAGGGGTTGGTATGAAAGTGAAAGTGAAAAATTATGGGGCTTATCAACTAAAAGATACCAGTTCATTTAGTGAACCGGTAGGAATAAACGACCAGTTAACCAGTTCATTTAATGAACCGCCTACCAGTTTAGTAACCAGTTCATTAAATGAACCGCTACATGCAGAAAAAAACTTGCAAAGCCTTGAAGAGTCTGTGAGTGATGCCAGTTCAACGTATGTCGGCTGTTCATCTACCGGTTCACCTACCAGTTCACTAACCGGTTCACCTAGTGAACACATACAAGAAAGTAATAAAGAAAGTAAAAGAATAAAGAAACATACTGTGATGGATCATTATCATGATTTATTTTTTGAGAAGTTTGAAGAGAAGCCCTTTATTAATGGTGGTAAAGATGGCGCCTTGCTCAAAAAGGTGATAAATACTTACGGAGAAGAAAAGACAAGATCGTTGCTAACAACTTTTTTTAATAGTGAAGATAAATTTATTAGGGATAGCGGTTACTCAATAGGGGCTTTTATCAGTCAGATTAATAAGTTAGTAATAGCCGCAAGGGAGGTGGAGAATTGTGGAAAAAATCAGCAACATCACAATCCTGGGCGAGTGGCAGGAAAGAGCAAAACAAGTAACCAAAATTTCCTCCCATTCGGTGTCCGTTGTGCAGGTGAAGACGATTGAAGTGTGTCCTTGGCCAAATCGAGATTGTAGTATTTGTGATAATCGGGATGTAACTGATAAAGGTGTATTGACCCGTTATATAACAAACGAGTGTAAGGCTGCTCGAATGAGAGAATCGTTACTCGCTAAAAGTGGTCTGGAAGGAGTAGATATTCGGCAGACTTTTAGCAGTGCAATGGTGGACAAGTATACCAGGCGATTGTATCAATATCTGCAACATGAATGGGATCGAAAACAATGGATTTATATTTACAGTCCCAAGGATATCCAAAGTATAAATCCGACTGGTAATGGTACAGGGAAAAGTTACACTGCAAATGCTATTGCTAATATGCTAATCGACGAAGGCATACCTGTTTTGGTAAGTAGAGAGATTGATATGGCTTCTCAAATACAGGATACGTTTGGTGATAAAACAGGCGAAACTGAATACGCTCTGATGGGAAAGTATAAGGCCATTCAAGTTTTAATTATTCAAGATTTTGGGAAACAAGGTTGCAAGACTGAATGGTGGCCCATGAAACTATATGACATTATTGATAAACGGGTTATCAGTAACAAGACAACAATTTTTACAAGCAATCACGACATAACCAACCTTCGTGTAATGGAAGATCGTTTTGGTGATAACCACGGTCCAGCTATAAGATCAAGAATGGTGGGTAAGTGTGGTAGTCATCAAAACATCTGGAGATTAGAAGGTCCGGACAGAAGACTACAAACTGGGGGATGATGAAATTGAAAACTATATGCATTATGGGAGATAAATGTGATTGTTCGTTTAATCTAAATGGCTGCGTAAGGGAGCCGCAATTGCTAGACCTCGGGCTTGGCTGCATAGCGGTATGCGGGAAATATCAACAAGGAAAGAGAGGTAAGTAATATGCAATTCGCTATTGAAATTTTGGTTTCGTTGTTGGTAGGAGCCTTCTTAGGTTCGATGATTACAGATATGCAATCGGAAAAGCGAATAGCAAAACTTGAAAGCAAATTAAGAGACGTTCGCATGTACTCTGTATTGTTAGGATTTGCTGCTGAAAATTTAATTAATCATGAGTACAAGCCTGTTTTTCACAGAAATTTATTAGAGGCTGCAGTTGAAAAATTAAGTGAATTTCTAAATATCCCGTTTTCCAACAGAAAAAATGCAGGTGACAAGATAGCCGGTACTGCTGTAATTGTCAGTTTGTTTGACGAAGAAGAAGCGGGTGAAGAGAAGTGAGCGTCGTATCGAAAGAATCGATCATAGCTGCGAAGGATGGTAACGTAGAAAAACTAGAAGAAATCCTATCACTGTTTTATCAGCTTGGCATGGATACAGTTGTTTTTATGGGGCTGCCGCCCTATGAGTGGGAAGACGCAAGGCAATCCGGAATCATTCGAGTTGCTGCAGCAATAAAGAGATATGATTCTAGTCGAAGTATGAAGCCGATAAACTACTTATTCATGGCATTAAAGGCTGGAATCAACTCATATCTACGGGGGCTAAATTTCCAAAAAAATAAAATAATGAGTGGTGCTTTACGCTTGGATTCGGCCATTGATGGGGATACGGTGAAGCAAACTACATGGATGGAAATTATTAAAGATCCAAATGTAAATGTTTTTGAAAGTGTTGCCCATAATTTGGACTTTGAAAGTTTTTACCATGATTTGAAACTGTCGCTATCTCCGCTTGAACGTAAAGTGCTTGATTTGCGATACCAGGGAATACAGCCACGGGATATTTGCTCAGCTTTAAACCTAAGGCAAAAGACAGAGGACAATGCTTGGTGGCGTATTCGAAAAAAGGCAGCGTCTTTAAAGCATAAAGTAGCTATATGAAGAGGTCGGAAATAAAGGTCGGGGGCATATATCGAGGTTGCAATAGAAAGCTGGTAATTGTAACTGATATTTATTGCCCCGGCCCCGGGGACCGGCGTAAAGATGATATCGTGGTATACCAAGTTATTCAGATGCATCATAATCGTGGAAGTCGGCAGCGAGTCGGACAAGAATATGAAGCCCAAATGCTGAGCTTTGCTTCATGGGCTATGAGAAAAGTTGAGTTTGAGCTTGGTAAATTACAGATTTGGGATGGATACATGTGATAAAGGAGGTTTGAAAGATGAGCGAGTGTGAGCATCTTTGGATAATAAACATGCACGGATTAAATTGTTGTATAGAGTGCATAAATTGCCGTGTTGGTATTATTGGTGCATATGATCGATTATGCGACAAGCTAGCAGCAGAGCAGGCCACTATAGCCGCTATGCGCGAAGCTTTACAAGAAGCACATTTGGGACTTAAAGCTTGTGAAGTATACATGTATGACGGGATTATCGACCAAGCCCTATCCAATACAGCCGGAGCCGAGTATAGCAGGGTAAAGAAGCTGGAACAAGTCGCAGACGATGCTTGCGCAATAATGGACGAACTTGCTAGGGGCGATGCGCCAAGTGAAGCGGCATATGAAGCATTAAGGGAATCTATTGACCTGGTAGGATGGGATGCTGATAACAAAGGTAATGACCAAACGCAAAGACTGCGGAAGATGGAAGAGGCAGCGCGTAGTTTAGTTGCGGTTTATAGCACCCCGGCAGAAGAGTTTGCTCATTATGGCGATTATGAAACACAGGTGCTTGACAAGGTAAAAGACCTACAGGCCGTACTAGGGGAGGGTAAGCAATAATGCAAGGTTTATATAGGGGTAAGAGGTTTGACAACAATGAGTGGATATATGGCGATTTATTGCAAGACGGAGATACAGACGCATTTATTGCCGAAAGATACACTTCCTACTCAGATGGGTTTTGCCAGGTTTTTGGCGAAGCAGTTGATCCCGAAACAGTAGGACAGGTGCTACATGTACTTGACGATACAAAACTATATCATGGCGACCTCTTGCACATTGCGATTAAGTGCCATTGGTCCGGGAAGGTAATCGCGGAAGCTACTGAAATACTGCAGGTTAAAAATTGCAAGATCGGTGTAGAGTGGGGCCACAGGCGGGAATTTACGGCGCTTAGTGGGTTTACAGACACAACATCAATTACTCTTGTCGGCAATATATGGGATAACCAAGAGCTATTGGGGGAGAGGTAATGCTACTAGAAAACACGCTATGGTATGGCGTAGTAGATAAGGTTCAGGTAGCCGTAGACCGCCTGAAGCAATTCGAACCAGAGGAAGGATACTGGATAGCGTTTAGCGGTGGAAAAGATTCAATGGTGATTCTTGACTTAGCTAAAAAAGCAGGAGTTAAATATGAGGCTCATTATCGTATTGGTGGTTTTGACCCACCTGAGTTAGTGAGATTTATTAATCAGCATTACCATGATGTAATAAAAGATTATCCCAAAGTTAGTCAGTGGTTAGTAATGTCAAAAAGGGGTCCTGCAAACAGGCGAATGCGTTGGTGCTGTGACCACAAGGAAAGTGGCGGTAAAGGTCGCTTAGTGGTAACGGGTGTAAGGTGGGAAGAGTCGGCAAGGCGCGGCAAACGCAAAATGGTTGAACAATGTTACCGTGATAACAGTAAACGACTGCTAAACTTAATTATCGACTGGACTGAACAAGAGGTTTGGCAATATATAAAACAAAACAACCTACCGTATTGCTCGCTTTACGACGAAGGATTTACCCGGATCGGCTGCGTGATGTGTCCATTAACTTCTGTAGCTAACAGGATCAAAGAAGCAGAAAGATGGCCTGCATACGCTCGTAATTATCTAAAAATGTGTGAAATGGCATTTGACAGAAAAAAACCACTTGGACACAAAATGCCGGAAGAATGGAAGTCGGGAGTAGATATGTATAATTGGTGGGTGTATGACGATGGGAGAGGCGAAAAAATAGACCCAAACCAAACCGTAATTTATGAGTAATAGCCCGTCATTAGGCCATTAACACACCAATACATGTAACAAAACAAATATATAGATACGGTATGTAACATAGTGGGAGGGGAAGAGGTTGAAGCCCTTAGAGGACTTGTTTAGAGAAATCCTAGTTAGTAACTTTTGCGGCGGCGGCGGAGATTCCCAGGGAGCAAAGCAGGCTACAGGCAGAGAGGTTGACGTTGCTATAAACCATAGCATAGCCGCAATAAGGATGCACAAGGCCAATCACCCAGGTACAGAACATTACCTTGAATCGGTTTGGGATATTAACCCCTTAACGGTAACAGGGGGCAGGCCAGTTGGATTGTGCTGGTTTAGCCCAGATTGTAAACACTTCAGCAAAGCCAAGGGCGGGAAGCCGGTAGAAAAAAATATTCGCGGTTTGGCGTGGGTTGCTGTTCGGTGGGCGGCAGTGGTGAAACCAAGGGTAATTATGCTGGAAAATGTGGAAGAGTTCAAAACATGGGGGCCGTTGCTGAAAAATGGAATGCCCGACCCGGATAAAAAAGGCCATACGTTCAAAGCTTTCGTTAATGCCTTAAAACGGCATGGCTACCATGTAGACTGGAAAGAACTTAGAGCCTGTGACTTTGGATCACCAACTATTCGCAAACGCTTCTTTCTAGTTGCCAGACGCGATAATATGCCGATTAGCTGGCCCAAACCAACACACGGCGACCCAAAGAGCGAGGCGGTCATTTCCGGCAAACTGAAGCCTTGGAGGACGGCGGCAGAGTGCATAGACTGGTCGTTGCCTTGCCCATCGATATTTGAGCGGAAGAAGCCGCTGGCTGAAAACACAATGAAGCGGATAGCCAGGGGGATACAAAAATTCGTAATAGAAAATCCCGAACCTTTTGTGATCAAAGTCAATCATCATGGCCTTGACTTCCGGGGGCAGAGAATAGACGAGCCGCTGCAAACTGTAACCGCAAAAAATGGATGGGGAATAGTTACCCCCTACATTGCGAGAATCGGACAGACTGGGTTTGGCGCTGATAGGATGCAATACAGCATCGAGGAGCCGTTAACAACCATCGTAACAAAGGCAGAACACTTACTGATTACACCAACTCTTATGGTTAATACAACGGGCCATCCAGGTAGTGGCGTCGACACACCGACAAGAACTATCACAACGGGAAATCAGCAGTTTCTTGTAACACCTACACTTATACAGTACCACGGCGAACAATCGGACAAAGAAACGCGGGGGCAAAGCCTTGGAAGGCCGCTTATGGTGGTTGATGCGTCGCCCAGGTACGCCCTGGTAGCTAGTTTTCTAGCAAAGCATTACGGCGGCAATTACACTGGCCCTGGCTCAGGAATGGATAAGCCAATACCTACAGTAACAACAGTAGATCATAATGCCCTGGTCACAAGCCATTTAGTTAAAATGAAAGGCACAAATATAGGGCAGAAGGTAACGGAACCAATTCAAACCATAACAGCCGGCGGGTTGCACTTTGGAGAGGTCAGGGCCTTCCTCATGAAATATTACGGAACTGGCGAAGGGCAAGCGGTAGATGAACCGATGCACACAGTAACCACAAAAGACAAATTTGGCCTTGTCACCATACACGGCGAGAATTACCAAATAGTCGATATTGGCATGCGAATGTTAGAACCGCGTGAATTGTTCAATGCCCAGGGATTCCCTGAAGACTATATTATTGACCGGGATTGTGACGGCAAGAAATATTCTAAAGCTGACCAGGTAGCCAGGTGCGGAAATGCGGTCCCGCCTCAGTTCTCCGAAGCCCTTATAAGAGCCAATTTACCGGAATTGTGCGTACCACAAGAAAAGGTTACTAAACGCTATGCGAGAGGATAGGGAGGGTCAAATATGAACGACCTAATAAGCCAGATAGAGCGGGGAGACTTAGCACTCTGCAAATATCACGAATGGGACAATGGAGATTATTACACAAAAGAGCCAGAAGCGAACGGAGAAATATTGCGCCTAGCCAAGTTAGGCCAGCAAAGGGACTGGATACCGGTAACGGAAGAGCCGAAACAAGCAAGGTTACTGTTGGCCTATAAGTATGGCGTGATGGAAGGAGTTTATTATCAGCAGCAATATCTAACAAAAGACTTTGAACATGTAGTGCCGGGTGTAACTCATCATATGCCATTACCGGCACTACCAGAGCAGGAGGGGAGATAAGAAATGGAGTTGAGCATCTTCGAGGTCGCTGGTGAAACATTTACAAGGTTTAAAGTGCTAAAGTCTCAATATCCTTTGTATAAAGGCTTGTTGAATAAATACGGCATTACAACACCGGCTAAGCAGAGTAGTAGATATATTTACTTCGAGGCAAAGGGCGACTACCTTAATTCGAAGAAGGAGGGGTGAGCAGAAATGAGTTGTAAATGTGCCAGCTATGATCCTGATAGCGGTAGATGGGATTGCTCGGTATCCGGCAGTGGGTGCATGTATATGGTACCGAACTCCAAGAGGTGCGCTAAAGATTATGGAGAGGGACCGGACGCTGAAAGCGGGGGGCGTGACTAACATGCCAACCATAGTAATACAGTGTCCTTCGGATAAAGCGTGCGAATATAAATGTGAAACGTGCGGTGAGCATCCAGCAAAACAGGTTATAAAAAATAAGTTCAACGGAAACGAGTTGCGGATCTGTGATGACTGCAGGGATTATATTAAATCGAAGGGGTTGGAGAAATGAAAGCTATAACAATCCTGCAGCCGTGGGCAAGTCTCATTGCACGTAAAGTGAAGGGGATAGAGACAAGAAGCTGGTCTACAAAATATCGGGGGCCGATTGCAATTCATGCAGGAGCGAACTGGTCACTAGCAAGGCGTGAAATTACGTACCGCGATCCATTCCACTCTGCACTATGGCCTAGCATGACAAAAGAAGAATTAGCAATGAACGGATACGGCAGAACGCAGCTTTTGCCAGTCGGCGCAGTTATAGCGATAGCTGATTTAGTTGATTGCCTGCAAGTCGTAGATCGTTATATGGGTCTTGTATCCGGTGTTATTACAGAGAAGGTGAGGCTGTTAGATGGGCGTGTAATCTTCGGCCATGAACTGAAATTTGGGGACTATACCCGTGGCCGTTACGCATGGATACTAGCAAACGTCCGCCGGATAGATCCGGCTCCAGCCAAGGGCATGCAGAGGCTATGGGAATGGCCAGTAGAAAAATGGAGGGTTGGTAATGATTAATCCTATATTAGCGCTTGCAAGTAGTTTTTGCGGCCCATATTCTACTCTGGATTCATTACAATTTACGGCAGCGATGCTTGCTCCAGCAATTAAAGAAGCATCTAAGCCTAATCAACCTGGCGTTGTCCGTTGTGCAACGTGCAATGCCCGCGGCGTTACGCTAAAGAAGGTTGCAACGAATAACTACGTCTGCAAGAAATGTTTGCCTAAGTGGTATGAGGAAGATTATGAGTAATAAAAAGATTTATTTCCGCTTAACACTCAAAAAGGCCTATATTGTAAAACACGCTTTGCGCGATAAACCACATGAGAATGAGGACGAAGAAAAGCTTTTTGAAGAGATAACCGAAAACATTAATGATTTTAAGGCTAGAAATAATATTCCTGACAAAATCCAAAGTGCAGCAAATAATATTGAGAGCCAGGAACGCTATATAGTTTTAGGGAAAATATTTCAGGCTGATTTGGACCGGTGTGCAAAATGGCTGAGAGATAGTCATGGTGAAACGTGGACTTGTGGAGATAACAGCTGCTCCGGTCATAAGTATTGTAAAGCTTATAAACCAGATTTTGAGGAAGGGGGAGAATGATGGCCGGTAAGCAATACGGCGCTGCTGCCGCTTATGAAAAAAAGCTGAAGCGTGTTATGGAGCGGTTTAAAGTAACGGAGTATGACTGGAACTATGACCGGCATGGTGGATATGTAGACGTAACCTACATGGGCGAGAAATACCGTTTTGAACATACTGTGGCTAAGGCTGTAGAAAAGGGGCAAAAGATCAGTTTTGGCAGTGATGCGTTTGCTCAGGTAGTACTCGCATTAGAAGCTCTCGCAAGATTAAGTGAGCGCGGGATATATGATTTTGGACAATTATCACAAGGATTTAAAATGCTGCCGGCCGCTATTGTAATTCCGGATTTTTTCAAGACATTGGGCTTTGCGCAAATTCCGACACTTGAAGAATGCAAGAATCAATATAAAGAGCTTATAAAAACTGCGCATCCGGATGTTGGTGGTAGCGTAGAAGAGTTTAAAAAGCTGACTGAAGCAAAAAGGTTAGCTGAAGATTATTTTAAGGGGGAACAGAATGAATTCAGTTAAACTCATTGGCCGCTTGGCACAAGATCCAGAAGTGCGATATACCAAAACAGGAAAGGCGGTATGTTCGTTTACCATAGCTGTTTCTCGCAGTTTTGGAGCGCCTGGGCAAGAACAACGGGAATCAACGGACTTTATCCCTATTGTGGCATGGGGAAACTTAGCTGAGATGTGCGGCAATAACCTGGCGAAAGGACACCGGGTATTTGTGGAAGGCCGTCTGCAGGTTCGTTCGTATGAAACTACGGATGGACAAAAGCGACGGGTAACTGAGATAGTCGCCAATTTTGTCGCTCAAAGCATGGAGTCATCTAATAGTAATAGCTCTTCGAGCTCCAGCAAGCCAGTTGATTTTGGGCAATTCGGACGTGACGTAATCGATGAAGAAATTCCGTTTTAGGAGGATAATCAGTGGAAGATAAAAACGTAACAAAGCAGCATGCGCAAGCAGTGGTTGAAAAAGCTATTTTGATTTTTTACGGACCGGGAAGAAGCCATGAACTGTACGATATGGCTGAAAAGATGTTATGTGAAATTGGAGAGAAGTACAAATACTACCTAACCAATAAGTTGTTTCGCCGGGGATACTTGCAGCGAGATTACGCTGGTAAAAAGATTAAACTATCATCCAAAGGCGAAGAAGCATTAACAATGATGGATAAGGTTTACGCCGGTGAATAATTTGTAATTGCTGCGGGGGATGGTTTTTTGTGGCACTGCCATCCCCTTGTGATTGCTAAAATTAGCAATATAGTTGGCTATAATATCAATGATAGGGGTGCTATAAGTGAATGATGCTATAACGGTGGAACGTCTTGTTACTGACAACATTAAGTTGCCAGTTTACATCGTCACAAAGAATTTCTTTACACAGCTTAATCATTTTGAATTTGACGAATTAGTTGCGGTAGGGAATGTTGGCCTGGTTAAAGCTGCAAAAGGTTTTGATGCATCGAAAGGGTTTAAGTTTAGTACATATGCAAGCTTAACAATATGTGGTGAAATTAAGCATTTTGTGAGAAATTCAACAGACTTAATTACTTTTGCAAGGCCTTCAAAAGAGCTTTACAAAGCTATATGCAAAAAGGGCTTAGATAAATTAGAGGTTACGGAAATAGCTAAGAAAATGAAAGTATCAGTTAAAAAGGTTAAAAGGGCTTTTGAGTATTCACGGCTGCGCTATACATCTTCTTTGAATGAAGTTGTTTACGACAGCGGCGATGGGGAGCCTGTTACTTTAGGAGACTGCGTTAAGTCGTATGAAGACTTTGAATCACCAGTAATGTATCGCGAAATCTTTGAACTTCTTGATGGTCATGAACGAATAGTGTTCACTGGGCTTTACATTGAGAGTGCGACGCAAGCAACGATTATTAAGCGATTAGGACGTAGCTGGCGGGTATATGAGAAAGTGTCCCAACAAGTAAATGAAAAACTAAAAAGATATTTTTTGGAAAGCAGGCTTATTTCGTAATTAGCGGGGTGATTCAATAGTGCTTCGATTATCACCGGCAGAAGCGAGGAAACTCGGCTTAATTGTAAATAAAAAAAATGGCCGCGCTAAGAAAAAGAGCAGGCGGCCAGACTCTGAAGTCAAAAATGAACCTGGCAAACTGACCATTATTATCTATGATGTGCCTCCAAGTTTAAATGATTGGGATAAGTGGCACTACATGAAAAAAGCTGAGACTAAGAAACAATGGGAAGAGTTGATAGGAGCGCTGCTGTCCGGGAAAAGAAAAGTGAAGCGGGTATTTCACAAGCCCATTGTGAGGATAAACTTTTATTACAATATTGACCGTGACCGAGATAAAGATAATATGGCTCCTAAGTGGATCATGGATGGGCTGGTTAAGGCTGGTGTGCTTAAAGATGATAACAGTAAAGAAGTGGATTTGGATTGGCGTGTAGATCCTGGTACTTGGGAGTGGTGCCGCACTGAAATTGTTGTTTGGGAGGGGAAAGGGGTATGAAGGGTTTTTTCTATAATTGCTGCCGTGAACGCATGTCTTTTAGTTTCGTAAATGATACTGATGAAAAGCATGACTGGGCAAGCCGTAATAAATATAGTCACTATGTAATTCTGCATAGATTGCTCAATTACATGAAAGATCGAGGGTTTGATATTCGCTATGATAAGGATGTTGCAAAATGCATAAGAAAAGACTATTGGGTAGGTAGTAAGGGGGAATTAAGATTTGCCGTGGATAGGTACCCCCGGGGGTTTAAATTTCAATTCTATCAGGAAATTGTTACAGAAAATAAAAATGGTGGCCGTTACGATTTTGATAAATATGAAAAGTGCCCTTATTTAATCAGGCTTTCATGGATTAACGAAACTAATAAAATAGCAATGTTTTTGGAATCTTTGGGGGCCAACAGTAGATCTGATGAAAAATATAAATTTGCTGAAGATAAGGTAAAAAAACATTTAGTTGATAATTGTCATCGTCCCCAAAAGGATATGAACTTCGATTTAAAAGATTTACACGGTACCACGTGTGAAGGCAGTTATAACAACACTGATAGGGATGGAAAAACAATTTGTAATGGGCAGGTTAAATATTTTAGATATCGTGGTAGATTGATGCGCGGAATTGTCTATCACAATATCAACAACATGTGGTGGGTAATCATAAACAAGTTTAAGTACACCAATGAGGCTGATTTTGAATTATTTGACCCAACTGAGGAAGATTTTAAAATACGCCGTAAGGTTAAGGACAGAAAGCCTAAAGCGTATCTTCAAAAAATAGAAAATCTAAGCAAGTTGAGTGATAAAGACTTGTTAAGGGAAATGAACAAGCGGAGGTTACATGCTTAAAGGCAAATAGTAATACTGGGTTTTGATGGGAGGGATAAGTATTACTGGAATAGTTCCTGTCGAGCAGCGTTTAGAAGAAGTAATTGCTGCCGTTACGCGAATAAGAATACCTAAGATTATAGAAGAGTATCAGCTTCAAGACATGATTAATGTTGCGCTCAAAGAACAAGGATTGACATGCAAAAAAGAATATCGCTTGGGGCCGCGAAACAGAATTGATTTTCTCTGTAATGGCGGTATTGGAATAGAAGTAAAGAAGGGTAAGCCGAACAGCACAAGTATTCTGAAGCAACTTGAACGATATGCGATGCATGAGCAAATTGAGGCAATTATTTTGGTTATTGAAAGAAATATTGCTTATTTACCTTCGGAGATTAACGGTAAGCCATGTCGATCTATAGGGCTCAATAAGTTGTGGGGGATTGCATTATGAATGTTCCTGCATATCTTTCCGCTCCTGGTGAAGCAGATTATTATTATGGCACTTTATCATGGGATGAAGGTAAAAAGGATTGGGTAATAGAGGGTGAACCTTGTGTAATTGAAATGGCACAGCGGCTTTTCCCTGGGTGCAAATCATTGAATAGAACCAAAGCACGTTTTATGCTTAATAAGCGTACAAATGGCGATCTCAATTGGCTAATGCTACGGTATCCGCTTAGGATAAAGGACCAGGAACAGTGGAATAAGACACATCAAGAAACTGTAGCTCATGTTTTAAAGCGACAAGAAATAAATGCACGGCCGAATAAGATAGTACCGCCACCGACGTTTACCGGTGTGCTGCGAGAATTTCAGCAAGAGGGAACTGCGTTTCTGTTGCATAATCGGCGTACACTGTTAGCTGATGACATGGGGTTAGGTAAAACGCCTCAGGCGCTTGCTTTTTTAGCTGCAGCAGAGGGATGGCCAGCTTTAATTGTGGTAGTTCCCCACATGATAAAAGGCTGGATTCATGAGTCGGATAAATTCTTAGACTTACCGGTGTCAGTAGGGGATAATACAGAGTTATTTAAGAACGGGAAAATACCTTCGTATATTCATGTAATTAAAGGGTTGAAGCCATATCCTCTTCCTGACGCTAAGATTTATATAATCCATTATCTTTTACTGCGCGGGTGGAAAAATTACTTGCCTCAAGTTGGCTTTAAATCAGTCGTATTTGATGAAATCCAGGAACTGCGTCATCGGCTAACAGAAAAGTATAGTGCAGCATCGTTAGTGGCTTGCAGCGCTGAGAATGTTATAGGGCTAAGCGGTACGCCAATTCATGGCCGGGGTGGAGAAATGTGGAATGTCATGAACATTATTGATTTCCACTGCTTGTCAGATTGGGAGAGCTTTTCACGTACCTGGTGCTATGGCTACGGTTCTGATGTGGTTGTTGATCCGGAATTGTTAGGTGAGCACTTAAAGCGAGAAGGTTTGTTATTACGTAGAACTAAGGAAGTGCTCAAAGATGAACTTCTACCTAAACGAAGGGTAATACAGCCAATCGATTTGGACCAGGGAGTATTTGGGGATTTAATTCAAAAGGCTATTGAAAAGGCAAAAGGTTATGATGCAATTGAGGATTATTTGGAGCGCGGCCGTTTAGGTCGGGAGATTGTAAATGATACACGTATGGCTACCGGCATATCAAAAGCTGGACATGTATGTGCTTTTGTAAAAATGCTTTTAGATGCTGGTGAGAAGGTGCTGCTGTTTGGGTACCATCATGCGGTATTCGACATTTACATGAAGGAGCTTAAAGAGTACAAGCCGGTAAAAATAACCGGTAAAGAGACTGGACAGGAAAAGGATAAGGCGATTGAAACATTTATGGATGGTTCAACAAGCTTGGCTTGCATATCGCTCAGAACTGCAGCTGGACTGAATGGGTTACAGTCTGCGACGTGCGTAGTTTTCGGGGAGCTTGATTGGTCACCGGCTGTACATGCTCAGTGTGAAGATAGAGCTCACCGTATCGGACAGGAAAACTCTGTGTTGGTGTATTACCTTGTGTGCGAAGAGGGGTCAGACGAAAACATTCAAGAATCGCTAGGGTTAAAGGTCAGCCAATTTGTGGGATTGATGGGCGATAAAGCTGAAACCAACGATGATCGAGCGGTAGCCCAGAATGTAGCAACCGATCACATGAAGAAAGTAATTGATAAGATTAAGGCTATGAAACCAGGGAAAAAGAGGGTAGTTTGATGGATAAATTGGAGAAACGGAAACTGCCTCTTATAGCAGTAATTGTTTCCACTAGTCTACACAATTGCTGTGAATTTCTTAGGTTTAATAAACTCAATCCAGAATGCTTTAAGATGGTATGTAGTATCGAAAAACTTAAGGGAATATCGACAGACACGCCTATTATCTTTACTCACTCTCCCGATAACCACTACGAACCATATTTTGAGTTGAGGAAATTTGCCACTACACGATTCAAGAGTGTTAGATTTATTGACTATTGAAGGGGGAATGTAAGTGGATCAAATCAATCTTAACTTACTTAATCAGATACCTATTGGCATTGGTCCGCAAGAGGAAGCGGAAATATACAAAGAAAAGCATAGAATTCTCCAAGCATTAATGGTTAAGTTAATTGAAAAATATGGGGAACAATTGATATCCATGTCTATGTGGGACGCAATTGCCAATGAGCCTAGTAAAATAATTATAGCTGAGCAATACGAAGATCATTACCAGTTTGAAATGTATTATCGGTTTAAATTGTTGCCCAAAAATAAGCAGGGGTATTATATTGCGGATTCTAAAATGGAGCGTGGTTAATATGGCTGAACGTTGCCCTTACTGCGGATCGCTAATGACGGCCCCGCATCTTAAAAACTGTAAGCTGGTAAAAAGTAATCATCTTATAAAGGACAAGCCGACTCCGGCCATGATTGAATTTGCGAAAGACTTAATTCAGCAATTGGGTTATGACCTGGAAAACTATAACGTTGACAATATGAGTTATTCGGAGTGTGCAAAGCTACTGGATGAATTAAAAGAAGAAAGGGGTTAGTAATATGGCTAAAAAGCAATGCCCGAATTGCGGGATAACCTGGTTAGAACTTTCAATACCGGTAGAAGGGCAAAAGACATCTTGTATGTGCGAAAAGACTTTTGTTTTCCAAAATGGGAATTGGCATGAGGGCTTTCCCTATTTCGAAGAATATCAGCGACTTGCTGAACGAACTGCTAATAATGGGCAAGGTGCCATGCAAAGGTTGGGGAACTTTGGGATGGGAATAGCGGGAGAAACGGCAGAGTTTATTGATGCAGTTGTCAACTTTGAAATTGCTGGTGGAAACCATGAGGCAATGATCAAGGAGGCCGGTGATGTGAATTGGTATTGCGCAACACTCTGTACGACGGCAGGGATTAGTTATCAGGTAGTTGTAGAGGCGGCTGAAGAAGCTGCACCGGCTTTATTGTATGTGTGTATCGGAAGGTTGAGTAAAGCCTCTGGTGATGTTACGGAATATCTAAAAAAGGTTGTGTATCACGGCCATGAATTGGATCAGGCAAAGTTAGGAAAACTCATTGGCAACGTTCTATCTTGGATGAAACTGTTTTGTAAGCGCTACAATCTTAATATGCAGGACATATGTGATACCAATATCGCTAAGTTGAAGCAGCGATATCCTGAAGGGTTTAATAGTGCCGGCAGCATTAATCGGACAATATAGCATGAAGGGCAAAGAGGAATTAGCACGTGGATTGCAAAAGCTAATTGACGAGGCTATGTATGATGTTTTACAAGGGAAGGACCCGTTAGATCGAAGAAGGACAACGGACGGTATGTGGTTATGCGCCAATGGACATAAAGGGTACTGGGTGGACGTTAGTTGGAATACAGACTGTGGATTACAAACAAGCATGGCAGACTGGTATCCGGCATGCCCGATATGCAAGGGTAATATTGATATGAAAAAGTCGGCACCAGGTGGCTGAGGGGGATTTTATGAAACAGCGTGAGTTAAACGCAATCGGGCAACGCAACTTACTTGTTAAAAAGGTGGGGCTAGATAGTCCTAGGGGCTTTGTACGGGTAGAGGGTGATATACGTGCTGAAGTTCTAACGCTACTAATTCAACATCAATTAAAAACAGGAGTAGATACATTCAATCAAATTGGTCAGGATAATATAGCACTCGTTGATGAATGCTTTCGATTGCGCAATGTATTGGTTAAAATTGCAGAAACCGAAAGTTGTGGTTGCCCTGGACCGTGCGATTGCAACCATTGGACTTATTTCGCTAAATTGGCAAAGGACGTATTAGGTGGTGAAGAATTTGAGCAAAGCAAGAGCTCTTGAAAAAGAGTACGGCCAGCCGATACGAGGGATACTTGTTGATGCATTAAATAAGTACGGAAGTGTTGAAATAGCAGCTGAAATATTGGGCTATTCAGATAGGCGTATTCGAACTTTGGTGCGAAAGCTTGGCATAAGTAGGAAATGGGTATAAAAGAAATAGCTGCTAAGGCAGCTATTTTTTATTTAAAGTATGAAACAGGATGAATAACATGTTCCTCACGGGGATTAAAGCCAGTTAGGCGCTTGTCGAACAGCATTGTACAGCGCTGCAGACTGTATTGTCCAAAGCGTCTGCGGATTGTATCGATCGTGGCTTCCAACCTTTCCATTTGTCTTTGATCCTTGCTAAATAGGTCTAACTGAATATGGCCGTCAGCCGTTACCAGGTCGGCTCCCCGAACACCAATGCTCCGGATCGATTTATCCCATCGGTAGTTTGCAGCAAACAAATCGAGCGCTTTTTGGGCAATGTCCCCAGAAAGAAACGTCGGCATAGATAACTTACCCTGACGGTCAAACGTATTGAGTTCTTTGTCTCGGACGCTGATCGATACAGTTGTACATTTTAGTCCATGCTCCCGGAGGCGAGCCGCAACGCTTTCAGCTAAGACGAAAACAAGCATTTTGACATCTTCATTATTCTGTAGATCTCGCACAGCAGTGGTGCTGTTGCCAACAGATTTAACAATGCTTTTTTCGCCAAGAAATTTCACTGGCGCCGTATCAAGTCCGTTCGCAAAATGCCAAAGTGTTTCGCCCCATACGCCCAGCAGCAGGCGTAGGCTATGTATGTCTCGATTCGCTAAATCGCCAATGGTTAATATCGCACGGTTCTGGAGCTTCTTTCGTGTGGATCGGCCGACATATAATAAATCGCCCACCGGCAGAGGCCATACTTTTTCACGAAAGTTCTCCGGAGTAATGACAGTAGTTGCATCCGGTTTTTTCATATCGCTGCCGAGCTTAGAAAAAATCTTGCTCCAGGAGACACCGACTGAAGCCGTGAGGCCCAATTCTTCTTTGAAGCGGTGTCGTATTTTATTTGCCACAGCTTCACCATCCCCGAAAATCTGCTCCGTACCTGTTATATCCAGCCAACACTCATCAATGCCAAATGCTTCGATGCGGTCTGTATAGTCAGCGTATATTGACTTGGCCAGGCGAGAAAAACGCAGGTACTTGCGGAAGTCTGCCGGTACCGCAATTAAGCCTGGGCATTTGAGTTTGGCCTGCCAAATTACATCGCCGGTTTTAACTCCCATGGCTTTTGCCGGTCCGTTTTTGGCAAGGACAATGCCGTGCCTGGCTTCTGCATCGCCGCATACGATTACTGGCTTATCACGGATTTCTGGGTTATACAGGCATTCGACGGAGGCGTAAAAGTTATTTAGATCGATATGGAGAATGGTACGGCTCATATTGCGATTACCCCCTCGAGCAAACATAGAATAAAAAGGCCACATCTATAATGTGACCTTCAACTTTCAATAAAAAAGCGACCTTCATCGAAGAACAAGTAGACTTCTCGACCATGAATTCGGCAAGTATATCGCATGCCCTGGCCCCCAGCTTTAAGAGCAGCAGCCATTCTCACATCCAGCACCCGATCAACACTGTATTCCTTCCCATCTTCCCACGTTATTGACAGTAGCTTTACTTTACCGTCCCGGCTATGCTTCGCTGTTACGTCCACGAATTTTTTATCTGTCACACTTACCACCTCAATAGAACATATGTTTTAGCATTGTCATTTTAGAACAAATGTTCTCCTTTGTAAAGTGGTAATAAAATACAAAAAAACGCCCACCCCGAAGGATGAGCGACATTACCCCGGCTATTGCTGGGGTTCTTTTCTTACTATCACAAAACCCATTTTAAGCAAAGCATCGTATTTTTCTATGCCAATGAGTTCAATTATCATCATTTCATCTATCTGCCCCTGACTTCGGGGTAGTTTTTTTATTTCGTTATTTAGGCTCATCTTTCTTCCTCCCGTTCCCATTTGATCTTAAAACCCAGTACCTTAGCAATGCGATTTTGCTTCCATACTGGCATTGTACCATTCTTTAGCTGTTGAGTTACGGCCTGCGGAGTTTCTGTGGTGCCGTATTCTTCATTTAAGCGGCGTACAGTGTCGGTAACATTGCTTCCGGCAGCATTTATATGCTTTTTAAATTCAAATTCAATTTGCAAGGCTTCTTCTTTTGGCACTCTTGGCGATCTTGGCATCATATCCCCTCCAACTATCATACTACAATATCTTAATTTATAAATCAATAAAAATATTTATAAGAATTATTGACATTTATAAATATCTTAGTTTATAATTAAATCAAGATAAATAAACGGAGGCGGTAACGATGGTATACAGAGCAGTTGCTAACCCAAGCTTGTATCATTGCGGATATAGATGGGTAGTCGTTGACGTAAATTACAACACGGAAAGCAGGCACCACACCCGCGATGACGCGGAACGAGCAGCCGAAAGGCTGAACAAGATTAAAGCAGAGTGAGCCGGGTTATCCCGGCCTAATGCTGGCAGGCAGACGGTCACAACCACAGCCAGACGAAAGGAATGATAGCGATGACACACACCGAATTGGCTAATATGTTTACCGGCCAACGCAAGCCGGATTGTTACGGTACTGCAAGAATGAAACTTTCGGACAAACAATTAAACTGGCTGTTAGGTCTTATTCGTAAGTCAGGAATGGAGCGTTATCGCAGTAGGACAATAGATTATAACCAGTCATTGGTTTACAAATGGTCAGAAGGAAATTATGAATATGCAGTTTTTGCAGGCAGTCGCACTTTAGCCAAAACCGATAAGGCCATTTACTCAAAATCAGTATTAGGCTACACCTATAACGCAGAGTGACGGCCTCCGGGGCCGGTAATGCGGCAAGCGGGGTCAACTAAGGAGGATGAATATGAAAAAGGGATATAAATGGATGTCGTTACGCGTTTTCCTGCAATGCCGCGAAGAGTGGCGTAAATATAACGCAGAGTGACAGGGCTAACAGCCCCGCCACAAGGAGGAATAATAAGTGCGTAAGATAACACGGAAATATAAAGGCTGGGCAATCAAACAGGATATTGAGCGCAGCGGCGACGGTGTTGAACACATAATTTTCCGCTGCTATACCCCGGAGGAATTGGATTATCCCGCTAACCTAAGATCATCTGAATGGGATGCTGGTTCGTTACAGGAGGCAATGGATTTTATTGATAACTATTAAAAATATGAGAATATGCAGCAGTCGCCTAACACAAGGTTGGGCGGCTTTTTTTATATTATCATTTTTTAAAAATATTGTTTCGGAATTTCCGAAATAGGAAATGGACTTGTTTTATAATAGGTTCAACGCAAAAATAAGGGGGAGATAAAGTGAGAAATGAAATACTAGGTGCTTGCGGCATAGGTAATTCAGGCCCAATAAGCACGAAGGTGGCTACGGTGGAATCGTTTCTTAATCAACTCAGAGATCGTGTTATTAGAAATCGGCAATTATCACGTGATTTGATGGATTCTGTCGCCAGGCCTGAACCTATAAAGTGTCAGGCGGCGAATTGCGATACTACGCAATGTAATACGCTTGAAGAAAATTTGCGAGAGTTAATAAACGACGTTGAGGCAAGCAATATCCGACTCGAAGAAGTATGTTCAATTATTGAAAGCCAGCTTGGCAACTTGAAGTTAGTATGATCTTGGTACGTAAAATAATCTGCCTGATATTAGGGAATAAATACCCGCCTTACCGGTTCTCGCAGTGTAACCGCTGCGGCAAGTGGAGTAAATGAAGCAAACTCCATTGAAAAGGCGAAGCTCGCTGCAAGCTAAAACCAGGCTGAGCAGTCGAGCTTCGTTAAAGTCCCGGGGAAGGATTAAAGCCAAAAGTAAAAAGAAGAAACCGGGGCGCTTATATGGTGATGAGTTAATAGAACTCTATGAATTCATTTGGAAGAGGGATAAAAAGCGCTGCATTTATTGTGGCCGGCCGATTCCGCAAGGTACGATACCACACCATGAGAAGCCAAAGGGCCGGGGTGGTAAGGACCGGAAAGAAGACATGGTAATGCTATGCCAGGATGCGCCGGTGAACCCGTGCCACTACCGGCGGCATAATGGGCCTGATAGCCAAGAGCTACGGCAGTTTTGTTTGGATTATCTTTATAAACGGTATCCGGATACGAAGTGAGGATTGTTTCTATGAAAGCAAGGGTATTAGTAACATTGGACTGTCCGCGTTCCTGTGAGGGATGCTGCAATGATAATTTGACTCTAAATAATATAGCGGCGCTATCAAGCATTGATCAGCTGCTGCAGTACGATGAAGTGATTATATCAGGCGGGGAGCCAATGCTTATACCTGAAAAGGTAATTGAATTTTGCCAAACTCTGCGCGGGATGAATTATTCTGGGCTGATTTATATGTACTCTGCATTGTATAATCATACGTTGCGCGAGGTGTATGTTGAACTGCTAAGGCGCTCAACTGGAGGGTTTAAGGCGCTATTAAATGGTTTGCATTTCACGGTTCACAACGAAGCCGGGGATAAGGAAATAAACGAATTAAAGCAGCTATCTAAGTTCTTGCAAATATTCTCTGATAGGCAGCTGCGGCTTGCGATTGATGGCCGGTTATATGAACGATATGACTTTTCGAATATTGATTTTTCGGCATGGGATGTTGTGCGGAAACTGCAATGGAAAGATGATTGTCCGTTACCGATAGGGGAAGAGTTGTTTTTATACAAGTTATAGCGAGGGCAAAGTATGACACTAGAAGAAGTGCAAAAGTCAGTTATGGCGCTCCGTGGAGTCTATGCGGCAATAGCAGCGCTTGAGAATCAAACAATTACATCGAAAGAATTTATATTAAAGAAACTGCAATATATTTCAGCTGTGAAGGTTAGAGTTGGCGAGTTGGCTGGTGAAGCACTGGAAATAAGTAAAATGGCAGAAGGAGATCGCAAATCTGATACTGCCAGTGAATGGACTAAAAGGCACTTAGATTATATTGAAACAAAAAAGTCTTTTACTGCTAAGCAGCTGGATATGGAAGCGGAAGCGGCAATGCGACAAAAGCGCCGGGATGAGGCTGCTGCTGCCGGAACATATGAGAAACTTAAAAATCTCCGAGCAGACCTTGAAGCCGTGGAAAACACTTTGAAATTCAAAGGGCGTATGCTTTACGGGGATTGGAAAGATTCAAATTAAGGGGATTTCGACGTGCTGGATAATCAAATTTTAAGAGTATGTGGTACCTGTAAGTATTGGAAAGTGCCGGTGCTGGGCGAAGTAATGCCAAGAGTACCTTCTTGCTTAAAGTGTGGTTCCAATATAGAACGTCCTGGATGGAAACCAAAGGAGAAAGGAGTTAGATAATTGTGGAATGGCCGACGGCAGTTACTATTGTTGGACTAGCAATAAGTTCTCCTGTTTGGGTTGGCACTGCTTTTTTTCTGATTATGTTAATTATTGCATTTTTAATCGTAATATGTGCTTTGCCGGTATACGCATTTAAGAGGCTAAAAGATAAGTACATTAAAAAGAAAGCCCAGAATAAGGCAGAGGCCAAATGAAACCGTTAACATGGGATGAAATGAATGAACAAGATAAGCAGGCTGCTGAATGGTTGCTTAATTTCCCTGATAAGCGCAAAGCTTATTTTGAAAGCATGGCAAAGATGTACAACACGAATGGTGAATATGCAAGCGAAGTGGCTGCAACATTGTACACCGGTATGCCAAAAGGTTCAGATGTTGGCCGTCCAGCCGAGGATAAGGCAATTGGCCTGGTTGAATTAAGTCAGCAAAACATTTGGATCATGACGATTGAAGATGTATATAAGGTGCTCTCACCTAAAAAGCTTATATTTCTGGAAGCTCGGCGTCAGGCTGAAATAACCTATTATGATGCAAAACAGGGGCGGCCGGGATGGGTTGCTGAGACGGCAAAGCAATATTGCAACTTGATCGAGAAGCAATATGGTTATTATCATTTGCCAGCTGAGAAGACGGTCAAAAGCTGGTGGAAGGATGTCATTAATATCACGGTTAGAGTTGCGCAACGTAGGGGGTGCCTGTAATGCCGAAGTGTTCAAGATGCGGTGAGGACATTAATTTAACTCCTGAATACCGGTATGCCAATGATCAGATGTTCCGTAGTGTAGTAGATGTTCTGGTGGGACTGATTGAATCGAATCAACTTACTCCCGTTGAAATAAGAGAAGCAGCTAATCATGCTGCGTACCGACATGAATGTCTAAAAACGGCAAGGTGGCATCAAGAAACGATGAGGCCAATAAAATACTGATGGAGGAACAGCATATGCAAAGGTTTTGGGCCAGCTGGTACTCTGGTAATTATGCTGATGAAGGTTGCACTAAGCCTCCTTTTAAATTCTGGATAAGCGGATACAGTGATCGAAACGACGATTCCGGCCGTGATGATTGTGCAATTTGTGCGGTAATTGATGCGACAGATGAGGAAGCAGTGTGGAGGGTAGTTGAGAAACACTTCCCGGATTTCAAGAAGCGGTTCTGTGATAAAAAGGAAGCTGATTATGTTCCAGGTGGAAGATTTCAATAAAAATGTTTTAGGGTACCCCAAAACCCCTATGTAACTAAGATATACTGGGTTTGTGAGAGTATAGCCGATAGCTTATTTCGCTTTCGCGGGGATTGAGCAGCCTTCGTGAAAGGTACCTCCTCCTTTTTTATATATGGTGCCAGTAGGGGATGGCTGGCACCGATGTAAGTTGCCGAAAGGATGATATATATGAATACGTTTGAAAAGGTAAGAGAAGTTATAGTCGATTGCCTTTGTGTGGATGAAGTAGATGTGACTATGGACGCTAAACTTATTGAGGATCTTGGTGCCGATTCACTGGATCTGGCGGGGCTCTTCATGGAGTTGGAAGTAGTGCCGGATGAAGAGGCCGAAAAACTTAAAACAGTTGGCCAGGTTGTTGAATATATCGATAAGCGGCAAACCTCAAAATGATAAGGTGTTCAAAAGTGCAGGATGGTCTGTATCTTGTCAAAGAAGATGATAAACTAATCGGCATTATCTTTTTAGCTAATGAGGCGCATAGAGAACGCGGTGACAGATATGTCCTTGATGTTCCGGTGTACAACCTCGGGGCCATGGTGCAACTGAATACCAAGAAGATACCGGGGAGCCTGGAACAAGTTGCTGTAAATGATCTTATGGCCTGGTTGGAAGCAAAGATAAATCCAGACCAATAAACAGTAAGCGCCCCATATGCCGTGTATATCTGCATTGCTTTGAAGCCTCAGGTTTAGGTCTGGGGGGAAGATGTAGAAGCAGCGGATAAGAAAGTCGCGGCATATGCTGCAAATAAAGCGCCGGACAATGAGAGAGTGTACATGCCGGTACCGCTCATTCCGGCGAACCCCTTGGGGGTTAAGAATGTAGGGATATAGCCAAGCAAGGTAAGGCAAGCGGCTGTTAACCGCTTATGCACTGGTTCGAGTCCAGTTATCCCTGCCAAATGGAGTGATGGTGAAATGGTATCACGCTCGGCCGTAACCCGACAGTCCTAGGTTCGACTCCTAGTCGCTCCACCAAAACATTTAACGGAGGTTAAAATGAACGTAGCGTCTAAGCAGCAAGAAAAAACTGATAAGATCAAAGATCCTGTTAAAAAGCAAAGGATCATAAGCCCAATGATATTCAAGCATTTTGAGTATGTGCCGTCCGAATAGGGCGGCATTATTATTTATCGGGGGAAAAAGAAATGAGCGAACGCACATGTTACGACAAGACTTGCCCGTATTACTCTTCTGATTATCATGAATGTGGCCGGCAGCATCATATGCCGTGTAAAGATAGGAGGAAAGAGCCTAATGGAGCAAGTGCAAGGGAGATTTCAAGTCGTCGGGAATCGAATCGGCCAACTGGTAGATCAAAAGGATAAAGCCTACGGTGAGGCCATAACGACGGTAGAGGGTATACTGTGCATTCTGTACCCGAACGGGATAAGCTTAGACCAATTCAAAGATGCTCTAATCATAGTGCGCATCTTAGATAAGTTCAGCAGGATAGCCAAAGGGGACATTAGGGCATTCGGCGAGAATCCTTGGGCAGATTGTGCGGGGTATTCGCTACAGGGTGTGGCCCGTTATGAGGCAGACGATAAAGCATAAGGATGAGCGCTTATGTTCGATAAAGGGGACCATGTAATTGTACCGGTAAAGGGAGTAATCTTAAAAAGACGCAACAAGGCCCAAATGGAAGCAGCAGGAAAAAAGCGCTTCGACATAAAGCTCGAGCTTAACTTGGTGTATGAAGATGATACTCCCTGTGACATTGAGACTATTATCATAAAAGACTATGACACTGAAGATATACAGTGTTATGACTGTGAAATATCTCCGGCGCTGCGGGAATTAGCCAGCAAGGTTATCTCGAAGATGCCGGATTTGTGGTTTATAGATGAGTATATAGGCCGCGAGAACATTGCTTATGTACTCAGTTACGAGCCTAAAACGGACAGGGCAACAGGCAAGATGGTTCATGCTGACTGTCGTAAGGTAAAGCCGCCTTTCAGGGCATTTATGGATTATCAGTACATAATTACGGTGTACGAGCCGCATGTAGATTATATGAGTGAGGCACAGATGGCCTTATTGATGTGGCATGAGCTCAAGCATATACCGATGTCCGGCAAGCTGGTACCGCATGATGTCGAAGACTTCCGTGCAATTATTGAAACATATGGAATACATTGGTCAGCGCCTGATGCTGATATTCCGAACATATTGGCAGGTGATGATGATGACAAAGCAAAAGGTAGAAGGTCAAGAAAAGGTAAGCAAGGCTAAGCGGAAGAAGCCGGGGAACACAAGAAATACCCGAAAGAAACCGGCAGATAAGGTTGCTGCGGATACTCCGGTTGACGTAATGAAAAGTAATGAATGGGTTCCTCACGCGAAGCAAATAGCGATTGCTCGATTACTTGTTAATCCTGAAAATCGCGGGACCAAAGAGCAAAAAGCGAAGGATGCCGGGATTACCTATAAAACTTTGTGGGTTTGGATGCAAGATCCGAACTTTGTTGCTTATCTCAACAGCCTTATTAATCAGTATACGGATGCCGAGACGGCAGAGGTTTGGAAAGCGCTTATTCGTAAGGCGAAGATGGGCGATGTTTCGGCTATTAAGCTGTTTTTTGAAATGAAAGGCATGTACAAGGAGCAGAAGAAGGTCGAACATACTGGTGAGGGCGGTGGCCCTATTGATACTGAGCTTAGAATCGTAATTGATTACGGCGATGGTGGGGACGATGGCTGAAACTGTCGTTCAGTTTAATCCTATATTTCGGGAATTTAACAGAACGCGGTGCCGGTATCGATGCGCTAAAGGCAGCGCCGGTAGCGGTAAGTCGGTAAATATAGCGCAGGATTATATACTGAAGCTCATGGACCCAAAGAACGCTGGTGCGAATTTACTGGTAGTCAGGAAGATCGATGAATCACACCGGGACAGTACCTATGCTGAGTTAAAAGCTGCAATCAACAGGATTTGTGGCAAACTTGCATCTGTATTGTGGACCGTTCGGCAAAGTCCAATGGAAATTGTCTGTAATCGGACAGGTAATAAGATCATTTTTCGTGGTATGAAAGATGATAGCCAGCGTGAAAAAATTAAGTCAGTAAGCTTTGAATTTGGCAAATTAGTTTTCATATGGGTAGAAGAAGCAACGGAGCTCGATGAGTCCGATGTTGATATTTTAGATGATCGGCTGCGCGGCATTTTGCTTAACCCGAACCTATATTACCAGATGACGTTTAGCTTTAACCCAGTCAGCGCTTCGCATTGGATTAAAGCCAAATACTTTGATATAACCAGTCCTGATATATTCACTCATCACAGCACTTATAAGGATAACCGGTTTATTGATGAAGCGTATTACCGGCGTATGGAGCTTAGGAAGCTGCAAGATCCAGAAGGCTACAAGGTATATGGTGAAGGCGAATGGGGAATCACCGGCGGCCGCTTTTACGATATGTGGTCAAGTTCCCTGCATGTTTGTAAGCCTTTTGCCATTCCGCGAGAGTGGACAAGATTCCGAGCGATGGACTGGGGCAGCTATCATCCTTATTCTGTTGGATGGTATGCGGTTGATTATGACAGTCGCTTGTGGAAATACCGTGAGCTATATGGGTATGGAGGCAAGGCCAATGTAGGTACCAAAGAAACGGCTAAACAGGTTGCATTAAAGATTGCTCAAGCTGAAAAAGAAGATTTGCCTATGTCCTATGCAGTATTGGATAGTGCTTGTTGGAATAAAACCGGCACAGAGGGTCCGACAGTCGCAGAGGAAATTAACAACGTCTTGTCTGAAAAGAGCAAGACTCTTTTTATTCCCTCTACTAAAGGTCGTGAAGCTGGCGCTGAGCAGGTAAAAATCCGTCTAACCGGTTACACCGATAAAGAGGGTAAGCAGATACCGGGGATTACTTTCTTTGAAACCTGCTTCCATACAATCAGGACATTTCCAATGCTGACACATGATAAGCATAATCCTGAAAAGGTTGATACCAATGGTGAGGATCATGCCTTTGATGAAACGATGTATGCATGTACATCCCGGCCGTGGACTCCGGATAAACCGAAGGAAAAAGAGAAACGCGATAAATACCGCGGTGAATCAGAATCGCGCAGCTGGATGGCGGTTTAATTCATTTTGGTGCATAAAAGTATCAAAATTCCCGACGTAGTAAAAATTCATTAGTATAAATATGCAAAAGGAAGTGGTTGTTCGTGCCAAAGGTTTTCAAAATTCCGGTTGAAGTGGATGCAGAACTTTATCAACTGGGGATGGAGGATGGTTTTAAGCCAGAAGAAGGTTGTTATAGTGAGTTTGGTGTTGATCTTAGTGGGTGTTCTCGGCAGGAAAACCAGGGGTGCGGGGGATGTAAATGTTTTCGTCCGTATATTGCAACGCGTGAGGGGCCTATTTTTATTAGTCCAGATGACCATATCATTACCGGAGTAGAAGGTGAACGTTATGCTATTAAGCCTGGTATCTATGCAAAAACATATCGGGAAGTTGGCGATAGGCCAATTTTAACAGTTCGGGTCTGCTGGCATGATAACAATGTAACTGATTTTGATTGCAAAAGTGTTGAAGATTATTCTGATTGCTATGTTTTAAAAGGCGATAATGGCTACCAGACAAGCGTACCTAAGGGTGGCGTTCGGTATATAACGCAAAAAGAGAAGGTGAAGAAAGTTGAATCCGATCCTACATGAGCGTTGCGGCATGTGCAGCCGGAAGCTGAAGACACAAAAGTCGAAAGAAGAAGGGCTTGGCCCGGTGTGCGCAAAGAAAGCTGCTGAGCGTAAGGCAAGTGAGCAAGCTGCAGATGGGTAAACGTCGGGAGTTATGTTGTACTAGGGAGCAATGTGCAAGGTATGCTCCTAATTCCGGCTTAGAAAGATGGCCGGATAATAATCATGTGTGCAAAGTGAATAGGAGCCCTAAGGTAGCAAATTGTCCTCAAAGGGTTAAACAACATTAAGCCGCTCCAATATTAGGGCGGTTATTATATTTCAACAAAGGAGCGAAAATGAATGTCTGAAGAAAAGCATGTTAAACTGCAACATGACCTGCTTACGAGCAAATACACTGAGGTTTATCACGAACCTACGGAATTGATGCAGTTTGGAGCACCCCATTGTTTTACTGTAATTGCAAGCAATAAGGATGGTTCAGGTACTCCGTTAGCGGAGATTCACTTCCAAGAAGGTCCTATTAAAGAACGTGGAGTTAATGGTGTCAACCATGAGGATTTGATTGCAATGATCATCTGCCGACTGGAACATTACCAGAAGGGGCCGTTTGCCTGCCGGGATAACGCAGTAGCCATTACTAAACTGGAAGAGGCTTTGTTGTGGTTGCGCAAACGTACAATTGGCCGTGAGAATCGCGGAGTAGAGGGAATGAATAAGGTATAACGCAATAAAGGGTGATGAATATGCAAAATGATGGAAACACACGAAACCCTTTGCATCATGGTGACTTAATTATCACAGTGGGATTACCGTTAAGCGGGAAAAGTACACTAGTCGAAAAATGCTCACGCTTTACGGCCAAAGTTGCGGTTGTTTGTCCAGACACGATCAGGTTAGCTATGCATGGTAATCAGTTTATTGATTTAGCTGAACCGTTTGTGTGGGCTACAGCCCAGATCATGGCCAGAACACTACTAAAACAAGGATACACAGTCATTATTGATGCAACTAATACTACTGTTGAACGGCGTAAGATGTGGCGGCACATAGCCTGGGAGTTTGGTAAGACTCTGGTTATTTATAATGTTGATACGACGGGAGACGTTTGCCGCGAAAGGAATCGAGCCATTTCACGGCTGGATGAAAAAATTATTAATCGGATGGAGAAGCAATTGCAAGTACCAACTTCTGATGAGGGAATTATGTTTTCGTCTGAGGATGTAGAAAAACATTTGCGGTTGTTTTTAAAGTGACAGGAGGAATTACTATGAAATGTCCAAAGTGCCAGGGTGTTAGGGTATCTACCGAAAGAAGGCCTAATGGAAATAATATCTGCGGCAGCTGCGGTCATACGTGGCCAAATGGTCCAGCCGCTGCCGTAAGTTTAAATGCAAGCAAAGTAAGTTTAACTCAGGAAGATATCGACAAGGCCATTGTATCTGAAGAGTATATCAAAATGGGGAAGAAAACAGTCGTGTGCTTGTTAACCCTTAAGAATGGTTTTGAAATCGTCGGTACCGGCAGTTGTGTTGATCCGGCCAACTTCGATATGGCGATTGGCAAGACATATGCAAGGGAAGATGCTGCCAGTCAAATTTGGAAGTTAGAAGGTTATCATTTGCAGTGCCAGCATCCGGCTAGTCGGTAAATGAAAGATTTAGAGGTTAATTTAATAAGCGGACATGTACTGTATTTTACCAATGTAAAAGATGAAGAGGCTAAAGCGGTATATGACAAGTTTATTAATAAAATTGATGGCCTCATTGAGCTTAGGGATTGTGAGGGCAAAACCGGCTTTGAAATGAAAAATGTAAATGTTGTTTGTGTACTGGAGCCTAAGCTGTTAAACAAAATAGGTTTTCTTTCATGAAATAGACCGTCAAAGATGGTTTATATTTTAAACGCAAATTAAGGAGTGAAACAAACATGGAATTGATTAAAGTATCGTCTAATTCAGTACCTGGTAAAGTAGCTGGTGCAATTGCTGGTGCAGTGCGTGGGCAAGGAAAGGCAGTGGTGCAAGGAATCGGTGCTGGTGCAGTAAACCAGGCGGTCAAAGCAATTGCCATTGCGCGAGGTTTTTTAGCGCCGCAAGGAGTTGACTTGGTGTGTATCCCGGGTTTTGCTAACACGGAAATTGACGGCGAAGAAAGGTCTGCAATTCGCTTTACGGTTAAAAACGGCTAATAGGCCGTTTATTTTATTTTGTGGGTGGTGGTCTGGGTGGTAACGTTAAATCCGGAAGAAGAACAGGCTTTTAGGAAATGGTACGGTGATACTATCAATGGTATTGCGATAAAGACTGGCTTTCAACTTGATCCTAACCCTGATAGCCCAGACCATCATTACGATTACCGTGGATTCTATAAAGCGCAACAGGCTGGAGATCCTGCTGCACAAACATCCGTTCAATCTGATGGCTTGGTGCATTTCACATCACCATGGAAACTGCCGGACCATCCCACCTATAAGTACAAAACACTTCTTGACCTTTTCATACAAAGCAAGTACGATCCTGCGGCTTCTGATAACGAAGTGCAGGAGGTCAGTAAGCATAGCATTGTAAATCCTGAACTGGTTCAGGAGTATTTGCGGTCCAATAATCGTAAAGGTGGAGGTGGTTGAGTTTGTTTGCTGTTCCTATGGAAGATACAGTAGAAAGTGACCATAGCCCGGAATTTATGCGATACCGCGACGAATTTAGAGCGAGTGTCGATAAGGATAGAGACTGGCGAGTTGAGGCCAGAGAAGACATTGAGTTTTTCTGCGGCAAACAGTGGGATGATCGAGATCGGCAAATCCTTAATGAACAAGGCAGGCCGACGCTGACGATTAACCGGATAAAGCCGCTCATCAATTTGCTTTCTGGTTATCAAAGGCTGAACCGGTTTGAACCGGAGTTTTTGCCGAGAACTAAGAATGACATTGATCTATGTTCAGTGCGCAAGGGTGTCACCAAGTACATTATGGACCAGTGCGATTATGCCAGTGTTGAGTCGGCCGTATTCCTTGATGGTTCGATTTGCGGGCGTGGCTGGTTCGAGGTATGTTATGACTGGGATTATGCTTCGCTTGATGGTGATATCAAGATAAAGCGTGTTTCCCCTATGGATATATATCCAGATCCTGAATCTGTGGCGCCGGATTATTCCGACGCTAAATTTCTTTTCCGGTGTAAATGGGCAGACAAAGACGAGCTCAAAGCTGTATACCCGCAGCATGCCGATATCATTGACTTTACGACGAATGAGTATGACCGGGCTGAAGATATTACATTAGTGGGCTTGGAACCGTTATGGTACCAAAAGAACACGCATAAACTGAGGCTGGTTGAACGCTGGGGGCGGCGTACTGAATCTCAGCAATACTACTTAGTCGTGATCGATGGGAAAGAAAGTTTGCTCAAAAAGGAAGAGATCACGGTTGATCATTTTGTTTCCGGTCAGGTAAAACGGCCGGTGAGCTTGCCGATTACAAAGACTTATTGCACCGTGTTTATAGGTGAGCATGTTCTTGAAGAAAAGGAATCTCCTTATGAGCATGGCATGTTTCCGTATGTTCCCTTTATTGCTTATTATCTTGGTGAGGGTGATATTCCGGCCGGTGTTGTTCGTGATATTAAGGACCCACAGCGAGAAGTAAATAAGCGCCGTAGTCAATCCCTACATATACTCGGTACTCAGGCTAATAGTGGCTGGATTCATGAAGAGGGCGTTTTCGATGCTAAACAAAAATCGAACGTCCGCAAATTCGGCTCTATGCCTGGTGTCATGATCGAAACGAAGCCGGGGATGATGACTAAGCTGCAGCGTATTAATCCTCCGAATCCACCGGTGGGGCTGTTTCAAGCTGAGCAGGAAGCTGTGCAGGATATACGGGATATATCGGGCATTAATGAAGGAATGCTTGGTACTGATATCTCGCAATCGGCAAGCGGCAAGGCGATCGAGCTCCGGCAGAGACAGGCTGTTACTCATATTGGAGCGCTCTTTGATAATCTTCGCCGTGCAAAACAGCAGATACTGTTCATTATGTGGGGCAAGCGTGGCAAGAAGGGGTTAGTGCAACAGTACTATACGGATGAGAAAACGTTTAGAATCGTGGGGGATAATGGCGAACAGGATTTCATTACGATCAATCAAAGGGTCCAAGTAGAAGATCCTATATTGGGTGTCATACATAAGACGCTCAATGACCTGAGTGTAGGCGAGTTTGATATTGTTGTGTCTGATACGCCAAGCACTGCTACACAGCGCCAAAGCCAATTCTGGGCGCTTGTTGATGCTATATCTAAGCTTGGTATACCTGGTGATATGGTATTTGACATGCTGATTGATATGTCCGATATTCCGAATCGGGAAGAAATTAAGAAGCGCTGGATGGAAAGGCAGCAAGCTCAACAAGAGGCTGGCCAACAAACTCCAATTAAGCTAACTGGGAATATCAACATAAAGGACATTCCTCCGGAAGCGCAGGCTCAAATGCTTGCTAGGATCGGCATTGAATTACCTATACAGCAACAGAATCCGTTTGTTCCTGTTCTTCAGCAGTTGCCGCCTCAAGTGATAATGGCCATAAGCCAGATGGGGCCGCAAGAATTGTATGGGGCGATTAAAATGTTATTTGGACAGATGCCGCCAGAAATACAGGCTCAGGTCGGGCAAATGATTCAAGGAATACCCCCTGAGCAAGTCATCCAGATGTTCCATGATGCTGCCGTGCAGGTAAGTAGTGCTGCCGGTGGAAGCCAACCGCAGGTGCCGCAACAGGTGCAGCAGCGTCCCAACCCACAAACCATGACTCAGCCGGCCGTCAGGGAAATGCTAAGCGCGGCCCAAATAGGTATGTAAGTATTGACGGCGAATAGCCGTTATTTTTATTGCAGGAGTGATTCGAATTGGACAGAGTGCTTAACTCATCTACGGTCAATCAAGCCGGTTCAGTGATTCGAGATTTGCAACTATACGGTGCTGCAAATCCGTTTACATTGCTGGCAAAAGCATCTAGCGATGAGCAAGGGTTTATGAAAACGACTAAAGTTATGAATCTTCCGGGAGGTTGTCTCGTTCAGACGGAGACGCAACAGCGTAATTTTGACGGCAGCTATGCCTTGTCACAGGCACTATGTTTTGTGCCCTTCGTTCATATTGATAAAGATGCCGAACCTCGCCAAATGGTGGCGATTGAACCTTTTGGACTGCCTACTGGGGGAATGGGTCCCGGTAGTATTACGTTAAGTGGTGAAGAAGGAGTGAATAGTGTTGAAACAAAACGGTCAGGAAAAAACACCGGTAAAGAATCGGCGGCGCGGAAACAGCGAGAAGCCGAGGCTGGAGGGCAAACAGGATCTACAACCGGAACCGATACAGCTGGAGAATCAACTGAAGGAGCAAGCAACGCCAAATAATGAAGAAGTAAACGAATGTTTAGCAGATATTGATGCTTCGCGGTTCAAAGCTATCCGCGATTGCGGTACAGCCTTGACATTCATTACTGAACGCCTGGCAAAAGGCAGCGCGGTAGATCATCCATTGCTTGGACAGGTGGAAAAAACCATTGAGATGTGCGATAAGTTTAACCTTATTGCTGTGAGATATTGCTCACTGGCTGAAGCGGTTGAAACAGAAACAAACGAAGAAGTGGCGATTGAAGAGACTGACAAATAAGTTAGTCTCTTTTTATTATGCGATAGTAGCGGCGTTACAGCAACGACATGGCTTAGTATACCCCGTGACTAAGCCAATATCTTTAAGCGGGAATTTCGTGCCGCCGACGTTATGGGCGCAAGGAGGATTTGAAATATGCCTAATGATGATGTAGTAATACCTGAAGAATTGGAAGGTATCTCAAGGGAAATAGCACTTGAAATTATGCAAGAAGCTGCAGAGTTGAAATCTTCAACAAAAACGGAAACCAAACAACCTGAAGACAAACAGTCAAATGTGGCTGCGCCTGCTGCCACTACGTTAACTGAAACCAATGTTCAGACCACTCAACCTGAGGTAAAAGCGCCGGAATCCACCGGGGCCTCTGCTCCCGTTACCACGCAGAGTACGGATACTGGCGATGATAAAGACAAAATGGTCCCATTGGCTGCGCTTCACGATGAAAGACGTAAGCGCCAGGAAAACGATAAGAAGTTAGCAGCATTGGAAGCCGAACTTCAGGAATTAAAAGCTGCGAGAGTTCAACAGCCGCAAGTTCTTCCATCACAACAGCCGGTGCAGACTCCTTTAAGTGGGCAACAAACGCCCGGGCAGCAGCAACCGGTTACAGAAGATTCAAAGCAACAATCTAGTAACTATCGTAAGCAATTGATCCAAGCTGCAAAAGAACGATTTAAAGAAGAAAACGGCAGAGAACCTGATATTTACGGCAATGAAGATGACAATGCAGAAATATCGATCCTGGTTAACGAGTTGCATAGCAATGTTATGGCTGAGGCAAATCGTTTGCAAAGTGAACGTCAATTAGTTGTAAATACCTATCAGGAATTTGCCACAAGGGAAACTGCAAAGCCTGAATATAACGATGTTTGGAATTACATGGTTAATCAAGTCGCCAAGATGCCGCCAGCGCTGCAGCAATCCTTTACACAAGCCTTTGAAAAGGCAAGCAGTGGTACGGGTACGATGTCAGATGTTATGGCTGTGCAAACTCTTTGGAACAATTCCAAACTGATGTGGGAAGCCGAACAAAAGGCAAAGGCTACTGAGTCGGCTACAACCGAATCTGCACCGACTCAACAAACGACTGCTGCACCCGCCCCGGCACCTGCAGCACCTTCGCCAGCGACCACTACAACCGCACCGGTTACGGTCCCGGCGCAACCACAAGCAATGAGTCTTGAACAAAAATTAAATGAAATTGAGAAGCACCCCAGAGTGAATCAAGTCAATGGTGGTAATTTGCAAGCCGGTCCGTCTGTGGCCGACTTAGAGCGAATGCTCCAAGAGACTGATTGGGATAAAATACCGTCCGAGTATCGCGATATGCTGCTTGGTGGATAACCAATCTTTGATTCCTCCGCGTGGTGCATTTTTTATTACCAAATTTGTATTTAACGGAGGATGTTAATATGGCTGAAACTGTAATTCCTGCGGCGCTTCGAGAGAAAGCGTGGGCAAAAGATACCTGGACGGCAGCAATTAAAGAAAGCTTTTTCGCTAACTTTATGGGCAAAACGTCTGATTCCTTAATTCAAATTAAGGAAGAATTGAAGAAAGAAGCTGGTGACCAAATCACCATTTCCCTGCGCATGCCGCTCTTAGGTGCTGGCGTAGAAGATGATGATATGCTTGAAGGTAATGAAGAAGCTATGCAATACTATGACTTCTCTGTGCAGATTAAGCAGCTTCGTCATGCAGTAAAACTGAAAGGCAAGATGGAAGAAAAGCGAACGGCGAAGAATTTACGTGCAGAAGCGAAAGATGCACTGAAAGACTGGTATACCGAAAAGATTGACAGCATGATTTTTGCTGCATTGGCTGCAAGCCCTTCGGCTCGTCGGACTATTTATGCTGGCAGTGTAACGGCTGAGAATGCCATTACTGATGCAGATAAATTCAGCACAGCTGTTATTTCTAAAGCAAAACGTTCAGCATCCAAACGCGTTGTTTATAACACGACGCATGTACTTCCTAAAATTCGGCCATTAAAAGTTAATGGTAAAAAAGCGTATATCATGCTCATTACATTGGAGCAACTGCGCGATCTTCGTAATGATCCTGTTTGGATTGCCGCGCAAGAAAATGCAAATGTCCGCGGCGAAGACAACCCCATTCTATCCGGATCTGAGGGTATCTATGATGGCGTAATTATTTATGCACATGAGAGCGTGCTGGTAACTACGACTGGTGCCTCCGGAGCGAATGTAGGACATGCTATGCTGCTTGGTGCTCAGGCCGGTGCCTTTGCTGTCGGCGGCGAACAAGAGTGGAATGAAGAAACATTCGACTACAAAAACAAGACTGGATTTGAAGTTGGCTCTATTTTTGGTATTGCAAAATCTAAGTTTGATTCTGAAGACTTTGCAGTTATCCATGTGCTTACCGGTAACAAAGCTGACTAGTAATGAAAATGGCCAGGGTTTAAAGCCCTGGCCTATTTGCTATATAGGTGGTGAAAACATGTCTATAATTAAAACACTAGTAATTAAAGTACGATTGAAGCTTAGAGATATGGATGCTGCAAAATATAGTGCGTATGAAGTAATGGATGCAATAAATGAGACAATTAGCGAACTGCGGCAAGTGGTGAAGCTTTATTATAAACAGATGACCTTTCCTATTCCGGATGCTGTTAAGTTAAAGGAGTCAGATGAGACTGGATGGCCAGATGATTTTGATAGTCTTATCATTGATCATAGTCTTATATTGTTGTCTGCTGGCGATTATGCTACTAAAGAAGAGGCAAAATCGTATTGGAAAAGTAAAGTGATTAGCCTGGCCGGCACGTTTAAAAAGGAAAAAATCATGCAGGCAGATTGTTGGAACCTCAGATATAATGATGAAATTGAAGATGATGAAGAGGTAGGTGAATCTGGTTAATGAACTGGAATAAGCTTCCCGCTTTTATTGACGATGCCTTGACAACTTTAACCTCCTTGTGGAGTAGCAAAAAAATCAATGATGAAATTGAGAATGTAAAATCTCACATAGATGAACATTCGGCAAGAGTGGATAACCCGCATGCTGTTACTGCAAGTCAGGTAGGTGCAGAAACCCCGTCCGGGGCCCAAGCCAAAGTCAATGTTGTACAGGCAAATTTAACAAATCATACTGAACGCACGGATAATCCGCATATGGTGACGGCTGCTCAGGTCGGAGCGGAAACTCCGACTGGAGCTCAGGCCAAAGCGAATGCTGTGCAGGTTAACTTAGCAACACATATTGCTACCGGCACGCACAGTTTTGTTACTGGGGTATCGGATAAGCCAACTACATTGGCAGGGTACGGCATATCGAACGCTTACACAAAAACTGAGATGACAAATTTGCTTGCTGCTAAGGCAAGCCTTGCGGCAACTTTGGCCGGGTATGGGATAACCGATGCCTACACTAAGCCACAAACAGATGCCAATATAGCAGCGGCAGTCGCGGCTCTTGTGAATAGTGCTCCCGAAACATTGAACACCATTAATGAATTAGCTAATGCTATCAACGACGATCCTAATTTCGCGTCTACAATGCTGAATCTTGTTGGTACTAAGCTTAATGCTTCGGATGTGGTTGCATCTGCTGCTGCTAATAAGGTGCTGCGCTTAGATGCAAATGGAAAATTTCCGTGGGCAGTATTGGCTAACGTGCCGAGTTCCTTCACCCCGGCGGCCCATAACCAGGCGTGGAGTACTATAACCAGTACGCCTACAACACTGGACGGGTATGGTATTACTGATGCCTACACTAAAGCTGCACTTGACGTAGTAACCAATAACCACTTAAACAGCACTACGGCCCATGCCGCAATGAATATTACCAATGCGCCAGGAAGTATTGTTAAGTCTGTAAATGTACAAAATGCAGTTGATGAATTAGCGAATTATAATGGATTTGCCGCTACTCAAATTGGTGCAGAACAAGGAGAATTAGGCGTAGAGATTAAAGGCCGTACTTTGGTCAATTTGCTTGGTAAGGATGGGAATTTTGAAGTAGATACTGACGGAAACGGAATGGCAGATGGGTGGGGCTTGGGTTCTACAGCGCATTGGTCTACTACAGCATTAGATACTGACGCATACATAGGTACAAAAAGTCAAAAACTAGTTGGCTCTGGAAATGGGTCTTATACTTCGATTGCCAAAAACTACGCTATATCAGCTAGTAAATATTATGTCTTACTAGCTAATGTGAAAAGCCCTAATGCGACTGTATGCTACACAAGATTTGGATCGGATTCCGGGGGACTTACATTTGCTGCTCATCAAATATCCTCCTCCTGGTCTACAATATGTCGCAAATTGAATCCAACTATTGATGCTACTATGGTCCAGTTTTATACTGCACAAGCTACACCAAACACCAATACTTTTTACTTCGACGGAGCAAGGCTATACGAAATATCTCAAGCAGAGTTCAATGCTATTGATTCTATGACTGCAGATCAAGTAGCAGCTAAATATCCCTATGTAGATTCAGTACAGTTTAAGAAGGATGTTTTAGTTACCCAGATAGGGAAAAACTTGATTCCTGCGTTTAATTCTGGAGAGTGGACTTTACATGCTAACGCCGTTGTGAATAGTGCATATAACTTAACTTTGAATGCGACCACAATTTCCCAAGTATCACGTGTTCCCGTTTCACTAAAGCCGAACACTAATTATGTTCTAAGTGGAACCGCAACAGGGGGAAACTCTCGTTTTGTTGTTCAAACTGTAAAAGCAGATGGAAGCTCCAATTATTTTACATTGGTAAATACCTATAGTAGCCTACCGTTTACAACACCTACAGACTTTGTATCAGCTTCAGTATTTATTACAAATGATACTACGACATCAGGAACATTCACCTTTACTAATCCCCAGTTAGAATTAGGCTCTACCGCTACAGCCTTTGAACCACAAGTAAAATCATATGCTCATACACCTATGCAAATAGCCGATGGAGAAAGCGTATGGCTAACTCCTAATACTTCTGTGTATAAAGAGGTGTGGAAGAAGAATGTACAGCTACCTGAGAACTCATCATCAATAGCCGGAGTAGATGTTAGTTATACAGGGGCTAAACGAGTGTTAATGCATGTTTCAACAAAATTTATAACCGACTCTGAGGTTGTTGTAAAATATGATGGAAAACCACTGACTCACACCACCCAGCTTGGAAACACTTGGAATGCAGGAGATATGAGCCGTATCCACACTGATATAGAATTAGGCATTTCTGTCTATGATATCGATTCTGGATGGAATAGCTCATTTACCCCTACTATCGCCGAAATAAAAGCTTATTTTTATGGCTGGAAAATGTGTGCTTCCGATGGTGGTACTTATGTATCTGGCACGAAATACTGGAAGAAGATAACTGATGGAACCGGAATAACTTCTACTCTACCTACAGCAAGTTATTCTGGATATACACCGTATGTTTTGCATTATAAACTTGCTACTCCTGTGTATCACATAAATTACTATAATAACGATCCAACTAAGCCAATAATGAGCGCAGGTAGTGTAATAAATATTCCACAGGGAGTAACGCAGATAGAGCAGAGAAATGGGGTAGTGTGGAGGGAAAAATCTAATCCTAAACTATACTCTTCTGCATATTATATAAATTCCTCTGGATTAGGTTCTTTATTAGCCTATAGACCTAAGTTGTACCTCGCGTGTTTTAAAAACGGGATAGTAGATATAACATGGAATACACACGCGTCAGATACCTTGGAATATTATACAGCACAATCTAATTATGATACTACCGCAATCTACACTGTAACCTATGAACAACTCGACAAGTATCTGTATGCTGTAGATACCTTTGCTATTGATAACCCTGTTCCTACTCGCCAACGTAATTTTGCCTTAGACTCCACAGAACAAAAGATAGCTTACTTTAAGATTAATCCTGTTGATCTTGTAGGAGCTACAGCTAATCAACATCCTAAGACATTAGCTGATTATGGGATTCTGGATGCTTATACGAAAGATATTGTTGATGCGGCGATAAATACCAAATTAAATTCCTCTAATTCTTTGGCAAACGGAACAGTGTATAAGTATCGGGATGTAACGGCCTATCATCTTTCTGGTACCACTACAGGAACAGTTAAAATAATGTTACCTACATCTTGGCTATCTACTACTCTGGTATTGAGTATTGAAGGTTGGAGTTCTGCTGGAACAAATGTTAGTCATTGGGATGCGACCGTGTCAGGCTACACCCAAGGATCAGGTAATTGGATATTGACCGCTGCCACACTACACCCTAACTGCCCTTTTAGTTCTGTAAGGTTTGGATACGATTCTGTTGCGGGTAAATGTTGCATTTTACTTGGCACGGCTACCACGGCATGGGATAACATCAAAATAGTGGTAGAAGCGTTTATAGGAAACAGCAACGTAGCATCTTACGGAGCAGGATGGAATATATCTGTAATAACTGATGAATCTAGCATTACTAATATAGTTACTCCTACGGTAAAAACACTTGCTACAATAGAAAATCCTGTGTTTATTAATACTACTGCTATCAATAATTCATCTGGTAATCCTACGTTAAACTTTCGAAGATCGTCTATATTTACTGCGAATTCTACACTAGGGTACCTTGCTTTCTATGGAGGAAATGATGTTAGCGCAAGCGATGTACAATACGCAGGAATATATGCTACAACAACTGGCTATACCGCAGGAGCAGAGTCAGGGGCCTTAGTTTTTCTTACACGCTCATCTGGGGCAGTATCATCAAAATTTGTTGTAGATTCAGGTAGTGCAAGGCCATATACAGATAATTCCCTCACTTTGGGTACATCTGGTGCTAGATGGAGTCAAATTTACGCTGTTTCAGCCACTATCAATACCTCAGATCGCAACGCCAAAAAGGATATTACCGATTTAGATTTAGGCTTAGACTTCATCAATTCCCTTCGCCCTGTAGAGTTTAAATACAAAGTAAGGCAGAATGAAGTGGCTTCAGAACAATGCGGAGTAGAAACAGTAGAAATTGAACCAGAGCGTACTGAGATACAGGAAGTTTCTCCAGCCATATATGAGACGGTAGAAGTATCTCCCGCAATCTACAGCACTATTGAAATTATTCCGGCAGAATACGATGAAGAGGGCAATCTAATCACTGAAGCCGTAACTGAAACTATCTTAGAGAAAGAAGCCGTAGTAGAGCAGCGATTAGTTTCTGCGGTTGTAACGGAAGACGTAATGATTCCTGCTGTTACTGAAGAACGTCCCGTATATAAAGAAGTCGTAATACCATTGCCTGGCGTAAGAACACATGCTGGCCTTATTGCTCAAGAGGTAGAGGAAGCATTAAACGGCAAGGACGTAGGAATATTTACGGTTGACGAGCAAGGGAACTATGGATTGCGCTATGAAGAGTTTATAGCACCACTTATTAAAGCTGTCCAAGAGTTATCGGCTAAAGTGGAGAGGCTGGAAAGACAACAGCAAAAGGAGGAATTGAGTCTGTGAATAAGTTAATACAGTTGCTAAAGAAGATCCCGCCTGATAAGCTTATACACTTATTAGGCGGGTATTTTATTGCCTCGCTGTTTCCGGGGGATATTGGACTGTTTGCGGCAATGTTAACTGGCATAGGTAAAGAGGTGTATGACTATAAAACCAAAACTGGCACGCCCGAATGGAAAGACGCTGCTTGCACTATTGCAGGCGGCGTTTTATATTGCGCAAAAGTAGCGCTGTGGAGTTTATTATGATTATCAGCAGCAATAGCGGTACTGGTAATCATACAAAGGCGCTGCAACAGTATGCCACCCGTGTAAATATTATCAATGACGGAGCAACTGAATTAACTGTGTCGGTGAATGGCCAAATAATTAAAGTGCTTGGGCTAGAACAGTTTGAGGGAAATTTCTCTCCATTTAATTTGATTAGCATAATTGCTACTGGGCCTTGGCGATATGTGATTGAGGCCTCTGAAACATTTATTGGTGACACTACTGCAACTCCTAATGGTGAGATTATTAAGCGTATACGAGCATTAATTTCAGATAAAGATGGTATTGAATTTGAAACAAGCGATTTAGTAGGATTTCTTAACAATGCTATAGACTGGTTGAGTTTACAGCTTATCCAAAACGGCGATAAGGAAATGATGAAAGAAATTATTATAACGGACGGGATGAATATTCCTAATGACTTTATCAAAGCGTGTGGGTTATATCCGATAAAAAGAAATGGTAACACTTTTCGTATCTTAGATGACTCTGAAGCATTTGAATTTCAATACTTTGCGAACCGTTCGCATATAACCGTAAATGAAGTGGATGTTTACCTGCCCACGTATTCTGTATTTAAGCCAATATATGATGGCGTGCTAATTCAGAAAACTGCTATCATTGCGCTCAATCGTGATGAGTATGACATTACACAAGATGAGGCACTATTAGCTCAATCTCTACAGGCAATCGGGGTGATAGGTAGTGCCTAAACGCTCATCTAAACATGCTAATGTGCAACCCCTTTCGATAGATGATTATTCAGGTGGTTTGAGATTAGATATTGCGCCAGTATCAAATAAGTTCTTGCCGAACATGTTACAAAAGGCTATGAACGTTGAACTCGATTATGTTTCCGGGAAGCTAAAGGTTGTGGACGGTTTAGTGCCGATAATAAAGCTGCCGGCAAATGCCGACACCCTGTTTTACAATTATAAAGATAATTATTTTCTAACTAATTGTGGTCGTAGTCTTTATCGCTTAAATGGCAACCTAACGCCTAAAACAGTGCCTGTCTTAACTGGTTCGCTAAACAGTATTAAACGCCCGAGCTATGCCGTCTACGGTTCGTATACAGCTGTTGTATCTGGTAGTAGAGTACAATATATCGACTATGAGAATAACTTCAAGGAGGCTACTGCTTCTCCTATAGCCGATATGTGCTACGTTAGGTCTGGTAGATTAGGTATTTGTAATACTGGAAGTGACATCATCAACTGGTGCGGAACCGGTGACATTGAAAACTGGAACTTCAAAACCGACAATGAACAGGACGCATGGTATGCAGAAATAGGATACCAAGACGGAGGCGGTATTGTTGCGGTCAAAGAGCTATTTGGCAATATCGTCGTTGTAAAGCGTTCAGGGAAGACATTCAGGCTCACGGGTGATTATTATTGGCAAGCTTATGATGGACCTAGCGGAGTATATACAGTAGGGCAAAACGGTGTGATATTCGCCGGTAATGGCTTGTACTATGTTGGCAAAGATGGATTTAGTGCCATTGCCTTTAATAGTGGCGAATACGGGACCCTTCGATCAAGTGAGGTAGGCGCTGCTGTCAACCAACTCCTGTTGCAAGGTGTCAGCCAAAATGCTAAGTTATGGGATGTACAGCCTAAAAAACAAATATGGATTCGTGCTGATGAGATGGGGACAACCTATCTCTTTCATTATTTTTCGGGGGCTTTTACGGTACGTAAGTTTAGCGTTCCTATTTCAGATGTTTGCCTTGTTGGTAATACGGTTTACGTCTTGGCCGGTGATACCATTTACCGGATGGACGAAAACGCAGACACGGAAGTAGACGGTAATTTAATTCAAGTTGATGTGGAAGGCAAACTGTACACCACCTTAGATGAGTTTCTTATTAAGCGAATAGCGGCTTCTATCGATGCCCGGGGTGACGTAGATGCAAAGGTTCTAATAGGTGATTTGGAATTACCTATTAGATATGCATCTTACAGCCCATATGTTGCAGACTGTAACGAATATTTAGCTGATGCCGAGTATCCTTTATGGACACTCACAAGACTTACTCCAGAGGCAAAACGGCAGACTTATCGTATAAAGGAATTTTCTATTAAAATTACGTCCACCAAAGGTGCTTTTTCGCTAAACAATATAAAACTAGAATTGGTGGAGGTGTAGTATGGCTCAGCGACTAGATACACGAGTTACCCCGGAGAGTTTGGAGAGGAACTTTGAACAACTGAATCGTATTCTGGATGCTAATGCGAAAACACTAACACAATTCGAAAATGTATTGTCTGATGAGCAAAAAAAGAGAATTGCAGCAATGAACGAGGCTATAAGAAAGGTAAATGAGTTTATTGAGCAGCGAATTAAGGCTTTAAACGATTACATCACTGAATTGTTGATATCACAGCAGGAGTTAGCCGTCAATATTGATACTGAAATTCGAGAGACTATTGCGGCAGTCGAAGCCAGTATTAATAGTACGATCGATGAAGTCAAAAACGTCGATATCCCTAGTATCCGAAATGCGATTGCTGAGGCTGAAGATATTCTGAGAGGGGAGATTGATGAGGTCAAAAATGTCGATCTTCCAAACATGCAAGAGGGTGTTAATCAAGCAATTGCAGCACTGGATCAGGCGAAAGTTAGTCATGCCACGTTCAATGATAAAGTTAATGAATTAGCACAAGCTGACGGTGAAAACAGATCATTAATTACACAAACGGCCAATAACATTTCTTCTGTTGTCGGCAAACTCAATCAAGCCCCGGGAGCAGAAGACCAATATATTGCGATTTCAAGCTTAAAGCAAACAGCAGATTCAATATCTACAATCGTATCTGCAAACAAGTCAGATGCTGATGGTAAAATAACAAATCTCACCAGCCAGCTAACTCAGACGGCAGGCGAGATTTCTTCTGTTGTAGCTGAGCTGGACAAAGATCAGCCTGGCTACGTATCTTTCACTAAGATCAAACAAACCACGGATGGTATCGCATCAATCGTATCTGCAAACAAGTCAGATGCTGACAATAAGTTTCAGCAGCAATCTTCTTCTATTACCCAAAACGCTGATAGCATTACGGCTGTAGTTGGTAAACTCAACCAGGCTCCCGGTGCAGCTAGTCAGTATACTGCGATTTCAAGCCTGAAGCAGCAAGCTGATAGTATAGCTTCAACTGTCTCGGCCAATAAAACCGATACGGATGGCAAGTTATCTCAGCAGGCTAGTCAAATTACGCAGACGGCTGGTCAGATTTCTTCTGTTGTGACCAACTTAAATACTGATCCATTCACAAATGTTACGCAGCCTTACATCTCGTTTACGAAAATTAAACAAACTACGGATGCTATACAGGCTACTGTTTCGGCAAACAAAACGGATGCTGACGGGAAAGTATCCACACTGAACAGTCAGATTAATGCAGTACCCGGGCAGATAACTGCAGCAGTCACATCCGCTAAAAATGACATAGCAACTACTCAAATTAACCCTCTGACAACACGGCTTGCAGCGGTTGAAATTGATGTCAATGGAATACATCAAACAGTCGTGGCGAACAAAGCTGATGCTGATGGCAAGGTGTCACAGCAGGCTACACGAATTGACCAATTACCTGATCAGATAAATTTGGCTGTTACTCAATCGCCGACGGCACCCTCTAATAAGATGCCAAACTTAGCGAATTTAAGGGTAAGTATTGAAGGCTTAACCTCTACGGTTAGTAATCAAGCCGGACAGATATCGGCCGTAAACCAAAAGGCAGATAGCATTCAAACAACAGTAGCTTCAAAAGCTAGTACTGCAGATCTTCAAATAACCAACAACAGTATATCCGCAATCGTTACAGAATTAGAAAAATCCCCAGAAAACTGTGCATACTCAGCAATTACCGCTTTAAAGGATCAAATAGATCTTGTGTCGCAAGGCAACGATGATTTAACTGGTGAGATTATTGTTTCGCGGATTAATTTAAGTCCTGCTGGGGTTAAGTTAAAAGGCCGGATGATTGAGATTGATGGAAATACAGTCATTTCTGGCAATCTTGATATAACCGGGAAGCTTACAGCCAGTAATCTCGGAGCTCTCTCGGGCGGGGTTATAGGAACGCTGCGTACTGCTACTACAGGGGCGAGGATAGAGATAAAAGATAATTTGATCATAGTGTATGATGAGAATAATGTAATACGGGTAAGAATGGGGGTGTGGTGATGCCACAGGGATTGCAATGCTTCGATGCAAACGGGAATGTTATTCTAGATGTGACTGGAAGAATAACTAGGGTACTTGGAAGGTTCAATACAGGTACTTCTCCTGGCAGCTTAGTAGATGTCAATCTTTTAATGGGAAATCCGTGGTATTTTACACAGATTCCAAGTAGCAGTGTTAGGGATTACTGTAGACAGTGTGTTGTAAGCTTTCAAGGAGAAACATTATCATGGACTTTTTCTGTAACAAATGCTTCAGGAATATCAACTCATAATGTTCCTTACATCGTAACTTACGGGGTGTACTGATATGAATTACGGATTGCAGGTTTTTAATAACGATGGGATTATACAGATTGATGGTCTTTATAAGAACTTACAGCTTATTAGCGTAGGAACTACTACAAGTGGAGGAGCGGTTACAGTTGGGCCAGATGAAGTAATAGCTATACGTGCTGCTCCTGGTAGTTGGGCAAACGTATACACTTATAATTCAGCCTACCTTGCAGGAACACCGATAGCAACCTCCACTGCAACTGAATATAGATTTATTGGCAACGGAACTATATACTACTATGTGTTCGGATACCCCTCTACTGACAACGGACTATTTACTGTGTATGATCCAAGTGGAGTCCCGGTTTTTTCAGCAGGGAAAGGGTATATGAATGTAGTATTGGCAAACTCTGGATATGATAGTTTAAGCACTACACACTATGGCGAGGATTATAATGGGAGGGGAATTGCTTCTCATAGCATTCCCCCAGAAAAAACTTATGCTATTTTGCCTGGAGTTTGCACTAGCTATGTTATGCCTCATTATGCAGGTGACACGGTCTATATCCAAGTGTTTAGTTTTAGTGCAGGAACAATAAACTCCTATTATACAAGAATCACATCGTATCACGCCTATATAGCCCAGTATAAACACGCTTTTTACAATTATTTAATCCTAGACGTAACTGGATTATAGATACACTATCGAGGACTAAGGTAATTCTTAGTTCTCTTTTATATTGAATGGAGGTGGAGATTAAATGACCTATGGTACTGGATTTCCGGTAGACACAAGACCAGGGCCAAACGGCGATACAGTCAAGCAGGCTGCTGAAAAATTCATACTCGAATTTGCAAAAGCTTACGGCGATCTGTCTAACTTCGAACAGCAGGTCGCTATTTTAATTCAGCATGGTGATGTAGATACTGTTGACGGCAAGCACGCAGACGGAACAGCAAATAATCTTCCCTTGCTTAATGGTAGCATCAGACTTACAAACGATACCGAGGGAACAGCCTGGAACATACCTACATCTGACGTTGGCGGCAATATATGGATTGCGAAGTGATAATATGGCAGTGAGTGATTATAAGCTTTATACCCGTAGGATAGATGATACGTTAGGTGCTGTGACTACTGTTCACAAACTGTATACCTCTACTGACGATATTGCGGATGGGAATTTCATTGAACTAAAAGATGTAGCCGGTAATCCGGTCTATTTGCCAGTAACAAAGAATCTAAACAGCTATTTTGCTTCGGCGTTAACCTTTAGGGGGCAAGACAATACGATCTACAAGGCTAAAACAGAGTACTCACCATTCGATGCCTCGCAGGATATCGAATCTAATGCCTATCTGTACAACCTTAGCGGGAGCGTACCGGGAAAATATTATTACTTCGGCAGTATCCCCTTTGTATCGCAGGACAAAGACAAACCCTTACTTATCACGCTAAGACTCACCGGCCATACCGATACAGGCGGTGGGTGGGCCGATCAGGTTTATACCAAAATAGGCCTACATATTGATAACACACCTTACATGATTAGGGAGTATGCTTCTTACGGTAAAACAGGTACTGTTACCTATACCAATGAGTTAATAGCCGATGAAAAAGCCTATACGGTAGATGCTGGGCCTCACACGGTAGGGCTTTGTATATGGGCTAAATGCACGTCAAAGGACCATAACTCATGCTACATTGAGTCTATTTCAGTCAGTATTGAACAGGAGGGATAACATGGGACTCTTAAGTGGACTATTCGGGTCAAGCCCGAAGGTTAAAAGCGTAGCTGCACAAATTCAACCTGAAACCGACTATGAGAAAGCTATGCGAGAGCAGCTTACGGGAGTTGCTTCAGGGCTTCTAGGGTCAGCAAGCGGTTTGATCAATCAAGGGACGGACTTAATGTCGCAAACCGCTAATGGGCAAGTAAATGGTGATGTCGCAGCTAATCTGCAGCGCCTAAGCTTGGATAACTACAATAAGCAAGTCGGATCAATTGCTAATAATATGGCCTTTCGAAATCTTGGGGCAAATTCCATGACACAAAATGCATTAGCACAGGCCGGTACAGATGCTAATAATTGGGTAATGGATAATCTGCAGTCGGTTCTGAATCAGCAGGCACAAAATGCACAAAGCCTATATAGCATGGGTCAAGGCAATACTGCTCTGGGAAGTGGCCTGTACGATAATTGGTTAGGATTTAGGCAAAGTATGAGTCAGCCTGCTCAAACTGCAGTTACGCAGGGGAGTAGTGGTTTATTAGGTTCTGCATTAAGCGGGTGGGCATCAGGTGGCTTTAAAAAGCCACAGTGGTAGGAAGGAGGATGAAACATGGCTATTCTTATACCTGCAGATAATCGTTGGGGAGAAATCGGCGGTTTAATAGGGAGTTATTTGGCTCATCAAGGAGCTCAAAAAAGAGAAAGAGAAGGGATGAACCAGCTTCTGGCTGCTTATAATGCCAAAGAACAGGGCATTCAAAAGCAACAGCAAGAGCAATCTGCAGCTATAGATAATACCTACATTGGAAATGTTCCCTCATTGGATGATGGAATGACTGCAATCTTGGGGGATGATAACGCTGGTGAACAAAAGGCTGTTGCGCAGCAATCGCAACAGGCGCGAAATCAATATACAACGCAAAAACGTAATGCAGAAATAAATCCGCAAAAACTCAGTGCTGCTGATATCCTTTCTATAGCAACCACGGGAGCAAAAGCAGGAATGTCGCCCGACCAGGCTTATAAGCTCGCGGGTACGATGGCCGGTGATTTTAATGCAAAACAAGATCAAGCAAGGCAGGCATATTTACTGAATGGCTTTTTGACAAAATATCAAGGTTCACCTGACTATAATTCACGGAATAACGCACTCGTTGAGTATATGGCTCTTACCGGTAATACAAAAGAATTACCTGATATTTACAAGGCAGGTATTGGAGATTATGCCATAAAAGAAGATGATCTTGGCGATCGAGTAGTACAAACAATGTATGATAAGAAAGGTGGTCCGTATGGCAAAGTTTCCATGCAGCAATTCGGCAAAGGTATAGATCCTACCAATAAATATACTGCCGATATGGGATATAAAGGCAGAATTGATACGGCTAATATTAATGGGCAGTATGGGTTATTACGAAAACAGACCCCTAGTGCGGGTAGTTCTGGCAAATCAGGCAAGGGATCTGGTTCTAACAGCGAAGAAAAATATTATACTGGCCCAAGCACTAACCCGAAAGATGTTGATACCGCTAAGACAATGTTGGCAAGTATAGCGAGCATGAATGATGCGGGTGAGATACGCGAGAACTTGGAAGCATATGAAAACTTTTTTAAGAAAGCGTTAGGCACTGAAGCTGCCGAAAATCACATTGCGTATATATTGATGGAATCTGAACGCAGAGGGTTGCCTAATTCGTATGTGAGTAGCACCTCTGGGGATGGATGGCAGGCAAAGAATCGTTAGGGGGTACGATGTCATATGAGCTTTACACGTAATTTTTCGCAGGACTTGCAGGCTGCAATAAAAGAAAATGAACAAAAAATAATGGATGTCCAGGCAGAACAATATGCAAATATCCCATTAACATTTGAAAGGCCGTCGCTTGACGGCCTTTCTTCTAGCCATCCAGAGGATATTCAAGTTGACTTTGGTGGGTTAGAGCCATGGGAGCTTTCTTCTGAAGCTAGTGTTGCAAATGATGGGCCGCCCAAGTTTTCAGGAGTCACTAAGGCAATCTCTGACGCAATCCCTTATGGTATTGGTACTGCAGTTTCGCTTATCAATAACGCTGTTAAAACGATGCACAAACCTCAATATATGACGGACCAGGAATGGAATGAAAAACAAACTCCTTTAATTAAGAAGATTGATAATATCGGTGATGGATTACAAAAATTAGTACCCCAGCAGAAGTATGAGAGCTATTCTCCTGAGTGGTGGGGTCAGACTTTAACTACTATGGCTCCTACCAGTGTTGGACTTGGCCTGGCCGCATTAACAGGATTAAAGTCAAGGAATCCATCTGCATTATCGCAATCAGGAGAATATGCAGCGATGAATGTACTTGGCCGTGGTATCGGCGCTGCCAAGAATGTTCCGGCTGCAGTAAATGCTTTTGAAAAGTTGTCAGAGCTTTCTCCTACAGCTGCTAAAATTGCTGCGAACGCTCCGGCAGTGTTATCAAAATATGCAGGCAATGTATTAAGCGGGGCTTATATACAAGCACCTGCTGCCTATGCTGAAGCGCAAGTTGAGGGAAACGATGCCTATAATGAGGCAATTGAGTCCGGACTTTCGCATGAACAAGCATCCCAGATTCGTAATAGGGTTGTTGAGTTAAACATTAAGCTTTTGACTGGATCTAATGCATTCGAAATCGCAACTGCTTTTACTGAATTGCCTTTCAAGGGACCACAGCGAATTCTGAGAAATGTATTGGGTGAATCTGCCCGTTATGGAATCGCGGGATTACAAAACGCCGGTGAGGAAGTCGGGCAAGAAAACGTCAAGCGTTCGGCTTTAATTGAAGCCTTGGATAAGGAAATCCAGATGGCAGACGCTACGACACCTGAAGGTGAACAGAGGCGCAAGAATTTAATGGAAGCCCGTAGTAAAATTCCAGAAGCACAAATAAATCCCTTAAACTGGGATGATGATTTGATGGAGCAAGCTGCCGGTGGTTTCGGCGCTGGGATTCTGTTTAATGTACCAGGTACGATTTCGCGTGTTAAAAACGGAGATTTCTCTAAAGAAAAGCCTGCAGAGAATATTACTTCCGAGAAGAACGGGACCCAAAGCGAACAGCCAGTGATCAATGGCAATTCGGATCTGCCTCAAATGAAAACACCTGCTTTTAGATCGGAAGAAGATCTGAACAATTTTGAAGTCGAAGCAATCATGCAAGCTATTGATAGTGGAGATATTTCTGCTGAAGATGGAATTACACCAATTACGCCTAAAGGTACGGAACTCCTTTTAAATCTTGAGCAGCAACGTAACGCTTTTATAAATAGTATTCAACAAACTACCTTGCCGGCCGATAATATGCCTCATGAATATTCTGTCCTGCAACGGCCGGATTTGCCAAGTGTTGAACCAATACAGCCGTTTATGACGCAGGAACAAAAGCAGCAAGAGTTAGAAAGACAGGATTCAATAAAGCAAAAGGAAGATAGGCTGCAGGCAGAGAAACAGTTGCTTGATATTACTGGGCAAAAACCAGCAAATATCATCACTCCGGCAGCCCAGAGCGATGTCAGTATTGTATTGCCAGGTCAAGATGGACCTAACGCAGCCGGTATTCAGGCATTAGCCGAATTGAGGCAAAGACTTATTCCTCAAAAAGCAGAACCTCTACCGGATTCTTGGCAAGCCGGGATGCGTAGGCGTTTAGCGAATGCTGTGCAACGCCAAGATTTAGCTGCGGCTGCTAATATTGCCCGGGATCTTGGGTTTGGCAGTAGAGTAAAACTTTATGAAAACTCGGTTATTCAACCGAATGTCCGTGAAAGACTAACGATCGATGAACTGAAACGGGCAGATAATTATAATAAGCTTAATGATTTGAGCAAGCTATTTGTAGATGTATTGGATCATCATAAAGCCCCGATTAATCTTGTCCAAAGCGAAATTGAATCTACCCGTAATCGCATGGTGGCTGATTATATAAACCTTTTGCGTGGACAAATGAAACAGGGTGTTGTTAGTCGCGGTGGATCTATGAATTATAAATGGTACCGTGATGCACTGGAAACCTACAAGCGCCAAATGACCAGCGGAAAAACTGGTAAGGAATATGTCGGATATCCAAAGAAAGAGGATTGGGAGTATATCCTACGGCAGACAGCCGAAGATCATTTGCGTAATGGGTATACTGACCCAACATATGGGCCACAAATATCTGAGCAAGATGTTGACTTTTATAACGATATGGAGGCAGCTTTAAATGGAATCAAGCAAATCAGAGAAGAAGTTACCCCGGCCCTCGACGAATATTTACGAGCAAATGAGTCCAGTGGCACAAAAGACTCTCGAAGTATTCAAACAGCAGCAAAAGATGCAATACCGGTTGCCAGAGAAATTGGAAAACCAGTAAATGATGTTGCTCCAATTATTCAGTCAAGTGAAAAGGCCTCGGTTATAGATCAAGCTGAGGATGTACGGCCGGAAATAGTTGATAAGAATGCCGAAGTTAATCCGGATGAAGCAGCTAAAGAAGTGCGTAATGATTCTCCCGAAGCACTGGCACAAGGTGAAGGTAAAGGTGGCTTTAATGGCAGTGAAGATAATCGTAATCGCTTAAAAAATAAATTGCTTGAAAAGGCTGGTAAGAAACCGAAGCAATCTAAAAAAATGAATATCGTAGATGATTCGGATGCCGCATTGCAAGATGCACTTAAAGAATTACAAAAAGAGTTGCAGAACATTTCTTCGAATCCTGTATTTAATCCAGCCCTGATGAGTGCCGCGTTTAAGGTGGGCGCTATTCACATGCAGCGTGGAATTAATTCCTTTACATCCTGGTCAGAAGTTATGCTGCAGACGGTTGGTAATAAAATTGAACCTTTTTTAAATAGTGTCTGGAAGTCAATTACATCATGGCCTGTTGATGTTAAGTACGACAGTGATTTGGCTAATACCATGTTTGAATACGTTGGTGTTTTATATCAAGATGGTATTACCGGTAAAGAAGAGGTTAAGCGCCGTATAAATGAAGATATAGGTTCTGAGTACGATAATATAATTGATGCCATTTATAATGGCGTATCTGAGTGGCCAGGATTTAAAAATGATGTTGCGGAAAAAACGGAAGCTGAAGTACAATCAAAGAAAGAAGGTGAGGTTAATGGTAGGGATAGCAGCGCGGATATGGAACGAAATAGCACAGACTTGTCCGATCGAGACGGAATGGGGTCAGCAATACTTCCCGATGGACCAGCAGGAAATAGCCGAAGCGATGGAGGAAGAGGCGACGAGGCTAGAAGCGACGGGGCTGGATCAGATCGTCGTGCAGGCGTACTTGACAGTGGCTCCCTTGGTAGCGGAAGCGAAGGGAATAAGGGAATACGCTCAAAATCATCCTTGGATAAGAAACGCCATTCCGGAAGTGACCTCTTTGGAGGAAGCGATAATACTGGCCTCCCGGGAGTACCTTCTGACCCAAGAGCAGCAGAAGCAGTTATTGAATCTTCTGCAGACAGAACCGAAACTTCAGAAAAATTAGCTGCGCAGAAAAAAGCTGATTCTATTAGTGTCAAGGTAGCAGACCTGGATAACATCCGGGATACGCTGCCTTTTTTGATGCCAGAACAACAAGAAGATGTTCATTTTGCTGAACAAAGATTTAAACTGCCCGATGGATATGGTGTACTGTTTACAAATGGTACCGGTACCGGTAAAACATACTCTGGCCTTGGTGTCGTAAAGCGATTTGCCATGCAAGGCAAGGATAATATTCTTATTGCTGCACCTAACAGCAAAATTATTGATGGGTGGGTTAATTCGGGGAAAAATCTAAACCTGACGATATCAAAATTGGATGATACCAAATCTGCAGGTACCGGTATTACTATTACAACATACGCAAATCTTAATCAAAACCAAGAGCTTACGAGTCGCAATTGGGATTTGATTGTTACTGATGAATCACACTACTTGGCAAGTAGTCAAAATGGTGGCGTTACAGGGGCTGCAGATAATCTCCGTGCAATTGCTTTTCATAGAAGAGGTTATTACACTCGTTTTAATAATATCGAAAAAGAACTCAAGCAGCAGGAGCATGATGCTTGGGAAGAATTAAGGCTTCTTGAAAAGTCTGAAGATGAAAAAAGTCTCGCCAAAATACCTGTTCTTGAAAGTAAGGCGAGAGAAATATCGGCAAAAGTTAATTCGTTACGGGAGAAATATTTCAAAGAATGGGATGCAATTAAGCCGCAAGATAGACCGCGAGTTTTATTTTTATCTGCTACGCCTTTTGCTTATGTCGAGAACATTGACTATGCTGAGGGATTTCTCTTTAACTATGGAGAAAGTTCAGATTCTCAAGCTTATAACGCTCCTGATGCACGGGAAAAATTCTTTATTAACCATTTTGGTTATCGCATGAGATACAATAAGCTGACAAAACCAGATGCACAAGTTGATAATGAAGTAATGGAACAACAATTCCATGAATGGCTGCGCAAGCAAGGCGCTCTTTCGGGCCGAATGCTTTCTGTAGATAAAGACTACGATCGTAAGTTTTCGCTGGTAAATGATGCAATTGGTGCTAAAATTGATGAAGGCCTTCAGTGGTTATGGGAAACCGATGGAGGTGAGTACCGTGAGCTATATGACTTTGTAATGGAACGCTTTAAATACCATGATCGAATGTATCTTTTAGAATCAATTAAATCGCGGCATGCCGTGAATATGATTAAAGAACATATTGCGCTAGGACGCAAGGTAGTGGTATTCCATGATTTTAACAAAGGCGGGGGGTTCCATCCGTTTAAGTTTGATTATGTACCAAATGATATTCGGGAACAATACAATAGCTTTTCAGCAAAGCGACGTGATTTAATCAATCTGAATTTTAGTGATTTGAAGTCTCCAATTGCTCAAATGAAGGCTTCCTTTGGGGAAAAAGCTCTATTCTTCAATGGTACAGTTCCAGATAAGGTGCGCAGGAATAATGTTGATGTATTTAATCGGGATGACGGTGAAAAGAGTTTACTTGTGGTTCAGTCTGATGCTGGCCGGGAAGGGATTAGTTTACACGATACTACTGGCAAACATCAAAGAGTACTCATCAATCTTGGCATGCCTGTAAAACCGACAGCAGCAATACAAATTGAAGGACGTATTTACCGAGTAGGACAAAAATCGGATGCTATATTTAGATATCTGAATACAGGAACGAGTTTTGAACGTTATACATTTGCGACTAAAATAGCTGAACGTGCTACCACGGCTGAAAACCTTGCATTAGGGCAAGATGCACGAAGGTTAAGAGAAGCTTTTATTGATGCATATCAATTGAGTGATGATTATCCGGCCGGTGCCCCTGGAGAGGGTAAGGGTGGAAAGGCCGGGGATCGGGCAAGTCGGCAGGAAATGACCAATTTCAAAAGAGCTATATCATACTACTTTGGTCAGCAGAAGAAGACAAGCAGAAGTAAGGCGGCTGAGGGAACGGATTATTTTGCTACTCCTGAGCCAGTCGGTTTAAAAATGGTCGAGTGGGCAGATATGAAAGAAGGAGAAAGGGCGCTTGAACCTTCAGCTGGTCATGGAGCTATTGCTAGATTTTTTCCGGAAAAAGGCGATCATGTAATGATTGAGCCAAGTTATGAGCTTGGCCCATTAGCTGCGATGAACAGTCCGGCAAGGCTTGTTGCTGAGCGATTTGAAAACTATCACATAATCAATAAGTTTCATTCAATCATAATGAACCCGCCTTATGGCCATGGTGGCAAAACAGCAATAGAACATGTAGCTAAAGCATTTCAGCACTTATATAATGGGGGTAGAATTGTCGCGTTAATTCCCGATGGTGGACTAGCTGATAGGCGATTTGAGCGTTGGATGGAATCAGATGCAGCTGAAGATGCTTATCTTGTTGGGGCGGTTAAACTTCCTGCTGTTACATTTGAACGAGCCGGTACCAGTATTAGAACGAAGATTGTCATTATCGAAAAGTATAGAGAGAAAGACAATGAACAGCTTAACAAATTGCAGCAGCGAAATATTGACCTTTCTAATGCCGATAATATTAATGAGTTATTTGACCGGTTAGAAAACCTTTCAATGCCTGAGAGAGCTATTAAGTCAGAACAATCTCAGCTTGAAGTTGTGCAGGATCAAAATGTCGAAACTGTAAACTTCGATCTTGGCGAATTTAAGCATACGAAAACCTTAAAAACGTTGTATGTTGCTACTCCCACGAAGCATTTGGGTGATGATTTCAGTAAAATATCTAAAATTGCTAAGCAACATAATGGCTGGTACAACAGTTTTAATAAAGGTGGAGCACTTAAAGGATTTGCATTTGAAAATGCTGCAGATAGAAAAGCTTTTTTAGACGAATTCGCTCAGGATAAAAAGCAAGATATAGGTATTGATAAGCTGGCGGTAGGGCTTGATCCTACTTTCGGGAAATTTGATGACGTTGACATCGAAGCAGCACTTCTTCCCTACATCAATAAAGCAAAAGAAGCAATTCCGCGTTTAGTCCGATTAGGCCAGCATTTAATGGAGCAAGGTAATACAACCGGTAAAGAGTGGATGGCGAAGATGCGTGAAACTCTTGGTCATATGTGGAATAACTTTAGATCTGTAATCGGTAGTGTATGGAAGGAAGTGCGGGATACCGCGGCTAATAAACGTACAAGTGATGTTGCTGGAGGTGGCAATGGTGGACAAAGCGGAAAACAAGAGCCTGGAGGAAGAGGCCCGGAAAAAGATAATCGAAATAACCGGGGAAGATCCAATGGAATCGGAATGGGCCGAAACGAATCTGAGAAATCTTTTGATGAAAGGGCAAGAGTACGAGAACGCTTTGAGAGCAGCTTATCAAAAGAACAAGTAGATCAAATTTTAAATGCGATTGATGAATTTCATGGTGAGTTAGCTCAACAAATTATAAAATTCATAGCGGCCGGCAAGGTTACTTATGCACTTGGAACTGTAGAGGATTTTTCCGGAATTCGATCTTTGCAGATGGCCAGATACCTACCTCTTGAGAGAAAGGTTATCTTTAATCCAAGTCGTTTTGGTGATGACTTAGCTCAAATATTCGTTCATGAAACTATTCATGGAATGGACCACAATGGTGTTTTCGATAATGAAGTGCTTAGCTATATTAAAGAAAAATGGATAGTCGAAGGAAATACCGTACTTCAAGGGCTTCGAGGTAATGACAAACTCACATACGAAAAGCTCATTGACATCATTAGAAGTGAGCGGAATTTAGACAAGTTGATAAAACGGTTTATTCAAAATCAAGATAGTGATATTCGTGAAATTAACTCTAATTTGCGGCGCCTCGGTGATGGTGATAAAACATATTCTGATTTGGTTGCGCTTTATGCTTTAGCAAAAGATACTTTAAGCAAGCAGCAATTTAGCTTATTCGATAAACTTTTTGAGCAAGAGGGATTGGCCTATTATTTATCAGAGAATCCTGATGTTTTTACAGATGTACTAAAGCAAACACAAGGGAGAAGTCAGTCGAACTACATGGAGCCAAAGGCTGCGGAAGATAGAAAAGCTGAAGCAAAAGGTCAAATGACATTCCGGCCTGCTGCCAAAGATGGAAAAACCGACTTTACAGAACAAAACAAGCGTATGATGGCAGGGCTTGAAAAACGTGGCTGGAAGCGGATTGAAAACCAAGATGGCTCAATAACTTATCAGCAAAACGAACAGCAGCCCCCAAAAGCTGCAGATGTAATTTCTGCAACAAACACACAGGTAAGAGCAGGAGCCGCTTCAGAAAAAGTGCCGGATAAGTTGGAGTTTAAATTTACGAAACCCAATGTTCAAAAAATTAGCCGTAGATCGATACGTGACAAGATTACGGAGTTATTTGCACCGGTACGGTGGGGTAGAGCAGCATCTTCAAATGAATTTAAAGAATTTGCAAATGTTATCCGAAGCCAAAAAGCTTATGATTTCCCTGGGCTGCTAAAGTCAATTGGAGAACTCTTAGACAATCAGTTTAGACTAAGTGAATTGCCTCATGCTATTGAACTCAAAGGCGGCGTAGGGCAATTTTTTATTGATTATGTTACTGGCAATACTGCTCAGTACCCTAACTTTACTAATGAGTTTGAGAAGGCAATTGGTTCAAAAATTCGCGATGTAAGATTGATTCAAGATATGATGTATCGATGGTATAACCAAACTTCCAGGGAAAGAGTAAGTGGGGTTATTTCTTGGGATCAAAAAGAAAAGCTTACGCTGCGATCCCTGTCTGCTAAAAGTAAAGAACAGGCTGGTAAAGCGTTGGCTTATGTTTATCGGCAATTAGTTGAGCGGCGTTTTCCAATAAAACAAGCAATTGACCAGGTGGAAAAGCTGATTGGTAAAAAGCTCCCAATGGAACAGAATCCTTATATTCAAGCCTTATTAACCCGCGGCTTAGCAGGGAAGGCTAATGCCATGCTTGGTATCGGCAAAAATAAAAGCACTAATGCCCAGGCTGTACGTGATGGCCTCAAAGCAGTCCATCCGGGTGTAGATTTCAGTAAGTTTGTCCCGTTGTCTGACATCATGAGCTCTATCGGTGCAGATCGAAATGAAGAGGTTTACCAAGAGTTATTTGAGTATGTTGTTTCTAAACATATGCTTACCGTAGCAAACAAAAAAGAAGCACCGCTTGATTATGATGATTGGCTAAATACAGTTGAAGATGCACGGCCGGAAATAGTAAATGCAGGAAGGCAAATTGTTGATTTTAGTAATACTCTAATGGATATCATGGTTGACTATGGCGTTGTGTCAAAGGGAAAAGCGGAAGGCTTGAGAAAGGCATATCCGAACTATGTGCCCTTAATGCGTGTTTTCGAAGAAGCTGCATATGAAAAGTTGGGCGATAGTTTAAAAGAAATGGTAGGCAGTGTACGCGATATTGTGAATCCGGCAGAGTCAATAGTACACAATGTCTTCAAGATGCTTGAACAAGCTGAACGTAATAAAGTTAAGCAGCTGTTTGCTGATATTGCGGACAACCATGCCAATATGGGATGGTTAATTGAAGAGGTTCCAGAAATAGCATATGCAGAAAAAGAGGTTGCTCTTGAAGATGTTGCTGAAACCATTATCAAAAAGGGCGAAACTTTTGTTGAATATGATAGCAAAAACGAGCCTAAGTGGTTGAATACCGACAAGGATGGAAATCCGGTAGATGAAAAAGGCAATGAGCTTATTATTACCCATAGCGATAATGGCAAGATAGAATCTATCATTGCAAAACGCCCTGTAAGAAACGGAGCATCAGACAAAGATAGTGTATTTAAGGTATTGGTTAATGGTAAGGCAAAGTTTTATCAAATAGGCGTGCCGGAAGTATACAAGTCTATGATGGAGCAGGAAGTCGATACATCTAACCTATTCTTGAAGTTTTTAAGTATGGTAGTACGAGTTGCCCGGGCGGGGTTTGTTTCTCTTAATCCAGCGTTTCTAGCCGTGAACGTTTCGCGTGACTTGGTTACAAGCTACGTTAACTCTCCATCCGGATATATGCCTAAAGGGGATTTTTTCAGAGGGATGATGGCTATTGCAAAGCAGGATAAGCTATGGTGGGAATATGTATCATCCGGGACGGCCATGGCCGATTTTTATTCTACTGACCGTAATTTCGCCCAAGAGGCAATAAAAAAGATACGCAAACAAACTGCCTTAGGGAAGTTTAGCCCGATGCACATGATTGAGTTATTGGAACGTGTGGGGCAAATGGTAGAGTCTGCGCCGCGTGTCGGTGAATATATTCGTGAGAAAGAACAAGGATTCAGTCTACCGGAAAGAGCTTTTAATGCAAGAGATTTAACGATAGATTTCTCAAAAGGTGGCCCTGCATCCGTTGTATGGAATCGAGTGGCGGTATTTAGTAAAGTAACTATTCTTGATTGGGATAAAGTATTTAGAGTCTTATTTACTGGCGGTAATGAGTTAAAAGAAAAAATTAATGATGTAGCTGCGGGTAAAGGTAGTGTTAAGGATGTTGTGTATGATCGAACCATGCAAGCGTGGGTTAAGCATATAGTCTTGCTTACAATCCCTTCACTGCTATTATGGTGGATGTATAAAGATGACGATCGATACAAGAAACTACCGCAATGGCGTAAAGATATGTTCTGGAATGTGCCAATCAATGACACTTTCACTTTCAGTGTGCCAAAACCGTTTTTGGCTGGAACAATGTTTGCAACGATGCCGGTTCGGTTTATGGAATGGGCCGTACAAAATAATCCTGACGCTTTCAAGCAAGTGGGAAAGCTGCTTACCAATCAGTTGCCGACTCTTTTACCTACGGCCATAACACCTGTGTACGAACACATGTCAAATTACAGTCTGTTTTCGGATAAAAGCATTGTTCCTCAGGGTGAAAAAACTTTACCGCCTGAACGTCAATATGGCCCCAGTACGACATTGATCGCTAGAAAAGTCGGTGAAATTTTTGGCGTATCTCCCCGGTTTGTAGATAACTACATTCGTGGTTATACCGGTGGTGTTGGTACTACAATAACTGAATCCATCGATCTCGCTTATGGTAAATACGAAAATGCCCCAATGAGATACTGGCAGGAATGGCCGGTGGTGCGTCGTTTCTTTACTCAAAATTATCGCAATGCGGATAATATCGGTGACTTCTATAAGCAGTTAGAGGAACTTGAACAGGCCCATAAAGTGCAATTAATGGATACAGCTGCAGCAACAGGAAAAAGCACAAAAGAGCTTCGCGATGAAGTTCCTGTTCCACCGGACTTAAAAATGTATCGGTTGGCAAGTAAGGCACTGCAAGATAACAGGGATCAATCACAGACCATACTGGTATCTCAAACAATTGATTCTAAATCTAAGCGAGAGCAAATTGACCAACTAAACCGGGAAGCCGTTATAATCGCTGATCAAGCACTTAAAGGCGAATTTCTACCTGAAAAGAAAACTCAGACTAAAAATAAAATCAGTACCGGTAGTATTTTTGAAAAAGCGCAAAAGCAGCTGCAAGAAAAGCAAGGTGGAAAAAGTATTTATAAGCAAGCAACTGATAATGTGTTGAAAAAAGAAAAGAAGTAAAAAAAAGGAGAGCCTGCTAAATTAGCGGCTCTTTTCTTTATTGCGGTATTGTTCGTATAACCATTTGAAGAAACGATATGGCCATATGATGAATACCCACACAAAACATGAAATAGCAAGGGCAATAAATAGGGCTTCAACAACGAACTGGTATAGGAAGATCACTAGCGGTATTAGAGGCAATGTAAGTAACCAGAAGCATAGACCTTTATGGCTTTCTTTGGAAAAAATCAAAGGCATCCCTCCCTAAATAAATTTCTCTTTGTGGAGGTGGGCGAAATACCGAGAGAACCGTGTGAAAGGTAAATGTAGTTATTAAATATTTTTGGGGGTGAAGTCTTGGGGGAAGAGAAAACGTTTGAGCGTGAGGTGCTTGATAGATTAATCATCATTGAGACAACGCTAAAAAACCTAACTGTTCAATGCCCACGATGCCAGGAAGAATTGATATTTTTAGGTAAAGCAGTTGTTAGTCTTGAGGCAAGCACTAAATCTGCTCACCACCGAATTGACGGTGTTTATAAGACGGCAGGAGTAATTAGCGCTACGGTGGGCTTGTTAGTGTCGTTTTTGAGCTTTTTATTTAACAATATCCCGAAGGGAGGACACTAATGTTCTGGCAGAATGTACGGCAGGTTGTATCTAACCTACCATTAGTATTATGTGAGAGCTACGATGCTAAAGACGTATCTTTAAATCGCGTTATTATTGCTATGTTAGCTGTTACGGTGTTGGTAATTGTTTATCGAATGCTCTTGTATCCAGATACGGCCATAAACCTCACGGACATGCTGGATAAGGTTTTAACTGCGCTGGGACTGCAATTAGCAAGTAACACGGTTAAACGCGGCTTAGACACCTGGCGGCAAGTAAAAGGAGGGAAAGAAATTGCGGAAAATAACATTAGCGGAGCTCAGGCAAATTGCACTGCAGAGCAAAAATAAACTCTGGTTAGCTGCTAAAAGTTGTGGGAGAGACGTTAAATTATACTTACATTGGAGTGCTGGCCATTATGGCCAGTTTTCTCCTTCTTATCACATTCACATTGATCATGATGGGAGTATCTATGTCAATGGTAACGATCTATCACAAATATTGTCACATACCTATAAACGCAATACCGGTGCAATTGGGATATCGCTTGCATGTTGTGCCGGAGCCACAACTAATGATTTTGGATCTGAACCGCCAACTGAAACTCAATTAGAAGTTATGGCGCAAGTAATAGCGGTGTTGGCGGGAGTCTTAGATTTGACGATCGATGTAGGTCGAGTTATGACACATGCTGAAGCAGCTAATAATGCTGATGGAATTAATCCGGGATACGAGTATAATGGTCATCCTAACGGCATGTATGGGCCTGGTCATAGTTGCGAACGTTGGGATTTATGGTTTTTCCCTGGTGTAGAACCGGGAGAAGGCGGCAATGTTCTTCGCGGAAAAGCAAATTGGTATAGGCAACGCGGTTTATAAGATGGACATGCTAATAACCGGTATACCGGTAACCGCGGACCCGCAGATAACACGACAAGAGATTGAGAGTATTATCGCAGAAGAGAGGCTTCTCTGGCTGTCAGCAGGCAAGCAAATTGCCCGGGTTGAACTCAGTTTGGAAGATGAAGAAATTATAGTCAAAACTGTTGAAAAATCGCCAATTTGCCGAGTGCGTCGCATAACAGGCTATCTTTCCAATATGGAGAACTTCAATGATGCTAAACGTGATGAATTGAATGCCAGGTATAAAAATGATATAAGGGGGTTAATTAATGATTAAGCAGTTCATAAAGGACAATTGGAAACTTATTATATGCAGTATATTAGTTGTAGTACTGGGATGCTTTATTTATAGCGAATATCAAGAATGGAAGCAACATAGCAGGAGTCAAAACACCACTCCGGTTATAAATGTAAATACAAATGGAGAAGCAGCAAAGCCAGGTGAAACACAAGTAGTATATGTACAGGGAGAAACTGTCCATACAAAAGAACTCGTATACGTGCCGAAAGAAACGAATGCCGCTACCGGTATTACCGAAAAAACGGATGTCCAGTTTGATAAGCGGCAGGGAATAATCTATGTCAAAGTAAACGGCAAAGAATTTGAAGTTCCAGCCAATGTTAAAGAAGACAGCAAATTTGAGAACGGTAAATTTGTTGTTACCGAACAAACGGAAATGCATATCAATCTTACTACGCCCAAGCCTGCGGTTAATTTGGGAGTAGGCTGGGGAATCAATGGGCCGGCTGCTCAGGTAAATGGTCCATTATATAAAAACGTATCTTTTTGGGTGTATGGTGATCAGAAAACAGCTGCAGGTGGGCTGCAGTTTCCAATTATGAAAAGATAAATGTGAAGCGGCCGTCTACCTTTTTAGGTGGACGGCTTATTTTTTTATTTTCTTTACGGGGAGCGTTTTAAAAGCATCTTCAGTAAGCTTTTTCATTGATTGTTCTGGACTTGCTTTTTTAAATGCGCGAGATTGATCACTTTTATAATCGGAATATCCCCAAATTAATTTAATATCCTTCAAATCGTAAACTGATATTGCCATTGATGCAGTTGCAAAATCTTCAAATCCACCTGGTATAGTTACTTGATTTGTTTGTGGGGTTTGGACAAAAGCAGAAAAGTTAGTTCCCTTACTATTATACCCATTTATATACGAAGTGTTGTAGCTGGTATAATTAAATGAACTGGGGGGAATATATTGTTTAACCCAGCCCATTTGATATACATTGATTTTAATACCTGCATCTGCGTATTTTGATATATTGGTGGCTATAATATCGAAAAACTGATTTGGATTTTGTTTTTTGATTGCTGCCATATCAATGTTAAGATCCTGGCCTATTTGCTTAATAACTTGATCGAGCGTTAAAAACTGGACATCTTGCTTCGCAATTTCTGCAGCAATATACTCAGATGTTTTTTGACTGGCGAATGGATCAAGGATATCTTGGTCGAATGAATATGTCATGATAACTATTTTTTGTATGCTGGAGAAATCAAAAGAGTTGTCTTTCCAGTGATTCGCTTTAGCAAATACCACCGAATTGAGCATTAATGATAGGATTAACGTGATAATTGGAACTAGAATCTTTTTTCTCATTAAATAGCCTCCCTAAAGGTAAATTAACTAATTTGTAGAAATACCATAAATAACCAAAGTATTCCTGCTGTCTGGTAGGTGAAAGAATGATAAAAAATAATTTTCGCTATTGGCGGCTGCAATTAGCTGCCCAAACGGGAAAAGAAGTTACACAAAAGGAAATGGCGAAGTTTTACCAGGTAGAATATACCATGTACTGTAAGTGGGAGAATACCGGTCATATTCCTAACGGTAACCAATTGCTAACTATGTGGTTATTCTTAGTAAAATTCTTTCCAAATGCCAATATGCAAGACCTCCTTATATACCCTAAGGAATAGGGTATTATTTTTTTTGCCCATTTAATAGCTAGAATATGCAACTTTATTGCTAATGATACATATATTAAACCATCGGTTAAACCAAATATTTAATGGAGGTGGTTTATAGTGTTGGCCGGACTTAATGGGGGTAATCACTATGGTAAGGCCGTTGCGAATGGCAGGGAAATTACTATTCCAGCGTTTGTTGCTCCCGGACGTGAAAGAACATTGGTTAATGGCAAAGAGCATCTCGATGATTTAGACGTAACCATTAATGATTCATGGTCCTTTGTCGGCAATTTAGCGAAAAAGTATTCTGATACGCTTATAGGTTACGAAAAGAAAAAATCGACAGATGATGTAACGAAGACTGTGTTGTTAACCATGGCTGCATATTTATCTGATCGTCAATATCTTAGTTGCTCACCGGTCACTTGCCTGCCCATATCCGACTATCGCGTGCAAAGAAAAACGTTTGCACGAAACTTAGAAGGTGTATACCGGATAAAGTTCCCTTTTAAAGTAGTCAACTTAGAAGTGGTAGACGTGACTGTTGCTCCGGAAGCTGGCTGCGCGGCGTGGGATTTGTTTTTAGATAATAAAGGCCGGGTCATAGATGGCTATTCGTTCAAGAACATTGGTGTGATTGATATCGGAAGTCGAACAACTAATGTTACGGCCATGTACCAAATGACTTATCAGGATGAGCTATCTGATACACTTGCGCCGCTTGGTATGTGGGCTGCCTACAATGACATGCAAAAAGAAATTAAATTACAGAAAGACATCCTTATTCATCAAGTAGAAGATAATTTGGATTTAATAAATCCGGCACCGTATTATAAAAACCTCGCCAATGCAATTGTCCAACAAATTATGATCGGCCCCTGGAAGTCTCAACCAAGATTTGATGCTGTTGTTATATGTGGCGGTGGAGCTATTCCTCTATTTCCTCATTTCAAGGCTATATGGTCTAATGCTATATTGCATCCTCGGCCGATTACGGCAAACGCATGGGGTTGCTATAAATTGGCGGTGGCGAGAAATGACGAAATTAAATGCGTTCATCGGGTTTAAATGTACGCAGGAACAGAAGGATTTCTTTGATTTAAATGGAGGGAGTGAGTATGTTCGTAATTTACTGGATCTAAAGATGGCCAGTAAATATCAAGAAGAAACCATAGAGGAAATTGTTCTTAGATATTTAACGGCTCACTTACCAAATGGTTCAAATACCTCGCCTGTTGCCATACGTGAAGACGCTCAACAACAGGCGAAGCAAGCTATGAGTGTTTTATTTGCGTAAGGAGAGTGAGAGTAAATGATCGGGCTGTTTAAATGTCTTAATCCCCAGTGTGGTGAGTGTTGGTCTATTAATGAAAAGAATCAACTGGTTCCTGGGCTATATGAGCAAAACGCTTTGAGCGGTGGATGGCAACAAAAAGAGGAATCACTAAGCTGCCCTTCGTGCTCAGATGACTGGAAGTGGGATAATGATTGAGATTCCCATTATGATCGCAAGGGAGGGTTCAATGTGCTTGAACTACCAATTACTTTTAAAGTAGTACCGGTAATAGCAGCTGCCATAATTGCTCTTACACCTGTTTATGATGTGGCTAAAATCCAAAAGGATAACAGCAGCAATATCGTAGATAAATCCAATGATAGCTCAACTACAGCAAACGATAAAACTAGTAATCAAACAACTAAAATAATTACAATTCGAGAGGGCTTTAAGGGTGTTTTGCTTGATGGAAATGTATTTCAAGTTCCTTTTTATCAAAAGACAACGGTAGAGAAAACCTATGTTGAAAAAGAGCAAGAGATCGGTCAGCGTAATTCTAATTCTGATAAGGAACAAAGTTCCAATTCTAAAAGCATCACAGATGTCCCAGGCCAACAGACAACTATTATCTCAAAGGTAGTAGATGGAGGAAAGGCAATAGTTAGTAAAATGTGGCAGAGGTTAAAATTATGAGCCAATATAATTATTTGTTAAAGCCAGTCTGCAGGAAATTAGAAAACTGGTTTTATAAAAAAATTGGATATGAGATCCCGTGCAGCGTGCGACATACGATTAATGCTTTGTGGGAAGAGACTGATATTAGGCCCAAAATATATCAAGAACGAAAGTCCTGGGGGTGGGAGTTCAAAATATACGTTGCTCCCGGCGATTCACATTCAGATATTATAAAATGTAGTGGTCATTTTGAATCTATAACCGGCTGTGAATGTGTTTTCTTTTCAAAGGGAAAAGCATTGATAATGCGAGTAATTGAAAAGCCAATAGGTAAGCATTACAAGTTTAATCTTGAAGACATCGGAATAAATGATTATGAGATTAAACTGCCTATAGGCTATGACGTACATGGAGAACTTCAAACCTTTTCACTTGATAATACCTACCATGTATTAGTCGGTGGTCCGACTAGAACCGGAAAAAGTAATACACTAAGTGGTTGGATTTATACACTGCTTAACAATCCATTGCAGCCGGAAATTATAGTTGGCGATTGTAAAAGATGTGAGTTTAGCTATCTGAAAAATAGAATTAAGCTATTTACCACAGTGGAAGAGATCGAAGGTGCACTAGAAGCAGTTGAATTAGAAATGCGGCGTAGAATGGATTTGTTTTACGACGTTGAATGTGAGAACTTTAAGGAGTATCGCAAATATTATGGCGAGATAAAAAGGATTGTTGTTATCATAGATGAGCTCGGAGAAGTTAAGTCAAAAAAAGCCATAGCTCATATCGACGCCTTGCTGAGATTAGCAGCTGCAACCGGCATACATCTTATTTTAGCAAGTCAACGTCCTAGCAGTTCGTTTCTGGGGAAAGAATCAAAGTTCGGAGACTTGAAAAGTAACTTGATAGGTCGATTGGCATTCAGCTGTTCAAGTAAAATTGATACAAACATGATCTTAGATCAGTATGTGACAATGAAGAAGATACCAGGACGTGCATTATGGAGAACTACTGATGATGCTTTAATAGAAATACAGGCTCCGCTCTTTGACCGGAGGGCTATGACATGAATAATTTCAAATATGCAAAAAAGCGCGATCGAGAAATTCTAGAGGCGTTGGAGAAATATCATTGCTTGGACACCTTTCAATTGGCCCTAATGTTTTTCCCTTCTCAGCGAATGGCCAGAAAACGCATGCTTGAGCTTTATAAGCGAAAAAAGGTAAAGCGTGTAAGGTTGGAGATTGATCAGCCTAATGTATACTACATTAATGATGTTGATGAAAACAAAGTCAAAATTAACTGGGTACGCTTGTACTTAGAGAAAAAGTGTGCATATGGTGATACGCCAATAAGTTTTGATTACAATACATTGATCTTGACATACGAGAATCAGCTGAACCGAAATAAGCGATACACCAGAATTGAAGTGGGTAAGAAAAAAATTGACTTTGGAGGCAGTGTTTTCTATTTGGATGATAAAAAAGTTTGTGAAGTGAGGGAGGTTTTATTATGCGGACGTTAATAATTTGTTTGGTAATTTCAAGTCTGCATTTATCGGTATGCTTTGCTGGACTTACTGCAGTAATTCAATCTGCTATCGGATATAATACACCCGGATTTGCAGTAATTATTTTGATTGGGTTATCAATATCAAGATGGATACTTACTACCCTTTGTAATAATTTTGGTCACGAAACAATGTCCGGTGGAATAGATCTGGTTCTTAAATGTGTTGCGGTAGGCTTGGTGTTAGATACTGTTTGGAAATTAGTTGATGGAACTTTTACAAGGATGGGATTCTAATGATAACTGCAGCTAAAACTATCATGAAGACTGCGACTACTGATTTGTATACTTTGTTTATGATTAGTTTAGTAGTATATGTGTTATCGTTTATGAGTCAATGGTATGAGAGAAGTTTAATACGGGTGTTGGTGCTTGTTATAGTAGTAGATGGGATTATGAAAATATTATCTTATCTTTTGGAGTAGTAGTATGCCTGGTAGTATGCTATATTTTAAATAAGTGGCATGGTGCTACAAGAAAAATGGTTAGATTGCAGTAATCTTGCAAAAAGCAGTTTTAAGCACTACGAGTTTTATTAGTTTTATAGATTTAAGTACTCACTAATTAACCTTTTTGCAGCAAAAAAACGTACTGCAATTATCACTGCAACCTACCCGATATAACCCGATACAACATGGCACAAAACGCAAAAGAGAAATTGACATAATAATCGGCATGCGTCTAGGTAAATCAAGGGTGAACGAGTGTTTTAGTTTACGATAATGAAACTGCCGCGCTACCTTGGGGTGGTAGAGGCCGCATGTTCAACTCATGTCGCTCCGACCAATTAAATACAGCAAATACGCAGGTTGGCGAACCTGCGTATTTTTTATTTATGTTAAGTTATTCTCTGGATTGTCCCCTAAGGTATTATAGAGTAGACAAATTAAGAGAATGTGTGCGTAAAATGGACAGGTTATTTGGCCTGTCCTTTTTTTATTTTGTTAAAGCTAACCTATTCTCAATTTGGTAGGCAGCTTATTTTATTGTCTGAAAGGAAGAAATTGCCTTTTGTTGAATAATTGAGACATGGAGGTAATTTATGTATAAGTATGAGTTAATAAATTTATTGGTTGAAGTATTGAGAAAACATCCTAAGGGACAATTTGAGTTTTACGTCAATGAAGTTACAAAGTTGATTAATATTTATAAAGGCATTCCTCTGATTAACGGAATGCCTATTCCGGAAGATGGAATTTTTCTTAACAATCAAGAGATAGAGCTGGTACAGGAAATCATTTGGGACTTGATTATTCAACGGGTTGTTACACCTGGAACGGATCGAGTGAATAATACATGGCCATTTTTGCGTGTTACGGATGTTGAGAAGTTAAATATGATAAAATAATGAGTCTTGCGGCTGTTTTTCCTTTTGACATTCATTTTGATAAAATGTAACAGAGAGAATTTGGTAGCAATTTTATTTGCCGTTGGAACTTAGGAGTAGCTGTAGGGCAGAAAAATCATTCGCAGCAAAATGAGGCACGGAGGCACAGATGAATAAAGATAGAAACAATATCAGCATGAATAAGCTAGCCGAAATTGCCGCGGCTTGGGCAAAGGCGAAACAGGTTGTGGTGTTTACAGGAGCCGGAATGAGTACCGAGTCGGGCTTGCCTGATTTTCGCTCAGCGCAGGGGTTGTGGAAAGTTCATCCCGAGAGTCTCGCAACATTGGAAGCCTTAAAATGGCAGCCTGATGAGTTTTATTTTTTTTCCAGTGGAGAATAGCGAAGCTTTGGCAGGTCATACCAAATCCAGGACACCATGTACTTGCTGCCCTGGATTCAACTGGGAATATGACTGTTATCACACAGAATGTCGATGGTCTGCATCAACGGGCCAATTCGGGGAATGTTATTGAGCTGCATGGCTCATTGCGCACTGTACGGTGCCTGCAATGCTGCAGTGTCTATGACAGCAGAACGCTGCTGCCGTTAAACCCGGACTGGGAAGAAGAGTATAAGCAAGGACGCTATCATTTTGGTGATGAGTGCCGGTGCATAAAATGCGGCGGCTTGTTACGACCTGATGTCGTTTTGTTTGGAGAAAACTTACCGGACCTGGCGTGGGAGAATGCTGTAACGAATAGCAGCAATGCGGATTTTTATGTGGTGCTTGGATCATCATTAGTCGTATCGCCAGCCAACTATTTGCCACAGTTGGCGCTGGAAAACGGGGCGAAGCTTCTGATTATCAATCAGGAGCCAACACCGTTGGATCATTCGGCTGACTGGGTTATTAACGGCAGTATCGGCAGCGTATTAAGTGCGATAAAGGATAAAATCGTTGGTCAGGCCCATGGCGCAGAGCGCTAAGCACGCTAGCATTGACTGTGCAAACAAAAAGGATTGCAATTTAGCAATCCTTTTTGTGTTTGTATAAAATGATAGTGAAAAATTGGCAACAATTACAGCTTGTTTTGCCCTGCAGCAAAACGTATGATGTTATTATAAAAATGCATAGAAGAGGGGATTGTTCAAAGTGTCACGTTTACTGCTTGCTCTTTTCGTATTACATATTGCACATGGACAATATACGATCCCGACCTGGGAAGAATCTGCCGCCAAACCGGTGCATGCCGTACCTGCCGATGCCGTATCCAAAGCGGTGATGAATGTACAAAATTATCTTACCCGCAATAACCTGGTCGTCAGCACGTCACTGGCTGATGGCAGCATTCGGGTATTATATAAAATGAATGAAATTTAGCCGGACCGTTATTAAGCGGTCCGGTTCCTTTTCCAGGGAACCCCAATGCTCCTGTAAGCATAACATAAAGCAAGGGAGCGTGATTTGGAGTGAAAATTGCAATTAACGGCGGACATTATCCGGGACTTGATTCTGGAGCTGTCGGTGCTACCGGTCTGCAGGAGGCTGCAGTTACCCAGGATCTTATGAAACGTGTGGCCCGGTATTTGCGGGCTGTTTGGTATGATGTAACGGAAATACAGGAAAACGAGCTTTATCAAATAACGGAAGCCTCAAATGCCTTTGGGGCGGATTTATTTATTTCGATCCATTGTAATAGTGCCACAAGTTCTTCAGCCCGCGGAACAGAGACCTACTGTTTCCAATTGGGCGGAACCAGTGAAAAGCTGGCTAAATGCATCCAGTCCCAAATCGTTACTAGCTTAAAAACTGTAGACAGGGGAGTGAAAACGGCTAATTTTGCCGTTATTCGCGATACGGACTGTCCGGCAGTGCTCGTGGAAACTGCTTTTATATCGAACAAAAAGGATGAGAAGCTGCTGGCTGACAGTGCAACAAGAGATGAGTTTGCCAGAGCAATTGCAAGAGGCATTACCGATTTGGTCGCACAGGGAATATAGAGGCAAAAGCAAGGGGCCGGCAGATGCCGGCCCTTTACTGTAGATACATATGGCAAATGAAGGAGAACTAGTTTGAAAGAGGGGCTTTCGGAGTGGTAGTCAGAGCTTGAAACTCCTTGATAAATTCCGGCAGCGGATACCCGAAGGTTTTCTTAAAGGCATCATTACTGCTTAACCCATTGCTGATATGCTGCATGTACTGAGTTACCGAACGAAAGCCGTGCTTTTCTGTCAAAAAAAGTACTGCGAGACCGGCTACTTTATGTGTGAGCGTTGAACCGTACTCTGACGTTGCCTGTGTCCAATCGTGTCCATCAGTGAGCTCCTGTAAATCCGGTTTGCTTGTTGCTGCTTTGAGGTCGGCAATAGTTTGATTGCGGTAGTATTTCAGGGTAACATAGCCTTGTCTTTCCACAATATTGGCACCGACAACCTCGGCCATGCCTTCTATCAGCCAGAAGGGCTGTGGCCTGCTGGGAGACACATTCTGACGCTGATATTGGTGCGTTATTTCATGGGCCGTAAGGAAGATTTGCTGCTGGGGTGTCGGGATATTCTGCGTATTAAGGATGATCAGGCCGTTACCTGCCTGTACATCAATATCCCTTGTTGCCTGAGCGGCTTCTTTATCAGAGATTTTAAAGCGGGAGCGGACTTCCTGCTGAAATGCATTTTTGTTTGCCGTCAGGACAAAGGTTACAGATCTTGTCAGATTAAAATTAGACCTTTCACAGAAAAAGTTCATGGTATCAATTGTTGCCTTTGTAATTTGCTCGTTCGTCTCTTCGGCAACCCCGTTAAGGCTTTCAACCTGAAGTTTTACATCTTTTTCGGGAAGCCCGGCAAAAGAGGGGGCATTAGGAAGGTAATAATAGATGAGGCAAAAGGCTAACAAAAAGAGAATGATTAAATCTGGTCGAATCCGTTTCCACATGCTATCACCTTCCTATATCGTTTAACCTATTTTTAGACAAAATACCACTAATAGCTGCAAATTCCTGCCTGCTGCCAAAATAAAAATCTCCTTAGCATCTTATGCGCAAGATAAGTTTTGCTGTATAAGAGAGGAGTTTTCCTGTCAAGACTAGAAAATAATACCAATCAATATAGGATAGTCAGGAGGAATAAGCGTGGAAAAAGAGCGAGTTGTTGAGGAAACAATTGAAAAATACGAGAAGTATATCAATCCAGCTGTTGCCCGGTTATTTCGGTTTATGGGATTATCGGCAATTGAGCAGCAGGCTGACGGAGTCGTGATTACGGATAATGATGGAAAAGAATACATAGATTGCTTGGGAGGTTACGGTGTTTTCAGTCTCGGACACCGTCATCCCCGTGTGGTGGAAGCGGTAAAGGCCCAAATCGATTGCATGCCAATGTCCAGTAAGGTGTTGTTTAATAAACCGATGGCTGACCTGGCAGAAATAATGGCGAAGATTACACCTGGTGATCTGCAATATTCTTTTTTTGGCAATAGCGGAACGGAAGCGGTGGAGGGCGCATTAAAACTGGCAAGGGCACACACCGGCCGGAATAAGATCATCTCTACCGTCAATTCTTTTCACGGTAAGACACTCGGCGCATTAAGCGCAACAGGACGTGATCTTTTCCGGGATCCTTTTCAGCCTCTGTTAAGCGGCTTTACTCATGCTCCTTTTGGTGATGCCGCTGCTATTGCAGAGATTATTGACAGGGATACGGCTGCCGTTATTGTAGAACCAATCCAGGGAGAAGGCGGTATTATTGTTCCGCCTGATGAGTATTTGCCCTATCTCAGACAATTGTGCGATCGTCATGGGGCATTGCTGATTTGTGATGAGGTGCAGACCGGACTTGGCAGAACAGGCAAGATGTTTGCCTGTGATCATTACGGGATAACGCCTGATATCATTACGACCGCCAAAGCGCTGGGCGGAGGTGTTATGCCGATAGGTGCATTTACGGCACGGCCGCAGATCTTTGCCGAATATATTACAAGTCCGTTTTTGCACACTTCTACTTTTGGCGGTAATCCCTTAGCCTGCGCCGCGGCAGTCGAAACGATTACAGTCATTCACGAGGAGAACCTTGTGGAGAAAGCGGCAGTAAAAGGACAATATTTTATGGATCGCCTAACGGCGGTAGCAGATCAATTTCCGGGAGTTATTCGGGAAGTACGCGGTAAAGGGTTAATGATCGGTGTTGAGTTAACGAAAGAAGGAATAGGCGGACTCCTGATGTCCGAATTAATCAATAAAGGCGTATTGGTGGCGTATACCTTGAATAATCCCAAGGTTATCCGCATAGAACCACCGCTTATTATATCAGAGGAAGCGATTGATCAAGTCATGGTTGCTTTTGCTTATGCCATTGAGCAGGCCTATGAAATGCTTGAGGATCTATAAAGGAGGAACCGTGCTATGCCGTATGTAGAAGTAACCCTGCCTGTACGATGCTCCCGTGAGGAGATTTATCCGATATTGAAAGAGATGGAACAGTATCCTGTTTTTATGGAAGATCTGGTTAGTGTGACTGTTATTGAACGTAATGGGAATACTACCATTACCAAATGGGTATCTAATGTCGATGGGCGTATCATTAAGTGGACCGAGCTGGATACGTTTGATGATGAGCAAATGCATATTGCTTACTCGCAAATTGAGGGTGATTTAAAAAAGATGGAGGGTGAATGGATTCTGACCCCCCTTGCGGATGGAACGGAGATCAAGTTGACGGTTGATTTCGAATTCGGGATTCCGATGATTGCAGGTTTGTTAAATCCTATTTTAAAAAAGAAGGTCCGCATGAATAGTGAGAACATGTTGAAGGCCATCAAAGAACGTGTGGAAAAGCCCTTATAATCCTGGTGATGCTCTTTGGTCTGAATGAATAAGGAGTGTTATTTTTGCGCATTTCTCCCGATTTCCGGCTATTGTTAATTATAAGTAAATCACTTATAATTAAAACAGGAAGTAAAGGAGGAGGAGTGACAAGAAAACTCATCTTTTTGTAAATACAATGCAATAAAATAGACCTAAGTATGCTATCACGGAGGGAAAATAATGAGTACTTTAAAAACAACAGTTCTTCTGGCGGCGTTGACCGGTCTGTTGATGGCTGTGGGCAGTTTCTTCGGCGGCGCTAAGGGAATGACAATTATGTTCGTTGTTTCCATTTTGATGAACTTTGTCAGCTACTGGTACAGTGATAAGATTGTTCTTAGTATGTACGGTGCCCGTGAGGTTACGCCGCAGCAAGCACCAGACCTCATCCGCATGGTTTCCAATTTAGCACAACGAGCTAAGATTCCTATGCCAAAAGTGTATATTATTGATACGGATGTACCCAATGCCTTTGCAACAGGACGTAATCCCGAGCATGCTGCAGTTGCTGCAACTACCGGCATCATGCGTGCGCTCACGTATGAAGAGCTGGAAGGGGTTATGGCTCATGAATTGTCGCATGTTAAGAACCGGGATACGCTGATCAGCACAGTTGTAGCATCGATCGCCGGTGTTATCACAATGATTGCCAATATTGCGCAATGGTCAGCGATTTTTGGGATGGGACGAGGCAGCGATGATGAAGGAAATGGTATTTCCGGTATCCTTGAATTTGTGTTTCTGGTAGTACTGGCGCCTCTGGCGGCAACCTTGATTCAGCTGGGGATTTCACGGTCCCGTGAGTATCTGGCCGATGAAACGGGCGGCAGTATTTCAGGTAATCCGCTGGCGCTGGCCAGTGCATTGCAAAAAATCGAGTACTATGCCAAACATCAGGTACTGCCTGACGCTACCCCGGCTACCTCGCATATGTTTATCGTAAATCCGCTTACAGGGGCCGGCAGCTGGATGATGAGTCTGTTCAGCACTCATCCGCTGACTGAACAGCGTGTTGCCCGTCTGAAAGAACAAGCCAAACGCGTTCGCTAAGAAACAAGCACTTTGCTGTGAAGGCAAAGTGCTTGTATTTCTTTTTCTTAAAGTTATCAGATTAGCGGTAATTTTGACAACTATTCCACTATACCATATAATGGTATAGTGGAATAGTTGTATCACCTTTGCCGTACACTAATACGTGTAGAATAGGGAGGGATATAATTTTGGATAAGACAATGGAATGGTTAAAGCAGATTAGTGAGGCTCCGGGAGTTTCCGGCTTTGAAAAGCCGGTTAAGCAATTGCTGCTGAATAGGTTAAGCGGCTGCACTGAGACAACCTATGATAAATTAGGCAGTGTTATCTTTAAAAAACAAGGCAGTCAGCAAGAGCCGCGGATTATGATTGCCAGCCATATGGATGAGATAGGCTTTATGGTTAAGTTTATTACCAAAGAGGGTTATTTGAAGTTTACTACGCTTGGCGGCTGGTGGGAACAGGTTATGCTTGGCCAGCGGGTTACGGTTATTACCGCCAAGGGGGATATTCCCGGTGTAATCGGCAGCAAACCGCCTCATATCCTGACACCGGAAGAACGGAAAAAGATTGTTCCCAAAAGAGAAATGTACATTGACATAGGCGCATGTGACGAAAAGGAAGCAAGAGAGACTTTTGGCGTAAGGCCGGGCGATGCTGTTGTGCCTTTTAGCACGTTTACTGTTATGGCCAATGAAAATTTTCTTATGGGGAAAGCCTGGGATAACCGGATTGGCTGTGCTATTATGGCTGATGTTATGCAGGCATTGGGAAATGAGCTGCATGCCAATACTGTTTACGGTGTAGGCACTGTTCAGGAAGAGGTTGGCTTAAGAGGTGCGAAAACCAGCGCAGCCGTTATTGATCCGCACATCGCGTTTGCCATTGATACATGCGTAGCCGGAGATACTCCAGGTGTTTCCAATGATCAGGCTTCCAGCAAGTTAGGAAAAGGTGTAGCCATATCCATTTATGACTCCAGTCTTATTCCGCATACAGCACTACGAAATTATGTAATCAATCTTGCCGAACAGCATCACATACCGCATCAACTGGAATTTACAGAAGGCGGCGGTACCGACGCAGGGCGTATCCATTTGCACGCACAAGGAGTACCCAGCCTTGTTCTCAGCATTCCTACCCGGTATATTCATAGTCATAACAGCATTATTCATCGTGACGATTATGAGTCCGCTGTGAGACTGCTGGTAACGGTAGCTAAGAATTTGGACTATCCTGTTTATCAGGAATTACTAGAGTAGTTTTGGCTGAGACCGTCTTTGTTGCAAGTGATGCCTGTGTAATCGGTGATGTTGAAATCGGATCTTCCGCCAGTATCTGGTTTAAGGCCGTCCTCCGTGGCGAAACCAGCTCTATCGTTGTTGGAACCTATTCCAATATTCAAGATGGATGTACGGTACAGGCCGGCGAAAATGCCCCTTGTTATATTGGGAATTATGTAACAATTGGTCATAGCGCTGTTCTTCAAGGCTGTACGGTTGGTGACAATTCCTTAATCGGCATGGGATGCATGATTGGAAATGCTGTAAGAATTGGAGAAAATTGCATTATCGGTGCAGGAGCGACTATTGCCGAGAGACGGATTATTCCTGCAAAGTCATTAGTGGCGGGCCAAACAGGCAGAATCATCCGTAAAGTTACGGAAGCGGAAATTGCCGCTATCCGGGATTCGGCACTGGGATACTACAAGTTGTCATTGCAATATTACTTAAAATAAAGGTAGAATGGGAAGGACGATTTATAATGGAAAAAACGTTAGTATTAGTTAAACCAGATGGGGTAAACAAGGGATTATGCGGCGAAATTATTGGCCGTTTTGAAAAAAGAGGCTTGAAAATTGCCGGCCTGAAAATGCTGCAGATGTCACGAGAGCTGGCACAGAGACATTACGGTGAACATGAGGGAAAACCCTTTTTCAATGGCTTAGTGAATTTTATTACATCAGGTCCTTTGGTGGCTATCGTTGTGCAGGGAGAAAATGCCGTACCGGTTGTTCGTGCAATGATGGGCGCAACGAATCCTGTTGACTCGGCACCGGGAACGATCCGGGGCGATTTTGCTCTGACTATTGACAGCAACATTATTCATGGTTCTGACAGTGCGGCGAGCGCGGAGCGGGAAATCGGCATTTTCTTTACTGCCGGCGAGATCTATAATCGCTAGACATTCTTTGTAAGGAGAACGGTTATGAAAGTTTACACAAAAACAGGTGACAAGGGCCAAACCGGATTGTATACAGGCGAACGGGTTGATAAAGACAGTGTTCGCGTAGAAGCATACGGGATGGTAGATGAGGCGGATTCCGCACTTGGCATGGCAAGAGCGATTGCCGTCAATCCTGAAGTAAAAACAACAATCTATGATTTACAAAAACTGCTCTGGAGTTTGATGGCAGATGTTGCAAGTGTAGGAGCTGAGCCTCGTATTACCGGCAAAGAAGTGCAGCAGCTGGAAGTTCTTATCGATAAGTTTGACGCCGAGCTGCCACCGCTGACCAGTTTTCTAGTGCCGGGCGACACTGCTTCATCGGCTGCACTCGACATTGCCCGTACTGTTACCCGTCGGGCGGAGCGTCAGCTCTGGCGCTTATCCCGCCAAGAGGAGCTTTCCGGAGAAGGCCTGGTGTTTCTGAATCGCTTGTCTGATTTGTGTTTCGTATTGGCTCGTGTGGAAATAAACGGTAAGTAACGAACCTTGGGAAGATATTATACACCAAAATCACTTTTGAGCATACACTGTAGCGAGAAGTGCTACGCAGTATGTGAGGAGGCGAAGTGGGTTGAAATTGAAATGGTATGTTCTTTCTGTTCCCACACCGTTACGAAAATTGATGCGATTATTTTGTAAAAATTGCTAAAGTGGGTATAATAACCGCCTAAGAGGGCGGTTATTTATTTTTTAAAATAAACTGAAAAGAAGGAAAATTTGGGCTTTGCAGAGAAAATGGAAAAATAAGTTTCCCGCTAGCAGTTACAGTGTGGTAGAGAATCGACAAACCAGGAGGGATTCGCGATGAAAGAGTTTAAATGCGAGAAGATCAGAAATGTATCTATTGTATCCCATGGTGGAGCTGGTAAGACCTCACTCACGGAAGCGTTGTTATTTAATTCTGGTGCCGTTAATCGATTGGGGAAGGTGGATGATGGTTCTTCAACTACTGATTTTGAACCCGAAGAGATAAAGCGCAAAGTAACAATCAGTACTGCACTTGCCCTTTGTGAATGGAAAGGCCATAAAATTAACGTATTGGATACTCCTGGTTATGCGGATTTTGTTGCTGAGGTAAAGGGAGCTCTCAGGGCTGCCGATAATGTGTTGGTAACATTGTGCGCCGCAGCCGGAATAGAAGTTGAAACAGAAAAAGTGTGGCAATATGCGGAAGAACTCAATCTGCCGCGTATTGCCTTCATTAATAAAATGGACAGAGAAAATGCGGATTTTGATAGTGTCGTGGACAGTCTCAGGACTAAATTCGGTTCGGGCATTGTACCACTGCAGCTGCCGATTGGCAGTGAACAGACATTTAAAGGCATTGTTGACTTAGTTAGTATGAAGGCTTATGCCCCGGCCCTTATGGAAATACCAGAGGATATGCTGCAAAAGGCACAGTCTGCCCGTCAGGCTTTAGTGGAAGCGGCTGCTGAGTCGGATGATGATCTGCTGGCTAAATACCTGGAGGGAGAAGAATTAAGTGAAGAAGAAATCCGGCTGGGCTTAGTCAAAGGAATTGGGCAGGCCGCTATTTTCCCTGTATTATGCGGTTCGGCCTATAAAAATATTGGGATTGTTCCCGCACTGGATGCTATTGTTGATTATCTGCCATCACCAGAAAACAGAGTGGTTAAGGGGCAGCATCCGCTGACAAAAACGGCAGGTGAAAGAAAAGGGACTGATCCTTTTTCTGCGTTGGTTTTCAAAACAACGGCGGATCCTTTTGTAGGACGCTTGAGTTATATCCGTATATTTTCAGGACAGTTAAAACCGGATAGTGTAATTTATAATGCATCGAAAGAAAAAACGGAAAGAATCGGTAATGTTTATACGCTGCGTGGTAAGCAGCAGGAACCGATGAGCGTCGCTTATGCCGGTGATATTGCGGTTGTGGCAAAAATGCAGGAAACCGGTACCGGCGATACCTTGAGCGATAAAGACAAGCCGATCCTCTTTGATCCGATTTCCTTTCCCAAGCCAATGTTTACGATGGCTTTGGAAGCGAAAAATAAAGGCGATGAAGATAAGATCGGTAATGCTCTGCACCGGCTGATGGATGAAGACCAAACGTTTAAAATGCTGAAAAATACGGAAACCCATCAGGCGCTGGTCTACGGAATGGGAGAGCTTCATCTGGACATCATGGTGGAGCGCATGAAGCGCAAGTTCGGTGTTGATGTTAAACTTAGTCAACCCAAAATTCCATATCGCGAAACCATTCGCGGCAGTGTAAAAGTAGAAGGCAAGCATAAAAAGCAGAGCGGCGGACACGGTCAATACGGGCATGTGTGGCTGCAGCTTGATCCGCTGGCTCCAGGAGGCAATTTTGAGTTTGTAGATTCTATCTTCGGTGGTTCAGTACCTCGCCAGTATATTCCGGCAGTGGAAAAAGGGGTACGTGATGCCCTTGGGGGAGGAATTCTGGCTGGGTATCCGATGGTCGATGTAAAAGTAACGCTCTGCGACGGGTCCTATCATGCGGTAGATTCATCAGAAATGGCTTTTAAAGTAGCTAGCGCAATGGCATTGAAGAAAGGGGTCATGCAGGCAAAACCAGCCTTGCTTGAGCCAATCTGCAATGTAGAGGTAGTTGTTCCGGAAAGCAATATGGGCGATGTTATTGGCGACTTAAACGGCAAGCGGGGCCGGATACAAGGGATGGAGCCGATTGGCAAAGGGTTGGGCGTTGTTAGGGCTCAGGCACCCATGGCGGAACTGTTTACTTATGCAATGAATCTGCGTTCCATTACGCAGGGACGGGGATCGTTTGATATGAGTTTTTCTCATTACGAGGAAGTACCGCAGCGCATGGCTGAGCAAATTATTGCAGGTGCCAAGAAAGATAAAACAGAAGAAGAATAGCAAAAAAACAAGCACACTATTTTTTAATAGTGTGCTTGTTTTTTGGTCGGGGCGACAGGATTCGAACCTGCGGCCTCACGGTCCCGAACCGTGCGCTCTACCAAACTGAGCTACGCCCCGTGGCTACATTAAAAAGTATACACATTGAAAAGATTATTGTCAACCCATTAGGCTGAAACTAGAAAATTTTTATGGAAATAAATTGACAACAGGAATATGAAAACTTATGGCGAACGTAACCTTTCAGTAAAGAAAATTTCCAAATATTGGAGGGATGGTATGGAGAAACGTTTTCGCTGCGCTGCTATGACTATTTGTTTCGTTGTTTCCCTTGTTTTACTGATAGCTCCTGTATCCGTTAATGCTTCTTCTGCCGAACCAGTCGTTCTCAAAGTGGGGATGTGCAATGAGCTTGTAATGAAAATGCAAATGATCCTCAGTGAACATGGTTACTATACCGGTGATGTTGATGGCCAATTTGGCAGTGAGACCCAGAGAGCGCTCATCAATTTTCAAATAGATTATAAGTTGACACCTGATGGTGTCGCAGGACAGCAGACGCTTGCTGCACTACGGGATACCGATATCCGTCCCAGCCGGGATCAGGCGCCTAACCGCCTGGCAAGACAGGTGACAACGCTTGCCAAACAATTGCGCAGTACTCCTTATGTGTGGGGTGGAAATTCGCCGAATGGCTTTGATTGCTCCGGTTATATTTATTATATTTTTCATTATTTTAATCTTGAACTGCCACGTATGGCAGATGAGCAGTATGAGGTGGGAATTTCCGTGAAACGCTCTGAGCTGCAAGAAGGAGACTTGGTTTATTTCAGTACCTATATGCCGGGACCATCTCATGTAGGCTTGTATATAGGAGAAAATAAATTTATCCATGCCAGTTCAGCCGCAGGAAAAGTGATTATAACTCCCCTAACTGCGGAATATTACCAAACTAATTTTATAGGTGCCCGCAGGGTAATAAAAGGATAAAAAGAGTGACAACCAAGCTTTCACTTGGTTGTCACTCTTTGCTTATCACCTGCACGATGGACAGCTCAGGCGCTAATTTTATTTCAAATGTACGATCCCAGGGCAGTTGGGCTTGAATATGCAGTTCTGTCAACCGGTAATCCCGTTTGCCTGCTGGGGAATCGAACACAAGAGGGCGGTAAGCCATATTGTGACGAAAGAAATGCTGAGCCCGATCCTTTAGCAGACGATCAATTAATTTAGTAGTTTGTGCATGGTATTTGCCGAGCTTATATGGGTCGGCCTGTAATTCCCGCAAATTTGTGTTGACCACGAATTGGACATCCTTCTGATAATACCAGTCATCCACAAAGCGCTCGCTTAAAAAAGTAAGCTGGGTGACATAGAGGTTCAGCCAGTTTGTTTCATCCGCACGCGCCAACGCGCCGACGAACAAAGAACTCTGTGTGACGGCAGTTCCTATCGAGTTGCTGGTTGTATTCCAGCCGGCATAAGCTGCCAGCTTAGTTAGATCGGCATTAGCAGTAATCAAATAAGGAAGTAATGTTTCACTTGCATAATAGTTTTCTGCTAAATCTACTACGGCCAGTTTATAACCTTGGGCTATTAATTTTCCAATGTTTTGTGCTGCGGCAGTTAATGCACCGGCGGTGGTCTTACGGCTGCCGGCATGGATGTAAAGAATAAAATCTGCGTCTTTTTCACTGGCTGCTTCCACACCGTTTACCAGCGCGATTTTTTCCTGTACTGTCCGGCGGATTGTATGAGGCATATAGGGCATTACCATTTCCGGCACAGCTGGCTCCGAATACATGACATAAATGCGCGGGCGGTAGTGATTCATTGCGTTGGCGAAGCGTCCGAGTAAGGTCAACGCCACTTCGTCGGTTCCTCTGGTTATGATGACTTTATCAGCTAAGGACGGCCTTTGGTCAACATAATAACTTAGCCGCCGTTTTTCCATATTGGGAAGTCCGAATGGCACTCCGTCATCTTGTCCCAGAACCAGGCCTTCAAAAATATTTTGCTCGGCAAGTTCAAGCAGTTGAAGATTTACCTGCGTGTTTTGCCGATATAAAGTAAGATAGTTTTCCAGTATACGGGCAGGGATTTTTTTCTCAAGCTCACTTAGCATCTCAATATCCAAAGGGTTTTCAAATAAACTGACCTGATCTTTCAATATGGAATATTTTGCTGCTAATTTTTGATAAGTTCCATTTGTAAGGCTGTCGGATAATAAAAGCCGGGGAATAATAGAAAAGCCGTATAGCTTAACTTGAGGGTTTTCCTGATGGATTCGCTGCAACAAACTGAGCGTTTCCGTAATATCCTGTGAAGTTCCGCGTGAATTCCTGGATGCGAGTAATCCGCCGTGAATCAGCATATCGGTTGAAATGATTGCTGCGTCAGCCTGGGAGATTGCCCCAGACAGCCATTCCCGGAGCGCCCTTTGCTGGGCGGGTTGATTATAGTTGTCCAATAATTCATTTGGTGGTAAAATTAACTGAATTTGGGCCAGAGCAGCAAGCTGTTCTACGTACTGAATACAGGGAGGACGGCTGTCAAGGGGAATTAGTAGAACTTTGCTCTTTGCCGGTAATTGTGTAGGATATACTGGATATCCGGATATAATAGTGCCAAAATAGAAATTCAGGCCTACGGCTGCTGTGGTACAGACAGCAATGAGTGTGAGGTAAAGAAAAGTACGCTTAATCATTCGGCACCTCTTTTTAAACTACTGAATCTATTCGACATTCTCCAGGCAAAATCCTGTACAGCTGTGATTGGCCTAAGCAGATGCAAGGGATTTTATTAGCTAAAAAAATAGCAATTTCTAATTTTTTCTGCCCAAAATCGTCAAAATAATGTATAATAATTGAGGTACATATGAGAATTATTACTGGCAGTGCGAAGGGCTTGCAATTAAAAGCACCGCGCGGTCTCAATACAAGACCGACTGCAGATAAAGTGAAGGGATCAATTTTTAATATATTAGGTACACTGGTTGTAGATGCAATCGTTCTGGACCTGTTCGCTGGCACCGGAAATCTGGGGCTGGAAGCACTTAGCAGAGGAGCGGATACAGCAATATTTGTTGATAACACCAGTACCATTATTATTAAAGAAAACGCTATTCATACCAAGCTGATCGACAGATGCGAGATTTACCGGGCTGATGTAGTACGGTCCTTAGAAAAGTTGATCCTGCAAGGGAAGAGGTTTGATCTCATTTTTTGTGATCCTCCTTATAATCAAGGATATGTGGGACAAGTTCTCAGTAGAATTGATGGGTCAAATATCTTAAAGGACGGGGGAGTTGTGATTTTAGAGCATTCCCGTCACGAATTAATTGATTGTCACTGGCAAAATATAAGCGTTATCCGCAGCGAGCGCTATGGTGAAACAATGGTCAGCTTTCTTTCCCAAAAACAGGAGTAGCAGGAGGTAGTCAAAGTGCGAATTGCAGTATGCCCCGGTAGCTTTGATCCCGTTACAAACGGGCATGTGGATATTTTTGAAAGATCGAGTAAAATGTTTGATCAATTAATTGTGGCTGTTTTTCATAATCCGAATAAAAAACCGTTGTTTGCTATGGAAGAGCGGGTTGAAATGCTGAAAATGGCTACCGCTCATATCCCTAATATACGGGTAGATGCTTTTTCGGGGCTGTTAAACGAGTATGTCCTGCAGCAGCAAAGTACAATTATTGTCAGGGGACTGCGGGCACTTAGCGATTTTGAATACGAATTCCAGAGAGCGCTGCTTATCAAAAAAGTGGAGCCGGCAATTGAGACGGTTTTTATGATGACGAATAGTGAGTATTCCTTTGTTAGTTCCAGCGGAATTAAAGAATTGGCAAAATTCGGCGGCTCGGTCAGCAGTTTTGTACCTCCCTGTGTCGAAAAGAAACTTTTTGCTCGAATGCGCGAGGCTTAGAATACGATGGGAGAGGAATTTATGAAAACAAATGAGATTTTAGAAGAAATGGAAACATTGTTGCTAAATGCATCCCGTGTGCCTTTCACAAACCGGAGGGTAGTTGAGGAGGATGATTTGCTGCGTTTAATTGATGCACTGCATGAGTCGCTGCCTGTAGAGCTGATGGAGGCCGGAAGGATTGTTACGGAGAGGCAGCGGATTTTAGATGAAGCTCAAAAAAATGCACAGGAAATTGTTGAACAGGCCAAAAGCTATATTACAAAATTGACGGATGAAAATGTAATTACCAAGCAGGCCCAGGAACAGGCACAGGAAATCCTGAGCTGTTCCCGTCAGTCAGCTGAAGATTTAAAGCAGGATGCTGTAAGTTATGCCAGCGATGTTTTTAAACATTTAGAATGCAATCTCGAAAAAACGCTGGAGATTATTCGTCAGAGTCATGCCGAATTAATGCAAAGCAAACCGGAAAAATAGGTAAGAGCCCTCCAGTTAATGGGGGGCTCTTTTCGTTATAGCATAGTCCGGATGCCAGGATTTTATTCAACAGCCAACAACGCTGTAAGCAGTGCTTTGTCTGGAGTTACCTGCAAGGTGCGCTGCTGTTCATAAATAACAAAGCCCGGCTTTGCTCCTGATGGTTTTTTTACGTTGCGCCTTCTGGTATAGTCAACCGGAACTGATGAAGAACTGCGTGCTTTGCTGAACCAGGCAGCACATTGGGCGGCGGTATACAGGACCTTTTCCGGAATGTCCTCGGTTTTGCAGCGGATAATTACATGGGAACCGGGGATGTCTTTGGTATGCAGCCACAAATCATCGGGCCGTGCCTGCTTAAAGGTAAGCCAGTCGTTTTGACGGTTATTCCGGCCAATGAGAATTGGGATACCGTCAACGACTACTTGCGTCGGCTTACCTGCCGCCGGCGCAGCTTGTTTCCGTGGCTTACCTTTTAACTGCAGATAACCAGCCTCACCCAGTTCTTGCTGAATCTCGTTAATATCGTCGGCACTGCCGGCGGCATCCAAGCTAAAAAGTACGCTTTCCAGATAATCGATTTCCCGGATACATTGCTCTAGCTGCTGCTGCGTCATTTGCTGACGCCGCTGCAGCTTATTGTATTTGGAATAATAGTTTTGTGCATTAGCCAGGGGCGAAAGCAAAGGGTCCAAAGGAATAACCAGCAGCTCGTTCCCGCTTTCGCTGAACAAATCCGGCAGCTCGGCCTGTATGGAATTGGCAGGGATATCGTGCAGGTGGATCATGAGAGTATCGGCAAAAAGCCGGCAGGAATCAGCTTGCAAAGCTTCTTCCCATTCCGTTTCCAACAGGCTTTTTTTTCGCTGCAGCCGGGTAAGCTCGGAATGCAGCAATTTATCCAGCACTTCTTTGGCAGGAAGCTTTCTTGGTCCTTTCAGCGTTTCCGCGAACTCCAGCGCCAAGCTCATGGTAGGGAAGGTGAGCTGACGGGCTTTTGTTAAATGGCCGAGTGAAAAAGCGGCAACGGCGAGTAATTCATTTTGTTCACTGACTGCCACAGTAGGCTGAACCGCTGAGGGGGCAAGCTGAGATGTAAGCTCAGCAATCGTTTCAACAAGGGATTGCTTGTCGGCACTATCCAGATCATTCACTGCAGTTTTCTCAGGAAGACCGGCACGCCAGATGATTTCTCTCGCAGCAACCGGACCCAGACCGTTGACTGTCTGGATAAGTCCTTTGGCAAGCAGGGCATCTTGCTGCAGCATTAGGAGCTGTTCCACAACTTCGCTGGCAGCTGTATGAAATAAATTGAGCTTTTCCTGTCCCGGTGGCAAGGAATAGGGACGACCTGGAAGTACTTGCCGCTGACGGCTCATATATACGTTAACCCGCTTGATAGAATCCAATATCGTGTTGTCATGAACGAAAATAATATTGCTATGTTTGCCCATTAATTCGATAATCAGCCGCTTAGTGGTTATGGCACCTTGTTCAGCTCTGACATCGATATCAAGAATGATAATCCGGTCAAGTCCGTGCTGCGTTAATTGTCCGATACGTCCGTTTTCCAAGTGTTTGCGCAGCAGCATGCAAAATGTAGGAGGGGCAGCGGGATTATCCGGTGCATGCTTGGTAATGCCGATACGGGGATAGTCGGCTGCAACTGATAGTAATAGCTTAATTGTTTCCTGCGGCTGGCGTATCCAGAGTAATAGTGTATTCTTGTCAGGTTGAAAAATTTTATCTATACGGCCACCAATTAATTGATGATGCAGTTCCTGGATCAGGGCAGAGAGTGATAAACCATCAAGACTCATAATAATCCTCCGGCGTAATTTGCAAATAGTATATCATTCTTGCCGGAGGCAGGTCAAACAGAATACCTATAGGCTTGCTAAGGCAGTAGGCATTCCTGCAGTACCTGGTCTAATTATCCTGGATTTGGAATAACATGGATAGAGAAACTCAAGTTAGTGAGGTGCTTGGTGTGAATATGGAAAAATGGTATGCCCGATCTGCGGATGACGCATTAGTTTTTTGGGAGACTCATCCAAATGAAGGATTAAGTAATAAAGAAGCGGCTGTAAGACTGGAAAAGTTCGGTTTTAATGAACTGGAAGAAAAGCAAAAGACAGTCTGGTGGAAACGGTTTTTAGCTCAGTTCCAGGATTTTATGGTATTGGTATTACTCGGTGCGACACTGATATCCGCCTTTTTAGGTGAGTATGTAGATGCCGTTACGATTCTTGCTATTGTCCTGATTAATGCGGTACTGGGTTTTATCCAGGAATACCGGGCCGAACAGTCAATGGAAGCATTAAAAAAACTGGCAGCACCGACTGCCCGTGTCGTACGAAATGGCACGGTCCAGCATATTCCGGCACGGGAACTTGTCCCTGGCGATATTTTATCTTTGGAAGCTGGAGATAAATTGGCTGCCGATGGCCGGCTGGTAAGTACGCACAGTCTGGAAATCGAAGAAGCGGCACTTACCGGAGAATCTTTGCCTGTCCGTAAAGAGTCAGACAAGCAGTTCCAGGAGGACAGTCCGCTTGGTGACCGTAAAAATATGGTCTTTTCCGGTACCAGTGTTACGAGAGGCCGTGGTTTAGCGGTAGTTTGTGCGACCGGTATGGCAACAGAAGTGGGGCACATCGCCAAAATGATTCAGTCCAGCGAAACGGAAGAAACTCCGTTGCAGCGTCGATTAGAGCAATTAGGACGGCTGCTGGTATGGGGCTGCCTGGGAATCTGCTTAGTTGTCGTCATTACCGGCTTAATTAAGGGCGAGCCTATTCTGCTTATGCTGATGGCTGGTATCAGCCTGGCAGTAGCCGCGATCCCGGAAGGTCTGCCAGCCATTGTTACTGTCGCTTTAGCACTCGGTGTGCAAAGAATGATTAAACGCAATGCTATTGTCCGTAAGCTGCCTGCTGTCGAAACGCTTGGCTGCACCACCGTCATTTGTTCGGATAAGACTGGCACACTTACCCAGAATGTTATGACAGTGCGCAGTATCTATTCGGGGAATTCCTTGTTTGATGTGACAGGAGCAGGTTATGAAATTAAGGGACAGTTTCTCTTAAATCAAAAAGATGTTGATAGTAAAAAAGATAAATGCCTGCAGAAAACATTAATGATCGGTGCCTTATGTAACAACAGTGTGCTAAAGCAAAATAATGTCAGTATTACAGGGATATGGCGCCGCTTGACTGGTGGAGGCAACAACGGAATGTCAGTGGAAGGAGATCCCACAGAAGGTGCGCTGATTGTAGCTGCTGCTAAGGCAGGGATATGGAAGTCTGATCTGGAAAAAAATGAAAACCGTATAGCGGAAATACCATTTGAATCGGAACGGCGGAGAATGTCTATTTTATATCATGGTCCTGAAGGTGATATCCTTTATACGAAGGGTGCCCCGGATACGATCCTTGATTTGTGCCGCTATCAGTATACCAGCAGAGGCGAGACTCCGCTTACTCCTGATGGCGCAGCTGCAATTGCTGCTGCCAGTGATCAGATGGCTTCACAGGCACTGCGCGTACTGGCTGTTGCCTACCGGCGTGTAGCGAAGGCCGAGGCTGCTCAAATCAGCGAAGAGGTGGAACGAGAGCTTGTATTTGCCGGATTGGTCGGAATGATTGATCCGCCGCGGGAAGAAGTAAAGACTGCCATAATGACCTGCCGTCAGGCGGGAATTAAAGCGGTAATGATTACCGGCGATCACAAAAACACAGCAATTGCCATTGCTAGAGAGCTTACTATTTATAAGGACGAAAGCAATAAGTCGTTAACTGGGAAAGAATTGGATGCCCTCGATGACAGTCAGCTGGCAAGAATAGTAAATGAGGTTACTGTCTACGCCCGCGTTTCGCCGGCTCATAAGCTGCGCATCGTTAGGGCCCTTAAGCGTAATGGACACATAGTAGCAATGACGGGTGACGGTGTTAACGATGCACCGGCTATTAAAGAAGCCGATATCGGGGTATCTATGGGGATTACCGGTACGGATGTTACCAAAGAAGCTTCTTCGATGATTTTAATGGATGATAATTTCGCCACCATCGTGGCTGCTGTTGAGGAAGGGCGGGGAATCTATGAAAATATCCGCAAATTTATCCGGTATTTGCTTGCTTGTAATATTGGTGAAGTTTTAACCATGTTTATTGCCGCTGTTGCCGGCATGCCGCTGCCGCTGATTCCGGTGCAAATACTATGGGTTAACCTTGTTACTGACGGACTGCCGGCAATGGCACTGGGGATTGATCCGCGAGAACGGGATATTATGAATCGTCCGCCGCGGCATCCCGGTGAAAGTGTGTTTTCCCGGGGGCTAAGCCGCAAAATTATTTCCCGCGGCACGCAAATTGGTCTTTCGACGGTTGCAGTTTTTGCCTTTGGCTATTACATCCAGAATGACATTGCTCTGGCAAGGACAATGGCTTTCTGCACACTGGTATTTTCTCAGATGTTCCATGTCTTTGACTGCCGTTCAGAGATGATGACTATTTTTGAGGTTGGGCTGTTTAGTAATAAATTTTTAGTTGCCGCCGTAACTTGCTCTACTATAATGCAGATAGCAGTTGTTTATACTCCCTTTCTCAGCGGTATTTTTGAGACAGTACCGATGTCCTTATATGACTGGGCAATCGTGCTGACTGTTTCCGGCTGGACTTTTATTCTGGGAGCGATAAAACATTTTGTATTTCGCCGCCGTTCCGTTGTACGTCGCGCTGCAATAGGGTACAATAAGTAATAAGCGATAGTACAGGAGGAATTAGACATGCAGTTTTCCAAGTGGCACGGGCAAGGCAATGATTTTGTAATTGTTAACGGCTTTCAAGAAAAACTGAATGATTACAAGCAAGCCGCCATTGCTGTTTGTGATCGGCATTTTGGTATAGGTGCAGATGGATTGGTTATTTTGCTGCCTCCCACAACTGCCGATGCAGATTTTAGAATACGGATTTTTAATTCTGATGGCAGTGAGGCCGAAATGTGTGGCAATGCAACCCGGTGTATTGCCCGTTATGTTTACGAAAATGGGTTGTCAGAAAAAACCAGTTTAACGCTGGAGACGCTGGCAGGCTTGATTAAACCGGAAATTATTTTTGATGGTGGCCAGGTCAAAACGATTTGTGTTGATATGGGGGAGCCCCGCTTGCGGCGCAGTGAAATACCGGTAACCGGTGAAGCGGATTCCCAGGCGGTGAGTATTCCTTTAGAGGCTGCAGGTGCAGTTTATCGCATCACTTGTGTTTCCATGGGCAATCCCCATTGCGTGATTTTCGTTGATGATCTTGCATCTGTCGATTTGGCACAGGTAGGGCCGCACGTTGAAACCCATTCGTACTTTCCCCGCAAAACAAATGTGGAATTTGTTCAGGTGCTTAGTTCCAATAAAGTGCGTATGCGCGTTTGGGAACGCGGTGCCGGCATTACGTTAGCCTGTGGTACCGGCGCAAGTGCTACGCTGGTTGCTGCTGTTCTGAATGAGAAAACGGACCGGGCCATCACTGTTGAATTAGATGGCGGCGATTTGTTCGTTGAGTGGAGAGGCGATAATCATGTTTATATGTCAGGTCCGGCAATTGAGGTTTTTCGGGGGACTTATTTAGGGAAAGTCTGATGTAAGGGCAAATAGAGGTTATAGAGGAGTTTTGGGATGAGAATCAGCACGGTCATAGTCATGCTGCTAATTATTTGCACCCTTCCGGTGTATGCAATCACACCGATTAATGAAGCTGTAATAAAAGATGCACAAACTTATGGCATGTCACATTCGCAAATGGATGTGGCTGAATTTCTGGCTCCTTGGACGGCTTATGAAGAGAAGGCTGCCAAAATTACCGATTCAGCGGAGAAAGCTTATTTGTATACACCATACTTACTGATTGCCGTTGATGCCAGGGAGAAAAGTCAGGCGAAAATGCCGGTTAAGATAGGGGACAGTGAAAAGATACTGTCCGACTATGCGGGATATTTAAGCTTCAGCGTCACGCTTTATGGCGATACGCCGCAATTTGCTGATAAGCTTGCTGCTGTTATTAAGCAGGGAAATAAAGATGTCTTAACCCGGGATATAAACAGTGCGGCAGCGGAACGTGTTGCCAATGCAAACAGTAATAAAGCTTTGTACATGGCAAGGGCTTATCTTTATTTCCTGCAGCGTGACATTGAACCGAATAAGCCGATTATGCTTCGGGTAACGACCGGTGATAAGCAGAGCCATTCTTTTTATTTCGATTTAGCAAAAATCAAATAGGCCTTAAAATAAAAGACTTGGCTTTTGCCAAGTCTTTTATTTTAAGGAGAAAAAAGGAATTATAAGAAGAAAGGAGAAGTTATTTTGAAAAATCAGGATTAAATATATTTTGAGCCGTTAATAATACATACGCAAAGGAAGGTGCCTCTTATGCTTAAAAGCATGACTGGATTTGGCCGAGGAGAGTTTCTTGATGCCAAGCAGCGAATCATCGTTGAAGTCAAGGCTGTTAATCATCGCTATAATGAAATTGTCATCCGCATGCCAAAACAGTTGGGCAGTCTCGAGGATAGGATTCGCCGGACTGTTGCCGGATCATTGGCGCGGGGACGGATTGACGTATATATTACGTTAGATGACTACTCGCAAAAGCAAAGAATAGTTAGGGTTGACAAAGAATTAGCAATGGCGTACCATAGTGCATTAGAAGAATTAGGCAGTTTACTCAATACTCCGTTGAGTAACAATGTCTATCACATTGCAAAATATCCGGATGTGCTGAAAGTGGAGGAAGTTACTGAGGATGTAGAATTAATTTGGGTAAAACTAAATCAGGCTGTTGATCAGGCGGTTGCTAATCTGCTGGGCATGCGGCTGGCGGAAGGGGAAGCAATCCAAACGGATTTATTGTCCCGTGTAGAAAAATTGACTGGCCTTATCGAGCAGATTGAACTCAGGGCGCCGGAAATTTTAGCGGAATACCGGAATAAACTTTTTGCCAGAATGCGCGAACTTGTTACCTCGGTAGGAATTGAACCGGATGAGGGACGTTTGTTGCAGGAAACAGCTATTTTTGCCGATCGGACGAATTTTACAGAAGAGATTGTCCGCTTTAAAAGCCATATGTCCCAATTGCGCGCAGCTCTTTTGTCGGGTGAGGCTGTTGGCCGTAAATTGGATTTTATCATTCAGGAAATCAATCGTGAAACTAATACGATTGGTTCCAAAGCAAATGATCTTTCTGTTGCCGGAATTATTGTGGAAATTAAAAGTGAAATTGAGAAGGTCAGAGAGCAAATCCAAAACATAGAGTAATATAGAGCAATATAGAATGGTTTCATGGGAACTAAAATGTAGGAGGAATTGTGAATGGATATTAAACTAATCAATATCGGTTTTGGTAATATTGTGTCTGCAAACCGGATTATTTCCATCGTTAGTCCCGAATCGGCGCCTATCAAGCGAATCATTCAGGAAGCTCGCGACAGGGGAATGCTGATTGATGCCACTTACGGACGACGCACCCGTGCAGTCATTATTGCAGATAGTGATCATGTCATACTCTCTGCAGTACAGCCTGAGACGGTAGCTCATCGCTTAGCTAGCAAAGAAACTAGCAGTGATGATACGGCCGAATAGCATACGGAAAGGAGCCACTTTATGACGCCGCAAGGAATTCTAATTGTCCTGTCAGGTCCGTCCGGCACCGGCAAAGGGACAATTTGCCGTGAATTGCTGCGTAGTTATCCTGATTTACATGATTCCATCTCTGCTACTACAAGGGCACCGCGCCCGGGTGAACATCATGGCGTTAATTATTTCTTTTTGTCTCATTCGGAATTTCAAACGATGATTCAAAAGGATGATTTGCTGGAATTTGCTGAAGTGTACGGCAACTATTACGGTACACCCCAGCAGCATGTTATGCAATTGCTGGAGGCCGGCAAGGATGTTGTACTGGAGATTGATATACAGGGAGCTATGCAAGTTAAAACGAAATTTCCCGCAGGAGTTTTTATTTACATAGTACCACCGTCGCTTAATGAGCTTTCGCATCGGATTTATAAACGGGGGACGGATAGCCCTGAAGTCATTCAGAAGCGGCTCAACTGTGTCAGTAAGGAATTACTGCTGGCTCATAACTACGACTATATCGTAGTGAATGATAAGGTAGAGGACGCTGTAAAGCAAATTGCGGCCATTATTTCAGCCGAACGGTGTAAGGTTAAGAGAAATAACGCTTTAATTGAACATATATGTCACGATAAATGCAGATTAGAAGAATAGAGGTGGGACTATAATGATTCATCCATCCTTAGATAGCTTAGTTAGTAAGGTAGACAGTAAATATACGCTGGTAACGCTTTCGGCCAAAAGAGCCAGAGAGATTATGAGCGGAGATCCGGCAGCTGCTGAAAGTAAATCCAATAAGCCTGTTACTCTTGCCTTGGAAGAAATTTCGCAAAATAAAGTTACTTTTGAGCGTACCAAGACAGGGATTAAGTAGGAGGAAGTATGCTGCGTGGCAAAAATATCGTTCTTGGTGTAACCGGCGGCATTGCCGCCTATAAGGCGGTTGAAGTTGTCAGCCGCCTTAAAAAAGCAGGGGCTGCCGTTCATGTTATCATGACGGAAGGGGCCACTAAATTTGTTACACCGCTGACGTTTAGAGAACTAAGTGCAAATCCGGTAGCTGTACACATGTGGGAGGAACCGAAAACCTGGAATGTTGAGCATATTGCATTGGCAACATTGGCTGATATATTTCTGATTGCTCCTGCGACGGCTAATATTATCGGTAAAATTGCCAATGGAATTGCAGATGATATGCTGTCAACTACCGTTATGGCCACAAAGGCACCTGTGGTAATTGCGCCGGCCATGAATACGAATATGTATCTGAATCCTATTACTCAGCAGAATATTACAAAACTAGCGTCTCTGGGGTATCGTTTCATTGAACCGGCTACCGGCATGCTGGCATGTGGTGTAGAAGGGCCCGGCCGTTTGGCTGAGCCGAGTACAATTGTTGAGTATGTAGGTAACCTTTTTAACCGGAATTGTTCCTTACAAGGGAAAAAAGTACTCATCACTGCTGGCGGCACTCGCGAGCCGCTTGATCCGGTCCGGTATATCGGCAACCGGTCAAGCGGCAAAATGGGCTATGCCCTTGCTGGGGCTGCCGCAGCAAGAGGGGCTGAAGTTCTGCTGGTTTCAGGACCGGCAAACCTGCCTGCGCCTCAGGGCGTTACTGTTATATCTGTTGAGTCGGCACAGCAAATGCGCGATGCTGTACTGGCCCAATATCATGATGCCGACATCGTGATTAAAGCAGCTGCAGTTGCCGATTACCGTTGTGTCAAGCAGGCAGAACACAAAATAAAAAAGAATGATGAGAATTTAACAATCACTTTGGAAAAAAATCCGGATATACTGGCTGAATTGGGCAGACTAAAAACAAAACAAATATTAGTCGGTTTTGCGGCTGAGACAGAACAGCTGGTTGCGTATGCTACCGAGAAACTGAACCGCAAAAATGCAGATATGATCGTTGCCAACAATGTGATGCTGCCTGACGCAGGATTTAATACGGATACAAATATTGTTAAACTGCTGTACCGGGACGGGCGGATAGAAGATTTGCCCAAAATGGAAAAAACGAAACTTGCCGGCATTATATTAGACAGAATTTGTAGTTTAATGTAAAAATTTCTTGCTTTTTTGCCTTGCTTCCTTTAAAATTGCTTTGGTGAAACTAAATAAAATGCTCATCGAGAGTTGGTGGAGGGACAGGCCCGATGAAACCGCGGCAACCATTCGCGCTTATGTGAAAACGGTGCCAATTCCGGCAGGATTAATCCTGCAAGATGGGAGAGTGGTCACCACCTCCCTATGGGAGTTTTTTTTATCTTATTCAACATTTCGCGTTTTTGAATAAGATATATAGACTCACTTGAGCAGAAATATGTCGGAGTCTTAAAATTCATACTCTGAGGAGGTTCTAAGTTGGATAAGAAACGAGTATTGTTTACATCTGAATCCGTAACGGAAGGTCATCCTGATAAAATAGCCGATCAAATATCGGATAGTGTTCTTGATGCGATTATTGCTCAGGATCCTACTGCGCGGATTGCTTGCGAAACGTTGGTAACAACGGGTATTGTGCATGTTGTTGGAGAAATTACCACGAAGTGCTATGTCGATATTCCGAAAATTGTGCGTGAGACAATTAAAGAGATTGGCTACACTCGCGCAAAATTTGGCTTTGACAGCGAAACTTGCGGTGTTTTAATTTCGATTGACGAACAATCTCCCGATATTGCCATGGGCGTTAATCAGGCGTTAGAAGCAAAACAAGGCCAATCAGACGAGGTTGAGGCTATTGGCGCCGGTGACCAGGGCATGATGTTCGGCTATGCTACTAATGAAACGCCTGAATTTATGCCATTACCGATTTCTTTGGCTCATAAACTGGCTAGACGGTTATCGGAAGTTCGTAAAAACGGACAATTGGATTATCTCCGTCCGGACGGTAAGACACAAGTTACGGTTGAATATATCGATGGCAAGCCTGTACGGGTGGATACCATTGTTATTTCCACACAGCACAGCCCGGATGTAGAGTTAAAAACAATTGAAAAAGAGCTTATCGCTGAGGTTATTATTCCTGTAGTGCCGGCAGAGCTGCTTGACAGCGCTACGAAATATTACATTAATCCCACTGGTCGTTTCGTAGTCGGCGGACCGCAAGGGGACTCGGGCCTGACGGGACGGAAAATTATTGTAGACACGTACGGCGGAATGGCGCGTCATGGCGGCGGTGCTTTCTCGGGGAAAGATCCAACAAAAGTAGACCGTTCGGCTGCCTACGCTGCCCGCTATGTAGCTAAAAATATAGTTGCTGCCGGTTTGGCAGATAAATGTGAAATTCAATTAGCTTATGCTATTGGCGTTGCCCGTCCGGTTTCTATTTTTGTTGAGACCTTTGGTACGGCTAAGGTTGCGGAACACAAGATAGCCGAACTGGTAAATAAACACTTCGATTTACGCCCAGCCGGCATTATCAAAACGCTGGATCTGCGCCGGCCAATTTACCGCCAGACGGCAGCTTACGGCCATTTTGGCCGTACCGATATTGAATTACCGTGGGAAGCTACTGATAAAGCACAAATCCTTCGTCAGGAAGCTGGTCTATAATTTGCGAGTGATAAAGTGAGTGGCTGGTAATACTAATGTTGCCCATGAAATTAACCAAGGGGGTTAGTATTACTGTGCAAAAAAAATCAACCTATCGTGTAGGTGGGCTTAAGGGCGAGCATTGTCGGGATCGAATCGAACATACGCTATCGCATTTAGAAGGAGTTTCCGGTGTTGATGTAGATCTTACGTCTAAAAAAGTTACTATTGAGTACAATTCAGCAGTAATTGCCGACGGCTACATCGAAGAGACACTGCAAACGCTGGGCTACTCGATTCAAGGCTAGCAGGTGTTTTTTATTCTGTCACGAATAATTAGGGTACATGAACCGGAAGAGGGACTGTAAAGTCCCTCTCTCTTATTGTCAGGAGAACGTGATATGAACGCAATTGCGCAAGTCATTGTAAATATTCCCGTGCGCACCGTAAATAAAGTTTTTTCTTATGCCATTCCTGGCCGGCTGGATTACGTGAACGTTGGCTGGCGGGTAATTGTTCCCTTTGGCGGACGCAAGGTAGAAGGCTTTATAACAGGGCTTGACTCAGGTGATACTTCAGAACTAAAGCAGTTAGTGGATACGCTGGATGATGCACCCTGGTTTGATGAACATATGCTGAAAACGGCTCAATGGATATGCGATTATTATTTATGCACGTTAGCTGAGGCTTTGCGGTTGTTTATTCCTGGAAAAGCCGGAATAACAAGCAAAGCGGCTTATTGGGCGAACAATAACTGTGATGAGCAAACGATTGCCAGGCTTTTGGCTGCAAAGCCTGCGATATACCAGCAGCTATATCAGTATCTTTGTAATACAGGTCAGCAAAGTTTATCGCAGCTGGAAAAAAATTTCGGAACAGAGATAAAAAGAGTGCTTCGCTGGCTGATTCGCTATGAACTGGTCAGCGTAGAATCGGTAACAACCAGTAAAAAGCATATTAAGTATATCCGCTACTTGGAATTGGCAATTGAGGACGAAGCAGTGCGTCAGTTGCAAAATACACTAAATAACCGGCCGGCCCAAAAGCGGTTACTAGCATTGCTTCAATCCCAAAGAAGTTTGCCGTTAGCAAATTTAAAGGCACAAAGCATTGCGCATGACACAATAAAAAGACTGGTCGAAACCGGTGCAGCTGTGATTAAGGAGCGTCAGCAGCTGCGTGATAGTTATGCAGATATTTGCAGTACTGCTTCTGATGTGACTCTGACCGGTGAGCAACAAACCGCACTTCAGGCTGTTTTAGCTGCAGTGGAAGCCAAACAGCATCAATCGTTTCTTGTCCATGGCATTACCGGAAGCGGTAAGACGCAAGTGTATCTGGAAGCGGTTGCTGCAGTCCGCTGCTTAGGACGTCAGGCAATTGTCCTCGTTCCGGAAATTGCCCTTACCAATCAAATTGTGACGCGGTTTAAAGCCCGCTTTGGTGATGATGTAGTCGTGATTCACAGCAAACTATCAGTAGGTGAGAGATTCGATGCCTTTCAACGATTGAAAAGCAATCAGGCTGGCATTGTTATCGGCGCCAGGTCGGCAATTTTTGCACCCGTACAAAATTTGGGCATTATTATAATGGATGAAGAGCATGAATTTACCTATAAACAGGAAGAAACACCACGGTATCATACCCGCCAAGTTGCCATCTGCCGTGGAAAGCTGGCGGGTGCGCCGGTCATCCTTGGCAGCGCTACTCCATCCCTGGAAAGCTATTACGGGGCCTTAGCAGGAACCCATCAATTATTAACTATGCCTTCTCGTGTGGATGACGCGATTTTGCCACAGGTAACTACGGTTGATATGCGGGATGAATTGGCCCAGGGAAGAAGAAGCGTATTATCGGAAGCATTGATGGAGCTATTAACCGTTACTCTCCGCCGCCGGGAGCAAGCTGTCATTGTCCTTAACCGGCGTGGCTATGCTACTTTCGTGTTATGCCGCGAATGCGGCCTGGTACTTAAATGCCGTCACTGTTCTGTAGCGCTTGTTTATCATCAGACCCAAAAAACGCTGCGCTGTCATTATTGCCAAGCAACAGAGCCCATTCCTGACATTTGCCCGGTTTGCCAAAGTCGTTATATCCGTTATTTCGGAACAGGTACGCAAAAGGTGGAAGAAGAATTAAATAAGCTTTTTCCTGAGGCTCGTATTATTCGCATGGACCAGGATACAACCGGCGGCAAGCTGGACAGCGATCATATTATGCACGAATTTGCCGCTGGCAAATATGATATATTACTGGGGACGCAAATGGTAGCGAAAGGCCACGATATTAAAAATGTAACTGCAGTTGGCATTTTAGCTGCTGACAGTGCCTTGAACTTGCCTGATTTTCGCTCAGCAGAGCGGACCTTTGCGCTGCTCACCCAGGCGGCCGGCAGAGCCGGGCGGGGCAATTTACCCGGTCATGTCGTTGTGCAGACCTATAATCCTGATCATTATGCGGTGACTGCGGCAGCAGCGCAGGACTATGTTGCTTTTTATGAGCAGGAGATCAAATATCGCGCCCAGCTGGAATATCCGCCATTTGCAGAAATGATGAAACTAACTGTTTTGGCGGCTAATGAACAGGCGGCGGTGACTGAAAGTAACTTGCTTGCTTCTGTTCTCAAAGGCTTGGCTGATCAGTGCGGTGACGTCAGGATACTGGGGCCGGCTCCGGCTGCTATCGCTAGAGTCAAGGACGTATTTCGCATGAATATACTAGTGAAAGCGAAGAACTTGCAGCTCTTCAAAGAAAAAATCAGTCAGTCAGGCTTGATTTCCCGCTCTGATTTGTTGATTGATGTTGATCCGGTTAGTCTTCTCTAGCATGGGCAGGATAAAAAATGGGTACGTTAGTGTAAGATAAGCTGACAAGATGATTTATATTTTGCCTAATATATGCTAGAATGAGGACAAAATGAGAAAATAAAAGGGGGGCCATAATGGCAGTCCGTGAAATTGTAAAAGCTGGAGACAAAGTATTAAAAGCAACTGCTACTCCGGTGACAAAAATAGATAAGCGTATTAGGCAATTATTAGATGATATGGTACAGACAATGCATGCCGCCGATGGAGTCGGCCTCGCAGCACCCCAGGTTGGCGTCTCATTAAGAGTCGTTGTCATTGATGTTGGTGACGGGCTGATTGAGCTGATAAACCCGATTATTGTTGCATCTGAAGGCTGTGAGAATGGTCGCGAAGGATGTTTAAGCGTTCCAGGTGTTTATGGTGAGGTAGAACGGTTTGCCAAAGTAACGGTTGAAGGTCTTGACCGAACCGGCAAAAAAATCCGGGTTACCGGCACAGGCTTGCTGGCGCGTGCTCTGCAACATGAAATTGATCATTTGGAAGGCATACTATTTATTGAAAAAGCTACCGCTATCTACAAGGGGCAGGGAGAATGAGGAAGCTTCGTATTGTATATATGGGAACGCCTGATTTTGCTGTTCCCTGCTTAGAAAAACTGGTAGAAGACGGACATCAGGTTCTGGCTGTTGTTACACAGCCTGACCGGCCCAAAGGCCGCGGCCAAAAATTGGCATATTCACCTGTTAAGATTGCTGCTTTGGCCCATAACCTGCCGGTTTTGCAGCCAGCCAAGATAAAAGAACCAGCGTTTATAGAACAGATGACAGCCTTGGCTCCCGACGTGATTATTGTTGTCGCGTTCGGACAGTTTTTGCCAAAGCAAATGCTGGCGCTGCCGCCACTGGGGTGTATCAATGTCCATGCATCAATTTTGCCTTATTATCGTGGTGCTGCACCTATCCATTGGGCGGTTATCAACGGTGAAGCACTCACTGGCGTAACCACAATGTATATGGATGCAGGCATGGATACGGGTGATATGATTTTAAAAGCCGAAACACCAATAGGACCCGATGAAACAACCGGTCAGATTCATGACCGGTTAAAGGATTTAGGGGCTCAAGTATTATCCGATACACTAAAACTGCTTGCTGAGCAGCAAGCACCTCGCACACCCCAGGAGCACGCTGCTGCCACCTATGCATCCCTTTTAAAACGGGAACATGAAAAAATAAGCTGGTGCCAGTCTGCTGTATCGATTCACAATTTAGTCCGGGGACTTAATCCCTGGCCGGGAGCGTATTGTCTTCACAACGACAATATTTTAAAAGTATGGAAGACACAAATCGGAAATACTACGGAAGCGGAATTGATGCCAGGAAGAATTGAAGCAATTACCCCTGATGCGATAGTCGTCCAAACCGGCATTGAGAATATTCTGCTCTTAGAGGTACAGCCGGCTAATAAGCGCCGCATGACCGGTGGAGAGTATGCTCGAGGCTATGGACTCAAACCAGGTGATGTCATTAGTTGAGGTGAATCATGATTGGAGCAGTAACTCGTCCTAAAAAACGTGTTTTTTTAGCGCTGACCTTAGTAAGTCTTTGCTTGGCAGCTTTGTCTACTTATGGATTGTGGAAAGTAAGCTCACCGGGCTTGGCTACAATAAGCTCATATTTACCTAATCTCTTAGGTATTGTCTTAGTGGGCGTTATTTTATCCATTGCTATTGGTTTAGGCGGTATTGTTTTAGCAATTCTGGGATTTCCTACCTTGAGCTTTTTCCAGCGCTCGGCGTGGACTACCATTAATATGCTTTTTCCCATCGCTATGCGGTTGGGTAAACTGCTGGATATTGATAAAGAGCGGGTAGAACATTCCTTTATTGAGGTTAGTAATCACTTAGTAAGGCGAAAAGGAATCAAGGTATCACCTGACCGGCTGTTAATTCTTACACCTCATTGTATTCAGCAAGAGGCTTGCCCTCATAAAATCACCAGGGATGTAAATAATTGCCGTTCCTGTGGTGCCTGCCAAGTTGGCGATTTACTGGAAATTTCCCGTCGGTACGGCGTGCATTTTGCAGTGGCCACTGGTGGTACGCTCGCCCGCAAAATTATTAAGACAATACGTCCGAAAGCTGTTTTAGCAATTGCTTGCGAGCGGGATTTAACCAGCGGCATACAAGATGCATTTCCTTTACCGGTTATTGGAATATTAAATGAACGGCCTGAAGGGCCTTGCTGCAATACGCGTGTTGATTTAGCGCAAGTGGAAGCAGCACTACATAATTTTTTGGATTGCGAGGATTAACGTGGAGGCAAGAGAATTAGCTCTTAAAATTGTCAATGATATAGAAGGTAAGGGCGCCTACGCCAATATTGTCCTATCGAGGGAGCTCAGCCGGCATCGCTTGACGGATCAGGACCGCCGTTTTACTACGGAACTGGTTTATGGAACAACTAAGGCCGGTGGCACATTAGACTGGCTGTTATCCCATTACAGCAGCCGTCCGTTGGAAAAGGTAAATCCGACCATTCGCAACATCCTGCGTATTGGTATGTATCAATTATTTTTCCTTACAAAAGTTCCCCCTTCGGCAGCTTGTAATGAAGCGGTGAACTTAGCGAAAAAATTTGGACATGCCGGGACCGTTAAGTTTGTTAATGCGGTGCTCAGAAATGCTGCGCGCAGCCCGGAAAAAGCGACATATCCGGATCCTCAGGATGAGCCTGTACGCTACTTGTCTTTAAAGTACTTTCATCCGGAGTGGCTCGTGACGTTATGGCTTGAGCGCTGGGGTTTTGCCGAGTGTGAAAAACTGCTGAGAATCAATAATGAAACGCCGCCGCTTTGCTTGCGCACTAACACGTTAAAGATCAGCCGTGAAGAATTGCTAAGACGTCTGGAAACTGAGGGCGCTAAGTGTGAGGCATCCAATTGGACGCCTGAGGGAATTATTTGCGTCGAACATCCTGCGCTGGCCAATTTACCGTCACTCAAGGACGGTTTGATGCAGGTCCAGGATGAAAGCTCGATGCTGGTCAGTCATGTTCTTGCTCCACAGCCCGGGGAATTTATTATTGATGCTTGTGGTGCCCCTGGCGGGAAGAGTACACATATAGCTGCGTTGATGAACAATCGCGGCAGGCTGCTATCTACTGACTTGTATGATCATAAGCTTAAACTCACAGAAGAGAATGCAAAGCGGCTGGGCATTACCATGTTAGAAACACAGGCGCTTGATGCGACGACGCTACACCTTCGTTATGCCGGACAGGCTGATCGCGTACTGGTAGACGCACCTTGCTCGGGTCTCGGCGTATTGCGCCGCAAGCCGGATTCAAGATGGCGTAAGAATCAAGCGATGCTGCGTGATTTACCTGTCCTGCAGCTGGCAATTCTGGAAAGTGCGGCAGAGTGTGTAAAGCCAGACGGTATATTAGTATATAGTACCTGCACGACAGAGCCTGAGGAAAACGAGCAGGTAGTGGAAGAGTTCCTGCGCAGACATCCTGGCTATTCGCTAGAACCCGTAGGCTCCTATTTGCCTGGCGAACGCAAGGATAGGATGCTGCAGCTCTGGCCGCATGTTGATGGCGTAGACGGCTTCTTTATTGCTCGGATGAAACGGAATAAGTGATGGCAATGAAAATGAATTTATATGGATTATTCCTGCCGGAAATTTCTCAAGTGACAGCTGAGCTCGGCATAGAATCCTACAGAGCCCGTCAGATAGCCGAATGGATGTATCAGCGAGGCTGCACTGCTTTTTCGGATATGACTAATTTACCACTTGCGCAGCGCGAGCGGTTAACCGGGCACTGCAGCCTTACTGCTGTCTCCTTACAAGGTGAGCAGCAGTCGGCAGATGGAAAAACCACGAAATACCTGTTGGGTTTTGCTGACGGAGCCGCTGTTGAAACAGTGCTAATGCGCCAGGCATACGGTAACAGTGTTTGTGTCTCCACTCAGGTTGGCTGTGCAATGGGCTGTTTATTTTGTGCTTCTACTCTTGGTGGGATTGTGCGGGATCTAACTGGCGGCGAAATTCTGGCGCAGGTTCTCTATATTCAGCATCAACTGGCAAAAGAGGGGCAAAAGGTCAGTTCTGTTGTGCTGATGGGCGCAGGGGAGCCGCTTTTGAATTATGAGAATGTGCTGCGGTTTATTCGCCTCTGCCATGAGAAGTATGTATTAAACTTGAGCTATCGTAGTTTTACATTGTCTACTTCCGGTATTGTTCCCGGTATTGACCGTCTGTGCGACGAGAATTTGCCGGTAACATTGGCTATATCCCTGCATGCACCGGAGAATACCTTGCGATCGAAGCTGATGCCGATTAATAATAAGTATTCCCTGGCGGAAGTCATGCGGGCTGGTGAACGATATGCCTCGGCCAGCGGACGCAGGGTAACATACGAATATACATTGATTGACAATGTCAATGACAGCAATGAGCAGGCCACGCAGCTGGGGCTGTTGTTAAAAGGGAAGCTGGCGAACGTAAATCTCATACCTGTTAATGCTGTTCCCGAAAGGGGTCTGCTGCGTCCAAGCAAAGAGCGGGTAAGCCGTTTTGAAAAAACACTGCTCAATATGGGTATTAATGTAACTGTCAGGCGGGAAATGGGGGCCGATATTCAGGCTGCCTGTGGTCAATTGCGACAAAAATCGCTAGAGAAAACACAACCGGCAAGGCGTTAGGCTTTGCCGGTTGCCTTATTTTGACTCTGCTGGAAATTTCGCTTATAATGATGATAACTACCGATACGGGGTTGATTATAGTTGAATTTATTTCGCAATATAGAAAACTTTTTTCAGAAACATATCGAAGGTTTTTTTGACAAAACCTTCGGCAGCGGCATACAGCCGGTTGAGCTTGCCAAGAGCTTGGTCAAACATATGGAAAATGAGTGTTCAGTGGGGGTCACCCACGTTTATGTTCCTAACCGTTATGAGGTGTATCTTGGAGCAGAAGATTTTAATCGTCTGCAGACTTACCAGCAGAATATTGAAATGGAATTGACCGGTTATCTACAGCAGCAGGCTGATCAGCGTACCTATACGATAATGGGACCCTTAGAGGTCAAGCTTGCGCTGGATGAAGCTTTGAAGCTGGGGAAAATACGCATAGCCAGCACTTTTCAGGAGCAGCCCGTATCTGTTCAAGATGCTGACGGGCAGGAGGAAAACTTCCATACTCGCGTTTTTGATAAGCTAGATGTTCCCTTGTTTAAACCGTCTATTCGTTTAGCTGGCATGCTAACAGTTGTAGAAGGTTTGGATAAGGGACAAAAAGTAGAAGCTGCTGTAAGCCGGATTAACATTGGCCGCAGAGAGAGTAATGAACTGCCCCTAAGCGATATGAATACTTCGCGGCTCCATGCCTATGTGATGTATGAAGATGGTACTCATGTGCTGTATGATGCCAAGAGCCTAAATGGAACATACGTCAATAGCCACCGGGTCACACGCAAGAGTCTTAAGACTGGAGACCGGATCAAACTGGGCAGTACGGTTCTTCTGTATGAGGTGAAATAAAGTTGACTGGAACTGTAAAAATTCCAATGATTGCAAGTATCTTACTGCAATACAGCCTAGTAATATTGGTGTATCTGTTTTTGTTTAGGATTCTGAAACTGGCCTATCTGGATTTTAGTTCGCCTGATCAGAACAAGTTGCTTAAAAAGGAACCTGTTTTAGCAAGGCTGATGGTTATCGCTTCAGGAACAGTTACTCTCAGTGCAGTACAATATGAGATTGATGAGTCAATCGCAATTGGCCGCAGTGAGCATAATGACATTATTGTTGATGATTCTTTTGTTTCTTCCGAGCATGCATGCATTACCGCTGTTAAGCAGGATTATGTGCTAACCGATTTGCATAGTACGAACGGAACGTATGTAAACAATGATAGAATTGCGGCAGACGTGGTATTACAGCCGGGCGATAGAATTGCAATCGGACCGGTGAGTTTCAAATTTGAGAGGTGATCATGATGCTCGCCTATGTAAAATCAGATATTGGTATGGTTCGCAAAGCGAACGAAGACAGCTTCGCTTTTGAACCGCCTCATTTGTTTGTTGTTGCCGATGGAATGGGAGGTCATGTTGCTGGTGAAGTTGCCAGCAGCATTGCTGCAGCTACAGTTAAAGAGTATGTGCTGCGCAATTTAGGTGATGTTCATCCCCGGCAGCTATTGGAACAGGCTATTTTGCAAGCGAATCAGGAAATATTTGAAAAAGCCCAGAATCACGCAGAATATGCAGGCATGGGAACAACGGTTACCGCAGCCATTCTTGATGAATCCAATATTTTTTGGGGGCATGTTGGTGACAGCCGTCTCTACTACGCTAATAATGACGGATTAGAGCAATTGACCAGCGATCACTCTTTAGTGTGGGAGCTGATTAAAGCCGGGACAATTTCCAAAGAGGAAGCACTTGTACATCCCCAGCGGAATATTCTCACCAGGGCAGTTGGAACAAGCGAGCATCTGCGGGTAGAAACAGGGGCCTATCAATATCATCCTGGCGATAAAGTACTGCTTTGCACAGATGGTCTGACGAATATGGTTGGAGAAGATGAATTGGCGCTCGCTATGGTAAACAATACTCAGGACGGACAGCTTATTTTGGACGGACTGATCGAAAAGGCAAATAATGCCGGTGGAAATGATAATATAACGGCTATTTTGATTGCCCTGTAAGCATGATGACGGATAAAGTAAAAAGCGAGAGTATCCAACAGGAACGCTATTTGCTGATATTGTGCAGCGCCATATTGCTGAATGGATTCTTAGTTGTCAGCCTGGTAAAGCCACAAATTGACTACTGGCTTTTAGCGGCCGTAGGCTTACTGATTGTCATGTGGTTTGCCGTACATAGCAACATTCGCCAAAAGAGCAGAGGCGATGGCTTATTGCTGCCTTTGGCGCTATTATTGTCAGCAATCGGTTTAATAGTGGTATACCGGCTTAAGCCTGAATTGTTTTTAACACAGCTAGGCTGGAATGCTATCGGGTTAACGTCTTTTGTCGCAACCGCACACTTTTGCCGTAATCTGGAACGGCTGGCTGATTATAAATACTTGGCGGGTGTAGCAGGTGTTGGGTTATTGTTGTCAGCAGCAATCTTTGGTGTTGAAATTGGTGGTAATAAGAATTGGGTCATTTTAGGTCCAGTTCGATTTCAGCCCGCAGAATTTGCCAAGCTGTTCATTATTTTGTTTTTAGCGGCTTATTTGACTGAGCGGCGCGAGGTTCTTACCTATGCTACTCGTAAATATGGACTGTTTATGCTTCCCCAGTTTCGTTTTGCCGCACCACTTTTAGCGGTGTGGGGAATTACGATGGTTATGTTGGTTTTCCAGCGAGATCTGGGCTCAGCCCTGTTATATTTCGGGACAACCTTAACAATGATTTACTTGGCAAGTGGCCGAATCCGGTATGTTTTGCAGGGAATGCTGCTTTTCATTGCCGGCGCCGCCTTCTGTTACTTCCTGTTCCCGCATGTAAAAGTACGCGTGGATATTTGGCTTAACCCCTGGTCTGATCCTAACGGTAAAGCCTACCAAATTGTTCAGTCCCTGTTTGCCATGGGATCGGGTGGAGTACTTGGAAGCGGTTTAACCTATGGATTTCCTACTTTTATTCCGGAAGTGCATACAGATTTCGTGTTTGCTGCTATCGGAGAAGAAATGGGATTTTTAGGAGCAGCGGCGGTGCTATTAACCTACATGCTGTTATTATACCGGGCATTTAGCATTGCCATATATTCGCAAAATTCTTTTCAGCAGCTTACGGTCGGCGGGTTGGCAATCTTTTTGGGCTTGCAGACGCTGCTGATTATTGGCGGTGTAACTAAATTTTTACCGCTTACCGGAATTACTCTGCCATTTATTAGTTATGGAGGCAGTTCTTTGATTTCCAACTTCATTTTGCTTGGCATTCTATATGCCGCCTCTGAATCAGGTGTTTATGATGCGTAATGATATATCGGTGACAATTCGAAAAACGGCAGCTTTTTTTCTGGTGCTGCTGGCAATTTTGCTGGTTTATGTCTCGTATATTCAAGTCATTGCCAGTGATAAGCTGTCAGCGCATCCGCTAAACCGCCGGTCAGCAGAGCTGTTAAGCAAAATTGAAAGAGGACAGCTTATTGACCGTAATGGAGAAAAGCTGGCCTATAGTGAACAGAATAACGATGGTACTTACCAGCGCGAATATCCGCTGGGGGCGATAGCTGCTAATATCACAGGCTATACCAGTGCAAGGTATGGGGTGGCTGGCTTGGAAGGAACCTACAATCGCTATTTGTCGGGACTTGCTAACCCGGAGCGCCGTTTAGGAGCTATCAGTCAGTTATGGCCTTCCGAAAAAGGAGCGAATGTCATTCTGACGATAGACAGTGAATTACAAAAAACTGCCTATAAGGCTCTTGGCTCCCGGCGCGGCGCGGTTGTAGTGCTGAACCCGAAAACGGGGGCTATACTGGCCATGGTCAGCAAACCCAGCTTTGACCCGGAAAAAGTCGATCAGGAATGGACTGAGCTTTCCAGTGAGGTTGACAGTCCTTTGCTTAACCGGGCTGTGCAAGGCTTATATCCGCCGGGATCTATTATCAAGGTATTAATGGCGGAAGCGGCACTAAAAGAAAAAGTAACTACTACCGCAAAACCATTTCGCTGTGACGGGTTTTTAAAAATCGGCAGTGATTATGTGCTTCATGAGGCGAATAATCAAGCTCATGGTAAGATAGACTTAGAACAGGCCCTAGTCGTATCGTGTAATGTAACGTTTGGTCAATTGGCTTTGGACTTAGGCCGGAATAACATGGCTAAAACGTATACACGTTATGGTTTTAATAAAATTGCAATACCTGATTTAAATGAACAGATTGCTGCAATACCTGAATTTAACCGGCTCGGTGACGGTGATTTGGCGCAGACGGGCATTGGTCAGGGCAGTTTGCTTGTTACCCCATTGAAAATGGCAATGCTTGCTGCAACTTTTGCGAATGGGGGCACAACAATGCAGCCTTATATTGTTCAAAAAGTAGTTGCCAGAGATGGTACGGCGGTGGAAGAGTTTTCCCCGGAAACATGGTTAACTCCTGTCACGCACGACCTAGCAGCGCAAGTCGGCAAAATGATGGTGGCTGTGGTTGAAGACGGAACAGGCAGTGCCGCAGCAATTTCCGGTGTCAGTGTAGCCGGAAAGACAGGAACGGCAGAAAATCCGCATGGAGCGCCGCATGCCTGGTTTATCGGTTTTGCTCCGGCCGCTAATCCTGAAGTGGCTATTGCGGTTGTTGTAGAAAATGGCGGTTCCGGAGGCGGAATAGCGGCTCCCGTAGCCCGTCAGGTAATATCCCAAGCATTACGTTAAGGGGGTGATAGTATGCTCATCAATCGGACATTGGATAAGAGGTACACAATTTTAGAGAGAATCGGTGGAGGCGGAATGGCTGATGTCTACCGCGCCCATGACAAATTATTGGATCGCTCTGTTGCCGTTAAAGTTTTGCGGTCGCAATTTACCAGCGATGAAGAGTTTGTTACTCGTTTTCGGCGCGAAGCACAAGCGGCAGCCCGTTTATCTCACCCGAATATTGTTAATATTTATGATGTTGGTTGTGATGAAGATATCTATTACATAGTAATGGAGTATATATCGGGAGAGACACTGAAGGAACGAATTCAAAGAGCGGGGCAGCTATCGATAGAATCGGCTGTACGCATTGCCTTAGAAATAGCGGAAGCGCTTGAAAATGCACATCAAAATGGACTTGTTCATTGTGACATTAAACCTCATAACATCCTGACAACCAAGGCGGGCCGTATTAAGGTAACGGATTTTGGTATTGCCAAGGCTGTTACATCTGCTACCATGACGCACACAGGAACGATTATTGGCTCTGTTCATTATTTTTCACCTGAACAGGCCAAAGGGGCTGCTGTAGGCGCTAAGTCAGACATTTATTCTCTCGGCGTCGTCATGTACGAGATGCTTACCGGTACGGTTCCTTTCAATGGGGAAACTCCTATCAGTATTGCATTGAAACATTTGCAGGAAGAGCCCAAACCGTTACGGGAAAGTAATCCTGATGTCCCGCCATTAGTGGAAGCAATTGTTTTAAAGGCAATGGCAAAAGAACCGGATCAACGGTTTAACGATATTAGTGAAATGATTACCGATCTGCGGTTAGCACAAAATTATTTGCGTGATGATCATACACGGCGTTTATCCCGCGAAGATTATCCTACTCAAGTATTACCCAGGATAACCCCTCCGGCAGGTGAGGGAGCGGTCAAAACACAACAGCCTGTGGCGGCCAAGACGCGTTCGAAGGCCTGGATCTGGGCTTTAACCGGCTTGCTGATGGTGGCTTTTGTTACAGGAGCTTTTCTGGCCTACGGGAAGTTTTGGAGTCTAAATGAAGTTGTAGTTCCCAGCGTTGTCGGCAAACAGGTTGATTCGGCCCGCAATATACTAACCGATAAAAACTTACGTGTATCCGTAGTGGAAAGTTTTCATGATAAAATACCTGCCGGTCAGGTAATTTCTCAAAATCCCGAAGCAGGTTCAACCGTAAAAGAACAGCGGACAATTAATCTGATTGTAAGTAAAGGCGGCGAAATAACAGTTGTTCCTGATGTCAGGGGGCTCAACCGCCGTGATGCGGAACTGCAAATTAAAAATGCCGGCTTAACGCTAGGACGGATTGATGAGCAATTTGCTCCCAATACAGTGGCCGATACGGTAATTAACCAGAACCCGCGTCCGCCGGCACAGGTTGTAAAAGCGACAACAATTGATATTGTCATCAGTAAGGGACCGGAGCCCAAAAAACTGGCTTTGCCTGATTTCCGTGGTTCACCACTGAGTACGGTCGGCAGTCAGTTAGAGAGTCTCAAGTTAAAGCAGGGAAAAGTAACAGAAGCGGTGAGTGATAAATATCCTGCCGGAACGATCATTGATCAAAATCCGCAGCCTTCGACCGAAGTATCCGAAGGAGCTACCGTCGATTTCACTGTAGCAAAAGGAACGTCTGGAGCTTTGAAGCGCGCTGTTGTACAGGTAACTGTTCCTGAAGGACCGCAGCGTCAGCCTGTACAGATTGTTGTAACAGATACGAATGGGCGCCGGGTGGTTTATGATAATAATCATAAACCGGGTGACAAGGTCGAAAAAACGGTAGAAGGTACAGGGACTGTTCGTGTTCAGGTTTATATCAATGGGGTATTGCTTCAGGAACAGACCATTTGATAGGAGGCTTCCATGCTAAGTGGAATCGTGGTTAAAACTTATAACAGCTATTACTATGTTCAGGATAAAGATAAGGTAATTAGCTGTAAACTACGCGGCCGGTTTAAAAAAGGACGGTTCAGCTTGTTAGTTGGTGATGAGGTGAATTATACCGCAGTTGGTCATGACAGCGGTATAATTGAGGAGATCTTACCACGGCGGGGCGTACTGAAGCGTCCTGCCGTGGCCAACGTCGATCAGGTAGTCCTTACATTCGCGGCCGCTAATCCCGACATTAGTACTACACTGGTCGATAAATTGCTGATACTTGCTGAGGATGCTCAGCTGGATATTATGATTTGTGTCAATAAAGTTGATTTAGCCAATCACGATGAGCTTGCTCCGGTGGCAGAGCTATACCGGCAGATTGGCTATCCGGTTTTGTTTACTTCGGCTAAAGGTGGTTTGGGAATCGAGCAGCTGCGCAGTGCCCTATATGGCAAAATTACCGCCTTTGCAGGTCCTTCCGGTGCAGGGAAATCAAGTTTGCTCAATGCTATCGAAACAGGTCTGCAATTGGTGACAGGCGAGGTAAGCGCAAAAATTGGCAGGGGGAAGCATACTACCCGCTTTGCCGAATTGTTGCCACTGTCAGGAGGAGGCTTTGTTGTTGACACTCCTGGTTTCAGCGCAACTGAGTTTACGGACATTAAGCCGATTGAACTTACTTACTGCTTTCCGGAAATAGCAGCATTAGCACCCCAATGTAAATTTAGCACCTGCCTGCACGACAGAGAGCCGCAATGCGCGGTAAAACAGGCCGTGCTTGAGGGAAAAATCGCTCAAACTCGCTATCATACCTATAAAAGTGTACTTGACGAGTTGAGAGAGAATAAGAAAGGATATTAGGGTAATGATTAAAATTGCACCTTCACTCCTATCGGCCAATTTTGCTTATCTGGCCGATGAAATAAAAAAAGTCGAAGCCGCAGGTGCCGATCTACTGCATCTTGATATTATGGACGGACATTTTGTACCGAACCTTACCTTTGGACCGCCGGTTATCGCAGCGCTTCGCAAAGTCACTAAGCTGCCGTTTGATGTGCATCTTATGGTAACGAATCCACAGGAATTGATTGAACCATTTGTGCAGGCTGGTGCTGATATCCTGACTGTCCATGCTGAAACCGCACCGCACATGCACCGCCTTATCCAAACCATCAAGGCCTCAGGTGTACGGGCAGCAGTATCACTGAACCCCGCTACATCATTGACAACAATCGAAGAGGTTTTGAGCGACCTTGATATGGTCTTAATTATGAGTGTTAATCCTGGCTTTGGCGGCCAGCAGTTCATTCCGGAATCTATAAACAAGATAAAACGACTTCGTCAGTTGATTGAAAGCCGTAATCTAAAAATAGACATTGAAGTAGATGGCGGTATCAATAAGACTACGGCTCGTACCGTTGTTGATGCCGGTGCTACAATTCTTGTTGCCGGTTCGGCAGTCTATGGAGCACCGGATGTGACGAAGGCCATTCAAGATTTACGAGGACTCAGTTAAAACCACTTGCAATCATCATTTAACAATGGTAACATATAACAAAGACAAATGAATTATAGCCTTTGGGGCAAGGTGAAAAAGAGCAATCTTTTAATTCCTGACCGGCGGTAAAGTCCGCAAGCCGTAAGGTTGACTCGGTGAAACTCCGGGACCGACAGTATAGTCTGGATGAGAAAAGGCATTCCACAGCGGAGTTAAGTCCGTTATTTATTTGGTGTTGGCATGCATATTTTAGATTGATTGCACAAAGGCTGTTACAAAGCATTTTCGCTTTGCACAGCCTTTTTCTATTTTGAGAAAGAAGGTATCATCTTGGATGACGAACGCTACATGGGAGAAGCGCTGCAGCTTGCGCGGCGCGCTGTAGGCAAAACCAGCCCTAATCCGATGGTAGGTGCCGTAATTGTAAAGGACGGACACATCGTTGGCAGAGGATGGCACCAAAAAGCAGGTACTGCTCATGCGGAAATACATGCACTGAACGAGGCTGGTCCGTTAGCAGCAGATGCTACCATTTATGTAACATTGGAGCCGTGCTCGCATACAGGGCGGACGGGACCTTGTACCGAGGCGATAATCAGAGCAGGGATAAAAAAAGTTGTTGTCGCTATGACTGACCCTAACCCACTTGTAGCAGGAACCGGACTGGAGCTGCTTCGCAAGGCGGGGATTGAAGTGATTGAAGGGATAATGGCTTTAGAGGCGGCGCAACTGAACGAAAGCTTTATAAAATGGATTACAACCGGGCTGCCATTTGTAGCGCTAAAAGCAGCCATGACTTTAGATGGAAAGATTGCTACCCGCAGCGGCCATTCGCGATGGATCACCGGCCCTGAGGCACGATTGTTCGTCCACTCGCTGCGCAACCAATATGATGCTATCTTGGTCGGAATCGGGACGGTATTAGCCGATGATCCTGAGCTTACGGCACGCTTGCCTGAGGGAGGCCGGAATCCGATTCGGATTATCCTGGATAGCGAAGCTCGTACCCCGCTGACAGCGAAAGTAGTCACAGATGGACAGGCTAAGACGATTATTGCTGTTACGCCGCGGGCACCGGATGAGAGGATTGAAGCTCTGCGCAAGGCTGGAGCCGAAGTGCTTGTCTTACCCGAATGCGAAAAGCGGGTAGCGCTGCCGGCATTGTTTAAACTCTTGGGCAGCCGTATGATAACCAGTGTTTTAGTTGAAGGTGGCAGTGCGATTCATGGGGCAATTATCGATGCAAAGCTTGGAGATAAACTGTATTGGTTTGTTGCACCTAAAATAGTGGGTGGCGGCTGCGCTCCTAATCCGGTTAGCGGGCAAGGCGTTTCCACCATGGAAGAAGCCATCCTCATAGAGGATCAGATTTGGCAGCAAGTTGGAGCTGATTTCTTACTTATAGGACATTTTAGCAATAGGGAGGGGCGCAATGTTTACCGGACTTGTGGAAGAATTGGGTAAGGTAAAAAATATGGTGCGCACCAGCCGTTCTGTTCGTTTGACGATCAATGCAAACAAAGTCGTAAGCGATGTTAAAATTGGTGACAGCATTGCGGTGAATGGTACATGTTTAACAGTTGTCGCCCATGGCGATGACTGGTTTACGGCTGATGTCATGCCCGAAACGGTTGATAGGACAGTATTGTCCAGACTAAAAACAGGCGACAAAGTAAATCTTGAACGAACACTGCGGGTTGGTGATCGGTTTGGCGGGCATATCGTCAGTGGGCATATCGACGGTGTAGGTACAATCAGCGGTAAAAATACAAATGATATTGCCGTTATTGTTCGTATTACCGCTGAGCCGCAAGTGATGCGCTACATTGTGGAAAAAGGCTCAATTGCAATTGATGGTACCAGTTTGACTGTTGTTGCAGTCGGCAGTGACTGGTTTACTGTATCACTGATTCCGCATACGGCGGGTCTAACTACGGTTGGACTGAAGGCTGTCGGTGAATTGGTAAATCTGGAAGCTGATGTGATCGGCAAGTATGTTGAACGATTAATGGGTCTTTCCGGGCAGCAGCCGGAGAGTAAAGAAAATATGAATGCCGAGTTTCTGCGTTTGCATGGATTTATGTGAGAGAAGAGTTAAGGGAGTGATTCTGATGGAAAATGTATTCAGCACAATTGAAGAAGCGATTGAGGATATTAAAAATGGCCGCATGATTGTTGTCGTAGATGATGAAGACCGGGAAAACGAGGGTGATTTGCTCATGGCCGCCGAAAAGGCGACGCCTGAAGCAATTAACTTTATGGCGACTCATGGGCGCGGGCTGATTTGCATGCCTCTGGTCGGTGAACGCCTGGATGAATTGGAAATTGGTGCGATGGTAACCCATAATACCGACTTGCGAGGCACTGCATTTACTGTTTCCATTGATGCTCATGATGTATCGACCGGTATTTCTGCGCCTGAACGTGCCAAAACAGTTCAAACGGTTCTGTGTTCTGATGCTAAGGCAGAAGATTTGCGTCGTCCCGGCCATATTTTTCCGCTGCGCTATTGCGAAGGTGGAGTATTGCGCAGAGCTGGCCATACCGAAGCGGCAGTTGACTTAGCCAAATTAGCCGGATTATATCCGGCAGGGGTTATTTGTGAAGTGATGAGTGATGATGGGACGATGGCCCGGGTACCTCAGTTGAGTGAATTTGTGCGCAAGCATAATTTAAAAATGATTACCATTGCAGACTTGATTAAGTATCGTAAAAAACATGAAAAGTATGTTGAACGGGTGGCAGTTACCCGGATGCCCACACGCTATGGTGAATTTCAGCTTTATGCCTATGAAAGTGAGTTAGACGGACAATGTCATATCGCTCTTGTTAAAGGCGATATAACCAGTAAAGACAGTGTGCTTGTTCGTGTACACTCGGAATGCCTTACCGGCGATGTTTTCGGCTCATGCCGCTGCGATTGCGGCGAACAGCTGGATGCTGCTATGCAGCGTATTGAAAAAGAGGGTGCAGGGGTTTTGCTGTATATGCGCCAAGAGGGCCGCGGTATCGGCTTGGCCAATAAAATGCGGGCCTATGCTTTGCAGGATACCGGAAAAGATACCGTTGAAGCAAATGAAATTCTCGGTTTCGCTCCTGATTTGCGAGATTACGGCATAGGTGCCCAGATCCTGGCTGACCTTGGATTGACGAAGGTACGGCTGCTAACCAACAATCCCCGGAAACGGGTAGGCCTGGAAGGGTATGGGTTAATTGTTACAGAGCGTGTTCCGCTTGAAATGAAAGCCAACCGTTTTAACCAGCGCTATTTATCTGTCAAAAAAGCTAAGCTTGGACATTTTTTAAAACAATATGAGGAGGTCAACAATGGGTAAAGTATATGAAGGTAAATTAGTAGCACAAGGCTTGCGCTTCGGGGTGATTGTCGCCAGGTTTAATGAATTTATTACCGGTAAGCTGCTGAGCGGTGCTATGGATGCGCTGGAGCGTCATGGTGCCGAGAAGGAAGACATTGAAATAGCCTGGGTTCCGGGCGCTTATGAAATACCGCTGGTAGCCAAGAAAATGGCTCTCAGTAATAAATATGATGCAGTTATCTGCTTAGGAACGGTTATTCGCGGCAGTACGCCACACTTTGATTATGTGTGTGCCGAAGTATCAAAAGGTGTAGCCCATGTCGGACTGGAAACCGGCGTGCCAACCATTTTTGGTGTTTTAACAACAGAAACGATTGAGCAGGCCATTGAACGGGCAGGCACAAAAGCAGGCAATAAAGGCTTTGATGCTGCAACCTCGGCCATTGAGATGGCTAATTTACTGCGTCAAATTTGATTGTAAATTATTTCCAGGGAAATAACAATATGGAGGCAATAGACTTTGCAAGATCATTTACTACGGGCTACCGCTAATGGGGTGCGGGCCTTTGTTGCTGTAACTACCAATTTGACGGAAGAAGCGAGACAGCGGCATAACTGCTATCCGATAGCGGCGGCAGCTCTTGGCAGAACAATGACAGGTGCACTGTTGTTAGCTGCTAATTTAAAAACAGATGAAAGTATTTCCCTTCGTATAGACGGAGATGGACCGTTAGGAGCGATCGTAGCTGACGCCTGGGCTGACGGCAAGGTAAGAGGTTATGTGGATGAGCCGCATACTGACCTGCCGCTTCATAACGGTAAATTAGCTGTGGGGCAGGCTGTAGGAGCCGGCAATATTTATGTCACGCGGTTTACCGGTTTAAAACAGCCCTTTACCGGCAGTGCAGAATTAGTCAGCGGTGAAATCGCTGAAGATCTGACGAATTACCTTTATATATCGGAACAGACGCCCTCGACAATCAGTCTTGGTGTTCTGGTAAATCCGGATTTATCCGTTGCTGCTGCCGGCGGCTTGATGGTACAGGCTCTGCCGGGCGCTGATGATGCTACTCTGGAACAGATTGAGAGCAATCTTAGTAATTTAGGGTCTATTTCTCAGCTTGTTCAACAGGGAATGGACGGGCAGGCGATTATGCACAAAATTTTTGCCGGTATGGAAGTGGACCTAAATCTCTATGAACCGATGGAACTCACGTTTCGCTGCCAATGCTCCCGTGAGCGGGTGACGACGGCTTTAATCAGTTTGGGGGTACAAGAGCTCACAGATATCCTTAAGGATGGACAGGCTGAATTATGCTGTCACTTCTGCACAGAAAAATATCAGTTTAATAAAGCGGAATTGGAAGCTGTAATTGACAGCATAAAACAACAAGAATCGTAACAGTTATAAGATGATTAATAATGATTAATAAAGATGCCAGCAGGGACAATACCTGCCTGGCATCTTTTTATATGAATTTTTATAAGCTGTTTGGGGTATGATGCTACAGTTTACATTTCACAGTGAGGTGAGTCATCATGAGCCTGTATGCTCGTGTTTGGTGGTACATAAAGCCATACAGTTTGTTGATTATCAGCGCATTGGCTTGTACCATCCTAGCCTCGGCGGTCAATCTATATCTGCCCAAGATTATCGGGGAGGTAATTGATCAGGTTTTGTCGACCAAAGATACGGATACACTTAATCTCATAGCAGTCACGGTTCTTGTCTTAATCGTCATCCAAGGGATGGCGATGTACGGGCAAACCTACCTTATGGCTTTTTCCAGTCAAAAAATTATCATCGATATCCGCAGAGATTTGTATCAACATCTGCAGAAGCTATCAATAGCATTTTTTGAAAAGCGTTCCGTCGGAACCATTATGAGCTATGTTACGAATGACGTTGCTGCACTGCAAACCGCCTTAGTCAACAATGTAATTGATTTTGTGAATTACTCGGTAACATTAGCCGGGTCGATTCTGCTGCTGCTCTATATTGACTGGAAACTGTCCTTATTGATGTTTCTTACTTTTCCACTTATTCTGTATACAATCAATATATCCGGGCAAAAAATGCGGATCAAGAGCCGGACTTTACAAGAGCGGGCAGCCGATATCACTGCTTTTCTGCAAGAAACCATCCTGGCTGTCAGCGTTATTAAATCCTTCGCCCGGGAGAGCTATGAACTAGAGCGTTTTGATTACGAAAACTCACGGAATTTCCAGGCGCAAATGAAGATTGTTCAAGTCATGGCGGTTATAACACCGATTATTAATATTCTTTCCACCATTGGTATTACGGCGATTATTTGGTTCGGCGGACACGAAGTGATAAGTGGTCATTTAACTTCTGGAGCTTTAATCTCCTTCTTAGTATATGTAATTAATCTTCCTACTCCTGTCAAACGGCTGAGCAATATCTATGCAGATATACAGCGGGCGTTAGCGGCAGCGCAGCGCATCTTTGAAGTACTGGATATCGAACCGGAAATCAAAGATTTAGAAGGGGCTAAAGAGTTAGGACCTGTAGCCGGGTATGTTACCTTTCAGAACGTCTCCTTTGCATATAACCCAGGCAAACCTGTTGTAACGGATATGTCTTTTGAAGCCAGGCCGGGAGAGTTGATCGCGATCGTAGGACCTAGCGGTGCCGGGAAAACAACGGTGGTCAATCTAATTCCCCGGTTTTATGATCCTGTAGCTGGCTCGATCCGGATTGATAACATCGATATTCAAGCCGTTACCTTACAGTCCTTGCGCGCTCAAGTCGGCATTGTTCCGCAGGAAACAATTTTATTTAGCGGTACAATATTTCAAAATATTATTTACGGAAATTTAGAGGCTGCTAAGGAAGAGGTAATTGCAGCGGCAAAAGTGGCTAATGCACATAATTTTATCATGGAAATGGCTGATGGATATGAAACTCCGGTTGGAGAGCGCGGCGCTCAGCTATCCGGTGGACAGCGGCAGCGCATTGCCATAGCCAGAGCTGTTTTAAAGAATCCGCGGATATTGATCCTGGATGAAGCCACTTCAGCATTGGATACTGAGAGCGAACTGCTGGTGCAGCAAGCACTCGATAGGCTGATGATTGGACGGACTTCTTTTGTTATTGCTCACCGATTAGCAACAGTGCAACGTGCTCATTTAATTCTTGTTATGGAAAATGGCAAAATAGTGGAGCACGGTAATCATGAAGCGCTGGTTAAGGCAGATGGTTTATACAGTAAGCTGTACAAGATTCAATTCAGTACTGAAAACCAGTAGAAACTGCGTTGAAGCGAATTCTATAGTGTTGCCACATGATATAAAGGAACCAGCTGGGAAAACAATTCCCTTAGCTGGTTCCTTTTATTTGCACATCAAAATTAAGAAGGACGTTTCAAAAATGAGAGTGGGGTGATATTTCGGTTTTTAAAAGAAAAATAAGGCATAATAGCTTTTTGGTGTTTCAAAAATGAGACTGATAATTTTAAAATGCGTCCAAATTGCTAGATTTTTTAGTTGGCATGATAGTTGCGAATAGATAGATCAAACAGAAATCTTAGATATTTCATGTTAATGAAAAATTAGGAGGAATTATGATGCACCCTGAAATGGAAATGCTGAAATGCTCTATTGTCCGAGGGGGAACCAGTAAGGGAGTCTTCATTTTGAAAAATGAATTGCCAAAAGACCCTGAGAAGCGGGATGAAGTTATTTGTGCAATTTATGGAAGCCCTGATCTGAGACAAATCGATGGCTTAGGCGGTGCCGATGTTTTGACCAGTAAACTAGCTATCATTTCTCCGCCAAGCCGTCCAGATGCTGATGTAGACTATACGTTTGGTCAGGTAAGCTTTGAAACTAAGTTTGTTGATTACGGTGGAAATTGTGGGAATATATCAGCAGCTGTAGGCCCGTTTGCCATAGATGAAGGTTTTGTCGAACCTGTTGAACCAGTAACTACTGTGCGAATCCACCTTACTAATAGTAATAATATCTTGGTTGCAGAGGTTCCCGTAAAAAATGGAAAGGCCTGTGTGGAAGGCGATTATTCCATTGATGGCGTTCCGGGAACAGGCGCTAAGATTACGCTGGATTGGTCAGATACAGCAGGTGCTATTACTGGAAAGTTATTGCCGACAGGGAATGCCAAAGATGTAATTTCTGTCGACGGAAAAGATTATGAAGTTTCTTTAGTTGATGCCGGCAATCCCCTGGTATTTATTCATGCGAATAGTTTAGGAATGAGTGGGACGGAAAGTCCCAATGAGATCGAAGCAAATAAAGACCTTATGGCTACGATCGAAAAGATACGGGGACGAGCTGCTGTAATTTTTGGACTGGTTAAAACCCCAGAAGCAGCAGCTATTAAAAGTCCGTATGCTCCTTTTTTTGCTATCGTTAGCCCGCCGGCTGACTATACCAGTATCAGTGGTGAAAAAGTCAATGCAGAAGAAATAGATATTGTTTCTCGTTTGCTGTTTATGTTAAGGATGCATAAAACCTATCCAGTAACCGGAACGGTGTGTACGGGAGCTGCAGTTCGGGTACCAGGAAGCATCGCATGGGAAGTACTACGTGAAGAAGCTAAAACTAGGCCGAGTGTGAATATCGGTCATCCAGGTGGCGTTATTCCGGTGGAATCTGAAGCTGAAGTGATAAGTGGAGAAGTCAAACTCAAACGTATCGGAGTATATCGGACCGCAAGAAGAATAATGGATGGCTATGTGTATGTGCGTAAAACAGTTCGGAAGTAATGGTGGGACGATTGGCTAGTGGGGCGTTCACGTACGAATAAATACAAGTAGAAGGTGATATCATTTTGGGAAAAACAATGTCTGAGAAGATACTAGCCCGAGCGGCCAATCAGGAAAGTGCTTCGGCTGGAGATATTTTATGGGTTAATGTAGATATGGCCATGATGGATGATATCCTGGGACCGAGAGTTGAAATTGCAGAAAAAATGCTGGATATCAAAGATGAGGTCTGGTACAGAGATAAAGTAGTGATTATATCTGATCATTACACGCCTCCGGCCAACATTAATCAGGCAGAAATTGTGAAATTTACCAGAGAGTGGGCTGCCAGCCATGGAATTGAAAACTATTATGAGTTCGCTGGTCCGTGTCATCAGGTCATGGCAGAAAACGGTCATGTGCTTCCAGGAACCATAGTTTTAGGTACTGATTCGCACACGTGCATGGGTGGGTCTTTAGGAGCATTTGCCAGCGGGATTGGTTCAACAGAAATGCTGGGGATTTTGCTTACGGGAAAGACATGGTTAAGAGTTCCTGAAACCATTCAAGTGAAGTGGGATGGCATTTTACCTGACGGCGTAATGGCTAAAGATATTTCACTTAAAACCATTGGTGAAATTGGTCACAGTGGAGCCACCTATAAGGCAGTGGAATATATAGGCGATACAATAAAAAGCCTCAGTCTAGATGAACGTATGGCAATTACCAATATGGCGGTGGAAATGGGTGCCAAAGCTGGGTTGATGGAAGCGGATGAAAAAGTTAAACAATATTTACGAAAACATGGAATTACTAAAGACTATACGTGCTTTAGCAGTGATGCTGATGCCACATATTGTGCAACCTACACCTTTCAAGCAGAAAAACTTGCTCCTGTTGTTGCATGCCCCCACGAAGTTGATAACGTTACTGAAGTTACGAATGTGAAAAACATTCAGATTCATCAAGCATATATCGGTTCTTGCACCGGTGGAAGATATAGCGATCTTGAAGCGGCAGCGCGGATTTTGAGCGGGAAAAAAATCAAGAGGGGAACAAGGCTTTTGGTTTCTCCGGCGTCACAAGAAGTCTGGATAAGAGCTAATAAAGAGGGCATTTTGGAGACATTGATTGAGGCTGGAGCTACCATTATGGCCCCTTCATGCGGGGTATGCGTGGGACTTCACTCGGGCTTACTGGCGAGTGGTGAAAACTGTATTTCGTCTACGAATCGCAATTTCCTTGGCCGTATGGGAAGCAAAGAGTCGAATATTTATCTGGCATCACCGTTAGTAGTAGCAGCCAGTGCTGTTACAGGCATCATTACAGATCCGCGGGACTTATTGTAGGAGGAAATGGATATGAGCAAACCAATTTGTGGCAAAGTGCTTAAGTTCGGTGACAACATAAACACAGATATTATTTCCCCGCCTCAGTATATGGAACTTAGTGTAGCTGAAGCCTCTAAATACGCAATGAGTGCAGTCGACCCTACTTTTTCAACAAGAATAAAAAGGGGAGACATTGTAGTAGCAGGTGCCAATTTCGGTTCCGGATCCAGCCGGGAGACATCACCTTTAGCCCTTAAACATTTGGGGGTTGGAGCGATCGTAGCAAAATTTTTTGCTCGAATTTTTTATCGCAATGCAATCAATCTGGGAATACCGGCGATTGAGTGTGAAGAGACAGAGAAAATTTCTGACAACGATGATATTTCAATTGATCTTGCAAATGGAATTATCATAAATTACACAAAAAACGAAACCTATCGATGCAGTAAAATTCCTAGTCATATTATGGTTTTGATTAATGATGGTGGTCTAGTACCATTTCTTAAACAGACACTTTAGGAGGATATAGTTATGGGAAATTGCGGAGTATTAGATGGAGTTCGAGTTTTAGATTTGACACGGGTTCTGGCAGGACCGTACAGCGGAATGATCTTAGCTGATATGGGAGCAGAAGTGGTGAAACTGGAGGTTCCTGGCCATGGTGATGATTCGCGTGGCTTTACACCAATGATTAATGGTGAATCAGCGTATTTCATGAATTTAAATCGCAATAAAAAATCGATTGTCATTAATTTAAAAGAAGAAGCAGGCCGTTCGATTTTCAAAGAACTTATAAAAGAATTTGATATCCTGCTGGAAAACTTCCGCCCTGGAACTATGGAAAAGCTAGGCCTTGGTTATGACGACTTAAAAAAGATTCATCCCGGTCTTATTTATGGCGCTGTATCTGGCTTCGGTCATTATGGTCCTTATGCAAAGCGTCCCGGCTACGATATCATTGGCCAAGGAATGGGCGGACTAATGAGTACTACAGGCTGGCCTGATGGTGAACCAACCCGTAGCGGAACGGCTATTGCTGACGTTTTGGCAGGGCTTAATATGACCATTGGTATTTTGGCTGCTTATTCGAATAAATTACAAAACGGCCATGGAGACAAAGTAGATGTGGCTCTGGTCGATTCTGTTGTATCCGGTATGGAAATTATTACGCAAATTTATTTTGCAACAGGTAAGGATCCTGAGCGCATTGGTAACCGTTATGAATCGGTATATCCTTATGATACTTTTAAAGCAAAGGATAAAACCTTTATTATTGGCGCTGGTAATAACAAGTTGTTTGCCCTGTTGACTGATTATATGGGGCGAAATGATTTGCTGGAAGATCCGCGCTTTAAGGAAAACGCCGATCGTGTTAAAAATCATGCCGCTTTAAAACCAATTATTGAAGAATGGGCTAAAGATAAGTCGGCCGATGATATTATCAATGACCTCTTGAAGAAAGGCTGCCCGGCAGCACCGGTTAACAAAGTTTCCGATATAACTAAAGATCCTCATATAGCCGGAGCACGGGAAATGTTTGTGGAAGTAGATCATCCTAAGGCTGGGAAAACCACATTGACTGGATGTCATATTAAATTTTCGGAAACTGAATGCAAAATTAATACACCAGCACCGGAGCTGGGACAGCATACGCACGAATTTTTAAAGACATACCTTGGCTATGATGAAGCAAAACTGACAGAATTAAAGGCCAAAGGAATTATCGAAGGATAGTGCTTACTAGCAGTCAGGGAGGAAAGTTAATGAAATTGCCAGCCGGTATTGAAATTATTGAAGTCGGACCTCGAGATGGTTTTCAAAATATTAAAACGCCAATTAGCATAGCAACAAAATTGCTTATTATTGAATCTATGATTAATGCGGGGATTGGTGCAATGGAAATAACATCCTTTGTCCATCCTAAAGCAATACCGCAGATGGCAGATGCAGAGGAAATCGTTAAAAACATTTTGGCAAAGCATAAGGGCGCTAAATTGCGTCCCATTGCTTTAGTTCCTAACCTGAAAGGTGCCCAAAAAGCTTATAACTCTGGTTTACGCGAAGTAACGTATGTGATATCTGCTAGTGAACAACATAATTTAGCTAATATCAACAGAACTAGGGAAGCGTCTTTGGCAGAGCTTCAAAGTATTATCGCAGTAATGCCCGACCTTAAGGTTCGATTAGATGCAGCCACTTCATTTGGATGTCCTTTTGAGGGAAAAGTAGAGGCTGAATTAGTCTTGAGTTTAATTCAAGCAGCTGTCGAAATAGGCGTGCGAGAAGTGATCCTTTGTGACACTATTGGTGTGGCACAACCACAGCAAGTATACGCGTTAGCACAGAAGGTTTTACGAGAGTTTTCGGAGATTCCTATTGGCATGCATCTTCATGATACACGGGGAATGGCTCTTGCGAATACTTTAGCCGCTATGGAGTCCGGGATTACCACTTTTGAAACGTCGGTTGGCGGTTTGGGAGGTTGCCCGTTTGCGCCGGGAGCTGCAGGCAATGCGGCTACAGAAGATTTAGTAAATATGCTGCAAACCATGGGTATTGAGACAAATGTAAATTTGTCTCAATACCTACAGGCAGTTTATTTGGTACGTGATCATATTCAAAAAGACTTAACAAGTCATATGGTCAACGCATGTAGCTATGAAGGTATTTAAGGCTGAGGCCCATACGGGACGGTATAAATAATACAGCCAGAGAAAGCGTTATGCACTTCAAGACGTGGATGATAGAAGGAATACTAAATATAAAATGTTGAATAGTATAAGGAATGAATACACGCCGCAACATACAGGGGGGCAAAAGATGGAAGGGCAATTAGGGTTGTACAGCGAGAATGAAATAAAAGTAGCACTTATTTATGCTGATAGCAAAATGACTGATGCATTTAAACGTCTGGCTGACAGGGCAGGTGTACAAACCTTTACAACCTCTGCCACCCTGGAGGAGGCTGCGGCGCTTGCGTGTCAAATAGAGGCGTCATTCGACGTAATTTTGAGCCGTGGTGGAACTGCTGAGTATATTAGGAAAGCTGTCAATATCCCCGTTGTGAATATTCCGGTTACTTTTTCGGATGTGTTACGAGTTTTATATACAGTTCGAGGGAAGGTAAAGGAAGTAGCATTTTTTAAGTATGGTGAGAAATTACAGAGTGTTCAATTCATAGAAGAAATTTGTGGTGTTAAAATTCATGAGTATCTGTTTACTAACCACCAAGAAATTAAAAAAAGTATGCAAGATGCTCTGAATAGAGGCATTAACGTAATGATCGGTGGAATTGTCATTGTCCACTTTGCAAATCAAATGGGAGCAAAAGGAGTCCTGGTTGAGTGCGGCGAAGAGACTGTATCTCGTGCCCTGGAAGAAGCTATGCATGTTGCTCGGGTGCGCAAGGCAGAACGAAGTCGTAGTGCAAGAATAGAAAAGGTCCTGGATTCAATTGCGGAAGGGATTATTGTTACAGATCATCAAAACAGGATCACCATTTTTAATGCTTCGGCAGAGCGGATTTTCCATATACAAGGCGATACGGCAATTGGTAAATCTGTACAAGATGTCATACCTAATACACGGATGCAAGAAGTATTTAAAAGTGGAAATGCAGAGCTGGCTCAATTACAGGAAGTTATGGGTGGTATTATTGCTACCAACCGTATTCCAATTCTTCTTGATGGGAAGAAAATTGGGGTTGTGGGAACATTTGAAGATGTCACAAAGATCCAATATCTTGAAGAATTGATAAGAAAGAAGATCTATTCTAAGGGGTTTGTGGCTCGATATGCTATTCAAGATATTTTGACCAAGAATGTAAAAATGATTGAACTAAAACAAAAAGCCGAGCAATATGCAACAACTGAATCAACAGTGTTAATTCAAGGAGAATCTGGAACAGGAAAAGAACTATTTGCACAGAGTATTCATAATGCCAGTAAAAGAAAAAGTGGCCCCTTTGTAGCGATCAATTGTGCTGCTATTCCAGAAAGCTTATTGGAAAGTGAGCTCTTTGGGTATGAAGGAGGAGCTTTTACAGGTGCAAAAAAGGACGGAAGACCCGGGCTATTTGAATTAGCGCATAAAGGCACAATTTTTCTTGATGAGATTGGAGAGATACCACAGCCTTTACAAGCCAGATTGCTGAGAGTACTGCAAGAAAAAGAAGTAAGGCGCGTCGGGGATAACAGAATTATTCCTGTAGATATTCGTGTTATCAGTGCCACTAACAAGGACTTAAAGAAGAGAGTAGAGGAAGGGCAGTTTCGTGACGATTTGTATTATCGGTTAAACGTATTGAATTTAAAGATTCCGCCACTACGGGACCGACTGGAAGATGTGCCAGTGTTAGCAATAGACTTTCTCAAACGTTTTAGTGTTCATATTCCATATGATACTGTTGTTAAGGAAATGGGGAAAGTCTTAGCTTCCTATAATTGGCCAGGTAATATTCGGGAATTATCTAACGTAATGGAACGTTTTGCTTTAGCAATAAGTTATTCCCCAAATCAAAAGAATTGGTCCGAAATACTAAATAAATTGATTGATATGGATTTGGCTGACGGAAATACCATTTCGTTAAAAATAAATTTACACCAGGAACTAAAAGCGAGTGTTTATCAATTCGAGAGAGAGATTATCAAGAGAATGTTAGATATTTATAGTCAGGATTACATTGCTGTTGCAGAAAAACTCAACATTGGACGCTCTACTTTGTGGCGGAAACTACAATCTGAAAGAAAAGAGCACTAAGGTATTAATAAAGCTGAGCTTGCATCCTGAGTATCGTAAAAACCGTGGATTATGAACCAGGGGACAATCTGGAAAACAATACGTTAAATCAGGCCCCGGATTCAGGTGATTACTTCTGATCCGGGGCCTGGTTTGTTTGGCATACAGGCTTGTGGTATAGCCGCTTGCGCTTCAAGTATCACTATGGACAGTTTGGTATACACTAATTAAACTATCTATTCTGGTTGGCTGGTGTAGTACCTTCCCCTTGAACGAAGTGCGCATCAAAAGAGACAGTACTAAAATTTATGCTAAAAGGGTTACTATCTTTGGAAAGCCAAATGCATGCATACCTTTATGTGTAAATAACATTGTTTATCGAACAAGTGGATAGATTAGCAGGGAGGTTGGGCGGGAGGTGATGCTTTGTTCGACACTATTCTTGAAGTATTAAGCAGCCTGGGGCTGCCGGGGGTGTTTGCGGGAGTTTTTTTGGAAGCAATTGGGCTGCCCTTCCCCGGCAGCATACTAGTAGCTTTGGCAGGTTTCTTGTCAAAGCAAGGCGAGTTTACGATTATCGCAGCCTGGCTGGTATCTTTGTTAGGTTACCTGCTGGGCTCGCTGTCCGCCTTTATGATAGGACGTTATATGGGAGCACCCTTGATAAAGCGTTGGAGGAGATATATTCGACTAACTCCCGAACGCATTAATAAGGCGCAAAAGCTTTTGGAAAAGTCGGCCCCGGTTTATGTTATTGGTGGCCGCTTCGTACCAACAGTAGGCAATATTACCCCTTATATAGCCGGCATTAGTGGTATTTCCATTGCTAAATTTCTTATCTACGATATGGTACATGCAGTTCTTTGGCTGGCTATTTTTTTAGGTGCCGGCGCTTTGCTGGGCAGCAGATGGCATACGATACTCGATAATCCGTGGTTTGAATGGGCTGTCGTTGGAGGCAGTTTATTGATAGCAGTTTATGTATTTAAAGATTTTCTTCCTGTACGCAGCAAAAACAGGGAGTAAAATCACGATCGGAAAAAAGACCGCGCTATTTACTAATCAGTTGAAGAAAAATAGGAAGATAGGGAAAAGAAAATGAATTATAAAATTATTGAGCGTGAAACCAAGAAGTATATTGAAGTGCTATCTGTCAACACCCTGCTCAGTACAGAACAGGATGCTTTGAATCTGATTGCTCTTTGCAGAGAAAATGATATAAGTCTTCTTGTACTACATAGTCATACTCTTGCAGAAGCCTTCTTTGAACTAAAAACAGGCGTAGCAGGAAAAATGCTTCAAAAATTTATTAACTACCATGTAAAAATAGCCGCTATCATTCCAAAGGATTTGGCTCACAAAGGCAAATTTAAGGAAATGGTACTCGAGTCCAATAAAGGCAGTCATTTTAGGGTTTTTGAAACTAAGGAAACTGCAGAAGAATGGCTTTTAAAAAATGAATAGAAAAGCAGTATATAAATCAGAAGACGGTAAAGCGGCAATCCTTAAAAAATATGATTTACTACTTACAAAATGGCCAGCTCCCTATAAAGAATTATATGTGGATACTCGTTATGGAAAAACATATATAATTACAAGTGGCGATAATTTATTACCACCATTAATCCTATTGCATGGAAGCGGTTCAAATTCTTCTATGTGGTTTGGGGATATTGCTGAGTATGCAAAGTATTATAAGGTATTTGCAGTAGATATACCCGGTGATCCAGGAAAAAGTGAAGAACTGCAATATTCACTGAAGAGTGCTGCTTATTCCGAATGGATGAATGATATTCTTACTATATTGCAGCTTCAGAAAGCAACTTTTATAGGTATTTCACTAGGGGCTTGGATGGTAATCAATTTTGCATTAAAGCACAAAGCGAAGGTTGAGAAGGTTGTTTTAATCTCTCCTTCTGGTATTGGTGCTCAAAAAATTTCATTCCTGTTAAAATCAATAGTATTTAGTTTTCTGGGAGACAAAGGCGTTGATAAGATCATTCGGGAAGTGACTGGCAATCAGCCGATATCGGAAGAGATGGTAAATTATATAAAACTAATCAATAGTAATTTTAATTATCGTACTGAACCGATACCAATCTTTACTGATAATGAAATTAGCGATTTAAACATACCTCTAATGATGATTGTTGGTGAAAAAGATGCTATGCTTCATTCAGAAAAGTCAATAGCGCGACTTTCCAGATTACTACCCACTGCAAATATTAACCTTCTGCCTGATTATGGACATGTTCTTTTCAATCTAACAAGTCGTATTTTACCTTTTTTGTTATCGCGATAATTTTAGAATATCTACCTTAATGGAATAGCTGTTTAGGGAAATACGGTTGGGCCGGGTTTAAAACTGGCGGCAATTAACGAAAAAGTCGATTGATGATAGTGATGAACTATGATCAATCGATTTTTTTTATGATTAAACAAATTATTTCGCCAAACAATATCGGCTTACTGTTCTGCGGAATCAGGATTAATCTGGGATTTTTGCTGCATCAAGAATGTAAGCGATGTAGACAGATCATTAGGTGCTTTTGTTTCACTAATAACCCTTATCTAACATGCAGCGTATTATACTTTAGAACTATAAATTTAAGAGGAGTTATTAATGGCATGAAGCAATATGATGTTGTGGTAATTGGTTCAGGATCTGCCAATATTGTTTTAGATGCGGCCCTTGAGCAGGGATTAAAGTGCGCTATGATAGAAAAAGGACGGTTTGGCGGGACGTGCTTAACCCGAGGCTGTATTCCAACTAAGGTGATGGTTACAGCTGCAGACTACATTAGGGAAATTGATGGATTGTCAAAGATCGGTGTCGACGTAGCCCCGGCGCGAATGAATTGGGAGACCGTTTCCCGGCGTGTATGGCAGAAAATAAATGAATGTAATGATATTTTAGCCTATTACACAACAAAAAATGTTGATATCTATCAAGGTACCGGTTACTTCACAAGCGAAAAGGTATTACAAGTCGCATTAAATGATGGTACGCTATCAGACGAGTTTACAGCCGAGAAGATCTTTATTGCCGTTGGTTCGCGTACGAATATCCCTTCTATTGCTGGATTGGAAGAGGCTGGCTATCTAACGTCTGAATCCCTGTTTGGCGATAAGTATCCGGAAACACCATACAAAAGTTTAGTCATTGTGGGCGGTGGCCCTATCGGCACAGAGTTTGCTCATGTGTTTACAGCGGCTGGTACGAAGGTCACTTTGGTACAACGCAATACTCGCCTGCTGCCTAAGGAAGATGAAGAATTCTCTGCCCAAATTTTAAAGGACCTTCGTAGTTTTGGTATTAATGTATTATTGCATCACATACCAACTGCGGTACGGGTAGAAAATGGCGAAAAGATCATCACCTTTTCTGACAAAATAACTAGCGAGTCTTGCGAAGTCCGGGCGGAAGAAATTTTGCTTGCCTCTGGCATACGCCCCAATACGGATTTATTACACTTGGAAAACACAAGTATCATAACCGATAGCGGAGGATGGATTAATACAAATGAGTTTTTAGAAACAAATGTTGATGGTGTCTGGGCATTTGGTGATGTAAATGGCGCAGCTCCATTCCGACACAAGGCAAATTATGAAGCCGAAATAGTAGTTCACAATTTATTTGGCGAACAACAACTTCAAGATTGGCGCTGGGCTCGCTATGATTTAATACCTGTTGTAACCTTCACGTACCCTCAAGTTGCACATGTGGGACTGACAGAGCAGCAGGCTATTCAAGCAGGCTATGAGGTTCTAACAGCCAAACATCATTATTCATCGACTTCCAAAGGATTTGCCCTTGGCTTTGATCCCGGAGACGAACATGATGGATTTGTTAAAATTGTGGTAGATAAACAAACAAATCTCATTCTAGGCGCCCATTTAATTGGACCGCAAGCATCTATTCTGCTCCAACCATTTGTTAATCTTATGAATGCTGGTGAAACGATCCTTACACCTGTCAATGATCATATTGCATCTAAGTCGGCAATGGAGTTACGGGCCTCCAGGATGACTCGTTATTTAGATCCGCACTCCGTGCAAAGTATCAGCGAGACAATGACACCACACCCTTCACTAGCGGAAGTAATTATGTGGGTAAGATACTACTTGGAAGGAAAGTAAAGACAATAAACAGTTTAGGAAACCGATAGCCATCCTCTAGGGCGCAGCAATGCGTCCTATTTTAATTTACAGATCATCGTGAAGTAAAAAATTCGTAGAGAAAAGCATGAGTTCTTCACAGTATGTTCATTAGTTCTTCACACCTAAAGTGTATGATAGCAGTATTCACTGGGGAAGGACGAGGTGAGAATCATGTGGGGAGTACTTTTGGTACAACTGTTTGTGCTAGGCTTCATTATCCGCCATATTGCGGATCGGGAGGCGGATCAAGCTTGACCACCTTAGCATCTAAGCAGAAAGCTGCTTTACTTAGTTGGCCGGACATTACAAAGCTTCTAACAATAAAATTCATAAGTTCTTTAAAAACTCTTCATAACTTATTCATATCAAGTCTGTATAGTTAGGAACAAGACATGGGAGCTAAAGCTTAATAAGAAATTATATTGCAATTTTTCTGGAACGAGAGAAAAGGAGGCACTATGTACACAAAAAAATGGATTCGGGGAAAGACCATGGTTCTGACAGCTATCATGACGTTGTTAGTAACCGTCCCGTCCCTGGCGGCAGAAAACCAGGAAGTACTGACACTGCAGCAGGTGGTGGATACGGCTGTCAAAAATAATCCAGCCGTCATTGAGAGCCAAAAACGCTGGGAAGAAAAGCAGGCCCGCATTCCGCTGGCTAAAGCCTGGGCTAATCCACAACTCGGTATTATGAAAGATGATATCCCCACCGGCACTTTAAACCCCTTTGATGCTATGATGACCGAGTATACGTTCAGTCAGGACATTATGAACCCGGCGAAACTGAAAGCCATGGGGAAAATGGCCGGCAGTGATGCCGAGATGGCCAAAGCCAATTACCAGGATAAGCAGATGGAGGTCTATACTACAGCGAAAACAGCCTATTATGACCTGCTCTATGCGAATAAAGCACTGGAAATTGGCAAGGCAAACCAAGAGATTATGGGCCAGCTAGTTCAGATCGCCCAGGTTAACTATTCCACCGGGATGGTACCGTTGCAAGATACTTTACGAGCTCAGACCGAATTTTCTAAAATGAGCACAGATCTGCTGAGTATGGCCTCGATGGCGGCAGTGGCGAAAGCCAAAGTCAATACTGTCCTTGGCCGTAAAGCTGATACACCGTTCACCGTGAAAGAGGAGTTCAGCGCTCCGCCTCCTAATTTTGATTTGGCCAAGTTGCAAACAGATGCAGCGGTTGGTAAACCATCTGTTGTCGGTATGGAACGGCAAGTGGATATGGCGAAAAATGGTGTGGAGCTGGCGCAGAAACAACAACTGCCGGATTATCAGTTCAGTGTCGGTTATAAGGATCGAAAACAGACGATGATGGACACGCAGCCGGATACCTGGAAAATGGAATTTATGGTTATGCTGCCGATTTGGCAGGGTAAAAACAAAGCAGAAATTAAATCGGCTGCGGCTAACTTGGACGCAGCTCAGGCTTCGCTAGATAATATGCAAAATATGACCGGCCTGGATTTACAGATGGCGTTAATCGAGGCACAGTCAGCCTGGCGTCAGATCAACTTATATAAAAACACGATCGTCCCCCAGGCTGAACAAACTTACCAAGCCGGAGTGGTAAGCTATACCAACGGTAAGGTGGATTTCATGGCTGTTCTGGATAGTCTTAATGCTCTCCGTAATGTCAGACTGGATTACTATAAAGCCCGCGTAGATTATGAAAAAGCGGCAGCCAATCTGGAAAAAGCGGTAGGTAAACCTCTATTCACCAGCGGAGCGCAGCCATAATGATGAAGCCGGAAAAGGAGAGGACAGCATGATCGAAAAACTACAGGCCAAAAAGAAAATTATTATTGGTGTGACTGCCGGTGTTCTGATAATAGGCGGTGCCGGCTACTACTATACTACGCAGCACAATAAACCAGCTGCAGTAAACCATACTGGACACCAAACGAATGCTCCGGTCATGGCCATGGGCGATACAGTTACGCTTGATGCCAAGGCCCGACAATTAGCCGGGGTGCAGACCGCCCAAGCAACCGTTAAGTCGCTGGCCAAGGAAATCAAGACCACCGGTAAGATTGCGATGAATGAAAGCGGTCGGACTTTCATCACATCCCGGGTCGAAGGGCGGGTTGATGAACTGTATGTTACTGCCGAAGGAGAAACTATTTATCCAGGGCAGGCCATTGCCGCTGTATATAGTCCAACCTATATTGCCGCTCAAGAAGAGTATTTATTGACGCTGGAAAATGTGGAGAAACTGAGAAACGCCAGCAAAGATGTAGTCCAGATTAACAACCGTCTAAGGGAAGCAGCTCGGCGTAAACTGCAACTCTTAAATGTGCCTGACAGTGATATTGCCCATCTGGAGCATACCCGCAAGCCTAATGATCATATGACGATCTATGCCCAGTTTGGTGGTACAGTGCTGGAAAAACAGTTGCTGCCAGGAACATTCATTATGCCTGGTGACAAGCTGTATAGTCTGTCGGACTTATCTACGGTTTGGCTGTATGCTGATATTTACGAAAAAGATATTGCTGGCATTACTCCTGGACAGCCGGTACTAGTAACCAGCGGCGCCTATCCGGGAGAAACCTTTAGCGGACAAGTGACCTTTATTAACCCAGTCCTCGATGATGCCACCCGGACGGTCAAAGTGCGGGTCGAAATGGCCAATCCTGCAGGTAGACTGAAACCCAATATGTTTGTCAATGCCAATGTGCAAATTCCGCTGGGCGACAGCCTCGTTGTACCGGAGTCCAGTCTGCTAGATACCGGCAGCCGGAAAATTGTCTTTGTGGCCCAAGGCGAAGATACGTTCGTCAAACGAGATGTAGTCATAGGACAGCACGCCGATGGCTATATCCAGATCCTGTCCGGACTGCAAAGCGGTGATACAGTGGTAACCGCCGCTACCTTCCTCATTGATTCGCAGACTAAATTAGGCAGCTTTGGCAGCCATGCCGGTCATGGTGGCTCAGGAGCTGCAGCAGGAACTACTGCACCAGTACCTGCTGCCAGCGGCGCGACCGCTCCGACGCAATCTTCGACTGCACCGGCTATACCAGGTGCACCGGCTGCCGGGGGCGAACACAGCGGCCATAGCGGACATTAAGGAGGATCACCATGCTCAATAAATTAATCGAGTTTTCCCTGAAAAACCGGGTAATCGTCCTGATTTTGTTCGCACTGGTCATTGTATGGGGCGTTTTTACCGTACGGGACACTCCCATTGACGCTTTTCCTGACCTAAGTGAAAACCAGGTGCTTGTCTCAGCCGACTGGATGGGCCGGGGGCCGCAGGAGATTCAGGACCAGGTGACCTATCCGCTGGAAACAGCCCTGCGTGGATTGCCCAAGGTGAAAGAAGTGCGTTCGGCTTCCTCTTTTGGAATGTCGCTTATCACAGTTATTTTTGAAGATGGAGTGGAGCCCTACTTTGCCCGCCAAGTGGTCAATGAAAAAGTGCAGCAGGCTATTCCGCAATTGCCGCGTGGCGTACAGCCGGCCTTGGGGCCGGTCAGCACTCCCATGGGCCAGGTCTTTATGTACACGGTGGAAAGTGATCGCCATAACCTGGCTGAATTGCGCACTGTTGAGGATTTTACCATCAAACAACAATTGAGTGCCGTGCCTGGGGTAGCCGAAGTAGCCAGCATTGGCGGCTATGTAATGCAGTACCAGGTGAACCTTGATCCTTCGCTCCTGCAAAGCTACCGGATTACTTTCAACCAGGTATTTGGAGCACTTGGCGCTAATAACGCTAACATCGGCGCCAAAGTTGTCGAACAAAACGGTCAGGAATTTATCATCCGCGGGCTTGGTTTAATCCAGTCTCCCGATGATATTAAGAATATTGTGATCACGCAAAATAACAATGTTCCCATATATATTAAAGATGTGGCCGCCGTTACTGCCGGACCTGATTTCCGCCGGGGTGTGCTGACCAAGTCGGGCTATGAGGCAGCCGGGGGGATTGTCATTCAGCGCATGGGTGAAAACACACTGAATGTGATCGACCAGGTGAAAGCTAAAATCGACGAAATTCAGCCATCCTTACCGGAGGGCATGCGGATTGTGCCTTTTTACGACCAAACTGATCTGGTGAAAAAAGCAGTGAATACGCTGACGAGAGCATTGCTGGAAGAATTCATTTTAGTATCGATCATCGTCGTCGCCTTTTTAGGCAATATTCGTTCCAGTCTGATTGTCACCAGTGCCATCCCCATCGGTATCCTGATTGCATTAATTGCCATGAAACAAATCCACCTATCGGCCAATCTGATGTCACTTGGCGGTATTGCCATTGGCATCGGCGTCATGACTGACGCAGCCATTGTTATGGTGGAAAATATTTTCCGCCATTTAGCCGAGGACCGCGGACGGCGCAGTATTATTGATGTGACGCTGGAAGCGGCGAAAGAAGTGGCTGCGCCCATCTTCTTTTCTATAACCATTATCATCGTTACTTTCCTGCCGGTGTTCACTATGACCGGTACGGAAGGCAAGATGTATACTCCGATGGCCTGGGCAAAATCCTTTGCCATGAGTGGCTCGCTGCTGCTGGCGTTTACGCTGGTACCGGTGCTGTGTACCTTTTTACTCAGAGGAAAAATTGAGGAAAAGGACACCTGGATCGTAGCCAAGTTGCATCAATGGTATGTGCCCGCGTTAAAATCAGTATTAAAGCACAGTAAAGCTACTATCGTCATTGCAGTAATCATAATGATTGGCGGATTTTCGCTGTTACCGCTTATTGGCACAACCTTTATGCCGGCTTTGGATGAAGGAACTTTTCTGGTAATGCCAACCATGCTGCCCAGTGTGTCGCTTACGGAAGCGCTGGAAGCAGCCAAAACCATGGATAGGGTCATCATGGAAATTCCTGAAATCGACATGTCGGTGGGCAAAGTGGGCCGGGCCGAGTCGGCCATGGATCCCGCGCCGATCAGCATGATTGAAACCATCGTCACCTTAAAACCCAAAGAGCAGTGGCGGCCGGGAATGACCAAAGAGGCTATCGAACAGGAAATGATGGTCAAACTGGCTAACCTCCCGGGGCTTAATTTAGCCTTTACCCAGCCGATTGCCGGACGGTTATCCATGCTGACCACCGGGGTCCGTACTGAGCTAGGCATCAAGCTCTATGGGGAAGACCTCAAAGTATTGCAGCAAAAAGCCTTTGATATTGAAAAGGCCCTGGCAACTGTACCAGGGGTTAGCGATTTGCTGGCAGAACGGGTCTTTGGTGCTTCTTATCTGGAAATTCAGGTTAACAGGGAAAAGGCTGCCCGCTATGGACTAAACATTGCGGATGTGGAAGATGCCGTCGAATTGGCAGTAGGCGGCAAAACTGCTACTACTACGATAGAAGGCCGCAAACGTTTTAATGTCTTGGTCCGTTACAATCGGGAAAACCGGGAAACCATTGATGCCATGCAAAGCATCCTCGTTCCTGTAACCGGTGGTGGTGCGGTTGCAAAAAGCAGCGGTAGCGGAATGGGTGGCATGGGTGGCGGCCAAACTGCCTCAGCAGCCGGTCCGGCCACTGGTGCTTATGTACAGCTGGGCGAAGTGGCTCAATTCCAGGTTGTGGATGGTCCGTCAATGATCAGCAGTGAAAACGGGGTCTACCGGATGATCGTACAGATGAACACCCGGGGCCGGGACGTCGTTAGCTTTGTAAATGAAGCCAATCAAGTAATCAAAGAAAAAGTTGATTTACCGGCCGGCTATTCGATAAAATGGACCGGACAATATGAGAATCAACAGCGGGCAAAAGACCGGTTGTCGCTGGTGGTGCCAGCGGTTATCGTGCTGACGTTCTTCTTGCTCTATATGACCTTTAACTCGGCCAGCGATGCTTTCCTTATCCTGATGAATATTCCCTTCTCCCTGGTGGGCGGCATTGTTGCCATGTATCTTACTGGCACCTACATGACGGTGGCGGCGGCTGTCGGCTTTATCGCCCTCTTCGGGATTGCAGTGCAAAACGGGGTCATCATGGTAACCTATATCAAGCATCTGCGGGATCACCGGACCTTGGAAGAAGCCATTGTTGAAGGTGCATTCACCCGGCTGCGGCCGGTTATGATTACCGCACTAGTCGCCAGCCTAGGCTTGTTCCCGCTTATCTTTGCCACCGGTACCGGTGCTGAGGTGCAGCGACCAATGGCCACAGTTGTTGTGGGCGGTCTGGTTACCTCCACCGTGTTGACACTGATCGTGCTGCCGTGCATTTATCTGGTCTGGAACAAGTGGCGTGAGCGCAAGAACTCATCGATATCCGGTATCTCGCGCACTGCCGACTAAGTTTAGTCAGCTAAAAATAAATGAAGCCTAAGGTGGGGATTCATATTCCCCCACTGTAGGCTAGCTCTGTATTTTAATATCAATTGGAGGAATAGCAATGATGAAGAAAACAAAAGTACTTGTAGGCGTTTTAGCTGCTGTCGCAGTAATGGCGCTGGTGGCAGGTTGCGGCTCCAGTGAGAAACCGGCAGCGCAAGCCCCGGCCAGTCAAGAGCAGGCAGCCGGTCATCAAGGGCATAGCATGGCTATGCCGAAGGAAGATCCCATGCCCATCATGAAAGACCTGGATAAAGTTCTGCAGGATATGGTTAAGCAAGTGAAAGCAGGCCAGACGATGGACGCACAAAAGAGTGCCGCTCAACTGGTTAGTACTACCGATAAGGTCCTGCCTCATATGATGGATGCCGGTTTAAAGGATAGCCTGCGCAAGGCGGCAGTGGAGATTAAAGACAGCATAAACGCAGGTAAAACAGACCCAGGTGCCTTAGAGAGCAAAGCCAAAGCGATGCAGGACCTTATGAAGCAAACTACTACTCACCTGCAGACCATGAGTCATTAACCTCATAAAATGAGGAGCTGCTAAACGCTTTAAACAGCGAATGCAGCTCCTTTTTTATTCATTTTTACTGCTGCACTGGTAAGAGACTCAGTAATAGACAACAATGATGCGATTATTATACCAAATACTATTTTGTCACGTCAGCGCTTACCCGCCGTCTGGATTGGCTGGGCGTATTGGAAATGATAGGTGCCCTTAAATGCCGGAATATCCACAGTGCTGGACTGCTTTACCACAACCTGGATACCCCAAAATTGCAAGGTTTCCATGACTCCGCCGCGAATTTTAAGGGAATTTTCCAACGTCGTCGGATCGCCAATCGCTTTGATTTCAAAAGGAGCGGCTAAGCTTACACTGTTGAGCGATATAAATGATCCAGCAGTACGGATTTCAGATGAAGCAATCAAGCGTTGATTATTGATTGCAATGGCCTCAGCGCCGGCTGCCCGCAGTTCATTCAGAATTTTTAAGAGGTCTTCATCCTTTATTAGGTATAAATTGGGGTTTTTACTGCCAACAGGAGAGGAGAGTTTGGTATCGTTCATCGTAACTATGACGCCTGCACCTTGCAGCGCTACTACCCCAGCACCCATTTTAATGTTTTCTAAATCTTTAGCAGCTGCTTCATTTCCAGAACTCTGGCGTAAATCGCGCACCTGGCTCTCGAGAGAGTTGCGTTCTTTTTCCACTTGCATCAAGCGTTGGGTGAGATCTTCAACTCGTTGAAACTGTAAGGAAGAACGTATATCCTGTGTGGTGCGAAATTGAATGGCCAGCATAATTCCTAGAATAACACAAACCATCGCGATGGAAAGTTGTCCATGTTTTAGCAAGATATCACTCCTATTATGTATGACAATAGCGGTAGCAAGCCTTGCGAGTTTAAGTTGCGACAAGAATTTTTGTTACCTATTATCATTATACATATCAAAGCTAACCAAGCAAATCAAAAAAGAGAAGTACTCCGCCTAGTGCTAAGAGTAAACCTGCTATACGCTGGACCCCATTTAAGCGGCGTGAAAAGAAATGCAGCCTGCTTACGTAGCGCTCTATTGTAACTGCCAGCAATGCAAAGGGGAGACAAAAACCCAAGCCGTATACAAAAAAGAGGGCAACTCCTTTTAATAAGGAGGGTGAAGCGCTGGCATATATCAATACGGGTGCGAGCAGCGGACTATTACAGGGAGTCCAGGCAGCAGTAGAAGCTACTCCAAGAAGAAAGATGCCATACGAATTCGCCTTGGCTGGAAAACGCAAATGATACTTACTGTTGATCACAGAAAGGGAAAGGAACCCGCTAAGCTGCAGGCCCATCACTATCATGAAGGCTGCACCAATTTTACTGATGATGTGCTGATAGCTATGCAGAGCCTGGCCAAGGTAGGCTGCGCCGGCACCAATTACTAGAAAGACGGCGATGAACCCGCTTAAGAAGATACATATGTTGATCCCTAATTGCCACCTGTGGGGAGAGCGGACAGCGCCGCTTCCTGTGCTGCTCAGAAATGCCGTGCATGTTGGCAAAACAGCTAACACGCAGGGAGATAGAAAAGAAAAAAAACCAGCAGTAAAAGCGGTGAAAAAGGCAGCGTAGCTCAATTCCATGAAACTAGTCCTCCTTATTAGTGATTCGCATACTAGCATACCTATGCGTAGAAGGGAACGTCTCATGCAATCCTTTATTTGGCAGGCTAACTGTTCTTCACCTATTACCCATACGATCTAGTTAAAACAACGTTTTTCTTATGCAGCAAAAGTGTCTTATGCAAATGATTAGTTAGCAAGCAACTGAATCAGCGTGAAGTGAGAGAATAAATAAGTAAGATTTGACTTGATATATGTTATAAATTATAATATTTATAACATATAATATAAAAATAGCCATTCGTGACATCCTACTTTGTACTTAGACACGATGAAAGTGCGGTGATGATACATTGCCAAAAACAGGTTTATCTTCTGAAGAAATAAAAGAAAAAGCACTGCAAATTGCCGAAGAAAAGATTCGGGCTTACAGTTTCGAAAAATTTCGTTTAACAGATATTGCGAAGGAACTCAAAATCAGTCAAGCTGCGCTTTATAATCACTTTCCTGATAAAGCAGCAGTGCTTGATGCTATATCGGAACGGTGGCTGGTGCACATGGACAATACCTTAGAGCTTATTGTGAACAAGGTGGTGCCGCCGCGACGATTGATTGTGGAATGGTTCCTGAAATATCATCAACTCAAGAAAGAAAAGGTTTTAAAAGATCCTGAGCTTTATAAATCCTTTAACATGGCCGCAGAGCTGTTGAAGCCATTTATTATCCGACATTTGGCCAATTTGAATAGCCAGCTGCTGATGCTTGTACAAAAGGCGGTCATAGCGCAAGAAATTCGCGCAAAATCACCGGAAAGCGTAGTTCGGCTATTACTGGAAGCTACTGTATCCTTCCATCATCCCCGGATGGTATTGGATTATAAAGACGAAAACAGGGAGGGATTGCTAAAACAAGTCGTTGAGACTATGCTGGCGGGTTTGCAGGACTAGTAGCGAGGAGGAGAAACGATGGCACGAGTACAGGAGCAAAAGCTAACAGGAAAAGTTGCCTTGGTAACGGGATCGTCCCGGGGGATTGGGAGAAATATCGCAGAAGAGCTGGCACTGCAGGGAGCAAAGGTCATTATTAATTATGCCGGAAATTCGGAAAAAGCAATTGCAGTGGTTGCCGCAATTAAAAAGCAGGGCGGTGAAGCAACCGCAATTCAGGCGGACATCAGCCAGGTAGTTGAGGTGGAGAGGTTATTCCAACGTGCGATGGAAGCCTACGGGAAGATCGACATTCTGGTCAATAATGCCGGAATTATGATTACAAAACCGATCACGGCTATAACAGAAGAGGATTTTGACAGAATTTTTGCCGTCAATGTAAAAGGAACTTATTTTGCCTGTCAACAAGCTGCGAGGCATATGGCCGCTAACGGACGGATCATCAATTTTTCCACTTCCGTGGCCGGGCTGATGTTCCCGGCGTACAGCATTTATGCGGGCACGAAGGGGGCTGTCGAGCAGTTTACCCGTCAATTAGCCAAAGAATTTGGACCTAAAGGGATTACGATTAACGCAGTTGCGCCAGGACCGGTCAACACCGAACTTTTTACTGTGGGGAAGACAAAAGAGCAAATCCAAACACTGACAACAATGAACGCATTTGGCCGCCTGGGAGAAACGGCAGATATTGCGAAAGTCGTGTTGTGGCTGGCAGGGCAGGAAGCACAGTGGGTAACGGGCCAAACGATTCGTGTCAATGGCGGCTTTATTTAACCGACTGGATTTAGGAATTTCTTTTTAATGGAGGGAAGAACAAGATGAAAAAAGTGGTTGCTTTTATAGGGAGTCCAAGAAAAAATGGCAACACTGCTACCCTTGTAAAAGAAGTAATGCGGGGAGCGCAAGATGCGGGTGCCGATACAACTATATTTAATTTGTATGATATGAATATCAAACCCTGCCAAGGCTGCCTTGTTTGCCGCAAAACCGGATACTGTACTATGCAGGACGATCTCCAGAACATGTTTCAACAGATCGTCGAAGCCGATGCTGTGGTTTTCGGCTCGCCCGTATACGTTTGGCAGGTAACGGCGCAAATGAAGTTGTTGTGGGATAGACTCTGCGGCTTGTTCGATGAAAATTTCCAACCCAGATATGCCGTTAAAAGCCTGATTATGATATATTCGCAAGGGAATCCGGATCCACAGGCTTTTCAAATATCCTTTCAAACCAATGAAGCCGTGCTTAAAATGCTTAACTTACAGGTAGTGGATACCCTTTTACAGGCGGGGGGCACAGACCCTCGTACTGCTGCTAATAATAAAGAACTATTACTACAAGCTTATGAAGCAGGAAAAGCGGTTTAGAGCAGGCCGATTTTCTTTTCCCCTTTAGTACCATTTGACAACGGTATATGTAAGGGCTGTCCCCGCAAGTTAGTTTATAACTTGTAGAGACAGCCCTTTTCGTTGCTATACCCGCTATTTAGATAAAGGCTGACGAACTTGATACTGCTCTTTAAGGAACTCAACAAAAGCACGGACAGCGGATAGTTCTAAGAACGCTGACGAGTATGCTAACCAGGTTTTCCTCACCAGTGGCTTGCCACTGCGCCAAAAAAGTTCGCGCCGAAATAACCCGCTTTGCTCGCCCAGGCCAATTTCAGGCAAGATAGCCCAGCCAAGGCCGTGCAGCACCATTTGACGGCAGGTATCCATACTGTCGACTTCCATGTTTATCCGCGGAGCACAGGCGAACGATTCGCGCCACCAATCTTGTATCACCGGTTCTAAAGAGCTGTCGGTTAAGTAACTGATTTGGGGCCTGTAAGGCAATTCGCAAAATTCGATGGGGGTGCTTGACACCAGGCAGATAGGCTCTTCACGCAGCAGAAACTTTTCATCTGCCCAATGATAGTCACCTCTCAGGATGGCAAGGGAAACTTCTTCTTTTTGCAGCATCCGGTGTATGTGACGACTAAGGCCTGTTTTTAGTAAAACTTCCACATCAGGAAAGCAGTGTAAAAAGCTTTTTAGAATCTGCGGCAGCTCATAGTGGGCAAAAACAGAGGATGTTCCAAGCCTGAGCGTACCTTGGACTTTGTTTTCCATGTTCTTAATGCGTTCTTTCACCTTATTCATTTGCGTCAGCATTTCTTCTGAATAGTTTAACAGATATTCTCCCTGAGGGGTGAGAAGTACACCAGTAGGGCGGCGGGCAACAAGCTGCGTACCAAACTCTTTCTCCAGATTTCGTAACCGGTATGTGAGCGCTGGCTGGGATAGGTATAAGCGTTCAGCGGATTTTGTCAGGTTTTTCTCTCCTGCAATGGTTTTTAACATTAGCCAGTCTTTATCATCCATATGTGTATGCACCTCGAAATAAGTAAAAATTATTGAAATGCCAAAAAAATATATATTTTATTTATTTCCCTAATTATACTACACTTTAACTAGATTTCGCAATTTTTTGTAACTTTCTAGTGGAGATTGGAGTCGAATACCTCGTTCTAATGAAAATTACAACCGCGTAGTGGGATCGTATTGTATCCCTTCCTTGCCAGGCGCAAGGAGGGGAATAAGAAACTTTTATAACATTTATAAAAGTTATATATTTTATTTATTTTAATAATCCTGTTATTCTTAAGCTTGAGCTAGTTAGTTTTCAATATTCATTTATGGAGGTGCCATATGCAGAAATTACTTCAGCCAGGCCAGGCTGGAACGGTAGAGTCCAATGACATCATTATCACCATCGCGCCCGCCAATCCTGGTGCAGGTATCATAATTGAGCTGAACAGCCCGGTGATCAAGCAGTACGGACCCCGTATTACCCAAGTGATACAGGAGGTATTAACCAATCAGGGAATTACCGACGCCCAGGTGCACGCCAATGATAAAGGGGCTCTTGATTGCACCATCCGGGCAAGGCTGCAGACTGCCATACAGAGAGCGTCTGCCAAGGGAGGAATATAGATGGCCAGAATGCGCAGAAGTATGATGTTTGTACCGGGCAATAATCCGGGAATGCTCCAGAACGCCGGTATTTATGGCGCTGATTCAATTATTTTCTGCCTGGAAGATGCCGTATCCATCACCGAAAAAGATGCAGCCCGCCACGTGGTGGCCGAGGCTCTTCAATCAATCAGCTACCCCTGTGAAACCTGTATTCGCATTAACCATTTAAGCACGCCTTTCGGATACGATGATCTGGCAGTAGTACTGCCTGCTAAACCGGATCTCATCCGTTTGCCTAAAGCCGAATCAGTGGACGATATTAAAGAGCTTAATAAGATTATTACCAAAGCTGAGCAAGATAACGGCTTTGCTCCTGGCTCTATTGCCATCGGTGCTGCCATTGAAACGGCCAAAGGACTGCGCTGCGCTTATGATATTGCGGCAGCTAGTCCGCGTATGGAATTCCTGGCAATCGGCGGTGAAGACTTCATTGCTGATCTGCGCACTTCCCGGAGTAAGGAAGGCCGTGAGCTGTTCGTACCCCGTTCTGAGCTGTTATTAGCTGCCAGGGCAGCTGGCATTCAGGCTATTGACAGCGTGTTTTCCGATGTGAATGATGAAACCGGCTTTGTCGAAGAAGCCAACACCATTAAAGGTATGGGCTTCGATGGCAAGTCAGTAATTAATCCCCGCCAGGTCCGCCTTGTGCATCAGGTGTTTCAGCCTACTGCCAAAGAAATTGACAACGCAAAGCGCATTTTAGCAGCCTATGAAGAAGCGCTTGCTAAGAAGTCGGGCGTCATTGCCCTGGATGGCAAAATGATTGACGGCCCCATCGTCGTACGGGCTCAGCGCATTCTCGACTATGCGGCGGCCGTACAGAAATAGAGGAGGTATTGTCATGATTAATGCAGCTGGAAGAGACATTCCCCAGCAGATTACAGGCTATAATAACATCGTTCCCTATGCGGGACCGTTTGCCATAACACCAGTGGGCCGGCTATGGGGTCCGAAAATTCGCTCTGTTAAACCTCGTTCTGAGAAAATCCTCAAATCGATTGACCAGGCAATTGAAGCCGCGGGCCTAAAAAGTGGCATGACTATATCCTTTCATCATCATTTCCGTAATGGAGACTATATTCTAAACCTGGTTGTCGAGGCGATTGCCCAAAAAGGAATCAAAGGTTTAACCTTAGCACCCAGCTCGTTAAACGACGTCAATGACGCCATCATTCCCTATATTGAGGCGGGCGTCATTACCAATATTGAAACAAGCGGCGGACGCGGAAAGCTTGGCAAGCTTATGACAGCCGGAAAACTGGCCAGACCGGTTCTGATTCGCTCTCACGGCGGACGGGCCAGAGCAATTGAAAGCGGTGAACTGCATATTGACGTCGCTTTTCTAGGCGCTCCCTGCTGCGACAAGTTCGGCAATATTAACGGTACTGAAGGCAAATCGGCCTGCGGTTCTATGGGGTATGCCATGGTGGATGCGGCCTATGCCGATACGGTCATTGCCTTAACGGATAATTTAGTAGACCGTCCCTTGCAGCGGATCAGCATCCCGCAGACCCAGGTAGACTATATTGTCGAGCTGGAGAGCATCGGCAATCCGCAGGGAATTGCCTCAGGTGCCTTGCGCATCAGCCGTGACCCCAGAGAACTGCTCATTGCCGATTATGCGACTACTGTAATTGAATACTCAGGCTACTTCAAAGATGGCTATTCGCTGCAATTAGGCAGCGGCGGCGCTTCGCTGGCTGCAGCCCGGTTCATTAAGGAGAAAATGATTGCCCAGGGGATTACTGCCAGCTTTGGTTTGGGCGGCGTAACGGCTCCCTTTGTGGACATGCTGAACGAAGGTTTGATCCAAACGATTTTTGATGTACAGGATTTTGATCTGCCATCCGTTGAGTCAATAAAAAACAATCCCCGCCATCAGGAAATGTCAGCATCCTTTTATGCCAATCCCCATAACGGCGGGCCGATCGTAAATCAGCTGGATGTGGTTATCTTAAGCGCAACCGAAGTAGATGTTAACTTTAACGTTAATGTTATTACCGATTCCAATGGCGTAATCATGGGGGCATCGGGAGGCCACTCGGATACCGCTGCCGAAGCTAATCTGGCCATTGTCGTGGCACCGCTGCTGCGAGGCCGTCTGCCGATGGTACTGGACCGGGTAAATACTATTGTTACACCTGGCGAAACAGTGGATGTTATTGTAACTGAACGAGGGGTAGCCGTTAATCCGCGCCGTACAGATCTGATGAATAATCTCAAGGAATCAGGCGTACCTGTTATGTCCATTCACGATTTGCAGCAAATAGCCTATAATCTCGCAGGCAAACCAGAGCCTATTCCTGTCAGTGATCAGATTGTCGGAGTGGTGGAGTACCGGGATGGCAGTATTATTGATGTCATTCGCCGGCCGCTCTGATACAATAAATAGACATATTAGGGGGATAAGGGAATATGGCTAACCAAGTTAAGATAATGGAAACTGTTCTTAGAGATGGCCATCAGTCGCTGGCGGCAACGCGCATGCGCATAACCGATATGATACCCGTACTGGAACAGTTGGATAATGCCGGGTTTCATGCTCTTGAAGCATGGGGCGGAGCTACTTTTGACAGCTGTCTGCGATTTTTGAACGAAGACCCATGGGAGCGGCTGCGAACTTTAAAAAAACATTTGCCCAAAACGCCGATTCAAATGCTGTTGCGCGGGCAAAATGTGTTAGGCTATAACCATTATGCAGATGACGTTGTCACCGAGTTTATAAACCGGGCTGTTGATAATGGCGTTGGTATTATCCGGATATTCGATGCGCTGAATGATGTTCGCAACCTGGAGACGGCGATGCGGGCGGCAAAAACAGCTGGTGCTCATGTGCAAGGGGCCTTTGTCTATACGATTAGTCCCTATCATCATAAGGACAGCTTTCTTCAGGTAGCTAAAGATCTTGTCCAGATGGGGGCGGACTCTATCTGCATCAAAGACATGTCGGGGCTGCTGTCTCCTTATACAGCGTACGATCTCGTGCAAGCACTCAAAGCGACTATCGATATACCGATACAACTGCATACACACTATACCAGCGGGATGGCATCGATGACCTACCTAAAGGCGATAGAAGCAGGTGTTGATATTGTTGACTGCGCCTTATCACCTTTTGCCATGGGGACTTCCCAGCCGGCCACTGAGGCTATCGTTGCTGCACTGGAAGGGACGTCCTGGGATACGGGAATAAAGAAAGAAGCACTGTACCCCATTGCAGATCATTTCCGCAGTGTGAAAAAGGATTTGGCTGAAACTTTCAAACTCAATACAGCTATGGATATTGATACGAAAGTTCTCTCGTTCCAGATACCTGGCGGGATGCTGTCTAATTTGCTGAACCAGATGAAAGAACAGGGTATGGCAGATAAGTATCCTGAGCTTTTGGAAGAGATGCCGCGTGTTCGGGCCGACCTGGGCTATCCTCCGCTTGTTACGCCTACGAGTCAGATTACCGGCTCGATGGCAGCCTTCAATGTAATGCTGGGCAGATATAAGGTTGTACCTCGTGAAATTAAAGATATTGTCCGTGGTAAATACGGTCGTACACCTGCGCCCATTGATCCTGAGTTCCGCAAAGCAATTGTCGGTGATGAACCGGTCATTAATCACCGGCCGGCTGATGATATCGCTCCACAGATGGCAAGCTTGCGCAATGAGTTATCAGAAAAGGGGTACGCTAGTGCTTCTACGGAAGATGTGCTCTCTTATGCTTTATTTCCGGAAGTAGCGCTGGAGGTCTTCAAAAATAATCGATAAAAGATTAAATGAGACACTATATAATGAATTATTTATAAGGATGTTTTCGCGTACAGTATTGCTGAAGTAAAGAAAATCAGCCAATCATTCAGAAGTTCATATAGGTTTTATATGATGGGCCAGTATTTTCGTTTAGATTATACTAATTTGTATAGTGAAGAAGGATAGCAAAAAGGTTATATGCGAACAACTCATTGGAGCGACATAACGACAGGTGAAGTTGGCTCTATGGAAAGAGAAGCAATGAAGCGTGGTGAACAGGCAATAGCAGAAGAAGCTAAAGCTAACGGTGCAGTTCATCAGAATGCAGAATAAATAAAAGATGCCCTGCAACTCGTATTGAGTTGCAGGGCATCTTTTTTATAAAAACAATCGTTGACAGCAGACGATCAATTCGTATGATGAGATTTATATTAATTTGGAACTAAGCTTGAAATTGTTAGATAAGCATTTTCACCCACATAGCGCGTGTTTTTTGTTTAAGATTTTAGCAGCTCGAATTTGATAAGACATGATAAAGGTTTTATCGGTGTGGTTGACTGAGAAGATTGCGAAAGAATGGAATGATCTTTTTAATTTTCAGATGATGGAAGCCTATGTTAATTAGTTTATTAGGTACAGCATTCTATACCAGACGTATCACCTGTTCAGAGTTTATCTAACTGTTATTGCTGGCGTTGCGCTACACACTACAAAAAAGGAAGCAATTATCTGAGAATAGGCAGCACTCGATCATTAAAATAGCAACGCCTGCTCGTGATTCAGCAACATATTGATTAAATTTTGGAAAATAAATAATGTTCCGGCTATTTTGATAAGTCGAATTGACAAGCGAAAACCTGCATAATAACTGCGTTTAAACATGATAGACCGAGTCAAAAAGGCTAATGGCACAAATATTGCATTAAATAATATAAGTTAGTAATCATGAGGATTGGAAGGGGTGTTTGGATGAACCTAATATAACAAAAATATTTATTTCAAGCTAATTTAGTTAGTGGAACATTGTAAAGAGGAGAACCGATCAAGATTAAAAATTGACCAAACACTTATAGAGATGTTAATGGCGTTATGGCTTATAAGGGGGGGATTTATGCAAAAACTGTACAGGGTGATTAATTTGCATTAAATATAAAATACTGTTAGAGCAAGAAATCGTTATTGTGAAGCCATAAAAAGTCCACTTACTTATGAAGCGTTGGAAATTGTTAAGAGTGGCGGATGGCTGAATTATGGATTAGTTCACAAGCCTGATTCAGATACTCATTTTGCTTCTATATTAAAACAGAAATGTAATAAAGGAGAGGTAGCGCATGAAAATGCAGGTTATTATCCAAGGGTTCCCTGGTAAGACGGCTAGCGGGTCTTTGAGTTGGAGTTCGGTTATTTATATCGAAAGTGGTAAAAACAAAATTCTGTTTGATACTGGTGGACCAAGCAAACGCCGCTCCATCCGCGATCATCTGCGCAGGGCTGGTGTAGAGCCAACTGACATTAATATGTTGGTATTCAGTCACTTCCACGATGATCACGTGAGAAATTATGATTATTTTCCAAATGCGGAGATCGTCATGCATGCAGTGGAAGATGCATGGGCTCTTACCGGTCCGGTTGATGATTTTGCTTTTCCAGAGCCCTATTATCTGACCATAAAAAAGAGTGGCCGTTTAACTCTGGTTGAGAAGGAATCAGAGGAAATTTCGCCAGGGGTAAAAACGCTGTTAGTGCCGGGACACACACCGGGAGGGATGGCGCTAGTGCTACGAGATTCGGAGATGCCGGTAACGGTATTAACCGGAGATGCGGTGAAAAACATGGAAGAATTGGCCAGCGGGAAGGTTCCCGGAGCTCATAATGAAGCTGCCTGTACTCGAAGCATTAAGAGAATAAGAGATATTGCTGAAGTGGTAGTTCCTGGACATGACAGAATTCTTCAGGTGACCAAAGAAGAAATCATAGCTTTGACTGAGGCGCGCGAGACAGTAATCGTTCCAGCCGGGATTGCCGGTGAAAAGACAAGAAATTTAGATCTGTATTTAGAGATGACCCGGCGTAAAAAAGAAGAAATAATGATATTGGAGGGGGATTAAAATGAAAAATATAATTGCGATAAAATGGGCTGCAGTAATTCTTATTCCAGTTTTGATCCTGGTTATGCCAGTTCCAGCCGATTTTACGGTAGATTCATGGAGGTTGTTTGCAATATATGTTGGAGCTATTTTGGGAATAATGCTGCGTCCGTTACCGGAACCGGCAATCATGCTATTAGCTATTACTATTGTAAGTTTATGGCTAAAGAAAATGGGGGCAGTACTGGGGGGTTATAGTAACGGGACAGCATGGCTGGTATTTACCGCTTTTTCATTAAGTAAGGCCTTTTCTGGCACTGGTTTGGGGCAACGCATCGCTTATATGTTAATTGGAAAGATTGGGCGATCTACACTTGGTTTAGGGTATGCAATGACCATCACCGATACCCTAATCAGTCCAGCTACTCCTTCCAATACGGCTAGAACTGGCGGTATTGTATACCCGATCTTCCAAAGTTTGTCCAGCGCCTTGGGATCTGACCCCGGGGACACCGGCCGTAAAATTGGAAGCTATTTGAACCTTTTAGCTTATCAGGTGAGCATGACTACTTCTTGTTTGTTTATAACGGCTACTGCTTCCAATGTTATCGTTCTGCATTTTGCTAAAGACATTTTAAAGGTGCAAGTATCATGGGTGGATTGGGCAATTGCCGCATTTGTGCCAGTAATGCTGGTGCTGCTGGTGATTCCCTACGCAGTCTATAAGCTTTATCCGCCTGAAATTAAATACATCGACAATTATAAAGAAATTGCGCAGAAAGGCCTGGCGGAGCTAGGTCCTGTATCAACGAAAGAGAAGATTTTAGCTTCGCTATTCATCCTGGCGATAATAGGCTGGTCAACAACAGGTTTAACTGGCTTTGACTCTACAGCAATAGCCATTGCCTTCGTTGCGGCTGCTCTGGTTACCCGTGTTCTGACTTGGGAAGATGTACTCAAAACTGGTGGTGCGTGGAGCACTCTTATCTGGTATGGTGGCATCATTGGCCTGGCAACTGCATTGAGCCAAGCTAAATTCTTTACCTCCTTGGCGAAGGTAATTGGCGACAACGTGAATCTTTCGGCTTTTGATCATTACACAGCCTTTGCGATTATCCTTTTCGTTTCGATCGCTGTTCGTTACGTATTTGCATCGACCGCTGCATATGCTACGTCGTTTGTACCGGTACTATTTACTATTGGTTTGGCGGCACATCTGCCAGCGTTGCCGCTCGCACTTCTTTTGGGTATTTCTCTGACTTGGGGTGCGTTGGTAACCCATTATGGAGGGGCGTGTGGTCCAGTTTTGTTCGGCGCAGGCTATGTGGATCAGATAACTTGGTGGAAGATTGGTACCATCATTGTCGTACTCCACTATTTAGTAACAATGTTAATTGGTATTCCCTATTGGAAATTCATGGGCTATTATTAGTTTTTAATATTTGTTAGAAATTATTAGTACTTCAAGGCTAAATGTTAGAAGCTCGTCGGATGACGGGCTTTTTAATGGTAAAAAACAGCTGGTATACGAATGAAAAGAACTGGTATTGGAGGGGTAAGATTGTGGCAATAACGCTTACCTTAGTTGCAATAAACGAGTCCGCTGCCCAAGAACTTGAAACTGTTATTATAAATACACTAGGCAACATAGCGGAAACAAAAAAGGCTACTTTTAGAGAATATATCAATTATCCTAGTGACATATATGTTTGTTTTGCAAACCGCGAAAAAGATTTTATTCATAAACATGGGGCTGAGAAAGTCATTGCTTTGGATATGCGTCCACCTGCCCATTTCTTTATTCAAATAGCCCGCATCCCTGAAGGTGAGAAGGTAGTTCTCTTTAATACTAGCCAAAGCGGTGCGGATATCACTTTAAAATTATTGAAAGAATATCACCTCGACCACCTTATCTACGATGTCATCGCTTTTGATGAGATTTCAGAGGAAGTTACTAGACAAAAACTGTCTGAAGCCAAATATATTATCGGCAATGATGTCTTTGTTTCCAAAGATAAAATTTTATATACTAGATTCGCCCGGGCTCTTAGTCCAGATGTCACGGTAATTGCTAGTCCGCCTAGAGAGGCAACTCCTGCTTCGGTAAGTCGCATGGCAAGAAAGGTTATCACCCTTGCTCAAAATCATGATACGAAGCAAATTCTTTTAAATCAAGCGCGCCGGATAAATGATTCTATTACTCATATTGCAGCTACCGTAGAAGAATTAAATGCTTCTCAGGAGGGGTTAGTAGCTACTATGCAGGAGGTGACGATGATTTCCAATAAAGCCGCTATAAATGTCAATAATACTCATAAGATATTGGACACTATACGGCAAATCGCCAGTCAAACGAACCTTTTAGGTCTAAATGCTTCTATCGAGGCGGCACGGGCAGGCGACTACGGGCGTGGGTTTACAGTAGTAGCTGACGAAGTTCGGAAATTATCCATTCAAAGTACAGCCTCAGTCAAGAGCATCCGTACTATACAGGAACAGATGGAATTCTCCATGAGTTCAGTAATCCGTAATACCCAGCAAACAGCCACCATCACGCAGGAGCAGGCCCAGGCTACCCAATCTATTACCATTATGATAAATGAGTTGCAACAGGTTAGTGTGGAAATGCTCCGTATGGCACAAACGAAATAGTTTTTTTAGACACCTAACATTTACTTGTGAAGGCAGACTTCCGATGGTTACCAACTATGAAGGCTTGGGGAGGATGAGTTTCGGGTCAATTCTGAGGTGGACGGAATGTAATTAGACTATCTCAATTTGTCTGGTGCTTTTTGATAATATAAATCTAGATGCATCAATATCTGCCATTAAGGCAACAAATACCCTTGTTTTTAATGCATTTATTGGGTTAAACGCAACGTTTGTGGTCGGAATTTCATCGTTTGCTTAAATGACGTAATTTAGTAATACTTGGCTTCAAAGATAAACAAGCATCAGACCAAATAAAATAAGCCTTGAGGGACATCAATATGAAAAGCAGAATAGTTGGAACATAACTTGCATGGTAGAAGATTTAATATAAAGTGCTGATGCCTTTATACTTAATCATCATAGAAGGGAGCTAAATATGACAAGTATTGTTGAAAAATTTCGGGAAATTCCGGGTACCTGTATCTCAGATGCAATGGATGGTTTAAGAAACCTCGATCCAATGATCAAGCCATTAAAAGAAGAATATAAAATCAGTGGACGTGCTTTTACCGTCAGGCTTCCAGCAGGAGACAATTTGATGCTGCTAAAAGCGATTCGTGATGCCAACCCAGGAGATATTCTCGTAGTGGATGCGAAAAGCTTTTTGTATACTGCTGTTGCCGGAGATTTTGTTATTGGTTTGGCTGCCACACTAGGTCTGGGAGGTATTGTTATTGACGGCACCATCCGCGATATACTCAGTATTAAGAATTCAGGCTTTCCTGTTTTTTGTAAGGGAGGAACGCTTGCTTGCAGTAAAAAAATTGGGGCAGGTGAAATTAATGTTTCGATTTCCAGCGGCGGAACAGTAATTTCTCCAGGCGATATTATTGTTGGAGATGTTAATGGCGTTACTGTAGTACCAAAAGACAGTGAAGATTCGGTTTTAAAAGCCGCAATTGATAAGCTTAACAAAGATGAGGTTCGAGCCCAAAATGTTTTAGGAAATCCCGAAGCAGCAGCTAGATGGATAGATGAACTGCTTGGGCTCAAAAACTAGGTTTAGAAAACTAAGCAAATTACAAAAACTTAAAACGAAAGGTGTTTTTTATGGGACAAACGATAGCCGAAAAAATCATTTCCGCTCATTTGGTTAGTGGAACAATGAAGCGAGGAGAACCTATTAATATTAAAATAGATCAAACTCTTACGCACGATGTTAATGGCGTTGCTGCTTATCTGCAATTTGAAGCAGTTGGGATGGATCGTGTTCAAAATGAGCTTGCGGTAAGTTATATTGATCACAATTTAATACAAGCTGACTTTCGTAATTCAGATGACCATCGATATTTAATGGACGTGGCTGCTAAACATGGAATCATAACATCCAGAATGGGTAATGGGATTTGTCATCAGGTTCATTTGGAACGTTTTGATATACCAGGTAAGGTGCTGTTGGGAAGCGACTCACATACACCTGCTGCTGGCGGTGTTGGAATGTTAGGACTTGGTGCAGGTGGACTTGACGTGGCATTGGCTATGGCGGGAGAGCCTTTTTCTTTGAAGATGCCCCAAATAGTCAAGGTCAATCTAACCGGTAAACTACAGCCGTTTGTGTCAGCAAAAAATGTTGTGCTTGAACTATTACGCCGCGTCACGGTTAAGGGTGGTGTAAATAAAATCTATGAGTACGCCGGACCGGGAATTAGTACGCTTAATGTTACGGAGCGGGCGATCATTACTAATATGGGAACTGAAACTGGCGCCACATCTTCCATTTTCCCCAGTGATGAAGTTACCAAAGCGTGGATGCGTGCACAAAACCGCGAAAATGAGTGGCATCCTTTAGCAGCGGATCCGGATGCTGTCTATGATGATGTGATTGAAATCGATTTAGCACAGATAGAGCCGCTTATTGCACTGCCCCATCAGCCGGACAGGGTAGTCCCTATCAGTGAGGTTGAAGGACTTCCTGTTGATCAAGTTGTAATTGGCAGTTGTGCAAATTCTTCTCTGCAAGACATATTGTCTATTGCCACTATGCTGGAGAATAAGTCCGTACATCCTCGTGTAGACGCGGGGCTATACATTGGAAGCAAACAAGTCTATCTTGAAAGCGTTGCGCGTGGCGCTTTTCTGGCGGTAATAAAAGCTGGCGTTCGTGTTTTGGAGTCAGGCTGTGGAGCCTGTAACGGCTCGGGGTTTGCGCCACCCACAAATGGAATATCACTTAGAACAACTACCCGTAATTTTTTAGGCAGGTGCGGCCATCCGAGTGGAAATGTGTACTTAGTAGGACCTGAAGTTGCCGTAGCCTCTGCAATAACCGGGGTAATAACGGACCCTAGAAAGCTTGGCATAACGCCAGTTGAGTATCAAATGCCGGAAAAGTTTATGATTGAAGACAATATGTTCATCTATCCTTCTCAGAATGGTTCGGAAATTTCTATACGCCGGGGTCCTAATATTAGTCCGCCACCCGTTTTAGAAGCATTGCCTGATGTGATTTCCAGTCCGGTATTAATTAAGCTGGGTGAGGATATAACCACAGATCATATTGTGCCTGCAGGAGCAAATTTTTTGCCTATGCGAAATAACACTCCGGAAATTGCCAAGTATGTATTTCATGTAGTGGATGCTTCTTTTGCGAAACGTGCCCAAGAGGCAGGCGGAGGTTTTATCGTTGCCGGTGTTAACTATGGGCAAGGCTCCAGCCGTGAGCAAGCTGCTCTTGCACCGCGTTATTTGGGCGTAAAAACGATTATTGCAAAAAGCTTTGCCCGCATTCATCTTGCTAATCTTGTTAATTTCGGCATTTTACCGCTGGTGTTTATCAATGAATCAGATTACGAAAAGATAGATCAAGGGGACTATTTGATTATAGAATTTGAAGCAATTCTCAATAAAGACAGCGCTACTGTTACAAATAAGAGTAAGCAGTTGGATATACTAGTAAAGAGTCCATTAACCTCAGAAGAATTAGAAATAGTAAAAAAAGGCGGACGTCTTAATTGGATTAAGCTCCGTGCATAATTTAACTATAATGTAAAAATATACTAATGACTAAAGCTCATCAGATTGATGGGCTTTAGTCATTGAAAAGCTTGATAACCTGCAAAGAAAAATAAATGAGGCGATTAGCCGGTATTAGAGAAACCTAGAGTTGCTGTTTGATGTTGTTTCGTTTAAAATTAAACTGAATAAATCGACAGGTGAAGAAAAATGAAGAAAATCGCAGTTTTTGCTCCCCATGAGAATAAACTAAGTGAGCTTAAGATACTATTAGCTGAATCTTTAAGTGAAATTATCTTTGAGGTAGGCTCTTTAGCGGATGGCGTAATGAAAGCGAAGCAGCTAATTGAACAAGGTGTTGAGATAATTATTGCCCGGGGAGAATCCGCCTATAATATTAGAGATGCATGCCCTAGTGTTGCGGTAATTGATATTCCGATATCAGGCTTTGATTTGGCAATAGCTCTGGAAAAGGCGCGTGAATATGGTGGGACGGTGGCAGTTGTATCATTCCCCTCGATGATTAAGCAAGTTGAGTGCCTGGAAACTGCCATTGGCATAAAAATAAAAAAATACTATTTGAAATCTCGCGAACAAATCAATGAGCAAATTGATCAAGCCTTACAAGATGGTGCAAATGTTTTATTAGGTGGTTTTACCACTATTACTGCTGCAAAAAAAAGAAACTTGCCATGTGTTGAAATTGTGACAGGCGGTCATGCTTATATTGAAGCTTTTAATAGTGCTAAAAGTTTGCTGGTAACAATTGAGCAGGAAAAAAGAAAATCTGGTATGATCACAACGGTACTGGACTATGCGTATGAGGGAATCGTCTCTATAGATGAAACTGGCAGGATTATAGCAATAAATCCTGTAGCGAAAAAAATATTGAAATCACCAATAGCATGTGATATTGGGACCGATATTGATGATGTGTGGCCTAGTTTAAAGTTACGAGATGTTATTACAGCAGGAACAAGAATAAGAAATCAACTCTTTTATGTAAATAACGTCCAAGTATTATGCAATAAGGTACCCATTACATACCGGAACGGAACGATTGGAGCTGTTGTAACTTTTCAGGACGTTACCAAAATACAAATGATGGAATCGCGTATTCGCAAGGAAATCTATTCTAAGGGGCATATAGCTACCTATACGTTTAAAGATATCCATAGTTCTGATCCGGGAATGAAATTGACGATTAATTTGGCGCGAAGCTTCTCAAACTCGAATGCAAATGTTTTAATTCTTGGCGAGACGGGTTCTGGAAAAGAAGTGTTTGCTCAAAGTATCCACAATCAAAGTAAGCAAAATAAAGGACCTTTTGTTGCTGTCAATTGCGCAGCATTACCTGCGCAGTTACTTGAGAGCGAGTTATTCGGCTATATAGGAGGAGCCTTTACCGGAGCCAGCAAAGAGGGGAAGCTTGGTTTATTTGAAGTGGCTCATACGGGAACAATATTCTTGGATGAAATAAGTGAAATGGACGTCATCAATCAGGGGAGACTGCTGCGAGTCTTACAGGAGCGGGCAGTGGTACGGCTAGGCAGTGATAGAGTGATCCCTGTTTCAGTAAGAGTCATTGCCGCAACTAACAAGAAGTTAGGTGATTTAGTAAAGCAAGGAAAATTTAGAGAAGACTTATTTTATCGGTTAAACGTACTTAATCTTCGTATTCCGCCACTTCGCAGTCGAAAACGGGATATTCCTCTATATGTTCAAACCTTTTTAGACCAACTTTGCCAGGAAGCGGATAAGACAATTAAGTTTAGCAGTGGTGCATTAAAATTGCTTCAAAGCTACGATTGGCCAGGAAATGTGAGGCAATTAAGAAATGTTATTGAAAGAGTTGTTGCTGTTGCAAAGCAAGATACGGTATCTACTGCTCTTCTTTCTCAACTTCTGATGTTTGAAAGCGATTGTGATAACATTACGGTTGAAAACGATGAGGCACGAATTATTCTAAAGGCATTGGATGAAAGCAACGGTGTAGTTGCGTCTGCAGCAAAAGCCTTGAATATTAATCGAACCACACTTTGGCGAAAGATGAATCGATTAGGCATAACTAAATAGTATTAAAACCATATTCACTCGTGAATATGGTTTTTTTTATCCAATTTACCTATCGAAGTGAATAAGTTTTTTACGCTAATAGTTTTATGAATCCAGATTCTGCAATATGAAGGCAAAGAGCAAGCAGCAATTTCTATAAAAAAAGCAACTTTATATTGCTTTTTTGAACATCTTAGCTATAAATAAGCGACGACTTTTTCGTTTCTGCAACTTATTAGCAATAATCGAGATGGAATTTACGAAATTGACGTAGTTATCTGAAATATTATCTCAAGCACGAGACATTAAAATTTCTTTTGTGGTGCACAAAGGCTGACAAAAGCGTGCATTAATAGTGCTTTTCAGGTCAGTATGATTTAGCGCTAAAAAAGATTGCTGGATAAAATGAATTTGGCATGCTTTTTGCTTATATAAAATGACAGTAGTGGATGGCCATCCAAACGAAATAAAGTTACTCATAATGAGGAGGTTTTTGTCTATGATTGCTTTTGCAGGTTTTTTGCTAGTTATTGTTTTTATGACTTTACTGATGAAGAAAAAATTATCTGCCATGGTAGGTCTGATTTTACTGCCAATCCTATTTGCAATTGTCCTAGGCTTTGGACCAAATATTGGTGATATGGCATTAGCAGGTATTAAGCAAGTGGCGCCAACGGCAGTCATGATTGCCTTTGCCATGATTTATTTCTTGATTATGATTGACACTGGATTGTTTGACCCTTTGATCAATGCAATCTTAAAAGCCACTAAAGGTGACCCGGTAAGAGTGGTAGTCGGTACTGCTTTACTAGCTGGCCTCGTATCACTTGATGGCGATGGTGCTACTACCTATATAATTACTACCTCGGCAATGCTTGCTGTTCATAGAAAGTTAAAAATTGATCCGGTTATTTTACCGACGCTGGCAATCATGCAAAATGGGGTAATGAATATTACTCCATGGGGAGGTCCGACCGCCAGGGTAATGGCAGCCCTAAATCTTGATGCTTCGCAACTGTTTACGCCTTTAATTCCTGGAATGTTCATAGGAACTGCTTGGATTTTGTTTGTAGCCTATCGTTTTGGGATTGCTGAGCGGAAACGGCTTGGTGTACTAAATCCGGTATGTACTGAGACAGCTGCTGTATCTGAGTTTACTGTCGAACTTGATGAAGGCGCAGCTGCGTTAAAACGTCCCAAGATGTTCTGGATAAACCTAACTTTAACTGTCATACTTATGGTTTGTTTGGTGGGAGGATTCCTGCCATTGAATGTGCTGTTTATGGTAGGAACAGCAATTACTTTGCTAATTAACTATCCTAATTTAAAAGTACAAGCAGAGCGAATTTCTTATTATGGAACAAATGTATTGCCCAACATTTCAATGGTTTTAGGCGCTGGAATATTTACGGGAATTATGAGTGGAACCAAAATGATTGATGCAATGGCTAAAACGCTTACTAATAATATCCCTGAATCTATGGGGCCCCATTTAGCGCTAATTACCGGTTTAACAAGTTTGCCCTTTGATTATTTTTTAACAATGATGCTTACTATTTTGGGATAGTTCCTATATTGGCAAAAACTGCAGCGAACTACGGTATAAGCGTAGCTGAAATCGGGCGGGCGTCCTTGGTTGCACAAGGCTGTCATTTGCTAAGTCCGCTTGTCGCATCAACCTATATTTTGTGCGGATTGAATAATGTTACACTTGAGGAGCTTACGAAAAAAGCACTGCTGCCATCAATAATGACTTCATTAATTATGCTGGTTACAGCAATTGTTCTAGGAGCCATTCCTTTGTAGAATACTTGAACTATAGCCATATTTCTAAAGTGTGCAAGAACAGGAGAATGTAATAAATGAAAAAGGTACTTTTTTTTAGTGGGCTAAGACAAGACGTTGTAACTATTTTTGGTGAAATGATGCCGGAAGGCTTCGAATTAGCGTGGCATTCACACAGTATTAGCAATTTAGAGAAAGTGAGGTTAATTAGGGAGGCAGAGTTTTTAGTACTGCATCCTGGAGAGCTTGCTGATAGTGTTTTGCAGGAAGCCAAGTCTCTTCACCTTATTCAGCTTTTAACTGCGGGATATGACAAGATTAATCTTAAGCTGGCTGGTGAATTAGGAATTCCAGTGGCTACTAATGGTGGCGCGAATGCGTGGGCTGTAGCCGAGCATACGGTAGCGTTATTGTTAACACTTTATCGGCGGCTTATTGCTTGCGACCAATCTGTCCGGGAAGGAAAATGGAGGCAGGCGGTTACTGGGTTTGATACCTTTGAAGTAGCAGGGAAAACCGTTGGGTTGCTTGGCGCTGGTAATATTGGACGGAAAGTAGCATGGCGCTTAAAGTCTTTTGAGACTAACATTATCTATTATGATACTAATTCGTCGCCTGAACTTGAAGCGGAGCTGGGAGCTAAGCGTGTCTCATTAGATGAGTTAGTGAAAGAAGCGGATATTATTACCATTCATCTTCCACTACTGCGTGAAACACGTTCCCTGCTCGGAGAGCGTGAGTTTTTAATGATGAAGAAAAATGCAGTGATTCTTAACCCGAGCCGGGGTGAGATCGTGGATGAAGATGCGTTGATTGCTGCACTGAAAGAGAAACGCATTGCCGGCGCAGGACTTGATGTTTTTCACCAAGAGCCTATAGCTGTATCCAATCCCCTGCTGGCATTGGACAATGTCGTACTATCCCCCCATGTTGCAGGGCACGCATATGAGGGATGGTTCCGTAGGTCCCGATTTGCTTGGGAAAATATTCAACGTGTAGCAGTAGGAGAAAAGCCAATTTCTGTAGCTCGCCTTAATGAGGAGTAACTATTGATTTCTATAAACGAAAACAAACTGTACTATTTACACAGAAAGAGGTGAGAAAATGATTGAAATATTACCAAGCGGTACTTATCTTATAAAAGGTCAAGTCATTATAGAAGATAAAAGTGAGCAACTAACTGTAGAGGAAGCTAATAATCGCCTAACAAGTGCAGGTTTAGAGAAACTGGAGCAGACAGCTATCGTTAAAGAACACGCTAAAGCTGGCACCATTGCGTACCGTATTATGACTGGCCACAATGAATCCGGTAACATGCAGCAACTGAAACTACGCTTTGATGCTCTGACCTCACACGATATCACCTATGTAGGAATTGTACAAACAGCCTGTGCTAGCGGCCTTAAAGAATTTCCAGTACCGTATGTACTGACCAACTGCCATAACAGCTTGTGTGCAGTCGGCGGCACTATTAACGAAGACGATCATATATTTGGTCTGTCGGCAGCCAAGAAATTTGGCGGAATCTTCGTTCCCACTCACCAAGCGGTTATTCACCAATACATGCGAGAAATGCTAGCTGGCTGCGGTAAAATGATACTCGGTTCTGATAGCCACACTCGCTATGGTGCACTGGGTACCATGGCAATTGGCGAAGGCGGCGGTGAACTGGTTAAACAATTGGTAAAACGCACCTATGATATTGCGTACCCTGAAGTAATTGCTGTCTATTTGGAAGGCAAGCCGGTCCCCGGAGTAGGACCACAAGACGTAGCTTTAGCTATTATTGGGGCTGTATTCAAAACCGGCTTCGTTAAAAATAAGGTCCTTGAGTTCGTCGGCCCAGGTATCGATAATCTTACCGTAGACTTCCGCAATGGAATTGATGTAATGACAACTGAAACCACTTGCTTATCTTCCATCTGGTGCACGGATGAGCAAGTAGCTGAATACTACCGTATACATGGTCGTCCGGAAGAATATAAAAAGCTAGCTCCTGATGAGGTAAGCTACTATGACGGGATGGTAAAGGTTGACTTGAACTGTATTCGTCCTATGATCGCCTTACCATTTCATCCCAGCAATGTCTGGTCCATTGAGGAACTCAATCAAAACGGATTGGATATCTTGCGTCTGGTAGAAATTGAAGGACAAAAACAGCTGGAAAACCCCAATCTTCAATTGAAGCTAACCAATAAGCTCGTCAATGGAAGGCTTCAGGTCGACCAGGCGGTAGTAGCTGGATGTGCAGGCGGAACCTTTGAAAATATTATAGCCATGGCGCAAATCTTAGGTCAACAATCCATTGGAGTTGATGCATTCTCCTTAAGCGTCTATCCTTCCAGCCAACCTGTTGCAATGGAGCTTATCAACAACAAAACTGTTGAAACCTTAATGCTCGCAGGGGCAACTATCCGGACCGCTTTCTGCGGACCATGCTTTGGCGCAGGAGATGTTCCTGTACATAATGGTTTTAGTATTCGACACACTACACGCAACTTCCCCAACCGGGAAGGTTCCAAGCCTGATAGTGGGCAAATTGCTTCTGTCGCTCTCATGGATGCCAGATCTATTGCGGCTACGGCACGTAATGGCGGTAGACTAACTCCGGCAACTGAAGTTGGCGATGTTTATCAAGCCGTACCCTACCGTTTTAATGAAAAAGTCTATGAAAATCGTATTTACCAAGGATTTTGTAAAGCACAGCCTGAACAACCACTGGTTTTTGGACCCAACATTGCGAATTGGCCGAAAATTCGGCCTTTGACCTCAAATTTACTTCTTAAAATAGCATCTGTCATCCACGATCCGGTAACTACGACTGATGAACTTATTCCCTCTGGTGAAACCTCTTCGTATCGTTCCAACCCCTATAAACTGGCTGAATTCACTTTATCCCGCAAAGATCCTGCTTATGTAGACCGGGCTAAGACGGTACAAATTATTGAAACTAAGCGCCAACAAGCTGTTAATGAACAAGTACCCGAAGAGGTTGCTGCGTTCTTCCGGAATGCTTTTCTCCCCAATGAATATCCTGATGATGCTTGGCAAAAGCTTATCAGGAGTACTGGAGTTGGAACAGTAATCTTTGCACGCAAGCCCGGCGACGGGTCGGCCAGAGAGCAAGCCGCTTCCTGTCAGCGTGTGCTGGGCGGAGATGCCAATATCGCCTTGGAGTACGCTACCAAACGCTATCGCAGTAATCTTATCAACTGGGGAATGCTTCCTTTCACAATCAGCGAGGTTGCGCAGGATAAACTGGCCGTAGATAGTTATATCTATATTCCCGGTATTCGCGAAGCAGTCCAGGCAGGAGCCGAAACAGTAAACGCAACCGTTATTACCGATAACGGAACTGAAAAAGTCCTATTAAAACTAGAAAATATCTCTTCGGATGACCGAGATATTATCTTGGCGGGCTGCCTCATGAACTATTATAACCGTTAATTGAAAACTAAAATAAAAGCCACTGATGATTGCTTTGGTGTACCATCAGTGGCTTAACTCTATGGAGGTAGCAAATGAGCAGAATAATTCATCCCGGGCAAGCCGGAACGATAGAATCGAACGATATTCTAATTACCGTAATGCCCTCGGATGCGGGTTCCGGTATAAGCATCGAGATTAACAGCCCCGTAATCAAACAGTATGGTGCCCAAATCCGCCAAGTGATTGTTGAAACACTGACATCATCGGAAATCGAAGATGCAAATATACATGTCACTGATAGAGGCGCCCTGAATTGTACTATCCGCGCTCGGTTAAGAACAGCTATTCTCAGAGCTGGTACTGAAGGGGGAAACTAACATGTCCAGACTACGCAGAAGCATGATGTTTGTACCGGGCAATAACCCGGGAATGCTCCAGAACGCCGGTATCTATGGCGCTGATTCAATCATTTTCTGCCTGGAAGATGCCGTATCCATTACTGAAAAAGATGCGGCCCGCCATTTGGTAGCCGAGGCTCTTCAAACGATCAGCTACCCAAGTGAAACCTGTATCCGGATTAATCACTTAAGCACTCCTTTTGGCTACGATGATCTGGCGGTAGTGCTGCCTGCTAAACCGAATCTCATCCGTCTGCCAAAAGCCGAATCAGTGAACGATATTAAAGAGCTTGATGAGCTGATTACCAAAGCTGAGCAAGATAACGGCTTTGTTCCTGGCTCTACTGCCATCGGTGCTGCCATTGAAACGGCCAAAGGATTGCGCTGCGCTTATGATATTGCGGCAGCTAGTCCGCGTATGGAATTCCTGGCAATCGGCGGTGAAGACTTCATTGCTGATCTGCGCACTTCCCGGAGTAAGGAAGGCCGTGAGCTGTTCGTACCCCGTTCTGAGCTATTATTAGCTGCCAGGGCAGCTGGCATTCAGGCTATTGACAGCGTGTTTTCCGATGTGAATGATGAAACCGGCTTTGTCGAAGAAGCCAACACCATTAAAGGTATGGGCTTCGATGGCAAGTCGGTAATTAATCCCCGCCAGGTTCGCCTTGTGCATCAGGTATTTCAGCCTACCGCCAAAGAAATTGACAACGCCAAGCGCATATTAGCAGCTTATGAAGAAGCGCTTGCCAAGAAGTCCGGCGTTATTGCCCTGGACGGTAAAATGATTGACGGCCCCATCGTCGTACGGGCTCAGCGCATTCTGGACTATGCGGCGGCCGTACAGAAATAGAGGAGGTATTGTCATGATTAATGCAGCTGGAAGAGACATTCCCGAACAAATCGCAGGCTATAGTAACATCGTTCCCTATGCGGGACCGTTTGCCATAACACCTGAGGGCCGCCTCTGGGGTCCCAAAATCCGCTCTGCTAAACCCCGTTCAGAGAAAATCCTTAAATCTATTGACCAGGCCATTGAAGCCTCAGGTCTCAAAAATGGCATGACCATATCTTTTCACCATCATTTTCGCAACGGAGACTATATACTAAACCTGGTTGTCGAGGCGATTGCCCAAAAAGGAATCAAAGGTTTAACCTTAGCGCCCAGCTCGTTAAACGACGTCAATGACGCGATCATTCCCTATATTGAGGAGGGCGTCATCACCAATATTGAAACAAGCGGCGGCCGGGGAAAGCTTGGCAAGCTTATGACCGCAGGGAAGCTGGCCAGGCCGGTCCTTATCCGCTCCCATGGTGGTCGGGCCAGAGCAATTGAGAGCGGTGAACTGCATATTGATGTTGCCTTTTTAGGTGCTCCCTGCTGTGACAAGTTCGGCAATATTAACGGCACCGAAGGCAAATCGGCCTGCGGCTCTATGGGGTATGCCATGGTCGATGCAGCCTATGCCGATACGGTCATCGCCTTAACAGACAATTTGGTCGACCGTCCCCTGCAGCGGATCAGCATTCCACAGACCCAGGTAGACTATATCGTTGAGCTGGAGAGCATCGGCAATCCGAAGGGAATTGCCTCAGGGGCATTGCGCATCAGCCGCGATCCCAGAGAGCTGCTTATTGCCGATTATGCGGCTACCGTAATTGAATACTCAGGCTACTTCAAAGAAGGTTATTCCCTGCAATTAGGCAGCGGCGGTGCTTCACTGGCTGCAGCCCGGTTCATTAAGGAGAAAATGATTGCCCAGGGTATCACAGCCAGCTTTGGTCTGGGCGGCGTTACAGCTCCCTTTGTGGACATGCTGAATGAAGGCTTGATACAAACGATTTTTGATGTGCAGGATTTTGATCTGCCCTCCGTCGAGTCAATAAAAAACAATCCCCGCCATCAGGAAATGTCGGCATCTTTTTATGCCAATCCTCATAACGGCGGGCCCATTGTGAACCAGCTGGATGTGGTTATCTTAAGCGCTACAGAAGTAGACGTTAACTTTAACGTTAATGTGATTACTGATTCCAATGGCGTTATCATGGGTGCATCGGGTGGCCACTCGGATACTGCTGCCGGGGCCAATCTGGCCATTGTCGTGGCGCCGCTGCTGCGAGGCCGTCTGCCCATGGTACTCGACCGGGTCAATACCATTGTGCCACCCGGTGAAACAGTCGATGTTATTGTAACTGAGCGCGGCGTAGCCGTTAATCCGCGGAGAAATGACTTGTTTGATAATTTAAAAGAATCAGGGCTACCATTAATGAGCATTCAGGATCTGCAGAAAATAGCTTATGACTTAGTGGGAAAGCCCGATTCTATCCCAGTTAGTGATGAAATTGTAGGTGTTGTCGAATATCGTGATGGCTCGATTATTGATGTCATCCGGAGACCATTATAAGAATGGCTGCACAAGTGCAGTGAAGAAGCAAAATGAACCTCTGGCATTTTGGGCTGGAGGTTCGTTTTTGAAAGGGCTTTTGTTTGTTATGCCAGAATATCAATATCGTATAGTGTCCGTCAATGGAATAAAAGTAGAACCTTCTTCGGGATATGCAGGAGCATTTGGGCTTCTTAGTAGAACTTTTCGTGGCACTTGCTGAAAATAAGCAAATAGGGGGACGTGTTTGACTAGAGGTTGTATTCTACTAAGGTGATTGTTATATCTGCCAACTACATTAGAAAAATTGAAGATTGTCAAAGATCAGTGTCGATGTGTCGGCAATGCGTATGAATTTTAGAGAAGGACTTCGCACACAATTAAAAGTAAAGAACGCGAACTTGAAGCTGCTTTGGAAGAGATTTGTTCTTTAAGAGGTTACATAGACTTAAAACCGTCCGTTTACTCAGAAGTTTCAAATGCTGCACTTAGCGTATCCCATTAAAGTTCGGATATTTATGCTAATTGGATCTGAAGAGAACAGCTCAATTCAATATTATTGCATCGATCTGAAGATAGTCTTATTCGATGTATAGCTAAGATGCATCTAGGTCCCTAAGCTAATAATCCGTTTATTTTAAGAAAATGATGTAAGTGAGAAAAAAATAGCTATTCACGAGGCATTTAAGAATAATTTGAATTTGAGAAATGTTAGCCTTTATTGAAATTCTAAAACGTAATTTACAGCACATTGTCGTAAGGCGCCAAATAGGAGTGTTGCTTACTTGCAGAAAGTATGAGAATACTTATATATAAATAGGTAAAAGAGGCCAACTGAGGGTGAATTTTTATCACCTTGATTGGCTTCTAATATAATTAGAATAATAAAAAAGTATTGAAAATTTATACTATGAAAATATAGTATCATAATAATATATGGTATACTATATTGTAGTTGGCTACTCTTTTTTGTTATAGGGAGGTATTAATGGAGGAACGTGATTGGGTTATATTAATTAAGTTATATGAAGAGAAGAGTATAACCAAGGCTGCAGAGGCATTATTTATCTCTCAGCCAGCCTTAACTAATCGTCTCCAATATATCGAAGAAAGGTTTAATTCACAAATTGTTATCCGTAGTAAAAAGGGAGTAAACTTTACACCTGAAGGTGAGTTTTTAGTTCTATCTGCTAGAGAAATGCTTCAAAAAATCCACTTCATTGAGGGTACAATCCAAACTATTAGAAATGAGGTTAAGGGTAGTCTAAAAATAGGAGCATCTATACTGTTTTTTAGGCATCAACTTCCGGAGTTATTGAAGCAATTTATAGAAATGTATCCTAATGTAGAATTTAAGATAAGTACTAATTTTAGTGGAAAAATTGTTGATCATGTGCATGCGTGTGATATTGATATTGGTTTTGTTCGTGGAGACTATGAATGGTCAGGAAAACAAGATTTGTTATTCGAGGAGGATATGTATATAGTTTCTCGACAGAATATTAAATTGGAAGATCTCCCGGCAATACCTCGAATTGATTATAAGAGCAACAGCAAGTCGATGCGAGATTCACTAGATAAATGGTGGAAAGAAAACTTTTCTTCAGCGCCATGTGTGGCTGTAAAGGTAGACAAGGTGGATTCGTGTAAAGAATTAGTTTTAAGCGGTTTGGGGTATGCTTTTTTACCTGAAGGAATGCTTCTGAATACGAATGAAGTTAATAAAATTCCGATGCTTGACAATAGTGGCAAATCATTGGTTAGGCGGACGTGGATGATATATCATCACGATAATCTTAAAATAGCATTGATAAAAACGTTTGTTGAATTTGTAAATAAATACTATAACCGCTCGTGCTTCTAATTTAGTAAGACACTCTCACTATTAAACAAGTGAGAGTGTCTTTTTTTGTGATTGAATTCTGATTACATTGATTATAATGTATTTTTTTTTCTTATAGATATTATCTGAATTCGGTATTTTTTGTAATTAATTAGATAGCGTATCATGATATTGTATTAAATAACTTAAGGGGGCAGGGGAGAAGCAGTTAACAAACGGGTTTAAGTTATAGAAGAATGATTACAGCGAAAAAATTAATGTGGCGGGAGTGAGATAATCGATACTAAACTAACTCTAATTAGTCGTTATGTTAAACAATAACATTTAGAAATGAATTTTTTGGAGGAGGGATAAGTTTGCTTCTACTTATAGGTGCCTTAATTATTCTTCTAACAATTTATCTTCTTATTAAACAGTATGAAACGCGTATGGTCTTATTTTGTTCTGGTTTAGTTATGGCCATCATTGCCGGAGACCCGATGGCAGCGTTCAAGGCATTTTCCCATGCTATGCAGGAGTCGAAAATTTTTGAACCGATCATAGCCGTTATGGGTTTTGCAATGGTACTTAAGGTCACCGAATGTGATAAACATCTTGTTCATTTTTTAGCACGTTACCTTAAAAAGGCAGGGCCTTTCTTGATACCCGGAGCGGTGTTAGTAACATTTCTGATTAACATTTCCGTAGTCAGTGCATCAGGATGTTCAGCCGCTGTTGGGGCCATTTTGATTCCATCCTTGATGGCTTCTGGAGTACATCCAGCGATTGCCGGATCTGCAGTACTTGCTGGAACATACGGTGCTATGTTTAACCCTGGATTTGCTCCTAACATTGTAGTTGCTGATGTTGCTAAGTCAACCCCAATGGCAGTTGTCGCCAATCATGCCATACCACTTGCTACAGTTGGAATTATTGGAGCTATAACTTTAACCGTAGTAGCATACCTACGGAAAGAAAATAAAGGATATGAACCAGATGCTAGCACTATAAATGCTGGACAGCAAGATTTCCAAGTCAATTTACTCAAGGCTTTTGTGCCCATTCTGCCACTCTTAATTCTAATCCTTGGCAATATGAATTTTGTAGCTGCGTTCAAACAGGTGGCAATTTCTCACGCAATGATTATCGGGGTGTTTGCCGCTTTCTTAGTTACCCGTATGAATCCAGGCAAAGTCGTCAAGGAATTCTGGCATGGAGTGGGAGAAGGTTTTGGTCATATTTTTGCGATTATTATATGCTCCCTTGTGTTCGTGAGTGGTTTAAATGCTATTGGTGTCATTCAAGCAGCTATTAACTTGATGATTTCCAATACAGATATTGCAAAGCTAAGTGCTACATTCGGGCCCTTTTTACTTGCGATAATGTGTGGATCAGGCGATGCTGCTCAAGTAGCTTTCAATAAAGCAGTGACAGTTCATGCAGCTCAATTCGGTATAAACGGGATGGATATGGGAAGCATGGCGGCCATTGGAGGAGCACTTGGCCGTACGATGTCGCCGATTTCAGGAGCAGCTATAATCTGCGCAACTTTTGCAGGCGTCAATCCTCTCGAGCTTGCCAAGCGCAATGCGCCTGGTATGATTGTTGCTTTAGTAACCTTAATGGTCTTATTAATGTATAAATAAACTCTTTGTCTGAGTATTTGTAACATTACACAAGATATGAGAAGAGTACCTGAGACGACAACATTTACAACTTTAAGTAATCAATTCGAGTAAATGAGGGGAGAGTGGTGTTTTTGTTAAAAAGCAGCTGGAAAATGTTGGCATGTATTTTGATTCCGGTTATTATTTGCTTGTTACCACCACCGAGTGGATTAGAGCTCCAAGCGTGGTATCTTTTCGCCTTGTATATCGGGGCTATTTTGGGATTAATGCTTAGACCACTACCTGAACCGACAGTTATTTTAATTGCAATTGGTTTGTCTAGTGTTGTTTTAAAGAATACCAATACTCTGTTATTAGGGTATGCCAATTCAGTAACATGGCTGGTATTCTCAGCTTTCATGGTTGGAGCTGCTTTTGTTGAAACTGGACTCGGAAGAAGAATTGCGTATTTACTCATTGGTAAGTTTGGCAGCTCCAGTTTAGGTCTTGGATATGTTGCTGCAATCACCGATCTAGTCTTAAGTCCGGCTACTCCTTCTAACACCGCTAGAACTGGTGGTATTGTTTATCCGATTTTCCGAAGTATAGCCTTAACGTTAAATTCAGAACCAGGTCCTACAGCCAGAGTTATTGGTGCCTACCTAACACTTCTTTTATATGAAATTTCATTGTCCACGAGTTATGTTTTTATGACCGCAGTGGCGCCTAATGGCTTAATCGCCTCTTTTGCTAATAAAATTTTAAAAGTGCAAATAGACTGGATGACATGGTTCCAGGCAGCAGCAGCCCCAGGTTTGATATGTCTCCTTATAATTCCTTGGCTTGTGCATAAAATGTATCCTGCCCAAATTGGTAAAATAGACAACAAAAAGATTGCTTCAGAAGGGCTACAAGACCTCGGACCTTTGTCACGCAAGGAAATGATATTAATTATGCTGTTTATCTTGGCTGTTGCCGGGTGGGCGACAAGTACTATTACAAAGATTGACGCAACTGCAGTAGCAATTGGATTTTTAGCATCGTGTCTATTTACTCGTATTATCAAGTGGGAAAACGTAGTTACCAATCAAGGAGCTTGGAACACGCTCATTTGGTATGGAGGAATCATTGGGTTGGCGGATGGTTTGGCAAAAGCCAAGTTCTTCGACTGGATGGCAAAATTCTTAGGTGCCACTCTTAATTTCTCGGGCTATAGTCCGATTGTTATCTTGGCTGTCTTGTTGTTCTTCAGTGTTGCTGTACGCTACTTTTTCGCTTCGATGGCTGCCTATGTTACAACTATGATCCCAGTGTTCTTCACTATTGGTTTAGTTGCTCAGGTACCGATTATGCCGCTTGCTTTCTTGATCTCATTTTCTGCAGCCTATGGATCACTTTTGACCCATTACGGTGGTGCTGCCGGGGCTGTACTCTATGGACCAGGCTATGTAGATCAAGTAACATGGTGGAAAGTTGGGGCTGCAGTTGTTGTAGTAAGTGTTATTGTTCATCTCGTTGTAGGGTTACCTTATTGGCATATGTTGGGTTTTTGGTAATGAAATAGCGCTAAGGAGGTTTACACATGAAATACGAATTAGTCTTTCCTGGTTTTCCCGGACGAATGACAAGTGGGACATTAGGGTGGGGAGCCATGGTATATATTGAACATCGCTCACACAAAATCATGTTCGACACTGCCGGTCCGGGAAAACGGATTCAAGTACGGCAGAGACTCGCGGAGTTGAACATAGATCCTAATGAAATCGATACTTTGATTTTGAGCCATTTTCATTATGACCATGTATATAACTATGATTACTTTCCTAACGCCCGTATTCTGATGCATAAAGTAGAAGCAGACTGGGTCAGTAAAAATTCTGATAACTATGCTATTCCTCCTCACTTTTTTCCAGCCATACAAAAAACCGGTAGACTGGAATTAGTCAAAGAAGATGCAGAATTTATACCAGGTATCTCCACACTTTTGGTGCCAGGCCATACTCCGGGCGGAATGGCTCTTGTTTTACGGGATGCTAATATGCCGGTTACAGTCGTTGCCGGTGATGCAGTAAAGAATATGGCAGAATTAGCAACAGGCCATGTGCCTAAAGCCTGGGACGTTACAGCAAGCGCGCAGAGTATCAAAAAAATACGTGATATAGCGGAAATCGTGATACCAGGACATGACCGGATTTTAAGAGTTGCAGAAGACCAAATTATTGCAACGACTTCAATCCATGAAACTATCATTATTCCTGCTGGTGTCGCTGATAGTGAGAAACCTAAGAATTTTGAACTTGTCATCGAACAAAGTTCTTTAGCCAAACAAGAGATTCATTAACTACAAATCATAACGAGTAGGTGTAAAAATGACTATAGTAAATTTTCCTTTTGGAAAAGAAACAGCGCAATTGACAATAAATAAGGCGGAGGTATTACTACCTGTAGTAATACCTGGAGTACCTGATGAACTGGATGCGATTCGTAAAGCTTTGGCTACACCAATTGGTAGTGAACGGCTTTCCCAACTAGCGGAGGGAAAATCATCTGTAGCTATTGTAATAAACGATATTACACGACCTGTACCTACGGAGTCTATGTTGACAGCCATTATCGAAGAATTGGCGGTTAGTGGTATCAACACGGAACAAATAACGGTCATAGTAGCTTTGGGGAATCACGAGATGCCCACTGAAGAAGAGATACAAAAGATGGTTGGTTACTGGTATGGTCGCCTGAAGGTTATCTGCCACGATTGTTACGATAAAGCTGCTTTAACGTATGTAGGTAAAACTAAAAGAAATATGCCGGTCTATGTAAATAAGCACTATGCTGAAGCTTCATTAAAAATACTAACAGGCATGATCACACCGCATCAGTCTGCCGGCTTTAGTGGTGGACGCAAGTCGGTTGTTCCAGGCATTGCGGGAATTGAGACGCTTCAGACACATCACTCGTTCCCCATCAGACCGGAAGAAGCGGTAATGGGCATCATCGAAGGGAATGCGTTTCATGAGGAAGCCGTTTCGGCAGCAAAATTGGCAGGAGCAGACTTTATTGTGAATGTAATCAAGAACTTCAAGAATGAAGTGGTAGATGTTGTGGCAGGTGATCTAGTTGAAGCCCATATGCATGGTGTAGCTATATGTGAAAAGTCGTGGATTCGTAAAGTAGACCATGCTTTTGATGTTGTATTTGTAAGTCCGGGCATGTTTCCTAAAGATATCGATCTTCACCAATCGCAGAAAGCCCTTGCAGTCGCAGAACAAGTCACTAAGAGAGGGGGAACGATTGTTCTTGTGGCAGAATGTTCCCATGGTATTGGTAAGTTCGGTGGAATATTAAAAAGGGCTGAGAACGTAGATGTTGTTATAGAGGATTTTCGGAAACAAGGATTTTCTGCAGACCACTCTTCCAAAGCATATATGATCGCTCGTGCGATAAAAAAACATCGGGTTATAATGGTAACTACAGGAATTAACCCTGCCGAATTGGCAGAAATGTTTATGGAAGGCTATACCTCTATTCAGGAAGCTGCGGAAACTGCTTTAGCGGGCTTTGATAACCCTTCAGTTTTGTGTATTCCTTATGCAGGTGAGTGTATTCCAGTATTAGATGCTACTATTCCTTAAAGGTAGCATTTAAACTGAAGATGAAATGGCAGTATTTCCGTTGATCAGAGGGCGAAATCATCTTCGAACGTGTTTAACATGAATGATAACTGATTTGGTTGCTACGCCAATAATTAGGACATAGGTTTGATTACTACGATTGAGACGAGTAGCTAAGCGCTTGGTTGGGTTTTAAATAGGTAAATTCAAAACAAGGCGATGCGAATGATATCAGCGTATCTGGAAATCTGATGCTCCCCTATTTGTGGTAGATATACACAAGTCACTAAATATAACTTTAGCGCAAACGCAGAAGGTAGAGTGATAAAATGGTACAGCTAACAAAGAATGGTGTGTTTTTAATAAAAGGGCAAGTTATAGTTGAAGACAATGGAGCAGTAAATGTTGCCGAGATAAATAGCAAATTATTCGGAGCAGGATTATCAGCATTAAACAGCGGTATTCTAGATAAGAAAGCTGCAAAGGGAGGTACTATTGCTTATCAAATTTTAAGTAGTCATAACATTTCGGGAGATGCTCAAAACTTAAAGATGCGTTTCGATGCATTAGCATCCCATGACATAACATACGTGGGAATTATCCAGACTGCTATAGCTAGCGGCTTAAAGGAATTTCCAGTACCGTATGTACTCACTAACTGTCATAATAGCTTATGTGCAGTCGGCGGCACTATTAACGAAGACGATCATATATTTGGTCTGTCGGCAGCCAAGAAATTTGGCGGAATTTTCGTTCCCACTCATCAGGCCGTTATTCATCAATACATGCGTGAAATGATGGCTGGGTGCAATAAAATGATCCTCGGCTCCGACAGTCATACTCGCTACGGAGCCTTAGGCACGATGGCAATTGGCGAAGGCGGTGGCGAACTTGTTAAACAATTAGTGAAGCGCACGTATGATATTGCGTATCCCGATGTAATTGCTATCTATCTAGAAGGTAAGCCTTTGCCGGGGGTAGGACCGCAGGATATAGCATTAGCCATTATTGGTGCTGTATTTGATTCTGGCTTTGTCAAAAATAAAGTAATGGAATTCGTTGGCCCTGGTATTGATAACCTTTCTGTTGATTTTAGAAATGGTATTGATGTAATGACAACAGAAACTACTTGTTTATCGTCCATCTGGAGAACAGATGAGCAAGTGGCAGAGTACTACCGTATTCATGGCCGCCCTGAAGCATACAGTAAACTCGATCCTAGTGAAATCAGCTATTACGATGGACTGGTCAGAGTTGATCTAAGCCGTATTCGCCCCATGATTGCACTTCCATTCCACCCAAGTAATGTTTGGACTATTGAGGAATTAAATCAAAACGGCGCTGATATTTTACGGCATGTGGAATTAGAAGGCCAGAAACAGCTAGAGAATCCTAATCTAAAGTTTAAGCTGACAGATAAGTTGGTTAACGGACGCCTTAAGGTCGATCAAGGTGTTGTAGCTGGCTGTGCTGGCGGAACCTTTGAAAATATTGTTGCTATGGCACAAATATTATGCCAAAGCTCAATCGGGGATGATGCATTTTCATTAAGCGTTTATCCGTCTAGTCAACCAGTAAACATGGAACTAATTAGTAATAAATCCATTGAATGTCTAATGTTGGCAGGAGCTACTATTCGGACCGCATTCTGCGGCCCTTGCTTTGGTGCAGGGGATGTGCCTAGTCACAATGGATTCAGTATTCGTCATACTACGCGTAACTTCCCTAACCGTGAAGGCTCGAAACCGGATAATGGGCAAATTGCATCCGTGGCTCTAATGGATGCACGATCCATAGCTGCTACAGCGTTAAATGGTGGCAGATTGACTCCGGCAACGGAAGTTGGAAATGTTTTTAAACCAGTACCTTACAAGTTTAATCAAAAGGTTTATGAAAACAGGATATATCAAGGATTTGGCAAAGCCAACCCAGAGGATCAACTGGTATTTGGCCCCAATATTGCTAATTGGCCTAGCATTCGTCCATTGCCTGAGAACCTTCTGCTCAAAGTAGCAGCGGTCATCCAAGATCCTGTGACCACTACGGATGAACTAATTCCTTCCGGTGAGACTTCTTCATATCGTTCTAATCCATATAAGCTAGCAGAGTTTACACTATCCCGCAAAGATCCGGCATACGTAGGCAGAGCAAAAGATGCACAGAATTTAGAGATTAAACGCTTAAGTTTAATTAACGAACAAATAGACAGTGCATTAAGTAACCTAATCCATGAAGTACTGCCTCATACTGGTTATACACCCGAACAGCTACGCCGATTTATCCAAGAGACAGGTATTGGAAGTGTTATTTTTGCACGCAAACCTGGTGACGGATCTGCACGCGAACAGGCTGCTTCATGTCAGCGAGTGTTGGGGGGAGACGCAAATATTGCTCTGGAGTATGCAACCAAGCGCTACCGTAGCAATCTTATTAATTGGGGCATGGTACCATTTACTATTAGTAAGGACGATCAGGGTAAGCTGGAAGTTGACGAATACATATATATTGCAGGTATTCGTCATGCTATTCAATCTGGGGCTGAAGCAGTAGAAGGTATTGTGGTCAGCATTCGTGGTAAAAAAACGCTAACACTCAAGCTAGAATCCCTAACTAAAGATGATCGAGAGATCATCTTAGCTGGTTGCCTAATGAACTACTATAACCGTTAAAGAAGAGTAAACCCAAACCCATCGGTAGTGCTTTTGTGCGCTACCAATGGGTTATTATTCATGGAGGTGCCATATGCAAAAGTTACTTCAGCCAGGTCAGGCTGGAACGGTAGAGTCCAATGACATCATCATCACCATCGCGCCTGCCAATCCTGGTGCCGGTATCATAATTGAGCTCAATAGCCCGGTGATTAAGCAATACGGACCCCGCATTACCCAAGTGATACAGGAGGTATTGGTTAGTCAGGGAATTACCGACGCCCAGGTGCACGCCAATGATAAAGGGGCTCTTGATTGTACCATCCGGGCAAGGCTGCAGACTGCCATACAGAGAGCGTCTGCCAAGGGAGGAATATAGATGGCCAGAATGCGCAGAAGTATGATGTTTGTACCGGGCAATAACCCGGGAATGCTCCAGAACGCCGGTATTTATGGCGCTGATTCCATCATTTTTTGCCTGGAAGATGCCGTATCCATCACGGAAAAAGATGCAGCCCGCCATGTGGTGGCCGAGGCCCTTCAATCAATCAGCTACCCATGTGAAACCTGTATTCGGATTAACCACTTAAGCACGCCTTTCGGATACGATGATCTGGCAGTAGTACTGCCTGCTAAACCGGATCTCATCCGTTTGCCTAAAGCCGAATCAGTGGACGATATTAAAGAGCTTGATGAGATTATTACCAAAGCTGAGCAAGATAACGGCTTTGTTCCTGGCTCTATTGCCATCGGTGCTGCCATTGAAACGGCCAAAGGACTGCGCTGCGCTTATGATATTGCGGCAGCTAGTCCGCGTATGGAATTCCTGGCAATCGGCGGTGAAGACTTCATTGCTGATCTGCGCACCTCCCGGAGTAAGGAAGGCCGTGAGCTGTTCGTACCCCGTTCCGAGCTATTATTAGCTGCCAGGGCAGCTGGCATTCAGGCTATTGACAGCGTGTTTTCCGATGTGAATGATGAAACCGGCTTTGTCGAAGAAGCTAACACCATTAAAGGTATGGGCTTTGATGGCAAGTCGGTAATTAATCCCCGCCAGGTTCGCCTTGTGCATCAGGTATTTCAGCCTACCGCCAAAGAAATTGATAACGCCAAGCGCATTTTAGCAGCATATGAAGAAGCGCTGGCAAAGAAGTCCGGCGTTATTGCCCTGGACGGTAAAATGATTGACGGCCCCATCGTCGTACGGGCTCAGCGCATTCTCGACTATGCGGCGGCCGTACAGAAATAGAGGAGGTATTGTCATGATTAATGCAGCTGGAAGAGACATTCCCCAGCAAATTACAGGCTATAATAACATCGTTCCCTATGCGGGACCGTTTGCCATAACACCGGCGGGCCGTCTCTGGGGTCCGAAAATTCGCTCTGTTAAACCTCGGTCTGAGAAAATCCTCAAATCGATTGACCAGGCAATTGAAGCCGCGGGTCTAAAAAGTGGCATGACCATATCCTTTCATCATCATTTTCGTAATGGCGACTATATACTAAACCTGGTTGTCGAGGCGATTGCCCAAAAAGGAATCAAAGGTTTAACCTTAGCGCCCAGCTCGTTAAACGACGTCAATGACGCGATCATTCCCTATATTGAGGCGGGCGTCATTACCAATATTGAAACAAGCGGCGGACGCGGAAAGCTTGGCAAGCTTATGACAGCCGGAAAACTGGCCAGACCGGTTCTGATTCGCTCTCACGGCGGACGGGCCAGAGCAATTGAAAGCGGTGAACTGCATATTGACGTCGCTTTTCTAGGCGCTCCCTGCTGCGACAAGTTCGGCAATATTAACGGCACGGAAGGCAAATCGGCCTGCGGTTCTGTGGGGTATGCCATGGTGGATGCGGCCTATGCCGATACGGTCATTGCTTTAACCGATAATTTAGTAGACCGTCCCTTGCAGCGGATCAGCATCCCGCAGACCCAGGTAGACTATATTGTTGAGCTGGAGAGCATCGGCAATCCGCAGGGAATTGCCTCAGGAGCCTTGCGCATCAGCCGCGACCCCAGAGAACTGCTCATTGCCGATTATGCGACTACTGTAATTGAATACTCAGGCTACTTCAAAGATGGCTATTCGCTGCAATTAGGCAGCGGCGGCGCTTCGCTGGCTGCAGCCCGGTTCATTAAGGAGAAAATGATTGCCCAGGGGATTACTGCCAGCTTTGGTTTGGGCGGCGTAACGGCTCCCTTTGTGGACATGCTGAACGAAGGTTTGATCCAAACGATTTTTGATGTACAGGATTTTGATCTGCCATCCGTTGAGTCAATAAAAAACAATCCCCGCCATCAGGAAATGTCAGCGTCCTTTTATGCCAATCCCCATAACGGCGGGCCGATCGTGAATCAGCTGGATGTGGTTATCTTAAGCGCAACCGAAGTGGATGTTAACTTTAACGTTAATGTTATTACCGATTCCAATGGCGTAATCATGGGGGCATCGGGAGGCCACTCGGATACCGCTGCCGGAGCTAATCTGGCCATTGTCGTGGCACCGCTGCTGCGAGGCCGTCTGCCGATGGTACTGGACCGGGTAAATACTATTGTTACACCTGGCGAAACAGTGGATGTTATTGTAACTGAACGAGGGGTAGCCGTTAATCCGCGCCGTACAGATCTGATGAATAATCTCAAGGAATCAGGCGTACCTGTCATGTCCATTCACGATTTGCAGCAAATAGCCTATAATCTCGCAGGCAAACCCGAGCCTATTCCGGTCAGTGATCAGATTGTCGGAGTAGTGGAGTACCGGGACGGCAGTATCATTGATGTTATTCGCCGGCCTCTCTGATACAATAAATAGACATATTAGGGGGATAAGGGAACATGGCTAACCAAGTTAAGATAATGGAAACTGTTCTTAGAGATGGCCATCAGTCGCTGGCGGCAACGCGTATGCGCATAACCGATATGATACCCGTACTGGAACAGTTGGATAATGCTGGGTTTCATGCTCTTGAAGCATGGGGCGGAGCTACTTTTGACAGCTGTCTGCGATTTTTGAACGAAGATCCATGGGAGCGGCTGCGAACTTTAAAAAAACATTTGCCCAAAACGCCGATTCAAATGCTGTTGCGCGGGCAAAATGTGTTAGGCTATAACCATTATGCAGATGACGTTGTCACCGAGTTTATAAACCGGGCTGTTGATAATGGCGTTGGTATTATCCGGATATTCGATGCGCTGAATGATGTTCGTAATCTGGAGACGGCGATGCGGGCGGCAAAAACAGCTGGTGCTCATGTGCAAGGGGCCTTTGTCTATACGATTAGTCCCTATCATCATAAGGACAGCTTTCTTCAGGTAGCCACAGATCTTGTCCAGATGGGGGCGGACTCTATCTGCATCAAAGACATGTCAGGGCTGCTGTCTCCTTATACAGCGTATGATCTCGTGCAAGCGCTCAAAGCGACTATCGATAGACCGATACAACTGCATACACACTATACCAGCGGAATGGCATCGATGACCTACCTAAAGGCGATAGAAGCAGGTGTTGATATTGTTGACTGCGCCTTATCACCTTTTGCTATGGGGACTTCCCAGCCGGCCACTGAGGCTATCGTTGCTGCACTCGAAGGGACGTCCTGGGATACGGGAATAAAGAAAGAAGCACTGTACCCCATTGCAGATCATTTCCGCAGTGTGAAAAAGGATTTGGCTGAAACTTTCAAACTCAATACAGCTATGGATATTGATACGAAAGTTCTCTCGTTCCAGATACCTGGCGGGATGCTGTCTAATCTGCTGAACCAGATGAAAGAACAGGGTATGGCAGATAAGTATCCTGAGCTTTTGGAAGAGATGCCGCGTGTTCGAGCCGACTTGGGCTATCCTCCGCTTGTTACGCCTACGAGTCAGATTACCGGCTCGATGGCAGCCTTCAATGTAATGCTGGGCAGATATAAGGTTGTACCTCGTGAAATTAAAGATATTGTCCGTGGTAAATACGGTCGTACACCTGCGCCCATTGATCCTGAGTTCCGCAAAGCAATTGTCGGTGATGAACCGGTTATTAATTACCGGCCGGCTGATGATATCGCTCCACAGATGGCAAGCTTGCGCAATGAATTAGCGGAAAAGGGGTACGCTGGTGCTTCTACGGAAGATGTGCTCTCTTACGCTTTATTTCCGGAAGTAGCGCTAGAGTTCTTCAAAAATAATCGATAAATGTGAAATTAAAAAATGTTACAAACATAGTAAGGCTCTCCTTATCAAAGGGGGGCCTTACTATGTTTGTAACTAATACATAATGAGGTAGTGTTCTAGCCGATTGAGGTTGATATAGGCTTTGAAATCTTGATGAACAGGAGTTGAAAATGATCAATGCGTTAGAAGAAAATTATTAGTATGTCGTTTTTTTACAATACAAAGCCTGTTGACTTTTATATGATAGACTCTATAAAACATAGAAAAAGAGTGAAGGAGGATTTATCATGTTTGAGCAACCAAAAACCTTTAGTGAAAAATATGGCAGGCTAGGCAGTATTGTCGCAATAGTTGCAGCAGGCTGCATTCTTCTTGCCGGCTGCGGCTCCTCTGGTACAAAACCTCAGGCCCAGAGCCAGCCGGCAGCACAGCAGCAAACTGCAGGAGCAGGGCAAAATGATGAAAAGTCTTTTAAAGATTCCTGCAAGGAATTGGAGCTGCGTGGTTTAAATACCAACTATACTCAATATGTCAATAAATTGGTTAAAGCGTCTGGACCTGTAAAAGAAGTAGTCAAAATGAATACTGGAAATGTTCGGGTGAAAATACAATACCCCGATACTGACGCTGTATGGGTAACCACTGAAAAGGCGATGGTTCGTGAGCCGAAAGTTGGAAAACAAGTTGAATTCTGGGGTGTGCTGACAGGCAAAGGCGATAAGTCTAAATTGCCTGAAGTCACAGCCAAGTATCTGAATGTCTTATAGGAGATGAAGCAATATGAGCTATGAAATTGATTATAAAATTTTCGGCCAGGATATGCAGATTGTAGAAATCGAACTGGACCCCGGCGAGACTGTAATTGCGGAAGCCGGCGCAATGATGTTTATGGAAAGCAGTATCGAAATGAAAACGATTTTTGGCGATGGTTCGGATAAAAACCAAGCAGGAGGGTTTATGGGCAAACTGCTTGGCGCCGGCAAACGGCTGCTGACCGGCGAAAGCTTGTTTATGACTGCCTATACGAATGCAGGGGCAGGCAAGCAAAAAGCAGTTTTTACCGCTCCCCATCCAGGTCAGATTATACCGATCAATTTAGCCGGCTATCAGGATAAGATCATTTGCCAGAGAGACAGTTTTTTGTGTGCGGCGCAAGGGGTCGCTATCGGCGTTGAATTTACTCAAAAATTTGGGGCCGGTGTGTTTGGCGGCGAAGGTTTCATTCTGCAGAAACTGGAAGGTGATGGTATGGTGTTTGTGCATGCCGGCGGTACAATCGTTAAAAAAGAGTTGGAAGCGGGAGAACTGCTGCGGGTAGATACGGGCTGCCTGGTTGCGTTTACCAGGGATGTCCACTATGATATCCAGATGGCAAAAGGAATTAAATCAGCGCTCTTCGGCGGGGAAGGTCTGTTTCTGGCAACTGTAAGCGGGCCCGGAACTGTCTGGCTGCAATCGATACCGTTCAGCCGTCTGGCTGACAAGATTATTCAGGCCATACCCAAAAAACAGGAAGAATAGAAACTAACTACATCATAATACGTTTTTCCGCCAGCGGGAAACTTGTAGTTGTGCTGCCTGGAAAGGCAGCCTTTCTTGTATTGGAACAAAGGAGTGAGAGAATGAACAGGCAATTTTTTTTACAGGCAATCGTATTCAGTATTTTATTTATGCTTTTTAGTGCTCATGCTTTTGCGGGCACGGCAGCCGGCACAGTCGTATATGTTCGGGAAAATTTTTACGTTGTGGAAACAGACCGGGGGTACAGCGTAATGGAATGGTATCAGGAAAAAGATCCGGAGGAGGGCGATAAAGTCAGTGGAACCTTTGATCATCCGGGTTTGCAGCAGCTTTATAACGAGACGGCGAAACGTGAGTTCAAGGTTTGGATTTATGATTACTGGCTGACAGAGGAAAAAGCGCATGAAGTTCTGAAACAGCGCGGCGTTAAAGAGTGGCGGGCTCCCTTCCGGCATGATTAGGCCATTAGAGCTATTAGTCCTCCTATTTTATAAGAGATATGGAGCGAAGTAAAAATGGAAAAATTTGTTATAAGCCTATTATTGACTGCTTGCCTGTCAGTGGGAATGATGGCGGGCTCCAAGGGGAAAAACGCTGAAATAAGGGAAGATCTTCATCCCTATGCGGTAAAAACACCGGGAGGGCAGCGATATGGCTATATAGTGCCGCAAACCGGCGTCTGGGTTATTCCACCGTCTTTTGAGCAAGCGCTTCCCTTTGAAGCGAATGGCCTGGCTAAGGTGATGCAAGACGGAAAATTTGGGGTCATCGACAAAAAAGGTTGCTTTGTTGTCAAGCCGGTATATCAGATGATCAGTCCGTTTCAGGACGGGATGGCCATGGTGCAGACCGAGCAGGACTGGGGCTTTATAGATGAACGCGGTGCGTTCATCGCCATGCCTGGGACTGTAGAATCGGGGCAGCTTTTTAAGGAAGGGCTTGCTGGTATTCAAATTAACGGACAGTGGGGCTTTTTAAACCGGAAGGGCCAGATTGCCGTTCCGGCAGCATTTGACAGCGTGCACGAATTTGAAAATGGCCTGGCAGCCGTGGTTATAAATAATAAATGGGGCTATGTCAACAAGGAGGGGAATCTGACGATTACCCCTGACCTGGATGCCAAGCCGAGCTTTTATAATGGTTATGCTGCTGCCTCACAAAATGGCAGGTGGGGTTATCTGTCAGAGGTGGGAAGCTGGGCCGTAGAACCCCGGTTTGAAGCGGCTCTTGGCTTTTTTTCAGGACTGGCGGCAGTCAAAGAAAACGGCAAATGGGGTTTTATTGATTCGACTGGTTCGCTGGTCATTGAGCCGCAATTTGACGGAGCCGGCAGCTTCGAGCAGGATTTGGCGCCAGTGAAACTTGGTGCGCAATGGGGTTATATAAACAGGCAAGGCCAGGTTGTCATCGCGCCCCAGTTTGAGCGGGCAGCCGTTTTTTCGGGCAAGCTGGCACAGGTGGTCAGCCAAGGCCGCTGGGGTTTTATCAATCGCCTGGGCAAAATGAAGATACCGCCGCAATATGAGGATGTCCGGCTATGGAATTCGCAGCCCGGACAGATGCTTTACTGGATTAGCAGCGGCGGAAAATACGGCCTAATGGATGGAAACGGACTTTTCCTTCTTCCGCTTGTTTTTGATGAAATCAAACAGTTGAATTTTAAAAACCCGGATCTCGAATATATCGCAGTCTGCCGGGAGCAGAAATACGGGATTTTGAACATGCGCGGTGAATGGATCATTCAGCCTGTTCTCTGGCGGCTGCCGGACGCGGTATATTTGGCTTCCAAGATTGCTGTAATTTATGAGGATTTTTACGGCGCCGACGGTGCTAAGATCCAGCAGCATTATGCTAATCTCACGGCTAGCGGTTATCGGTTCCAGCTAAACCTCCAGTATGAAGCGGCCTTGTCCGCTTTCCGGGCAGCCCAGCAGATCAATCCGCAGGATCAGGCAGCTAGCTGGGCGATCAATCAGCTCCTATTGCAACTAAAACAATAGTAATATGCTTTTTAATTGGCCTGATGAGCACTGGGGTTGGGAATAGAGAGCATGCATTACAAGGAGGTTTAGTGGTGGATTTTAAATAAATCAAATATAGAAGAGAGGAAATGACGATGAGTAAAAAAATAGTAGTATTGGCAGCGTTTTTGCTGACGGTATTCTGTTCCAGAGCGGCGTTAGCCTCCGATGTGCAGATTACTAACAAAGCCGGTTTTGACTTTTATGAGGTGCACTTTGCTCCGGCTAATTCTGCCAATTGGGGTGAAGATGTACTGAATATGAATGTGATCTTAAATAATGAAACGGTTACCGTCCATTGGGATAAAGGTGATCAAGATCTTTATAACCTTATGGTAATTGATGAACAGGGACATAAATTCTATTGGTCTAAGTTAAACCTGAAGGAAGTATCGCGAATTACATTAAAGCCGGAAAGTCATGCCGATTTGCAATAGTGGATGGCTGAGACGAGCAGGAAATTTCTATTATAATAGGGAATGAATTTATAAAGTAAATAACAGATAGACAAGCAGCAGTTCTGAATGCAAAAAAATGCTTCGGAACTGTTACTTTTTTGCACTGGCAGCGTTTAAAATATGGAAGTAATAAGAAAAACATGAAAAATATAGTAATGATTGTAAAGTTTACTTATAAATTGGCCGATATAAAAATATAAGGGTTATTTTCAATCAAGGAGACGGGAATCAAATGGTGCAAAACTTGCTTGAATGCTATCAAAACAGGGAGGAAGGCTTTTGGAAAGCCGAATCCGAATTTAAACCGCTGGGCCTTTTTCGCTATGTCTATTGGGAGTTTGCTAATGGCAGTACAACGACACCTGCCGATCCGCATGTTCATGTGATTTATGTGGTCAAAGGCAGCTGCCAATATGAAGGGTTTTCGATCAAACCGGGCGATGCATTTGTCAGCGGTTTAAACAAGGTCCCTTTGACCAGCAGCCTTAAGAATTTTGCGCTGTTTACCATTGATATGGATTTTAATTTTTATTACCGGATGACAGGAATGGTGCCTTCGATGTTTTCCGAAGTAGCAGTCAGACTGGATAGCTTCAATCCGTTTTATCAATTGGGGCGTCAGCTGTTTGAATTGCCTATGAACCGGTGGATACATACAGCGGAAAGCTTTATGCAGCAAATGATTCGCTGTCAAGCTGTGCGATACAGTTCACAATTTCAGCGGATCGCCGAAGCAACAGGTTTATTGGCTCAAACCTGGCATCAGGGAACGGAGGTTTTGCAACGTGATTTTGCTGTTTCGTACCGGCAGCTGCAGCGGGATTTCGTTTCCGTAATGGGAGTTACGCCCAAAGAATATGTCGGAATACTGCGGTTTAATCAGGTTTTTAAACTGCTTAACGAATATAATCTAACAGAGGCGGCTTTGAATGCCGGTTATTGGGATCAGGCACATATGATCCGCGATTTTAAAAAAATGTCCGGGTTTACGCCGGCGCAAATTAAAAAACTGGATTTTTTTTATATGACCAATGAATTACGGAGAGATTTACATATTTAAAAATCAAACAAAAATGGTTGAAAAGTACAGCGACATCAAAGGATGTCGTTTTTTTACAATACAAAACAAATCCTGTTCGCTATACTTTTTTTACAATCATTTCACAATGGGATGGGGAGGCAATTGTAATGGGAAGCTTCTTTTCACTGCTTTCAAATGTAGTCCAGGAAGTTTTGGGGCAGTCGTCGGAGAAAGTATTCGAAGATAATAATTTGGAAATCAACTTGGAGAATGCTGCTAAACGGTTAGAGTCGATTAATGAAAACATATATCCCGAGTATGCCCGGAATCCGCAGGAGTTTTTACGAAAAACCGGTGCTCTCTGGTTTGTACGCAAGGATTTGGAAGCAGCGCGTTTTTATATGACCGAAGGTAATGAAGGGTATGGAGACTGGTCACGGATTCGCGGCGGAAATTGTCTTGCTGTGGATGACCCGAAGTTTTGGGGAATTAAAGTCTTGTTTGAGGCAACCGAAGCTAAGGTGCAGGAAATGGAAACTGCCAAGGGCTATCTATTTGCCGGAGTTCAAAATAACACCATTCTTTTTAAGAATGCGAAGACGAATGAGCTACTCTCCGCTGAAGAATCAAGTGAAATATAATCCTCTGATGAATGTACCTTTGCCGGGTGGTGCAGGGTGCCAGGTCACTATATTGAGGGGCAGAAAAGATTGGTCATGGTGTTCAGAGACGGTTGAGGGCGGGCCACAGTGGAGCTTTAAGCGGGGAGCACTTTCGCCCGGTATTGGTCGTTTGAGAATGTGGATGCCCGCAGGGGAGACACCGGCTGGCGGCCGGTACTGGAAGAGCTTGATTGATATTTGCGGAGAACAGGAAGGTGATGAAGGAAGATGCGACGATATAGTGGCACCTCCATTTTGGTTTTAGCCCACATACTGCTGATATTACTTTGTTTTTTGCCTGCTGTATCGGCAGCTCAGGCAGCAGAGCCTGTTAAGCCTGATCCTCTCATCCTTGCGTTTAACGGCTATAAACTTACGGCCTACGATGTGCAGGTGAAGGTTCATGACAATAATGTCCTGGAAGTCACGGAGAATATAACCGCTTACTTCGATCAGCCAAAGCATGGTATTTACAGGAATATTCCGATTAAGAATAAGCTGCGATGGTTTATCAATCAAGAAACTATCGCCCATACACAAAAAGCTAAGATCACTAATATTTCAGTAACTGACGGTAAGAACAACCAGCCTCTGCCTATGGAGAAGGAAGCAAACTCCAATCAGTTGCGGCTGAAAATCGGCGATGCCGGACAAATGGTTACCGGAGAGCAAAGCTATGTCATTCGCTATCATTATGTTCTTGGCAGTGATGTCTTGCCGCAGTTTGACGAACTTTACTACAACTTGATTGGCGATGGATGGGACACCTATATTGGCAATATCAGCTTTAGTTTCGAAATGCCTAAGGCTTTTGATGCCAGCAAGATCCGTTTTATGTTCGACACCGAAGATGCCGGCAGTGAGGTTTCCTATACGGTTGAGGGAAACCGTATTTCAGGTACGGTGAACAAAGTTCTGCCGAGTGGGCACAGGCTGAGCATCCGCCTGGAGCTGCCACAAGGCTATTTTAGGAACGTTGAGGATGCTGCCGCCATTATCAGGAGCGGCCTAGCTGTGGACTTTATGCTGGTCAGCGTACTGCTGTTTCTCTTCTTTGGCCGCAATCCCCGGCTGCAGCAATATGATACTAACGCCTCCCTGCCTGAGTTTACGCCGGCTGAGGCCGGCTATATCCTGGGCGGGGATGCTCAAAAAAGAGGCCGGATTGCGCTCCTGCTGTATTGGGCCGAAAAAGGCTACCTAGTAGTAGAAACGGATGAATTCGGCAGAATGTTTCTGATTAAGCAGAAGGCTGCGGATGACGGGATGAAGCCCTATGAGCAGACGCTGTTTAAGGCACTGTTCATAAGCGGCGAGAGTGTATCAACGGAAACATTGCGAGCCCAATGCATAGGTGTAATGGCGAAGGTAGCAAACGCCATTAGGGATTACTTTGCCGAGCCTGCCCGCCGGCTGTATACCGTTGCCAGCGGCAGAGCCCGGAACCTCTGTTACCTGTTAGCACTGGTAAGCCTTGTCTTGGTCGTGTCCAAAATGTTTGGCGATGCCTATTCGCTGACAGACAGGTTGACTATTGCGGCAAGCACGCTGGGTCTTTCTTGTTTGGTATTTCCGCTTATTGGGTTTCTTAGTTATTACGCGAGGAAAAACGGCACAGGCTCTATCTCCGGTCAACTGACAAATCTGATTTGCCTGCTGCTTGTGATGGGGATGCTGCTGGGCTTACTTGTTTACGCAGATGCGCTTGACAACGAAAGCAGTTTGTCAGTATTAGCCGTCGGGGTTTGCGGTATCGCCGGAGCCTTTACGCGGCGCCGCACTGAATTCGGGAATCGTCTGCTGAGCCAAGTCATTGCTTTAAAACAACAGATGGAAAAAGGCCAACAAAACAGATCTCAGCCTTCCAGCTACTTTTACTCCTTGCTGGCTTACGCTTATGTGTTCAATATGTCCGAAATATGGGCGAAAACTTTTGACGGACTGGAGTTGGAAGCGCCTCATTGGTTTAGAGGCAGGTTCATCAATTTATATTCCACTCTGTATTTCAGCAACTGGGCCAACGAGGAACTGGCTGCGTTGGAAAGCAATATGACCAATAACGATTCCTCCGGGGACGGTGGAAGCAGCGGTGGCGGAGGAGGTTCCGGCGGCGGTGGCGGCGGAACCTGGTAAGTAAAATAAAAAACCTGTTTATGAACTGTTATATAACAGACATAAACAGGTTTCTTAATTATAGGGAGAGGAATGTCGCTTTTTTACAATACAGTCTGTGCTGTTTTCATTATAATTTAGTCAACCATTCTAACTGGAGGTGCCATAGTGAAGGAAACAATAATATTTACTTCCGTCGGCATTACTTTCACTGGGCAGCACCGCGCCGAGGGGGCGGAATTATCTGCCCGGACTTTGTCCGATTATCTGTCCGGTTTAACGGGTAAATACGAGTTTGATAGTATTGTCGAACGTGGCGATCAGGTCATTCTTTATCTGGGCGAAAGACAGGGTCTGGTGGAATTTAATTGTAATCCCGGCGAACTATCGGGCCATGCGCCGACTTCGCTGATGGGACCTGGTTTTCATCAAACCGTTGTGGAACTTTTGGAAGATATGGCCAAGGTATTCTCGCTTGATTTGAATATTGATGATCCGGCAGGGTATAGGAAAAACAGAGATTTTGACAATTTGCAGCAATATTATATCGGCTGGTTGGCCAGTCAATTTGAAACAATGGCTGAATACGGAGGGCAACATTATTTCGACTGGGAACGGAGCGCGGAATTCACTGCTCATGGTAATAGTTTGCCTGTCCGGACTGAATTTTTGATTACACCGATGGGAGCCTTTACAGCGGAAGCGGTGAGGGACATCATCAGCCAATCAGCCTGGCTGGAACTGGCCCAGAATTATTTTCTTTGGTTTCATTCCGGTAAAGAGGCGTATTATTATCGCAATGCCGCTCTTTTTGATCTTTGGAACAGCCGCTGGACAGAGAAAGCCAGATTCATACTGGCACGGTTCAAGCAGGCCAGACAACGAAATCCCGGTATTCCTATCCCGTTGCGGGAAGTTAAAGCATTAGCTGAACTGGCGGGTGAAACGGCGGATTTTGGCGGGCCGGATATGCCCCTATTCACTCCGGCGGGCTATTGCCACGATCTGATCCGCTATTTGCTGCCGCAGGGCTGGAGCGCGAGTATCCCGGGTGAGTTCACCATGGAAGCCGAGTATGATGACGAGGAAAACATCATCTATCCGATTACCTTTTATTGCGGTGAAAAGTACATCCGGTTTTTATATGCTTTTGCCGATGACGGCACGGAAGTATTTGAGCCCAAGCAAATTTGGCGAACACAGTGGGACCATAAGTACCTCTGCCTGGATTCGTTCACCTATAAAGCCGGTGCAGGACACGGACAGCAGTGGAATTGCAGAGTGCAGGCATCTGGACATTCGCTCGCTGTCGAACTGGAAGGGATAGCCGGTGCCTGGATTGCCTGGGTGATGAATGTTTTTGAATCGATTGTTTATATAGGTAAAGAGGACAGTGAAGGGGGAACCTTTGGATGATACAAGAATTACCGGTTGAAGCCAGGGAGTTTATTGAGGCCTTTCTAACGGCCCAGTACGCAGCAACAATGGCTGTGGGCCGGGAAGACCTGGACGAGGAGGGCTTTCAACAGGAGGTTGCCAAACTGAACTCCTATTTTAAGCTGGATGTTTTTTATCCGGATAGGGAACCTCCTGTCCCTAGGCGGACCCGCCAGCCCGGCGAGCCGGCTTTCGCTGAGTTGGCAGAACAACTGCAGAACAAAGCTGTTCGTAAACTGTTTATGGTTCGAGCTTACGAGCATCCGGAATGGGGCGTGATTTATCGGATCTATGTTGGAACAGACCGGAAAAAAGGAACCCAGTATTTTTTCTCTTATTATATTGCCAAAGTGGCTGAAAGCTATAAAATCATTGCTCAGTACTTAATCAATGACAGCCATACAGGCTGGGAGTGGAGTCAGGGATTGCGGCTTCACAAGCAGCCCATGATCTTTGCGGGAGTATGGCACTTTACTGAACCTACTAAAGAAAAAGATCAAGAAGATTATGGCAATGAAGAAGGCATAGATTACCCAAGCTTTGGCACTAAGCAGCCGTTAGCCCGGCAGGCGGTGCTGAACGCAACGGCGCCGGAGAAGCCTAAAGTTGTGGAGCGGTTGGGAATGATTGAGCAGGATAATGCAGCTAATCTGTATTTTGCACGTTGCCTAGAACTACTGATGGGGCGCTTTTTTACCCATGGCTTTTTCTGTAACGGTTCAGACCCCTTTGCAGCATCGCTGCCCTGGCAAGAGCTTGCCGATGCTGTTCAGTTTTCCAAAGAAATGGTAAGTTTTTTACGGGAAGCTGACTGCACTGCACTTGAATCCGAGGGAGATGCGATATACTTCCCTTTTGTTTACTGCGGCGACTTGCTGCTTGACGGCTTGCCAGATTTTGCCGCCAATGACCATGTACCTCCGGGAGCGGTGGTTAAATATGACACCTTAGACGACCGGGAGTGTTTGTTTTGGTATGATGATTTTGCCGAAGATTATGCGGAAGATTTGGACGAAAGTAGCTTGGCTGCCTTTAAAACAGTTCACGGAAAAATGAAGGCTGTGTTAAAAGATTTAGTGGAATTTACGATTGTGGCTGGAACTGAGTGTCCTGTTATTATCGGCGGTACATTTGCAACCAGTATTTTTGCTGGCATAATAACCATCCAGGTACAGACCTGATGAATGTATTAAAGTTAGTAATTACGACCTTAATTGTGGCTCTTTCAACAGGAATTTGCAGCGCCTCCGGCGCGACAGGAGTTGAAATAAAGGATATGGACAGGGATGTTTATGGAGAACAACGGATTATTCAGGCCATCGCTGCAAGAACAACCCCGGAATTTGGGAAAGCCGTTGCCGCAGCGCTGGAAAGTGTCGAGAAGCATCCGTACCACCATCTGGAGCGTGGCTTGCGTGCCGATATCTACCAAAAGATGTCTGAGTATGATCAGGGGCGCTATGGCAAGCCTCCTGCAAACTCCAGTCGGGTATTTCTGGCGGAAAAACAGCTGGCTCTGGTCAAACCGTTGTGGAAGCAGGCCTGGCAAGACGATGCAATAGTAGATGATTTAATCAATGTATTTAATCGTGTTGCTAGCGCCAAAACGCGGGGAGATAAAGCGGTTCTCCTGGCAGATTGGGAACAGAACTGGCAGAAGGCAAGACTGTGGACACAACAGACCTGGTTGAAAGACACCCAGCATCAGCTTCACCGTTTTCCGGAATCACTGGTAGGGTTGTCTGCTGCCACATCACTTGTTGTTGCCGGCGAAGGCATTATCAAACCGGAGCAGGCGTCTCATGTATTTGAGAAAGATACTCCGGCTGAGTTTTGGTATGAAGACATGGAATTTTATGCGGCCGTCGCTTATGCCGGAGGTCTGCCTTATCAGATGGAGGGATTTGTATTGACAGCAGAACCTGATAAATACCGCAGATACTGGCGCTGGTGGCTGCTGGAGGCTTTGCCCGATTCGCTTGCCAATATCCAAAGAGGGTATATTGGTATGGCTGCGGACTGAGGAATAGAACCTTAGTCATAAGTATAAAGACATAATAAAGTGCTGTCCTATACGGGATGGTATAGGACAGCACTTTGGACTTAGTAAGGTAAGACAATGGCATGATGTTTTCGTGCATTTTGCTCTATTGCCAAAAACATTTTGGAACCTATGCGATGCATCTGGTTGATCTGATTGGGCGTTAAGCCAGAGAGGCGTTTGAATTCACGGGTCATATGGGCTTGGTCGCAGTAACCGGCAAGAAAGGCTGCGTCAGTCAATTGACGGTGCCTGATATATTCTGCAGCCTGATAGAGTCGATGAACATTTGCGTATTGCTTGGGTGTAATGCCTAACATGTGCGCGAAGTCACGCTGCAAAACCCGGTAAGAAACACCGGTTTGCCGGCAGCGGGCGAGGGTATTTGACGGTTCCAGGAAAAGGACCTCTCTGCACATGGATGGCAAGAGACCGGTAAGTTGATAAAACAGGTGGAAATCCATATCGATTAAGAGAAGCGATACATCGCGTCCGATTCCGAACAGGGGTTCCATGTTGAAACCACCGGCGAAAACATCGCCTGCTTTGGATTCATGACCGTTGTAGATGCCTGAGCCTTCTGTGATAATTCCCAGTATGATACTGGTGGTTGCCGGTGTGGAAAAAGAACCGACCGTATTTTCCCAGTACATATAACGATTTAAACCAATCGATTGAAGATTGGAAGGAGTTACAGATAAATTGCGTAATGCCATAGCTACAGCCTATCCTTTACAAAATAAGATTTACAAAACTATTATCGTGTCTTTAGTCATTAGAATTAATCTTATTTAATTGCATCAAGACGAAATGTGTAAAATGGAGCGAAGAGAATGAAAAAACTGGTTTTGAGTTTGTTGTTAACCGCCTGCCTGTCAGTAGGTGTTACCGGCGAATCCAAAGGAAAAGTCATAGAAACAAAAAACGAACTGCATCCATATGCGGTAAAAATGCCGGAAGGCTGGCGGTATGGTTATATCGTGCCACACACCGGAAAATGGGTTATTGTGCCGTCATTTGAAGAGGCCCAACCCTTTGGCGAAAACGGCCTAGCCGTTGTCAGGCAAGCCGGCAAACTCGGGCTTATTAACAAACAGGGGAATTTTGTCGTCAAGCCGGCTTACCAAATGATCAGCCCTTTTCAAGACGGTATGGCCATGGTTCAAACAGAAGACGACTGGGGCTTTGTCACAGACCGAGGTAGTTTTATCAGTATGCCGACGTCAGTAAGTTCTGCCCAGTTGTTCAAAGAAGGGTTTGCCGGTATTGAGATTGGCGGCCATTGGGGATTTTTGAACAGTGAGGGGCAGATTGCCATTGCGGCTGAGTATGACAGTGTGCACGAATTTAATCAGGGGCTGGTAATCTAGGCCGGTTTTACTTTCATGGCTTGGTGTCCCGGTTGATAAAGAAAAAGCCCGCAAGCTATGGGAAGAAGCGGCAGCAGCGGGCGATGCGGCAGCTGAAGCTAACCTGCGGGTTCTGCGGGAGGAGAGATGACGGGATGAGTAAAAACGGCCAAATCGAAAAGATTGCGCTTGCTATTCCGGCAGGCTGGAAGGTTGCCTGGAACACTTTTTGTCATGTTTCCCTGGAAGAAGCGTTGCAAAGAGAGGGAAAAGCAGGGGCTTTGAATTCGTATTTTACCGAAGATTTGTTGCTGCTCCAGCGTCTAAATAAAGAACTTAGTTTGGATGTCGGCTGGAATCCAGATATGGATTTATCTGGTCAGTATGAGCTTTGTGTTCATAAAAAGGACGAGGAAGAGCCAGTTCTTGAATATGCCAGCCGCTCCTCGCAAGAGATTGTTGAACGGATCAACGACTTGCTGGCTAATTATGCTGAGGGGGAGAGTCTGATTCCGCTACGGATTGCTACAGGGTGGGAGGTTAGGCTGAATCACTGGATAAAGGACCTGGATAAAATGGAGTTTGCCGCTCTGCCAGGAGAGGAAAGAAATGGCCACATCATTTTTTCAGCAGCCAGATATTTGTACGGCTGGATTCAGATCACCGTGCGGTATCACAAGGAATTCAATAGTTCTTTTTTTACGTTGGTTGTCGAGCAAGAAAACGATGAGGACTTTTATAAAAAGATTTCGGTAGATGATATGGCAAGAGCCATCTTCGTACTGGAGAATTGGTTGGAGCTGGCTCATTTTCTTGATACAGATAGGTTAGTTGATGGCTGAACTGTAAGCTCTTATATGATTGATAAAAACGACATCCTGGCGCAGGATGTCGTTTTTTTACAATACAGCAAGATATAAAATCGCTATAATGACAGAAAAACCATGTTGCGCATTTATTTTTGCCGGAAAACAATTAAACGGAGGATATGTTATGGACGAAGCGATTGCTTTTATTCAAAACTTTATTGAGCAGGAATACTTGGCCTTCAAGGCCTCTTATGAAGAACGTGACGAGGATATATATGAAGATCAGCGTGAGCTTGTCGACCTGATGTATGGCGGAGGTCTGCGGACAAATGTAAATCGCGATCTAAACACGAGTGAAGAGTGGTTTGCTGAGGCACCGCGGCACTTGGCCGCGCTAAAAAGGCGTACTCTATTTCAGGTCAAACAGTATGCTCACCCCAACTATGGTTCGGTGTATGCTTGTTATGTCAGTTCCCCTATTGGTTGGTTGCGGCAAAAGGATGGGGTAGAAACAGCAGAGTGGAGCGATTCCTATGATTGGGTGCTATATGTAGCCAAAATCGTGAATCGACGGACTGGACAGCCGAATTTTAAGATTATCACACAACAAAATACGGGCAGTGGCCGTTCCTTGGGAAATCCGCTTGAGCCGCTGGGAGCGTTGCAGGCGGTGAAACAGTTTCAGCCGCCTGCCGATCCGCAGGATTTGGCCGAATATGAAGCCACCAGCAAAGCTGCGGACGAACTGGCCAGCGGCGGTTCAATCCCGGCTGTAGAACCGGCGAAGGAAGTTGCCAAGACAGAGACAGAGGCAGTTGCCGCACCCAAATGCCAGGACCTCAGTTCAATGCCACTCGCAAAGGCACGGTTTATTGAAAGGTTTGGCGATATTGCGGAAGTTGTGCTCTGGCAGCGAAACTTTTTAGGAGTAGTAGAAGAAGACCCTGCCTATGTCATGTGTCTTAAGCTGCTAGGCGGACGGTTTTATACCAGCGGCTTCTTTCCGGACGGTAAAGATCCAGCCGCTAATTCGCTGCCCTGGCAGGACCTGGGGGACGCGATGGCTTTTGCGCAGAACCTGGTGAGCATCCTGCGGGACGGGGGTTGTACCGCTCTTGAATCGGAAGGGGAGCGGAGCTATTATCCGCTTGTCTGCTATGATGATAAGCTGGCCTATGTGCCGTCCTGCTTTACCACACTCGAGCATACCGTGCAGGGGAAAATTAAGTCTGCGATGCTTACCAAGTATAACTGCCCCTTCTGGCCCAACCAGAGGAACGACTATTACAAAGAATATCTGGAACCGAAAGCCTATAAGGCATACCGGGCCGCCGGCAAGCTGATGAAGGAGACGCTGAAAGGACGGGCGACATTGGCCATCGTCCAGTCGCCGGAGTTTCCCGTCGTGATCGGCGGAACCTTCCGCCCTGGAGTTTTTGCCGGGGTTATTACAACAAAAGTTTATACCTGACGGTAAAGACTGTGTAAAGGGGGGATCGGGTTATGAAGGAAGGTGAACCGCGAGAGCAACTGGCCAAGGCATAATTCAATAAGCTTTGCAATGCGTTTTTCAAAAAACACCCCGAAGCGTCGCTGGCATCTATTGCGAATGGATTGACCCCATTTGGCGTTCCCTATGAGCAAGCAATCGGGGATGTTACCTGGGCGAGGACCTTTGGTACGAAATAATATTTTGCAATGAAAATATGAAAATTGCTTGCTGCATTCTTTTTAAGACAACGTTAACTGCTCATGTGCAAGAAAAGAGGTAGCTATGACAGATCAGCATCAGTCACATAGTCAGGACCCTTGGCGGAAACGGCTTGGGATCGCGTATCCGTGGGACAACCTGGATTGCCAGATTTTCCCAATGTGGATGGAGAGGGTTATGTTCCGCCGCAGAGAGAGAAATAAGAGCTATTGGCGGCGTGTCTACGGGGAGCAATGCCAAACGGAGGAAGCGCTTTCGGCAAATCCCGTCAAGGCGGTGCTTGAGCAAGACTTCCAGTGCATCCGTATGCTTGCGGGGCATAACCGCTTTCCCATGGAGCAGCCGGTGCTGGAGGGCGGCACGCCCCTACAATATGCTGTCCGGCATAAGGATGGCGAGCTGGTAAGGCTGCTATTGTCCCTCGGCGCACAGGTGCTGGAGGGATACCGTCCGGGGGAATCACCGCTGGAGCTTGCCGGTGAGTTGGAGGAGGAACACTTGCTCCGGCTGCTGCTGGAGGCGCTAACCACCGATTTGGCGCTGGAGCAGGGAATGATACCGCCGGAGTTTGGTTGGGGAGAATGGGATAACATGGGGCAGGAACCTCTTTTTTACCATTACAGCAGCTATCGGAATGAAACCATTCCGCAAAAGCTGTTTGTAAAACAGGAGGAAAAGCCGGACGCAATCAAGCTCTTCTTAGTTATCGGCATAGAAGACCCGGAGGAGAACCGCAAATGCTTTTTTGAAGTGCTGCGCAGCAAGCTGGCGCCCTTTGGCTATCAGGTCTGGAAAAGCTTTTTGGCTTATGACGAGGAGGGCGGTGCCAGCATAGAGATTACCCGCTACACCTTGTTCAAGGCGGAGGATAAATGGCTGGCCTATGCTCACATGTTTTTCTATGATGAAAGTATGGAGCAGCATATCAATACCCTGCGGGAATGGGACGTGAGGTATGGGGTGCTTTTGGAGGGGCTGGATTTTGAATGCCTGTTGATGACCTTTGTACACATGCCGAAGGACAGGGAAAGCTTTTGGGAGGAGGCCATCCGTAGCTTCCCAAGGACGGACGACCTGGATCAGCAGGATGCGGCACGGCGTAAACGCAATTTTCTAGAAAAAGGGATTTTGGAGCTGCTGTTGCTGTAACATCTGATGACTAAGATTGAGATGGGATTTTTACCCCTTCTCAATCTTAGTCTCATTTATAGCAACGGAGGGAACCGTAATGGAAGTTCTCAGCTTTCACGACCGGGTTGAGTTGGCAAGGCAATCTAGCGACTGGAGGATACAGCAAAATAAAGCTTCTTAACGACATCATCACGATGTCGTTTTTTTACAATACAGCTTCGGCCAGATATTTTACAATAGGGATATGAAAATGGGCGAGGCTAGGTGAGTGAAGTGGCTTATGAAATCAATTGGATAGAGCGGCAGCATTTGCCGCCTGCAATACCCCTTGTTGTGCTAGGTAACCCGGAGGAAACCGGCGTAGGAGCCTGCTGCACTATAGGGCAGGACGGCGAGCCTTTGCTGGCGGTCTGCCTGCATTATGAACACAGTATAAGGACCAAGGCGGAGTGGCTTGGAGAGTACGCGTTCTTTGGCTTCGCTGAGGATATCTATGTTTTAGATCTCATCGATTATAGTGTGCAGCACTGGCCGTTGCGAGGATATGTTAGTGAGTTTTTCCGGTGTAGTGACAGACTGCTTGCAGCGTCCGCTTGTGATCTTACCTGTTTTGATGCAGCGGGAAAGCTGGTCTGGGAAAGCCAGGGCCTGGGGCTTGACGGGGTTGTTGTGCAGGACTGTGCCAACAGATATATTCGGGTCAGCGGCGAGTGGGACCCGCCTGGCGGCTGGGTGGATGCTGTGCTGGACGCGCAAACCGGAGAGAAAATACCGGGTTTTTATATCGGTAGCGGCTTTTACTGCCGGATTGTCCCCGGACTTCGTCATCCAGACGATTTTACAGATCTGGTGCGGGACATACATTATGAAGCAGATGTCTGGCTGTGGACGGCTGAACAAGGAATGCACCGGCCGGAAAGGTTGGAGCCTACAGCAGAAGATCTGGTAGAGTTTGACGGGGTAAGTGTGACGAGATCGCTGGAGGAAACGGTGGAGCGGGAATTCGGACAAGCAGCCAGCAAGCCGTCTTGGCTTCTCGCCCGGTTATGGCACATGACGGGCGGCACTATTCTCCAGGCCATGGATAACGTTGATGAGAATGGTAAGGGTTTTGTCGATGGAGGAGATTATCAGTTTCATGTGCTGATCGAAAGTGCCGAAGGCGGGGTGGCAGTTTTGGAAGGGCGGGGAGATCAGAGTTTAAATTACGTTGCTCTTTCTCTTGCTGTAAGGTCAGAGCATATGAAGGCAGCTCAAATTGAGCAGCTGTTCCGCTGTCTGCAAGCTGCCTTACTGGCCGATGTGCGGCAGCTCGCGGTGTGCCGGATTGTGGTGGAAGACCCTGAAAAAAACGGTTATCTTTTCAATTACGGTTGGGATGGTCAAAAACTTCTTTGCAACCTTGATCAGGAGTGATGAAGTTCCCAGGCCTTAGCAATGGCGGCGACAGGTACGGTCGTATTTGTCAGACAGATCTTTTATGTTGTGGAAACAGACCGGGGCTACAGTGTTATGGAATGGTATCTGACCTGTCATTTTAGGACTAATGGATATTGTCATCAGGAAATAAGGCGAGAAAAATGGCTTTACGCTTGTCCGTTTTTGCGGCAAGGTTAAGTAATAAAAGTTTGGGATACAACAAGGAGGCATATGAATGGCAAAAGTAAATTTAGGCAGTGGCATTGTTAATTTTCCGATGCCGGTAGCTGTTATCGGCTCAACCGTAGCAGGCAAAGCCAATTTCATGACAGCAGCCTGGGTAAGTATGGTTAGTTATAGCCCTGCCAAGCTGGCTGTTACCTTGGGAAACCATCACCATACCAATAAGGGAATAAAAGAAAATGAAACCTTCAGCGTATGTTTTCCTTCCACCGAGCATATGAAAATTGTTGATTTAGCAGGTTTGGTTACCGGTGAAAAAGTCGATAAGTCAACATATTTTACCGTGTTTTACGACCAGTCAGACACGGCTCCCCTGATCGAGGAATTTTCCCTCAGCGTGGAATGCAAGTTGGATAAGATTGTTGTAAGCGGCAAGAACGAAATCTTTATCGGTGATATTGTGGGCATTCATGCTGATGAGAAAGTAATTGTAAACGGCAAGATTGATCTGGATCAGCTAAATCCGCTGATTTTAGGACAAATGACAACAGAATACAGAAGTCTTGGCAATAAAATCGGCCAGGCCTGGAAGATCGGGCGGGAATAAGTGATTTTGTTGTAACATTAGTGTATAAACAACAGCCGGATGTGACCGGCTGTTGTTTGTTTATGTATCAGAATTTGGGAGTTGCGGAGACCTTAAAATAAAAAGGATTAGTCATTGGATAAAACAAGAGGTGTCAAGTACAAAGCCTGGCGCAGGCGACCATTATACAACGCTCCGCCGCTGGCGCTTAACCTCTGCTTATGCATAACGGTCCCCTGAGCCTCAGTAAAGTTACGTCCGGTTTGGGCCAAGAGTCAGTGCTACGGCATCCCTCGTAACCTCCGTACCCCTTCGGCCATTGCCGGAAAAAGCGTTCCGAAGGAGAAAAGCTGGGTGATAGTCCGTTAAGAAACCCGTACTGTTTGAGCGCAGCGAGTTTACGGGTTTTAGGAATATCGCCTGGCTTTTCAGCTTTTGGAGGCTTCAGGCCTAGACTTTTGTTAGAGCTTCGGAAAAATGAAACTGCTTACAATAGAACATAATTGTCGCTTTTTTACAATACGCAAAACAAGTGATGTTTTATAATGAAAATAGCTGATAAAAATAAGGAATGTTTTGTCCGACTTGATGATAATGGAAGGGTGATCAATCGTGTCTTTGAAACAAGGAGATACAGTTACGTCAATAGAAGCAGGGCGGCAGAACCCGGCAAGCGTAGTAACTCTGGATCTATCGGACAAACAGCTGAAAGAAATTGATCTGGCAATACTTATGTTTGATAATTTGGAAGAACTGATTCTGGACGGCAACCCGGAACTGCGGTGGGTTATCCCGGCATTAGGCAAGAGCGAGACAGATCAGGGCTGAGATTATGAAGGAAGAGGGATAGCTTACATGGCGGAAGAAAAAATCAAAGACAAATGCCTATGCTCAAAATGCAAAGGCATTCACACAGTTAGCTATAGCCCCGGCGCATGTGAGGCAGTGGTAGCGTGCCAGCAATGCGGGCGCCTGTATTATTCGCTGCTATATGAACAAATGAGGTTTGGTGGAGAAGATATTCTGGAAGAATATCAAATCCCCATTACAGCAGAAGAATTTGCAACCATTAAAAATACGAATTGTGAGGAACTGGATTTGCAGTTCCTTTCAGGAAGAGAGGCCCGTTTGCTTTTTGAAGGGCAGGTAAGCAAGGTCAATGCAGATTTGGCGCTGAAACGGTGCGGACGATAAGTTTTTACAGGAAGGTAATTCAATGATGATGCCACAAGGAACTCCCTTTCTTGTCATTAAGAAGGTGCGAGCGGGCTTGCGTTTATACCATATTAATACACAGAAAAGCTGGATTCCCCCGGGGGTGTATGAAGTTTTGGCGGGAGATGAGTGGATTAAACTAGAGGCAGCTCAACCTCGCCTTTCGACAAGCGCACAGCTAGTGCCGGCCGTCGATTTCTACGGCGCAAAAGCAGAGGCTTTATTGCGTTTGGAAGAGTATCTGCTGGCAAACGGGAGTCCTTTTCAGATGAGGTCTGAAAACGGCGAGGCATTTGCAGTCGGGTTTCCTCAGACGGGGGTGAAAAGCGCCTTTTATGTTGCCGGGGAATTTTTGACCGAGATCAAGTGGGATGGAATGCCCTTACTCTGGCGAATTGTACTTCCAGAGGATAAGGAGTTTATGGGAACGGGCTATCAAGCCACACCCCACGCTGGAGAGCCACAGGTGGCTATTAGTGATTTGTCTTTGGCGGCCAGATTAGATATTACCCGTGCGATTGCGGCTGGTGAGAACGTCTTAGTTGAGAACATACCCTAAAAGATTTGAATACCCCAATTATTACGCCGGAGGTATAGCGATGAGTTACATGTTTACTGCTATAGTATATAAAAACGGGCAATTCGACGAACAGGCTGTAGGACAGGCTATTCAGGAAACAGAAGCCAAATTTCCAACCCCTCATCCGCATCTACAGGAGAGCTATGTCAAGGTGGCCGTCACTGCCAATGTTTCAGCTATTTTCTACCTGGTAGGCGGGTATCGCCGGTCAGCGTGCTATAGCCGGCAACGCGAGTTTTTCCAGGAAGACGGGTTTCCCTATCTGGTCGATAAAGCCATGAAGGCCAGCCATGCTTCGTATCGGTTCTTTGCCCATCTGTATAATGACATGTTTGGCGATATCATAACAGGCAAGTACACTGAACATGGTTTCGACGAGCGGCACAGCTTTGAGGGCGGGAATGAGGTGCATCATTTTTTCACTGATGAGGCCGGAGTGACGCAAAGCAACTATTCGGTTGACCCCACGTCGCCGGTTTTTCATGTGGATGCGTATCTGGCTGATGAGCTGGGAATCAGCCAACAAGACATGATTGCTGCCTTTCACCGAATACCGGAAGGTGCGGTTTTGCGGAAGTTTACCGGGAACAGTTGAGCGAGGAACTATCTAACTTGTTATTGCGAAAGTTAAATTGGTCGGGAGGATTATATGGACAACATTACCCACATCAAAGAGCAAATACTTCAGCTTATTCAAGTTCCGCCGGTATTTGGAGTAGAACGGATTGCGGGCGGAACCGCTGATTATGCGCGCCTAGCCCCGGATTGGCTGGCCAGTCTGAGCGGTATTGATCGCCTGGAAGCTGCCGCGTGGCAGCGTGACAACGCTTTTGTTTTAAAGATAAAATATCTTCGACAAGCTATTTTTCGCCTTAGTTCATTGGAGTGCGCGGCAGGAGCTACGGCGGAGCGGTGCCGTATGTGGTTTAATTGTCTTGCGAGCATCCTTTCCCAAAAGCTGATTGGGGAAAACTATCCCATTGATTCGGAAGAGGCTGTTACGTTTTTCGCCTTGGCACGGGATTTTTCCTTAGAACGCTATCAGGACTGGCCCGAAAAATCCGACTTTGAAGGTGTTTCTTCTCGAATACTATATGGATTAATGACAGGATACCCTGTGGTTTTGCCAGAGGAAAATCCCGCCTATGATGATGAGCATTGGCTTCAATTGTATCAAGCCATTACACAAAAAAACGGCACCAAGGTTAAGGCAGCTTGTATGGCGCTGGCTGACTATTGGCTCCATGACTATGAGGTCAATGAAGTACCTGTATATGATCAGGAACAATTTCCGTGTTTTGAGCCAGACTGCAACGCCATCTTGGCAATTGCGCTTTACCGGGAACAGATCCCCGTCGTATTTGAGGAAGAAAAATATCGACGGTTTTATTTGGCCGCATTGCTAGAATAACACAGTGAGGTAATCGCGATTTGCAAGCTTAGGAGGGTCTGTTATGCACGTATCTATCATGAATCTTGCTATTCCCAGCGACTGGGAGGTGCTATTGAACCGTTTCTATGATTTGCCTTCAGGCAAATTGCTGGTTAAGCCGGAATACTTTGATGAAGGGGTGGAATATTCTTTTGCTCTCTTTTATGCCAAGTGCGCCCTTCATCAGATTACTGTCGACTGGACGACGCTGCCAGGCGAGACAGTTGGGCAGTACCGTATCCAGGCAGCCAGGAAAGAGGGTTACTATTCTAATCTTATGGAGTTTGTCAGCCAGGACCGGCTGGAGGTACAGGAAAAGCTTAATTCATGGTTATATCAATTGGTTTTTCCCTGTTCCACTAACGAGGAGGCCAGGGAAGCTTTGGAACAGGAACCTCACACGCCTAAGTATCTGCTGATGCCGCTAGCCGTTCCCACAGGGTGGCGGATGTGGTCCAACGCTTTTTATGACCTCACATGCGACCCATACTATATTGAAAAGCATTGCTTTTCCGAAGATATGCTGCACTTGCAATCAACAGGCCCGCTTGTAGATGGCTGCCCTTGCATCGTTGATCTAGGGTGGGTTCCAAGCAACAGCCCTGAGGGTCGATACCGGATTAATGTAGTTGTTAATGATTTTAGTGATAAAATATACCAATTTGAAAACCGTGACCGCTTTGTGGTTCAGAACAAGCTGAGCGAAGCATTGGAGACACTAAACACCTATAAAAACCGCCAAGATATTTTGGCTTGTTTGGCAGGAGACATTTCCCAGCCCATCGACAAGGTTAAACAGTTTTTGCTCTCCTATTATTATAAAGAACCGGCGGATAATGCGAGAGCAGTCGCGGCGGCCCGGCATGGCGAAAACAGCCTAGAAGAAACCAGAGAGATTGCGCAAGCCTTTCAGCAGGTGTTGGGCCAGGGAATTCAGGCCTACCATTGGGAGCGGCTTGTCCAGGATTATGGCGGCCAAACTTTTGAAGATGATGAGGACGCATATGAGTTCATTCAGAACATTGCTAAAGACATGGCCCCATGCTGGGCCATCGACCCCAAATGAGTAGAGGGTAACTGAAAGGGTGAGTGTATGAAAGACATCAAGTTTAAAGCTGGCGATTTGGTGGCTGTGCCCTTATCTGACACTGAGTTTGTCACAGCCAGGGTTATGATGTATCCTAAAGAGCAAATTCAAGAGGCAGAAGTAAAAAAAGTGGAAGCTGAATTTGAGCAAGCACCTTCAGAGAAGCTCAGGCCGGGGACCAGATTTGTGCGGGACCTTATAGGCGTGCTCCTCGAGGTGTACAGTAAAGTATTTGCTGAGCCTACACCGGAACGTTCGGAAATCCTGTTCCCTGGCATCAATGTGTCATCCTACAACATAATAAACGGGAATTATCCTATCATTGGCCATGTACCGGTAAATCCGGCGGAGGTGGAATTTCCCGAGAGCTTGTTTCAAATTTGGTCAGGCGGCGCCCGCTGGTATTTTTGCCGCGGTGAAGTCTGCCTGCGCCTGCCGGACGATGATCTCAAGAATATTGATGCCTGGCGAGGGATTCCGAAAATCAATCGCATGCTTGGCGGCATTGGTCAAGAGTACGTTCGCTATTATCAAGGAGACCACCAGACCGGCTGGTCTTTAGCCAAATGCGATCTCCGCTTTCATGAACGGCAGCGGGAGGTATACGAGACGCTGGGACTCAAAGAAAATGAACCCTATTATGAGTTTGCCCTGCGGTGTGGCTTTGATCTAGCGAGGTTTTATCCGCACAAACCCCGGACCGATGGACGGTCAGGGTTTAAAAAACAGGAGTTTGCAGGTTGTTAAGGATTGATTGGGGTTGTCGCTCAAAATAATTAGCGCAATGGCTATACTCACTAGTAACTTTCTGTTACTCCCGTACCCCTCCTGGCCTTTGCCGGAAAAAGCGTTCCGCAGGAGAAAATCCGGGTGGCATTCCGTTTTGAAATTCGTACTGTTTGAGCGCAGCGAGTTTACGAATTTTAGAAATGCCACCCGGATTTTCAGCTTTCGTAGGCTTTTGGCCTAGACTTTTTGGTTACTTGGTACTATTTAAGTGTAATTATTTAACCATGAAAATGGTTGATCAATTACACTTATTCTTTTACAGTAAGGGGGTAATTGGTCTGGCGTTTGGTTATTAGGTTTTTTACAACCGTCCCAAAAGCTGTCAGCCATCCTC